>CAVURO010000001.1:0-408816 GCA_963743945.1 uncultured Actinomycetes bacterium
CAAATCCTACCCCCGCCACCAACGAAAATCCCAGGTCAGAGGCGCTTTTCCGAGCAATCGGAAAGGGCCTCTCTGGCGTCTCAGGGCCGGATTTCTACAGTATTTTCTACAGTCCGGCGTGGGACGGGCGTACCTGCGTTGGTTCGGCGAGGGACGCGACGGTACGGACCTCGTGTCGAGGGGCGCCGATCGGGCGGTGGCCCGCCGGGCCCATTCCGGGACGCGCTGCCATCTGCGGAGGCACCGTGGACCTTGGGGTTGAGCAGGCGTACGGTAGGCGGTGCAGCGCCGGTTCCCGTCGGACGCCCCGGGGTCGGCCATGCTCCGCTGCCTGGTGTCCCTTCTGTGGTGATCGAAGGGAACGCTGATGCGCGGTTCTGTCGCGAAGAAGGGGAAGAAGTGGTACGCGGTCGTCTACGACGGCGTGGATCCACTGACGGGTAAGGACCGTCGGCGTTGGGTGGGAGCCAGCACCCGGCGCGCCGACGCCGAGCGGCTGCTGGCGGAGCTCATCCAGCGCAAGTACGAGGGTGAATCCGTCGTGCCGGAGAAGGTCACGCTGGAGGACTACCTCTTGCAGCGGTGGCTCCCGATCCAGCAGACGCGAGTCCGCCCCAGCACCTACGACTCGTACCGCCGCAACATCCGGCTGCACGTCGCTCCGGCTCTCGGTCGCCGGTCGTTGGAGAAGCTGACGGTCGAGGACCTGGACTTGTTCTACGCGCGCCTGTTGGCCGAGGGGAACCGGCGCAAGGGTGACGGACCGGGCCTCTCATCGAAGTCGGTACGGAACATCCACCTGATGCTGAACAAGGCGCTCAACGATGCAGTGCGCAAGGGCATCGTGATCCGCAATGTCGCTTCGCTGGCGGACGCGCCGTCGGTGGGTGCCCGGTCGTCCGAGACGATCAAGGCCTGGGAGGCCGATCAGCTCCGGGACTTCCTCTCGGCCATCCAGGATCACCGGCTCTATGCCGCCTTCCACCTGTCGTCGCACACAGGGATGCGCCGAGGGGAGATCCTGGGCTTGCGGTGGTGCGACCTCGACCTCGAGGCCCGGCGTCTCTCGGTTCGTCAGTCACTATTGACGATCTCGTACGAAGTCCAGATCTCGGGTGTGAAGACGAGCGCCGGCCGTCGCACGATCGACCTCGATCCGGGCACCGTGGCCGTGATGCGTCGCTGGCACCAGGTCCGCACCGAGGAGCGCAGCGGCGTCGCACCGGAACGGGACGACCTTGTGTTCACCAAGCCTGATGGCAGCTGGATCCACCCCGACTACTTCAGCCAGACCTTCGACAGGAGGGTCGGGAAGCTCGACGTGCCGACGATCAGCCTGCACGATCTCCGACACACGCACGCCACGCTGCTGCTGAAGCCGGCGTGCCCGTGAAGGTCGTGAGCGAACGCCTCGGCCATGCCAACGTCGCGTTCACGATGAACGTCTACCAGCACGTTCTCCCCGGGATGCAGGCCGAGGCGGCCGCTACCTTCGCCCAGCTCCTCGAGATGGTCGCCGAGGACGCGGACCCGCCATTGGACGAAGAGCCCGAGCCTCGTGATGACGGTGGCGGCGCCCAGGCTGACGACGACGGCGACGACACCGAGAACGCTGACGCGCCCGACGATCCGATGGAACGATGAGTTTCATGACCTACCGAGACGACTCCGAGGACAGTCCCGCCCTGGCGTTGTGGGGCGAGCGATTGGCCGGGTATTTCAGCGGCCAGGAGGGGGTCGAGGCTCTGCGTTCGCGCATCCAGCCGATCCCGCCCTGGCCGGAGGCCGACAACCCCATGCTCGGCTACCTGATCGCTCGCGCAATGGAGATCAACGAGGAAGGCGGACTCGAGACGGCGCTCACCTGGATCGCCGTACACGCCTGGTTCGAGTCAGCGATCGACACGCGAGCGACGCTCATCAGGAGTCTCGGGGCGTAGCGCAGCGGCGGCCGTTGTCCGGACAGGGCTGCGTCGCTCCGACTCGGAACCGGCGCCTACTCCAGCCCGTCGGTGTTCAGCGAGCCCAAGAACTTCCGAATGAAGCGTCTCGTCTGGTCGAGATCGGCCAGGTGCTTCTGGTCGAAACGGCTGTCGGACCAGGAGGTCTTGCCCGTCGAACGAAAGCCCAGCTGTCCGCCCGAGATCTTGTAGTGCCTGGTCTCTCTGAAGTTCCTGCCGCTGTAGTGGGTCGTCGCTTCAAACCCCTCGTTCTTCGCTAGCAGCTGCTGGAGCACCTTCTCTGTTAGGCGCATGACCTACCTCTTCTTCGCTTCCTTCTTCAGCTTCGCCATCTTCTCCAGCAAGTTGGCCTTCTCGTTGAGCCGCTTCGCCTCGGCTCGGAGTTCTCTCGGGGTCCTGTTCTTCGCGCCGGGGGTCCGGGCCATGGTGTGTGCTCCTCTGTGTGGGCTAGAGAAATCATATCTTTGGCTAGAAGTACGATTACAGGCCACCGTACCACGACTCGAACCGTCCGGCGCAGCGCGGACTGGGCGGGCTCGTATCCGTGGACGGTTCCTCGTTGTCGACCAAGCCGCCTGGTGGCTGGCACTGGGACGCCGATGACCCGCCGAGGAACACCCAAGGGACGACCAGACCGTGGGTGATGCGTCTCGCCTCTGGGCTTTCGCGGAAGGCCGTACCTTGTTGGGATGGTGGACCTCTTGAGCGAAGCCCTCGACGGGATACTCGGCGAGGGTGACGAGTTCACGCTCGAGCGGCTCGAAGCGATCTTGGGCGCTTCGTCCGAGCGAGCCTGGGCCGGGATCGAAACGACGTTCGCCGGAGCCGGCTGGTACGGGCGCGACGCAGATCCGTACGAGGCGCCCACGGTACCCATGGACGCACCATCACCGGCACGGGTCCCGACGATCGAGGCGGACCGACGGCTATGGCTCGCCCGCTACAACCCTGCCGACCCGGACTTCGATGTGCCAGACATCGATGACGACTCGAAGTTCCCTTGGGCTCACCCGGAGGCGGCGCCGCGCGACGGATGGTGGCTCAGCTCCCTGAACACCCCGAAGGGGCGCACTGCCATCGCGGAGATCTCGACGGGGGATCTGGTCATCTGCCAGCGAACTGATCCGAAGCAGGACCGCGATCCAGCAGACACCCGTCGTGACAACATGCTTGTCGGCGTCTGCGTCATCGGCATGAAGGACTCCTGGGATGACGCCGGAACTGGCCTGCGTGAGCACCGGGGCGTGCATGGTCCCCCTGGCCAAGTTCAACTATCCCGTTCCGCGCCGTACGGCCCGCAACCATCACCGGCTGCGAGGCGAGAGCTTCAAGGCCCCCCGCCAGCTCCCAGGCCGTGGCGGCCCCATCGGCTTCGGACTCTCTGCGGTCGACTGGACGATGCCGTTGAGTTGCTCTCGGTGTGCGGCATCCCACCAGAGGCCTCGCGGAGCCCGACACCGCCAGGCTGGCGGCGCGGCTTCGCGCCTCGGAGACCGGGAACAGGCTGTTCCTCCAACTCCGCTACGACGCCGTCCTCCAAGATCGTGTGCGCCGGATCCACGAACGCGAAGCCGAACAAAGGGCCGAGGTGTGGGCAGCCGGCGAGGGGTACGTGAAGCGCGCCGAGTACCAGCACGTCCCACTGGCCGGATTCGACCTGTTGTTCGCTGACGCGAACGGCGCGCTCCTGCAGGTCGAGGTCAAGGGGTACGCGAGCCGCAACCTCTCAACGGTCCACCTTCAGCCATCCCAGGCGTGGAGGGCGACGGACGCTGCGGGCGGCTTGCCGCCCCACTGGCGGCTGTTCGCGCGAGGAACGAGAGGGTCATCGCCGGATGCTCGTCGCATCGGAGCCCAGGCGTCAAAGTCCAGCTTGCGACACTCGGATGGGGTTGTCGGCACGCACAGGTTCACTACACGTTCGATAAGGGTAAGTTACTTGACATAACGAGCATTATCGGCGGTTTAGAGTGGAAGGCGCACTCACCTCGACTTGAATCGACCCATCGGGCGATCGGTCCCCTCGTGGAGAGGAGCGACCCTTTGTCCACGCACGGCCAAGTACTCGTCGACAACGATCAAGTAGCACCAGGCTCGCAGTCGCCTTCGTCAGCACCGGCGCCACCAGAGAGCATTGCATCGACATTGCCCAGGGCGGCGAGGGACTCGGCAAAGTCATCGGCCAAATCGCCGGTGGTGATCCGCAGCAGGATCGCACGCCCTTCGGGCGTGATGCGCGGGTCACCAGCGCGGCGTTGCCGACGAAAATCCTCGAGGAGTTGTTGGCCTCTGGTCACCGCTCCATTGTGGCGCGTCGAAACGACAACAGCGACCCTCATGGCTCCGAGGTGATGCCACCGTCAGAAGACGAGCCGCTCCTCCTGACGGTGGTAGAGACCTGCCGCGTGCTCATGAAATTGTCCGGACAATGGAGGTGTGTCCCGGAAGCGGGCCCGATTCCCAGCCCTCCCACTCGTGGAGACTTCGGTACGAGGGCATCGCAGAGCTCGTCGGGCGTCAGCGAATCGGTCGGTGCCAGCCGCAGGGCCACCCCCGGGTTCTCGCAATCCGGCCTCCGACAGAGATCGCCCTTCTGCTCGGTGGCGACCAAAACAAATCCTTCCGGCAGAGGATAGGTGGAGGCCACCTGCCCAAGTTCGTCCCAGGTCGACGCTGGTCGGTCACCTATCGAGCAACCGACCCCAGCCGTTCCCAGCAGGACGGCACATACGACCAGCCAGACGCCCCACGGCTGTTCATGCTGTCGGTGGGCCATTAGAAATCTCGCTGGAGCGATCACCTGGTGGTCGGGGTCGGCTCCCTGCCTGGAGTGGGTTCGGTGGTGACCAGCGCCAACATGAGCTGGAGGCGATCGAGTGCCTTGCGATCCAGGACACCGCCGAGAATCATGCGCAACAGCTCGGGCTCGTTCAGGATGTTGATGTCCGGTGCGATCAGCTTGGCGTAGCGCTCGAAGTAGATCGCCTGTTTCACGAACAGAATCAGCTCGTTGGGCAGCTGGAGTCGGTATCGCACCGCGATGCGCACGATGGCGGTCAGGATGTTCCCGTAGGACACCTCGACGAGGGGGCGGTTCAGCTCCACCCGAACGAGCTCCCGCACCTCGTTGGCGAGCACCTCGTAGTCCATCTCACCCTCACGGGCACGGACCCCCAGGTCGTCGATGATGGCCGCGACCCGGGTGTAGTCATCCTGCAGCAGGATCGCCGGCAGGTCCTCGGACAGGATCCGCTGGATCACGTCACGCATCGTCGGCTCGAGTCGGCCCATGATGCCGAAATCAAGGATGGCGACCTTGCCGTCCGGCGTGATGAAGAGGTTGCCCGCGTGCACGTCGCCGTGGAACAACCCGTACAGGAGGCTCCCCTCGATCCACACCCGCACCGCCTGCAGGCCGACCTCGAGCATGCCTTCGGGCATGTGGTCGCTCATGGCCACGACATCGACCGGCGCCCCCTCCAGGAACGTCATCACCAGCACGTGCTCGGCGATCATGCCCTCGATGGGCGTCGGCACGATGACTCCCCCGTTGGCGTCGCTCCTGTCGAGGTTGGTCGCAAACTCGACCATGAACGCCGCCTCGTTGCGGAAGTCGATCTCGGAGTGCAACGTGACGGAGAAATCGTCGATCACGGCAACCGGCTTGGCGAGGCGCCCGATGGTGGTCATGCGCTCGATGGCACCGGCGCCAAAGCGCATGAGCCGCAGGTCGCGCTCGATGCGCCCACGGAGTCCGGGGCGGGCAACCTTGACCGCAACCTCGGTGCCATCGTGCAACCGTGCCCGATGGACCTGCGCGACCGACGCCGCAGCAATGGGCTTGGGGTCGAACCACGCGAAGAGCTCCTCCACCGGGGCCCCGAGCTCGGCCTCGATGGTTCTCGGCGCGTGGTCGGGAGGTTCGGGGGGCAGCGAGTCCAACAGGTGACGCAGCTCGGTGGTCAGCTCCTCGGGGAACAGGCCGGGGCTGGAGGCAATGAGCTGTCCGAACTTGATGAACGACGGACCGAGCTCGGTGAAGCTGCGACGGAGCGTGACGGCAAGCGCCTGAGGGCCCCCCCGCTTGGCGCGCGTCAGGCGCGGCGCCTCCCGGATGACCGATGCCACGCCATGGCGAGTCAGCACGCCGGCTATGCGCGCCAGTCGCCATCCGTCGCCGAGCTGCACGCGGCCAGGGGCCGCGTCCTGCTGCTTACCGGTCATCAATTCCCCCCGATGGCTCAAGACCCATTTTCTGCTCGCGATCGTAACTTGTCTGCTATATGTTGGCTATGGCTACCTACCAGTTTCTTTCGGACGAGTGGTTCGAGGAGATCGATCGCCTGCGTGAGCCCATCCAGGCGCTCGAGGACAAACCACTCAACATTCGCGTGACCGACGGCCCCGGCGGCGAACGGCTGTTGCACATGGCGGGACTCGACATCGGCCAGGGGTCTCTCGACAGCGCAACCGCCACCGTCGTGGTTCCCTACGCAACCGCACGCCGCATGCTCTTCGAGGCCGATGACCTCGCACAAGCCGCCATGCAGGCCGTGATGAGTGGCGAGATCAAGGTGGAGGGCAACCTGAGCGCCGTGATGGACCTCGCGACGCCGCTGACGGATTCGGGGCTCACCCCCGACGATCAGAAGGCCATGATCGGCATCCTCCGCAAGCGACTCTCCGCTTTCACGGAGTAGCCTCCGTTCGGCGATACGGCGTCATGCCGTCAATCGCGTCGGACGCGGGTACGGTGGTCGCCCTATGTCACGACGGATTGAGGTCGAACTTACCAGCGACAGGGGCGACGGCTCCTGGACGTGGCGTGCTGCGGGCGCCCGACTCCCCAAAGGCGAGCTGGACGGAGCGTTGCTGTACGTGGGTGCGAAGGTCGGTGATGTCGTTCGCGCCGATGCCGACTTCGACATCGACGGCATCACCATCCTCACCATCCTCGCCCCCAAGGGCGCCCGAGCGCTGCCCGAGACCATCGAGATCATCGGATCCAAACGGGACGACGGACCACTGGTGACAAGCCAACTCGTTCCCGGGCGCAAGGGCGACCGCGGCGACCGAGGTGATCGTGGCCCGCGCGGTGACCGGGGCGACCGAGGAGATCGTGGCCCGCGCGGCGACCGGGGAGATCGTGGCCCGCGCTCCCCTCGTCCCGATGGCCCGCGCTCCGAGCAACGTCCCACCGGCCCTCGTCGGGAGGGACCCCGACCTGAGCGCCCCGCTCCCCTGCCCGTGCGCCCGAAGGCCAAGAAGCTGCGACCGGGCCGGGTCCATCGCCAGGCGATCGTCGCGAGCCTCCCTCCCGAACAACAGCCCATTGCGGAACAGGCGCTCATCGGAGGGCTGCCCGCGGTGCGCAGCGCCATCGAGGAGCAGAACACCCAGGCCCTTGCCGAAGGGCTCCCGACGGTTCCCGTCGATGCGATCCTGGCCATCGCCGAGGGACTGCTCCCGCGCCTTCAGCTGGCTGACTGGCTCGACCGGGCCGAGGCTGCCTTGGCCGACGTCAACGAGCTGGCGCTTCGAGACCTGCGCTCGGTGGTCACCAGCGCCGACGTGGTGCGTGACGAGGCAACCCGTGAGCTTGCAGGTCAACTTCGCGAAGCTCTCGAGCGCCGCACCAGGGAGGAGGCCGAGCAGTGGCTGGTCGATCTCACCCAATCGATTCAGGCCGGCCGGGTCGTGCGGGCGTTGCGCCTCACCGCTCGCCCGCCCGATGCATCCGCTGTCGTCCCGGAGGATCTGTCGGCGACCCTCACCGTGGCGGTCGGCACCGCCATGGCAGCCGACACCTTGAGCGATCGATGGATGATGCTGATCGACGCGCTGGCCTACTCCTCGGTGCGGGCCGACGTTCAGCCGAGCGGCGTGCCGAGCGAGCCGAGCGAGGAGCTGCTCGCCATGGTGCGCAAGCATGCAGGACGCATGCCGGGAGTTGCGAAGTCGTTCGGCATCGAGCCCCCGCCCGCCAAGACGGCGAGGGCCAAGTCCCCCAAGTCCGCCAAGCCCGCCAAGCCCGCCAACAGGCCGCCGGTGCCGTTGGCTCCTCACCGTGATGCGGCACGTGGACCGGCCGTTCTGGTGGGTGGACGTCGGATTCCCCCGCCCCCACCGCCCCGCCGGGTTGTCGAACCGGCCGTTGTCGAACCGGCCGTTGTCGAACCAACCGCTGTCGAACCGACCGCGGTGGAGCCGACTGTTGCGGAACCGACTGTTGCGGAACCGACTGTTGCGGAACCGACTGTTGTCGAAACGGTCGAGGGGCCCCCGTCTGTTGTGGCGGAAGAGACGATCGACTGACGCTGCTCGGCGGTCGGTCTCGACAGGGCGAGCACTGAGCCCATATGGTCTGCTCCATGGTCGAATTCGAACAGCACGGACGCGTCGCCGTCCTCACGATAAACCGCCCCGAAGCCCGCAACGCCATCAACGGTGAGGTCTCCGCAGCGATGGAGGCGCACTATGACCGCTTCGAGGAAGACCCCGATCTCTGGGTTGCAGTCATCGCCGGAGCGGGCCCGGTCTTCTGTGCCGGGGCCGACCTGAAAGCGGTCTCCACGGGCCAGGCCGCCGGGCTCATGACCGCCAAAGGAGGCTTTGCGGGTCTTTGTGCCCGCGAGCGGACCAAGCCACTCATCGCTGCGGTCAACGGCCCGGCCGTCGCAGGCGGCTGTGAGATCGTGCTCGCCTGCGATCTCGTGGTCGCATCGACCGAGGCAAAGTTCGGCATTCCCGAGGTCAAGCGTTCCCTGGTCGCCGCCGGCGGCGGCCTTTTCCGCCTTCCGCGGGCGATCCCCCGCAACCTGGCCATGGAGCTCGCCCTGACCGGAGACACCATCACCGCCGAGCGCGCGTACCAGCTCGGCATGGTGAATGCGCTCGTCGACCCGGGCAAAGCCGTCGAGGGGGCGCTCGATCTCGCCGAGCGGATCTGCGTCAATGCGCCCGTGGCCGTCCGCGAGAGCCGCAAGGTCGTTGCCGAGACGATCCTTGCGGACGACGAGACCGGTTGGCGTCTCAGCAACGAGGCTTTCATGCGTGTGGCCCAGAGCGAGGACTTCTCGGAGGGCCCACTGGCATTCATCGAGAAGCGCGCACCTCAGTGGAAGGGCCGCTGACCCTCGCCGACACCGATGCTCAGGCGATGACGTCGAGCACGCCGTGCTCGTGGAGGAACTCGGCGAGACCCTCCACGAGGTTCATCTCGGCAACCTCGTGGAGATGAACCCATCTGGCGGCGATCGCGTCGTCGCCCGCCACGGGCTCCTCGCGGTCGAGCACGTCGACGAGGAAGTCGAGAATCGACGAAGTGGCGGTCATCGTCGATCCGTTCGACCCAGCCGAGCAGCTGTCCGCAGAGCCCCTCGACGCCGGTCTCTTCGCGAAGCTCTCGAATGACCGCTTCTGCGAGGGTCTCCCCCATCTGCACGCGTCCGCCGGGAACGCTCCATTCCCACCGTCCCGGGTCCTGGCCGCGCTGCACCAGTAGCAGTCGGCCTTCGGCAATCGTCACCGCCCCGACGCAGATCTCGGGGCCGGGGCCGACCAGCGGGCTCAACGGTCACTCGATGCGCCGCCCGCATCGCCGTCGTCGCCGGAACGCACGCCGCCATCCACAAGGCGATGGTGAACGATGATGGCGCGGGCGGTGAACCGGGCCGTCTCGAAGAAGTTCTTGGCCTGTCGGTTTCCGGGAAGCACGGTCGCATCGACCCCGCTGCAACCCTGCTCCACGGCCCAGGCGACGACCGTCTCGATGAGCAGCTCGCCAACCCCGACCTCCCGGGCGTTCTCCATGACGAAGATGTCGCTGATCACGCCCAGACGCTCGCCGTTCCGCAGGTCCTCGATGCGCGCTCTGGCATAGCCGACAACCGTGTCATCGATCGTGCCCACAAGCAGCAACGCCTCGGGGTCCCCGAGCGCAGAGGCGAGCACCGGGTCGGCCGGAATCGGTATCGCCTCCCGGTTCGACCAGACATGGCCACCTCGGGCCTCCGCCTGCTCGGCGACTGCCATCGCCGCCAAGGCGGACAGCTGGGCCAAGTCGTCGTTGTCCGCGCGTCGAACCGCCTCGATCACTCGAAGTCGATCAGCTGGTCGACGATTGCAGCTGGACAATCCTCGCGAGCACCGTTCGGCGACCCCGATGCTGATCCTCATAGGCCCGCACCGCTTCGAGCTCCTCGGCGTCGAGTGCCGCCAATCTCGGAAGGACCTGCGAAGCCGACAGCGAGTCGTAGTCGGGCACCGCGAGCAACGCTGCACCGGGACCGGTCGTGGGAGCAGCTCGAACCAGTCGTGGCGAGGCCACGACACCTCCCGGAGCACCGCTGTCCCATCGATCACCGGTCAGGTCCTGGTCGCCACGCGAGCGGGCGAGCTCCGCTCGCGCCTCCTCGATCGCCAGGCGACCCGCCAACTTGGCCGCGGTGAACTGACCCGCGAGGTTGCCGGCGGCAAGCTCGGTGCGACCCACCTCGACAAGCTTCGGGAGCATCATCTTTGCGATGCTTGCCAAACCCACGGGGGCATACAGCAGCATCTCCACCGCCTGCTCGGCAGCGCTCTTCTCCTGATGGTCGACCATGGCGCTCATCGCCCCATCGTTGTCGATGTTGTGGTCACAGGGAAAGTCAAGGGACAACGCTGCCTCGAGCGGCGAGGCTTCATCAAGAGCAGTCCCGACAGATCTGGCGTTTGGGGTCAGCCAACTGGTTTTGCGGCATGACCAGGAAGCACGACATGCACAGGAACTCTCCAGCCGCCCGCGGACGCACTTTGGCCGTGTCCCCCCGGTCGTCGGTCTCGACAGCCCCTTCGTCCTCGTCCTCGTCCTCGTCGTCCTCGGCGACCACAAGGCGATCCTTCAGGATGGTATCGAGGTCGGCCTCGACGTCGTCGGGGTCCTCGTCGTCCTCGTCCTCCTCCTCGTCCCCATCGCCCTCAACCGAGGCAGCCTTCTTGGGCACGGGCGCCACGATCACGTCGTCGATCTCAACACCCTCTTCACCGGCTATGACCTCGTCGATGGGGACGAGGTCATCATCGATCAGCTCGTCGTCGCCGAGATCCTCGATGTCGACGATGTCGTCATCGACCAGATCCTCATCGACCAGGTCGGCGTCGTCGAGATCGGCGTCGTCCAGATCGCCGGCATCGGCTACTTCCTCTTCCAGTTCCTCATTGTCGTCGACCATGCTCATCCCCTGAAGGCGGTGTCCGGTTCATTTGAGAACCGGGGGCGGACTCTAGTCATTCCCACCGCGAATGCCAGTCATCCTTCGGCGAGGACATTCGGAGTGTGAGGTGGCCGAAATCAGCGGCTCATGCCCCGACCCACGCAAGACGGGGAATATACCCGGTTCGCCGGGGATTCATGCACTTCGTTCCCGAACGATCCGATGATGGCCGTTTTGCCAGGCGTCGCATGGAGGAAACGATCGCTCGACAGCCACCGGGTGGCCCGCTTCGCCGAGTCCTCAGGCGGCACGGTGCACACCACTGTCGCGTCGGACGGCCGCATCCAACGACGCGCCCATCCGGGCCTGCTCGGCCCCGTCGAGGCCGTTGACCACCAGCACCCCCTGGATCATGTCCTCGATCACCCAATCGAGCGAGCGGCCGCGTAGGCGCACCGAGACCATGGGTGGAGCCCCGGCGCGTCGCCGCAGCGATCGGTCGACACCCGTCAGACGCGGAGGGCTGCGAAATCCCGGCGCGCACAGCCCGAGCCGTCTGGCCTCGTCCGCGAGAAGACGGGCAACGCGGGCGAACTCCATGACGGTGGCCGGCGCTTCCATGTTCCCCATGTTGGCCAAGAGGTACGACACTCCGGATGAAGGCTCCCATCGTCACAGGGGCGCTCTAGGGTGCAGGACTGTGTCGAACCCCGCGCAACGACGAGTGCTCAGCGAGCTACGGGGCGCCGGCGTGGAGCGACCGACCTTCGATCCGGCGCTCGCGGTGTCCCTGCGCGAACGCATCGAGACGAGCCTCGAAGACCTGGCAGGTGAACTCGATCGTCCTCTCTGGGCCTCCAAGCAGGCACTGAGTCGCATCCTCGGCTGCGAGGCACATCACGTGAGCGAGGAACAGAGCGGATTCGCCTGGTCCCTTCCCGCTGCGAGAGGGTCGGTGGTTCACAAGGCGATCCAGCTGTCGGTCACCTGGAAGGGTGAGCCAACCGCCCTCGATCTCGTCGATGCCGGCATCGAACGCCTCCTCGACGATGCCCAGAGTGGGGATCTCGGCGCCTTTCTCGGCGCATGCAGCCCGGGCGAGCTCGCTGAGCTGCGAAGCGATACAGGCGACCTCGTCTGCAAGTTCCTCGAGCAGTGGCCCCCGTTGCTGCCGGCATGGAAGCCGCGAAGCGAATCACGTCTGCGCGTCAAGCTCTGCGGCGACATGATCATCCTGAGCGGCAAGGCCGACCTTACCCTGGGCAGTGCTGTGGACGACACGGCCGGACGTCTCATCGTGGACTTCAAGACGGGGCGTCCCGGCCCGCACCACACCGACGACCTGCGCTTCTATGCCCTTCTCGACACCCTGGTCATCGGCATTCCGCCGTTTCGCCTGGCCGGCTACTACCTCGACGAGGCCAGTTTCCACCCGGAGAACGTCACCGAACAGGTCCTCGACGCGGCAGCACGACGAACGATCGCAGGGGTCACCCGCCTCATCGAGCTCCAACTCGGGTTGCGCTCACCGCAGATCACACCCAACCCCGCATGCGGTTGGTGCGCCCTCAGGTCCACCTGCGCAGGGGCGCAGGAGTGGGACCTCGCCCGCCGACACGACTCGCCTGACGGAGACGCCTGAGGGATGCCCCTGACGGAGACGCCTGACGGCGGGGTCGGATACGGGAGCGGCCGGATAGCCTTCCGCCCATGAACATGATCAGGCTCGACATCCATGCCGATCGGCGAGTTGCCGTGGTGACCCTCGACGACCCCGACCGCCGCAACGCGCTGAACCTCGAGATGGTGGCCGAGCTCGGTCTGGTCTTCGATCGCATCGAGGGCGACGACGACATCGGAGCGGTGGTCATCACCGGGGCGGGGTCGGCCTTTTGCGCGGGAGCAGCGCTGGGTGACCTGCAGAAGGCGTCGGCGGACGATTTTCGTGCCATCTATGAGGGCTTTCTCCGCGTCGGTCGCTCCACGCTGCCCACCGTGGCGGCGGTCAACGGTGCAGCGGTCGGTGCCGGCATGAACCTGGCGTTGGTCTGCGACCTCCGCCTGGCAGCGACAGGCGCCCGCTTCGACACCCGCTTCATCGACCTCGGTCTCCATCCGGGTGGGGGCCACACCTGGATGTTGCGCCACGCTATCGGTCCACAGGCAGCGGCAGCGCTGGTGCTCTTCGGGCAGATCCTCGATGGCCCCCAGGCCGAGCAGGCCGGGCTCGTGTGGCGTTGCGTTGACGAGGGCACCCTGCTCGACGAAGCCCTTGTCCTGGCAACCCGTGCCGCATCGGGGCCCAAGCTCCTGGTTCGGGAGGTCAAGGCCACGATGAGCGACATGGCCACGGTGGCGACCCACACGGAGGCCATCGAGCGGGAGCTGAAGCCCCAGGTGTGGTCGGTGACCCAGCCGTTCTTCGCCGAACGTCTGGCGGCCGTTCAGGCTCGGGTGAAGGGACCCTAGAAGTACGACTCGGTCGCTGCGAGCACCGCGGAGATGTACGTCTGGGAGACCGGATAGACACCCTTGGTGCGAACCGAGTTCAGGCCCTGGTAGTAGCCTGCCAGGGCCGTGGGCACGTCCCCGCCGGTGCGGTCGAGCAACCATCGCAGGTAGCGCGCGGTCATCTGGATGTTGTGGTCGGGGTTGCGCACGTCGAGCGCCTCCTTGATCACACGATCGCTCAGCCAGGCCGCCGTGGCAGGCATGATCTGACCGATCCCGACGGCCCCGACCGAGGAGATCACCTCGTTCTGCCACCCTGACTCGACCCATGCGAGGCCCATCACGAGGTCGGCCGGCACCCCATAGGCGCCCGCCCAATGCTCGAAGCGACCCGCAAGGGCCTGGCGCTCGGGCGCCGCGCCGAGACGGGCAGGGATGCGTGCCGGATCCAGCGTGGATGGAGGCGGCGGAGCCGGTGCAGGTAGCGGGATCATGAGCCGGGTCCCGATGCGCACCCGATTGACATCGCTGATGGCGTTCAGCGCTGCGAGGTTCGCGACGGTCGTCCCCGTCTGTTTCGCTATCGCCGAGAGCGTCTCGGCCCTCGCCACCACATGCACCCCGAACACCGCCGCTGCCGGCTCGGGAGATGCCGGTGGAGCTGCCTGGGAAGCCGAGATCGGCACCAACTCACCGACCGGGGCTGATGGCGCCGCGGCCTGATCACCGATGGCCAACAACCTCCCTGCTCGCACATGGTGAATGTTGGTGATGCCGTTCGCCGCGGCAATGGCCTGGACGGTTGTGCCGTATCGGGCCGCCACATGCGAGAGGGTCTCTCCTCTTCGCACGACGTGGGTGGTCGCCGCGTTGCCGACCACACCCACCACCACCACAAGGCCGAGCGCCGCTGTCAGACGGGTGATCGGCCCGCGTCGTCCACGACCGGTTCGTGCGTGGCGACCGGTTCGTGCCTGGCGACCGTGGCGACGGCGGGTGGGCTGCATGGGCATGACAAACTCCCTCGGCCGCCCGCCTGTGTTGCCAGTATGGTCAACCTCACGGGAAACATCAACCTCACCGGCAACATCAACCTCACCGGCAACATCAACCCACCGGCAACATCTCCGGTCCCGACCGAGGTGGTCGGCGGAGGGGTCGATCGATCAGGTCGCCTGACGCCGCTGTTCCGCCCGGCGCTCCGACTCGAGACGCTCGAGAGCGGTCTCGGTGTGGTCGACGAATCGCATCATGGCCGCCACGGCGTGATGGCCGGCCTGCTCGGCGATGAGTCGATGCATCTCCTGACAGACCTGTCGATAGGCGGGGTGGCCCTGCGGGGTGGTGCGCAGCTCCAACATGTGCATTGCCTCACGCGCATTGAGCTGCATCGTGTAGCGGACCCGGTAGGCCAGGGAGACGGCGTAGCCCGCCTCTGCGGGCAGCTGGTCGACCATGGCCTCGTAGAGCGACGCGGAGCGGGCCATCGCGTCATCGAAGCGAGCACGCGTGTCGGCGCCCGCCTCGACCACCGCATCGGGCATCACGTAGCCCAGGTAGGGGGTGAGCGGCTGCCAATCGATGGTGAGCATGCGGTGGCGCTGAAGGTCACGGAACGCTCCGTAGTCCGAAAGGACATCGAAGCGGTAGCTGAGGCGTTCGAGGGCGCGTCCCGGCTTGTGTCGCCGATTGGCCCGATTCCCGACGTAGGCGTCGACGATCGAACGACGGTCCTCGACGCCCAGTGTTCGTACACGATCGAGAATCTGCGACTCCGGGAGGCGCAATGACGAGTAGAGCATGGCAGCGAGCATCTTGTCCTCGCCGTCCGGATCGAAGTCGATCAACTCGACCTCCGGCGAGGTCGCCGGGATGTCACTGCTGAAGAGTCGCTCCGCGACCTCGTCGACCGCCCGGCGCGTCGTGGCGAGATAGTCAACCCAGGCTCCCCCTCGCTCCGATATGTCGACTCGTCGCAGGAACGATGGAATCACCTTTCGCAACTCCACGAGCATGAGCTGCCCGTAGGCACGCGCCTCGGGCAGGGGATGCGCCTGCATGCGAAGCAACAGTGCCTCGTAGCCCTGCCCGGTTCCATAGATGCCCACATTCGAGAGCGAGGCCGCCGGCAACACGCCGCGAACCGCGTCGAGCGCCTTGGCCCGAATCGACTGTCGATAGACGAAATCGGAATCGGACGGCTCCTTTGGATAACGATTCCGTGCCCAGTCCGTCATCGTGGGCAACAGCGCCGCATAGGTGTCGAACAGGCGGTCGAGATCGGCGATGTAGCGGGTGCCCAATGGCGAGGCCAGAACGGCCGGATCGCGCAGATAGCGGTAACGGCCACCGAGACGGGAGTCGTAGCCGATGTAGCGAGTCGACTGTTCCAGGTAGGACATCAGCCGGCCCCACTCCAGCACCTTGGTCAGGAGGTTCGAGGCCTGCTCGCAGGCGAGGTGCACCCCGCCCAGTTGGGCGACCGAATCGTCGCCGTACTCGAAGAACACCTTGTCGTAGAGCTCTTCGGCCCGTCGGACCCCGACCGTTGCATCGATGCCCGCATCGCCGTCGATCTCGAGCTCCTCGACGAACTCGTCGAGGAAGAGGCGCCGAAGGCTCTTGTCCGTGCGGCTGTAACGGGCGAAGAGTGCCCCTTTGACCACCTCGGGCAGGTTTACCAGAGCGAACACGGGCCCATCGAGGTTCGAGACGTAGCGGCGAAGGATGTCCGCCTCACGACTGGTCCAATCCTCGGCGAAGTACGTCGTCACGTCGCGAGCCTATGGCCTCACCCGGCCCCGAACGCGAACCCTCGCCGTCCTCCGGAGAAGGTGCCAACCGTCACAATGGCGAACTCACGGTCCACAGTCGTTGCGAAAGGGGGTGACACTCATCATGACCATCATTCGACGCAGCCTTCCCGTGCTTGCACTCGTCGGCATCGCCTTCACGACCACCGCGTGCAGCTCGAGCACCAGCTTTCCCATCATGGACCTTCTGAGCATCTTCCTGGGTTGAGCCAGGACCCCGAAGAGCGGTGGGGGCCTCGGCTGGGGTGCCTTGCCTCCACCGCTCTTCGCATCTTGTTCCGGGCATGATGCCCATGGCGAGCCGGCCTGCGTCTGCTGTCGGGCGAGCGGTCAGGTCGGGCGAGCGGTCAGGTCGGGCGAGCGGTCAGGTCGGGCGGGGAGTGGACCGCACGTCCTCGTCGGTGACCACCGCGATCACCAGCAGCCCGACCGCGACGACGATGGCGATGTCGGCAAGGTTGAACACGCTGAAGGAACGAATGTGGATGAAATCCACGACCGCGCCGCGCCCGATCCGATCGACCAGGTTCCCGAAGGCGCCGCCTGCGAGCAGGCCCGAGGCGAGACGGGCCCGAGGCGTTGCCGTTGCCCACTTCGTGCGGAGCACGAGGACCAGGAGTGCACAGGAGAGTCCGACGACGACGGCTATCGCGAGCGACCCGGCGCCGATGCTGAAGGCGATGCCCCGATTGGCCGTGAGGTACAGCTCGATGGGCCCCGGGAGCTCGACCGGCCCGCCACGCAGCGCCGAGATCGCCCACCATTTGGTGAGCTGGTCGATTGCCGCGGTGCCGAAGGTGATAAGCAGCAGTGCAACCACCCTGGTGTCACGCAAGCCACCGCCATTCGGGGAGCGCGGGACGTTGTGCTGTGGGTCCCATTGCACCACGTCGTTGCGGCCGGCCTCCATGATGGGAACATCGGCTTCAACCGTCCGCTGCTTGACGCCCAAACGCCTCCGCTGCTGCAGCCGGCAGGCCGGGCTCCGTCCAGAGGTCGACGATGAGCCTCGCCATCAGAAGTGCACCGTCGAGCACCGCTCGGTCGCCTGCGCTCGATCGGGCGTGTGCGGCGAACTCGTGGGAGTGAATCGACACACCGGGCGGCGAGACCTGCAACATGGGATGGATGGCCGGGACGAGGTGGCTCACGTTTCCCATGTCCGTACTCCCCAGCACCTGGTGGCCGCCCGAACGCGGGTCCACCATGTTGCGACCGACCACGGCCGCATGCATGGCGAAACGACCTGCGAGCACGGGGTTGTCCATCATGTCGGCATAGGTCGGACCACCCTCGCGATGATCGAACGTGCACCCCGTGGCCTGGGCGCCCGCCTCGAAGCAGGCGAGGACTCGGCCCTCGAGTGCGTCGAGGTCCGCCAGCCGCGGGGTGCGGATCATCCAGTCCATGACCGCGCGCTCGGGCACCACGTTGGGCATCTCACCACCTTCGATGAAGATGCCGTGCACCCGCTCGCCGGGGAGGAGGTGCTGGCGCAAGGCCGCGACGTTCTGGTAGCCGAGCACTGCTGCATCGAGGGCATTGCGCCCGAGATGAGGGAAGGCCGCGGCATGCGCGGACCTGCCGTGCCAGGTGGCCCGCATGATGGCCACGGCCAAGGTCGACATCGACAGCAGATCCGCATCGGCCGGATGGATCATGATCGCCGCAGCGACATCATCGAATGCGCCTGCCTCTGCCAGCAGCACCTTGCCCCCACCACCCTCCTCCCCCGGCGTGCCGAGCACGCGCACCCGTCCACCCAACTCGTCGGCCAGCGCTGCGGCGGCCAATCCGGCGCCGAGGCCCGCTGCACCGATGATGTTGTGTCCGCAGGCATGACCGACGGATGGAAGCGCGTCGTATTCGCAACACACGGCCACCACCGGCCCTTCGACGCCGGCCTCCGCCATGAACGCCGTTTCGACGCCGAAGGCTCCTCGGGACACGTTCAGCCCGCCGGCCTCCAACGCGTCGCACAGCGTCGCTGCGGCGTGATGCTCCTCGAAGCGAAGCTCCGGTCGGTCGAAGATGGCATGCGAGACCTCGATCAGGCGCTCGGCCTGCCGTGCGAGGTTGTCCTGCACACGCCGGTACTGGTCGTCGTGGTCCATTCGCCCCACGCTATTGGGTCGTTCGGCGTCGGGAGAACGTCAGTGCCGAAGAACGTCAGTGCCGAAGAACGATCTTGCCGAGTTGATCGGCGCCGTGCAGCCGGTTCAGCGCCCTGGGGTAGTCGCCGAGCTCGAAGACCTCGTCAACGGCGACCGGAACCCCCTGGTTCATGAGCTCGACCACTTGCTCCCACTCCTCGTAGGAACCCATGGTCGAGCCGATGATCTCGTGCTGCTTGAAGAACAGGCGAGGTAGGGACACCTCCACCGTCGGGCCCGAGGTGCCACCGCACACGACAAGGCGTCCGCCGGGGCGCAGGGAGCGGATCGATCGGTCCCACGTCGCCGGCCCGACCGACTCGACGACCACGTCAGCGGCGACGTCCCATCGCTCGTCGTCCGAGCTCAGGGCCTGCGCCGCTCCTCGTTCAAGCGCCGTCGCACGCTTGTCCGGGTCTCGGGAGGTCACCACCACATGCGCCCCCATGTGCACAGCCAACGCCAGTGCAGCGCTCGACACCCCGCCTCCCACGCCAACGATGAGCACCGTCTCGCCTGCCTGGAGACGACCACGACGCAACATGCGCCATGCGGTCAGGCCGGCCAGACCGAAGGCTGCGCTCTGTTCCCAGGAGAGACCCTGCGGTCGAGGTGAGACGTTCTCCATCGGCACCACGACCGATGTGCCATGTCCGCCCCACCGGTGCTCGCCGACGATCTGGAACTCCCGACACAACGGAGACTCACCCGCCAGACAGACCCGGCATCGTCGACATGACACCGCGGGGTTCACGACGACCTCGGCACCCAGGAGATCCCGAGGCACGTCCTGACCCACCTCCTCGACCACGCCCGCCACGTCGCAGCCCGGCACGTGGGGCAGATGGGGTCGGGGCCTTCCCTGGGTCAGCCACATGTCCATGTGGTTCAGTGCGCTCGTGATCACCTTCACCCGCACGTCTCCGGCGCCCGGAACCGGATCCGGCACCGATGCCAGGACGTAGTCACCGGGCGATTCCCTCAAGACCCATGCCTCCATGGGACGAGACCTTACCGGTCCAGGAGATCCGGTCCCGGAGATCACGTCCGATCACGTCGGATCAGGTCAGATCACGACGGTGAGCGCGTCGGGCTCGACGGAGAGCTCGATGTGCCCGAAGCTGCCGACCGCGCGTCCGTCGAGGTACACCGGCTCCGATCGGGACAACGTGAGATCGAAGGACGCCGCCCGCCGTCCCCGGATCGCCGGGTGCGGCAGGTGGGCGCCCATGGGCAGCCTGGCACGTACTTTCGCACGCTGCCCCAATGGAACCGCGGCCTCGTACAGGTCCAGCAGGGCATCGCCGGGGTGGGCCCGAGGTCCTGCGTTCCAGTCGCCGAGCCATGCGGCGTTCATCGCCACGACCGCCCGCCCCCGCCACCATTGCCGTCTCGCCACCAGGTGCGCAACGAAGTGGAAGGTCGCTCCGTCCAACACCGCGACACCGAGGTCGCAGGTGAAGGTCACCGCCCGAGGTGAGCGCAGTCGCCGTGGGTCACCCGGACCCCCGAGCGTTCGACAGAGGTCGCCCCCCAGGAGTCCAAGCGGCGGGATGGCCCGACCGAGGCGAAGACACTCGGCCACGACGTCCGCAGCCTCGGCATCGCCGTGAACGATCACACCTTCGTCGGGCAAGGGGCGCAACTCGCCCCAATCCTCACCCTTGCGGATGGTCATCTGCGTCGTCCCGATCGCCGGCATCGGCACGAGCTGCACCGTCCCGGTCCCCTCCGTCCCGGTCCCCGCCGTCCTGGTCGTCGACCGCCGACGAGGCGGCAACGATCCCCCGAAAAAGCGCGGTGCCTGCGGTTCGGGCTGCTTCGGCCGTCGCCACCGAGGGAGCGGCGTCACCGATCTGTCGCAACAGATCGATCAGCTGCTTGACATTTCGAACGAAGTCGCCACCCGAGAGCTCCTCGTGCTCGAGAACCTCCACCAGATCGCGCCCGCCGACCCAGGCATAGGCCAAACCGGCGAAGCCCGGATCCAGGGCGCGCACGGGCTGCACTCCGACGCGCTCCTCGATGTCGACGACCCGCAGCCGAAGGCCTTCGACCTCGGCCCAACGTCTGCGGAGCTCGACGGTCGGGAACCAGGGGGCGACGTCCTCGCCCGATCCGCGGGCCTCATAGGTGAACAGCGAGGCAAGGGCAGCGATCGAAGCCGGGTCCAGGTCGTCGAACAGGCCTGCGTGAAGGCACTCGGCCAACAGGAGATCGGTCTCGTGAAAGAGCCTGGCGAGCACGTTGCCGCGGCTGGTGAGCTGCCATCCCGAGACGTAGCCAAGCTCGGCCAACACCTGCAGAATGCGATCGAACGATCGGGCAAGCGTCGATTCGTGGCCCAACACACGCCGCTTGATCTGGTCGTATTCGCCCGCCAGTCGATTGGCGTCACGCACCGCCCGACGGTGGCGATCGACGTCGGGACAAGAGGCGACGGGATGGCCGGCCACCGCAGCCTCGATCTTCGCAACCCCCATCGAGACCCCGTCTCGGGATCCCGAGGACAAACGGCCGGCGGGGCCCTGCTTCATCTCCGGACCGTTCCGGTCCGGCGCACGCACCCGGACCCGCGACAACAGCACGGCTACCGAACGCTGATAGCCGGGACTGTGCGGCGCATACGGAACGGGGAGCTCAAGGTGACCGAGGCGCTCCGGCACGACGTCAAAGTCCGCCGGCCCGAGCAGGAGACGACGTCTCGCGACGGTCAGCACTCGCAGACGGATGGCTCCCTGGCGTCGAGCAGCGGACAGCACAACGGCTCTGACCGATTCACGCCGATCGGGAACGTCGAGGACGTCACCCGGGCGAAGCCGGCTCAAGGCCTCGTCCATGACGCGAAACTGCGAGGGGGCCTCACGACGAGCATCGTGGAGACGGCGCTCCAACATGACCAACTCCTGCGGATCCCCGAGCTCGCAGTGAACGCCGAGCTCCGCCTCGGCGCGTCGACGAGCAACCCGCTCGAGCTGCACCTCGAGCCCGACCACCTCCCGATCGCTGAGGTACTGGGCGAAGGACAGGTTGAGCAGATGGTGCGCCTCATCGGGCGGATAGCGCCGTACGAGGTTCACCGCCATGTTGTAGGTCGGCCGAAAGGCCGAGGTGAGGGCGAACGAGCGTGCCATGACCAACGCGGCCACCTGTTCGAAGGTGATGTAGGGCGACCAGAGCACCAGGGCGTTGCCGTGTTCGTCGATGCCACGGCGTCCGGCACGGCCGGTCAGCTGGGTGTACTGACTCGGGGTGAGGAACTCGTGGCGTTCGCCGGTGAACTTCGTCAGCTTCTCGATCACCACGCTTCGGGCCGGCATGTTGATGCCCAGTGCCAGGGTCTCGGTCGCAAAGACCAGCTTGACGAGGCCGGCGGCAAAGCAGGCCTCCACCGCTTCCTTGAACGGCGGGACCATGCCTGCGTGATGCGCGCCGATCCCCGCCTCCATGCCCGCCATCCACCGGGACCATCCGAGGACGTCGAGGTCGTCGTCGCTCAGGGTGCGGACATGCTGTTCGCAGATCGCCCGGATGCGATGTCGTTCCTCGGCATCGGTCAACGACAGATGTGCATCGAGGCACTGACGAACCGCCTCGTCGCACGCCGCACGGCTGAAGATGAAATAGAGCGTCGGCAGCATCGACGCCTCGGCCAGGGCCTCGGCGACCTCCACCCGCCGGGGCGTGAAGAGCCTGCGTCGCGGTCGGCGACCTCCCTTGTGTCGTGTCGGTCCTCGCGCCCCTTCCTCATCGAGCTTTCTCGCCTCGGCGTTGGGACGGTCACCGACCACGACGGGCAACATGTGCAATCGGTCGCCCGAACGCTCCCCCACGAGATACAGGTTCTCGAGCTCGACAGGGCGCTCGAGCTCGACGACCGCCGTCGTGGGTCCGCGCACGGTCGAGATCCACTCGGCGAGATCATCGGCATTGGAGACCGTTGCGGAGAGGCACACCAGGCGCACGGATCGCGGCAGATGGATGATGACCTCCTCCCAGACCGGCCCCCGGTAGGCGTCCTGCAGGTAGTGCACCTCGTCCAACACCACGTAGCGGAGGCCGGCGAGGGTCGAGGACGCGGCGTAGATCATGTTGCGCAGCACCTCGGTGGTCATGACGACGATCGGCGCCTCGCCGTTGATCGTGTTGTCCCCCGTCAGGAGCCCGACGCGCTCGGCGCCGTAACGAGCGACGAAGTCGTGGTACTTCTGATTCGACAGCGCCTTGATGGGCGTCGTGTAGAAGGCCTTCTCCCCCCGGGCCAACGCATCGGCCACGGCGTGCTCGGCCACCACCGTCTTGCCCGAACCTGTCGGCGCGGCCACGAGCACGGAATGACCTCGGTCGAGGACGTCGATCGCCCGGCGCTGGAACTCGTCGAGCACGAAGTCGTAGAACGGAGGAACGGGGCGCTCATCCACGGCGCGTGGCTACCCGTCGGCGGTCTTGATGGCGAAGCGGCCGAAGAGGATCGAGCACTCGTAGAACACGTACATGGGGAGCGACAGGGCGATCAGGGTGAACGGGTCGCCCGATGGGGTGATCACCGCAACCAGCACCACGATGATCACCGCTGCGTAGCGTCGCCACGAAGACAGTTGGCGCCATGTCAACATCCCGACCATCTGGAGGAAGACCAACACGATCGGGAACTCGAATCCGAGGCCGAAGGTCAACATCAGAAACGTGATCAGGCTGAGGTACTTCCCCGGGGAGTACATCGTCACCAGGGAGTCGCCACCCACCTGCACGAAGAAGGTGAGTGCCTGTGGGAACGTCCACAGTGCAAGCCCGGCGCCGAGCACGAACAGGATAACCGAGGTTCCCACGAATGGGATGGCCCAACGCTTCTCCTTGTCGTGAAGCCCAGGCGTGATGAAGCGCCAGAGTTGCCACATGATCGCCGGCGAGGCGATGAGGAACCCCACGTAGGTCGAAAGCTTCAGCCGAATGGCCAGGCTCTCCAACGGGTCGGTGACCAGGAACGAGCAGTCGTCCGAGACCTTGCAATAGGGATCCTGCAGGATGTCGAGCACCGGGTTGTACAGCAGGAAGCCGATGACGACCCCGACGGCCAGGGCGATCAACACCTTGATCAGGCGACTCCGCAGCTCGTTGAGATGCTCGATCAAGGTCATCGTGCCGGCAGGGCCGGAGGAGGTCACGGCCCGCGACCTCCTCCTCGGCAGGCGAAGCTTCATGCGCGCTCAGTTCGCCGAAAGATCGTCGGCGTCTCCGGCCGTGCGGTGTTCGTCACCCAGCGCGGCCGCATCGGCCTCCTCGACGGCGATGACCGGCGTTTCACCCGGGCGGTTGATCGTACCGGGGGCCCGTTCGCCCTTCAGGTCGAGCGGATCGAGTGCATCACGGAGCTCCGCCTGGAGACCACTGGACATGCGACGGAACTCGTTCATCGCCTGAGCCATCTTGCGCGCTGCCTCAGGCAGCTTTGCCGGGCCCAGGACGATCAGGGCGACCAAGAGGATGACCAACAGCTCAGGCGTCCCAAGGTTCAACACGCCGAAAGTCTACCGGAGCGCCACGTTCTCGCCTGCAGCGACCACCCCCGGTCGGTGCATGCGCCGACCGTGCAGCCGATCAGTCCTCGGCGGTCATGGACGTCAGCTTGGAGAACCAGGCATCGCCCTGCAACAACTCGTGGAACTCGATCAGGTCGTCGTGGGTGAGCGCCTCGCCGACATGCGCCTCGCCCAGCTCGGCGGGCAATCGCCAGATCTCGAGGACCACCCCGGAGGAGACCAGGAGATCGACGATCCGCTGTTCTGCCGCCTTGGTCACTGCCAATTGACAGAGAGGACAACGAAAGACGTAGGCGCCGCTGTTGTCGGCGGCGCACACGCGCACCTTCATGTCCTTGGTTGTCAGCTCGACGTCCCCGCACTCGGGGCAACTCGCTCGAATTGTTGCCATCCTGGCCATCCTCCTCATGATCCCTCGAACTCATCTATCGGTCGACCATGGAGTGCCCTTTAGGGGAACGTAGCAGTTTTGCGGCATTTCGGATGGTAATTTCCCCCGGGTGGTACCTACCCATGCCTCGCTGCTCAACCCCCCACTGGGCTTCGCCCATCGTGGGGCCCGAGCCCACGCCCGGGAAAATACCCTCGATGCCTTTCGGCTGGCCCGTCGACTAGGCGCCACCGGGCTGGAGAGCGATGCCTGGCTGACCCTCGACGCCGAGGTTGTTCTCGACCACGACGGCGTCACGGGGTCCTGGCCGCGGCGCCGACCTCTTTCACGGGTTGGCCGGAGCGAGCTCCCTCCACACGTGCCGAGCCTCGCCGAGCTCTACGAGGCCTGTGGGACCGACCTTCCCCTCTCCCTCGACGTCAAGGATCCCGAGGCCGCCCGGATCGTCGTGGCGACCGCGAGGGATGCCGGTGGCGAGGCACTCGCCAACCTTTGGCTGTGCAGTCCGTCGGTGGAGCTGTTGGCGTCGTGGCGAGGGCTCGACGACGATGTGCACCTCATGCAGTCCACTCGCCTCCGGGCGATCGCCGAGGGTCCTGAACGTCGGGCCGCCAGACTGGCTGATCTCGGGATCGACGGCATCAACATGCCCCACCAGGATTGGAACGGTGGACTGACCACCCTCTTTCACCGCTTCGAGCGGGTGGCCTTTGCCTGGGACGTCCAACACGAGCACCAACTTCACGCGACGTTGCGCATGGGTGTCGACGCCGTCTACAGCGACCATGTCGACCGTATGGCGGCGGCGGTCACCGCGTTCGGCGCGAATCGTAGACGCGACGAGTGAGATTGTGTCGTCCCCCGATGCTGCAGCGCCACGGTCCGCAGGTCGATGCAGGAGCCGGCACGTTGAGTGTCTAATGTCACAGTCATGAGAACTCGTCTGGGGCGGCCCCTGGGGGCCATGGGCATCGCCGGGCTCGTCGGCCTGATCGGCATCGTTCCCGGGCAGTCGACCTGGAACGCCCAGGCGGCCACGTCCGTCGAGCGATCATCACCTTTGTGCATCAGACGCACAACCCCTCCCAAGGTCGGTCTCAGCCTCATCGGATCCAAGCCCCTGGCCGACCGGCTCAATGAGATCACCTTTCGCTCGGAGTCCCTCAACGGCTCCACGGTCGCCGCCTCCGTGCTCCTGCCGAAGAACTACGACCCATCGGGGACGACTCGCTACCCCGTGCTCTACCTCTTCCACGGCCGTTCCGGCGACCACCTCGACTGGTACAAAAAGGGTGGCATCGCGACGGTGGACCAGCCGGTCATCACCGTTATGCCCGACGCCGGTACCGTTGGCTGGCACGCCGATTGGATGGGAGCGGAGCGATTCGGCCCGGACAAGGGAAAGCCCCCGCCCGCATGGGAGACCTTCCACATCCGCGAGCTGATCCCCTGGATCGACGCCAACTATCCGACTCGTTCCGATCGGGCGGGCCGGGCCATCGCCGGGCTCTCGATGGGCGGCTACGGATCGGTGCTCTACGCTGCCCGCCATCCGGAGATCTTCGGCGTCGCCGGCTCGCTCTCCGGTCAGCTCGACATGCTTGCCGGCTACCCCTTCGTTCCCCTCGTGCAGGCCTATGCGGGGAATCTCTTCGAGATGGCGCCTCCCGACCCGTGCGTGTGGGGTGACCCGATCCTGGAACGGGTCGTCTGGGAGGACCACAGTCCATTTCAGCTGTATCCCAACCTGCGTGGGGTCAAGGTGTTCCTCGCCGCCGGCAACGGCATACCCCTCAAGGTCAACACGGATCCGGTCGAGCTCGTCACGGAGGTGGTCGGTGAGGTGGCCTTCCGTCGCATGGCACAGGGTTTGGCGAAACGCCTGGACTCGGCGGGCGTCAGCTACCGCACCCATTACACCAAGGGCGGCCATGGGTGGACGTTGTGGCCCACACAACTTGCCGCGCTCTACCCCTACGTCATCGAGACGGCGAATGCCGCCCATGTGTCGGCGGTCGGCGCCGACTTCTCGTACCGAAGTGCGGAGCCCCAGTTCTCCGCATGGGGCTGGAGCTTCGAGGCCAGACGAGCGGTACGGGAGTTCACCTACCTCGATCAGGTTGGCGTCGGCGGCTTCATCGTCTCGGGAAGCGGTCAACTCGACGTCACGACCGCGGCGCTCTACCAGGCAGGTCGGGTCTACCGGGTGACGTCCAACGGTACGGCCCCTGCAGGCGTCATCGCCGACGGGCAGGGCCGTCTGCGCTTCACCGTGGATCTCGGCGCCCCGAACCTGGCACAACAGACCCGATTTGACGCAGCAGCCAAGTCCGGCTTTGCGAGGGTCGTGGTTGCCATCACGCCCGAAGGCTGATCCGGGAGCAGGACGAGCGCTCGGCTGCCTCGACGCGGGCCCCTCGTGGGGATCCGACGCCCTGGCGCGGGAATCAGAATAGCTCGAAACGGCTCAGCGGCCAGATGCGCACGAAGGCACGCCCCACGATGGTGTCCTCGTCCACGGCGCCGAAAACCCGACTGTCACAGGAGTTCGTCCGATTGTCGCCCATCACGAAGACGCGACCCTTCGGGATGGTCTGTTTCGGCAGGTTCGTGGTCACCGCTCCGTCCGTGTAGGGCTCGTCGACCGCCCTGTGGTTGACGAGAACGGCGCCATCCCTGGCCTCGATGGTGTCACCTCCGACAGCCATCACACGCTTGATGAGCTCCTTCGGAGCGGCGCCGGCGCCACACGGACCCCCGGCTCCGCTGGGATCGCCGGGACGCCTGAAGACGATGAGATCCTCTCGATGCACATCGTGGAGTTCATAGCTGAGCTTGTTGACCAACACACGGTGGTTCTTGTCCAGGGTCGGGTACATCGAGAGGGAGGGAATGTAGTAGGCCTGGATCAGAAAGGTCTTGACGACCGTCGCGACCACGATCGCGCCGACGAGGATGGCCACCCACTCCACCGAGTTCCGAAGGGAGCTCCGCTGCCGGGGCTCACGCGCCCTTCGACGTCTCGATGCCTCGTCGGCACCGGTGCGCCCGACGGCGTCTTGGACATCGGCATCTGCAGGGGGTTCATTCACGATGATTCGAGGCTACCTCCCGGTGGCCCGCGACCCATCGCGGCGACCATACCGACGCAGAACACGCTCGGCGGCGTCTCGGGCAGGTGACGGCGAGCCGTCGACCACCTGCGCCGACGGGCCGAGACGCAACAGCAGGCGCTCGAGCCACGCCCGTCCCCCGACGATGAGGGTGGCGCGCAGGAATCCGTCGGCCAGCTCCTCCACCTGTTCGGTCGGATACTGCTCCACGACCCATCGAGCGCCGGGGGCCAAATCGATGACCATGCGTGGATCGTCGTCGCGAGGCTCGAAAACGATGCGTCCCTCGGGGTGCCCGGGCGCCTCGAAGCGCCGGTCGAGCATGGTGATGGCGCGAATTCGATCGACACGGAATCGCCGTCGCGCCTGAGCCAGGGTGCACCACGCCCCGAGGTACCACTCGCCCTCCGCGGTGAAGACGGCATGCGGCTCCACCACCCGTCTCGTCCGCTCATCGCGGCCGTAGGTGTAGTAGTCGATCTCCACCTGTCGATGGTCGGCGACTGCCCGGCGCAACGTCGTCAGAACCTCGGGAGACGCGCGTCCGAGATCGATCTCGATCGACTCTCCCGGCTCGATGCCAAGGACACCCGCCAGCTTTGCGATCCCGCGGGCGAGGGCTCCCTGTTCGTCGGCGCCGGTCGCGGCCATCAGCGTCTCACCCGACGCGACGAGGAACAGACCCTCTTCGGGCGTCAGCCGGAGCGGCCGCGCGAAGAAGTCGGCATAGCGGATCCACACCCGGTTGTCCTCGACGAGCACCTCCATGAGCGTGTCGGGCGTAAAGGGGTACACGCCGCACAGGAAAAGCAGGTCCAGATCGGCGAACAACTGGTCATGGGTGATCTCGAAGCGGACGCAGACCTCGTCGATCGTCGGCCCGTCCTGGGCAACCACCCACGGCACGATGGCCAGAAGGCGTCGCAGCCGATCGTCGGCCGCCGGTCGCGGGTTCGAGCCGGGGGTCACGACGGCTCCCCCACGATCGCCTCGAGCCACTCGATCAGATCATCGCGAAGCTCATCGGGACTTATCACCTCCGCGTGTTCGAGGAATCCGAGCACGAACGACCGAAAGGCCTCACGGTTGGTCACGGTGATCGCGACCTCCACGGACCCGTCGTCGAGACGCCTCTCGACGCGATCGGAGCCGAGCTGATCCACCGCCCAGCCCGCCTGATCGGCGTCGATGCGGACCAGAGCCCGCACCGGAGTCTCCTCGCCCATCTCCCATGGCTGGGAGCGAGACATCCGCTGGGACGACGGCTGTTCGAACCCAGGGCCCTCCTCGACCTCGATGTCCCCCTCGATTCGATCGAGTCGAAATTGTCGCTCGGCCTTACGGCCATGGTCCCACGCTTCCAGATACCAGCGGCCACGGGCGTAGGAGAGGCGATACGGATCAACTCGGCGCTGTTCACCGCGATAGGAGAACGCCACGGGCGAGCGCCGGGCGATCGCCTCGAACAGGACAGCGAGCGCCGGAGTGGCCGCCAGATGAGCGATCGGGGTTTCGCCCCCGCTGTCCGACGCCCCCCCGAGCTTCCACATCGCGCCGGCGCCTCGGAGTCCCTCCATGCGAACGGCCATGGTTGCGAGATGGAGCGCAGCAAGCTCGTCCGGCTCCAGCCCTGGGTCCCGGAGCTGGTAGTGCTCGGGAACGATGCGATAGCCCTCCACGGGTGGGTCCGTGCCGTCGACGAGCCTGAGCACCAGCGGCACCCCCATGTCCCGAAGTGCCTCCTTGTCCCGCTCGAAGGCTCGACGAAACGCGCCCCGGGAGGTCTCCGGATCAGGGTAGCCGGGTACTCGTTCGGCGATCTCCGCCGCCGTCAGTGGACGGGTTGCCGTGAGCAGCGCGGCGGTCAGGTTCAACAACCGCTCCAACCGCTCCTGTACAGCCACGTCGTGATGCTAGCCCTCGACGCATTTGCTCCCGTTGGACCCAATCACCTCACCAGGGACACGCCGCACACGCCCGCGGCCCCGGCGACGGCGAAGAATCCCGGGTCGACGTCGGGCCCGCGTCCCATCGAGGTGATCTGCAGGCCGACGTCGGCGAGCAGGGTGCCGATGTCGGGCGTCTCGACTGAGATGACCTGATGGCGATCGGTGAGGCCTGCCCGCTCCAGGTCGGCACGAACAGCGGCCTCCCATGGGCCGATCGGCACCCCGATCGCCGTCCGCTCGTGGGTCGCAAGAGACAGCGCGGTCAGGCTGTGATGACTGACGCCCTGGTGTCGCAATCGCTGATCAGCCTGGGAGAAGCGCAGGGCGGCGACGGGTCTGCCTCCCAGCCAGGCAACCGTATCGAGGATGGACCCCACCTCGAGGGCGGAATAGCCCAGACGCGTGGCGGTGCCGACGACGCCCGGCCCCATCGCCACGATGGTCAGATCCGCTGCTTCGACACGGCGGGCTGCCAGCAACGCCGAGGCGACGTTCACCGCCTCGTGATCGCCGCCGAAGGCCTGTCCTGCCGTCAGGGTCACCTGCACCAACTCCAGGCGGACCAGCTCCTCGACGACGTCCGAAAGGGCCAACGGCAGAGCGGCTCCGTCCGTCATCACGTAGGCGATCCTGGCCTCGGGCCAGATGTGGCGAACCGCGACGGCGACACAGGCCACCTGGCTGTGGAGCCCGCACACCACCACCGGCATGTTGTCGACCTCGTCCTCTTCCGCCAGGAGCTCACCGCGAAGCTCCTCGACGCTGCCGACGTCGGCCTGCAGGCTCGTGTAACGCATCTTCATGATGTGCCCGGGACCGGGCGACACCCACTCGGAGCGCGCCAGGTTCCAGTGCACCACGTGTCGGCCCCCGGTGCCCAGACCCAACTCGACCGCGGTCGTGTTCAGCACCACCTGATCACCCACGGCAGCCGGACCTGTCAGGTCGGTGAGTGCGTAGGCCATCGCCCGATCACCGTCGCCCATCGCCACCTCGAGGTGCTGAAGACCGCGACGCTGCCCCAGAACCGCCACCACGGTGCCGGTGCGAAACGACGGCATGGACTACAGCCCGGCGATGAGTCGCTCGACCCGATCGTCGCGGGACTTGAACGGGTCCTTGCACAGCACCGTCCGCTGCGCCTGGTCGTTGAGCTTCAGGTGCACCCAGTCCACCGTGTAGTCCCGCTTGCGCTCCTTGGCCGCCCGGATGAACTCACCGCGCAGACGCGCCCGCGTGGTCTGCGGCGGTTCCAGGCTGTCGGGGCCCGCCCGATCGATGTCGCTGTCGAGGCAGATCCGCTCGACCATGCCGCGGTTCTGCATGCGGTAGAACAGCCCTCGCTCACGATTGATGTCGTGGTACTGGAGGTCCATCAACGCGATCTTGGGGTGAGTCAGGGGAAGATCGTGCTTCGCCCGATAGGACTCGATCAGGTGGTGCTTGATCACCCAGTCCACCTCTCGGTCGAGCTTCAGTGGGTCATCGGCCAGCGTCGTCAGGCAGTGCTCCCACATGTCGAGCGCCTGCTTCTCGAGTGGGCTCAACTGATGCGTCTCGGCATAGCGAAGGGCTCGATCGAGGTACTCGTTCTGAATGTCGAGCGCCGTCACCTCCCGCCCGTTGGAAAGGCGGACGCGTCGCGTGCAGGTGAGGTCGTGACTGATCTCGCGTATCGCCCGAATCGGGTTCTCCAGGGTCATGTCCCGCAGGATCACATGGGGGTCCTCCAACATCCGCAACATGAGCGAGGCAGCACCCACCTTCAGGAAGGTGGTGTACTCGCTCATGTTCGAATCACCCACGATCACGTGGAGCCGCCGGTACTTCTCTGCATCAGAGTGGGGCTCGTCGCGGGTGTTGATGATGGGTCGGCTGCGGGTGGTGGCGCTGGAGACGCCCTCCCAGATGTGCTCGGCACGCTGCGAGATCGAATAGGTGGCCCCACGGGCGGTTTGGAGCACCTTGCCTGCGCCGGCATAGATCTGGCGGGAGACCAGGAAAGGGATCAGCACCTCGGCGTAGTGGCCGAAATCATCTCGGCGGCTGGTGAGGTAGTTCTCGTGACAGCCGTAGGAGTTGCCCGCCGAATCCGTGTTGTTCTTGAAGAGGTAGACCACGCCGCGAATCCCCTCCTCGGCGAGGCGCTGCTCGGCAAAGCCGAGGAGCTGCTCGAGAATGCGCTCACCCGCCTTGTCGTGGACCACCAGGTCGTAGACCGAATCGCACTCGGGCGTGGCGTATTCGGGGTGGCTGCCCACATCGAGGTACAGACGTGCGCCGTTCTCGAGGAACACATTGCTCGAACGCCCCCAGGAAACGACGCGTCGAAACAGGTAGCGAGCCACCTCGTCGGGGCTCAGGCGCCGCTGGCCCCGCAGGGTGCAGGTTACCCCGTACTCATTTTCGAGGCCGAAGATTCGCCGGTCCATGGGAGGTCACGCTACCCGGGTGATGTGTGCCATGTGTGCCCTATCGGTGCCGATGGACATGGATTGAAGATCGCCCGGGGTAACGATCAGGTCGCCCCGCGAAGCAACTCGACGACTTCGTCGTCGTCGATTCGATGAAACACGCGGCGCTCCTCACCGCGGGTCAGCACCGCCACTTCCAGATCACTGGCCGGTATGGTCCGATCGGGACCGGCGATCGCCACGACACATGCGCCGAGCACGGTCTTGAGATCACTCCCGTCGGTGAAGGTCGCCTCGAGACGGCCCGCGATGGCGTCGGCGTCGCCCCCGAGCACCGTGAAACGTTGTTCATCGACCACCGTGCCGTCGTAGAGGATGTGAAAGAGCTGATCCTCACTCGGCTCGGTTCCCACCTCGGCCACCAGGATCTCCACTTCCATGGGCTTCATCTCATGGGTGAAGATCTGCCCCAGGATCTGGGCGTACTGGTTGGCAAGGCTGCGGGCGTCAACATCCTCGCGACTGTAGGAATACCCCTTCAGGTCTGCCGCTCGAACCCCCGCAATGCGAAGTTGGTCGAACTCGTTGTACTTGCCGACCCCGGCGAAGGCGATGCGATCGTAGATCTCGCTGATCTTTCGCAGGGTACGTGAAGGATTCTCCGCGCAGATCAGGACGCCATCGGCGTAGGTGGCCGTGATCAGGCTCCGACCCCGTGCGATGCCCTTGCGGGCGTAGTCCGCTCGGTCCTTCATCACCTGCTCTGGTGCGACGTAGAAGGGCATGCTCATGACGTGTGCCTCTCAACCGTCGTGGGGTTCTCAACCATCGTGGGGTTCGCACCGATCGAGGTGCTTTCCGACAGGGCCAGGCTGTCGACCAGCATCCGGAAGCGCTCGGCGATCTCCGATTCCTCCACCCGTTCGAACCCTGCCGCGGTGATGGTGGCAACGGTGGGGAAGATCCCGCGGACCAGGTCCGGTCCCCCCGTGGCCGAATCCTCGTCGGCGGCCTGGAAGAGGCCCGAGATCGCCAGATCCATCGCCTGCTCCCGGGTCATCCCGTCACGAAAGCCCATCTTGACCACGGCGCCGGCGTGCAGCGACCCCGACCCGGTGGAGGCGAAGTCCCGCTCCTCGTAACGTCCGCCCGTGATGTCGTACTGGAACAGGCGGCCCACCTTTCGGCGCAGGTCGTAGCCTGCAAAGAGCGGCACGACCGCCATGCCCTGCAGCGCAAAGGGAAGGTGGTTGCGCACCATGCCGCTGAGCTGGTTGGCCTTGCCCTCGAGGCTCAGCTGGTTGCCCTCGACCTTTTCGTAGTGCTCGAGCTGCAGCTGGAACATCTTCACCATGTCCATCGCCGGGCCTGCAGCTCCTGCAATGGCCACGCCGGAGTGGCGATCGGCGGGAAACACCTTCTCCATCGTGCGGTAGCTGATCAGATGCCCGGAGGTGGCACGCCGGTCGCCGGCCATGACCACGCCCTCGGCGTGGCGAATGGCGAGAACGGTGGTTCCGTGCGTGACGCCCTCGGGGGCTGAGGTGGGTGGGGTAGGCGCCAGGCCCACGCGCCGAAGCAGGCCGGCGAAGTTGGGGCCCGGATCGTCTCCTGGGGCAAAGAAGGGAAAAGTCATCGCCGCCGAGGCTAGCGGGTTCAGCCCTTCGGGGAGCGGGTTTCGCCGCCGAAGGGACTACTGACCACCCTTTTGCACGTAGCTGCGGACGAAATCCTCGGCATTCTCCTCGAGCACCTCGTCGATCTCGTCGAGGAGGTCATCGAGCTCGGCCTTGAGCTTCTCGCCCTTCTCCGTGGTCGGAGGTGCCTCGACAACTTCTTCCTTGCGCTCCGGAGTCGTCTTACGGATCTGCTCACGTTCTGCCATGATCGCTCCTCTGTCGCAACTTACGCTCCCAATCGTTCCAACAAATCGGAAGCCGTTGCGCATTCCCTGATGAGTTGATCGACATGGGCCGCCGTTCCCTTTAAGGGTTCCATCATGGGCACCCGCCGAAGCGGGTCGTTGCCCACGTCAAAGACCAATGAATCCCAATTCGCAGCCATGATCTGATCGCCCCAACGTTGTAGGCACTTCCCCCGAAAGTATGCCCGAGTTGTGAGCGGAGGTTCGGTCATGGCCGACATCACCTCGTGGTCGTCACTCAGACGCTCCAGGTTCATCCGAGCGAAGAGGGAGCGTTGTGGCCGCAGGTCGTGGTATTGCAGGTCCATCGCCGCAAGCCGGGGATCGTCCCATTCAAGGCCGTCCCGCTCGCGATAGGCCGACACCAACTTGTATTTCGCCACCCAGTCGAGCTGATCGGCCAAGGTCATGGGGTCGGCTTCCAGGGCGGTCAACACCTGCTCCCACCGCCGGATGACATCGGCGCCTACCTGTGCGCCGACTGCCTCGAGGCCGTGGGTCTCGGCATATTTCTGTGCATGGGTGAGGTACTCCCATTGCACCTCCAGCGCGGTGATCCTGTCGCCGTTGGCGAGATCGAGGGTCTGGGACATCTCGACGTCGTACGACGTGCGACGCAGCGACTGAACCGGCGCCGCCAGACGCAGATCACGGGTCAGCACGTCGTCCTCGATCATGGCCAGCACGAGCGCTGTCGTCCCCACCTTCAGGAACGTCGCCACCTCGGACATGTTCGCGTCGCCGACGATGACGTGGAGGCGACGGTACTTCTGGGGGTCGCAGTGCGGCTCGTCCCTGGTGTTGACGATGGGCCGCTTCAGGGTGGTCTCGAGGCCCACCTCCTCCTCGAAGAAGTCGGCGCGCTGCGACAGCTGGAAAGCGACCTCGGAGCCCATGCCGGGGGCCTCGCTGCCGACCTTGCCGGCGCCCGTGAAGATCTGGCGGGTCACGAAGAAGGGGGTGATGCCCGTGACGATGCGCCCGAAGGGCACGGTGCGGTCCATGAGGTAGTTCTCGTGACACCCGTAGCTGTTGCCCTTGCGGTCGCTGTTGTTCTTGTAGACGACCACCTCCTGACCGGGCGGGAGCAACTGGGCCGCGGCGCTCATGGAGGCGAGCAGGATCTGCTCCGCGGCCCGGTCCCACACGACGATCTCGCGGGCATCGAGACACTCGGGCGTGGAGATCTCCGGGTGGGCGTGATCGACGTAGTAACGAGCGCCGTTGGTCAGCACCGCGTTGACCAGATGGGTCTCGACCTCCGGAGGGGGGCCGGCCCCGACGTCGTAGCCCCGTGCGTCGCTGCCGGGCGACTCGTCCTCGAAGTCCCATTCCACCTTGGAATGGAGCGAGGAGACGTAGGCATTGATGAGCAGCGACGACGCGGCGATGGGATTGGAGTCACCTCCGCCTCGCAACACGATGCCGTACTCGGTCTCGATGCCGCACACCTTTGGTATCGCCACGAGTCGACCCTATCGTCCCGAGGTCAACCCGGCGGGCACCAGGTGCTCACAGGTACTGGCCGGTGGCCACACGCTCGATGGAACGTCCGCCGGTGGTGGCGGCATCCTCGCCCTTGGCCACCAGGGTGCGGACGTACACGATCCGCTCGCCCTTCTTGCCCGAGATCTTCGCCCAGTCGTCCGGATTGGTGGTGTTGGGAAGGTCCTCGTGCTCCTTGTACTCCTGGGCGATCGATGCCAGGAGGTCGGCGGTGCAGATACCCTTCTCGCCCCCGGCGATGAGACGCTTGATCGCGAGCTTCTTGGCCCGGCGAACGATGTTCTCGATCATGGCGCCCGACGAGAAGTCCTTGAAGTACATGACCTCCTTGTCGCCGTTCTGGTAGGTGACCTCGAGGAAGCGATTTGCGTCGTCCGTGCGGTACATCATCTCCACGGTCGTCTCGATCATCGCGGTGATCGCCTTGTCGCGGTCGCCGCCGCCCAATTCCTTGACCTCCGTCTCGGAGATGGGCAGCTCGGTGGTGAGGTAACGACTGAAGATCTGCGCGGCCGAGTCCACGGTGGGACGCTCGATCTTGATCTTCACATCAAGACGGCCGGGTCGGAGAATGGCGGGATCGATGAGGTCCTCCCGGTTCGAGGCCCCGATGACGATCACGTTCTTCAGGGTTTCCACGCCATCGATCTCGGCCAGCAGCTGGGGCACGATCGTCGACTCCATGTCGGAGCTGATCCCCGTGCCTCGGGTGCGGAACAGGCTGTCCATCTCGTCGAAGAACACGATGACGGGCACGCCCTCCTCGGACTTCTCACGAGCCCGCTGGAACACCAGGCGGATCTGACGCTCGGTCTCGCCCACGTACTTGTTCAAGAGCTCAGGGCCCTTGATGTTGAGGAAATAGCTGCGCGCGGCGGGCTTTCCGGTGACCTCGCTGACCTTCTTCGAGAGGGAGTTCGCAACCGCCTTGGCGATCAGCGTCTTGCCGCACCCCGGGGGGCCGTACAGGAGGATGCCCTTGGGGGCGGGAAGCTGGTGCTCCTCGAAGAGCTCACGGTGCAGGAAGGGAAGCTCGACGGCGTCGGTGATCTGCTCGATCTGGCTGTCGAGACCACCCACGTCCTCATAGGAGATGTCGGGAACCTCCTCCAGAACCAGCTCCTCGACCTCGGCACGGGGAAGCTTCTCGAGCAGGAGATTTGCCCGGGTGTCGAGCAGCACCGAATCGCCGGAGCGCAGCTTGACGTCGATGAGCGTGTCCGCGATCTCGACCACCCGCTCCTCGTCGGCCCTACCGACGATGAGCGCCCGCTTCCCGTCCTCGAGCAACTCCTTGATGAGGACCACCTCGCCGGAAAGGTCGGGTTGCCTGGCGAGCACGACGTTCAGCGACTCGTTGAGCACCACCTCGGCGCCCCGTTGCATGCCGTCGTCGTCGAGATCGGGATGCACCGCGACGCGCATCTTGCGCCCACCGGAGTAGACGTCGACGGTGCCGTCATCGTTCTTCCCCAGCATGGTGCCGTAGGCGGAGGGTGGTTGGGTGAGCTTCTCAACCTCGTCGCGAAGCGCCGCGATGTGTTCACGAGCCTCCCGGAGGGTGTACGCCAGCTTCTCGTTCTGGGAGACGGCCTGTGCGAGCTGGCCCTTCGTCTCCAGAAGACGCTCCTCGAGCGTGCGAACGCGTTTCGGCGCATCCTGCACCTTGTGGCGGAGAAAGGTGACCTCCTCCTCCAGCGTCATGGCCTGTTCCCGCAGTTCCTCGATCTCCGAATCGTCATGCTCAGCCATGATCCAACCTCCTTGGGCGCTGATGGCGACCCTACACGCCCTTCTCTGTCCATCGGCGGTAATCGACCAAAAGCAACGTCGAGGAAACCCGACGGCCAAAGTTGATGATTCCCGCCCTCGGCCGTGTAGCTTTGCAACCGATGGCCCCTGTTCCCACAGTCAGGAGAATGCACCCGACATGAAGGTCTGGATCGATCAGGATCTCTGCACAGGCGATGGTCTCTGCGAAGAGATCGCCCCCGACGTCTTCACCCTCCTCGACGATGGCCTCGCCTATGTCAAAGAGGGCAGCAAGGTCTTCAGCGACCCTGGGGGTGCTGAAGGTCTGGCCTCGTTTCCCGACTCACAGCTCGATTCGGTGATCGAGTCGGCCGAGGAGTGCCCAGGCGAGTGCATCTTCATCGAGGCCGACTGACCGAGCCACACGAATCGATCGCAACGATCGATCGCAACGATCAGTCACCACGATCAGTCACCACGATCATCACAACGGAGGCCTTCGGGCCTCCGTTGTCGCGTCGGGGCCCAACCACCGCGCCACTGCATGAGGCGATGCCCTCAGAGACAAGTCCCTCAGTGGAGGCAGGGTCCGGTGTCGACCGTCGCCGGCCGAGGTGTGTCCAACAGCGCCTGCAACTCGGCGAGGTCGAGGGCGTAGGCGGTGCCCGGACGATCGGGGGCGATGGCAAAGGCCACGCCGACCAGGCTCCCGCCGGCGTCGACCAGCGCAGACCCGGAGTCTCCGGGCGCCAAACTGCTCGCGAGAACCAGGACCCTTCGCCGCGTCTGTTTCGAGTCATACAGGTCTCGTCCCACGGCGGTCACCTCCTCGCGGATCTCGAAGGGCGACAGCTCGAGCGGTCCCCCACCGGGATAGCCGAAGACGGCGCCGATCGTGCCGACCTCGCCATCACCCATCGGCAGAGGGTTGCGTTCGATCCCGGGTGCATCGAGCAGTGCAAGGTCTCGATCCGGGTCGAAGGCGACGACACGGGCTCGAACCCGCCTTCCATCGGTTCGGATCAGCTCCGTCCTGTCCTCGCCGGCCACCACATGGGCATTGGTGACCACGAGACCGGGAGCGACCACAAACCCGCTGCCCTCCTGGGTGCGATCACATGCGGGCCCCTCGACCCGAACGGTCGACGCGCTCACCGCGGTCGCCACCGCATCGCTGAGACCCGACGCGATCGGGGGTGGGCCCAGCCTGGGTGAGGGACGGAGGGCCTCGAAGACCTGGGGGAACTGACCCTCCCCCACCAGGCCCCGAAGCGCCCTCAACGTGTTGGGCGGCTTGGGAGATGCCGCGTCGATCGCCTGGGCGATCCGCGAGCTGTGCACCAGCTGCGCGACCACACCGGGCACGTCGACCGCAGCCGGCAGGAGCAACCAGAGCGCGACCAACAGCCCCCCGACACCTGCGACGCTGCCGCCGACACGATCGATCGGCCGTGTGGAGGGGGGCAGGATGAGGTGCACCTTCCTGCCGATCACCATGCCCACCGCCTGGCCCAGGAACGATGCCGCCGTGAAGAACCCGCCGGCGACGACCAACCGTCCCACGGGATCGGCGTTCCGAAAGAGACCGACCACGTCGGGCAGGAACCGGGCCCCGAACAGCAGGCCGCGCCAACATGCCGATCCATGACAACGAGCGGGTGATCAGCCCCAGTCGGTAGCCGCCGATGGCCGCCGACACCGCCATGATGGCGATCAAGCCGTCGAGTGCGTTCAGCGTGGGGCCCCCGTTGACCTCAACCCTCCCGGCACCGGACCCAGCAGGCGCGCCGAGGTCAGGAAGGCCGTATGGGCAACCATGCGATGATCCGGGCGCACGGACATGCCCTCGATGTGCCACGAGCGGTTCAGCACCTCGATGGTCTGCGCCAACTCGAAATCACTCGCCTCGAGCGCCTCCCGAAGTTGGACCGCCTGGGTGATCGACGGGGTGTAGGCGACGAGCGTGCCGCCGGCTCGCAGTGCCTGCTCCGCATGCTTGACGACCCGCCAGGGCTCGGCCAGATCCAGCACGACAACGTCGAGACCATCCTCGTCGATGCCCTCGTAGACGTCCCGCACCTCCACGCGATACCGGCCGAGCGAGGCGCTGCCGAGGAAGTCCTCCACGTTCGCAATGGCCCTCCGGGCGAAATCCTCCCGAATCTCGTAGCCCACCACATCGGCTCCGGCACGCACGAGCGTCATCGACAGCGCACCCGAACCGACGCCCGCCTCGAGGACGCGCACACCCGGGGCGATGTCGGCAAGCATCAGGATGGGGCCGAGATCCTTCGGATAGATCACCTGCGCCCCACGGGGCATCCGCATCACGAAGTCGGAAAGGGACGGACGCATCGCCGTGTAGCGGGCGCCGGTCGTGGAGCGGACCGTGACACCTTCTTCGCGACCGAGAAGGTCGGCATGGGGGACGAAGCCCGTATGGGTGTGGAACTCACCGTCGGCTGCCAGCTTGATGAGGTACTGGCGGCCCTTGCTGTCCACGACGATGATGCGCTCGTCAACCTGGAACGGGCGGCTCACGATCGGGTCTCACCGAGTTGAACCGGCACCGAACGGTTCGAGGAGGAGCCTGTTGCCCGCTCGACCAGCCGACAGAATGCACACACCTCACCCGTCGTGGGTGAGCCACACGAGGTACATGCCAGAAGCCCTTCCCGAACCGCGTCGCTCTCGGGCGTGAAGAGATGGGAGGCCTTGTCGAGAAACTCGTGGAAAAAGGCGGCCTTCGTGCCCGGGGAACCCGCCTCGATGCCGTCGAGCGCCTCCTTGTAACCGATGTGGCGATTGCCGGCGGCCATGGGGCACTCCTCGACCTGATAGTCGATGCCACGCAGCACGCAGTACGCCGCCATCTCCCGTTCGGCGAGACGCACCAGAGGTTTCACCTTGCGGACGAAGCCCGGGCGGGCCTCGAGGACCGGGTGCTGACGACCCAGGTAGTCGACGTTCCATCGCAGGACGTTGCCCAGCAGGACCGCTGCCTCGTCGTCGAGGTTGTGGCCGGTGCACACCACGTCATGGCCCCCTTCGATCGCCGCACGGTTGAACAGATGACGTTTCGAGAGCCCACAGGCCGAGCAGGGCGCCCGCCGGGCGAGGCGAGCACCGGTCGGGATGTCGAAACCCTCATCGGCAGGCAGATCGATCTCGATGAGCCGGCCGTTGACCCTGTCGGCGAAGGCGCGGGAGTAGTGAGTGGACTCGGCGCTGTAGTCGCCGATCCCCAGGCCCAGATAGAGCCCGTCTGCCCGGTACCCCAGCGACAGCAGGATGTCCCAGAGCGCCAGCGAGTCCTTTCCCCCGGAGACGGCCACCAGCACCCGGTCGTCGGGTTGCATCATCGAGAAGTGCTCGATGGTGCGTCGTACCTGCTCCTGGCAGTGCGCGATGAAGTGCTCGCCACAGAAATTGGCGTTGTGGCGGCGGACGTCGATGACGGCGGCGCCTCTGCAGACTCGACATTTCATCAACATCCTCCCGAGATGACCGGGCGAACCTCGACGACATCGGCGTCGAGGAGCAACGCATCGCCCGGGACGAGGGTGTCGCCACGAATGACGATGACCGATTCACGGTTGATGTCGAGACGATCGAGAAGCGCATGAACCCGCATGGGTCCGGCGACCTCGACGACTCGACGTGGATTTCGAAGCGTGACCTGCATCCCCCCATGATGGCCGGTCGAGCCGGACGCCGGGTACTCTCCGGCCCCGCCGGCGGTCGAGGGCTATCCGGCGCGCCGGAGACGCCTTCGACGCCGGCGGGTGTCCGCCTCGGGCGCAACACCTCGAACGACAAAGGCCTCACCCGGGGACACACGTCGACTGAAGAGCAACTCGGGACGTGGCGAGCGCAGGCGGCGGAGCAGACGAATGCCCACCGTCACCACCCAGACCGTGGTCCACAGGCCGGAGCCACCCAGCACGCCGTGGCGAAGTGCCCGGCGCTGCACACCTCGAAGCATCAGAGGCGCCGGATCTCGACCAGGGTGGCGCGCCGCCGTCCTCGTCGACGACCCGAGAGGTAGGCACCCAGAATCAGGACGACGAGTGCCACGGCACCCGCGACCAGTGCGTACCCACGCACTTGGTCCACGCCGGCGTCGATGTCGCCACGCAGCTCGCGAAGCTTGGACTCGATGTCGTCACGGGTGACGCGCTCTTCTGTCTTTGCCATCAGGACGACCCCTTCCTCCTCTTGCGTGTCATCGACAACAACAGGGCCACGATCACGCCACCGCCGAGCAGGACGATTGCATACGGGGCCCAGGACCAATTGCCATGGAAGGTGGTCCCGGTCTCGTCCTGCAGCACGCGAAGTCCTGCGAGGGTGAGCAGCACCATGCCCATGCCCAGCAAGAGCGAGCCGAGCAGGCCCCAGCCAACGTAGCGCCCCAACTTCTTGGCAGGATCAACCGTCTCCTGCTTCACATAGGCGAGCACCATCTCCCACAACTCGGACACAACCGTGGAGAATGACGAAGAGCGAAACGGGCGGTCGGGCACGGGCGAACCTTAGCCGAATCCGGCAAACGGGTCCGCCCGATCGTCGTGGCGGCATCCACGACAACGGCTCCCCGTGCCACCCAGCCTTCAGTCACCTCCTTGCGCTCAAGCCCAAGGTCAGGACCACGACCATCCGATACGGCCACAGCGCAGGAGGCGATTCCGCTGATCTCACCTGAACTCAGCCAATGCCGTGATCGAACGTACAATCGGCTTCGTGGGAGGAGCGCTCGTCACCAAGCGCACAACCGGCGATGTCTACTCCTATCCCAACATCCACCAGAGGACTTTGATCGGGACTACCGACTGTTGGATGGCTTGCGGTTGGCACGCTTGACGGCTTTATGCCGGTAGAATGCCGCCATCAGGAGTTCAACGAAGCCACTGGCCGACAGCACTATGATGGCGCCTGCTATCGACAAAACAGCCGCAATCCACTCCGGTTCGGAATTTGGTCGGAAGAGCGAAATCCCGAAGCCGATAAGCAGCAGTCGCTCCCACCATCGCAACGTTCGATCCTTCGGCGGAGCCATCGACCAAATATTACATGGGGGACATTCCATCCGTTCGAGATGGTGGTGCTTGCAACGACCTCGTACACGCACGCATTCAGCTGGGTATCTCCCCGTTTGGCGGTCACGCCGCCAGGACGGTTGCGCTAGGGGCGAGCGCTGACCGGGACAAGAGGGGCAAGGGTATCGAGAGCGGGGACGTCGGGATAGCGTGCCAGGACAGTGCCGAGTTCATCCTGCAGTCTGCGTCCCGCTGCGAGGTTGTCGATGTCGTTGACCACCTGGGTGAAGGTCAACACGGTTCCGCCACCCCCTTCGACCCTGCCCACGAGTGCGGCAACGTGGTTCAGCGACCCTGTCTTGGCCCGAAGCTTGCCCCTCGCCGGGCTGTCGAGGAAACGTTTGGTGAGGGTGCCGCTGAAGCCGGCGACGGCAAGGCCTCGGTCGATCGGGCCTCCGGCATCGATGTCGGCTGCCAATCCCTGAAGCGCGGTGCAGGTGATCCGGTTCGTCGGGTCGAGCCCCGAGCCGTCGACCAGGTGGATCCCTTCGGGCGCCACGCCCAACTCGCGAAGCGATGCCGCGATCACCTGGAGTCCTGCATCGGTGGAACCCTCTCCGGACACGCTCAGCCCGATCTCCTTGACGAGAAGTTCAGCTGTGCCGTTGTCGCTCTCTCGAATCAGGTCGGTCACCAACTCCCCCACCGTCGGAGAATCCAGGCGCGCGATCTCGATCGACCCCGCCGGCGCCCTCCCCGCGCCGACCTCACTCTCCACCACGACACCACGGGCTCGCAGCAGCTCGGCGAACACCGATGCAGCGCCTCCGGCGGGGTCGTCAAAGGGCACCGGCTCGGGCTCCCATGCTGCGAAGCCGTCGTTGACCGTGAGTGCGCTGAGCGGCCCGATCTCGTGATCGTCGAGGTAGCGGCCGGGCCATGAGGCAATGCTGCGGATGCCGTCGTAGCGGCTCTCGTCACCCAGAACCCGACCGCGGACCTCGCGCACGCCGGCCGCGACGACTCGATCGGCCAACGACTCCAGCGAGCTCGCCAGTGGCGGCTGATGCGTGCGCTGATCGGCCCAGCCCTGCGTGCCCAGCACGGGGTCGCCGCCACCGACCAGCCACAGGTCGCCGCGGACGACGCCCTTGCTGGGCCCTGTCGCCGAGCGGACCGTTGTCACGAGTCGGGTATCGGGACCCAGTCGCCGCAGCGCGGCAGACGCGGTCAACAACTTGAGGGCCGAGGCCGGCACCACGGCCTCGTCGGGCCGGCGTGCATAGAGGACGTGGGACCCCTCGGACACCACCAGACACGACGAGGATGCGTGGCGACTCCACGTGCGGTCCAGCGACGCGATCAGGCGCCGCTCCCCGAGTGGCTGGGCGATGAGGGCCGGCACGCGTCTGGGCGACAGGACCGGCGTCGCGGGCGTCGAGGTGGTTCGGGCCAACCCATCGCCGCGGGATGCGGCCCGCGCTCCCTGATCGCCCTGCACGGCCATGACCATCGCCACCGCTGCGACGATGGCCGACAACGCCATGGATGCCCGGATGAGAACCGTGTCAGCCATGTGGAGCGGTCAACGGTCGTGCCGCTGCCGCCAACGCGCCCGGGCCCAGAGGTGGTCGAGTGCAGTGACCGCCCGATGGGAAGAGGCATAGCAGAGGCGGCCGGTCTCCCGGACGGCCCTGACACCGGGATTGTCCGGCATCGCCACCGCCAGCTCGGTGGCCACGAGAACGGGCTTGCCCGTTGCATCGGAGACTGCGGCCGCTGCCTGGGCATAGCGAACGTCCTGCCGCTCGTGATAGGCGACGATGCGCTCGATGCCGTGATCCGGGTGGAACGGTCCCTGTCGCATGAGCCGAGCCTGGTTCGACTGAATGCCCAGACCGAGGAAGATCACCGCATCGACCCCGGGGTGTCTCGCCACGAGCTCCAGGATCTCCGGGACCGTGTCGCGCGTCTCGCCGCCTGCGAGGTCGATCGGGTTGGAGCGGCTCCAACGCGGAGGGAGCTTCGCATCGATCGCCGTGCACAGATCGGCGGGGAGCTCGACGAGATCGAGGGAGCTCCGGTGGAGCGCGTCTGCCGTGACCACTCCCCATCCACCGGCGGTCGTCACCACCGCAACACGCGGCCCCTTGGGCAATGGCTGACTCGCAAACGACGCCGCTGCCTCGTAGGCCTCCTCCACGGTCGTCGCGTGCACGATACCCAACTGGCGGCACATCCCGCCGAAGACCTTGTCGTCGGCAGCCAACGAGCCGGTGTGGCTCGCCGCGGCCTTCCGGCCCGCCGGCGAGGAGCCTCCGGTCACCACCACGAGCGGCAGATCGGCGGCAACCGCCCCGAGACGCTCCACCCCCCGGGGCCCAGCGGCGAATCCCTCGAGATAGGCCAGCGCGACATCGGTCTCGACATCGGATGCGAAGTACTCGAGGTAGTCGAGGACGTCGACGGCAGCCGCGTTGCCGGCGGAGACGGCTCGGCTGATCCCCACGCCGGTCTGGGTCGCCAGGTTCAGGAAGGTCGACACGAGGTTGCCCGACTGACTGGCAACCCCGATGCGCCCGCTCGGCGGGTACGGTGCGACGATCTGGGCGCACAACGATGCCGGCGTCGACACCAGACCCTGTCCGTTCGGCCCGGCAAGCGCGATGCCCAGCTCCTCGGCCAATGCCACGAGCTCCTGCTCGGCGAGACGACCCTGGTCACCGGCCTCCCCGTAGCCGGCGGAAGCCACAAATGCGGCCCTGACGCCCTTTGCCGCACAAGCCCGAAGAAGATCGGCGTTGGTCGAAGCCGGCGTGCAGAGGACCACGAGATCGGCCTGTCCTGCCGGAAGCTCCTCGACGGATGTCGCGCATTGGACCCCCAGCACCTCGGCCCCCTCGCGATTCGTGGCAAACACATTCCCCCGGTAGCCACTCGCCAGGATGTTGTGCAGGGCGACGAACCCGAACTTGCCCGGATGCGTGGATGCTCCGGCGACGATCACGCCGCGGGGATTGAACAGCGGGTCGAGTCGCATGGGATCGAGTCGCATGGGATCGGGACGAAGCGGGTCGGGGCGAAGGGACTCGGAGTGAAGGGGCTCGGAACGTGTCGACGATCCCCGCCCGACCCCACCCGCGACGGTGTCGAGATCGACCGGGGCATGCAACTCGACCGGGGCTTCCAACTCGACCAGGGCGTCAACGGCCACGACCGCGCCCTGCGGCGTGATGATGAGCGGATTGAGCTCAGCGGACACGATTCCCGCCACGTTCCCGGCACACTCGGAGAGCCCGCACAGGAGCTTGACCAATGCCGATCGATCCGCGGCAAGCTGACCTCGAAAGGCGCCGAGCAGTGCCCCCGCTGCGAGCTCATCGAGCATGTCCTCCGCGTCGGACGGTTGAATCGGCGTCACGCGGAAGGTCACGTCGGCAATGGCCTCGGCCAGAACCCCTCCGATGCCGACCATCACCACCATGCCGAGCTGGGCATCCCGATGGAGTCCGACGATGAGCTCCCGGTTGCCCCGAACCTCGGGAGCCACGAGGACGGTGACCGCTCCGTCCTCGGGTCGGGTCGCCGCCAGAAGTGCCGTGGTGGCCGCGCGCAGTGCGACCTCGTCGTGGAGACCGAGGTGCACGAGGCCGCGCTCGGTCTTGTGAGCGATGCCGTCCCCGCAGAGCTTCGCCACCACGGGATACCCGAGGGTCGCCGCGGCCTCGACGGCCTCATCGGGTGAGTTGACCTCGCACTCATCGGCGAAGGGCGCGCCGTAGGCGCGCAACAGGCGCTTGGACTCCGATTCCGAAAGGGTCCGGGACATGTCAGGGTTCGAGGGCTGCACGGAAAAAGGCACGGATGTGCTCGAGGCGCCGGTCGAGCGCATCCGGCCCCATGGGGTCCTGGCCGAGAAGCCCCTCCAGGAACGGTGCGTCGCTGAAATAGCTGAGCAGGGCGCCGTACCCGGTCAGGAGCAGTTGCTCGGGGTCATGACGACGAAAGGTGCCGGACTCCATCTCACGGGTGAGGTAGGCCTGGGCGCGCTGAAAGTGCATGCGAAGGGCGCCACCGAGGTCGAAGCCGAGATGATCGCCGTTCTCGATCGCCTCCCGACGGACGAGGCGGACGAAGTCGGGATTCTCCTGGAAGAACGCAAAGCCGGCCGTGAGCACATGGTCGACCTGGTCCCAGCCCTCTCTGGGCCCGCGAACGGCCTCCTCTACCCGCAGTCCCCAGTCCACGAGCGAGCGGGTGAACACCTCCTGGTACAGGGCCTCCTTCGAGGCGAAGTGATGCAGCAGGCTCGGACGCCGTATGCCCACGGCTGCAGCGATGTCCGCAAGCGAGGTCCCGTAGTAGCCGTGCTCGGCAAACGCGACCATCGCCGCGGACAGGATGGCCTCACGCGTCGAAGGCGTGTCCGCTGCGGTAACCATTGGCCACGAGGATAGCGTGGAGTGACACATGGACGATCCGACCGGCCCATCCACACCGATCATGCTTGCCCGAGGCGTGCGTCGTCGTTGTCCGATGTGCGGCGCGGGGAGCCTCTTCACCCACTGGTTCAGAATCTGCGAGCACTGTCCCCGCTGCGGCATGCGCTTCGAGCGGGAGGAGGGCACCTTCGTCGGGGGCATGTTCATCAACATCGCGCTGACCGAGATCGCGCTGGCCCTGTTCATCGTCGTCGGCTTCGCCTTGACGCTTCCGGACCCTCCCGTGGGACCCATGGTGGTCGGTGCGGTGTTCATCAGCATCCTGGTGCCGACCCTCGGCTACCCGTTCTCCAAGACGATCTGGGCCGCGGTTCACCTCGCCATGCAACCACTCGAGCCCGCCGAGCAGGCCGAGGCGGCGACCGCCCGGTTCCAACTCGACTGGGAACGTGAGCACCCACCCGGAACGGCGAGCCGGTAACGTCTGGCCCATGGAGATCGTCGCTGCCCTGTTCGTCGACAACCTGGCCATGCGCCAGGCGCCCGGTCCTTCCACCCGCATCGACCTCACCGGCGTCTACTTCTCCCTTGCCGCCCCCGGGCCCGTTCCGGTCACCATCGAGCCCCATCTGGTCGTTCTCATCCGTTGTCCGCTTGACGCGAGCGCCAACGGGGTGCTCGAGACCGTCTTCGTGCGGGGCGACGACGAGCTCGCCCGCAACGTGCAGCCCATCGACATCGAGCCGGGCAAGTTCGGCTACCGCCTGGTCCGTTCGGAGTTGACCTTCGACGACTACGGCAGCATCGAGGCCCGCTGCCGCGTCGACCAGGGCCATGTCCTCACCGTGCCGTTGACCCTGCTGCCCCCGGCCGGCTGAGAGCTAGGGTGGTTCCGGTGACCGACGACATCGAACAACTCGGCATCAACGTCATCCGGGGACTCGCCATGGATGCTCCCCGAGCAGGCCAATTGCGGTCACCCGGGAACCGCCATGGCCCTGGCGCCCCTTGCCCACGTGCTGTTCAACCGCGTGATGCGCCACGATCCCACGGCCCCCGACTGGCCGGACAGGGACCGTTTCGTGCTCTCTGCAGGCCACGCGTCGATCCTGCTCTACGCCATGTTGCACCTCCATGGCTACGGCCTCACGATCGAGGACCTGCGGGACTTCCGCCGGCTCGACTCACGGACGCCCGGCCACCCCGAACACCGGCACACCGCCGGCGTGGAGATGACGACCGGCCCGCTCGGGCAGGGTTTTGCCGGCGCGGTGGGCATGGGCATCACGGAGCGTTGGCTGCGCGCCCGATTCGGCGCCGACATCTGCGATCATCACACCTTCGTCATCTGCAGTGACGGCGACCTGCAGGAGGGAGTCAGCCACGAGGCGGCGTCGCTTGCCGGTCATCTCGGTCTGGGCCGCCTGGTCTACGTCTACGACGACAATCACATCAGCATCGACGGGCCCACCGAACTGTCGCTGTCCGACGATGCCCCCGCCCGCTTCCGTTCCTACGGCTGGCATGTGGACGACATCGGCGAGGTGGCCAACGACTGCGATGCGCTCGAGGCCGCGCTTCGGCGGGCGATGGCCGTCGAGGATGCGCCCTCACTGATCGTGTTGCGCAGCCACATCGGCTGGCCCTCCCCGAACCGTACCGACACCAGCAAGGCCCACGGTGACCCGTTCGGCGCCGAGGAGATCGCGGCCACCAAGGAGCTGTTGGGTCTGCCGATGGACCAGGCCTTCTGGGTCCCCGACGAGGTGCTCGCCCACTACCGGGCGTCGGGGGCCAGGGGTCGCTCCACCCGTTTGGCGTGGCAAGACCGACTCGATGCCTGGAGCGGCGACCGAGCCGAGCTCGAGGCGTGTTGGAACGGTGCCGGCCTGTCGGGCTGGGAGACGAAGCTCCCCACCTGGGAGCCGGGCCAGATGGTGGCGACCCGCAAGGCCGGCGGCGCGATCCTCAAGGCCGTCGCCGACGTCGTTCCCGGCCTGATAGGCGGAGGCGCCGACCTGACCGCCAACACCGGCACCGAATTGGCGGGCCAGGGCATCCAGTCGGCCGACGACCCGGGTGGGCGCCAGATCTATTTCGGGGTGCGTGAACACGCCATGGGAGCGGTGATGAACGGCATGGCGCTCCACGGGGGGGCCCTCCCCTTCGGCGGCACCTTCTTCGTGTTCAGTGATTACATGCGACCGGCCGTGCGCCTCGCCGCCCTCATGGGCATCAAGGTGATCTATTCGTGGACGCACGATTCGGTCGGCCTCGGAGAGGACGGTCCCACCCACCAGCCGGTCGAGCACCTGGCATCGTTTCGGGCGATGCCGGGACTCAGCGTCCTGCGGCCCGCGGATGCCAACGAGTGCGCTGCCGCATGGCGGATGGCGATCGAGGCAACCGGTCCCGTCGCCATGATCCTCTCCCGACAGGACCTCCCCGTCCTCGTCGGCACCGCCGACAACGAGGGCGTCGCTCGGGGCGCGTACGTGCTCGTCCCCGCCGGCACGCCCACGCCCGATCTGGTTCTGGTCGGAACCGGAAGCGAGGTGCACCTTTGCGTCGCCGCAGCCGAGGTGCTGGCCGCCGACGGGATCGACGTCCAGGTCGTCTCGATGCCCTCCTGGGACCTCTTCGACGCGCAGGAGGACCACTACCGAGATCACGTCCTGCCGGTCGACGCCGCCATCCTCGCCGTCGAGGCGGGGGCATCGCTCGGCTGGGACCGCTACGCCGACGACGTCGTGGCGATCGACCGATTCGGCCTCTCCGCTCCCGGCGCCGTAGCCCTCGCCACGCTGGGCTTCACCGTTGAAGGCGTCGTCGATCGAGCTCGAACACTGTTGGCAGATCTTCGGGAGGACACCCTGTGACCAAGCTTGAGGACCTCCACAACCTGCACGGACAGAGCCCCTGGCTCGACAACCTTCGTCGTGACTGGCTTGCCGACGGTGAGATGGCGGCGTGGATCTCGCGAGGTGTGCGCGGCGTGACCTCGAACCCGTCCATCTTCCAGAAGGCGATGACCACCGGCAACGCCTACGACGCCCAGTTCGGCGAGCTGGTACGCGCCGGCGTCCCGGTCGTCGACGCGTTCTGGACGATGGCTGTCAGCGACATCAAGGAGGCGCTCGGCCTCTTCGCACCCATGCACACGGCCTCCGGGGGCACCGACGGATTCGTCTCCATCGAGCTCGCCCCCGATCTGGCGCGGGACACCGAGGGCAGCATCACAGCCGCTCGTCGTCTTGCCGGCGAGATCAACGCCCCGAACCTGTTGATCAAGGTGCCGGCCACGGCAGCGGGCATTCCCGTCATTCGGTCCCTGGTCGGCGAGGGCTGCAACCTCAACGTCACGTTGATCTTCGGGTTGGCCCGCTACCGCGAGGTCATGGAGGCCTACCTGTCGGGACTCGAGGATCGTGTGGCGGCAGGCCATGGCGACCTCTCCACGGCCCGAGGAGTGGCGTCGTTCTTCGTCTCGCGGGTCGACACCGAGATCGATCGTCGTCTGGACGAGCTCGGCGCCCCCGACGCCCTCGCCCTGCGCGGCAAGGCCGCTGTGGCGCAGTCGAAGTTGGCCTACCGTCACTTCCTCGAGACCTTTGCCGGTCCTCGCTGGGACGCTCTGGCAAGGCTGGGGGCCCACGTCCAACGGCCCCTCTGGGCGTCGACCTCGACGAAGAACCCTGCCTATTCCCCGACGCTCTACGTGGACACCCTCATCGGGCCCGACACGGTCAACACCATTCCCGAGTCCACACTCGTCCAGTTCGAGGAGACCGGCACCGTGGCGTCGACCATCGGCGCGAATCTCGCCGAGGCGGAGCAGGTGATGGCCGACCTGGAGACGCTCGGCATCGACATCGCCGAGGTCAGCGCCGTGCTCGAGGACGAGGGTGTCGCCGCCTTTGCCAAGGCCTTCGACGAGCTCATGGGGGCACTGCACGCCAAGGCCGGCGAGTTCCTTGCACGGTCCTGATGGTCTCGCCCCGGGAGAAGTCACGAGAGGAGTCACGATGAGCAGCCTCGCCCACGATGACGACGCCCTGCTCGGTGCATCGATCGAAACGCTGGCTGTCGAGGCCAGGGCCATTCGTGACCAGGCGTTCGGCACCAGGGTGACCTGGTCGCCGAAGGTCTTCATCCCCCTCACCCAGCTCTGTCGCGACAAGTGCGGGTACTGCACGTTTGCGCAGCCACCGGCACGCCTCGACGCGCCTTATCTGGAGATGGACGATGTGCTGGCGATCGCCCGTGCCGGAGCCGATGCCGGCTGTCACGAGGCGCTGTTCACGTTGGGCGAGCGTCCCGAGCTTCGCTACCCGCAGGCCGCGGCGTGGCTGCGTGATCACGGCCACGCCACCACACTCGACTACCTGGTCTCGGCGTGCGCTGCGGTGCTCGACGAGACCGGGCTTCTCCCCCATGCGAATGCGGGAGCACTGAGCGCCGACGAGCTCAGGGCGCTGCGCGAGGTCTCGGCCTCGCAGGGCATGATGATCGAATCCCTCGACGAGCACCTCGATGCGCACCGAGGGTCGCCCGACAAGACGCCCCAGCGTCGCCTGGCCACCCTCGAGGATGCCGGGAGGCTCGCCATCCCCTTCACCACCGGCCTGCTTGTCGGCATCGGTGACACTCGTGCGATGCGCCTGGCAGCCCTGCGCGCCATCGTGGCGTCCCATGAGCGCCACGGCCATGTCCAGGAGGTGATCATCCAGAACTTCGTGCCCAAACCCGGCACGACCATGCATCTCGCCTCCGCCTGTTCGGCCGATGAGCTTGCGTGGACCCTTGCGGTGGCACGGATCGTTCTGCCCACCGACGTGCACCTGCAGGCTCCTCCGAACCTCTCGCAGGACTTCGGCGCCCTCCTCCACTACGGCATCGACGACTGGGGCGGCGTTTCCCCCGTGACGCCCGACCACGTGAATCCCGAGATGCCATGGCCCCACCTCGACCGTTTGCGCGAGGTCACGGAGGCACACGGCCACACGCTTGCGCCACGGCTGACGGTCTACCCCGCATGGACACGCCGGCCCGACCGTTGGCTCGGCGAGGCACTTCGCTTCCCGGTGCTGCGCCGCAGTGACGCCGAGAGCCTCGCCCGGGATGATCGTTGGCATGCCGGCGGCGACGCTGACCCGCCCCAACTGCTCTCGATTGATTCCACCACCATCCGTGTCGGCCCGGTTCCGGCAGGCGCGGTCCCAGGAGGCGCGCTCCCGGGAGGCGCGGTAGCGGACGTGCTGGCGGGCGTCATGGCGGGCGAGGAGGTCGGCGTCGACGAGATCGTCACGTTGTTCTCCGCCCGCGGCCCAGAGGTCCGAGCGGTCGCCGACGTCGCCGACGAGTTACGACGCCAGGCGGTCGGTGACACGGTGACGTGGGTCTCCAACCGCAACATCAACTACACCAACGTCTGCACCTTCAAGTGCCGGTTCTGCGCGTTCTCCAAGGGTCCGCTGTCCCTCAACCTGCGCGGCGCCCCCTACCTCCTGACCCTCGATGACATCCGCGAGCGTGTCGTCGAGGCCGCCGAGATGGGCGCCACCGAGGTCTGCCTGCAAGGTGGCATCCATCCCGACTTCGACGGGGACTACTACCTCCACGTCACCGAGGCCGTCCACGATGCCGCACCGAACATCCACATCCACGGGTTCACGGCTCTCGAGGTGACGGAGGGGGCCAAGCGTTCGGGCGAAGCGCTCGATGTCTATCTGCGCCGCCTCATGGCAGCCGGTCTCCGCACCCTTCCCGGCACGGCAGCCGAGATTCTCGACGACGAGATCCGCGCCGTGCTCTGTTCGGACAAGGTCAACACCGAGGAGTGGCTGCACGCCCATCGCACCGCGCACCAGGTGGGGCTTCGCTCGAACGTGACGATCATGTTCGGGTCCATCGAACAACCTCTCCACTGGGCGCGGCACCTCGTCCGCACCCGCGATCTCCAGAAGGAGACCGGAGGCTTCACCGAGTTCGTGCCCCTGCCCTTCGTGCACATGGCCGCCCCCATGTACCTCCAGGGCAAGGCTCGACCCGGACCCACCTTTCGGGAGGCCCTCCTCATGCACGCGGTCGGTCGGATCGCCTACCGAGGCTGGATCGACAACATCCAGGTGTCATGGGTGAAGATGGGTGTGGCCGGCTCGCGCCAGGCCCTGCGGGCAGGCGTGAACGATCTGGGGGGCACCCTCATCAACGAGAACATCTCCCGCGCCGCAGGTGCGTCCCACGGTCAGGCCATGACCGAGCACGGCTTCGCCGATGTGGTCGAGCAACTCGGTCGCCAACTGTCCCAGCGCACCACCCTGTACCAGTCGGTGACCCACGCCTCGACACCGACAGAACTGCCGGCGCCGCAGCCCGCATGACCCCCTCCCTGCCTTCCTACCGCACGGGCATCGAGGAACTCGACCGCCAACTCGTCGCCCTCCTCGACGCGGCCGGCGCAACGGTCGACCGTGACCAGCTGTTCGAGATCCTCGTCTCCGGCGTCCTGCTCGCCGGCGATCAGGCCGATCGGCTCGATCTCAAGATCAGCAATGCTGCCCTGAAGGAGATGCGCGGGGCCTTCAACCTCTTCGCCCCGTACCGCAACATCCCCAAGGCGACCATTTTCGGCTCGGCTCGAACGCAGCGGCACGACCCGCTCTACGGCCAGGCCTCCGAGCTGGCGGCCGCCCTGTCGGATCGCCAATGGATGGTCGTCACCGGAGCCGGCCCCGGGATCATGGCCGCGGCCATGGAGGGGGCCGGACGGGAGCACTCGATCGGTGTGCTGATCCGCCTGCCCTTCGAGGGCGGCGCCAATCCGGTGATCGCCGGTGATCCGAAGCTCATCGAGATGAAGTACTTCTTCACCCGAAAACTGATGCTCATCAAGGAGTCTGCGGCGTTCGTTGCCCTGCCGGGCGGTTTCGGCACGCTGGACGAGACCTTCGAGTTGCTGACTCTTGTGCAGACCGGCAAGGCGAACCCGGTGCCCATCGTGTTGCTCGACATGCCGGGCGGGCAGTACTGGCAGGGGTGGCAGCGCTTCGTGACCGAGGAGGTCGAGGGTCATGGGATGGTCGACGCGGCCGATCGATCGCTGTATCGCATCACCGACAACGTGGACGATGCCGTGGCCGAGATCGAGGGCTTCTATCGCAACTATCACTCCATGCGCTGGGTCGGCGATCGTCTCGTCTTTCGACTGCGCGCCGGCCCCACGGCCCTCGAGCTCGACGAGTTGAGCGAGGCGTTCGCCGACATCATCGTTGCCGGGCGAATCGAGTCCACTCTCCCGTTGGCCCCCGAGGTCTCGGGGGGCGACCACCTCGACCTTCCCCGCGTCATGATGCGATTCGATCGACGGAGCTTCGGACGGCTGCACTCCCTGATCGATGCCCTCAACACCCTGCGCAGCGCACCGACCGCGCCGTCGCTTCCTCCGACGGTTGCCGAGGAGGACGAGGTCGTCGAACACGACGATCAGTCACTCCCTCAACCCTGACAGCGGCGTGGTAGCGGCGTCGGCGTCGCAATTCACACTCCGGTCACACACCCGCAATCGAACCGACCCGCACACGCCCGAGACTGGCAGCACATGGACTGGACGAACTATCCCACGACCGGAGCGTGGGACGAGTTGATCGCGGACGGACACCCTCGTCCCGAGCTCGCGGGACTGTCCGACTACCTGGCGCGGCTGACCATCGATGAGATCATCGATCGCCAGGCAGCCGCCGACCTCGCCATTCGGGCCATGGGGGTGACCTTTGCGGTCTATCAGGACGGCGAGAACATCGACCGGGCCTGGCCGTTCGACGTGGTCCCCCGTGTCATCGTCGCGGACGAATGGCGCAGGACCGAAGCAGGCCTGACGCAGCGCATGGAGGCGCTGAACCACTTCATCGCCGACCTCTACGGCGATCAGAAGATCGTCCACGACGGGGTCTTCCCGGGCGACCTCCTCGCCGATTCGATGAACTTTCGCAGGGAATGCGTCGGTGTCGAACCGCCACTGGACATCTGGGCTCACATCGCCGGTTGTGATCTCATCCGGGACGCCGAGGGGACCTTCCTCGTGCTCGAGGACAACCTGCGGGTGCCGTCGGGCGTGTCCTACATGCTCGAGAACCGTGCCGTCACCAAGCGGGTGTTCCCCGAACTCTTTCGCAACCTCGACATCATGCCCGTCGACGGCTACCCCAGCCGTTTGCACCAGCTGCTTGCATCACTTTCTCCACGGCCCGGCGACGAGCCACGGATCTGCGTGCTCACTCCCGGCGTCTACAACTCCGCGTACTTCGAGCACTCCTTCCTCGCCCAGGAGATGGGTGTCGACCTGGTGGAGGGCACCGACCTGATGGTCGACCAGGACAACATCGTGTGGATGCGTACGATCGACGGCCTCGCGAGGGTCGACGTGATCTACCGACGCATCGACGACCTCTTCCTCGACCCCGAGGTCTTCCGCAAGGACTCGGTTCTCGGCGTCCCGGGCCTCATGCGGGCCTGGAGCGCCGGCACCGTCGCCATCGCAAACGCACCGGGCGCGGGAGTCGCCGACGACAAGGTCGTCTACACCTACGTCCCCGATCTGATCCGCTACTACCTCAGCGAGGAACCCAAGATCGACAACGTGCCGACGTGGCGCTGTCTGGAGGACGCTGCACGCAGCCATGTGTTGGCCAACCTCGACGACCTGTGCGTCAAGCCCGCGAACGAGTCCGGCGGCTACGGCATCTTCCTGGGCCCGTTCGCCACTCGTGCCGAGAAGGAGAAGATTCGGGAACAGGTCATCGCCGACCCCCGCAACTTCATCGCCCAGCCGGTGGTCGCCCTCTCCACCGCACCCACCCTGTGTGATCGCCAACTGCTTCCCCGTCATCTCGATCTCCGGCCGTTCGTGTTGTCGGGAGCCGACCACTACGTGACCGAGGGTGGATTGACGAGGGTGGCCCTGCGGGAGGACTCGTTGGTCGTCAACAGCTCGCAGGGTGGAGGAAGCAAGGACACCTGGATCATCGACCCCGACGTTTCGGGTCCACCGACCACGTCACGTCACCCATCGGAGATCTCATGGTGAAGGTTCCGGACCAGGAAGACCCCACAAACCACGTTGGAAGGAGCGCTGACATGACCTTGCTCAGCCGATCTGCGGAGCACGTGTACTGGGCCGGTCGCTACCTCGAACGAGCCGAGGCGACCGCGAGGGTCCTCAAGAGCCACACCTCGCTCTATCTCGACCTCCCTCGTTCGGCGGGCCTGACCTGGGAACCGCTGTTGGGGCTGACCGGTGACCCTCGCGGCTTCTTCGAGCTCTACCCCAGCACGGCCGAGGAGTTCGTCGTCGGGTACCTGAGCATCGACCGCCGCAACCCGGGATCGGTCCTGGCGTCCTTGGCCTCGGCGCGGGAGAACATGAGGATCGTCCGTTCGATCTTCCCCCCCGACGCCTGGGAGAAGCTCAATCGGGTCTTCAACCACGCCGCCGACAACGTGGGTGAGGCGGTGCCCCGGTTCTCCCGGACCACCTGGCTCAACCACGTCATCGATTGCTGTCAGACACTTCAGGGCATCATCGGGGCCTCCATGGCACACGATGAGGCCTACCGGTTCCTCTGCATCGGCTGTCACGTGGAACGGGCCGACATGACCAGTCGTGTCCTTGACATTCGCGCCGGCTCGCCGGCCCACGTCCGCTCCGAGCCGAACGTCGATCCGATGCGACCCTTCGATGATCTCCAGTGGATGAGCATCCTCGGCACCCTCGCCGCGCTCCAGGCGTACCGTCGAAAGGTGCAGGCACGGGTACAGGGACCCGCCGTCCTGGAGTTCATCCTGCGTGACGAGCACTTTCCCCGGTCGGTGGCCCACTGTCTCAACGAGATGGCCGATGATCTCGGTCGTCTCGCGGAACGCCCGGAGGTGATCGTCGCCTGTGCTGCCGCTCAACAGGTCGTCGAGGATGCACGGGTTCGGGCCCTTGCATGGGACGGCCTGCACGAGTGGGTCGACGAGCTCCAGGCAAGGCTCGACGTGGTGCACCGGCAGATCGAGGGGGCCTACTTCCGTTCGGACCTCCCCAAGGCGCCGTTGCTGCAGGCCACCGCGTAGACGACACTCGTGACCGTGAGCATCGAGCTACCCGAGCAGCCCTTCGCGTACCACCCCGACTCCGGGTGGGACGAGATGACGGGCCGCGACGGCGAGGTTCGTCCCCACTGGCGATATCTGATCGAGGCGTTCTCCGGCCTGGGTGGCAGCGAGTTGGAGCGACGCCGCCGTGAGCTCGAACGCCTGCTGCACGACGACGGAGCCACCTATCACGTCTACGGCGAAGGGGTCAGGCGACCTTGGACGCTGGACCCCGTCCCTCTGCTCATCGACAGCGACCAGTGGCGCGTGATCGAGGAAGGTCTTTCGCAGCGGGCAGAGTTGCTCGAGCTGGTGGCACGCGACCTCTACGGACCGCGTGAGCTGATGCGAAAAGGTCTCCTGCCTCCCGAGGTGATCCACGAGCACCCCGGCTTCCTGCGAGCCTGTGACGGCGCCATCCCGCGCGGGGGCCAGTTCCTCCCACTGTGCGCCATGGATGTCGCGCGGGACGACCGGGGCGACCTGTGGGTTCTGGCCGATCGAACCCAGGCGCCCTCGGGCGCAGGCTACGCACTCGAGAACCGGATCGTCATGAGTCGGGTCTTCCCCAGCGTGTTCCGCGATTCCCATGTCCATCGCCTGGCCCCGTTCTTCCGCACGCTTCGGGCAGCGCTGGCTGCGTCGGCACCGGAGGATCGCCCGACGCCGCTGACGGTCATCCTGACACCGGGCCCCTGGAACGAGACGTACTTCGAGCACGCCTTTCTGGCCTCCTACCTCGGCTTTCCGCTCGTGCAGGGCTCGGATCTCGAAGCACGCGACGGTGCCTTGTGGCTCCGATCGGTCATGGACCCCGAGCGCGTCGACGTGATCCTGCGGCGCATCGACGACGACTGGTGCGACCCACTGGAGCTCCGCCCCGAATCCGCTCTCGGGGTCCCGGGCCTCGTCGAGATGGCCCGTCGGGGCAGGGTGGCGTTGGCCAATCCGCTCGGTGCCGGCGCCCTCGAGAATCCCGGGCTCGCCGCCTTCCTTCCCGCGCTGGCACGACACCTGCTCGGACAGGACCTTCGCATTCCGTCGGTTCCGACGTTGTGGTGCGGCGACCAGGTATCGCGAACCCATGCGCTGCAGTCGATGGAACGCTTCGTGTTTCGCCGGATCAACTCGGACCCCGATGAGATGCTGGTCGGATCGATGCTCTCGAGCGCCCGGCGTGACGAGGTGCGGCGACGAGTCGACGCGCACCCGCAGCGCTGGGTTGCCCAGGAGCTTCCCACCTGCTCGACGTCGCCGGTGCTCGATGCGGGCAGGCTGGTGGCGCGCCCCACCGTCCTGCGCACCTTCGCCGTGGCCCATGCAGGTTCGTACATGCTCCTGCCGGGCGGCTTGACCCGAGTCGCCAACGACGGGTTGCTGCCGATCTTCTCCAATCAGACCGGCGCCACGAGCAAGGACACCTGGGTCCTCGCCTCCGAGCCCGAGAGTCAGATCGGCATCTTTTCCGGAGGAGTCCCGACGGCAACCGTGCTCAATCCCGCTCATGCCATCTCCTCGCGGGTGGCCGAGAACCTCTTCTGGCTCGGTCGATACGCGGAACGTGCCGAGAACACGGTTCGCCTGACCCGGGTCATCCTCGATCGTCGATCGGACGCTGCGAATCGTTGGAACACCAACACCACCGAGGCCCTCAACGTGCTCCTGATCACCCTCACCCGGATCACCGGCACCTTCCCGGGATTCGCCGGTGAGGAGGACTCCGCTGAAAGGCACGCCGGTGAAGAGCACGCCGGTGACGATGACCTGGAATCGGGCGCCTTGCACGCGGAGGGCCGAGGCCCGGACGCGGTCGACGCAGCCGTTCTCGACCGTCGTCAGCGACCCGAGGAGGAGTTGCGGTCGGTCCTGACCGACGCGAGCAGGGACGGGTCCCTCGCCTTTGACGTCGGAGCGTTGCTGTCGTGTGCGAGCGCCGTTCGAGATCAGCTCTCCCTTGATACCTGGTTGGTTCTCAACACGCTGGAGGAAGACCTCCAGGTGGTTCGAACAACGCCCGACACGGCCGGCTTCCCCCCCGCAGCGCGAGTCGCGCTCGGCGGCATGATGAAGAGCTTCCTGGCGCTTTCCGGGCTGGTCAACGAATCCATGGTGCGAGACCCCGGGTGGTGCTTCCTCGATGCGGGGAGGAGAATCGAACGAGCCACGCTCCTGATCGAGTTGATGCGCTCCACCGTCCTCGACACCCGAGACCCCTCCATCGACGTCCTGGTCTTCGAATCGCTTCTCACCACCGCAGAGAGCGTCGTCACCTTTCGTCGTCGCTCACCCTCGCGTCTCGACGCCGTCGCCCTGGTCGATCTTCTCCTGATCGAGGCAAGCAATCCGCGATCGCTCACGTACCAGCTCGACCGACTGGCCGAGAGCCTTCTCCTGATGCCGCACCACGGCATGCACCGACCGAGCCCGGAGGAGCGCGCGGTCGCCCAGGCGCGCACCAGGCTCGGCGGGGCAGTGCCGGACGCCCTCGCGGTGATCACCGCAACCTCCGCTTCCGCAGTCCGCGAGGAGCTCGCCGCGATGCTCGACGAGCTGAGCGAGTCGCTCTCGTCCACCGCCCTTGCGATTGCCGCGTCCCACTTCCCGCCCCCACCGGTCGGAACATTTCTGGGCTTCGCATGACGGCGACCCGCACCGCCACCTTTGTCATCACCCATCGCACGACCTACACGTACGACCACGACGTGGTTGCCGGGTACAACGTGGCTCACCTCGTGCCGCGCTCGTTCCCGGGCCAGTCGTGCCTTCGGAGCACGGTGTCGGTCGACCCCGAGCCCGATGACATGATCGAACGTGGCGACTACTTCGGGAACCGCATGACCTGGTTCTCCCTCCACCGACCGCACCGCTCCCTCGAGGTCACCGCGTCGAGCCACGTGAGGAGGAGCCTCGGTGCATGCGACGCCGTCGGGAGGGACGTCGAGAAGGACGTCGAGAAGGACGTCGGAGACGACCGGGAGACCTGGCGGGATTCACTGGACCGCCTCCACCGGGACCCGGATCCCGAAAACTTCTCCGCCCGGGAGTTCGCGGGCGAGACGTCACGCGCACCGCACCTGCCCACGCTGCGCGACTATGCCCGGACCTCCTTCGTGACCGGTCGATCGCTGATGGACGCAGCAGGTGATCTCTGCGGTCGCATCCATTCGGACTACCTCTACATGCCGGGCGCCACCACCACCTCGACGCCTCTGCACCAGGTCATCGCGGAACGACAGGGCGTCTGTCAGGACTTCGTTCACCTGGGCATCGCCTGTCTGCGCAGCATGGGCGTACCGGCTCGATACGTCAGCGGCTACCTCGAGACCGTGGCTCCACCCGGCACCGAGAAGCTCGTCGGCATGGATGCCTCACACGCATGGCTCGCATTCTTCGTGCCTGGCGCCGGGTGGTTCGATCTCGACCCCACCAACAACAAGGTTCCCGACGAGCGGTACATCACGACGGCCTGGGGTAGGGACTACGAGGACGTCGTGCCTCTCAAAGGTGTGGTCTTCTCGAAGGCGACGGTCCACGCCCTCTCGGTCGCCGTCGATGTCGTTCGCCTGGAGGAGACCGGACAGGAGCCCGAGCCCAACTGAGTCAACTGGTCGACACCGTCGTCGGGGCGCCTGAATCGCTCGCCGCTCAGTCCCCATCCCATTCGCCGTGCCCACGATCCTCGAGCAGATGGGCGGCCTTCTCGACGGCCCGCCGGGCTCGGGTGAGGCGCCGCTCCAATTCCGGAGCGGCGGTCTCGCCCGCCTCCGCTGCCTCGCGAAGCCGGGTGAAGGCGAGGTCGCCAAGTTCCTCGGCCAAGCCCACCAGCCGTGCATGAAGGTCGTCGATCGCGCCATCCCCACTCCCTGCTTTCACGTTCACTGCCTAGCAGAGACCGAAGGCGGTGAACCAGAGATCCATCGACGAGCCTCGAATCGGTGCTCGATGGGCAGGCCCGGGGGTCCTCCATCGCAAGGCCCGAACCAGCCGCGGCGCCGGCGCATCCGATCGAGCGGATAATCTCCTGCCACCCACGCGGACAGACCACGCGGACAGACCACACGGACAGACCACACGGACAGAAGGAGCAGCGGTGTACCCCGGCACGCACGCACGAACGTTTCCCGACAAGGCCGCCCTCATCATGGCATCGAGCGGCGAGGTGGTGACCTATCGAGAGCTGGATGAGCGCTCGAACCGCCTTGCTCAACTGCTCTGGTCCCGTGGGCTTCGTCCGGGTGACCACATCGCCATCTTCATGGAGAACCACCCGCGCTACTTCGAGGTGGCATGGGCGGCGCTCCGATCAGGGCTGTACCTCACGACCGTCAACTCCTACCTCACCGCCCCCGAGGTCGCCCATATCGTCGAGGACTGCGACGCCCAGGCGTTCGTCACCTCCGCAGCCCTGGCGAAGCCGGCAGCGGAGGCCATCGCCGGCGCGCCGGCGCACCTTCACACCCGGCTGGTGGTCGATGACGACGCCGAGGGCTTCGAGCGCTACGAGGACGCCATCGCTGCGTACCCGGCCGACCCACTTGCCGAGGAACCGCTCGGCGACTTCATGCTCTACAGCTCGGGCACGACCGGCAAACCCAAGGGCATCAAGCGCCCGTCGTCGAACGGTAGGGCCGCAGACGGTGTCGGCATGGCGGCGATGCTGGGAAGCATGTTCAACATCACGCCCGAAAGCATCTACCTCTCACCGGCTCCGCTGTACCACTCGGCTCCGATCACGTTCTCGACCGCGGTGCAGAGCATCGGCGGCACCGTGGTGTGCATGGAGCACTTCGACGCGTTGGCCTCCCTCGAAGCCATCGAACGCTACCGGTGCAACCGGGCCCAATTCGTCCCGACGATGTTCGTCCGCATGCTCAAGCTTCCCGAGGCCGAGCGCCTCGCCCACGACGTGTCCAGCATGGAGGTCGCGATCCACGCGGCCGCCCCGTGTCCCGTCGAGGTGAAGCGACAGATGATGGACTGGTGGGGTCCGGTCATCCACGAGTACTACGGCGCGACCGAGATGAGCGGCATCACCCTCGTCACCCCCGAGGAGTGGCTCGCCCGCCCCGGCACCGTGGGCAGGTCGGCGCTCGGCACGATCCACATACTCGATGACGACGGCAACGAGCTTCCGCCGGGCGAGGCCGGCACCATCTGGTTCGAGCGTGGGGGAAGCTTCGAGTACCACAACGATCCGGAGAAGACTGCCGAGTCGCGCAACCACGATGGTTTCACCGCGGTGGGCGATGTCGGCTACGTCGACGAGGACGGCTACCTGTACCTCACCGACCGCAAGGCCTACATGGTCATCTCGGGTGGTGTGAACATCTACCCCCAGGAAGCCGAGAACGTGTTGACGATGCATCCCAAGGTCTACGACGTCGCAGTCTTCGGCGTGCCCAACGCCGAGTTCGGCGAAGAGGTCAAGGCCGTCGTGCAGCCGATCGACCAATCGACCGCCGGGCCCGATCTCGAGGAGGAGTTGCTGGCGTACTGCCGTGAGCAACTCGCACACTACAAGTGCCCCCGCACCATCGATTTCGACCCGGAGCTGCCGAGGCTCCCGACGGGCAAGCTGTACAAGCGCGAGATCAAGGATCGATACTGGAGCGGCCACGCGACCCGCATCGTCTGATCCGCCGAGCCCAGGTCGCGTGCCGGTGCAGGTGGGTCAACCGGCGCCGGCCGCACGCCCTACGCTGTGATCATGGCTTCCGACGAACTGCGCCTCGCGGCCTGGATGGAGGCAAATCGCCCCCGCATCACCGCCACCCTTCTCGACTGGCTGCGCATCCCGTCGATATCCGCACAGAGCGACCATGCCGCTGACGTTCGTCGATCGGCCGACCTGTGCGCCTCGCTGATGGTCGAGGCCGGCCTGGAACAGGTCGCCGTGCTCCCAACCCCCGGAGCGCCTGCCGTCTACGGCGAGTGGCTGCACGCGGGCCCATTCGCTCCGACCGTCCTGGTCTACGGCCACCACGACGTGCAGCCCGTCGACCCGCTCGAGGAGTGGACGAGCCCGCCCTTCGATCCCGTCATCGTCAACGGCGAGTGTCGAGCCCGAGGAGCGATCGACGACAAGGGCCAGGTGCTCTACGAGATCGAGGCCGTGCGTGGCCTGCTCGAGGTCGACGGCACGATCCCGGTCAACCTGAAGTTCCTGATCGAGGGCGAGGAGGAGATCGGAAGCCCACATTTCGAGTCCCTGCTGCGCGACGAGGCCACCCGCTTGCGGTGTGACGCGATCGTCGTGTCCGACACCGGCATGTGGGCTCCCTCGTTTCCGTCGACCTGCGTCGGGATGCGGGGCCTGATCGGCTACGACCTGCACATCCGAACCGCCGATGCCGACCTGCACTCCGGCGTATTCGGTGGCGCGGTTGCCAACAGCACCCACGTGCTCGCCCGGATCGTCGCAGCGCTGCACGACGACGAGGGACGGGTTCGCGTTCCCGGCTTCTACGACCACGTTCGGCCGATCGACGACCTGGAGCGCGCATCGCTCGACGCTCTGCCCTTCGCAGACTTCATGTTCCAGGAGCTGGCCGGCTCGCGCCGACTCGAGGGCGAGTCGGGTCACGGAACGCTCGAACGCATCGGCTACCGACCCACCGCAGAGGTCACCGGCATCACCAGCGGCTACACGGGCGAGGGAATCAAGACCATCGTCGCCGCCGAGGGTCGGGCCAAGCTGACCTTTCGTCTCGTTCCCGATCAACAACCCGACGTGATCGACCGCTGTGTCCGTGACTGGCTTGCATCGACGATTCCCGAGGGCGTCGAGTTCTCGCTCGGCGCGGAGGGTGCAGTCGCGCCGTTCCTGACCCCAACCGACCATCCGGCGATGGGCGCCCTGTGTCGAGCCATCGAACGGGTCTGGGGAGTGACGCCCCTCTTCACTCGGGAAGGCGGAAGCGGTCCGGAGGAGACACTGGGCCGGGTGCTCGACGCACCGCTGCTGTTCCTCGGCGTGGGACTTCCCGGCGACCGCATCCATGCCCCCAACGAGCGGATGGTGATGGATCAGTTCTGGAAGGGCCTGTTGGCTGCGGGCGAGCTGTGGCACGAGCTCGCCGCCATCTCGTTCGTTGGTCCCTCATCGGAAAGGTCGACATGAATCCCTCCGTTCCCGAGGACCTCCACGAATGGCTCTCCTTCGAGGATGTGGCGGAGGCCCGCACCTGGATGTTCGACGTCACCTTCCTGTTGAGCCGATGGACCTGCATCTTCGGCAACGGGTGCCAGGGGATCCTCGAGGAGCCCGCGCCCGAGCGCGTCGACGGCTGCTGTTCACATGGCGCGCACTATGTCGACGACGACGATCGGGAACGCGTCGAGAGGCTTGCCGCCCAGCTCGGTCCGGACGAATGGCAATTTGCCTCCCTGGGCCATCGCAAGGGAATCTCCGTTCGCGAAAAGGACGGGGCATGGCGCACCCGGGTTCATGACGGAGCCTGCGTGCTCCTGAACCGACCCGGATTTGCCGCGGGGCCCGGCTGCGCGCTCCACCAGGTCGCACTCAACCGGGGTCGAAGTCACATCGACTTCAAGCCCAACGTCTGTTGGCAGCTACCGCTTCGGCTCGTCGACAGCACCGATGAGAACGGCCACGTCACCTCGACGTTGCGGGAGTGGAAACGTCGGGACTGGGGCACCGGAGGCGACGTCTTCCACTGGTGGTGCACCGAGGCCGGCGAGGCATTCTCCGGTTCGGCAACGGTCCTCGTCTCGATGCGTGACGAGATCGTCGCTCTGGTGGGTTCACGGCCCTACGACCAGCTGGTCGAAGCGCTGGCCGATCGCCTCTCCACGAGCACCCCACTCCCCCACCCCAGCCTGCGCGTCAGAGATCGGTGATCGGCGCCCTCGGGGACAGTGGATTGAGCGATCCGCGGACCGAGGACTCAGCCACCCCAGTCGCGCATCGGTTGCTGGCTCGGCCACAGCGCTGCGTCGGTGGTGCGCCAGTCGTAGAGCGAACCCCCGATGCATCCCCGCTCCGCACAGGCTCGAACCATGCCCTCGACATCGCCGGGCCCCGTGGCGTTCGCGATACCGCCGATGGCATGGATCGGCACCGCTGAGCCCACGTTCGTTCGGAGTCGATCGATGTTCTCGGCGAGATAGCGATACGCGTCTCGATAACCCGAACTCTCCTTGCGGTTGCTCTGGTAGGACATGGGCAACCACACGTCATAGTACGGAGCCAGGCCGAGCCACGGGAAGCCCGGCCAGAAGTTCGGGTTGATGACCTCGGTGACCACCGGCGGAAAGGCGATCGCCCCGATGGCCATGTCGGGTACGGCAGCTCGAAGGGCTGCGCTCAGCTCGATCAACAGGGCATTGCGGGTGGGAACATCACCCACCGCTCGAGATTCGATGTCGACGGCAACCGCGTCGACACCCAGGTTGGCAATCGCAACCAGCCGCCCGTAATCAGCGGCAGGATCCTCGAGCGTCGGCAGATACCAGGTGACCACACGCAGCCCGATCGAGCGAGCATGGGCGATCAGCGGCACCAGCCGCTCCGGCTCGAGAACGCCGACCGGCCCATCCCATTTGGCTGCCTGGATGTAGAGGGTCTCGACACCACTTGCCATCATGAGATCGAGGTCGGCGGTCCCCACGAGAGGGCCATCCTTGCCGTAGGTGACGCTCCAGTCATACACATCCACCCACGTCCCGAGTCCGCCAAAGGCGGCCATGCCGGCCCTGGCGGCGACAACCGGAGCAGCGGAAGCAGGCGGTGCGGGCGGTGGCGGCGGTGCCGAGGTGGTGGTCGTGGGGGCGGGTGTGGCGGGCACGGTCGGAGGCGGTGGCGCGACCGTCGTCGTCGTGGTCGCCGGCTCGGTCGTCGTGGTTGTGGTCGTGGAGGTGGTCGAGGTCACCGGCAGGCGCTGGAGAACCTTTTGGGCGGGTTCGCCGCCACCCCGCCCGCCGATCGACAAGGTCGCAGCGACCAGTGGGATGGCACCGACCAACACCGGTCTGACGAGGCGCTTTCGTGACCATCCCCACATCGTCGACCCCCCGAGACGAGCCCCCGTCATCTCCGTGCCGGAGGGACCGGGCTCAGTGTAACCGGCTCACCTGCCGCGACGGCGGTCCTGCTCCTTGAGCTTGCGCTTGCGGATGCGCAAGGCCGTCGGCGTCACCTCGACCAACTCGTCATCGGCGATCAGCTCGATCGAGGTCTCGATGGTGAGGGGCTTCGGTGGGGTCAACTTGATGGCGTCGTCGGCGGCATGGGTTCGGATGTTGGTCTTCTGCTTCTCGCGCACGGCATTGACGACCATGTCGCCCGGACGGCTCGATTCACCCACGATCATGCCCTCGTAGGTCACCTCGCCGGGACCCACCACCAGCTCACCGCGAAGTTGGAGGTTGTCGAGTGCGTACGCCGTCGTGACGCCCGATCGATCGGCGACCATGGCGCCACCTCGCCGGGTTGGAAGCTCGCCGACCCAGGGCACCCATCCCCGATGCCGGGTGTGCAGCAGGATCGTTCCTCTCGTCGAGGTGAGCAACTCGGTTCGCAGGCCGATCAATCCGCGGGCCGGAGCCTCGAAGGTCACGATGGTTCGACCCGGATACCCGGGCCGCATGTCGACCACCTGGCCCTTTCGGGGAGCCAGGGATTGCGTCACCGTTCCCACGTGCTCATCGGGAACGTCCGCCGTACCCTCCTCCAGGGGCTCATGACGCCGGCCGTCGATCTCGCGGGTCACGACCTCGGGACGACTCACCTCGAGCTCGTAGCCCTCGCGACGCATCGACTCGATCAGCACCGCCAGCTGAAGCTCACCTCTCCCGGCGACCTGGAGGACGTCGGGCGACTCCGTCTCCTCCACCTTGATGGCCACGTTGCCGAGGATCTCGCGCTCCAGGCGCTCACGAAGGTGACGGGAGGTCACGTAGCTTCCATCACGTCCGGACAAGGGCGAGGTGTTGACGCCGAACGTCATGCGCAACACGGGTTCGTCAACCGAGAGGCGAGGCAGCGGGTCGAGATTCGCCGGGTCGGCAACCGTGTCGCCGATCTCGATCTCGGGAAATCCGGCCAGAACGAACAGGTCGCCGGCTTCGATCCGGTCAACCTGCACGCGGCCCAGACCCTCCACCCCCAGGAGCTGGGACGGCTTTCGTGCGACCGTCGAGGTCTCGGTCTCCTTCATCAACATGACCGGGCCGTTCGCTCGCATCGTTCCCCGTACCACCCTGCCGATGGCAAGACGACCGAGGTACTCCGAGGCATCGAGATTGGTGACGAGCGCCTGCAGCGGACCACTCGGGTCCCCGAGAGGGGCAGGAACGGTCGCGACGAGACTGTCGAGCAGCGGCGCCAGATCGGCGTCGGCGTCGGGCATGCCAACTCCGAGCATCGATCGCCCCTCGCGGGCGATCGCCGAGACGACGGGGAACTCGATGTGGTGATCGGCCACCTCGAGATCGACGAACAGCTCGTAGATCTCGTTCAACACCTCCTCCGCCCTCGCATCCGATCGATCGACCTTGTTGAGCACCACGACCGCAGGCAGATCGAGCGCAACGGCCTTCGACAGGACATACCGGGTCTGAGGCAGGGGGCCCTCCGCGGCGTCGACCAGGAGCAGGACACCGTCGACCAACGTCAGCGCGCGCTCGACCTCGCCCCCGAAGTCAGCGTGGCCGGGGGTGTCGACAAGGTTGATCTTGATCCCCTTCCAGTGCACCGACGCCACTTTGGCCAGGATGGTGATGCCACGTTCACGCTCCTGATCGTTCGAATCGAGAATGCGATCGACGACGGCCTCATGGGCGGCGAACACCCCGGTGGCACGAAGGATGGTGTCGATCAGGGTGGTCTTGCCGTGATCGACGTGGGCGACAACCGCGACGTTGCGCAACGGGCGCGGTGCGCCGATTTCCGGGCTCAAAGGGGTGGAGGACACAGGTTGGTTTTCCAGGCTTCGGGGGTGGGTGGGGCTGACGCCGGTCAGGAAGGCGAGGGGTCTTCCTCTTCGTCGTGCAGACACCACGAGGCATGTTCGTCACCCGGCTGCGTACCGCACTCCGGGCACGGCTCCAGCGCGCGAAAACCCTCGTCGTCGAGACGGATCTCGACGGAGGTGTGCTTAATGGCCCGGGCTTCTTCGAAGCGCCGATGACGACCCTTTTTCACGTGGGCTCTCCCGGCTTGAAAAGGCTGAAGATAGCGCAACTACAAGACGACTCCCATACTAACGGCTCGACTGCCTCCATCCATGCTTTCGGAAAGATGTCACCGGGCGCAGCGGCCTCACTCCGGGTCGTCCCCGGTACGTTTCGGCTGATCCCACACCATCGACGGCGTGGGAAGATCGAAGTTGACGGGCAAACCCGACCGCTGTTCGAGCGCCAGGCCACCCTTGCCGTCGAAGGCCAACGCGTAGTTACCGCTCAGGAGCTGACGAATGGGCTCGCCGAGGAGCCCGGCCCGCCATCCCTGTGCGAGTCGTGCGTCGGCATCCTCGTTGAGAAATGCCCCGACATCGGCTCGGGTCGCCAGCTGCGATGCCTCGATGCGCAGCGTTCTGCTCATCTGGGCCAACCACGCCGAGACAAGGCCCACGGCCGCATTCATGTCCCGGTCGATTTCATCGGTCCTGGGCGCCCGCAGAACCTCGACCTTGTTGCGCAGCCCGGCTTTGACCGCCTGCAGGATGAGCTCCCCTGTCTCACCCCTCGCCACCCGCTGGTCCATGCCCCGAATCGCCGCGAGCTGGTCGAGCGTCTTTGGTGGTCGATGGGCGATGCCGCTGATCGCCATGTCCGCCAGAACGAAGCGGATGGGAACGTCGAGCTCCGCCGCACGCCGCTCACGCCAGGCCGCCACAGCCTGGGCCACGGCCCTCGCCGACCCGCGAAGTTGGCGGCATTCCTTGAGGCGAGTCCATGCCAACTCGGGCTCGATCGGAAGCCAGGAGCGGGAGCGGAGCACCTCGCACTCCTCCTCGGCCCAGGTCAACCGACCGGCATCGGACAGCTCGTCCTTCAGGATCGAGGCCAGATTCAGCAGGTGGTGGACGTCCGAGGCTGCGTACAGCTGCTGGTCGACATCAAGCGGCCTGCGCAACCAGTCGGTCAGCCGATTGGCCTTCGGCAGGTCGACACCCAGAATCTGGAAGGCCAAAGTGGCCAACGAGGGCGTGGAGAATCCGACGAACCCCGCGGCGATCTGGGTGTCGAACAACGCAGCGGGAACCGTGCCGCAAGCACGCTGCAGCACCAACAGATCCTGTGCTGCCGCGTGCATGACCGCCAGGCCCGGCCCCTTCAGCACACGTTCGAAGGGGCGCAGATCGACGGCAAGAGGATCGATGAGCACACACCCGCCCGGCCAGGCGAGTTGCATCAGCGCTACTTTCGGGTAGTAGGTGCGCTCACGATGAAACTCGGTGTCCACCGCGTAGGCGGGCTCGTCCGACAGCGCCTCGATCACCTCGGCGAAGTCCGCGTCGTCCTCGATGAGGCGATGGGTCTTCAGTCGGTCCTCGTCGTCGCGTTCAGCAGCCAACGCCCGCTCAGCCTTCGTTGCTTCCCTCAACCACGGCGTGGCCGGCATCGATCCAACCGAGTGTGCCGCCGGCAACGTTGAAACCCCGTCGGCCGTGCGCGTTGAGGATGCCGAGCGCCCTGGCACTCCGTCCTCCGGACCGGCAGATCAGGTACACGTCGCAGTCGGTGGGCACTTCGCCGGCGCGTTCGCCGATCTGCTCCAGGGGCAACAGCCTCGCTCCCGGCACATGACCCTCGGCATACTCCTCGGGCGAACGCACGTCGATGACCACGATGCCCTTTCCGATGAGCGTCGCCAACTCGTCGACGGAGACCTCCGGGATCTGATTGCTGTCCATGCCACAGTCTGGCCTGTACCGCGCCGCGATGCCCGCCACAACCATCTCACGGGGCCCCTCGGGCCGCGGCCTCGGCTCAGCGCGCAAGATCATCGGGGCTGTTCACGTTGCGCAACCATGTCTCATCGAGGCCCTCGACCACCACCGCCTCGATGCTCTCGATCACCGCATGCACCGCACGTTCGCCGGCTCCGAAGGCAGCCTCGACCTGCGGTAGAGCGGACGGGCGCCAAACGGCGTGGAGAGGCTCCAGGCGACCCCGGTGCGCTGCCACGCACACCTGAGCCCCCGGGTGAGAGTCCATGACGTCGAGGACGGCCGCCACACTTGATGCGCACACGCCCGGGAGGTCGCACGCCAGAATCACCACCCTGGCCTGCGCCTGTCGTTCCTGTTCCTGCGACAGGCGGCGCAGGGCGGTGATGATCCCGCCGAGTGGGCCCTCGCCCGGGTACTCGTCGGGCACCGTCTCGAGGTCGGGGAGCACGCGCCGATAGGAGACCTCATCGCCGCCGACCACGATTCGCCGGGATGCTCCTGCTCCGACGAGTGCCTGATGGGCAACAAGCAACATGGGCGTGCCCTCGATCTCGACCAAGGCCTTGTCGGCTCCCATCCGTCTGCTTGCCCCACCGGCCAGTATTGCACCCCAGAGTGGAGCGTCCCCAGGTCGGATCGCTCACTCCCCGGCCGTGAGCGTCGGGTCGAGTTGACCGAGGAAGATCGCACAGCGCTCGGCCTCGTCTGTCTCGCCGATGATCTGTGCCTGCCGCTGCAGGCCCTGCAGTGCACGCAGAAAACCCCGGTTCTCCTCATGGTGCCACCGGACGTAACCCGAACCTCGCCAACCGGCCTTGCGCAGATGATCGAGGCCTCGGTGATAGGCGACGCGAAAGCACGCATAGGCCTCGACGTCGTCGCGGGCCAACAGGCCCAGCTGTGCCCATGCGTCGAGAAAGCTCGGATGGTTGGCAACAACAGCTGCCACCGCATCGCGCCGATCATGCTCATCGGCCAGGCCCAATGCCGCCTGCAGGCCCGCCAGAGCCTCGGCAGGCTCGGGCTCGAGGACGGTCTCGGGCAACCCTGAGGTCAGACGAACTGCATGAATATCGGACATCGGCTCACCCTACCCGCCACCGCTCGACGAACATCTCGATTCGTTGACGATCGGTCGAGATCACCAACCCAGGGACCGGCGCACCGGTACGCTGACGCTCGTGCTTCCCGAGACTCTCGACCCCGAAACGCTGCGGACCGGCATCATGGTGCTCATCGCCGTCCTGCTCATCGCTGCCATCGCAGGCTGGTACCTGGTCAGGAAGATGGTCTCGCGGGTGATCTTCTTCGGGATCATCCTCGGGCTCGGAGCGATGCTGTGGGGCGAGCGCGGTGACCTGCAGACCTGCCAACAGACCTGTTCGTGCAAGGTCTTCTCGTGGGATGTCCAGGTGCCCGGGTGCGCAAGCCTCGACAACAGGATTCAGAGCCCCCTGGGCCTCGGCGAGCTCGTCGGAGGCTCACCGCCCACAGTCCGCTGATCGTTCCGGCGACGGTCCGAGGCGATCAGATCGATGAGGATCAGATCGATGAGGATCAGATCGATGAGGATCAGGTCGGCGAGTGGGCATGAGCGAGGCCCATCTCTCGGGCACGTAGCACGAACTGCGCAAATTGCCGCGGGTGACTCAGGTGGGCTCCGTGGCCGGCACCCTCGAACACCATGCACTGGGCCAGCGGCGCCTCGTCCGCCAGCGTTCGGGCGGCCCTGATCAGATAAGGCTTCGACAAGGTGCCGTGGCCCGCCAGAATCGGAAGCCGCAAACCCGCCGGATCGTAGGGTGGATCGTTCGCGTCGATGGAGGTGAGCTCGGCGACGAGCGCAACCCCCTCATCTCGTCGGGCAGCCCTTACCTTGTCCGGCAACGCCAGCCACCGTTCCTCGCCGATGAGGCTGATCATGAAGGTCTCGCCGGCGGCCGCCGAGCCGGCTCCCCGTTGGGCCGTCGCCACCGCCGAGCGTCCCGGTGAGGCTGTCGGCCACCATGGTCGCCACGTCATCGGCGCCTCGAAGGCGCCCACCGCGATGATCCGGCTCGGGCTCCGCCGTGCTGCGCTCAGGCCGATGACTCCGCCGAAGCTGTGACCGACCACCACGGCGATGCGGTCGCCGATCAGGGTCAGCAGGTCATCCACATGATCCTCGATGCCGACCGGATCGGTACTTGACGAACGCCCGTAGCCACGCCGGTCGTACCGCAGCACCGGCAAACCATCCAGGTGGCGAACCGATCGGGCAAAGCCGGCGGCTCGATCGAGGGCGCCGTGGACGAGCACGATCAGCGGGTCGAGCTTGATCGAGATGCGAGCTCGTCACCGAGAGGCCGATGCCGTTCGTGTGGCTCGTCACCTCACCCTGACCAACCGGAGAACGTCGGTGACCGGTTCGGGGTCGTCGGGGGAACCTGCGAGCACCGCCACGATGTCGCCTTTGGCCACCATCCCCATCTGGAACACCTCTTCGACCGCGTACCAGACGATCTCGTCGACGTTGGCGTACTCGTTGCACGAAAATGCATCGACACCCCACGTCAGGCTGAGCTGCCCTGCGGTGCGAGGCGATGGACTCATGGCGACGATCGGCGCCGTCGGACGAAAACGGGCAACGGAACGAGCGGTGCTGCCCGTTCGGGTACAACAGACGATGACGGCGGCATCAACGTCGAGCGCAGCCCTCCATGCGGCGGCGGTCATGGCGGCGGTCATCCGCACATTCGAGGTCGCATCGGCCATGAGGGCGTTCTGTTGACGACCCAGGCGACTGCCCCACTGCACATAGTTGGCCTCCCGCTCGGCGCGCTCGGCAACCCTGGCCATCGTGGCAACGGCAGCCACGGGATGATGACCGATCGCCGTCTCGGCGGAGAGCATCACGGCGTCCGTGCCGTCGAAGACCGCATTGGCGACGTCGGAGACCTCTGCCCGGGTTGGCACCGGAGCCTGGATCATCGATTCGAGCATCTGGGTTGCGGTGATGACCGGGCGCCCGAACGCCACACATTGGCGGATGATGCGCTTCTGGAGATGCGGCACGTCCTCGGGGGGGAAGCGCACGCCGAGATCGCCCCGTGCGACCATGACGGCATCCGAACAGGCGATGATCGCCTCGAGGTCGTCGACCGCGGCACTGGTCTCGATCTTCGCGACGAGCATCGGCCCTTCGGGGCCGACAGCCTGACGCAAGATCCTGATGTCCTTGGCCGAGGTCACGAAGGACAGCGCGACGAAGTCAACCCCACCGCCCGCTCCCTGGACCGCATCGAGAAGCGCAAGGTCGTGAGCGGTGGGAGCGGTCAGACTGAAGCGCGCCGGCGGGAGGTTGACGCCGGGGCGACCCTGCAGGCGACCCCCGTTGACCACCTTCGCCGTTGCGGACTCCGCATCGACCTCGGTGACGCGCAGCCCGACGGCCCCGTCGCCGAGAGCGATGACGTCACCGACCTCGATCTCGTCGAGAAGCGTGGCGTGCTCCACGATGATCCGCTCAGCGGAGCTGGCCGTGCCCGGGGATTCGTCCGCGTCACCCGGCACGAACACCACCGTCGCGTCCGTCTCGAGCACGACGCCCTCGGGAGGAAACGCGACCGCACGAACCTTGGGACCGGGAAGGTCGATGAGAATGCCGATCGTTCGGCCCTTTTCCCTCGACAGGCGCCGAACGAGCTCGATGCAGGCGATGTGGTCAGCCACCTCACCATGGGCCAGGGCGATCCGCGCCACATCGAGGCCTGCATCGATCAGCAAGCTGATCGTGGCCTCATCGTGCGATGCCGGCCCCAGTGTTGCGACCACCTTGGTGCGTCTCGTCATCCCTAGAGGCTACCGAGTGAACAGGGCCTCCTTCGCCACCTCTTCCACGATCGCCGGCTTCAGGTCCCAGGAGCACTTGAAGCCCCTTCCAACACCTCGGATCTCCTCCGAGGGATCCGCTTGCGAGCCTGGTGGCCCGGCGCGCTACGGTCTCGGGCATGTATCCCGGCGCGCATGCTCAAACCAACCCCGATCATCCCGCTTACGTCATGGCCTCCACCGGCGAGGTCATCACCTATCGTGACCTCGACGAGGGATCCAACCGCCTCGCTCATCTTTTCCGTTCCGCCGGGCTCAAGCGAGGCGATCACATCGCCTTCATGCTTGAGAACCATCCTCGATTCTTCGAGATCGCCTGGGCAGCCCAACGCGCCGGGCTGTACTACACGGCCATGAGCTCACGGCTCACGGCCGGCGAGGCGCAGTACATCGTCAATGACTGCGGAGCAAAGGTCTTCATCACGTCTGTGCACAACGACAGGGTTGCCGATCTGCTTGTGGACGCGATGCCCAACGTCGCGGTCAAGCTCATGTTGGACGAGGCGGCGCCCGGTTACGAGTCCTACGAGAAGCGGGTCGCCGGCTACCCCTCAACGCCCGTCGACGACGAGTCCGAGGGCATGGACATGCTGTACTCCTCCGGGACGACGGGTCAGCCGAAGGGCGTCAAGGTCCCCCTCATGGCCGAGGCGATCGGGACAGCCATGGGCGTGCACACACTCGCCGGGCTGCTCTATCAGTTCGGGCCCGAGATGATCTACCTCTCCCCTGCCCCGCTTTACCATGCCGCCCCCCTGCGGTTCACGATGGCCGTGCACCGAGTCGGCGGCACCGTCATCGTCATGGAGCACTTCGATCCCATCGAGTACCTGCGCCTCGTCGAAAAGTACTCGGTCACCCACACGCAGGTCGTGCCGACCATGTTCGTGCGCATGCTCAAGCTCACCGAGGCGGAGCGTGCCCGTTACGACGTGTCGAGCATGAAGGTGGCCATCCACGCCGCCGCTCCGTGTCCTGTTCCGGTCAAGGAGCAGATGATCGCGTGGTGGGGGCCCATCATCTACGAGTACTACGCGGGCACCGAGGGCAACGGGTTCGTGCAGTGCAACTCCGAGGAGTGGCTCGCCCACAAGGGCACGGTCGGCAAGCCGATGATGGCGATGGTGCACATCGTCGACGAGGAGGGCAACGACCTGCCCGTCGGCGAGGCCGGGACCATCTACTTCGAGGGCGGCGCGACGTTCGAGTACCACAACGACCCCACCAAGACCGCCGAGTCACGCCTGAAGGAGGGCTGGAGCACCCTCGGCGATGTCGGTCGCCTCGACGAGGACGGCTACCTCTACCTCACGGACCGCAAGGCCTACATGATCATCACCGGCGGCGTGAACGTCTACCCCCAGGAGGCCGAGAACGTGCTCACCATGCACCCCAAGGTGGCCGACGTGGCCGTCATCGGCGTCCCGAACGAGGACTTCGGCGAGGAGGTCAAGGCGGTGGTCCAGCCGCTCGACATGGCCGATGCCGGACCGGAGCTCGCTGCCGAGCTGATCGCCTACTGTCGCTCGCAACTCGCCGACGTCAAGTGCCCGAGATCGGTGGACTTCGAGGAAGAGCTGCCCCGCCACCCCACCGGAAAGCTCTACAAGCGCCTCCTCCGTGATCGCTACTGGGAAGGGCGCGACTCCAAGCTGGTCTGAGGGGGTTCGTGCCCGCCGGGTCGGAGTCGACAATCCCGAAGCGTCCTTCCCGCTGTCAGGAGGATCGTCCCGCTCGGTCGACGAGGAGAGCGCGACGTCCCGCCCCCACGGCCCATGCAGCGGCGAGTGACATGACGCCGGCGCCCAACCACGCGAGCGAATAGGAGCCGGCATCGACCACCACCCCAAACAGGAGTGGTCCCACCACCGCCCCGAGATACGTGCCCGTCTGGGTGATGCCGGTTGCGGCCCCGGGGGAACCGGCGTTGTTCTTCACCACCGCGAGGTTGAAAAGACCGGGCCATCCCCAGCCCAGGGCGAAGGCGACGACGGCGCCCGGCACCATGAGGGCCGGGATGTCGGTGGCGATCGCGAAGTAGCCCAGCGATCCTGTCGCCATCATGACGGCCACCGTCGAGAGGTGACGGCCACCGCGGCGATCGGCTCGGGCTCCCGACACCAATCTGGTCACGAGCCCCACGCCGCTGCACAGGGACGCCAACAGTCCAGCGGCGCCCTCGGCAATGCCGGCCGACACCGCACCGCTCACGAGGAAGGCGCCCAGCGTTCCTGCTGCACCGGCCCCGAGGCCGGCTCCGACGCCGAGAAGGAGCAGCGGGCGAACAGCGACGTCGTCGTCACCACGGCCCCGGTTCCTGGGCTGTCCCGATCGCCTCGGTCCCTTCGGAACCAGAGCAGCCACCACGAGCGCACCGACCGCGCCCACCGCGAAAGCCCACCGCCACCCGACCGTCAGGGCAAACGCCGGAACCGCCAAACCGCCGAGCAGGGTCGCCGCGGGAATCGCCGACTGCTTCACCCCGAAGGCCAGGCCCAGACGGGTGGTCGGGACGCGTTGGGCGAGATGGAGGTTGGTGGCCGGCTGGACCAACGCGTTCGCCAGGCCCCCGATCACCAACGCCGCCAGCAGCGACGGCAACGACCTGGCGGCGATCGCCACCGTGCCAAGCGAGGTGGCCGCGAGGACGGCTCCGAGACGCATGGCCGGGACAGCACCGATGCGCTCGGCGAGTCGGCCGTTGACAGCCGAGGTGAGTGAGGCTGTTCCGAAGAACACCGCGGTAATGAGCCCCAGGCCCTGGGTGCCGAAATGGAGGTCCGCTCGAAGCTGGACGCCAACCGCTCCCGCCAGGAAGACCGGAAGCACGCCCGCGGTCGCAACGGCGATCGCTGTTGCCATCGTGGCTCCGAGCGCCGGGGCCGGTTGGGTGGAGGGCTCGACATGAAGGGACTCTCCGTCGGGTGACATCGCTCCATCGTGGCCCCTCGTGGTGCCCCATGACGTGTTGACGCCGGCCTGACGACGCCTGGGCCTCTGCCGGCAGAGTACCGTTGAGACCGTCATGCCAGCCTCGACCCGGCCGTTTCTGCATCATCCGGGCATCCTCGCCTTCGCCCATCGAGGTGGCGCCGGTGACTGGCCCGAGAACACCATGCCTGCTTTCGAGAATGCCGTGTCGCTCGGTTACCGCTATGTCGAGACCGACGTGCACGTCACCCGGGACGGCGTGCTCGTCGCCTTTCACGACGAATCGCTGGACAGGGTCACCGACTCGAAGGGACGCATCCGGGATCTCTCCTGGGCACAGGTCAGCCGCGCCCGGGTCGCGGGGGTGGAACCCATCCCACTTCTCGAGGACCTCCTCGGCACCTGGCCGACCTTGCGCATCAACATCGACCCCAAGCACGATTCGGCCGTGGAACCCCTCGCCGAGGTGCTCCGGCGCACCAACAGCGTCGAGAGGGTCTGCGTAGGCGCCTTCTCCGATCGGCGCCTTGCGCGGCTGAGACGCCTCCTCGGGCCCGAGTTGTGCACGTCGCTCGGGCCCGGCGGCACGGCTCGTCTGCGGGCGGCCGGCATGGGGCTTCCGTTCGGAACCGTGCGAGCTGCGTGTGCCCAGGTCCCTCATCGGACCAGGGGGGTCACGCTGACCGATCAACGTTTCGTCGACACGGCACACCAGCGGGGTCTCCAGGTCCACGTGTGGACCATCGACGACCCCGCCGAGATGCACGAACTCCTCGACCTCGGCGTCGACGGCATCATGACCGATCGCCCGGCAATCCTGCGTGAGGTTCTCCGATCCCGCGGCGCATGGGGCGGGGACCCGTAGGAGCCGGAGCGATCGCCGGAAGGTCGACTACCCCCGACGATCGCGCCGTGGTTCGGGTTACCGGCTGACCGGCAACCCGAACCACGGCATTGCACGACACGGCCACGCGACTTGCGCAGCCACGCGACTTGAGCAGCTACGCGACCTTGCGTAGGGAAGCGGCCTGACCGAGTGTCTCGTCAGCCATGGCCCGATCGTGGGTGAACCAGGTGAACAACGCACGCCACGGGGAGGTCAGCCCTGCGGTCACCAGACCGGTGAACAGCACGGCCACGTCGTGGTTGTCCACCTTGATGCCCCACGCCTCGAACATCGAGTAGTCCAGCATCATCATGGCTCCCACCGAGACCACGAAGGTGAGCAGCGAGCGCATTCGATCGAGCTGTGCGACATTGCCGGCCAGGAAGTCCACCACTTTGATGGTCGCCAGGGCCGACAGGGCAAGGACGGCAAACGTATACATGACTTGTTCCTCCTCAGGTGACCCCGATGGTCACACACCCTTTATGACCTGGATCTGATTCAGTCGTCACATTGCGAAGTGATGACAGTACGCTACGGGGTCAATTGGGTCGAACTCATGGCGCGGACCTGACAGACCATCTACGATGGGCCGGTGCACCACCCGGCGACCACGCTACAAAAGCAGGGGAAGCGATGAGCGAACAGACGCGATTGCTGGTGCTGGGCAGGCAGGGATCGGGCAAGGGAACCCAGAGCATCCAGCTGGCGGAGGCACTGGGCATCACCCACGTCTCCACCGGCGACCTGTTTCGAAGAGAGGTCGCGCGGAAGAGCGCGTTGGGCCGGAACGTGAGCACCTACCTGGAAAAGGGTGCTCTCGTACCGGACGATCTCGTGGTCGACGTGGTGATGAACCAGACGGCAGATCTCGCCGGGTGGATCCTCGACGGATTCCCACGAACGATGGCCCAGGGCCAGGCGCTCGTCGCGGCCCTCGGCGACAACGGCGTCGATCTGGCGATCGAGTTGGACGTGCCCGTGCATCAGGTGGTGAGTCGTCTGTCGCTCCGTCGGGTCTGCGATGGTTGCGGCGCCACCTCGGTGGCAGCGGTCGACGACGACTCGATTCAACTGTGCAACGCGTGCGGCGGCCATGTCGGACGCCGCCCTGATGACACCGTCGAGGCCATCGAGTTGCGCCTGACCAACTACGACCGGCTGACCGGGCCCCTGTTGATCTGGCTCGACAGCCTCGGCCTGCTTGCAACGGTCGACGGCATGGGCACAGCAGACCAGGTCTTCCAGCGGCTCCTCGCAGTGATCGCGGAGCGCCTTCTTCTCAGCGTCGAGACCGTCGACGCGCCTGCCCCGGGCTGAAACTTCCCAATCGAAGACTTCCCAACCGGGGACGAGGTCAGGCGGGGACGAGGTCAGGCGGGGACGACGGACCTCGCCTCACGGCGAGCATGGGTTCGCGCTGCGGCCTTGCCGACGCGTTCGATATAGGCCATTGCCCGGTCACGTGCTTCCTCGGCCTCCGCATCGAGACCCTCGATCGAGGGAAGCCCCCAGGTGTCGATGACCAGTGGCTGCAGGATCTGGTCGTGATGAACGGCGAAATCGTAGATACCGGCCGCGGCGATCGCCTTCGAGTGCCCGGCGAACCCCGGGATGGCGGTGCCGGGCATCGCGAAGTTGGTCACCTGGCGGGCGATCGCTCGCACCATCGTCGAGGGATCCAACTCGATCGCGGCCTGCGCAACGTCGCGGTAGAACACGTGATGCAGGTACTCGTCGCCCGCGACCCTGGCCATGATCTCGGATCCCCGTCGGTCGGCGAGCATCCGACCCGTGTTGCGGTGGGAGATTCGAGTCGCCAGCTCCTGGATCGCGACGTAGGCGAGCCCGTCCGCAGGCTCGTCGAACTCGGGAACCTGACCGATGCTCACCTGATGCATGCGGCCCCGCTCGAGGGCGATGGGGTCGACGCTGCGCGTGATCAGCAGGTAGTCGCGCATGACGATGGAGTGACGACCCTCTTCGGCGGTCCATCGCTTCGCCCAGGCGCCCCACGCATGATCGTGACCGAAGGTATCCCGGATGGTGCGGAAGTAATGGGGCAGATTGTCCTCGGTCAACAGGTTGACGAACAGGGCGCTGCGCACGGCCTCATCCATCGGGGCATCGTCGGGCGACCAGTCCTCCCCCGCCTCAAAGTCACGACCCTGGCTCCACGGAACCATCTCATGGGGAAACCATTCCTTGGCGTTGAGAAGGTGGCGTTCGAGCAAACGCTCGGCCACGGGAGCCAGTTCGAGAAGGAGGTCGGTCGTCACCTCTTCAGCCTACCTACGGGTCGGTAGGTTGACAAGGTTCGCCCATTCTGTCGACCGGGTCACGGAACGAAACCGGGTCACCGAACGAAACCGGTCACGGAACGAACGAGCCGGTGAAGATCAGCACGGCGAACGCCGTCATCGCCGCGCTGAGCCCCATCATGGCGGCCCGTTCGATTGGGGGTCGATCCAGTAGTTGCGCAAGGGCCAGAATCAGCGGAAAGGCCGAGAGCCCGTAGCGCTCGAACGAGCCGAGGCTCTCCGCCGACAGCGAGAACGCCACGATGACCGTCGCATACGCACCGTAGGAGGCCGGCCAGCGCCGGAACACCACGACCAACAACGCCAGGTACAACACGATCCATGGGGCATGGAGCCCCTCCCCGAGTCCCTCGCTGCCGAACATCGCGCCCAGCGCGTCGAGGATCGTGACGATCGGGTTGACGAAGTCACCTCGGAGATCCAGCGCGGTCTGCGCCCGCAGTGGAAGGTGCCAGTCCTCGAATCGGATCTCGACCCAGGCGAGGTAGCAGGCGAGCCCCGCCAGAGGGGCGACGACGGCAGCCAGGCGAGACCCGCGATCGGCGGGCGACGCCCGGCTCCAACCTCGCGCCGCCTCGATGGCGGTCGGGACCACGAGAGCCACCCCGAGTGGCCTGCTGAGGCCCGCCAGAAATCCCAGGCCCGCTGCGCTCCACCACTGGTTGTTCCGAAATCGCAGGAAGGACGCAATCGTCAGGCCCATCATCAACGCCTCGGCATAGCCCAACACGAGAACCGTCGCAGGAGGAAGCAGCGCCACGACCCAGGCGGCACGTGCCCCGAGGGCACGATCGCCGGTTTCCGCAACCGCCAGTCGATGGAGCAGGACCCCCACCACAAGCGCCGACACATTGACGACCACAAGCAGCGCCAGGCCGACGTTCCCGCCGATCAGAAACCCGCCGAGCCGGGCAAGCATGGGCAGGAGGGGAAAGAAACGAAGTGCCGTCGCGGGGAGGGCGTCATAACCGTAGTCCGCGATGTCCCGATAGAACGCCCCGTCCCAGGCGAACAATCCCTGGTGGAGCTGCACCGTACGTCCCCCGACAAGCTCATCCGAGACGATGATGGCGACCACAAATGCCAGGGCCATCAACGCTCGGGCATAAACCCAGCCCATCAGGGCATCCCGGACGTCGGGGGCCAACAGGCGACCGGTTCGCTGCCGGCTCAAGGTGCCTCGAACAACCAGAGTTGACCGTGTTCGAACAACGTTCCGAGCGGAACAACCAGGCGCGCAGCGGGGCGGAGCTGCTGCAGTTGCTGAACCACCGCCTCACATTTCCCCTCGACGCTTCGGTAGTCTCCGGACCAAACCAACCAGACGGCACCCGAGCCTGCCATGCGGTCGATGCGCCGACCGAAGGCACCCGGGTCCGAGACCTTCATGCGCGCCGCGTAGTCCACCCAGTCGACTTGCTCCGGCGACGTCGCATCGGGGTAGCTGACGCCCTTGATCCTCCTGGGCAGCAATCTGCTCACCGCCGGCCCCATTTGGTCGGGACAGAAGCCGACCACGTCACCGGCATGAGCCTGCGCTGCGACCGCTGCAGCGATCTCACCCGCCTGGGTTCGTTCGGTACGAGCGGTCTTCACCCCGGCGATCAGGCCAACGGCCACGATCCCGACCAGCGTGAGGCGCTGCAGGCCAAGCCGGGGCAGAAGATCAAGCCCTCTCGCGGCCAACAGCAGGAGAAGGGGCAGCACGATCGCCGCGTAGCGACTCGCGAAGGCGCTGCCCGAGGCGTACCCGGCGATGACGGCAAGGGTGGTCGTGCCGGCCACGATCGCCCACTCCGGCCGGCTCCCCGGCAGTGTGCGCAGGTCGATCTCCATCCGATTGCGATCCACCACCCGCCCGACAAGGGCCAGAAGCGCCAGCAAACCGATGACCGCACCCAACAGTTGCGCCTCGCCGTAGGGCCCCCCGCCGAAATCGGTCAGGGTGGTCACCAACATGGTCGCCGGACGCACAGGCGCCGCCCACGGCGTGCCGGTGTTGGCCGCTTGCTCCAGAAACGACGGGAGCCACGGGACAAACAGAAGACCCCCTGCCGCAACGGCGCCCATCACGGCAAGGGCGCCGTTGCGATCGTTGCTCAGCCGACCCCGCCAGGCTCCCCACGCAAGGGTCACCATCACGGCGGCCAGGAAGTAGAACGCCCAGTAGTGGCTCAACAACAGCAGGCCGGCCACTGCCGCGACGATCCCGAGCCGCAACGCCGTACGTCTTTCCAGTGCCCGTTGCACCGCAAGCCAGCCTGCCAGGGCGCCGAAGGTGACGAGGGAGTACATCCGGGTCTCGGTGGCATAGCGGGCAGCAAAGGGCGACGATGCGAGCAACGCGACGGTCGACAGGGCAACACCCCTGCCGCCGTATCGTCGGCCCGCGAACCACGCCAACGGCAATGAGGCCAATCCGATGACGCCCGACATCGCCCGAACAGCCCGGTCTCCCTCCCCGAACACCTCCATCCATCCATGGAGCAACAGGTAGTAGAGGGGAGGGTGCCCGTCATGGCGCAGCGCGTCGAACATCTGCCCGAAGGGAAGGCGGGCGATGTTCACCGAGAGTGCCTCGTCGAGCCACAGGTCGGAGACGGTGGCGAAGCGCAACACCGCGCCGGCGAGCACGCCGACTCCGACCAGGAACAGGGAGAAACGATCGCGATCGAGTCGGCCGGCGTGCTGTTTCATTCCCGGGCACCGTAGTTCGCACAGCCCCCTGGTCCCATTCTCGGGATGCAGAGTTGCGCCGGCCCGGCAGGTTACGATTGAGTGAACGCGGGCGCCGATCGGCCCCCTGATGCGGAGACCAGATGCCAGAGCAAGAATCCCTGTTATCGCAGGACGGCGTGCCGATGGCGCCGCGCCACGAGGTCGTGGTCATCGGCGCAGGCCCCGCAGGCCTGACGTCTGCCTACATGCTCGCGAAGGCCGGCGAGACCTGCGTCGTGCTCGAGGCGGATCAACAGGTGGGTGGCATCAGCCGTACCGTCGAACGCGACGGGTGGCGCTTCGACATCGGGGGCCACCGATTCTTCACCAAGGTCGCCGAGGTGGAGGCCCTGTGGCACGAGATACTCCCCGACGAGGAGTTCCTGATGCGCCCACGCATGAGTCGCATCTACTACAAGGGCAAGTACTTCGACTACCCGCTCAAGGCGACGAATGCCCTGTTCAATCTGGGCGTCCTCGAGGCCGTTCGTTGCGTCCTCTCCTACGTCTGGGCTCGGGTGAACCCACCCAGAGATCAGACCAACTTCGAGGGATGGACGACGTCACGATTCGGGAAGCGCCTCTACCGCATCTTCTTCAAGACCTACACCGAGAAGGTCTGGGGGGTTCCGGCCACCGAGATCCAGGCCGACTGGGCGGCGCAACGCATCAAGAACCTCTCCCTGTTCAGCGCCATCGTCAATGCGCTGCTGCCCAGCCGCAACCAGAAGGAGATCACCTCGCTGATCGAGGAGTTTCAGTACCCGAAGTTCGGCCCGGGCATGATGTGGGAGCGCTGTCGGGACCTCGTCGAGGCCGGCGGCACGAAGGTGCTCATGGAGACCTCGGCACGCCGTATTCGTCATGTCGGGGGTCGAGCGGTCGCGGTCGTGTCCGAGCACGCCGGTGGCACGACCGAGTACCCCTGCACCGAGGTCATCTCCACCATGCCCTTCCCGATGCTGCTCAAGGCCATGGACCCACCGGTTCCGGCCGAGGTGCTGCAGGCCGCTGATTCCCTGTCGTTTCGGGACTTCCTCACCGTCGCTCTCGTCGTGCCCGAGGCGTCGGGCTTTCCCGACAACTGGATCTACGTCCATGCACCCGAGGTGAGACTCGGTCGCATCCAGAACTTCGGGTCCTGGTCCCCCTACCTCGTCAAGGAGGGGCGTACCTGTCTCGGCCTGGAGTACTTCGTCTTCGAGGGCGACGACCTGTGGGTGATGGACGACGCCGATCTCATCGAGCTCGGCAAGTCGGAGCTTTCGACACTCGGCCTGGTCGACCCCGACAAAGTCGAGAGCGGCTATGTGGTCCGCATGCCCAAGGCATATCCGACCTATGACGAGACCTACAAGGCGAACGTCGACGTGTTGCGCAACTGGTTGGCCGAGCATGCGCCGAACGTGCACCCGGTCGGTCGAAACGGCATGCACAAGTACAACAATCAGGACCACTCGATGTACACCGCGATGCTGACCGTGGAGAACATCCTCGGCGATGCCGGACACGACATCTGGGAAGTCAACGTCGAAGAGGAATACCACGAAGAAGCAAAGACGAGCTGATCACGTACCCGCGATGACTCGAACGGTCGTCATTCCCATGCTCAACGAGAAAGGTCGTATCGGGACGACGCTCGATGTTCTGGGCAACTCACCGCTGCGCACTGCAGAGATCATCCTCGTCGATGACGGCAGCACCGACGGGACCCCGGAGCTGGCCCGTGAGGCCATGGCAGCGAAACACCTGCAGGGCCGCGTCATCGAGCTCGGCCGCAACATGGGCAAGGGCGCCGCCGTCCGCGCCGGAGTCTCGGTTGCGTCAGGTGATGCCATCGCCTTCTGCGACGCCGACCTCTCGACGCCCACCGACGACATCGTCGCCTGTCTCGATCTGATCGAGTCCGGAACGGCCGACATGGTCACCACGACCCGTCTTGCCGATGAGAGCGTGATCCTCGTCACCCAGACGTTCGCCCGACGGTGGACCGGGAAGGTGTTCAACATCCTGCTGCGCTCACTGGGGCTCACCAATCGAGCCGACACCCAATGTGGGCTCAAGGCCTTCAACGAGAAGGCCGCGGGCATCGTCTTTCGGGATCTGAGGATCAACCGCTTCGCCTTCGACGTGGAGCTGCTCGTGCGAGCCGAGCGTGCCGGACTCCGTCTCGTCGAGGTTCCCGTGCACTGGTCGCACAACGACCAGAGCAGCGTGCGGCCGGTGCGTGACGGAGCGCGGATGGCATTCGACGTGCTCCGCCTGCGATGGATGTTGCGCTCCCATGACCCGAACACCCCTGTATGCACGCCTGAAGGGATGGACGACGGGCGATTCGGGGCCATGGCGCGCGTCGAACACGATCACTGGTGGTTTCGAGCCAAACGTGACCTCGTGGCGGGCCTCGTTGAACGCGTCCGAACCTCCGGCGGCACGGAAGGACAAGGACCGGCGCTCGACGTCGGTTGCGGCACCGGGGAGTTCCTGAACACCCTTGCCGGAATCGGCTACCGACCTGTCGTCGGCACGGACGCGAGTGCGACCGCTCTCGACTTCGCCGAGGATTCGTCAGGCGCCTCGGGGTCGCCTGCCGGCGCGGTGGCCGAGCAACTTCCCTTCCCCGATGAGACCTTTGCGCTGGTCACCTCGCTCGACGTGATCGAGCACCTCGACGACGACGTGCTCGCGCTGCGGGAATACCGCCGAGTGACCCGCCCGGGTGGCGTGTTGGTGATCGCCGTTCCCGCCTATCGGTGGGCATGGAGCGACCACGACGTCGCCCTCGGGCATCGACGTCGCTATACGGCGAGCGCCCTGGTGGATGCGGCGACGCGTGCCGGCCTGGATGTCGACCACGTGACCTACTATCACGCCTGGCTCGTCCCACTTGCGCTGCTCCTGCGTAAGACGCCGTTGGGCAGGCTCCAGCGGGGCAACGCCGAGGAAGCGTCGTTTGTGAACCCCACCGTGAACCGATTGCTCACGACCCTGACTGCTGTCGAACGTCGCGTCGCCGTTCGTGTCCGCGTTCCCCTCGGCCTGTCCGTGTTGATCGTTGCGCACCGGCCGAGCGCTGCACGAACCGTCGCCTAGAGCAACGCGTGACCAGCCCCGGTTCGATCGCGGAGCTCGCCGAACGAGCGGGGCTTCGGCGTCTGCACGTGATCACGTGGCGAGACCTCGACCACCCCGAGGCGGGGGGGTCCGAGTTGCACGTCAATCACCTGGCCGGCGAATGGTCCGATGCCGGCATCGACGTCACCCTGCGCACCTCGGAGGTGAAGGGACTCGCAGGAACACTCGAACGTGACGGCTACCGGGTCATTCGCCGGGGGAACCCCTTGAGCGTCCTGCTGCGCAACCCGATTGCCGAGCGATCGTCGGGGACCGAGCCGGGAACCGGACTGGTGGAGGTGTGGCACGGCATCAACTTTCTGGCGCCCCTCTGGGCATCCATGCCCCGAATCGCCATCGCCCATCATGTGCACGGGGAACAGTTTCGCCAGGTGCTTCCTGGTCCCGCCGGTGTTGTCGCCGAGCAGATGGAGCGACGGCTGTATCCACGCCTCTACCGGAACACTCCCCTTGTCACCCTGTCGGCGTCGTCTCGGGCCGAGTTGATCGAGTTGGGCTACGGGCCGGAAATGGTCCACATCGCGAGCCCAGGGGTCGACCCGAGGTTTCGCCCCGATCCGTCGACGCCGATCTCCTCCACCCCGACGATCGTGGCCGTGGCCCGGCTGATGCCCCAGAAGCATGTCGATGTGGTGATTCGCGTGGTCGCTCGGTTGCGCAAAGAGTTTCCCGACCTGAAGGCGGTCATCGTCGGCGATGGCCCCGAGCATGGGGCCATCGAGGCCCTTGCCCGTGATCTCAACGTGCTCGACCACGTCGAGATCACGGGTCGGATCGACCACGACGATCTGGTGGCGCTCTATCGCCGGTCCTGGTTGTTGGTCAGCGCCTCGACGGCCGAGGGTTGGGGGATGACCATCACGGAGGCAGCGGCCTGTGGCACGCCGGCGGTGGCCACCCGCATCGCCGGGCACCGTGACGCGGTCGCTGATCAGGTCAGCGGCCTCCTGGCGGACGATGTCGACGAGATCGAACGCCACATCGCGCGGGTGTTGCGCGACCCCGCTCTTCGCTCGCGACTTGCCGCAGGAGCGATCGAGCACGCTGCACCGTTCACCTGGCAGCGCTGTGCTCTTGGCACCCTCTCTCCACTGGCCGCACAGATGCAACCTGACCTGGGCAAGCGCTGAAGTTCCGCATGACCAAACGCAACGCGACCTCGATCACCCAGCCTCGAACCGTTCCTCGACAGGACGGCGTTGCCGTGTTGAGCCGACCGGTGCAGGCCCTTCGGCGGGGTCGCAGCTTCCTCGTCCTCGGCTTGATCGCCTACGTCCCGCTGCTTGCCACGCGCCCCGGGTTCATCAACGCCGACACGAAGCAGATGCTGTACCTGGATCCCGGCCGCCTTGTTCGCAGCGCGCCCTACCTGTGGGATCCCTCCACGGGCATGGGAACGGTCACCCATCAGAACATCGGCTACCTCTTTCCCACCGGCCCCTTCTTCTGGGCCGGTCAGCTCCTTGGACTCCCCGACTGGGTGACACAACGCCTCTGGATGGGCTCGCTTCTCCTGGTTGCCGGGGCGGGCATGATCATGTTGTGGCGAACCCTGGGGTTGCGCAACGACGCGGCCGGGCTGATCGCTGCTCTCACGTACCAACTCAGTCCCTACACCCTCGGCTACATCACGGGTACCTCGGTGCTGCTCCTTCCCTGGGCCGGCCTCCCCCTCCTGATGGCGTTGACGATCCGGGCCGGACGCCGGGGCGGATGGCGACATCCGGCTCTCATCGCGCTGGTCGTGACCGCCGTCGGGGCAGTGAACGCCAGCTCGCTCTTCTACGTCGCCATCGGGATGATCCTTTGGTTCCCCTACGCCGTGTGGGCAGCGAAGGAGCTGACACTATGGCGGGCGTTCGGCACGGTGGCTCGCATCGCCGTCCTGGTGTGCGTGACCCAACTGTGGTGGATCATGGCCCTGTTGATCGGCGGCCGCTACGGCCTGCCGATCCTTCGCACCACCGAGACCGTCGAGCAGGTGTCGACGACGTCATCGGCTCCCGAGATCCTGCGAGGGCTGGGCTACTGGCTCTTCTACGTACGGGACAACGGTGTCCTCTGGTGGCCGTTCTCCGAGCGATACACGGTACGACCCATCGCACTGGGCATCTCGCTGATGGTCCCGCTGCTCGCGCTGATCGCCGGATCCCTGACCCGCTGGCGTCATCGCATCCTCGGCGCCGGCCTCATCGCCGTGGGCACGGTGCTCGCCACGGGCGCCTTTCCGTACGAGGCCCCGTCTCTGCTGGCCAAGGGCTATCGCTCGGCAGCGATGGGCTCCGACCTGATCCTCTCGCTGCGCAACACCCAACGAGCCACGCCGCTCGTCGTGCTGGGCATCGCCCTCCTGTTGGGAACGGGCGTGAGCGCCCTTGCCTCCCACCGGCCGCGTACGGGTGCAGTGGCAACACTCCTGATTGGAGCCCTCGTGGTTGCCAACTTCTCACCTCTGTGGACCCGAGATCTGCTTTCCGATCGCCTGCATCGCCCGGAGAAGATCCCTGCCTACTGGGAGAAGGCCGCATCGACCATCGACGCCAAGTCCTCTGCCACGAGGGTCCTCGAGTTGCCCGGCTCCGATTTCGCCGCGTACCGGTGGGGCAACACGCTCGACCCGATCACCCCCGGCCTAGCGGATAGACCCTCCGTCTCCCGGGAGCTGGTGCCCAAGGGCTCGGCAGGCACCGTCTCGATCCTGAATGCCCTCGATCGCCGTATGCAGGAGGGCACCCTCGACCCTGCAGGCCTCGCTCCCATGGCGCGGCTCATGAACGCAGGGGACGTGCTCGCCCGTTTCGATCTCGAGTACGAGCGATATCGCACACCGCGGCCCTGGCTCGCGTGGGCGTTCTTCTCACCCCCTCCCCCGGGTTTGGGCACACCAGAGCGATTCGGCCCCTCCACTCCCCCGAATCGCGCCGCTCCCTCACTGCCTTTGATCGACGAGATCGCCCTTGCCACCGAACCCGGAGCTGAGGAGCCACCCCGGCTGGCCCTGTTGCCGGTGCAGGACCCACTTCCGATCATCCATTCAAGACCCGTTGACCGCCTGCAGACGGTCGACGGCGACGGCGAGGGGGTCGTCGAGGCTGCCGAGGTCGGGCTGTTGGATCCGGACGCCTCGCTTTTCTACGCCGGATCCCTCGCCGACGACGCCCGATTGACGACCTTGGCGAACGGCTCGGAAAACGACCTGATCCTCACCGACACCAATCGCCGTCGGGCCCAACGTTGGTTCGGACTGCGGGAGAACGCCGGGTACACCGAGTACAGCGCTGAAACCTCCCTGCGAAAGGATCCCACCGACGCACGCATCCCCCTCTTCCCTCACGAGACCGACGCGCAGACCTCCGTGGTGATCCCCCGTGGCGGCCTCCGTGCGAGCGCCACCAGCTACGGCGACCCGCTCCGATTGCTCCCCCATGAACGGCCCTCGCGAGCCATCGACGGGAACCCCGATACCGCCTGGATCACCGGCGGCTTCTCCCGGGTTGTCGGCGAACGCATCGTTGTCACACTCGACCGAGCAGGCACGCCTGATCACGTGACGCTGCTCCAACCGCAGGGCGGCAGGGATCGCTACATCACCAGAGCTCGTCTGACCTTCGACGACCGTGACCCGCTCGACGTGGAGCTCACCGACGCATCGCGCCACCTTCCCGGTCAGCGCATCGATCTCTCGGGTCGTACGTTCACGAGATTGGGCATCGAGGTGCTGGACGACGGACTGCCGCCCGGGTCGTCCTACAGGGGCCTCGACGGCGTGGGTCTTGCCGAGATCGGCATCGACGGCGTCGGCGTGGTCGACGAGGTCACTCGACTGCCCACGTCACTTCTCGGCTCCATCGACAACGACCTCGATCACCGTCTCGCGATCGTCGTGGCCCGCCTGCGGTCCAATCCTCGGGAACCCGTTCTGCGCGACACCGAAGAGGCGATGGCCAGATCCTTCACGCTTCCGAGTGCCCGGCGCTTCGGCCTGTCGGGAAGCGCACGACTGTCTGCACTGGCCTCGGACCCGATGATCGACCGGCTCGTCGGCATCCCGTCCGCAACGGAGAACGGCACGACGGCGAGCTCGTCGGGCCGACTACCGGGAGACCTCGCCTCACGGGCCTCCTCAGCGGTCGACGGCGACCCGATGACCCATTGGAGCCCGGGCTTCCTCGGCCAGGTGGGCCGCTGGGTGCGATTCGACCTCAGCTCACCTCGAACCTTCGACCGACTCAACCTCCAGGTCGTTCGCGACGGTCGTCACAGCGTCCCGACGCGGCTTCGACTGGATACCGATGCCGGGGAGTCCCGTGAGGTTCTCCTGCCCACGCCGACAGGACCGCTGTCGCCGCTCGATGTTCCCACCGCGATGACCGTGGTCTTTCAGCCCCTGACGGCAGGCTCGCTCACGGTCACGGTTCTCTCGGTGGATGCCGCCACGACCACGGATTGGTACACCCAGGGACCGATCGACATGCCCGTTGCCATTGCCGAGATCGGCATCCCCGGGGTCCAGATCTCCGAGCCGGACCCTGCACTCCCCCCGGTCTGTCGTCACGACCTCATCACGATCGATGGCACGCCCTTTCCGGTACGGGTCGGCGGCACGAGCGCCGATGCCCTCGACCGCGGGGAACTGGACGTCGAACCGTGCAGCGCCGAGCCACTGATGCTGACCAGGGGCGAGCACGAGATTCGGACCACGCCCGGGCGCCTCAGTGGAGTGGACATCGATCGGCTGCTCATGCTCTCGGCTCGAGGAGGAGCTGCCCAGACGCTCGACGGCTGGGCGACATCCACCCCGGCGCGCCTGCCTGCCGAGGATGCACCACGTCTCGATGTCACGACGCACTCAGCAACCAGACGTTCCATTCAGGTGACACCCGGCAGAGAAAGGACCTTCTGGCTCGTGCTCGGTGAAAGTCACAACGAGGGATGGACCGCCCGGATCGCTGGGAAGAAGGCGGCGCCTCCTCGACTCATCGATGGCTTCGCCAACGGTTGGCTGGTCACCGCTCCCAAAGATGGACTGCCGTTCGCCGTTGAGCTCGAATGGACCCCGCAACATCGTGCCTGGCAGGGCATCCAGGCGTCGCTGATCGGCGTCGTCGTCTGCCTGGGGATCCTGGGTTGGAGCTTCACGCGCCGACGTCGACACGCGGGGGCGGCAGCCATCCCCATGGTCGGCAATGACGCGTCACAACCGACCCTCTCGTTCGCCTGGCACGACGACACACCATCGATCAAGGTCGTCGTTCTCGCGATGCTCGCACTCGCCGTGACCGGAGGGGTGGTCGCCAAGCCCTTGGTGGGACTCGGCATGGCGGTGTTCGTGGGGATCGGTCTCACCTGGAGACGGAGCCGTACGCCGCTCGGTCTGGCTGCCTATGGATCATTTGTCCTCAGTGCCGCGTTCATCGGGATCCGACAGATCCGTCGGCACTACCCCACGGACTCGAACTGGCCCGAGCTCTTCCATGCCGTGCACTGGCTCGCCGTGTCCGCCGTGCTCTTCCTCTTCGCCCATGCGCTCGTCGAGCGGCTGCGATCACCACGAACGACCGACCGCGGAGATCGTGCGGATGAGCAGGCTTGACGAGGTGAGGTCACGACTGCGCCGCACGCTCCCCTCATCCGAGCGCAGCCGCTACCTCCTCGCCTGTGCGGGAGGCAGTGGCATCGGTGCAGTCCTGTTCACCTGGATGTTGACCGCCGGCAGTTGGAACCTGTTCCGCTGGCAGAAGATGGGCTCGTTCTATGACGCCCAGGCCCATGCACTGCTCAACGGACGATGGGACGTGCCGCAACAGGTTCTCGGCATCGAGTCCTTCACCGTTCACGGCAAGTCCTACCTCTACCAGGGACCCGTGCCCGCCCTGCTTCGGATGCCCATCGCCGCGTTTGGCGACCGCCTGGACGGGCGCCTGACACAGCTCTCGATGCTCGCCGCCTACGTGGTGATCATGATGGTCGTGGGCCACATGAGCCTGCGACTGCGCTGCATGGTTCGAGGTGACGAGCCGGTCACCGGGGTCGAGCTGGTCGGACTCGCCGGATTCATGGCGCTGCTCGGGGGCGGTTCCAGCCTCCTCTATCTCGCCAGTCGGGCATGGGTCTACCACGAAGCCCTGATCTGGGGGGTTGCGTTCTCGATTGCCGCGATCAACACGCTCCTCGGCTACCTCATCAAACCTTCCGGCCGGCGCCTGGCGCTGATCTCCGTGCTGACAACAGGAGCCCTGCTTTCACGAGCGTCCATCGGTCTCGGTCCGCTTGTCGCCGTGGCACTGCTGTGCGGCCTCGGCCTGTTGAAGGCAGGGCCTTGGCGATCCCTTCCCCGTCATCCGACGGCGGCACTCAAGTCGACCTGGCATCTCGCCCTCGCACCGGCCACTCCTCTCGGAATCTACGCACTCATCAACTTCGTCAAGTTCGAGACGCTCTTCAGCATCCCCTTCGCCACGCAGGGCTTCACCCTGGTCGACCCCGCCCGACAGCAGATGCTGGCCGCAAACAACGGCACGCTCTTCGGTCTGAAGTTCATCCCGACGACCATGTGGCACTACCTCAACCCCGCCGCCCTGGGAATCTCACGTCGTTTCCCCTTCATCGACTTTCCGCCGATTCCCGGGCGCGTGATCGGCGATGTGCAGTTCGATCTCATCGACCGCACGGCGAGCGTCCCCGCATCGCTGCCGATCCTCTGCGTCCTGGCTCTCGTCGGCGTGGCGGTCATCGTTCGCGTGAGTCGCTCCGAGGTGCCCGGCTATCCGTCAATCCGCCTGCTGCGCATTCCCCTGATCGGCGTCACTGCAGGCGGATTGACGATCCTGCCCTTCGGATACATCGCCCACCGGTATCTTGCGGACCTCTTTCCTCTCCTCGTCCTGACGTCGATCGTCGGGTTTCACGTCCTCGACCGATGGCGGGTCCAACGCCCGCGCATCGGAGCCGTCGGACTTGACCGCATCGTCATGGCGGTCATGGCGGTCATGGTCGGGCTGGGTCTGATCACGTTCGCCATCAACCTGTCCCTTGCGCTCGTCTTCCAGCGAGCGTTCAGCTCCGATGTTCCGCCGAGCCGGGTCGCTGGGTTGGTCGGGTTTCAGGAGGACCTCGATGGATGGATGGGTCGTCGGCTCGGAGGCTTTCGACCACCATCGGTTCAGGTCCACGATGAGCTTCCCTCGACCGGGGCATCGGGCACCCTGGTCGTCGTCGGTGACTGCGAAGGGCTCTACCTCAACGACGGGATGATCGTGAACAGCGTGAAACGCACGCCCTGGGTTCCCGTGGAACGGACCGCGGCCACCGGCCTCCACCGCGCCATGGCGCGCTTCAACCGCCGTCCGACCGGAGCGACCGAGGTGGTCGTGAAGTTCCGGGACGGCTCGGCCGAAGCTGCGGTCACCGCGACCCATGTGGACGCGGGACATCTCCGATTTGCGTTGTCGGGATCGTCCCGATTCGGCTTCGAGGCCCGCATGCTGCCGGTCCCCTTCGATCCGGATCACACCTACGTGCTCGAGGTGGTGGCCGATCCGCGCCTGAGCTCGCTCATCGTGAGGCTCGACGACCGGATCGTCCTCGAGACGTTCTACTGGTACGAGGGCGATGGCCTGAGCTTTCCCTCACGCTTTCGCGAGCTCCCCGTAAGGGCGGAGCTGTGTCAGAAGGTTCGCGCTGCAGCCGGTCTCGCATCGAGCCCATGACGTGCGGAGATCCATCACGCCGGCCATCTCAGGTTTGGGCGGACAGATCCACCCCGTGCGTGGCGAACCGTTCGTTTCTCCGGGCTCCGCCCGGCGAAACAGCCTCTGCGCCCTCTGGAGGCCCAGCTACCTGCTGGGCCTCGTAGACAAACTGATAGCCGAACAGCGTCGGCCACGTCCGCACGGCCACACGTTCGATGCGTTGCAGGAGCCCTCCGGAACCTCGGACGTCAGCTCCGAATGCCCCGCCGCGATCGACCACCTCGAACGGCAACCCCGTCACCTCTCGCCGGCGAACCACGAACCCGGCTCTGTCGAGCAGGGTCTCGATCGAGCGACGAGTGAAGAAGCGAAGGTGACCCCGATCGAGGATGCCACGCCGGTCGTAGTCGAAGAGGCCCAACCCCACACGGACCCTTGGGTACCAATGCGCGAAATTGGGCACGCTGACGAGCAGCGACCCACCCGGACCGAGGCGGCCGGCGATGTCGCCCAACAGCCTGGCCGGATCGGGTACGTGTTCGAGCACATCGGCCGCGACGATCACGTCGTAGCCCGCCCCCACCTCGCCTGGAATGCCAAGGGAGAGATCTGCCTCGACAAAGCGGTCGAGTCGGTCCACGACCCCATCGTGCTTCTCGATGTCGACGCCGGTGACCTCATGGCCCATCCGACGAGCCGCCATCGCCAGGAGGCCATGCGAGCAGCCCAGATCGAGCACCCTCCCCGGCCGGCGCCGTTCGAGCCACCCCAGCAACAGGCCGTGGGAGCTGTCGAGGGCCTCCTTGATCTCGTAGGCCTGATCCGCGAATGCCAGCTCGCCGGAACCGAAGCCCATCTTGTGGGCCCGGTAGCGCAAGACCTCCTCGGCGACATCCCGCGCATAGGCCATGCCGTTCACGTAGCAGATCTCGTCGCCGTAATACGTCGGGATCGGCACCTCAACGATGCTCTTCCCCGCCTCGTGCAGTTGGATGATGATCTGGGTATCGAAGTCGAAGTCGTCCGAGTTCACCTCGAAGGGGATGTCCTCGAGCGCGGCGACGCTGTAGGCCCGGTAGCCGGAGTGCCATTCCGTCAGATCGAGACCGGCGACGGCGTTCTGAAACGTCGTCAGGATCCGGTTGCCCACATACTTGTAGAGCGGCATGCCTCCCTTGCGTGCCTCGCCCCGGGTCATCATCCTCGACCCGAACACCGCGTCCGCCTCGTCGAGCTCCAGTGGGGCAACGATCGCCGGAAGCAACTCGGGAGCGTACTGCCCATCCCCGTGCAACAGGACGACGATGTCGAGATCGTTGGCGATCGCCCAGCGATACCCTTCCTTCTGGTTTCCGCCGTAGCCGAGGTTCCGAGCATGACGCACCAACTTCAGGGGCAGTGCTCGGTTCGCCTGTTGGTAGCCCAGCCCCACCTCGTACGTGTCATCGTCGCTGTGGTCGTCACAGACGAGGATCTCCGTGATGCGGGGCAGGAAATCCTCGGGAATGCGGTCGAGCACCCTCTCGAGGGTGGACGCGGCGTTGTAGGCGACCACGAGAATGCCGATTTTCTTCATGCGTCACCCGATTCCGAAGCCCGACGGCGGACCCCCGAGATTCTAGTTGGTCCGCCACATGCGCCGGGGGCCGGAAGATTCACGCAAGGTCAGACTTGACATCTGCATGCTTCAAAAGCACCATTTGCCACCTGCGGCCATAGTCCTCTGTGGCTTCCGCACGCCATTACCGCGCAAGAAACCCTCATCAAGGAGCAGTTCATGATCCCTGTCCTCGGAGCCGAAGGCGGCTACCAGGCGTTCACCCTGGGCGATGCCGAATGGATGTGGCTCGGTTTTTCGGCCGCCACCGCCATCCTGGCCCTCGCTGTGGGTTTCTACCTGATGCGTGGCGTGCTCGCCGCCGACCAGGGCACCCCCAAGATGATCGAGATCGCCACCGCCATCCAGGAAGGCGCTCAGGCCTACCTGCGGCGCCAGTTCAAGACCATCGGAATCATCCTGATCCCTCTTGTGGTGATCGTGTTCTTCACGTCGACCGCCGTCCTCAAGCCGGATGGCACCGAGGCGTTGAGCTTCGTGCAATCAGGCATCTTCCGAACGCTCGCCTTCGTCGCCGGCTGCTTCCTGTCCGGTCTCACCGGATTCATCGGAATGGGTCTTGCCGTGCGGGGCAACGTGCGCACGGCGGCCGCAGCACGCAGCGGCTCACTGCCGGCAGCGCTCAAGGTCGCGTTCCGCACCGGTGGAGTCGCCGGCATGTTCACCGTCGGTCTCGGCCTGCTGGGCGCCACGGTGATCATCATCGCCTTCCAGAACACCAGCTCTGCCATCCTTGTCGGCTTCGGTTTCGGCGGCTCGTTGATCGCGCTGTTCCTGCGCGTCGGCGGCGGCATCTTCACCAAGGCGGCCGATGTGGGCGCCGACCTGGTGGGTAAGGTCGAGGCCGGCATTCCCGAGGACGACCCCCGCAACCCCGCGACCATCGCCGACAACGTCGGCGACAACGTCGGCGACTGTGCAGGCATGGCCGCCGACCTCTTCGAGAGCTACGAGGTGACCCTCGTCGCATCGATCATCCTTGGCGTCGCCGCCTTCAAGTCTCTCGATCTCAACCCGGTCATCGGCCTCATCTTCCCGGTAGCGGCTCGTGCCATCGGCGTGCTGGCCTCCATCGCCGGCATCTTTGCCGTGCGCGCCACCGACAAGGACAAATCGGCAATGGCCCCCATCAACCGGGGCTTCCTCACCGCCGGGATTCTGACGGTGCTCGGCACCTTTGGCGTCGCACTCGGCTACGTCGGAAACAGCGACTTCAACGAGGGCTGGCGGATGTTCGGCGCTGTGGTGACCGGACTCGTTCTGGCCCAGGTCGTCAGCCGCCTCACCGAGTACTACACCTCCACCGAGAAGGCTCCGGTCCGCGACATCGCCAAGGCCACCCGGACCGGCCCCGCCACCACGGTGCTTTCCGGCATCAGCTCGGGCCTCGAGTCAACCGTCTGGGCGATCGTGGCCATTGCCGGCGCCCTTGGTGTCGCCATCGCACTCGGCGGCGCCAACATCCAGTTCACGTTCTATCTGGTGGCCCTGGCCGGCATGGGCATGTTGGCCACGACGGGTGTCATCGTCTCGGAGGACACCTTCGGGCCCGTCGCCGACAACGCCGCCGGCATCGCGGAGATGTCAGGGGAGTTCACCGGTGAGGCCGAGCGCATCATGGTGAGCCTCGATGCGGTGGGCAACACCACCAAGGCCGTCACCAAGGGCTTCGCCATCGGCTCGGCGGTCATCGCCGCCGTGGCGCTCTTTGCCTCCTACATCGAGACCATCGCCAACGAGACACTTTCGGTGCTTCAGATCGAACGGCTCGAGGCAGCCGGGTCGAGCATCTTCAGCGTGATCCAGATCAACGTCGCCGATCCCAAGACGTTCATCGGTCTGCTCATCGGAGGCTCGATCGCCTTCCTGTTCTCCAGCCTGGCAATTCGAGCGGTGAGCCGAACCGCCGGAGTGGTCGTTCAGGAGGTTCGCCGCCAGTTCGCCGACGGCAAGATCATGAGCGGTGAGAAGCGGCCCGACTATGGACCCGTGATCGACATCTGCACCGCCGCATCGTTGCGCGAGCTGACCACCCCGGCGCTGCTGGCGGTGCTCACCCCGGTGATCATCGGCTTCGGCATCAACTACTACGCTCTCGGCGCCTTCCTGGCAGCGGTGATCCTGACCGGGCAGCTCATGGCCAACTTCCTGTCCAACTCCGGTGGGGCGTGGGACAACGCCAAGAAGTACATCGAGGACGGCAACGAGGGCGGCAAGGGATCCGAGGCGCACAAGGCCGCCGTCATCGGCGACACCGTGGGCGACCCCTTCAAGGACACGGCTGGTCCCGCCCTGAACCCCCTCATCAAGGTCATGAACCTGATCTCCCTGCTGATCCTTCCTGCGGTCATCAACATGCAGGACAACGATGCAGGTCGCTTCGCCATCGCAGGCGTGTCACTCGTGGTGCTTCTCGGCGCCATCGCATTCTCCAAGCGCGAGCCCGAGGACATCGCCATCGAGATTCCCGCTGCGGGCTGAGCCTCGCCAACCATCGAACGACCGTGATCGGACACCACTTCGGTGGTGTCCGATCACGGTTTTCGGCTCGTCGTCACGTACGATCTCGGGGTGACACCGACCCCTGACGACGCCGAAACCTCAGCAGCGAAGGCCTACCCCGGCGCTCGTGGGCCCGAGCGCCACACCATGATCCAATCCTGGGGCGTGGGCATCGCATGCCATGAGTGGGGGTCCCCCGATGCTCCTCCGCTGTTGTTGGCCCACGGCGGGTTCGACTTCTCCGGAACGTTCCATCTGCTCGCACCTCTCCTGGCCGAAGCGGGGTGGCGGGTCGTCGCCTGGGATCAGCGGGGCCACGGCGACTCGCAACACGCCACCCTCTACAGCTGGGACGCCGACGTGCGTGACGCCCTGGCCGTCCTCGACTCGGTGACGACCGGTGCGTGCCCGGTCATCGGACACTCGAAGGGGGGCAACCTGATGATGCAGCTCGCCGACGCGCAGCCTCACCGGATCAGTCACCTGATGAACCTTGACGGACTCCCCTCGAAGTGGCCGTCACCCGACATCTCCGATCACGAGCGCACGCTCATGCTGGCCGAGGAGCTGGCGTCCCGGCTGGATCACCGGCGAGCGGCAGGCACCAAGACCCGCCGCCCGGGAACGATCGACGAGTTGGCGCGTCGCCGGTCCGTCATGAACCCGCGCCTCGATCTGGACTGGCTTCGCTACCTCGTCACCGTCGGCGCTCGCCGCGACGAGGACGGTTGGCGCTGGAAGATCGACCCCGCACTTCGCCTCGGCGGGTTCGGGCCGTGGCGCCCGGAATGGGCCCTTCAGCGGATGCCGGGCTTGAGCATGCCCTTCCTGGGGCTCCTCGGGCTCGAGCCAGACGCGATGAGCTGGGGAACCAAGCCCCACGACGTCCTGCCCTATCTGCCGCCGGGCGGGCGCCTGGAGTCGCTCGCCGAGACCGGGCACTTCGTGCACGCCGAGCGCCCGGCCGAGGTGGCGGCGCTCATCCTCGACTTCCTCCCCACGCCCTGACCGACGATGAACCAACGAGACCACGCGAGAGACCGATGAGCCCTTCCGAAACGATCATGCTCACCCATGTCAAGGCGCGATTGGCCCTGCACCACCTGGCCGACGGCGTCGGACGTCCCCTGCTGCTGCTGCACGGATTGGGTGAGGCTTCGCCCACCTCGGTGCCGTCGTCGGCAGCAGCGTGGCCCGGGCCCGTCTGGGCCCTGGACTTCACCGGCCATGGCGCATCAACCGTTCCGCTCGGGGGCGGCTACACCAGTGAGATGCTGATGGCCGATGTCGACATCGCGATCGCTCATCTTGGAAACGTCACCATCCTTGGTCGTGGACTCGGTGGCTACGTGGCGCTTCTGATCGCGGGGGCGCGGTCCAAGGAGGTACGCGGCTCGATCATCACCGATGGGCCGGGTCTTTTCGGCGGCCCGAACAGCGGACCGAGTTCCGCGCACATCCTGACGGTTGCACACCCTCCGACCGAGCACGAACGGCCGAGCCCCGACCCGTTCGCCCTCATCGAGTTGTCCACCGATGTCCGTCCCCCCGACTATGCGGCCAACTTCGCCCGCATGGCCGCCCACATGTCCGACCTCGATCGCCCCCTCACCGTGGCCGCCCGTGGCCGCTCCCCGTGGATCGATGCGGTCGTCCAGGAGGTCGGCGTCGACACGGACAGCGTCGAAGCGGCCCTCGCGAACTACGCCCGGGTCACCTGAGCATGAGCATGAGCAGCGCCAAGCCAGTTCTGCGCCGTGCCGGCATTGCACCGTGAATCGCCCGGTGGAGACATCGCTCGGCTTGTTGCAGGGCGGACGAAGCGGCGAGGCACACGTCTTCAAGGGCATCCCCTACGCGCAGGCGCCCATCGGCAGGCTTCGGTTCGCCCCCCCACAACCCCCGAGGCCCTGGAGCGGCGTTCGGAATGCCGACACCTTCTCAGCGGTGTCGATGCAGAACACGTCGAGCGTGGATCGGATGCTCGGCTCGAGGCCACCGGAGATGAACGAGGACTGCCTCACCCTCAACGTCTGGACAGCCGGCCTCGATGATGCCAGGCGACCGGTGATGGTGTGGATCCACGGTGGCTCGTTCCTTTCGGGGTCGGGTCGTGCCCCTTGGTACGAAGGGTCCTCGTTCGCACTCAAGGGCGATGTGGTGCTGGTCACGGTCAACTACCGGCTCGGTGCGCTCGGGTTCCTCCACCTGGCGCCATTCGACGACGAGCTTGTGTCGTCGGGCAACGCGGGACTGCTCGACCAGGTTGCCGCGCTCCGTTGGGTGCGGGACAACATCGCAGGCTTCGGCGGAGACCCCGACAACGTCACCCTCTTCGGTGAGTCCGCCGGAGCGATGGGGATCGGGGCACTGCTCGCGTGTTCGCCCGCAAGGGACCTGTTCCACAAGGCCATCCTGCAGAGCGGGGCCGCCGACAACGTCATCGACACCCACGAGGCCTCACGGGTCACCCGACAGTTGCTGGAGGCCCTGGGGCTCGACGCGGACCGAGGCGTGGTGGAGCGACTTCGGGGGGTTCCGTACGAGGCACTCCTCGCTGCCCAGGCCGACGTACGCGCGCTCCACCGCGAAACCGGCATGCCCTGGCGTCCGGTGCTCGACGGCTCGGTGATCACCCGCGAGCCGTTGGACGCCATCGAGCGGGGAGACTCGGCGCCGGTTCGCCTGCTCACCGGCACCAACCTCGACGAGTTCCGTTTCTTCACCCTCTTCGACCAGCAGACCAATCAGCTCACCGACGAGACGTTGATCGAACGATGCGACAAACGGCTGGGCAACGGCAGCGGGGCACCGCTCCTCGAGCGGTATCGGGCCGCTCGACCCGGGCTCAGCGCACCTCAGGTCTGGGCGGCCATCGAGACCGACCGCGTCTTCCGCCTTCCTGCGGTGGAACTTCTCGACCGCCACGCTCGGCAAGGGCGCTCCTCGTTCGGCTACCTCTTCACCTGGGCGACCCCGGCCTTCGGCGGATCGCTCGGGGCGTGCCACGTGCTCGAGGTTCCCTTCGTCTTCGACAACCTGCATCAGCCGGGGGTCAAGGCGCTTTGTGGACCGATCACCTCCGCAATGCGACGGCTGGCGGCCAACCTGCACGCCGCCTGGACGGCATTTGCACACGGCGGCGACCCCGGTCACTCGGAAATTCCCATGTGGTCGGAATGGGACGAGGTCGGTCGGCCATCGATGGTGTTCGACGAGACCTGCGTGCTCGATCTCGACCCCGGCGGCGACGCCCGGACCTTACTCGCCGAGGTGCTCGCAACGAACTGCCCCTGAGCGACGTTTGCACGGGTCGCGGCCGGGAGGGCCATCGGCTCCGTCATGCGGCATGTGGGCCCGATTGTCTCTGCCTCACGACGGGCGCCCGGAGTCGGCGGCGAGCCAACCACGGACGCGCTCGATGGCATCGGTGGGCTGTTCGGTCCGGATCTCGAGCCGGCCGCTGTAGACGAGGCCGTGGCTGCCGTCCACGGTGATGGTGTCACCCTCGTTGAGCTCGACGGTGCCGACGCGGAGGCGGCATCGGCGGGCGTCGAAGGAGAGGTCGAGGCAGCCGACCACGCAGACCACGCCCAGTTGGCGGGCGACGACGGCGGCGTGGGAGGTCCGGGCGCCGGTGGCAGTGACGAGGCCCTCGCAGACGGCCAGGCCGGCAATGTCCTCGGTGGAGGCCTCGTCGCGGACGAGTACGACAGGCTCGCCGCGTTCGGCGTACCGGCGGGCGGCTTCCACAGTCAGTGCGACCCGCCCAGTGGCCACGCCGGTCCCGGCCGGCACTCCCTGGGCGAGCGGCGCCGTGTCTTCGTCGGCGGCGAGACGGACCCGGGTGATGCGATCCAGGTCCAAGCCGCGTAGGCGCTCGACGGCGGTCGCCGGGTCGATGAGCTCTTCGTCGACGAGGTCGCACGCGATCTGGATCGCCGCCCAAGGCGTCCGCATGGCGGTGCGGGTTTGGAGCAACCACAACCGGCCTTCCTCAACCGTGAACTCGAAGTCCTGGGCGTCGCCGAACAGCGACTCGAGGCGGCGGCGAACGACCTGGAGCTCATGGCCGAGACCGGGGACAGCGGCGATGAGTGGCTCGGGGTCGCCGGCCGCGTGCCGTCCGGCGACGACATCTTCGCCCTGGGCGTTGAGCAGGAAGTCAACGTAGAGCCGATCCTCACCGGTTGCAGGGTCACGGGTGAACGCCACCCCGGAACCGGAGGTGACCCCCCGGTTCCCGAAGACCATGGCCTGGACGGTGACAGCGGTCCCGACCAGGTCGGTGAGACCCTCGAGGGAGCGATACTCGGCGGCACGGGGTGCGTCCCACGAGCGGAGCACCGCTTCCACAGCGCCCACCAGCTGCGACATCGGATCTTGTGGGAAGGGGTGCCCGGCAAGCAACTGGTAGACGTCCTGGAGCTTGCGAACCACGCCCTGCAGGCCGGCGACGTCGAGCTCGGCCACCGTCGGAACCCCGTAACGGCCGGCCGCTTCGCTCAGCACGGCCGCGAACGGGGCGGCCGGGCAGCCCTCGACCACCTCGCCGTAGGACTGCACGAGCCGACGGTAGGAGTCCCACACGAACACGGGGTCGCCGGTGGAACGCAGCAGGCCGGGCAGGGTGGCGTCGCTGAGCCCGACATCGAGGATCGTCTCGAGCATGCCGGGCATGGACACCGCAGCGCCCGAGCGGACTGCGAGGAGCAATGGCCGGCGTTCGGCTCCGAACTGCGAGCCGGTGGCCCGCTCGACCCGCTCCACCCCTTCCCTCACGAGATCGACGACCCCGTGGGGGAGGTGCCCACCGGTGCGATGGTAGGCCCCGCAGAGCTCGGCACCCAGCACGAATCCCGGTGGCACGGCGAGTCCCGCCTCGGTCATGCGCATGAGGTTGTACGCCTTGGCACCCACGTCGTGCACACTGACGTCGCGGAGGCTGGTCTCGCCGATCACCGAGAGGATCGAGTGGAGCGGGGTCGTGTCCGGGATGCTCATGGCGCCGCCGCCTCACGCAGGATGTGGTCTCGCAGCCCGAGTGCCGACCGTAGAAGAGCGTCGGTGGCTTCCTCGATGTTCCGTGAGACCGTTTCGGCGACGTAGAGGATCCGGAAGTCGGGCGACGCCGTGATCAGCGTGGCCCGTGCTTGGCGGTCGGCCTTGTCGGCGTCGTGCTCGAGGGTCATCACCCGGTCCACAGCGACCAGGAAGTCCTCTATCTCGTCGGCCCGGGCGCCGTCAACGACGTCGCGGGCGATCAGAAGTGCCTTGAGGTGCTCGCGTGCCGCCGCCACGGCCACCCCGGCCACGGCATCGAGAACGGGGCGAGCCACGCCGATGGCACCGGCGGGCAGCAGGGTGAGCAGAAAGAGCGCCTCTTCGAGGGCGTCGATTGCATCGTCGCCGGTTGCGAGCAGCACGGCCAACCGGTCGCCACCTTCGACCCGACGGGCGGCGACCCGCACCTCGCTGAGGATCTCGTCGGCACGATGCTCCCAGGCCGCCGCCCGTTCCGCCGCCCGTCTCAGAAACGCGTCACCGTCACTCGTGCCGACCCGCAGCAACGCGGTGCGCAACAGTTGGGCGGTCTCGACGATCAGGCCGGCATGGTCGGCGGCGGCGGCAAGCAACGTGGCCTGGGCGGCTTGGACGTGGCGGAGTAGCTCGACGCGCAACTCGTCGCGGATCAGCTGCGGGGATTTGCCGTCGCGTAGGCCTTCCGCCGAGGCACGCAGGGCGAAGCGGACGACCTCGAGCGTGGCCTGGGCGCCGAGCACCTCTTGAAGCGGATCGCCGTAGCGGGCCGGGACCTTGGCCGCGAGCTCGACTGCGTCGTAGATGAGCCGTTCCCCACCCAGCTGGAGGAACGCCCTGTGACCGAGGTCGGCGTCCGCGGCCCAGCGCAGCACACCCGCTGCCTCCTTCTTGCCGACCAGGGCGACCAGGCGCTTGCGGGCCCGGTTCCAATCGATGAGGAACACCAGACGCGAGCCCAGATGACGGAGGTATGCCAGGAGCGAGGTCGGATCGGGAGCGACGTAGCGGCCGACCACGAGGTGGTGGTTCCCCAGGGAAGTGCCACCTCGGCGGCGCTGCGCCTCGGACCACTCGACCGCGAAATGGTCGAACATGCCCTCGAAGAAATACAACCGCTGGAGGTGGACGTCGGTGTAGGTCACCGAGACCACCAGATCCTCCACCGTGACCACGATGACGTGCGCCGCAGTCTCGCCGATGTCGTTCTGGATGAGCAGCCGTCGACCGGCCCGCGTCGCGGTCGTTCCCAACCCCGGATGGTCGAACTTGAGCGGCGAGGTGGCGTGCAACCCGGCCATGAAGGCGCTGATCAACGCACGGTCGCTGTCGGCCAGGCGGTAGACGAAGGCGCCGTCGAGGGTCTCGGTGGCGATCTCGGTCTGGAGGTGGTTGAGGGCGCGGTGCGCGTCCATGATCAACCGGTGAAACGAGTCGCCGGCATCCGGATCGGCCGAGGCGACGCGATCGAGGTAGCCGGCCGGCACGGCGCCCCCGACCAGGTTCGGCGCCGCATCGATGAGCAGCGCCAGGCGGGAGGCGTCGATCCGATCCTCCGCCCCACCGGCCGTCAGCGGGACCAGCATCTCGGCCACCGCCAGGGCCAGCGCGTCGTGAATCTCCCCCGCCCGAGGGATCAGAAAGACGTCGCCTTCGCCTCGACGCGAGCGCCCGACGACATCGTCGAGCGCCTCGTCGTCCATGCCGGCGGCGAGGCGCTCATCGCGCAACGACGAATACGGACCTGCCGGGTCCTCGGCATGGGCCTGCGCCGCCTGCAGCAACGTCAGGAGGTACTTGGCGCGATCGTTCGCCTCGAGACCTCGGTTGACAAGGGATGGCAACAGCAACACCCGCTCGCCCAGCCCGTCGACCGCGTCAGGCTTGGCGGACCCGGACCCGGACGGGGGCGGCACGGCAGCGTCAGCCACCGGGTCGGCACTCATGCCTCGCTCTCCGACCCCAACCCACACCCGATCACCGCCGGAGCCGCATGGACGTCGACGCTGCGGGCACAGCAGGAAATCACGGTCTCCATCCTCATCCCGAGCGGAGCGTAGACGGGGCAACCGACAGCGAGGCAGCGTCCAGATGAACGGACGGCAAACTCTCGATGCGGCGCTAGCGATAGGGCGAGAAGTCGGGTGGTCGCTTCTCGGCGAACGCGCTCACCCCTTCGCGGGCCTCGTCGCTCTCGACGAAGAGATCGAGCGTGTCCCAAGCCATCGTGCCGATCCCGGCCACCGACTCACTTGCCGCGTTGAACGAATGCTTGAGCACCTTCAATGCCGTCGGACTTTTCGCCAACAACTTGTCGGCCCAGACCCTCACCTCGGCTTCCAGTTCCGCGCCTGGCACGACCTTGTTCACCAGGCCCCACTGCAGCGCTGTCTGAGCGTCGTACTGCTCGCACAGGTACCAGATCTCCCGGGCCCGCTTTTCACCCACCACCGATGCCAGATAGGCCGTTCCGAAGCCGGCGTCGAACGAGCCGACCTTGGGCCCGGCCTGTGCGAAGGTCGCGTGGTCGGCAGCGACCGTCAGATCGCACAACACGTGCAGCACGTGGCCACCGCCGATGGCGATGCCGTTCACGGCGGCGACGACCGGCTTGGGGATGTCGCGGATCACCCGGTGCAGCGTCTCCACCTCGAACAGTCCGGTCTCGCTCGGCCCGTAGTCACCGGTCTCCAGGCGTTGCTTCTGGTCGCCTCCGGCACAGAAGGCCTTGTTGCCCGCACCCGTCAGCGCCACCACGCCCACCGATCGATCGGCCCAGGCCGACTTGAAGCAGAAGATCAGCTCGTCGACCGTCCGGGCACGAAAGGCGTTGTAGCGCTCCGGTCGATCGATCGTCACCCACGCCAGGCCTCTATCCACCGAATAGGCCACGTCCTGCAGATCGTCACGTCGCATACGGGGACTCTAGGTCGTCGTCCCGGTACAAGGATGGCTTGTGACAAACTGCCTTCCGTGTATCATCGGAGCTGTGGCCCGCACATTCAAGAAACGGCACGGAGCTCCCTACGTCATCATCGATGGCTGCATCGAATGCAACATCTGCGTACGGGTGTGCCCCTATGACGCCATCTTCATGAGCGACGACTTCGAGATCGTTGTCGACGGAGCGAAGTGTCCCGGCTGTCACCGCTGCTACGACCCGTGTCCCGTCGACGCCATCGTTCCGATGGACGATCCGCGCGCCGCGAAGATTCGCGATTCGAACGTACCGTTCGTTCTCGAAAACTGGCCAGAGCTCTTGGCCGCCCAAGCCAAATAGGCAATTCCAACAAGGGGGTAATGCATCATGAAGAAGTTCATGACGTCCGACGAGCTTGCTCGAGACGACCGATTCACTCGCACACCTGTGCCACTCGACTTCCTCATGGCCGAGGAGGTGACGGTCGAGCAGGTCGAAGAGACCATGAAGATGCTGCTCTCCAACAACGAGATGCGCGAGATGATGGAGGAGCAGGGCGCTGCCAGTGGCAACCTGTTCAAGCGGGTCCGTCCCACCGACGACGATGCCCCCTTGTTCATCAAGACCCAGATGCACGGCATCTTCATGGGCGAGATGCAGGCACTCGAGGCCGCCGGGCGCAGCGCGTGGGACTTCACCGACGACAAGGAGCTCCCCTGGGCGTTCCAGCTCGACATGGCTCGCCAGTGCTGGGACGAGACCCGTCACGTCGAGATCTACTCGGCGCTGCTCGATCACGTCGACGCACGCATCGGCCAGTTCCCCGAGAACCTTTTCCTCTTCGAGTTCGGCTGTTCGAACGACCCCGCCGAGCGCGTCGTCGGCGTGAACCGTTGTCTCGAGGGCTTGGCGCTCGACGTGTTCAACGACACCATCCGCTTCGGCAAGCAGGCCGAGGACGAGACCATCTGGCGTTCCGTCGACTACGTGTCGGCCGACGAGGTCACCCACGTGCGATTCGGTTCCGTGTGGAGTCGTGCGCTGACCGAGAACGACCCCAAGCGTCGGAAGAAGGTTCTCGACTTCCAGCGCAAGGTCGACCGCGCGTTCAGCCTCGGTGGACTGCGTGGCTCGTATGACGGCGCCAACGTCGAGGGCTTCCTGCCCCTCGCCGTGGAGTTCCGCAAGCTTGCCGGGTTCTCCGATGCCGACATCGCCGAGGTCGCCGGCGCAGCCCCCAAGATCGTGAAGGCGTAACTCATGGCAACGAAGAAGCCTGCAGCGAACGGGGCCGCCAAGGCGGCAACAAACGGAAACGGGTCCGGCGATGTCACCGGCTACGGGCCCTCTCGACGCGCTCAGCCGTTCCCGTACTGGGATCGTCGTCGCCTGGTCGGCGAGTGGACGGTCGAGGAATCCGTCGAGCGCATCGTCAACTACCGGTTCGCCGAGCAGCAGATTTCCGCGGCGCTCGGTGGCTGGGTCGCGACGATTCCCGAGTTGGATGTCAAGGCCATGTTCGGTCCTCATTGCTACCAACACGCCTGGGCATGTGACCTGTGGCGTCTGCGTCTTCCCGAGCTGCGTGAGAACAATGAGCTGCGAGCCGAGCCGGCGAACCCGGAGTTCGAGGCCTTCATGAAGGAGCTCACCAGTCCGGAGGATGGTGACCTGACCGTCGAGAAGCTCGTTGGCACGTACCGTGTGCTCGTTCCTCACCTGCTCGCCACCTACACCTTCCATCAGAAGGTGACCTCGGACATCGTCGATGCACCGACCGTGCGCATCCTCGGCTTCATGTTGGCCGACCTGCACACGCAATTCGTCGAGGGCGAGATGATGATCCAGGACCTGGCGCGCACACCCAAGCTTCGTGAACGCGCCGGGAAGTGGCAGACTCACCTCGACGTCATGTTGGCCAAGTCGGGCGGCGTCGCCGGCGAGCACACGCTTGGCGGACGATCGAAGATCGTCACCCCCGCCAAGGCGATCCTCGGTTCGGCGCTCCGCGCGAAGCTCGAAGCGGCAGGCGCCGCCTCATCGTGACGCCCGATCCCGAACGCGATCTGACCTCCACCGAGGTCTATTTCGATGACGCCATCACGGAGACGCTGCAAATCGAGCAGCGTCTCCGTGATGCGGGTTACGCCGTTCTGCCCGAAGTCCTGAACATGGGCGGCGACTTCGACTTCGAGGGTGACACCATTCCCGACGTCCTCGAGGAGGCCCGGACCTACCTCCTGCATCAGCAGACGATCGAGCTCGCAGGCGCACGCATCCTCGCCACCCTTGGCGAGTTGGCCGTCAAGGCCCAGGCGTTCGATGCGATCGTCCGCATCCATCGCCGCAGCTGAGAGGGCCGCAGCCGAGTAGGGGCGGCTCGATCGCGTTTTGTGCCATGGCGACCTGCCGGTCACCATGGTCGCCATGATCGTCGATGCCCACTCGCACATCTACCCCCCCGACCTTGCCCGCGTCATACTCGGCCGTTTCGCCGGCGGCTTCAACGGTTCGATGCCGGGCCGACCGGACGAGTCCGTGGCGACCGACGATGACATCGACAGCCGGCCCGAAGCCGACGAGCACGGGAGCGACGATCACGACTGCCATCAGGTCCACGACGCCCCCGTGACGGTGCCGACCGAACCGGCTCCAACCGAGCCTGCATCCGAGGCGCCCACCATGCGCCTCCCAGGGCCCGTGACCCTCGACGAGGCGACGGTGTCCATGGACCGGATCGGCGTGGACCGCTCCTGGATCCTCCCGGTGGCCGGCACCCCCAAGTGGGTGCGGGCGACCAACGACTGGGTGCTCGAGACGGCCCGGAAGGATGACCGCTTCACCCCGTTCGTGAGCCTCCATGCCCGCGACCCCGAGTGGCGTGGCGAGTTGGAGCGAACCGTCGCTGCAGGCGCTCGAGGCGTCAAGATGCACGTCGCTCTGCAGGTGAAGGAGGGTAGTGACTTTCTCGTCTCCGACGAGATGTCCGAGATCTTCCAGGCCATCGAGCGCGCCGGTATCCCCGTCGTGTGTTGCACGTATTTTCCCAACGAAGTGGGCTCGGGCAAGGCCGGGGCGTCTTTGCGGCTGCTCGATGTCCTGGAACAGTTCCCCCGACTGCGCCTCGTCGCCGCGCACATGGGGGCCATGTTCAACTGGGGTGCGGGAAGCGAACCGATCCTTGGCTCCCGGGCCTATCTCGACCTCGCCTACGTGCCGGGCATGGTCGACCCCAAGGTCCTCGTGAGCTGGATTCGGGCACACGGCGCCGACCGCATCCTCTTCGGCACCGACACGCCCTATGCAGACCCTCAGCGGATCCTCGACGCGTTCTGCGACCTTCCCCTGGACCAGGACGAGAAGGAGGCGATCCTGGGACGCAACGCGACGGCCATGATGGGCGAGGCCCGCTGAGGTCCACGCCACGAGGGGTGCTACGAGGAGCAGATCGGACTGGTGTGAATCGGACTGGTGTGAATCGGAGTGGTGTGAACCGGCCCCGCACCGCCCGGCCCCGCACTGCCCGGCCCCGCACTGCCCGGCCCCCAGGGCCCATCCGCTGCATGGCGCAGGCGGCGACCCCGCTCCATCGCAGCGAGGCGGACCTGCCAGTAGACGATGGATGCCTCGTTCCCCTCCCTGATGGCCTCCGCCAACTTGGAGGCCGCCTTGCGTGCGTCCTCGGTGGTGCTCATCGGCTCCTCCTTCATGAGGGCCTTTCCGGGTCAACGACTCGTCATCTCCATCGGCCGACACCACGGCTTTCTGAGGAGTAGGGTCGGTCCCCGGGTCCCGAGACGCGGGCCGGCGAACGGGGGGTAGGTCCATGCGCAGTCAGCAGTTGGAGAACATCGTCACCATGATGCGGACGATGATCGCCGGTCGACCCGAGGGTCAGGAGGTCGACCTCGAGCAGATGCGGTCCGGCTACGACATGCTCGGCGGCATGAACCCCCAGGCCGAGGGAGCGGTGATCGAGGCCGTCTCGGCCGAGGGAGTGCCCTGCGAGTGGATCACGACCCCGGGCGTCGACACGGCCCGCACGATCGTGTACGTGCACGGCGGAGGCTATGCCATCGGCTCAGCGGCCAGCCATCGGTCCATGCTGACCCATCTGTCCGCAGCCGCCGACGCCCGGGTCCTCGCCGTCGACTATCGCCTGGCGCCCGAACACGCCCATCCCGCGGCGCTCGACGACGCGGTCGGCGCCTACCGTTGGGCACTCCGGCACGGGGCCACCCCGGAACGGACCGTGATCGCCGGAGACTCCGCCGGCGGCGGCCTCACGGTTGCCACCCTGGTGGCGCTTCGTGACGGCGGGGACGCATTGCCCGCTGCGGGAGTGTGCCTCTCCCCCTGGGTCGACATGGAGGCCAAGGGGGAATCCATGCAGACCAAGGCGGAGCTCGACCCCATGGTGAACGAAGCCGACCTCCTCAAGTGGGCCGATTACTACCTCAATGGCCAATCCCCCACGACCCCTTTGGCCAACCCGTTGCACGCCGATCTGAAGGGCCTGCCTCCACTGCTGGTGCATGTCGGCAGCCACGAGGTGTTGCTCGATGACTCCAAGCGCCTCGCGGAGCGGGCCCGCGCCGCCGGGGTGGACGTGACGCTGGAGGTTGCCGACGAGATGATTCACGTGTGGCATTTCTTTGCGGGCAGCGTGCCCGAGGCCGACGCATCGATTGCCGAGGTAGGCGGCTTCGTGCGGAGTCACACGAATTGACACCGGCACATGCCAGGCGATTTTGACGGGCTTTCCCGCCGGCTCCTACGGTTGACGGGAAGGCCCATCAGGGTTGGGCGCCACGACCAATAGGGGGAATCCATGAGTGGAATTTGCGACGGCCGCGTTGTCATCGTCACGGGGGCGGGCCGCGGCATCGGCCGCGGTCATGCCCTCGAATACGCGCATCAGGGAGCGAAGGTCGTGGTCAACGACCTCGGCGCCGAGGTCGACGGCTCCGGCGGCTCGACCGGCCCTGCCGGAGAGGTTGTCGAGGAGATCCGCGCCATGGGTGGCGAGGCCGTCGCCAACGGCGACAACGTCGCCGACTGGGAAGGCGCGCAGCGCCTGATCAACACCGCCGTCGAGAGCTTCGGGCGCCTCGACGTGCTCGTCAACAACGCCGGCATCCTGCGTGATCGCATGCTGACCAACATGACCGAACAGGAGTGGGACGCCGTCATCAACGTGCACCTCAAGGGCACCTTCGCCCCGGCCCGCTGGGCTGCGGCCTATTGGCGCGAGGAGACCAAGGCCGGGCGGACCAACGACGCGCGCATCATCAACACGAGCTCGGCCTCGGGCCTGTACGGCAACGTCGGTCAGACCAACTACGGCGCCGCGAAGGCCGGCATCGCCTCCTTCACGATCATCGCCGCCAAGGAGCTCGCCCGCTACGGCGTCACCGTCAATGCCATCGCCCCCGGTGCACGCACCCGGATGACCGAGAACCTCGGGTTCGGCGCCATCGAGGTCGCACCCGATCAGTTCGACTCCTTCGCTCCCGAGAACATCGCCCCGCTCGTCGTGTGGTTGGGGAGCACCCAGGCCGCCGACGTCACGGGTCAGGTCTTCAACGTCGCCGGTGGCACGATCAGCATCGCCGAGGGCTGGCACCGAGGGCCACAGGCGGCCCAGGACGACCGCTGGAACCCCGCCGAGCTGGACAAGGTCGTGCATGATCTCGTCGCTCAGGCTCGTCCTCCGGCAGGAATGGGCGGCTGAGGCGACCATGCCGATCAATCCCGATGCCGTCGGGACGGTCAGCGAAGCGAGCGAGAACTCGTGGACGTCGAAGGACTGCCTGCTCTACGCCCTCGGCGTGGGAGCGGGCAGCCTTGACGCCTCGGAGGAGCTGACCTTCACGACGGAGAACTCCAAGGGCGTCGACCAGCAGGTCCTGCCCACCTTTGCCGTGATCGCCGCCGCCGGCGGCGGCGGCGCCCTGCGGGCCATCGGAACCTTCAACTTCGCCATGTTGGTCCACGGCGAACAGGCGGTTACCCTGCACCAGCCGTTGCCCGTCGAGGGCAGCGTGCGATCCACCAGCACCATTGTCGGGATCTACGACAAGGGCTCAGGCGCGGTCGTGGCCATCGAGTCGACCTCGGTCGACCCCGTGACCGACAAGCCCATGTTCTCAACGCGGTCGTCGATCTTCATACGAGGGGAAGGCGGCTGGGGTGGTGATCGTGGTCCTTCGGGCAGGACCAATGTGGCGCCCGACCGTGCTCCGGACCACCAGGTGTCCTACGCCACGCGTCACGACCAGGCTCTGCTCTACCGGCTTTCGGGTGACCGCAACCCGCTGCACTCCGATCCGTCGTTCGCCCGAATGGGGGGCTTCGATCGTCCGATCCTCCACGGGTTGTGCACGTATGGCTTCACCGGTCGAGCCCTGCTCCACACGCTGTGCGGATCGGATCCGGCTCGCTTCACCTCCATGGACGCCCGCTTCTCCAAGCCGGTCATGCCTGGCGACACCCTCACCGTGTCCATGTGGGTCGACGGGTCCGAGGCGATCTTTCAAACCGCAACGCAGGACGGCACCGTCGTGATCGACAACGGGCGGCTGGTCTTCGACAAGTAGCAGGCCTTCCGACCGCCGGCGCTACCGGTGTTCAAGCAGGCGTGTGATGGCCTCCGACGTGATGGGATGGCTGAAGAAGTAGCCCTGCGCGAGATCGCAGCCACGAGCCCTCAGGAATGAACCCTGCTGGACGCTCTCGACGCCTTCGGCGATGGTCAGCACTCGCAGGTCATGCGCCATGCTGATCATGGCCGCCAGCAGTGGGGCCTCGCCCTGATCAGCCGTGAGCTCCTGCACAAACGACTTGTCGATCTTCAAGGTGTCGACCGGCAGGCTGCGCAATTGGCGCAGCCCCGATCCACCCGTGCCGAAATCGTCGATCGCGATCTTGACCCCCACGGCCTTGAGGCGATCGAGAGCCGCGACGATCTGCGGGTCTCCCCCGTCGACGACCCGCTCGCTGATCTCGACCTCCAGCATGGCCGGGTCCACGCCGTGCTCGAGCAGTGCGGCTGCGACAGTCTCGGCGAGATCGGCGTTGCGGAGATCCTCGACGGAGAGATTGACCGAGATGCGCAATGGCGGAAAGCCCGCGTTCATCCACAGACGAGCCTGACGACAGGCTGCCTGGAGCACCCACGCGTCGACGGGCACGATCAGACCGGTCTCCTCGGCCATCGGAACAAAGGCTTCAGGGCCGAGGATCCCGAGCTTGGGATGCTCCCAGCGAACCAGCGCCTCGACGCCCACGATCTGCATCGTGCTCAACTCGACCATCGGTTGATACAGCACCGTCAACTCGTCGCCGGCCAACGCGCGCTGCAGATCCCCCTCCAGCTTGAGTTGGTTGCCCCCCCGCTGGTCGATCGCAGGCGAGTACACCGCGTACCGGTCACGACCCTGACTCTTCGCCCGGTACATCGCCACGTCCGCGTAGCGAACCAGGCTCTGGTAGTCGTCAACCGTCGCGTCGGCGAGCACGATGCCGATGCTCGAGGAGATGAACACGGCCTGGGAGCCCAACATGAAGCTCTCACGCAGCGACTCCTGAATGCGGCGGGCAAGCACTTCCAAAGCCTCGATCGAGCCCGCTCGGGAGATCAGCAGCACGAACTCGTCTCCGCCGACCCGTGCCACGGTGTCCTCCTCGCGAAGCGCAAGGGTCAGTCGATTCGCCACCTGGCCCAGCAGGTCGTCGCCGGCCCCGTGGCCCAACGAGTCGTTGACGGCCTTGAATCGATCGAGATCGAGGAAGAACATGCCCACCGGCTCGCCGGAGCGTCGACTGGCGGCCAGTGCGCTGCGGACCCGGTCCTCGAACAGACGCTGGTTGGGCAGGCCCGTCAGTGAGTCGTGCAGCGCCTGGTGGCGCACCCGTTCGACCAACCTGGCGTTCGTGAACGCCATCGACGTCTGATCGGCGATACCCCGGAGGCACTCGAGAAGCGTCTCGTCCTCCAACAACTTGGTCTCTTGGCCCACGGCTGCGCTGATCACCCCGTGGAAGCGTCCACCGGCGATGATCGGTACGAGGACTGCATGGCCGCTCAACAGGCCGCTGAACAGGTTCTCGAGGTAGGGGTCGCGAAAGTCCACCCCCAGGAGCACCGGTTCGTGGTCGCTGATCATGATGTCGAGCACGATCGATTCGTATGGCCGAAGGACCAGAGCCGACGCCCGTAGGGCTTCGTCCGGGTCGATTCCGGCAAACCCCATCGGGCGCAGACCCTCCGATTGCTCGTCCCAGAGCCATACCGCGACCCGGTTGGACGGAAGGACGCGCGGGACCATGGTCGCCACCCGGTAGGCGACCTCCTTGACGCTGCTCACCGCCGCAAGGTCCCGCGTCAGGTCGAACAGTGCCTGGGCCGCCTGGGTCTGGGCCCGAAGCTCCTCTCCGGTCGTCACGGCATCGAGCGCGACGGCCGCAAGGCTCGCATACTCGGTCAACGCGATGCGCTCCTGATCGAGGAATCGGGTTCCGGAAGGTTGGATTGCGACGAGATGGCCATATGACCTGCGCGACGACGCAACCTCCACCACCAGCTGGGATCCGGCGATGCCCTCGGATTGCCCCGCGACCAGCTCCCGGGCGATCGCGGCACTTTGCTCGTCGTCGAGCCCGTGGTGGTGGACCATTGCAGCAGCGCCGGGAATCGGCCGAACCGTGAGCAGGAACTGCTGTCCACGCACCACGGTCCCTGCGCGGTCCAGGATGCGTTCCGACAACGTCACGAGGTCATTCGCCGAGATCAGGTCGGCTGTGGTCGTCTGCATCGCGTCGAAGCGCGTATGGAGCGCTCCCAACTGCCGCTCCAGATAGGCGATCCGACGCTCTGGTGCGGGCATGGCGTGCGCCTCCATGCTCCACGACACCCGGAATCGACAACAATCATCCCCGTCGGTCTCACAGGACTCCTCGATGATCTCTGCCGGCGTGAACCCGAAGATCACCGGCACCTGGGACAGCAGGCCCATGGTGAAGTCGCACAGCAGGCCGTAGCGGGGAAAGCCTGGTGTCGACCGCGCCGTGATCACGGCGTCGTGCTCGCCGACCTCCTCCGGTGTCAGATTGAAGGTTGTGGAGTACTTGCTCCCGATCACCCCGATGCTCTCCATGATCCGAGCGGGCGACCCGAACGACTGCAACACGCCGGCCATGTCCATGGCAAGGCGCTCCTCCAGGATCCCTTCACCGATGTCGCGGCTGACGTGGGGGTCGCCGAGGATCGATGCTGCCGCCTCGAAGAGCGCCTTGCCCTGCTCGTAGGAGCTCCAGGTGCCGTCAAGGCATAGTTCCTCCGCTGATCGCGTCTCCCCGGCGCGCTTCAGGACAGCCTGGACCCCTGCCTCTCCGGCACGATGCTCCACCAGCGCAAGGACCAGTTTCGAGACCATGCCCGCGTTCTGTCGGTTCTCGACGGCTTCGGATGTCTCGGGAGTCGGGCTACCGCCACCGTCGCTCCCGCCGTGCCTCACGCTGTCCATCGGGTTGTCCCGTCTCCTCGTCCACCTCGCATCGAGGCGTTCACGCAGATGCATCGGCATCCCGGCGAAGCGAGTTGACCCATTTCACCGTCGCCGGGCGAATATCTGGCCTCCGCCAATCGTTCTGCGCTAGACAGGCCCTTGACGAAGCCGGAATCGGAGACAGGGGGACGACATGTCAGGAAGACTTGATGGCAAGGTTGCGGTGATCACCGGGGGGGCGAGCGGCATGGGGAGAAGCACCGCTCTGCGTTTTCTCGACGAGGGCGCCCGAGTCGTGGTGGGCGACCTCAACGAACCCAACGGCAAGGACCTCCTGATCGAGGTGGAACAGGCGGGTGCCGGCGATCGGTTGCGCTTCATCCCCACCGACGTCTCCATCGAATCCGACGTCGAGGCCATGATTGCCCTGGCAGTCGGCGATTTCGGCCGTCTCGACATCGTGTTCAACAATGCCGGGCTGGGCGGGGCGTTCGGCGCCATCACGGAGGTCTCCGTCGAGGATTGGGACCGAACCTTTGCGGTCATGTGCCGGGGACCGTTCCTCGGCATCAAGCACGGTGCTCGGGTCCTGAAGGAACAGGGCGAGGGCGGAGCGATCATCAACACGGCATCGGTCGCCGGGCTCAGCGGTGGAGCCGGCCCCCAGGCCTATTCGGCTGCCAAGGCCGGAGTCATCAACCTCACCCGCGCCGCTTCGCTCGAGTTGGCGAAATGGCGCATCCGCGTGAATGCGATCTGCCCCGGGGCGATCAACACGCCTCTGTTGCACCGTGGCAGCGAGCAGGCCTTCGGCGACATGCTCGACAGTGCACAGCCCTGGCCCGATCACGGCCGTGGTGAGCACATCGCCGGAGCTGCGCTCTTCCTGTCCTCGGACGACTCGGTGTTCGTGACCGGCCAGGCAATCGTGGTCGACGGGGGACTCACCGCAGCAGGTCCAGGCATGCAGAGCCGCATGGGAAGCCTGGCCATGGAAGGCGTCAGCGGCTTCCATGCAGGTTCCACCGGCCAGGAGATCAGCTTCAACAAATAGGTGGTCGCCGCGCTCGCTCCTCAGGCCTGGCGAACGGCAGCCTGTTTGACCTGGGGGGCGAGCCAGTCCCACACCTCGCGGGCGCCGTCCCCACCGAAGTGGACCCCGTCGGGACGAATCGTGACACCGTTGATCTGCTCGGCAAAGGCGCCGTCGGGACAGAGGAACTCGCCGATGTCCACGCGGGTGATCAGGTCGCCGTATCGCTCAGAGACCCTCGCCGCCAGGTCGTTGAACCAGGCGCGCCGAGCAGGATCGTTCCTGTCGCTCTCGATCCCCCCGAGCGCCGCGTTGGTCTCGCGGTAGCAGGGTGCACTGAGCATCACGAGTGGCGTGCCGTCGGCTGTTCCAATGTCGAAAGCACGGGCAAGTTGGCTCTCCACGTACGCGTCGTACTCCGGGGTCCCCACGGCGTAACGTCGGCCATCCACGATCCGGTCGAGGATCTCCCATGCGCCGACGAACACGATCGTCACGTCGGCGTTCCCCGACACCATCGCCTGGCGCCACGTCTGCTCCCAGGCGTCGCAGTGCGCAAAGCTGTCCGGATGTGGTGCGCCATCGATGATCGGCCGCCCTCGAACCACGCCGCACCCCAGAATGCCGCCGTTCCTGACCTCGAGACCGGTCTGGTCTCCCACGGGGAGATACCCATCGCTCAACGTGAAGGCCTGGGAATCTCCGAGCACAACCACCGAGGTGTTCCCGACAGCGCTCGGCAGGATGGCCGTGCGGTTGAAACTGATCTCCTCTCCCACCACCGCTCCCGTCGGACCGGGTCCGGTGGCCCGGTCCACCGTCCGAGCGATGAGGCGGTCCGGAGTCCGGCGAGCTGCATACGTCGGCGCTATCTCCAACAGCATCGCCGTCAGCACCAGAGCGCCCACGACGACCCCGGCAGTTTTCAGTCCGCGCGCCCAATGACGCAGTCCCGACAATCCTCCACCACGCACCGCACGACCTCTGGCTCGACGGCGCGCGCCCCAGTCAGCGCACGCAGAGCAAGATTAGCTCACGTATCAGCCGGAGCGGAAGGGGGTCTTGACCGCACGGTGAACCCGAGGCGCCAACCACCGCCACACCTCGGCGCCACCCTCGGCGGTGAAGTGCACGCCGTCATAGCGCATGGTCACCCCGTTGATCTGTTCACGCGGCTCGCCGTCGGGACAGAGATAGGCGCCGAAGTCGACGGGTTTGACCAGACTCCCGTATCGCCCGGCCACGCCCAGCATGATCGTGTTGAACCACTCGGCCCGAAAGGGATCGTTCCGGTCGCTGTCCGGTCCCCCGAGTCTTGCCTCGGTCTCGCGGTAACACGGCGCCGTCAGCAGGACCAGAGGCGTCCGGTTCGCCGTGACGATGTCGAAAGCCGTCGTGAGCTGAGCCTCCAGATATGACGCGTACTCGGGTGTCCCGACCCGGAGCAGTCGGCCGTCGACCTCACGGTCGAGCACCTCCCATGCGCCGAGCAACATCACCACCACGTCCGGGCGGCTGTCGTTCATGCCCTGACGCCAAATCTGCTCCCAGCCGTCGCAGTGGCGGAAGCTGAGGGGATGCGGATGTCCGTCGACATAGGGCTGACCCGGCACGACGCCACAGCCCAGGATGGCGGTGACACCGACCGACAGCGTGGGATCAACCGTCTCCGGTGAGAAGCCGAACCCCAAGGTGAACGCCACCGAATCCCCCGTGATGAGCACCTTGAGGTGCTCCCCCGTGCCATCGGGCGCCGTGCCGTCGAGCGCCGAGCCGTCAGGCGCCGTGGTGTCGGTGGTCTGCCGAGCCGCCGGGAGCTTCGCCGTGCCGGTGGGCGAGCTGGCGAGCATCGTGGACAACGTTGTGCCGATCGCCGCCTCGCTCGGCAGACCCCCGGGGGTGCTCGTCGGGCCTGTTGGACTCTGGACGACGACCACCATCGCTGCAACCACGGCCATCGCTCCCGACGCCACTGCTGCCCTGGTCAGCCCGAACGACCAGTGGGTCACCCGCCGCTCCGGCCGCGGTCGGGCGAACCTCGCCATTCGCAGCACCGGCCGCTCGACGATGAAGTAGGAAGCGAGAGCGAGCATCAGGCTCGCCTCGAGCCGAACGCTCCAAAGAGCCCACGAATCGAGACCGGTCCGCTCCGAGGTGAGCACGATGTTCACCGGCCAGTGCCACAGATACAGGCCGTAGGAGATCCTTCCCAGCCATCGGAAGGGGAGCCATGACAGTGTCGCCTTCACGACCCCTCGTCCCGGCTGCACGCCGGCGACGATGACCATGGCGACCAACAACGATGTTCCCAGCAGGCCACCTCGGTAGAGCCAGGGGAACGTATCGTGAACAAGCACGACGCCGGCGACCAAGGCTGCGAGCGCAGCGATGCCCGTCACCTCGAACAGCCACCGCAACCGCGAGGAAAGGGTGACCTTGGCCAACAGCAGGGCCAAGCCGGCGCCCATGAGAAGCTCCTGGGCCCGAGTGTCGGTGCCGTAGTAGATCCTCGAGAGGTCTCCGTTCGACCACAGCACCGCTGCCCACGCGGCGGAGGCCACCGCCGCGCCCACCACCAGCAGCGTCAGACGCCCGAGACGACCTCGGGTGACGCGCAGTCCGGCCCAGACGACCAAGGGCCAGATCAGGTACCACTGCTCCTCGACCGCAAGTGACCAGGTGTGGCGCAGCGGCGAGGGGTCTGCGAACTGGGCGAAGTAGGACTGACCACTGACGATGAATCGCCAGTTCGCGACGTATCCCAGTGCTGCGAGGATGTCGAGGCGCAGACCGGATCGCTCCGCCGGATCGGCCAGGAGGAACAGCCATCCCACCATTGCAACCGAGAGCAGGAGCAGCGCCGGCATGAGGCGCTTCACGCGCCGAACCCAAAAGGCGCGGATGTCGATACGCCCGGTCTGACGCCATTCCTGGACCAGAAGCGCCGTGATCAGATAGCCACTGAGGACGAAGAAGACGTCGACGCCCAGGAAGCCACCGGGCGCCCGGCTGACCCCCCCGTGATAGGCAAGCACCGCGAAGACCGCCAGACCACGCAGACCGTCCAGGGCAGGCTGATACCCGAGCCGGTGCCGCCCTGTTGCTTCATCCCCCGACGCGCTCACCGGAGAGCCGATTGGTGGTCACACGCGAAACACACGCTGTACCAGTCGGCACAACGTGTGTTTCGGTGAGAACTACCGACGAACGGAAATCAAGGGTCAGTTGCGGCGGATTTCCTTCCAGGGCAGGCCCTTGTCCGTGTCGATGTCACGAGGAAGTCCGAGGACCCGCTCGCCGATCTGGTTGCGCAGCACCTCGGAAGTGCCACCCTCGATCGTGTTGGCCCGCGAACGGAGGAAGGCGTGCATCCGGCTGTCGGAAGCCCCACCCGCGCCCGGCACCCAGGCGACCGACGCCATTCCGGCGGCATTCATCGAGAAGCTTGACTTGCGCTGGTTGAACTCGGCGTTGAAGACCTTGTTCACCGAGCTCTCCGGCCCCGGTTGCGCGCCCTGCAGACGAGCCGAGGACGCACGGAAGGCAGTGATCTCCTTGACCTCCTGCTCGATGTAGAACTGGGCGATCTTCTGACGGACGTTGGCGTCGGTCTTGTCCTCGATGCCGTCGAGGAAGGACTGCCACGGATCCTTGCGGGTGCCGCCCATGATCGAGGACTGGTCCATCGACAGGCCCGAAAGGGTGGCCCGCTCGTTCATCAGCGTGGTACGTGCCGCTCGCCATCCGTCACCCACGGCGCCCACCCGGTTGGCATCGGGGATGCGCACATCGGTGAGGTACACCTCGTTGAACTCCGACGATCCGGTGAGTTGGCGCAACGGGCGAACGTCGACGCCCGGAGTGCTCATCTCGAGGATGAAATAAGTGAGCCCGTCATGCTTGGGAATGTTGGGGTCCGTGCGGGCGACCAGCATGCCGAACTTGGCGAACTGACCGATGGAGGTCCAAACCTTCTGGCCGTTGACGATCCACTCGTCGCCGTCGCGCACGGCCTTGGTCGACAACGATGCGAGATCCGAACCCGAGCCGGGCTCGCTGAAGAGCTGGCACCAGATCTCCTCACCTGTGAGGATCTTCTTGAGGTACCGCTCCTTCTGAGCCTCGGTGCCGTGCTCGATGATGGTCGGGCCCGCAAGGCCCACGCCGAGGATGTTGAGGCTGACGAGGGGCAGGCGGTAACGAGCGAGCTCCTCACGCACGATCTGTTGCATCCACTGCTCGCCGGAGAGACCGCCGTACTCCTTGGGCCACAGCGGAGCGCCGTAGCCGTTGGCGCCCACCAGGGCGTTCCAGGTGAACGGGTTCCAGTCGCTCGCGCGCTTGGCGGCGTCGAACGCATCGTCGTCGCCGGCGTCGATCGCCTCCATCCAGCCCTTGGGCAGATGGTCACGCAACCAACCGGTGACCTCTGCCCGGAACGCGGCGCGCTCCGGTGTGTCTTCGATTTGCCACTTCATGAGTGAGATTCCTTCTGGTTTGGGACGACGAGACCGGTCAGATGCCGAGACGCTGACAGAGCAGCTCACGGTGGTACGTCGGGTCACCGAAGATCAGCTCGGAGGTCTTGGCCCGCTTGTAGTACAGGTGAGCCGGGTGCTCCCAGGTGAAGCCGATACCGCCATGGATCTGGATGTTCTCGGCTGCGGCGTGGAAGTACGCCTCCGAGCAGTAGGACTTGGCCAGGCAGGCGACCGTGGGCAACTCGTCGTTGTCCTCGGCGGCGGCCCAACCCGCGTAGTACGCGGCGGACTTTGCCGACTCGACCTCGAGCAGCATGTCGGCGCACTTGTGCTTGATGGCCTGGAAGGAGCCGATCGGGCGACCGAACTGGACACGATCCTTGGCGTACTGCACGGCCATGTCCATGCAGAACTGGGAGCCGCCAACCTGCTCGGCGGCCAGAGCGACCACCGCCTGGTCGAGGGTCTTGCCCAACGCGTCCCAACCCTTGCCCTCGGCGCCGATGAGGCGGGCAGGGGCATCGGTCAGAGTGATCTTGGCCTGCTTGCGGGTGGTGTCAAGGGTCTGCAACAGCGTGCGGGTGACTCCCGATGCGTTGGCGTCGACGGCGAAGATGCTCACGCCCCCGCGCTGCGAGCGGCGACCAGCAACAGATTGGCGGTGTGGCCGTCGAGCACGAAGGACTTGGTGCCCGAGATGGTGTAGCCGTCTCCTGCCTTGGTGGCGGTCGCGGTGACACCGGACTCGTCCCAGATCCCGCTCTCCTCGACATAGGCAACGGTCGCGATGGTCTCGCCGGAGGCGATGCCCGGCAGCAGCTCCTTCTTGGCGGCATCATCGCCGCTGTTCAACAACAGGTTGGCAGCCATCACCACGCTGGAGAAATACGGGGCGCACAGCAACGCACGGCCCATCTCTTCCAGGACCACGACCAGCTCGATGAAGCCATAGCCCGAGCCACCGAACTCCTCGGGGATGGCAAGGCCCTGCAGGCCGAGCTGTTGACCCATCTGGGACCACACGGCGGGGTCGTAACCCTCGTCGGTCTCCATGAGGCGACGGACTTCGCTCTCGGGGGACTTGTCCTCCAGGAACTTGCGAACGGACGTCCGAAGCTGCTCCTGCTCCTCGCTGAATGCGAAATTCACACCGATCTCCCCTCGTTCTGAGCGCCTCCCGTCGAGGCCACTCACGCGACATGTGAGGAGAATCGTTGTTTGTTCTTGACCAGGTAGTCAAGTCGGGGGAAAGATGCTGCCATGAGCCAATCACTTTCCAATGATCTCGTCGGTAAAACGTTCGATCCGATGCCCGTGTCGTGGGACAGCAAGGCCACGATGCTCTACGCCTGCGGCGTCGGGGCCAAGCCGGAGACCGAGCTGGACTTCCTCTTCGAGGGCAAGGGTCCCAAGGTTCTTCCGACTTACGGCGTCATCCCCGGCATGATGTCCATGGGCGCACTTTTCGGCAGCGGCATCGCCATCAACCCCATGATGATCCTCCACGGTGAGCAGTCGATCATCGTCCATCGGGAGATCCCGGCGGACTGCAAGGCAACCGTGACCGGCCGTCTCAGCGAGATCTGGGACAAGGGCAAGGCTGCGGTCATCGGCTGCGAGGGCATCGTCGAGGACGACAACGGTCCCCTGTTCACCACCAAGGCCACGTTGTTCGTGCGTGACGCCGGTGGCTTCGGCGGCGAACGCGGCCCGTCGACGGCAGGGCTCAACGCGCCACCCGAACGTGACCCCGATCATGTGGTCGAGTACGTCACCCGTGAGGAGCAGGCTGCGATCTACCGCCTGTCGGGCGACTCGAACCCGCTGCACATCGACCCCTCCTTCGCCAAGATGGCCGGCTACGAGGCACCTTTCATCCACGGACTGTGCACCTACGGCTTCGTCGGTCGCGCCATCCTGCACACGCTGTGCGGCAGCGATCCTGCGAAGTTCGGCTCGTTCGCCGCTCGCTTCGCCGATCAGGTCTACCCCGGCGACTCGATCATCACCAAGATGTGGATCGTCGGCGACGGCGAGGCCATCATCTCGGCCGAGACCCAAAAGGGCAATGTGGTCCTCTCGCAGGCAAAGGCGACCTTCAAGAGCTGATCACCTTCCTCAACCGGACCCGTGAGCCCCCGCTCGGCATGGACGCCGCGGGGGCTCATTCCGTTTCGCCGGGCCTTCCGTTCACCTGACCTGCTGTTCACCTGGGCCGGATGTTCGCCGGCCTCAGATGGACCGGCCGGAATCGGCCCAGTAGGGGTCACGAAGACGACGTTTGAAGATCTTGCCGCTGTCCTCGCGGGGCAGGACATCGTGAAAGGTCACCACGCGAGGCACCTCGAAGCGGGCCAGATGTGCCCCCACATGGGACCGGACCTCGTCCTCGGTGAGCGTCGCACCGGGTTGGGGTTGCACAGCGGCAGCGACCACCTCACCGAGGTCGGAGTCGGGAATGCCGAACACCGCGCAGTCGGCAACACCGTCGAGACCGAGGATGGTGGCCTCGATGCGGGCCGGATAGATGTTGGCGCCCCCCGAGATGACCATGTCGTTCTTGCGATCGCACAGGTAGAGGAAGCCCTCCTCGTCGAGATAGCCGAGGTCGCCGACGGTGATGAAGCCGTCGAGCTCGATCTCCGCCCGACGCTCCCAGGCGTTCTGGTACGTGAAGTCCCCGTAGTCGGGAAAGTGCATGTAGATCTCGCCCGTCTCACCCGAGGCCACCGGCGCTCCCGCTTCACCGATCACCCGGATCTCGGCCCCCGGGACGGGATGGCCGACGGTGCCGGGATGCGCCAACCACTCGGCGCTGTCGCAGGCCGTGACCGGGCCGCTCTCGGTCGATCCGTAGTATTCGAAGATGATCGGGCCCCACCAGTCGATCATGGCCCGCTTCACGTCCACAGGGCAGGGCGCAGCGGCATGCACGACGTGTTCCAGGGAGGAGAGGTCATAGCGCTGTTTGAGCTCGTCGGGGAGGCGAAGCAGACGGATGAACATGGTCGGCACAAGCTGCAGGCGCGTGATGGCGTGCCGCTCGATGAGTGCGAGCAGCTCCTCGGGGTCGAAACGACCCTGCAGCACCACCAGCCCCCGACCCCGCAGGGCGGAAAGCGCATAGGTGTTGGGCGCGGAGTGGTAGAGGGGGGCGGGAATCACCGTGCGCATTCCGGCGACGATGCCCAGCACCTCGGCGTTGACCAGGCGGAGGGCGGCGATCTGGTCGGTGGTCAACGGCTTGCGTCGGACGCCCTTGGCCCGGCCGGTCGTGCCCGAGGTGTAGATCATGCTCGCAGGGGCCTGGGAGCGCTTCCCCTTGAAGGGCGCCTGTGCGCTCAGCCATGCATCCCAACCCAACACGACCTTCCCGCTCGACGCATGGCCTCGATCGTCGCCCGCCGCGGGCATGCCACACGCGTCGGGATCGAGGTGGTAGAGCTCGGCCAACTCGTCCGGGGTGGCCACGACGAGCATCGGCACCCCCGCCGGGCAGACCTCACGCAGGTTGGGCAGGAGGTCCGCATGGACCACGACGGCCTTCGCCGAGGAGTCGGCCAGCACATGGGCGATCTCCTCACCCTTGGCATGCCAGTTGATCGGCACCGCATAGCCACCGAGCGCTCCAACCCCGAGCGAAGCCTCGAAGAAGGCGACGTCGTTGCGCAGGAGCAGCGCAACGCTGTCACCCGGACCAACCCCGAACGCCGCAAAGCCACTCGTCGCCCGAGCGGCGCGAGCGATGATCTCCTCGCGACCCACGAATCGCTCACCCAGCCAAACGCCGGTTTCCACCGAGGGGGGCCGGAGACCGCTAGAGGGCGACGGAAAGCGCCGTCGCATCGTCTCCTTTGGGCTGGTGAAGAAGATGGAGGGCTGCATCGACCTCACCCTTGACGCCGGACAAGGGGACGATGTTCAGCACGCCCTGGCCGGCCCGAAGGAGGTCGACGATCTCCTCACCGGTTTGCACCGAGATCGAGTGCACACCGTTGATCACGAGATTGGCGGTGGCGAGGTCCTCGCCGAGGTGGTCGCGTAGGTACTCGATGGCCCGACGGGCGGACTGCAGTGCCACTCCCCCGTCCAGGAGGTTCTTGATGACCTTCAGCTCCAACAGGTCACGGTAGGAATAGCGCCTCTGGGTCCCACTCCCTTTGGCATCGGCCACCGAGGGACGAATGAGATCGGTTCGTGCCCAGTAGTCGAGCTGGCGGTAGGTGATGCCCACGATCGCACAAACCTGTGGGCCACGATAACTGTCCTCCACGCCTCGTACCTCGCTTCGCCGGATCATCGCTGAAGTGAAATCCTACCCAGGGGATTCGGAAATCATGCGGGAAATCACGTACCTGTCACTTGGTTCACCTGGCCTGCTCACGAGGCCTGCTCACGAGGCCGGCTCACGAGGCCGGCTCACGAGGCGCTCTGCACGGCGATGTCGACATCCAGCAGCTGGTCGGTGGTCCCGATCAGGATCAGGACCTGCTCATTGGTCATGACGACGTCGGGGTCGGGATTGGTCGTGAACGTGCCATCCGGATGACGCAGCGCCAGCACCAGCGCTCCGGTTCGGTCCCGCAGATGCGAGTCGCGCAGGCTGCACCCCGCCAGGGCCGAGCCCGGAGGAATCGTGACCTCGGCAAGGCGAAACTCGAGACTGCCGTCGTGCATGACGACGTCGAGGAACTCGGCCACGTTCGGCTGGAGGGCGAAGGCCGCCATGCGCGCACCGCCGATCTCCTGGGGATTGACGACCCGATTCGCCCCGGCACGGACGAGCTTGGCCTCGGCCGAGGCCAGCCGTGCCCGCGCCACGATGAAGAGACCTTGATTGAGCGATCGACCCGACAGCGTGACGAAGAGGTTGTCGGCGTCGGTCGTGAGCGCCGCCAGCAGCGTCGAGGCCTTCTCGATGCCGGCCGCCCTCATCACCTCATCGTCGGTGGCGTCACCAACGACAAAGGGGTGGACAATGCCCTCGAGCCGTTCGGGGTCGCTGTCGACGACGACGACCGTCGCCCCGTACCCGGCGGCTCGCCGGGCAACCGTGCGGCCAACACGCCCCCAACCGCAGATGACGACATGACCCGACATCTGATCGATGCGGTGTTGCATACGACGCCTCCTCATGGACTCACTCAGGCGACCCTCGACCAGGGTTTCCAGAAGCACCCCGAAGGTGTAGAGCGCCGACCCCACGCCACCGAAGATCAGGGCGATGGTGAACACCTTCTCGCCTGCGCTGAAGGGATGCACCTCCCGAAAGCCAACCGTGGATATCGTGGTCACGGTCTGGTAGAGCGCATCGAGGACGCCGAACCCGAAGGCGAGGTACCCGCCGGTGCCGGTCACCAAGACGGCGCACAGCAGGCCAAGTCCGCGCCCGACCCGCAGCCAGGGGCTCAACATCGCTCGACCAAACGTGTCAGCTCGCGAAGTCCTCGGGATTCACGTCATCGATGAATGCCCGGAACTCGTCGACGATGTGATCCTGCTCCTCCGGCTCTTCGGGTATCGGCCCGGCTGCGACATCGAGCACGGCCTCCTCGACGAACACCGGCGCCTGCACGCGCACGGCCAAGGCCATCGCATCGGATGGTCTGCTCGAAACGACGTGCACCTGGCCTGCATGCTCCAGCACGATCTCGGCATAGAAGGTCGACTCCCGCAGCTCGGTGATCACCACCCGATGCACCGTGGCGCCGATCTCGATCAACACGTCGCGAAGCAGGTCGTGGGTCATCGGCCGAGGCGTCGGGATGCCCTCCATGGCCAAGGCGATCGACTTCGCCTCCTCGGGGCCGATGTAGATGGACAGGACACGACGAAGACCGGCATGTTCCCGGAGAAGGGCAATGGGATTGTTGGCCGGCAGCTCAAGGCGCACACCCAAGATCTCCATCTCTACCACCTCCGCACCCTATCGGTTCTGAGGACCTCATCGACGAACATTCGGTGTCCTCCGCGGTCGCTCAACGACCGGGGTCGGAGCCCTCGATGATCGATCGAAGACCTTGCCGCAACAGGCTCGCACGGAGACTCTCGCCGAGTCGGGCCAGGTCGCCCACCTTCTCGATGGCCTGGCGGCGTGAAGCGGGGTTGCGCTGTTTGATGAGTGGAAGGACCATCTGCTCGTAGAAGCCCGCCTCGCGCTCGGCGGCAGTCTTGTACATGCGCAGATGTCGAGCCTCGACTCCATGGTCACCGAGGTCCCGAGCGAGACGCCCGGCCACAAGGGCCTCCTCGTCGTAGATCACGTGACCGCCGACCGCCCGACCTGTCACGATTCCGTAACGCTCGAGCTCTCGAATCTGTTCGCGGGTCAGGCCGGTGGCGTTCGACAACTCGTCGAGACTGAACGTCGCAGAGGTCAACGACCCCAGCAAGGGCCCGAGGAGGCCGGTCTGTTCGTGGGCAGGCTTGGGAGTCGGAACCTCAGGCTCAGGTTGAGAGGTAGCCACGCTGGGCTCCGGATCGCTGTCGGGATGCGGGCCGATCGGGGACCCAGGAACCACCGAGGCCGGGGCCCCGTTGGAAGGTGATGTCTCGCTCGACGCACCGGACTCGGCGAGCATCGAACCCACCTCGGTCGTCTGAAGTCGGTCCTTGATGATCTTGAGCGGCAGGAAGTGGTCGCGTTGTTGGAGCAGGACCCAGCGCAGGCGCTCGATGTCATGGCCGTAGAACTTTCGATAACCCGACGGCGTTCGCTCCGGGTCGATGAGGCCCTGGCTCTCCAGAAACCGGATCTTCGAGATGGTGATGTCCGGGTATTCGTCCTTGAGGAGTTCGAGGACCTCACCGATCGAGAGGTGCGCATCGGGCACCGGGCTCCCGTCACCGGACACCGCCTTCACGGGACATCCGAATCAACTCGACAGACCAGAACCAGCTTGAAGCGCCCGATCTGCAACTCATCGCCGTCGTCCAATCGGGACTCCTCCACTCGTTCACGATTGACGTAGGTGCCGTTCAGTGAGCCCGCGTCCCGGACCATGAAACCGTGGTCGGCCCGGATCACCTCCGCGTGACGCCGAGAGACCGTGATGTCGTCGAGGAACACACCGCTGTCCGGATGGCGGCCGATCGTCGTTCGCTGCTCTTCCAACACGAAGGTCGAGCCCTCGCCCGGACCGCTCCGGATCATGAGGAGCCCAACTGCATCGCCCAGCGTGGTTCGGTCGAAATGAACTCGGTCGTGATCGGGGCCATCCGGTAGGTCGGATGTCGCAGGTTCGGCTTCGACCCGCGGAAGGCTCAAGGTGCGGTGCTCGGAGCCGGTCAATGGCTCGCCACAGGAGGAGCAGAAGTTCGCCCCCCCGCTGTTGTGATGTCCACATCGGTCGCAGATCACCTCGGCCACCTCTGATCGTGAATCACTTACTCGTCAACCAATGCCCGGTACGCGTCCGAGTCCAGCAACCCTGTCATCTCCTCGGCATCCTGTGGCTCGATGAGGCAGATCCAACCCTCACCGTAGGGGTCCTCGTTCACGCACTGCGGCTCGTTGACCAGCTTCTCGTTCACGGCCACGACGGTCCCTGCGACGGGAGCGTAGACATCGGACACCGACTTGGTCGATTCGATCTCGCTGAAGGCCGTTCCCGTGGCGACGACGGCGCCGACGTCGGGGAGTTGGATGAAAACGATGTCACCGAGTGCATCCTGGGCATAGTCGGTGATGCCCATACGGATCCGGGACCCGTCCCGGCGGACCCACTCATGGTCTGACGAATAGCGAAGCTCATCGGGAAAATGCATGAGGCGGACGTTACCGGATAGCGGGCCCGGTCGCGGTCACTCGTTGTTGGACAACACGATTTGGAGGATCCTCCTGCCTTGTCGGCGAGCGAGATCCCTGGCTTCCTCGTCGGTGCGAGCCTCCGCCCAGACATGGGTCGTCGGCGCCTCGGGGTCGGGAACGGTCAGCACCCAACCCTCCTCGCGCAGTTCCTTGACCCCATCGACCAGGATGAGCTCGTGGTCGGCCTGCTCGACGAGTGACCGCATGACGACCCCCTTGGCATGCCACGGCGTGGCCACGGTCTCGTGTGCCAGGTGCACAGGTTCGAGCTCGCCGGCCACCTGCGAGAGCTTGATCTCGTTGGCGGCGAGGAGCTCGAGCATCGAGATGAAGGCCACGGTCGCATCGAACGCCGGCAGAACCGAGGGAAAGATGAAACCGCCGTCCACCCCGGCGCCGAAGACCATGTCCTCGCCGCTGACCACCTCCATGAGCGAGGCCGTGCTCAACTTGGCCCAGACCACCTCGAGTCCATGAGACCTCGCAAGACGTTCGGCGGCTGCCGTGGCCACCACGGGCAGGGCGATGCGGCCGCTCGTCGGCGAACGGAGACCTATCAGATGGATGAAGGCCAACATGGCCTCGGTGTCGGTGAGAATTCTTCCCTCGTCGTCGATCAACGTGAGATGCTCGCCGCCCGCGTCGATGACCACGCCGAGCTGCGACCCCGAGGATCGCACGAGGGTCCCGACATCGGCGGCGTGGGTGGCGAGGTCGAACGTGATCGCCTGAGCCGTCGACGCAAACGGGTTGACGGCCAGAACGTCTGCACCCAGCTTGGCGAGCACGTTCGGCATGACGAAAGCGGTACTGCCGTAGGAATAGTCGACCACGACCTTGAAGTGCCGCTGGCGCACGAGGCGAACGTCCGCCGCGGTCATCACGGCAGTGGTGTAGTGCTCGATGGCACGAGGGGGGTAGCCGATGTCGCCGATGTCGCCCGGAAAGACACGACGGAAGTCCTCGCGGTAGAAGAGCCGCTCGATCTTTCGCGTCGTGGCCTCGGAGATGTCGAGACCGTCGACGTCGAAAAAGCGAAGGATCACCGACTGGGGGTCGCCGTTCATGAGGCGCACCGAGATGCCTCCCTGGGCCTGCTCGGAACGAACCTGAAAGCGCGTCGTCGGAACCGGGGCCACCTCGAGGTCGTTGACGTGAACCCCCGCGGCATTGAGACCGGCCATGACCGAACGCTTCAGCATGCGAGCCGAACGACTTGCATCGCGAGAGGTGACCACGGTGGCGCCCTTCTTGAGGGTTGTGGCATAGGCCATCGCCACCCGAGTGGCGAGCTCGGGTGTGATGTCGACGTTGGCAAGGCCTGCCACACCGTGCTCGACGAAGAGGGATCGCGCACCCTTGCTCTCCCAGACCAACGAGGCATTGACCACGGCGCCTGCCTCAACCGTCTTGAACGGATAGACCTTCACGCCCGAGGTCACCACCGCCTGCTCGCCGATGAAGCAGTCGTCACCGAGCACGACGTCCTCGTCGCACCTCGAACGGGCACGCAGATCGCACGATCGTCCGATGACGGCGCCCCGGATCCGCACGCCCTGAGCCATGTAGACGCTGTCGTGGATGATCGAACGCTCGACGTCGGCATCCGATCCAACCATCACGTTGGATCCCAGCACCGTGTAGGCGCCCAGGCGGGCTCCCGGCTCGATCCTGGTGTAGTCGCCAACGATGGCGGGACCGACGATCTTCACGCTCGGATCGATCTCGACGCCCTCACCCAGCCAGATGCCCTTTTCCACCTGGAAGCCGGGGATCTCGATGTCGACCTTGCCGTCGAGCAGGTCGCGATGTGCCCGGGCGTAGGCGTCGATCGCGCCCACATCCTCCCAGTAACCGTCGCAGACGAAACCGTACAACGCCTGCTGCTGTTCCAGCAGGACCGGGAACACGTCCGTGGAGAAGTCCGACGGACCATCAGGAGCGATGAAATCGAATATCTCGGGTTCGAGCATGAAGATGCCGTTGTTGACGGTGTCGCTGAAGACCTGACCCCAGGTGGGCTTCTCGAGGAAGCGTTCGATCGACCCGTCATCGCCGGTGATGACGATGCCGAACTCGAGGGGATTCTCGACCGCGGTCAAACCGATGGTCGCGATGGCGCCGCGTTGCCTGTGGAACTCGGCGACCCTCGAGAGGTCGATGTCGGTCAGCACGTCACCCGAGATCACCAGGAAGGGCTCATCGAGCTCGTCCATGGCGTTGCGCACCGATCCCGCGGTCCCCAGAGGGGTCTCCTCGGTGGCGTAGACCATGCGAACCCCGAACTCCGAACCGTCACCGAAATAGGTGCGGATGTGATTCGCAAGGAAGGCGACCGTCACGACGATGTCGTCGAAGCCGTGCTTGTGCAACAAGCGCACGATGTGTTCCATCATGGGCCGGTTCGCCACCGGAATCATGGGCTTTGGTTGGTTCGAGGTGAGTGGGCGAAGGCGCGTGCCCTCGCCCCCGGCCATGATGACTGCCTTCATGATCCCTGCTTCTGCTCGAGGCCCCGCTCGGCGAGAGCCTGCCTGGCAATCGGCACATAGCCGCCGGCGGAGACGTAACTGATGATCAAACCGGGAACCACGAACCCCCACGCGGCGAGCCCTGCCTCGTCCTCCCACCAGAAACCTGCGTGCGAAGCAAGAAAGAGGGGAAAGGCGAACATCAGGAGGAAGGTTCCGGTCTTTCCCCACCAGGTGACGTCGATGCGGCGCACGCCCATGGCCCCGAGGACGACCGAGACCAGTGCAACCAGAGACTCGCGGATGATCGACAGCGCACCGACCACCACCGGCAGCGAGCCGTCGACGAGCAGCGCAACGATGCCGACGATCAACATGAGCCGGTCGGCCGTGGGGTCGAGCACCTTGCCGAGCGCGGAGACCTGTCCGAAGCGCCGAGCGATCCAGCCGTCGACCCAGTCGGTCGCCCCGAGGCCGGCGAGCAGGTAGGCCGCAGCGGCTCGTCGGTCCTGAACGACGAGCAACCACCAGAAAAGGGGGATGCATGCCAGACGAAGCAGGGAGATCACGTTGGGAATCGTCAGAACCCGTCCCTCGCCCCCACCGGGGGAAGACGCCTCATCAGCGGCCGGAGCGGTGGGGTTGGAACTCATGAGCGGAGTCTACGCAATGGGGCTGCCGACCATGACTACCCTGACGGGCGATGTCGTTCGCCACGCCCCTGTTCCTGTGGTACTTCCTGCCAACGGTGCTGGTCGCCTATTGGGTGTTGCCCACCCGCTTCCGAAACCTCACCCTTGCCGCAACCAGCCTGGTGTTCTATGCCCTGGGCGGCAAGGCCCACGTCTGGCTGCTGATCGCCATGATCATCGCCAACTTCATCGCCGGACTCGCGATCGGCAGGACGAGGCGCCGTGGTGCCCGCGTCGCGAACCTGGCTCTCGGCGTGGCGGTCGGGGCCAACCTCGCCGTGTTGGGCCTCTGGAAGTATGCGGGATTTGCCGCCGGGCAGGTCGATGGCATCGCGCAGCGATTCGGATGGCACGTGCCGGGGATCTCCCTGGCCCTTCCGCTGGGCATCTCGTTCTTCACCTTTCACTGCATCAGCTACGTGGTCGACGTCCACCGAGGCACACGCCCTGCTCTCTCGAACCCGATCGACTTCACCGCCTACATCGCTCAGTTTCCCCAGTTGGTTGCCGGACCGATCATTCGCTATCACGAGATCGCCGAGCAGCTCGGCGAGACCGGCCGGGATCGTCTCGGCGATTTCGCCGCAGGCATGCCCCGCTTCGTCCTGGGACTCTCGAAGAAGGTCCTCATCGCCGATTCCGTCGCGCCCATCGCCGATGCGGCATTCGGACTTCCCACCTCAGGGTTGGGGTGGCAGGCAGCCTGGCTCGGCATCGTTGCCTACACCGTCCAGATCTACTTCGACTTCTCGGGTTACTCCGACATGGCCATCGGACTCGGACGCATGTTCGGGTTTCATTTTCCCGAGAACTTCAACCGTCCGTACTCCGCGGAGTCGATGACCGACTTCTGGCGGCGATGGCACATCTCCCTTTCGAGTTGGTTTCGGGACTACCTCTACGTCCCCCTCGGCGGAAACCGAGCCGGCACGATGCGGACCTATCGGAATCTCGGCATCGTCTTCCTCCTGACCGGGTTCTGGCATGGGGCGAACTGGACCTTCCTCATCTGGGGCGTGTACCACGGCGCGCTGCTGATCCTGGAACGGCGAACCGGGCTCGCTGTCGTGAAGCACAGACGGCTGGTTGCGCTTCGCCGAGCCATGACGATGTTGATCGTCATGGTTGGCTGGGTCCCCTTTCGCAGCGAAGACCTGAACACGGCGTTGCAGTACCTCCAGGCCATGTTCATCCCTCGTGTTCAGGCCCTGGCACCCGAGCTCGAGGCGGTGCTGACCCATGGGAACCAGTTCTGGCTGGTGGTGGGATCGCTTTCGGTTCTTCTACCGGGCACCTTCACCCTGGGGCGCATGATGGAGCAGGGTCGAGGGCGGGCTCCCATGATCATCCGGTTTGCGCTCGTTGTCCTGATCGCCCCCTACGCCGCAGCGCTCGTCGCCTCGGGTACCTTCAGCCCCTTCCTCTACTTCCAGTTCTGAGTACCTCAAGTTCGGAGCCCATGAACCTTCCCTCCGCTCAACGCCTCCTCCTGGCCCTGCTCGGCGCCCTGTTGCTCTTCGTTCCGGCGTTGGCGGCGGCTGCCGGGGTTCGGGTGCAACCCATCGAGAACCGTCCACTCGCCGCCCCTCCCGAGATCGGACGCGGATGGGATGCCGTGGACGACGTCGTGCCCTTCGCCAACGACCACCTGGCACTGCGTGACCGGGCGATTCGATTGGATACCTGGGTGGACGAGCAGGTGTTCGGCGACAATCCGGCTTCGGGCCAGGCTGCGGGCCCCAAGGTGCTCGTCGGCGATGACGGTTGGCTGTTCCTGGCGGAGGACCTCACGCGGGCATGTCGTCCGGTCGAGACCATCGACACGGCGCTGGCACACGTCGATGCGCTCCACGACGTGCTGGCTCGCCACGGGAAGCGCCTGATCTTCCTCATCGCCCCGGACAAGACGACCTTCATGGACGACCGGTTGCGCTCGATCCCGGGACTTCCCTGCGCTCGCCGTTTCAAGGCGGATCTCTGGCGCAGGCTGGCGACACGTCCGCCTCGGGGATTCGTCGACCTTCGGCGGCCTCTCGAGGCCGAGAGCTCGGAGACAGGCGAGTCCATGTACCACCGGACCGACACCCATTGGAACGATCGAGCAGCAGTGGTCGCGACTCGCGAGGTCGTCGAGGTCATCGACCCTGAGTTGTGGACGTCGTCGACGGTGGCGCCCCTCGCGGACATCTCGAGAACCGGCGACCTCGCGAGGATGCTGGGGATGCGGTCGCACGAGCAGGCGCCCCACCTCGAAGTTCGACGAGACGTCACTCGAACGGTTCGGATGATTCGGGAAAGCAAGATTCCCGATGCACCGGAGGCCTTCGACGTGACCAACGAGGCTCGACCGAACACACCGCTTGTGCCGGGTACGGCCGTCTTCCTCTACGACTCGTTCGGTGCGGTTCTCTATCCCTTCCTCTCGACCTACTTCGCGAGCATCGAGGGAGCGAACCATCTCTTGATGTCGCCTGCGGTGACGGCCGAGCGGGTCGCCCACGGCGACACGGTGATCTACGAGGTGGTCGAACGGCACCTGATCGATCAGCTCGGCGATTCGGACTATTGGCGACAGGTGTTCACCGGGCTGGAACGGAGGCTCGGTGTGGCAGGGACGGTGGGCGGCCCGTAAGGACCCGAGGACGAGAAGGGACCGGACTCTCGTGGTGAGAGTTCCGGTCCCTCGTGGTCGGGCTGACAGGATTTGAACCTGCGACCTTCGGTCCCCCAGACCGACGCGCTAACCAAGCTGCGCCACAGCCCGAGACGTCGCCACCCTAGCGGTTCGGCGCAGCCGACGACGAACGGCACCCCCGCCGGCCAGACGGATCAGATGCGCTCGACCACCCAGACGACCGCCTCGATCACCCGCCAACCCAGGTAGAGCGCCAGCGCGCCGACGAGAAGCCTGAAATGCCAGGGAGCCTTCGCCGGCGCCGAGCGCTCGCCGGGCTCCGCCACCACGCGGCCGCATCGTGGGCATGACCCGTCCCGCTCCAGCGTGTTCGGATTCCAGAATCGATTGCAGTCGTCACACCAGGGCATGGCCGGAAACCGTTCTCGAGCCCTCAGCTCGAGCGCTTGCGGACCCGCAACTTGAGCGGGGTGTTGCCCATGTCGAACTGCTCGCGGATGCAGCGCTCGAGGTATCGCAGGTAGGTCGGCGGCAGCTCCCGGTTCGAGAAGAGCGTGAACGTCGGCGGGTCGACCGCCCCTTGTGTCGCGTAGAGCACTCGACCCGTGGGCGAGGGCTGGGCAGCCTGGGCGCGCTGGATCACCTGGTTGAGCGCCCGTGTCGGAACCCGCCGGTGGTAGGACTCGATGGCCTGTGCGAGCGCCGGCATCAGCTTGTTCATGCCCTTGCCCGTCAGGGCGCTGGCCTTGAGCACGGGCGACTGAGCCAGAAAGTGCAGCTTCTGACCGATCTGGTAGGTGACGTCCTCGCGAGCCTCGGCGTCAAGGGTTTCCCACTTGTTGAGGAACACGACCACGGGACAGCCTGCGACGTCGACCCGCTCTGCCAGGCGCTGGTCCTGATGGGTGATGCCCTCGTTCGCGTCGATGACCAGGACCGCCACGTCGGCATGATCGATCGCCTGGAGCGCTCGCACGAGTGAGTAGTACTCGGTTCCGTTGTCGATGCGGGACTTGCGGCGCATTCCTGCGGTGTCGACGAAGCGGATGGGTCCGTGCTCGGTCTCGACCACCGTGTCGATCGTGTCACGGGTCGTCCCCGGCATGTCGTGGACGACCGCGCGCTCCTCGCCGATCAACTTGTTGAACAGCGTGGACTTGCCGACGTTGGGACGACCGACGATCGCCACGGCGGGCACCTTGGAGTCGTCATCGAGATCGCCGAACTCGCCCAGGTCGAGATCGATCGGGTCCGGCTCGGTGCCCGCGTTCTCGCGGATCGTTCCGAGGGGCTCCGTCGCCTCGGGCAACAGGCGAATCACCTCGTCGAGGAGGTCACCGCTGCCGCGGCCGTGCAGCGCGCTGACCGGCCAGGGGTCACCGATGCCCAGCTTGACCAATTCCCACATCTCCGGTTCCCGGTGCTCGCTGTCGATCTTGTTGGCGACGAGCAGCACGGACCTGTCTCCACCACGGAGTCGGTTGGCGATCTGGCGATCGTCGGGAGTGACGCCGACCGATGCATCGACCACGAGCAGGATCACGTCTGCGTCGGCCCACGCCCGCTCGGACTGGCCGCTCACCTTGTCGTCGAGGGCCGTGCCCTTGGGCATCCATCCCCCGGTGTCGACGATCGTGAAGTCGCGCCCGTTCCAGCTCGCCTCCACCTCCTTGCGGTCACGGGTGACGCCCGGACGTTCCTCGACGATCGCCTCGCGGCGTCCCACGACGCGATTCAACAGGGTCGACTTCCCGACGTTGGGACGGCCGACGATGGCAACGACGGGCAGACGTGGCGAACTCATCGTCCCGACCCCTCCAGCGCCCGGCGCAGCGCGACGCCGTCGGTGGGGATGATCTCGATCGCCCGGGGCAACTCCTCCGGTGTCATGCCGTCGAGGAAACGACCCAGCGACACACAGACATCGGGCACCAGATAGCGGTGGCCATCGGGTTCGGCCTCCAATGCCCGAGCCAGGTCCGCTCCCACCATGAGCCCTGTCACCCCGATGTTGCCGCCGAAGAACTCGTTGGCGACGGTGATGATGCGCACGTCGTCCCTGGGGAGGCCGGCCAGCAGCGGAGCGAGCACGCGTGCTCCGTAGGGAGCAGTCAGGACGCCGACCGGTCGTCGGTCTCGTCGCAGCACTCGCACGGGCACAGCGTCGGCACGAGGCGCCCGGTAGCCCGTCGCCGGGGCGCCCTCGACCCACGAGAAGAACCCGGCCTGCACGCCGATGGGCTGATCGGATCGTCCGAGGAACTCCTCCTCGAACGCCCGCGCCATGCCCACGCCGTCCTCGTGCATGGGAAAGCCCTCATAGGTCTGGGCGGAAGGGAACGGTCGATCGGCCAACAGGTAGTACTCGTCACCGGCGAACACCATGCGTCGACCCAGCAGGGATCCAAAGACCCGTTGCCACGACTCGACCGTGTCGAGCACCGCACGGGCCTCGTCGGTCGTGTGCGCCCGCATGGCATCCTCGGTGGAGTATCGGCTCAAGCCGAGGGGAACGACGCAGATCGAGGCCAGCTCGGGATAGTCGTCCAGAACCCCGCACAAGGTGTCGTCGAGCACGGCGCCATCGTTGATTCCCGGACACACCACCACCTGGCCGTGGACCTCGATGCCGTGATCGAGGAGTGCACGCAACCACCGAAGGCTGGTCGCCCCCCGACGATTGCGGAGCATCCGTGCACGGACCTCGCCGTCGGTGGCATGAATGCTCACGTGAAGCGGGCTGAGCCTGCCGGTCACCACCCGCTCGAGATCGGACTCCGTGAATCGCGTCAGTGTCGTGAAGTTCCCGTACAGGAAGCTGAGTCGATAGTCGTCGTCCTTGAGGTAGAGGCTCTTGCGCATTCCGGGCGGCAATTGATGGATGAAGCAGAACTCACAGTGGTTGTCACAGGTGCGCACCTGGTCGAAGAGGGCCGAGCTGACCTCGGCCCCCAGGGGCTCGCCGTCACGCTTGGCAACGGTCAGCGTCCGATCGAGCCCGCCCCGACGAACGTCGAGCTCGAGATCGGCGTCATCTGCCCACATCTGCCAGTCGATGACATCGCGTGGCGCTCGTCCGCCGATGGCGACGACCTCGTCGCCGGGCAGCAGCCCGGCCCTGTCGGCCGGTGATCCGGGCGCGACGGCGACGACGGAGGGAAGGGACATGTCCCCAGGATAAGGGTTGCGGGACAAACCCTCATGGTCCGGAAGGCTGGGGGACATCGGGGCCCTTCGGTCAGAGCGCGGCCTTGCCCTCGAGCAGCGCCAGCATCAAGGGCGCCAGCTCGGCCGTGGGTCGGCTGCGAGCACGGGCCGGCTCCATGCCCTCACCAGAGATCAGGGCGAATCCTGCGTTGGAGTGCTCGCTCATGCGCAGCATCGGAAAGGGTCCGACCGCGCCGAGGGTTGGGTGCGTCACGGCATCGACGGCGGTATCCCAGGTGATGAGCAGATCCCCGTCGGGGGCGAGTGGATCGAAGGGATCGTCCCCATGGGTGCGTTCCACGTGTGCCGCAATGGAGCGACCGGTACGTGGGTTGATCGAATCGGCCAGGAGTTGTTCGATCTCCCCGCACGTCCGGTCATAGTCGTCCGCATCGACGATGCCGTCGCGCTCACGTCCGCGAAGATTGATCCGCACCCGTCCCTCCCCGAAGGAGGGCAGCGAAAAGGCACGCATGGACGGCCAGACGTCCCGGTACCAGAGGTTCGGGTAGTCCGTGGCGGGTTCATCGACGCCTCCGGGACCGATGGTGTCCACATCGATCTCGGGTGCCACGTCGGCGGCGGTCTTCCATGGGGGGCGGTGAGCGGGCGGGCGTCCCCGTGCCCGACGCAGACCCCGCTCGATGTCCAGCAGGACCCCCGCCTTGGCGCGTCGTCGAAGGCCTGCGACCGGAGAGGCGTCAAGAGTGTCGCGGGCAAACGCCAGCGGGCGCCGACGCGGGTCTGCCAGGACGGCGGGATACCCCTGCCGCCGCCACAGCTCGAGGTCTCCCCCCTTCAGCCGCGGCGACCCCCCGTGGTGGCGATGCAGCAGCTCGGGCAAGAGGAGAGCGGCCGCGACATCGCTGTCGTTCGGCTGCATGCCGTGAACGGAGAAGACCACCACGACCGCGTCCGCCGGCAGGGCGGCCACGATGCCTCCGAGCGTTGCATCAACGGCCTCGTAGACCTCGATCATGCGTCGGCCGGCCTGTGGGGCCGTCGGTGCTCCCGCAAGGACATGGCGGGCGTCCACGCCGTGCCAGAAGTGATGGCCACCGGAATGAGGCTCCGAGAGGACGGTCAGAAACAGATCCCATCCCGTTTCACGTTCGAGAAGGTGACGGGTCGCCCGGGTCCGAAGTGCTGCCCCTGCCACGAGGGCATCGCCGAGCTCGTCGACGTAGTCGGGTTGGTACCACCCGTCGAAGTAGTCGTTGTTCAGGCCTGGATGCGTGCCGACGGACTCCTCCAACTCGGTGAGCACGCCGGCAGGACTCGACGCACGTGGGAACGATGCAGCGTGCGCTCCCCATCCGGTGACCTGGGTGCCGTGAACATCGCGCCGGATCCCGCTCTTCGGAACATCGAAGATCAGCGACCTCCGACCGTCGGACGCGTAGAAGGGCATGCCCGGGAAGATCCCCTGGCGGTAGGAGCGATAGCTCGCCGGATCGAAGGCCAGATTGCTCCAGTAGCCGGCCTGATAGGCAGCGTCACCGTAGAGGAACGAGGCCCAGGCCTCCTCGGGCTTTCCGACGATGTCGTTGTGCGTGAGGATCTCGACACTTCGGGAACGCAGGCGAGCAAGGTTGGGCATGCGCCCATCAGTCATCAATCGCTCGGTCAGCGCCCAGTCGGCGGAGTCGAGACCTATCGCGGCAACACGAGCCATGGCACAGCGTACGTCACCGCTAGCGTGGACCACGATGAACGTGGACAGGGTCCTGCTCGCATCCCCCCGAGGGTTCTGCGCGGGCGTGGAGATGGCCATCAAGGCGTTGGCCTGGATGGTCCGAGCGTTCGAGCCGCCTGTCTACTGCTATCACGAGATCGTTCACAACCAACTGGTGGTGGATCGCTTCCGTGGACTTGGGGTGGTGTTCGTGGATGATGTCGCCGAGGTCCCACGGGGGGCGCCGTTGATGCTCTCTGCCCACGGGTCCGCGCCTGAGGTGGTCGTGGCGGCTCGTGAGACCGGAGGTTATGTGGTCAACGCGGTCTGCCCCCTGGTCACCAAGGTGCACCATGAGGTCAAGACGAGGGCCGGCAAGGGCTTCGCCGTCCTCTACGTCGGCCATGAGGGCCACGACGAAGCCGTCGGGACCATGGCGGTCGCGCCCGACGACACGCATCTCGTCGAGACCGAGGCCGATGTCGCCGACCTGGTTGACCCGGGACGGCCGGTGGCGCTGTTGGCCCAGACCACGTTGAGCCATCAGGACTGGTCGGGCGTGCTCGACGCAGCCCGAAGGCGCTTCCCCGATCTGTGGATGCCCGGTCGCAGTGACCTGTGTTTCGCCACGACAAACAGGCAATCGGCACTGGTGCAGATCGCTCGTCGCTGCGACGCGGTGGTGGTGATCGGATCGGCGAACTCCTCGAACACCGTCGCGCTGGCGAAGGTGGCCACTGCGACGGGGTGTCCCCGCGTGTTGCGGGTGAACGACCCCGACGAGCTGCCCGACGACCTCGAGGGCGTCATCGGCGTGACCGCCGGCGCGTCGGCGGCAGAGGAGGTCGTCGCGGCGATCCTCGACCGTCTGGCCCCGCTCAACGGTGTCGAGGAGGTGTCGATCACGACCGAGGACGAGTACTTTCCGCCCCCGCGTGAGCTGCGGGAGCTTCTCGGGGCCATCACGACCCTGGCGGGCTTCGCACTCGCATCGCCATCGAACGTTCCCGGAGCGCTCGACCGCGACCTGTCGGCCAGCACGGTCCTTGCCTCGCTTCGCCCGTAGCCGCCACGGGTGATCCCGGCCGGCGGGTGATCCCGGCCGGCGGGTGAAACCGGCCGGCGCTCTCCATCGCCGCATTCGATCTCCGCACTCGATCACGGATCCCGATCATCCCCGTATCGGCCCACCGGGCGTGTGTCGTGAGCCTCGGAGTGGGACGGGTTCGAGAGCGGTCAGTCGAACAGGCCGGGCAACCCGTCGATGCTCAGGGCGTTGTTCCGTGCCTGATACTCGGCCATCTCCTCGTCGGACTTGCTCGCCGCCCATTCGTCGAGGCGACTCCGCTCCCCCACGTAGCTCATGAGCGGCACGGCGTACCCGCACGAGCTCGACACACGTTCGATGGCGATGCGGACGATCGCCCGTGCCCCGGGGAACTCATGGAACTCGTGAGCCAGCGCGGCATACCCGGCGGTACCGGCCATCAACGCCTCTCCGACGCCGTAGATGCGAACGATGTCGGGGGAGCCCTCGAAGGCCGTGAACATCACGGTGATGCGCCCATTTTCGCGGAGATGGGCAATCGTCTCGACGCCGCTGCCCGTCAGGTCGAGGTAGGCAACCGTGTGGGCATCGAGCACTCGAAAGCTGTCGTAGCCCTTTGGAGAGAGGTTGACGTGGCCGCCTTCGTCGGGCGCCGTCGCGACGAAGAACACGTGCTGGCGATCACAGAACGCCGCCAGCTCATCGGTGAGGTGATCCCACGTCCTACCCATGATGACTCATCCTCCTTCGGCTTCGTCGAAGAGCCGTTGCATCTCATCCCTCAGTTGCTCGGAAAGCTCACGAACCACTCGGCGGGGAACTCGTCCGGCCTCCGGTGTCTTCTCCGGAAAGAGGGGCGCCCCGATCACCATGTGGATGCGAACAGGGCGAACCATCCTTGCGCCCTTCGGCATGGCAGGCTCGGAGCCCCCTATGCCGACCGGAACGATGGGAACCCCGCCACGCGCGGCAACGAAGGCGACGCCGTCGAAGACGTCCTCGACCAGCGGTCCGGATCGACGGGTTCCCTCGGGGAACATGACGAGCGGCTCACCCCGCGCGATCACCGCCTCGCACGCACGCAGCGCATCGCGATCGGGGGTTCCCCGGTTCACGGGAATGCCGCCCATGGTGGTGAAGAACCAGGCTGACGCCCGGTACTTCCACATCTCGCGCTTGCCGAGGTAGCGCATGCGGCGCTTCGTCGCGGCTGCCACCACCAGGCTGTCGACGTTGGATCGATGGACCGGCGCCAGGATGAAGGACCCCGTCGCCGGTACATGGTCGATTCCCTCGACCTTCAACCGCCAAAAGAGGCGGCAGAAGGCGACCACGACGACCCGCACCAATTGGTAGAACGTCAACTCGAATCGGGTGGGAGGCTGCGCAGCCTGCGTTTCGTCACTCATGGAAGAAGGCTCACGAGTTCGTCGAGGATGTCCTCGACATCCCGGTCGCTGGTGTCGATGATCGTGGCACCGTGCGCCTCCTGCAAAGGGTCGATGTCGCGGGTCGTGTCGAGCGTGTCGCGGCGGGCCATGTCGGCAGCCACCTGTTCGTAGTCGAGATCGGACACCTCCTTGTGGCGGCGTCCGGCACGGACCTCCGGACGTGCGGTCAGGTAGACCTTCAGCTCGGCGTCAGGGAACACGACGGTCCCGATGTCGCGGCCTTCGATCACGCCCCCGCCGCGGCGCGCCGCCCAGGAGCGCTGTCGGGCGACGAGCTCACGTCGAACGCCGGCGTTGGCGGCCACCGTGCTGACCGCCCGGGTGACCTCCGGGCCCCGAATCTCGATCGTTGCGTCCACCCGGTCGACAACCACCGAGGTCGCGTCGACCTCGATCTCGATATCGTCCATCATCTGTTCGACCATGTCGGTCTCGGCCGGGTCGATCCCTCGCCTGAGTGCGGCAAACGCCACGGCGCGATACATCGCCCCCGTGTCGAGATACTCGAGCCCAAGGCGTTCGGCGAGGTGACGGGCCACGGTGGACTTTCCCGAACCGGCGGGCCCGTCGATCGCTATGACGCGCATCGTTGCAACTCCTCCTCGAATCCTGGATAGCTGGTGGCGACGGCTCCCCAACCCTCGATGATGGTCTCTCCGGTGGCGCCCAACGCCCCTATCGCCGCGCTCATGGCGATGCGATGATCGCCGTGCGAGTCGACCTGCCCACCTCGAAGGGCGCGTGATCCCCCACCTCGCACCACCAGACCGTCCGGTCGATCCTCGGCGGACGCACCCAGCGCCTGCAACATGGCCACCGTCGTCATCACCCGGTCGCTCTCCTTGACCCGCAACTCGCCGGCATCGTGAAAGGTTGTCGTTCCCTCCGCCACCGCGGCCGCAACCGCGAGCACGGGAATCTCGTCGATCAGTCCCGGAATCTCCTCGCCTCCGACCGATGTCGCGCGCAGCGAGCTGGTGCGCGCACGAATGGCAGCGGTGTTGACGCCCCGGTCCGTCACCTCGATGTCGGCGCCCATGCGCTCCAACACCGCGAGAAACGCCGCCCGCGCCGGCCCCACGTACACTCGCTCCAGCCGCACGTCGCTGTCGGGGGCGATGCAGGCCGCCACGATCCAAAAGGCGGCCTGGGACGGATCGCACGGCACGTCGAGCGTGAACGGTGTCAGCCTCGATCGACGGACCCGCACGACCCGTCCGCCGCCGGCGGGATCGGGCGTCACCTCGATGTCGGCGCCTGCCAGGGCCAGCAGCTCCTCGGTGTGCACGCGACTCGGTGAACGCTCGCGCACGATCGTCTCGCCGTCCGCGCCGACGCCTGCCAGGAGCACGGCACCCTTCACCTGTGCGCTCGCCACGGGAAGCTCGTAGTCGATGCCCCTCAGTTGCCCGCCACGCACGACGAGGGGCGGGAATCGGCCGCCTGCACGCCCGTCGATTGCGGCGCCCATGCGGGTCAGGGGCTCGACCACCCGATCCATCGGGCGACGAGCGATCGAGGCATCACCCTGCAGGATGGTCAGCCATGGACGAGCTGCGCACCATCCCGCCAGCAGGCGGATACCGGTACCGGAGTTCCCGACATCGATGACCTCACCGGGCTCGTGCAGGTCGCCCCCGGTGACCTGCTCACCGTCGAAGCCCACCCCCATCGCAGCCATCGCCGCACGGGTGTGCGCCACGTCCTCACCGGTGGACAGCCCACGCACCACCGAGGTTCCCTCGGCCAGGGCGGCCAGAAGCAGTGCCCGATGGCTGATGGACTTGTCACCCGGCACCCTGATGGTGCCGCGGATGGAACGCCCACCCTGCACCCGGATGCGATCGGAAGCGGCGCCGGCCGTGATCACGCCAGACTCCGCATCGAGGCGTGATAGCCCCGGGCCGCCAGCGCGGCCCGGAGCCGGTCGCTCGCTGCGCCCTCGATCACGAGGATCAGCACACCCGCATCGCCCTCGGCCGAGTGGGCGATCTCCAGATCGGCGATGTCGACGCCGAGCTCCGATGCCAGCGTCGTGACCTCGGCCAGCACGCCGGGCCTGTCCGGCACCGGGATGCGCACCTCGGCCATCTCCGCGGTTCGCGCCAGCCTGGCAGGCAGGTTGACCCGAGCAGCACGAGCCCGCTCGAGGACATCGAGCACTCCCGCTCGATCACCCCGTTCAACCAGCGAGCGCGTGCGGGCGAGCTCCTCCTCCAGTCGTCTCAGGACGTCCACGATCGCGTCGCGATTCTCGACACAGATGTCGGGCCAGATGCCCGGGTGGCCTGCGGCGATGCGCGTCATGTCACGAAAGCCCCCCGCGGCGAGACGCAGCAGTGCTCGATGCTCCTCGGCGCCCTCCGCGGCAAGGCCCATCAAGGACGCAGCGGTGAGGTGTGGCACGTGCGAGACCATCGCAACCAACGCATCGTGGCGCTGCGGCGAGAGCTCCACGACCTCGGCTCCGAACGACGCCACCACCGAGCGCACGAGCGCATGGGCGCCGGCGTCGGTTCCCTCGACGGGCGTCAGCACCCAGACCGACCCCTCGAAGAGCTCGGGGTGGGCGCCCTCGACGCCCTCCTGCTCGCTGCCGGCCATGGGATGGCCGCCGACGAAGCGCCCGTCGGGAACCGCCGAGACGATGGCGTGCTTTGCGCTTCCCACGTCGGTGACGACGCCCGATCCCGTGCCAAGGCATTCGGCGGCCACCTCGGCCACGGCGCCGACCGGGGTGGCGATGAACGTGATGGCCGCGTCCTGGTCGAAACCGGAGGCGTCGAGCGCGCCGAGCGCCACACCCTTCTCCACACGCACGGGATCGCGATCGAAACCGGTGACATGCCACCCACCGGCTCGGAGCGCCATGCCGATCGACCCGCCGATGAGACCGATGCCGACGACCTGCGCCCGCCGCGAGTCCGAGTCAATCCGGGAGGTCATCGCGCAGCCCTTTGGCGCCCTCGAGGTAGACGTGGTGCATCTCCGAGCGAGCGAGTGAGGTCGTCAGGTGCATGAGAACTCGAATGCACCGAGGCGTCCCTCCTTCGACGTCGAGCTCTCGCGCGCACAGCAGCGGCACGTCGCCAAGCCCGATCGATCGAGCCGCAGCGGCGGGGAACTTGGCGTGGATGTCGTCGGTCGCGGTGAAGATGATGCTCACCAGGTCGTCGTGATCGACGCGGTTGCGCTCCAACATGGCACGCAACAGGGTGACGACCCGCTCGTCGATCTCCTCGACGGTGTCGTTGTCGACGGTGGTGGCGCCACGAAGCGCGCGCAATGCATCAGGCACGACGTCGATGCTAGTTCGCGGGCGTCTTGGCCTGGACGTTGGCCTGGACGTTGGCCTGGACGGCGGCGCATTCCAATGAGCGGACCTCATCGCGGGTCAGCTCGCGCCACGAGCCGGGGGGCAGTCGGCGATCGACGAGCGGACCGATGCGCGTGCGAACCAGTCGGATCACGGGATGGCCAACTGCCTCGCACATCCGTCTGACCTGGCGGTTTCTCCCCTCGTGGATCGTGAGGGTCAACAGATGTGGGGGCGTCAGGACGACCTTGGCCGGGCTGGTCATGCCGTCGTCAAGCTCGACGCCCTCCCGAAGTCTGCGAAGTGAAGACCGCGTGGGGGTACCCCGGACCTCGGCGAGATATTCCTTCTCCACGCCGAAGCTCGGATGGGTCAGGCGAAACGTGAGATCACCGTCGTTGGTGAGCAGCAGCAGGCCCTCGGTGTCGGCATCGAGGCGCCCGACGGGATGCACGCGGGGTTCCGATGGGACCAGGTCCACCACCGTTCGTCGTCCTTGAGGATCATCTGCCGTCGAGATGACGCCGACCGGCTTGTTGAGGAGGTAGTACACGAGGCCGTCGAGCACCGAGACCGGCACCCCGTCGACGGCGATCTGTGCGGTCTCGACATCGACTCGACAGCCAGGACTCGCCGTGACGCCGTCAACGCTGACCCGGCCCGCCTCGATCAGCTCGTCGCATACCCGTCGCGATCCGAACCCGGCTCGCGAAAGGACCTTTTGCAGTCGTTCACCGTCGGGAAGGCTCAGAGCGTCGATGATCGCCCGCTGTCGTCGCCGGCCGCGAGATCGCTGTCGTCGGCGTGGACAGCGAGACCGTCGGCATCGGCGTCGGCGTCGAGACCGCTGTCGTCCCACCGCAGTCCCACCTCGAGCGCCTCGACGACTTCGGGTCCCGGAACGAACTCGGCCAATGGGGGCAGGTCGGCCAGTGAATCGAGGCCCACCCACTCCAGAAACGCCGTACTCGTGCCGAACAACAACGCCTGACCGGGCCCGGGGTCCCGACCGACCTCGATGATGTAGCCGCGCTGTTGCAGGGTGCGCATCACGCCGTCGACGTTGACACCGCGAATCGCTGCCGCCTGGGCTCGGGAGATCGGCTGCTTGTAGGCCACGATCGCCAGGGTCTCCAATGCCGCAGCCGAGAGTCGCGACGACTGACCTTCGAGCACGAAACGTTCGACATGGCCGGACAGGTCCGGAGCCGTCTGGAAACGGTAGCCACCGGCCACCCTGGCAACGACGAAACCGCGCTTCTCCTCCTCGCAACGTGCGCCGAGCGCGGCGCAGAGCTCCTCCACCCGCCGGGGCTCGACGTCGAGGATCTGGGCCAGCAGGGCCGGCTCCACCGGTTGATCGGCAACCAGGAGGATCGCCTCGAGTGCACGTCCCGCCTCCACCGAGGGCGTCTGATCAGGCTCCATGGTCATCCCTCGTAGGTGTCGACACCGGCGAGCGTACGGTCGGTCAGGTCAATGAGGTTACCGGTGAGATCGACGCCGCCATCCTGCCAGACCACCTCGATGTCGCCAAAGGTGTCGGCCTGCCGGAGATCGACCAGGCCTTGTTTGAAGAGTTCCAGGATTGCCAGGAACCGCACGATGACCTCGATGCGCTCGACCAACTCGCCCGTGAGACGTCGGAACGAGATGCGCCCGACCCTGGGCAGCTCGTCGATCAGCTCGGCCACCGCATCGGCGACGGTCGCCCGAATCATGGTCATGTGACGGATGTCGACTCGGGGAACGGGTTTCGGGGTCACGGCTCGCAGATACGCCGCTCGGATCTGCATGGGCGTGGCGCCCTTCGGCAGCTCGGGCAGGAGATCGAGGAATCGCTCGTCGACGCCTGCAGTCCGGGGGTACGAACGCCCGGCGATCGCAGCCAGCGAACCCAAAACGCAGGACGCGTCCTTGAAGGTCTTGCACTCGAGCAGGCGTGCGAGAAGCAGGTCACGCTCCTCCCACAGCACGAGCTCGTCGTCCAGATCGACGTCGTCGCGGCCGGGCATGAGCCGCCGGGCCTTCAGCTCGACCAGCGTCGCGGCAATCAGCAGAAATTCCGTCGCCACCTCGAGGTCCAGAGCCTCCGATGCGTTCGTCATGCGGTCCAGCTCGGCGAGGTAGGCGTCGACGATGGTCGAGAGCGACACCTCGTAGAGGTCGACCTGTTCCTTGACGATGAGGTGCAGGAGCAGGTCGAAAGGCCCTTCGAAGACGGTTGTGGCGACCTCGTAGGGCATCGCTCCATAGTAGGTTCAGTCGCAGGGCACGCGATGCATACGCTGTCGGGATGACTCGCGTGCTCTCAGGCATCCAACCCACCGGTGAGATCCATCTCGGCAACTACGTCGGTGCGGTGCGGCATTGGGTGCTCGACCAGCACGTGCACGACAGCTTCTTCTGCGTCGTGGACCTCCATGCACTCACCGGTGAGCAGGATCCCGCTCTCCTGCGGACGAAGACGCTGGAGATGGCGACCTTCCTGCTCGCCGGCGGCCTCGACCCCGACGTCTGCACACTCTTCGTCCAGAGTCATGTGCCCCAGCACACGGAGTTGTCCTGGCTGTTGGAATGTGTCGCGTCGTACGGGGAGCTGCGACGCATGACCCAGTTCAAGGACAAGACCGTCGCGGGCGACGAGGGTGCGGCTCGGGTCGGGCTCTTCACCTATCCGGTGCTCATGGCGGCCGACATCCTCGTCTACCAGGCAGATCGGGTGCCGGTGGGCGACGACCAACGACAGCACCTGGAGCTGTGTCGCGATCTCGCCATCCGGTTCAACACCCGCTACGGCGACACCTTCGTGGTTCCCGAGGCGGCGATTCCCCCGGTGGGCGCCCGCATCATGGACCTGCAGGACCCGACCCGGAAGATGTCCAAGTCCCGCAGCTCGCCACAGGGGAAGATCCTCGCGCTCGAGGCGCCGGAGGTGATCACCAGGAAGATCATGCGGGCGGTGACCGATGCGGACGATGAGGTTCGATTCGACCGGGACACCAAGCCGGGGGTGTCGAACCTGTTGGAGTTGTTGGCCGTCGCAGGCGGGGGCACGCCAACCGACCTGGCCGGCGGCTACCGCGGGTACGGAGCCCTCAAAAAGGACGTCGCCGAGGCCGTCGTTGTGTATCTCGAGCCGGTCCGGAAGCGTTACGCCGAGCTTATCGAGGCACGGGACCACGTCCTGAAGGTGTTGGACGAAGGCGCCGACAAGGCCCGATCGACCGCCGGCCCGAATCTCGCAATGGCCCGAGCGGCCATGGGCCTCCTGCCCAGGTCGGAGGTGGGGTAGACGGCATCACCGCTCCGTCGTCGTCACCGCTCAGTCGTCGTCCGCATCCTTCAACGCGTGGGCCACGATCGGGTCGAGGGTCCAGCGGTCCGGGGGAAGGTGGTGCTCACGGGCCCATGCGATGGTGAGGTGATCGCTCCCCGCAGCCGCGAGCAGGTCGGCTCCACGCTCGGCATGGGCATGGTAGAGCCCGACACGGCGCAACGTTGCGGGTCGATCGACCCACGTGCGAGCGCGATCCCTGCCCACCACGAGGCCCACCAGCGTGGCGGGCACTCGTGCCCAGGTGCCCAGATCTGCCTCGATCTTGCCGACGTCGTGGAGCAGCGCCGCGGCCAGCACCGGCCGTGAGGCCCCTGGGCCGAGCGCTCGTTCGACCCTGCGGGCCACAGCCGAGCTGTGGCGTCGATCCGCTCCGCTCATCTGGCGCCACAATGCCTGTTCGCCTGGCAAAAGGGTGTTCAGGACCCAGACGGACTCCTCGGCGCCCTCGTCGCCAGGGCGAAGCGCGGAGAGGAATCGATGCGCGAGGTGCAGCGCCGAACGGATCGCCACCGGGGTGACGTGCTACCGGCCGGCGGGAGTCGATGCGCAGTCGATGCAGAACGGTGTCGCCGGCATCGCCTCCAGTCGAGCCTCGTTGATGGGCTTGTCGCACTGCAGGCAGGACCCGTACGTGCCGTCATCGAGACGCGCCAGTGCCCGCTCCACCTCGCTCAGGGTGTCGTGCAGCTGGTTCGCGAGCGACCGTGACTCACCTTGTTCGGCAGCCACCTGGCCGGAATCGGCAAAGTTCTCGTCGAACCCCATCCCATCGGTTCCGACGCCCAGTTCGGCGATCTGGGCGTGCAGGTGCACCCGCAGTTCTTCGAGTGCGGATCGCAGGGTTACCTGAAGCTCGGTGCTTACCATGGCGCCAGGGTAGTCAATGGACGGGTCGTCCCGCTGCCCGAGGGTGAGCGAGACGATAGGCGTCCCGCAATCGCTCGGTGGTCACCATCGTATACACCTGTGTGGTGGTGATCGACGCGTGACCCAACAACTCCTGAACAACTCGGATGTCGGCGCCGTGATCGAGCATGTGGGTGGCGCAGGAGTGCCGCAACACGTGGGGTGTCAGTCGATCGCCCAAGCCGACCAGATCTCCGTGGCGGCGCACGATCCCCCATGCCCCCTGTCGCGACAACCGTCCACCACGGCTGTTGAGGAACACCGCCTCGGCATCGCCGCGGCGTGCCCATCGCTTCGGAACGACCTCGTCACGACCCATGGGAGACAGCCATGCCGTCATCGCCTCGTGAGCCAGACCGATGAGCGGCACCATGCGCTCCTTGTCCCCCTTGCCCACCGCCCGCAGCGTGCCGCCGGCAAGGTCCAGATTCGCGAGCGACAGCCCGACCAGTTCCGAGATCCGTAGGCCGGTGCCGTACAGCACCTCGAGAATCGCCCGGTCCCGCCTGGCGATGGCATCGTTTCCCGTCACCACGGCGATCAAGGCCTCGACCTCCTCCTCGCGCAGCGCCTTGGGCAGTCCCTGGGGCACACGAGGCACCGCCACCGTGAGGGCAGGGTCGTTCACGGCATGGCCCTCCTCGGCAAGGAAGCGGTGCAGGGAACGCACCGCCACCAGGGTGCGTGCCACCGACGAGGGAGCCTTGCCCGCGTCGCGCATATCGGCAACGAAGGTCTCGATGTCCGATGCCGTGGCCGCGTCGAGCCCGAGATGCCGTGCATCGAGCCACCGTCCATACAGCAGCAGGTCACGCCGGTAGGCGCTCAAGGTGTTGGCGGCACGACCACGTTCGGCGCCCAGCCACGAGAGAAACTCCTCGGCTTCCAGGGGCAGAGGGAAGGAAACAGAGGTCGGGTCTGAAGTTGCACGGGACATGCCGGGCCTATCGAATCAGGGACAATGGTTCGTGGTAGACACGGCCGATCGCCTCGGCCACGGCCGAGTTGGTGACCTCGCCCCCGACGGTGTTCACGCCGGCCAACAGAGCCGGGTCAGCCGACACGGCTGCTCGGAGACCATGATTGGCCACCTTGGCGACATAAGGCAAGGTGGCGTTGGTGAGCGCATAGGTCGACGTGTGGGGTACTGCGCCGGGGATGTTGCCAACGGCATAGTGGATGACCCCATGCTCCTCGTAGACGGGATGGGTGTGCGAGGTCTCCTGGATGCCCTCGACGCACCCACCTTGGTCGATGGCGATGTCGACCAGCACTGCACCGGGCTTCATGCCTGCCACCATCTCCCGGGTGATGACCTGTGGCGCGCGGCCACCGGGTACCAGAACCGCCCCGATCAGGAGGTCTGCCTTGGCGACGGAGCGCTCCAGGGTTCCGCGGTTCGAGGCAAGGGTCATGATCCGACCCTGGTGGATCTGGTCCACCCAGCGAAGCCGGTCGAGATCCTTGTCGATCAACACGACCTCGGCCTCCATGCCTGCGGCGATCCATGCGGCGTTCCAACCGACGTTTCCGGCGCCGACGATCACCACCCGCGCCGGGCGGACGCCCGGCGCCCCTCCCAACAGGACCCCCCGCCCACCGTTCTCGGCCTCCAGCCAGTGGGCACCGACCTGAGGTGCCATGCGACCGGCTACCTCGCTCATGGGTGCGAGCAGAGGTAGTGCTCCCCCGGAAAGACGAACGGTCTCGTAGGCAAGGGCGGTCGTCCCTGCCGCCAGGAGCGCGTCCGCAACCTCCGGGTAGGCGGCGAGGTGGAGGTACGTGAAGAGGGTGAGGTCGTCTCGGAGGAACGCCACCTCCGAGGCCTGGGGCTCCTTGACCTTCACCACGAGGTCCGAGGCCCATGCATCGGCGGTGCTCACGATGCGGGCGCCTGCCTGACGGTACTCGTCGTCGCCGATCGAGGATCCCGACCCCGCTCCCTGTTCGACGTGGACCGGGTGACCGCTCGCCACCAGCTCTCGCACCCCGTCGGGGGTCAGGGCAACACGACGCTCGCTGTCCTTGACCTCGGTCGGGACGCCGATGATCACGACGGCCTGTCCCCCTCGTCCTGCGAGGCGAGCGAGTCGAGATAGGAGCGCGCCAGGCTCATGCCGATGATGGTCTTCGCGTCGCACAGCCTCCCGTCGGCGACCATGGCGCCCAGGTCGTCGAGCGCCACCTGCTCGATGGTCATGTGGCTCTCCTCCGGGCCGTGGGGAGCAGCCGTGCCGGGTTGCAGGTCGAGAGCGAGGTACACGATGGCGCGTTCGTCACAGAACCCCGGGCTCGTGAAGAACTCGGCGAGCTTCACCAGCTGCCCCGGGCGGTACCCGATCTCCTCCTCGAGCTCCCGGGCGGCGGTGATCTCGGGATGCTCACCGGTGACGTCGCACTTGCCGGCGGGAATCTCCAACAATTCGCCTTCGAGGGCGCTGCGGTACTGGCGAACCAGGATCACCGTTCGGTGGTCGTCGAGCAACGCGACCATCCCCACCGCCCCGGGATGGTGCACCACCTCGCGCTCGTGTTCCTCACCGGAGGGATCGGCGAAACGCCCGACACCGAGGCTGATGGTGTGACCTCGGTGGATGACACGCTCATCCAGCTTGCGAAAGCCGCTCACCTGGTCGAGCCGGCGACAGGCGACCCCAGTTCGCCCATCTGCAAAAGACGCGGATGGCGACCCTCTGCCCGCCCGAGCGCTGCCGCCATGAAGGCCCGGAAGAGCGGGGCCGGCCTGTCAGGACGACTCTTGAACTCGGGATGGGCCTGCGTCCCGACCCAGAACGGGTGGCCGGGAAGCTCGATGAACTCAACCAGACGACCATCGGGAGACACGCCCGAACAGACGAGTCCGGCCTCTTCGAGGCGTCCTCGGTGCTTGGCGTTGAACTCGTAGCGATGACGATGTCGCTCGTAGACCAGTTCCCGGTCGTAGATCGACGCGACCTGCGAACCCGGAGCGAGCGCCGCGGGATACGTGCCGAGGCGCATGGTGCCACCCATGTCGACGACGTCGCGCTGCATGTCCATCAGATCGATGACCTTGTAGGGGCTGTTCCGGTCGAACTCACTGGAGTTGGCGCCGGCCATGCCCGCAACGTTGCGGGCGAACTCCACCACCATGACCTGCATGCCCAGGCACAATCCGAGGCAGGGAATGGCGTGTTCGCGGGCGTAGCTCGCCGCAGCGATCTTTCCCTCGATGCCTCGCTCGCCGAAGCCGCCGGGGATCACGATGCCGTCGAGGTCGCGGAGGCGACCGTCTGCCAGCAGACCTTCGACCTCCTCGGCCTGGATCCACTCGATCCCGGCCTTGGCGCCGTGGTGGAAGCCACCATGGCGCAAGGCCTCGGCCACCGAAAGGTAGGCGTCGGGAAGGCTGACGTACTTGCCGATCAAGCCGATGCGAACCGGCTCGGTTGCCCCCTCGACACGTCTGACCAGTGCCCGCCACGGCTCGAGGTCCGCTGCGCCGCCGAGCCCCAGGATGCGACAGACCTCGTCATCGAGACCTTCGTCGTGGAGGACCAGGGGGATCTCGTAGATGTTCGGTGAGTCGGCGGCATTGACGACGCCCGCCATGTCCACGTCGCACAGGTTCGAGATCTTGCGCTTCAGGTCCTGGGAGAGTGGCAACTCGCTGCGACAGACGATGGCATCGGGTTGGATCCCTCGGCTGCGGAGCTCGGTGACCGAGTGCTGTGTGGGCTTGGTCTTCTGCTCGCCGGATGGTCCGATGAACGGAACCAGTGTGACGTGCACGTAACAGACGTTCTGGCGCCCGACATCCTTGCGGAACTGTCGGATGGCCTCCAGGAAGGGAAGGATCTCGATGTCACCCACCGTGCCGCCGACCTCGGTGATCACGACGTCGACGTCCTCGGTGGCCAGTCGGGTGATGCGGCGTTTGATCTCATCGGTGATGTGGGGGATGACCTGGACCGTCTTTCCGAGGAAGTCTCCCCGTCGCTCGGCAGCCAGGACAGTCTGGTAGATCGAGCCGGTCGTGGCGTTGGAGGACTGTGAAAGGTTCTCGTCGATGAAGCGTTCATAGTGACCGAGGTCGAGGTCGGTCTCGCCACCGTCGTCGGTCACAAAGACCTCACCGTGCTCGAACGGGTTCATCGTGCCGGGATCGACGTTGATGTAAGGGTCGAGCTTCTGCAGCACGACGCGCAAGCCCCGACTCTTCAGCAGCCTCCCGAGCGAGGATGCCGTCAGGCCCTTGCCCAGCGAGCTCGTCACGCCACCGGTAACGAAGATGTGCTTGGTCACGAGCCTCCCGACCGCAGCGCCGAATGCACCGCTTCGGGACCTCAGGCTATCGCAGCCGTGAGTCAACCCCGCGAACCCGGTGCTGAGTACGATGCATGCATTCCGATCTCATCCCCGGGGGATTTCGCCATCACATCAGTTCCTGCAGGCACGGAGCAACCGCGCGATCGAAGCACCTTGATCGTCTCCATGTGGAATCTCGTATCGAGACTCACGGGCTTTGTTCGCGTCCTCGCCATTGGGGCCGCTGTCGGCGCCACCTTTCTCGGCAACACCTACCAGAGCGCCAACCTGGTATCCAACATCCTCTTCGAGCTCCTCGCGGCGGGCGTGTTGTCATCGGTGCTGGTTCCCACCCTCGTGCGCCACATCGCGGCGGGCAACCGCGATGAGGCTGCCGGCCTTGCCGGCGCGGTGCTCGGGGTTCTCCTCGTCGTCCTCGGGCCGATCGTGCTGGTCGGCGTCCTGGCCGGCAACTGGATCATGCGGCTCATCACCATCACGGTGGACAACCCGACGCTGCGCGAACAGGAGATCGCGCTGGGAGCCTTCTTCCTCTGGTTCTTCCTGCCGCAGATCCTTCTCTACGCGGTCGGGGCGGTGTCGACCGGCCTGCTCCATGCCGACCACCGGTTCTCCCCTCCCGCTGCGGCACCGGCGCTGAACAATGTGGTCGTGATCGTCACGATGATCCTGTTCTGGGTGATGCACGGCGGGACACCCACGCTGGACCTGTCGCTCGGCCAGAAGCTCGTGCTCGCCCTCGGCACGACGCTCGGCGTCGTGGCCATGACCCTCGTTCCGGTGGTGGCTGCACGACGTTCGGGGTTTCTCCTCCGGCCAACCTGGAGGCCACATCGCAACGAGCTGCGCGCCCTGGCGGCACGAGGCGCCTGGGCAGCAGGCTACCTGGGTCTGACGCAGGCTCTTCTGGCGGTCACCCTCGTGCTGGCGAACCGCGTCGAGGGTGGCGCCGTCGCCTATCAGATCGCCTTCACCTTCTTCCTGCTTCCCTATGCGCTCGTCGGAAACCCGATCCTGACGACGCTGTTCCCACGCCTCTCGACCGACGCCCATCAGGGCGATCGGACAGCATTCGGGGAGCACCTCGGCACCGGCCTCAGGCAGCTCAGCTTTCTCGTGCTGCCCGCTTCGGTCCTGCTCGTCGCACTCTCGCGACCGTTGGTGGACGTCCTGGCGTTCGGAGCGCTCTCCGAGAACGCCGAACTGGTCGCACGCACCCTCGCCGGCTATGCACCGGGGCTCATCGGCTACTCGGCCTTTCATCTCCTCACGCGGGCGTCGTACGCGGATGAGGACACGCGCACACCAACCGTGGTCAACTTCGCCATGATGGCGGTCGGCGCGACCTTGATGTTGTGGTGGTCAGCCGCCGCCGAGGGCGCCGACCGCGTTGCATCCCTCGGACTGGCCCACTCCATCGTGCAGCTCGGCGGTGCCCTGGCGCTCCTCGTGATCGTCTCGAAACGCGTTCCCGAAGGGCTGGGGTTGGCAACCCCGGCCGTGCGGGCAATGTGCTCATCGCTCGGCGCGGGCGCCGCAGCCTGGCTCCTCTCGGAGGCCATGGATCTTCAAGGACGCATCGGAGCCGGCGTGACGACGACCGTGGCCGGAATGGTGGGCGTCTCGGTCTACGCCGGTGTCCAACTCGCCCTCGGGTCTCCCGAGCTGCGACGAGCGGCTCGCCAGGAGGCAGACGTTTGACAACCTTGGAGGTCACGGGCGTCGTCGCCCTCATTCCGGCCAAGGATTCCGCCGAGTCGATCGGGGCGACCGTACGGTCCGCTCAGGGTATTCCCGGCGTCGAACGGGTGCTGGTCATCGACGACGGTTCGACCGATGCAACCGCCGAGCAGGCGGGTCTTGCGGGCGCCGACGTCCTGCGTCTGGCCGCCAATGTCGGCAAGGCCGGTGCCGTGATGGCCGGGGTTCGCGCCGCGCCGTTCGCTGCGGTTTACCTGATGATCGATGCAGATGTCGGTGTCTCCGCGGGCGCCGCCGCCGTCCTGGTCGACCCTGTTCTCGGTGGCGACGCCGACATGACCATCGGGATCCTTCCCTCCGCCGGCACCAAGGGCGGCTTCGGGCTGGTCCGCAACCTCGCTGCCGCCGGCATCGAACGGGCGTGCGGATTCCGTGCGGAGGCGCCCTTGTCCGGCCAGCGGGCCATCCGTGGCGAGTTGTTGCGGTCGTTGCCGCTTGCACCACGATTCGGGCTCGAGACCGCGCTGACGATCGACGCCGTGCGCAACGGCGCTCGAGTGATCGAGATGCCGGTTGCCATGGACCATCGCCACACGGGGCGCCGTTGGGACGGCTTTCGTCACCGGGGTCACCAGGGAGTCGACATCGTCCGGGCGCTGTGGGAAAGACTGACGGGCGCACGATTGCGCATGGCCATCATTGCGCTCGCGACCCTGAGCCTCATGGTCTGGATGCAGTGGTCGGGTGGCCGGTGGGAACCCTCCAGTCGAGCGCTGCCCGAGAAGCCGTCGAAGGTCGTGTTGTTCGGCATGCCCCGTCTGGGCTTGGACGACCTCGACAAGGGCGACACGCCCAACCTTGACCAGCTCATCGAGCGGGGGGCCTTGGCCGCCATGAGCGTTCGAACGATGTCGGGTCGACCCTCGACCGTTGAGGGTTACGCGTCGCTCAATGCCGGAACCCGTGTTCGGGCCAATGCCGTCGAAGGCGCTTCTGCCCATCAAGCCGACGACCCGCTCGAGAGCGGTCCGGCGCGCGAGGTGGCGGAACGTCGGACGGGTCGAGCGGTGGGCGGCGCCGACGTGGTTGTCGTCGGCTACCCGACCATCGTGCGCCAGATCTCGGGAAAGCACCTGAGCAGCGAGCCGGGTGCACTCGGTGACGCCCTGCACCGGGCAGGCAAACGCACCGCCGTGGTGGGCAATGCCGATTACGGGGACCGTGTGTCCGAGGACGAGATCAATCGGCCGATCGGCGTCTCGTTGATCGATCGATCGGGAAGCGTGGATGCCGGACGCGTCGATGCCGACCTGCTGGAGGCCGACCCCGGATCGCCGTTCGGCGTGCGATTCGATCACTCCCGCGTGACCGAGGCGTTCCAATCTGCTCTCGAGGAGGCCGACGTCATCGCCATCGATCCCGGTGACATCGACCGCGCCGTCGGCTACCGGGCTCGGTCCCTTGACAAGCCGGCAAAGGCGCAACGTCTGGACGCGATCCGACGGACCGACGCCCTGCTCGGCGATGTGTTGAGGATGGCGCCGAAGGATGCCCTGGTGTTGGTAACGTCGGTGTCACCTCCCTCCCCCGGCTGGCACCTGACGCCCTTCGTCGTCGGCGGCCCGGGGATCAAGCAGGGATACGCCCAGTCCCCTTCCGTCAAGCGTCCCGGGGTCGTGACGGTCACCGACATCGCCCCGACCATCCTCGAAGCCGTCGGCGCCGACGTGCCCGCGGGCATGATCGGCCACGCGCTGCGCTATCGGGACGCCCAACCCGATCTCGACAATCTGGCCAACCTTGATCGCGACGCCGAGTTTCGCGAGGGCATCTACTTCCCCATCGCCATGGCGTTCATCATCATCCAGGCGCTGTTGAACCTCATCGTCATGACCGCCCTGTCACACCTGCGGGACGGAACACGCACCGCAAGCGTGCTCCGTGCACTGGTGGTTGCGGTCGCCGCCTTCCCTCTGGCCACGTTCCTCTTTCGAGCCGTTCCGGACGTGGCGGTTCTCGGCGGCGCCGGCATCGTGGTGCTGCTCGCCATCGACGCCGGCGTGACCGCACTGGCCCTGCGCGCCAGACGTCACTCGCTCAGTCCGCTTGCGTGGGTCGCGGGCGCCACGGTCGTGCTGATCGTCCTCGACCTCGCCACGGGTGCCCGATTGCAGTACTCCAGCTTTCTCGGCTACTCGCTGCACACGGCTGCTCGCTTCTTCGGCATCGGCAACACTTCCTTCGCCGTGTTGGGGGCATGTGCCGTCATCGCTGCATGCCTCCACGTGGAGCATGCCCCACGCCGCCGCGAGGCGTTGCTGACCGCCGCGGGATTCCTCGCGGTGGTGGCCATGAGCGATGGCGCTCCCGCGTTGGGCAACGACGTCGGTGGCATCCTGACCCTGGTGCCGGTGTTCGGGCTGACCCTGGTCGCCCTGAGCGGACGTCGGCTCAACGTGCGCCACGTTCTGGTCGTCGGTGCAGTGCTGGCGTTGCTCCTGGGCGTCGCCACAGGACTCGACCTGCTGCGCGAACCGGACACCCGGACCCATCTGGGTCGCTTCGCCGCCGACCTCTTCGGAGGTGACGGCACCGCCGGGACGACGATCTCCCGAAAGCTCGCCACGAACCTCCGCGTGCTCGGCACATCCATCTGGGCATGGATGGTGCCGATAGCGGCGGTGTTCATGTTGTACGTCCTCGTCCATCTCGACCGCGCGGCCGAGTTGCTCCCCCGCGGGTCGGCCAGGCGCATCGGGGTCATCGCGGCGATCGCCGTGGGACTGTTGGGCTTCGCCGTCAACGACTCCGGTGTGGTGGTCACCGCTCTCGTGTTCGTGTATCTCGGTCCGTACCTCACGCTCCTCGCACTGCACCAGAACACCGAGCCGACTCTCGTGGTGAGCGATCGATGACCGATATCGCGCTTGCCGTGTTGGGGGGGATGGTTGCGGGATTGCTCACCCTGGCGGCGATGCGACCCATGTTCGCTCAACCGCTCTTCGCACGTGAGAACCACCGAGGCCACGTCCTTCCCACCGCAGTGGGCCTGGTCGTGCCGATCGCCCTGCTGGGCATCGAGGCCGTTCTGACCCTGATTGCCCTTGGTGTGCGAAGAGGGAACGTGGGCATGGACGGGCAGCGACAGATGACCTTCCTGCTCGTCGTCGGCCTCGGCCTGCTTGGGATGGTCGACGACCTCGCCGGGTCGGGCGACGTCCGAGGTTTTCGGGGACACCTCGCCGCACTCCGATCGGGGCGGTTGACCACCGGAGGCCTCAAACTGGTCGGAGGAGGCTGCGTCGCGCTGGTGGTCTGTGCTCCCTACGCTGGGCTGGGTAGCTGGAGTGCTCTCCAGGTGATTCGAGATGCATCGCTGGTGGCCCTGGCTGCAAACCTCGGCAACCTCCTCGACCGAGCGCCGGGCCGCGTGCTCAAGGTCTCGGCGATCGCGTTCGTCGCCGTCGGTGTCACGGCGTCGCAGGAAAGCGCTCTCGTCGGGCCGGCCTTCGTCTTCGGCATCGGCCTCATCCTGCTCGGCGGCGACCTTCGGGAGCAGTTCATGCTCGGTGACACCGGCGCCAACGTCCTGGGCGGCGTTCTGGGCCTGGCTCTCGTCATGGCCACGGCACCGCCGGTTCGCCTCGTGGCACTGGTCGTCGTCCTCCTCCTGAACCTGGCATCGGAGCGTGTCTCGTTCAGCAAGGTCATCGAGGCTGTCGGACCGCTACGGGCACTTGACCGCCTCGGCCGACGTCCCTATCCGTAGCGACTGGGCGCCCCGGAAACTCCCGTCAGGCGGCCACGTCGAGGCGGAGGGTCCCTCCTGCCTTGACGGGGGTCCACCCCGAACGTGACCCTCCGTACAGCTCCCCGAACGGGGTCGCCTTGGACTTGCCGTTCTTCTTGACCTTGGTCGTGACCGTGGAGCCCGCTCCGGCAGTGGCAGGTATGTCGAGCGCGACGGTCGAGGTGACCGTGACGACCGAGCCGGTGATGCTTGCGGTGACCTGGCCGTTGGCCAGGGCATTTCGCCAAGCCGCCTGGCGTGCCAAGGTCATGCCTGCGTCGGTCAACGTGGGTTGCACCAATGGCGCCGAGACGGCACCTCGGTAACGGTCGAGCGCCGTGTCGAGCACGTCGTAGAGGACCCGATCCTCGGCCAGGTTCGCCTGATGCACGTAGTGGGGACGAACATCGTTGGTCAGCATGTGGCCGAGCATGATGGCGGCCTCACGATCGACGTACTCCTCCCAGGTGATGGGCGCCGTGAGACAGGTGGTCACGGGGCTGGGCACACACCCCTCGCCGTACAGGTAGTTGTACTCGTCGAGCTGTTCGGCACGTGTCGCCGTGTTGTAGTAGATGTTCGTCGGATGGCGAGGGACCGTCAGCGCCTTGCCCAAGGGCTGCTGTTCGGGAGTCCTCGAGTTGTCCGACGCGATCCAGGCGACCTTGGTCTTGTCGAGAGCTGCAGGCATGGCCGGATTCGCCAACCCGGAGTGCTCACCGGTCACGAGCTCGTTGGCCGTGAGCGTGATCTTCTTCTTCTTGGCCCAATCCCGATTGTTCTTGATCTCCGCCGCGATCTCGGACTGGGTCGCGTTGTCGAGATTCGGATGGCTGAAGGTGTGATTCAGCCACCGGAACTCACCCCGATTGGCCAACAGCACCTGGGCGAGTGGGTCCGAGCCGTTGGTGGCCACGAACTCGTCACTGCCTGCCCCGTTGAAGGTCAGGTCGAGCTTCAGGCCGTTCTCCTGTTGCCAGCTTCGCAGGAACTCGGCATCCTGGTCATCCATCCGAATCAGCGGGTTCGTCGCCCCGTCGTCCTCATGGGTCGTGTTGTCCTCGATGTCCCAACGGTCGTCGGGCAGGAACACGTCGTCGACGTGGACGCTGAGATTGTTGCGGGAGAACCCGAGGTAGACCCCTCGGGTCACCCAATGCAACATGCCGTGCAACAACAAGCGGCTGTGCATGGTCCAGGGATTGGTGTCGACCGTGACCACCATCTCCTCACGGCCGTCGGCTCGCCTGTAGGCGCCCACAAGTGACTCGCCCGTCGGGGCAGCAACCAGGTTGTCGAAGGTCTCCCCTTCCCCCGGGGCGGGCATGGCCAGGTAGCCCCAGGAAGGATCGATCGGCACCGGACCGACGAGGTACGGAAACACCGTCCCACCCGCCGGGGTCACCGCTGCCGTCACCCCCCCGAGATCTCCTGAGAAGCTCGGGGTGGCCAGCCCGATCGCAGGTGTCGGATAGGCATACGCGTCAACCTGGCGGACGCCGAAGGTCCGTTCGAACTCCGCAAGCGCGGCAAGCTCGTCGGGGGTCACCGCGGAGATGCAACCACCGCTCGCACAGGTGATGAGGTCGGGACTCGCCAGAACCACTGCCTGGTAGCGGGCATGATCGGGACCCGTCACCAGTTGCGCACCGGTGATGGGAGGTGCCTCCGTTGCCACCACCACATCGAAGGGTACGCCCTCGCCGGTCAGCTGCGCCCGCCAGGCTGCAAGCGCCGGCTCGGTCCCATCGGCAGAGACGAGGAGCACCCGCAGATCAAGGGTGGGCGCAGCAGCGTCGGCGCGGCGGGGAACAGCCACCAGGAGACCGGCCAGGATTGCGGAGACGAGCATCAGCCGTAGGAACGACGACCTTCGAGCGATGGACCACGGTGCGGCGCTTGGATTCACGGCTTGACTCCCATTGAGTGTTGACACGACCTGCGTGTTGATACCGACCCGAACCTCGGAACGGTGCCGGCAACGTGGTCCTGGTTCGACGCCGAGACTACATGCAGTGACGAATCGACGCCTTCCCAGGGGATTGAAACGGGGACCGGGTCATGTCGTAGCCTGAACCCAGGTGAGTCGGACCGACTGTTCAGGCATGAACGTCACCCACGTACCGAAACCGAAAGGGGCATCGATGGGCGCTGCCGGCATGGGTTACCACGAGGACGAGGCCGCGCTTCCCGCGACGGTGAAGAACCGGCATCGAGCGATCGTCTCGATCATGGAAGAGCTGGAGGCGATGGACTGGTATGACCAGCGCGTTGCCGCCACGGGTGACCCGACGTTGGCCGAGGTTTTGGCCCACAACCGCGACGAGGAGAAGGAGCACATGGCCATGACCCTCGAATGGCTCCGGCGAAACGATCCGACCCTTGACACGATGCTTCGGCGTTATCTGTTCACGGATCAACCGATCACGGCCATCGAAGGGGAGCCCGAACGGCCGTAGCGCTCCCGACGTCAATCCCCCAAGGCTGCCCATCCCACGGAGCCGACACGATCAGGGAGCGGTGCCGTTGTCGGCAATCAACGAATGGGGCATGTGTACCATCTGCAGTACCGCAACGAGAGGCTTCGGATCGAGGAGGCCCGACGATGGGACCAGGTGATCGTGATGACCGAGGGCAGCCGCCGGACCCTCCGGTGACCGACGGTACGTTGACCTCAGACCCCTCTCGTACGCTCGATCATGCCGACCGCTTCGTCCGGGTCATGGACAACGCGGTGGTCGTGGTCACCGCGGCCGATGGCTCGCAACGCTCGGGGTGCCTTGTCGGTTTCGCCACGCAGGTCAGCATCAGGCCCTGGCGGATCATGGCCGCCCTTTCGAAGGAAAACCACACCTTCTCGGTGGCACAACGCGCCGAGCACCTGGTGTTGCACCTGATCACGGACCGGGACCGACCCATGGCACGACTGTTCGGTGAGCTCACGGGTGACGACATCGACAAGCTCGCCCTCGTCCCGTGCACGGAGGGCCCCGGGCACACGGTCATGGTCCGAGGGCTCGCGGGGTTGATCACCCGCGTGGTCGACCGCGTCGATTTCGGTGACCACGTGGGACACGTGCTCGAGCCTGTCGGATCGTTTGGGCCCGACCCCGGTGATCGACGCTCCATGACGATGAACGACGTTGCCGAAATCGAGCCCGGCCACCCACGGAACTGACAGGCGATCCGGCGAAATCCGAGGCCTGCCGGGAACGGTCGCGGGAACCGCTACTTGATGAGCGGGTCCCGAGGTAGGCCGAGGATACGTTCGCCGATCTGGGAGCGCTTGATCTCCGAGGTGCCGCCGGCGATGGACATGGCCCGATGCATCAGCACCAACATGTTGCTCAGGCTCGAGGCGCCGTCCATGAAGGCGACGTCGGGGCCGTTGAGCTCGGTCAGGATCGCTGCGGTCTCGTGGCCGAGCTCGGAAAGCACCAGCTTGGTGATGGAGCCCTCCGGCCCTGGTTCGGCGCCGGAGACGGCGCGATTGGCGCTGCGGAGGTTGAGCAGACCGATGGCATGGTGCTGGGCGATGTAACGACCGACGCGCGCAGCGCCGCCCGTGAGGCGATCAGGGTTGGCGTCGAAGGGCCCGACCAGCGCCTTGCCGGGCATGGACAGCCCACCCTGGCCACCGCCGATGCTCACGCTCTCGTTGCCGAGTGTGGCCCTCGCCACGGTCCAGCCTCCGTCGACGGGCCCGACCACATCATCATCGGGAACGAAGACATCGTTGAAGAAGACCTCGTTGAACTCCGATGCCCCCATCGTCATCTTCAGGGGTCGGACCTCGACGCCCTCGGCATGCATGTCGATGACCATGGTGGTGATGCCGTCGTGCTTGGGGACGTCGGGGTTGGTTCGCACCGTGGCGAACCCCATGCCCGAGACGTGAGCGCCACTGGTCCACACCTTCTGGCCGTTGACCAACCATCCGCCGTCCACTCGCGTTGCCTTGGTCTTGATCCCGGCAGCATCCGACCCCGCATCGGGCTCACTGAAGAGCTGGCACCAGATCACCTCTTGGGTGAGTGCCGGCCTGACCCATCGCTCCACCTGGTCCGGATTGGCGTACTGGATGAGGGTAAGGATGTTCCACCCGGTGATGCCGTAGTTGGGACGCTGGATCCCGGCTGCGTCGAACTCCTGCTCGACGACGAGTTGCTCGATGGCCCCCGCCGAGCGCCCATGGGGCTTCGGCCAGTGAGGCATGACGTAGCCGGTCTCGATCAGCCTGGTCCGTTGCTCCGTGGCGGGCAGGCCCTTGATGCTCTCGGCGAAGGCCCGGACCTCCGTGCGGATCGGCTCCGCCTCGGGGGGCAGCTCGATGGCCTTGGCCCGCACGACTCCTGCCCGGGTGAGGTCCACCAGGTCGGAAGCCGCGATGCCGGGCGTCAGAATGCTGAGCAACGTGGTCGCTCGACGCATGAACAGGTGGGCGTCGTGTTCCCAGGTGATCGAGATGCCGCCGTGCACCTGGGTGTTCAGGTTGGCGCAGAGGTCGGCGGCGGGCGCAGCCAGGGAGGCGGCGATGGCCGCGGTGTAGCTCAGCTGGTCGCCTCCGGTTGCTGCGGCGCGAGCGGCATCCCACACCGCCGAGGTTGCCAGCTCCGTGGCCACGGCCATGTCGGCGCAATGGTGTTTCACGGCTTGGAACATGCCGATCGGACGCCCGAACTGGATCCGCTCCTTGGCGTAGCCGGCGGCGAGTCGGGTGCACTCCCCCGCCAGGCCCACCGCCTCGGCCGAGAGGATCAACCGTGCCAGGTCGACAAGCGTCCGGCGACCTCCTCGAACAACCGTTGCCTCGGCGCCGTCAAGCGTCACCCGAGCGGAGCGCCGCGTCGAGTCCATGTTGGGCGGCGTCTCGACGACAACGCCCCCTGCCACCTCGATGATGACCAGGTCGTCACCGGCCGGAACGAGCAACAGGTGCGCAAGACCGCCACCCAGAACCGTGCCCGCAGCGCCGGTGGCCTTGGATCCGCTGACGACGACCGATCCGCCGAGCCCGATGCCGGCGTTGATCGTCCCGTCGGCCAGACCCGGAAGGAACTTGGCCTTCGTGGCGTCGTCGCCTGCTGCGGTGATCACCGCGCCGGCGATCACCGTGGGCACGAACGGACCCGGCGCGACAGCTCGACCCATCTCCTCCACCACGACCACGAGTTCCTCGAGCGTGTAGCCCGAGCCGCCGTACTGCTCGGGGATGTGGAGCCCGAGCCAGCCCAGATTGACGAGGTCACCCCAGAACGGAGGCATCGGTTCGGTCTTGGACTCCAGCAGGTCCCGAGCGGCGCGACGAGCGTCGCGCTTGAGAAGGAAGTCCGCTGCAGTATCGGCGAGGGCCCGGTGGTCATCAGTGATGGCGATTGACATGGCGACGACCCTATGCCGTACTCCCACGTCGACGCCAGAATCGGGAGTTGGTTCCGGTGGACGCTCCAGTCGAACTCCCTGCCGGCAGACCTGGTCCGCAGCATCAGGGTGACGCGAAGGCTGCAGGAGTTGGGCGACCTGTCCTGCCTCCTTCAGGGGTGGAGTCGTCGTCTCGAAGGTTCACGCTCCGGCCAACCCCTGGTCGACGTCGCGCCATCTTCCCGCCATCTCGGTCTTGGAGGATGTCAGGGTTCACCGGGCCCATCGGGGGCCCACCGGCCCGATCACAAGGAGCAACCCATGCAACCGCGCACCATGATCGCCACATTGGCCGCACTCGGCGCGCTCGGCGCCCCGATCAGCGTCGGAGCCTTGGCCGACACCACCACGTCCCACGGAGCCAACGGCGGCATCACCATGGCCATCCTGGGTGACACACCCTACGGCGACGCCCAGCTCGGGGAGTTTCCCGCACTCGTCGCCGCCATCAACGCCGATCCGAGGGTGCGAGCCATCGCCCATGTCGGCGACATCAAGAACGGCAGCAGCCCCTGTACGACCGAGTACTTCGAGACCATTCGCAACCAGTTCGACACCTTCGAGGATCCACTCCTCTACACCCCCGGCGACAATGAATGGACGGACTGCCATCGTTCGGCCGCCGGTGGGTACGACCCCCTGGAGCGCCTCGATGCGGTGCGCGACGTCTTCTTCTCCTCGCCGGGCATGGCCCAGGGCGGCCATCCTCGTCGGGTCCTGAGCCAGGCGTTCGACAACGACCACAGCACCTATGTCGAGAATCAGCGATGGATCGACAAGCGCGTGGTGTTCTCGATGGTTCATGTCGTGGGAAGCAACAACGACCTTGCCCCCTGGTTCGGGGCTGCGGAGACCGTCGAGCAGAGTGGCCGTCGCCTCGCCGAGGTCTCGGCTCGCACTGCTGCCGCTCTCGACTGGATCGACAAGACCTTTGATGCAGCAGCGAAGACCAGGGCCGCCGGCGTGGCTCTTTTCATGCAGGCCGACATGTGGGATGCCTATTCGGTTGCCAACGACCTACCGCTCGACGGATTCACCCCCATCGTGCACCGCATCGCCGAACGGGCCCGTGCGTTCGCCAAGCCGGTCCTTTTGGTCCAGGGCGACTCCCACCAATACCTCGTGGACAACCCGATCGCGTCGGGTGACCCGATCCACGGCGTGGTCGAGCCCGTACCCAACCTCACCCGCATCGTCGTGCCGGGAGCCACGGCTGGTGAATGGCTTCGTCTGAAGGTCGACCCCAAGAACCCCGAGGTGTTCTCCTGGGAAGTCGTCGCGGTTTGACCCGCCCCCGCGAAGCCTGTCGAGCGGTCCTCAGTCGCCCGGGGCAGGAGGCGGGAGCGGGGGGATCAGACGCGAGGCGCCCGGGCCCGAGCCGTAGTGGCCGACCGCGTCGACGCCAAGATCACGCAGGGCAAGGAGGCAGGCCGTTCGCCCGATCGGCTCATCGAGGTTGTCGACCGTGGAGAACCGTCCCGCCGGCGATTTGTCGTCCCGAAGTGACTCGATGAGGCGTGCCCGCTCGGGCTGGTCCGTGACCGCCGCCTCGGCCACCACGAGATCGATCGGCGCCTGCTCCCCACCGACGAGGGCTCGGGTCAAGGTTGCGACGGTCTCCCCCACGGCCTTGTCGGCGGCGGTGACCTCATCGTCGGGACTGCTCCCGCCCTGGTTTCCCGGCGCCACCGCCAGGACGATGCGAGTCCCCGGCCCGATGGCAGGCGCCTCGCCGCCGCCCTCGGCGTCGAGTTCGAGGAAGTCGGCGTCGGTCAGTGCGGTCGGCAGGCCTGCGTCAGGGGTGACCTCGCCGAGCGCGAGCGATCGCAAGGCGGCTCCGAGGCGCTCCAGGCCGACGCGGCGCAGCCGGGTTGGGGACTTCTCATCGACCCCGAGCAGCTCCCCCAGGGACTTCTGCTCGTCGGGATCGTGGAGTTGGAACCGCTCGGTCAGCCATAGGGTCGCCACTACTCGGGCATTTGCCTGTGCCAGTCCCTCGATGAGCTCCTTGCGTCCGGACGGTTCGTTGCCCCGTATGCCCAACAGCAGAACCGGGACATCGAGCAACGAGCCCGCCACGAGCCGATCGCCCGCCTCCCGGGCCATCTGGGAGCTCGCCTGTCGAAGATCGTCGAGATCACCGCTGACCTTGCGGTTCGCCGCTCGGGCATTGGTGAGATTCGTGTCCAGTCGATCCTGCTGGGCCTCGAGGGTCTCGACGGTGACGCGGTCGATGACCGTGCTCCCCATCACCACGCCGATCGCGAGCGCCAGGAAGACCGCCACGAGCGAGACGATGTGATAGCGGAAGTTCACCATGGGATGTGGATTCACCCTTTACCTGAGGGAAAGCCAGAGGCTTTCGAGAAAGAGCTTCGCCGGCTGGCTCACGGCCGTCACCACCAGCAGGGCGACCAGCGCCGACGCGACGAGGGCCAGCATGTCACGTTTGCGGACTCGTGACTCGTACAGGCGACTGACTCCCTTCGCATCCACGAGGATCGGACCGATCTTCATCCGCACCAGGAAGGTCGAGGCCATGCCGGCACGACCCTTGTCGAGGAACTCCACCATCGAGTTGTGGGTGCCGACGGCGACGATCAACGCCGCTCCGCCCTCGAAGGCCATCAACATGGCGATGTCCTCACTCGTCCCCGGCGCCTCGAAGATGTGGTGCTTCAGCCCGAGCTCGACGAGGCGATCGGCCCCGGGCGCACGGCCTCCCGGATAGGCATGGACCACCAGCTTCGCGCCACAACGAAGTGCGGTCTCCGAGACCGAATCCATGTCGCCGATGATGATGTCCGGGCGGCGTCCGATATCGAGGAGGGCATCCGCACCGCCGTCGACCCCGATGAGCAGCGGATGCTGTTCGCCCAGATAACCGCCGCGTTTCAGCGCGGCGAGGTCCTCGCGGTAGTCCGCACCGCGCACGACCACGAGCGCATGACGATTGGTGAAGTCGACGCCGATGTCGGGAGGCTGGGGTGGATCGAGTATCAGGTGACGCTCCTCACGGAGATACTCGAGCGTGTTGGTGGCGAAGCGCTCGAGCTCGTCGCCCATCGTCTCCTTGGCCGCCTCGATGCGCTTCTCGAGCGATGCAAGCGTCTGGCGGTCGCCCACCCCGCTCCAGTGCTCCGACACCAGGCGGCACTCGTCGATGGTGAGACGCTCGCCGTCCACGAGTGCGTCCATGATCTCGACACCGACGCCGTCGAGCAGGGGTATGCCTGCGGCGGCGATGAGCAACGGTCCCATGTTCGGGTAGCGACCCGAGATCGAGGCCGACGCGTTGACGACCGCTGCGACGCCCGCCTCGACGAGACCCTCGGCGGCGACGCGATCGAGGTCGAGATGATCGATCACCGCGATCTCACCCGGACGGAGCTCCCGGATGAGATCCTTCGTCCGACGGCTGACACGAGCGGTGCCCACCAACCTGGATGGATCGACGTGACGCGCCATCAAGGGAACTCGACCCTCTGCCGCGATGTCGAGCAGCTCCCTTGCGTGTTCACGGGCCGTGTCGCTGTCCGGGCGGCCCGAGAGCATCCGAGACAGCTCGATGACGCGATCGTCGAGGTCCACCAGGTCGGCCTGAGCGACAGTGCGGCCCTCGACATCGGACTTGGTCACCGCTATCTGGGCATCCGCACATGCCGCCACCTGGGCGAGATGGGTCACCACCAGAACCTGGGCGTCTCGTGCAACCGATGCCAGAGCCTGGCCGACCACCTGTGCCGCCTCGCCTCCTATCCCGGCGTCGACCTCATCGAAGATCAGCGTCGTGTGGGTCCCGGTGGAATCGTCGCCGCCCTTCCGGCTGTCGAGCAGCGCAAGGCGCAGCGCCAGCATCGTGCGGGCCAACTCGCCACCCGAGGCCGCCTTCGCCAGGGGCGCGAAATCCTCCCCCGCATTTGCCGCAAGCAGGTACTGCACCCGTTCCCCGGCATCGCCATCGACCTCGACACGGAATCGAGCCTGAGGCATGGCGAGCGTCACCAGGATCTCCTCCACCGCGGACGCAAAGCCCGGGGCGGCCGAACGTCGAGCCGTCGCGACCTTCTCCGCCTCCGACGCGAGCTCCTCGAGGGCCCGCTGACGCTGTGCCTCGAGCTCGGCGACCTGTTGGTCATGCGAGGACAACTCCTCGAGACGCATGCGGGCATGGTCCGCATACGCGATCACCTCACCCAGCGTCTCGCCGTACCTCCGACGCAGCTCTCGCAGCAGCCTGCGTCGCCGACGCACCTCCTCCAGCGCCTGCGGATCATCCTCGAGTCGCTCGCCGGCGGTTCGCAGCTCGGTGGTGATGTCATCGAGCTCCGCGCTGACCGCTCGCAGTCGCCGCTCGATTCCGGAAAAGGGTCCTCGGCCTCCGAGGAGATGCAGTGTCTCGCCGATGAGCTCGGCCGCCCCGCCGTCGCGTGCAAGCCGGTCATGGGAGAGAGCGGCTGCCTCGCGATGGGCAAAGATGTCGGCCAACGTCTCCTCGGCAACCTCCAACGCCGTTTCCTCGTCGGGATCGACCAAACCTGCCGCATCGATCTCCTCGAGCTGGTAGCTCAGCAGATCCATCTCGCGTGCACGTTCCCGCGAATCACCGCCCAGACCGGCCAGGGCGGCATCGACTTCCGCAAGACGACCTCGTGCTGCGTGAAGCGCATCGAGGTCAACTCCGGCGAACCGGTCCAGTGCGTCGCGCTGCACGGCGGTGGCGAGCAGCGACTGATGGGCGTGTTGACCGTGCAGATCGACCAGGCGGGCTCCCACCTCCGCGAGGGTGGCCACCGGAACCATGCGTCCGTCCAGGTAGGAGCGCGAACGCCCCTGAAGCGGCACGACACGGCTCAACACGAACTCGTCACCGTCCTCGGCGACGAATCGACCCTCGACTCTCGCCTCGCTCGCGCCGTTGCGCACGATCCCGGCGTCCGCCCGCCCCCCGACGAGCAGTTCGACGGCGACGACCAGGAGGGTCTTGCCCGCGCCGGTCTCACCGGTCAGCGCGGTCATGCCCGGCCCGAGCGTCAACGAGAGGTCGGCGATCACCCCCAGGTCACGAACTGCGAGCTCGACCAGCATGGAGCCCTACATCCCCCCGCGTTCGTCGAGGCCGAACTTCGTCTTCAGGATGTTGATGAAGTTGCGCGGCCCGAACGTGACCAGCCGGGCCGGTCGATCGGCAGCCGTGCACACCACCGCATCACCTGCCTCGAGCTGTCCGAGGTTGGTGCCGTCGACCGACAGGGTCGCGGACCGATCGCCGATGACCTCCAGGCGGATCACCGACGACGGGTCGAGGACAAGCGAGCGGTCGAAGATGGTGTGCGGGGCAACCGGCGTCAGCAGCAGAGCCCGATGGGTCGGCGCCATGATGGGCCCACCCGCAGACCACGCATAGGCGGTTGACCCTGTCGGTGTCGCGACGATGATGCCGTCCGCGTAGTAGGTCATCAGCGACTCGCCGTTGATCGAGACGCGCAGGCGCACCACCTGGCCGGCCGGGGTCTTGCCGACCACGGCCTCGTTGAGCGCCGAAAAGGTTCCCGACGCCGCTCCGGCGCCCGATGGTGCGTCGATCGTCACGGCGAGGCGCATCCGTTGCTCGATGTCGTAGGAGCCCGCAAGGTAGCGCTTCAGCGCCACGCGCAACCCGGCAGGCTCGACCTCGGTCAGGTAGCCGAGTTGGCCCAGATTGATGCCGAGGACGGGCACGTCCCGATCGGCAACAAGATCGACCGAGCGCAACATCGTGCCATCGCCGCCGAGGCTGACAACCAGTCCAAGATCGTGCAGCAGCTCATCGTTGTTGCATCCGTGATCGGACAACCCCGCGTGGGACGCGTCGCCACTGGGAAGACGCACCTCATGGCCCCGTGCCACGAGCCACGCGGTGGCGTCACGGACCAGCTCGACCGCCTCCCGACGCTGATGATGGAGCACGAAGGCAATGGTTGCCATGATCAGGCTCCGTGCCGACGTCGGGCCTCATCGACGACCGTGACAAGAAGGCCCACCCGGTCGGAATCGTGCCCGGGCGCATCGGGTGCTCCCGGGCGCCTCAGGTGGACAAGGAACTCCACGTTTCCGTCTGCTCCGGTGATGGGCGAAACCATGACCCCCATCATGACCGCTCCCGACTCCTCGCCGGCGGCTACGACCTCGTCGAGCACCCGTCGCCAGACCTCGGGATCACGCACGACGCCCTTGCCACGCGACGCCTCCCGTCGCCCCGCCTCGAACTGCGGCTTCACCAGGAGCACGAGCTCCGATCCGGGATCGGCGTCGAGCAGCCCCACGAGAGCGGGAAGCACCACCCGAAGCGAGATGAAGGAAAGATCGGCCACGACCAGGGAGCACGATCCTCCGATGCGCTCGGGTACGAGGCTGCGGATGTTGGTTCGCTCCAGATTGGTGACGCGAGGGTCGCTCCGGAGGCGCTCGTGCAGTTGGCCGTAGCCGACGTCGACGGCGACCACCTCGGATGCCCCCCTCTGCAGGAGGCAGTCGGTGAAGCCCCCCGTCGAGGCCCCGGCATCCAGGCAACGCCGACCGGCGGCGGCGACCGAGAAGGAATCGAGCGCCGCATCGAGCTTCACGCCGCCTCGACCGACGAATCGCGCCGGTGGGCCCTGGAGCTCGATCGGCTCGCCCGCACCCACGAGGTGAGCCGCCTTCGTCGCCGGCGCGCCCTTGACCAACACCAACCCCGCAGCCACCTGGATCTGCGCCTGCTCCCGACTGGGAGCCAGCCCCCGGCGAACCATCTCGAGGTCGAGTCGGCGCCGGGTCGTCACAAGCCCACCAGGGTACTTCACCTACCCCGGCCTCTAGGATCGAGAACGTGATCCCTCTGCGCGACCGCAATCCGACGCGCAGGACCCCTGTCATCACGCTTGCCCTGATCGCGCTGAACGTTGCGGTGTACCTCTTCGTTCAGCCGCAGGGGCTCGATCTGCTCAACCGGGATTCGGGGGGCGACATCGATTCATCGGTCGCAAGGTTCAACTTCGAGCACGCGGCGATTCCCTGCGAGATCACCACGGGCAGGCCCCTCTCGCCCGAGCAGCTCGCGCTCACCATCAACCCCGGCCTGCTCGACGTGTCCGCCTGCAAGCCTCCCGCTCAGAGCGATCCGATCTTTCCGGACAAGCCCGTGTTGCTTGCGATCGTGTTCTCCATGTTCTTCCACGGCAATCTGCTGCACCTCGGCGGCAACATGTTGTTCCTGTGGATCTTCGGCAACAACATCGAGGATCGTCTCGGCGTCGCGCGCTACCTCGGCTTCTACCTCCTCGCGGGCCTCGCGGCCACGCTCGCTCACATCGCGGTCCAACCCGACAGCACGGTGCCCATCATCGGCGCCTCAGGTGCGGTCGCCGGCGTCATGGGCGCGTACCTGGTCTGGTACCCCAACGCCCCCGTGCTGACGGCCTTCGTGTTCCTCTTCATCTTCTTACGCGAGATCGCGGCCAAGTGGTTGCTGGCGTTCTGGTTCGTCTCGCAGTTCTTCGTCAACCCGAACGAGGGGGTGGCCTGGGCAGCGCATGTGGGGGGCTTCATCTTCGGCGCGGCGATCGCACTCCTCGCCCGGACGACGGCCATCGCCCGCAACTCGAACCGGGGCGCCTCGTTTCCCTGAGGTCCCGCGGCCCTGAGGTCCCGAGGTCCTGAGGTCCTGAGAACCAGAGCCCGGATCGGATTGCCGCCCGCAGGGCTCACCGGCTGACTCGGAAGCTCAGGGCCCCGTGGCCGCATCGGCGACCGCCCGGAGGTCCGCACAGACCAGATCTGCCATGGGGTCGGTGGGAAGGTCCTCGGGACCGGTGACGCCACTCAACACCAGCACGAAGTCGCCTTGGAGCGTGCGGGCGAGACGGCCGTCGGTCGACGCACGATCACCGACGACGCCAATGCGCCCTTCGCCCAGCATGGAGCGCACCAGATCGGCCATCGGTGCGTACGGCTTGCCGGCGATCTCGGGAGCAACGCCCGCCGCCGTCGCCACTGCCGCCAGGATGGCGCCCCCTCCGGGAATCGGCCCTGCGGGCGTGGGGTACGTGGGGTCGTCGTTGGCGCCGATGAGGCGTGCCCCGCCGTCGACGGCGCGATGGGCAATCCGGAGTCGTTCGTAGTCGAAGTCCGTGTGGAACCCGACGACAACCGCATCGGGGCGTCCATCGGTCACGACCGAGACCCCACGAGCCTCGAGCGCCTCGACGACACCCGGGCCTGCGCATGCCATGGCCGACATGCCCGGCTCCAACATCGATGCGGCCGCCTGCGCCGAGGTGACCACGTCACCCACGGCCGGCATCCCGAACGAAGCCAACCTGGCCTCGAGCTCGCCGATCGGAGGAGCGGAGTTGTTGGTGGCAAAGATCACCCTCGCCCCCGAGCCCCGCAGCCGCATCACCGCCTCGGGCGCCCCCGGGATCGGCCGGCCCGCGAGCCAGACAACCCCGTCGAGATCGAGGACCCAGCTCGCCACGGGCGGGTCAAGCCGATACATGGCGCCACACGCTATCGCCGTGCGTCTCCTCGACCCTCAGCCGGTCGCCTTCCCGCCTGACCCCGAAAACGGCAAAGCCGCCGGCACGAGGCCGACGGCTTGTACCCAAATGCTGAAAGCTCAGATGACGCGAACGTTCTGGGCCTCTTCACCCTTGCGGCCGGGGGCCACGTCGAACTCGACCCTCTGACCCTCGTCGAGCGACTTGTATCCATCACCCTGAATGTTGGAGTAGTGAACGAACACATCGTCGCCACCCTCCCGGGAGATGAAGCCGAAACCCTTTTCACTGTTGAAAAACTTGACCGTGCCTTGTGCCACAACAACTCATTTCATCTTCGGCGCACCCCTGTGGCACGACCATCGGGTCAAGGATAGGCCTTTCGGCGACGTTCTGCTGTCATGTTGCGCCGATTAGCCTGTTTTGATGCCCGACGCCCCCCGTGTGAGTCTTGCGCCGGAAGGGATTCGCCCCTTTCTGAAGGACGCCATCGTGGCCGGGGGTGGGGTGGTTTCGGACCCCGAGCAGGCTGACGCGATCATCTGGGCCGACCCTTCGGACCCGGCCGGGCTGCGCCGCCTGCTCGACCGGAGCCCCACGGTGCAATGGGTGCAGCTCCCCTGGGCGGGCGTCGAACCCTACGTCGGCGTGCTCGACCACGATCACATCTGGACCGCCGGCAAGGGCGTCTACGCCGAGGAGGTCGCCGAGCACGCCCTCGGACTGGCTCTTGGGGCGATGCGCAACATCGGCGCCTACGCACGCTCGCAGACCTGGGGCCCGCCGGCGGGCGTCAGCCTCCACGGGGCGCGGGTCACGATCCTCGGAGCGGGAGGCATCGCCGAGTCGCTTGTTCGACTGTTGAGCCCCTTCGACTGCCAGGTCACGGTGGTGCGACGCCGGGCGATGACGTTCCCCGGCGTCGCGCGAACCGCTCGACGCGAAGAGCTCCCGTCCATCCTGCCCGACACCGATCTGTTGGTGCTCGCGCTTGCGCTGACTCCCGAGACCCTCCACATCATCGATCACGAGACGCTCGCCATGATGTCGAGGCATGCCTGGCTGGTGAACGTCGCGAGGGGCCGGCACGTGGTGACCGCTGATCTGGTGGCCGCTCTCGATGCCGGCGCCATCGCCGGAGCCGCCCTCGATGTCACCGATCCCGAACCCCTGCCCGACGGCCATCCCCTCTGGAGCAACCCCCGGTGCATCATCACGCCCCATGTCGCCAACACGCCCGAGATGGCCAAACCCGTGCTCATGCGACGAGTGAGCGAGAACGTGCGCCGCTTCGCTGCGGGAGAACCGTTGCTCGGCGTCGTGGATGTCGACGCGGGGTACTGATCCCTCATGGACCCACTGTCTGCACTCGAACGGGTCGTCCACCTCCTCGACCGCTCGCTCGCGCCCCAACCCAAGGTTCGCGCCTTTCAGCGTGCGATCGACATCGTCCGCTCCACGGAGCCGGGGGAGCTGGAGCACCTCCACCGCACGGGCCACCTCACGGACCTGCCGGGGATCGGAAGCTCCACCGGTAGCGTGATCGCCGACGCCCTCGACGGCCGACCCCCTCGGTATCTCGATGGACTCGAGGCCTCGACGGCGATCCCCGTCGGCGAAGGCGGAGCCATCCGTGCTGCTCTGCGAGGCGACTGCCACACGCATTCGCTCTGGTCGGACGGAGGCGCTCCGATCGAGAAGATGGCCGAGACGGCTGCGTCCCTCGGACACGAGTACCTGGTGCTCACCGATCACTCGGCCCGGCTCACCGTCGCCCATGGCCTCGACGTCGAGCGCCTGGCCGAGCAACTCATCGAGATCGACCGCCTCAACGAGTTGCTGCATCCCTTCCGCATCCTCACCGGGATGGAGGTCGACATCCTCGAGGACGGAACCCTCGACCTGCCCGAGGAGATGCTCGGCCGCCTCGATGTCGTGGTGGCATCGGTGCACGCCAAGCTGTCGATGCCCGAGCCGTCGATGACCACGCGCATGCTGCGGGCCGTCGAGAGCCCCCATGTCGATGTCCTCGGCCACTGCACCGGGCGCAAGGTTCCCGGCCCGGGAGGACGGGGACGTGCGGCATCCGGCTTCGATGCGGCCCGGGTCTTCCGTGCCTGTGAACGCACCGGCACGGCAGTGGAGATCAACTGTCGGCCCGAGCGCCAGGACCCACCCGATGACCTGTTGGTGCTCGCTCACGAACTCGGCTGCCTCTTCGCCGTGGACTCCGACGCACACGCCCCCGGTCAGCTCGAATGGCAGCCCTACGGGTGCGACAAGGCCGCCCGGCACGGGGTCGATCCCGAACGCGTCATCAACACCTGGTCGGCCGAAACCCTGATCGAATGGGCCTCCTCCCGCTGACAGGATCCTGACGGTACCGGAAGGGCACCTGCCCGGACGCTCGACCCCGCGGACGCCCTACAAAGACCGCACTAGAAGCAGGGAAGGCCGGGTATGCATACCACCTGCAGCGTGATCGTCTGCGTCAGAGGGGCCGAGGTCGATCCGAGGTGAGTCGACGATCCACCGTAGACCGCCAGCAGCGAATGGGTTCCCTGGCCAAGTCCTGAGGTGGCGAACCGGGCCACACCGTTGGTGAGGGTGGCGGTGGTCAAGAGTGTGGTTCCGTCGTAGAACTTCACTTCCCCCGTCGGCGGGCCCACCACGGCACTGACCGACGCGCTCAACGTGACTGTCGAACCCACGAACGCGGGATTTGCACTTGTCTCGAGGGTGGTCTGCGTCGAGAACATGTCGTCGTTGAGGATCGTGCCCGTGCCGACTGCTGCGGCCCAACCCGGCATTGCTCGGCGCCGACAACAAGATCCCGAAGGTCTCCGGTGTCTCCCCGACCGCATCGCGGGCCACGTTCACCGTCACGTACTTCTGGGACTGTCCCGGCAGAAAGGTCACGGTGCCCGACGATGAGGCGAAATCGGAACCGATCGAGGCCGACTGCGCCACCAGGGCGTACTTCACCGTGGTGCTCAACAGCGCTGCCCTGTTCAACGTCACCGGAAATTGCAGCACCGTTGCCGATCCCGAATCACCCTCGACCACCGATGCGTCACCGACATGCACGTTGCGTGCAGAACTGGAATCATCGTCGAGGATCGAGACGGTGGCGACCGAACGGCCCAAGGTGACCCCCGGCGTTGGCCCTGCGAGCGTGACCGACAATGCCTCGGTGCCCTCCACCACGGAGTCGGAAGTCAGAACAATGCTGATCACGGCTGACGTCTTTCCTGCCGCGACGTTCACGGTTCCCGTCTTGGCGGTGTAGTCGCTCCCCGCCAGGGCGGACTGGTTACCGGTGGTATAGCCGACGCTCACCGTGGCTGAGGAGGGGTCGGAAAGCGTGACGGTGAGCTGCGCGGCCCGCGTTCCACCGGTGCCCTCGATGATGGCCACATCACCAATGGCAAGTCGTGGGGTCGCTGCGGCTCCCACCGGGGCGGTTCCCCAGAACAACGCAGCAGTCATGCCGGCTACGACGATTGCCCCAACACGCCTCATCATGGCTCCCTTGTTCTGCACGCGGGCCCAGCGCCCGTGGTGCGACCGGGAGCCTAACGACGCCCCGTTCGTGGCACAAACCGGGACACGGGGCTGCAGTGGACGCGGCCCATTAGGCTGGATCGTCCATGCCTGACTTCCAGCCGTTTCACGGGCTTCGTTACGACGAGGCCATCGACATGAATGCCACCTGTGCGCCACCCTATGACGTGATCGGCGACGCGGAGCGAGCCGGCCTCGCCGCGCGGACGCCCTACAACGTGGTGCACATCGACCTGCCCATCCCCGATGCAGACGATGCGCCCGGCGCCACGCCGGAGGACCCCTACCACCGCTCGGCTCGACTGCTGGGCGAATGGCAGGAGGACCGGGTTCTGGTCACCGACGAGGAGGCCGGTTTCTACGTCTACCGTATGGGCTTTCACGACGAGCACGGACGGGCCCGCCAGACCACGGGGGTCATCGGGGCGTTGACGCTCAGCCCACCGGGCGAGGGCCAGATCCTCCCCCACGAGCAGACCACCCCGAAGGCCAAGAGCGACCGGCTGGACCTCCTCCGGGCGACCCACGCGAACCTCTCGCCCATCTGGGGGCTCTCGCTTGCCGAGGGCCTCACGGATCTGTGTGAGGTTCCCGGCCCGCCCGTTGCCCGCGCGACCGATGCGCAGGGGGTCCATCACCGCCTCTGGAGGGTCACGTCACCGGCGATCGTCGAGGCCATCGGACAGGCCGTCTCCTCGACACCGATCGTGCTCGCCGACGGCCATCACCGATTCGAGACATCGTTGGCCTACCGCGACGAACGTCGGGCGGCAGCCAACGGCGCCGGTGGCGCCTATGACGCCACGATGGCACTGGTGATCGAGCTCACCGACCGGGAGATCTCGGTCCAGGCCATTCATCGACTCTTTCGTGGGCTCCCGGTTGCCAAGCGGTCCTCCGACGCTGTCGTGAGCGCGCTCGAACCCTGGTTCGACGCATTCGACGCCGGCGCCGGCTCAACCGACCTGCTCGCACGCATGGATGACGCGGGCGCGCTCGGTCTGGTCATGCCAAACGGACAGGCATGGTTGCTGCGTCCACGACCGGGCGCCTTTCCCGACGGCACACCCGACCTCGATTCGGCGCGGCTCCAGGTCGCTGCCTCGGCAGCGTTTCAAGAAGCCGAGGTCACCTGGCAGCATGGCGTGGAGCACGTCCTGGCCCGTGTCGCCGACATGGCCGAGGATTTCGACTTCGGGGTGCTGCTGCGCCCTGTCGGCATCGCCCAGATTGCGGCATGCGCTCACGGTGGTGCGCGTATGCCGCCGAAATCGACGTACTTCTACCCCAAGCCACTGACGGGCATGGTGTTCCGCTCGCTCGACCGTTGAGCGGCACGGCGCCGCTCGACCGCTGAGCGCCCGGTCGAAGATCTCTACACCTCCCAGGTGCCGCCCGAGCGAAGCAGCTGAGCAAGGTCGCCCTCGCCACGCCGGGCCCGAGCGGCGGCCACCTGATCAGCCACCCCTTCGGCGTACTCCGCTCGCTCGACCGCGCGAAAGACGCCGATGGGCGTGGGCATGCTCGGTCCGGTTGCGAGACGGGACAGCGCAAACGCCAACGTCGGGTCGGGGCGAGCCTCATCGTGCACCAGCAGCGCTTCCTCGCCGACGTCCGCCGTCGCGGCGATGCCGGCACGACCCTGCGTGTCGAGCACCACGCCGAGCTCGCCATCGCTGCCGAAGCGAATGGGCTTGCCATGCTCGAGGGGGATCAGGTTGGCATCGCGGTTGGCCTTGGCGGTGATGCCCTCGAAGGCGCCGTCGTTGAACACGTTGCAGTTCTGGTAGATCTCCACAAACGAGGCGCCCTTGTGCGCGTGCGCCCGCCGGAAGGTCTCCATCATGTGCGCCCGGTCGAGATCATGGGTCCGTGCCACAAAGGTCGCCTCGGCGCCGAGGGCAAGGCTGATCGGATTGAACGGGTGGTCCAGCGAGCCGAACGGGGTCGACTTGGTGATCTTGCCCTCCTCGCTGGTTGGTGAATACTGGCCCTTCGTCAGCCCGTAGATCTGGTTGTTGAACATGAGGATCGTCAGGTTCACGTTGCGACGCAGTGCGTGGATGAGATGGTTGCCTCCGATCGAGAGTCCATCGCCGTCGCCGGTGATGACCCACACGTCCAGATCGGGACGGGCCACCGCGAGCCCGGTCGCGACGGCCGGTGCCCGTCCGTGGATCGAATGCATGCCGTAGGTGTTCATGTAATAGGGGAAGCGGCTCGAACAGCCGATCCCCGAGACGAAGACGGTGTTCTCGCGGCGCACACCAAGCTCGGGCATGAGCAGCTGGACAGCCGTCAGGATGGAGTAGTCACCACACCCCGGGCACCAACGCACCTCTTGATCACCCGACCAGTCCTTGCGGGACGTGACCGGAATGACGGCAGTGTCAGCCATGGGAAGCCTCCATCTCGTACAACATCGTGAGGATCCGCTCCTCGATCTCTCCCGCCGTGAACGGGGAACCCTGCACCTTGGTCATCACCTCGGCGTCGACCAGGTACTCCGCCCGGACGAGGCGCGTGAGCTGACCGAGGTTCATCTCCGGCACCAGCACCTTCGAGTAGCCGGCGAGCACCTCGCCCAGATTTGCCGGGAACGGGTTGAGGTGCACGAGATGAGCCTGGGCGATCCTTTGGCCGGCGGTCCGGACCCGATCCACGGCAGTCGTGATCGCTCCCCATGTGGAGCCCCAACCCAGCACCAAGAGATCGGCGTCGCTGTCACCCCTGACCTCGACCATCGGTAGGTCACGAGCGATGCCGGCGATCTTCGCCGCCCGGGTGTGGACCATGTACTCATGGTTCACGGCGTCATAGGAGATGTCGCCGGTCCCATCGGCCTTCTCGATGCCACCGATGCGGTGCATCAGCTCGGGGGTGCCCGGCAGCGCCCAGGCGCGGGCGAGGGTCTCGGGGTCACGTTTGTAGGGCCAGAATGATTCGGTTCCGTCCTCGTTCTGGTGGTTCGGATGCGTGGTCCAGTTCGCCTCGATGACGGGAAGGGTCGTCACGTCGGGCAACAGCCATGGCTCGGCGCCATTGGCGAGGTACCCGTCGGACAACACGATGACCGGCGTCCGGTACTTGACCGCGATGCGGGCAGCCTCGATCGCCACGGTGAAGCAGTGAGCAGGACTGTAGGCAGCCAGAACCGGAACCGGCGCCTCTCCGTGGCGCCCGTACATCGCCTGGAGGAGATCGGAGGCCTCGGTCTTGGTCGGCAGGCCGGTTGAGGGACCACCGCGTTGCACGTCCACGATGAGCAGCGGCAACTCGAGGCTGACCGCCAGACCCATCGCCTCGGACTTGAGGGAAAGGCCCGGTCCGCTCGTCGTGGTCACACCCAGATGCCCACCGAAGGATGCGCCGAGCGCCGCTCCGATTCCGGCGATCTCGTCCTCGGCCTGCATCGTGCGGACGCCGAAGTGCTTGTGCTTCGAGAGCTCGTGGAGGATGTCGGAGGCCGGGGTGATCGGATAGGAACCAAGGAAGACGTCCATGCCGGAGAGCTCACCCGCGGCGATCAACCCCCATGCCATCGCCGTGTTGCCTGTGATGTTCGTGTAGGTGCCCGTGTCAAGATCGGCAGGACGAATCTCGTAGGGGTGATCGAAGAGCTCGGCGGTCTCGCCGAAGTTGTACCCGGCCCAGAAGGCTGCGGTGTTGGCCCCCGCAACCTGCGCCTTGTTCGCGAACTTCTTCGTGATCCACTCGATGGTCGGCTCCACCGGACGGCTGTACATCCAGCTGACCAAGCCGAGAGCGAAGAAGTTCTTCGACCGCTCCGCATCGCGGGGCTTCACACCGAGGTCACGGACAGCCTCCAACGTCATGGACGTCATCGGCACCTCGTAGAGGGTGTAGCCCGCCAGGCTGTCGTCATGGAGGGGACTGCTCGCATAGCCGGCCTTGGTCAGATTTCGCTCCTCAAAGGCGTCGCTGTTGACCACCAGCGATCCGCCCGAACGAAGTTTGCCGAGCTCGGAACGCAGCGCAGCGGGATTCATGGCGACGAGAACATCGCTCGTGTCCCCAGGGGTCATGATGTCGTGATCCGACACGTGCACCTGGAAGGCCGAAACCCCCGCAGGCGTACCGGCGGGGGCTCGAATCTCGGCGGGATAGTCCGGCAGCGTCGCCAGGTCGTTGCCGAAGAGCGCACTGGCACCGGTGAACCGATCGCCGGTGAGCTGCATCCCGTCGCCCGAGTCACCGGCGAAGCGAATGACGATCTCGTCGAGCACCTCGCTGCGGGCGTGATGTGACGACGATCTTTGTTCCGAATCGAGTCCGGCCACGAGTTTCCCCCCCTTGGCCTTGTGGTTGATGTTGCGGTGAAGAACGTTGCCGCCTCGCATGCAAGACCGGAGTCACGCTAGCGGTCAACTACTCCTATCGGACGGATCAGCGCTGCGACAAATTGGCGCCGGGACCCAGGCCCAACCATCGATGCCCGCTACGCGATGGTGACGGACTCGTCCAGGTACACGTCCTGGATCGCATGGAGGAGCTCGATGCCCTCGCTCGTGGGACGTTGAAATGCCTTGCGTCCCGAGATCAAACCCGTGCCGCCTGCACGCTTGTTGACCACCGCCGTCCGCACCGCCTCCCCGAGGTCCGACTCGCCCGAGGACGCACCGCCACTGTTGATGAGCGGCGAGCGACCCATGTAGCAGTTGGCGAGCTGCCAGCGGGTGAGATCGATCGGGTGGTCGGTGGTGAGCGTCTCGTACACCAGCTTCGAGGTCTTGCCGTACTTGGCGATCGCGTTCCAACCACCGTTGTTCTCGGGAAGCTTCTGCTTGATGATGTCGGCCTCGATCGTCACACCGATGTGGTTGGCCTGACCCGTGAGATCAGCGGCAACGTGGTAGTCCGTGCCGTCGACCACGAAACCGGGATTGCGCAGATAGCACCACAACACGGTGAACATGCCGAGTTGGTGGGCCGTCGAGAACGCCTCGTGGACCTCCTCGATTTGGCGGGTCGCCTCCTCGGAGCCGAAATAGATCGTCGCACCCACCCCCGCCGCACCGAGGTCATAGGCCTGCTCGACCGACCCGAACATGATCTGGTCGAACTTGTTGGGATAGGTCATCAGCTCGTTGTGGTTGAGCTTGACGATGAACGGAATCCTGTGGGCGTAACGGCGCGACACGGCCCCGAGCACCCCGAAAGTGGACGCAACGGCATTGCATCCCCCGTCGATCGCCAACTCCACGATGTTCTTCGGGTCGAAGTACCGCGGGTTCGGCGCAAACGACGCAGCAGCGGAATGCTCGATGCCCTGATCCACCGGGAGAATGGACACGTAGCCGGTGCCGCCGAGGCGTCCGTGGTCGAAGAGGGACTGCAGGCTGCGGAGCACCTGAGGAGAGCGATCGCTTCCGGCCACGACTCGATCGATGAAATCGGCGCCGGGCAGAACGAGATCCTCCTTCGGAATTCCCTTCGCCTGATACGAAAGCAATGCGTCGGCGTCGGGGCCGAGAATGGTCTGGATATCCATGTCGATGACTCCTCGATCGAAATGCCTGCCGGCTCTCGGGGTGCAACGAGCCAGGTTCCGCCGAGTCTAGACGGCCGCTCAGCTGAGGTTTGCCAACCGGTGGTCCACATCCGCGAAGTCCGGCGCCACCGCCCGAAGCTGCTTGAAGAGACCACGTGCCCTGGGCACGTCACCGGCCCGCTCGTAGGTCGAGGCAAGTGCATACCAGAGCCGCAAATGGTGCTCCCTTGGTCTGCGAACCGACACCGGTCCCTCCTCCAGGAGCCTGATCGCATCCTTGATCCGGCCGTTCTCCGCCCTCGAACCTGCCGTGACGATACGCCCCTCGGTCAGGACGTCGACTCCGACGCCCCCCTGGCGAAGCGCCTCCCACAACCGCTCCACCTCACCGTGGTGCCCCATGGCGCGGTGGCAATCGGCCAGAACGGGGTATTGGTCGAGCGAATCGCCCATGGCGGCGACCGCCTCGAACTCCTTCGCAGCAGCCTTCCATCGCTCCATCCGGTACAGAACCAATCCGTAGAGCTCACGGATCGCGATGACATCGGGGTACTGCTTGACCAGCGGACTGAGTGTCGATCGTGCGTCGGCCCAACGTTCCCGCTGGAACGCATAGGTCGCCTCACCGAGGCGGCTCAGCACTCGCTTCGCATACGTCGATCCGACGACCTGGCTCACCTCGTCGATGACCTCGGGAGGCAACTCGCCACGTCGAGCCCTGCCCGCAGGCCGCTCGGTCCGGCCCTCCGCCGAGGGGGCGTCGACCCGACCTTCGTCGATCCACTCATCGACATGCCTCGCCGCCGGGCGAGCCGCCTTGGACTCGACGTAGTCGTCGCTCGGCTCACGCAGTTGATTGGCGCCGCGCCGTGCAACCGAGCCCCACGACCGCGTGCGCGCGTCGGGCTTGCGCCGTGGGGCCGCTCCTCGTCCGGGCTTCGCCGCGTTCCCTGCGGCCGCAGAAGCAGGTTTCCCGGAACGAGCGGCTTTCCCGGAAGGAGCAGGTTTCCCAACCGTCCGCCCGGCGCCGGAGCTCTTCGCCGGCGCCCCGCGATCTCGGGATGCATCTCGAGCTCGACCAGGGCGTTCTGAAGGCATTCGTCGAGTTTAGCCGAAAACGAATAAAGGGCTCCCCGAGGGGAGCCCTTTATCTCGAAATAATCCGGCGACGACCTACTCTCCCAGGGGGAATCCCCCCAAGTACCATCGGCGCTGACAGGCTTAACTTCCGTGTTCGGAATGGGAACGGGTGGGACCCCGTCGCTATGGTCACCGGAAACCTATTGCATAAGCATGCGATCAATTGTCTTCGTAAGATCTATTCAAATAATACAAACGATCCTTGAGCATTCAATAGCGAGCACGCGCATAATTTAACCAAGCCCTCGGCCGATTAGTACCGGTCAGCTGAACACATTACTGTGCTTACACTTCCGGCCTATCAACGTGGTCGTCTGGCCACGGGCCTTACCAGGTTAACCCTGTGGGAGATCTAATCTTGGAACAAGTTTCGCGCTTAGATGCTTTCAGCGCTTATCTTTCCCGCAGGTCGCAAACCAGCCGTGCCCTTGGCAGGACAACTGGCACACGAGAGCTGCGTCCGTCCCGGTCCTCTCGTACTAGGGACAGCTTTCCTCAAATCTCCTACGGCTGCAGCGGATAGGGACCGAACTGTCTCACGACGTTCTAAACCCAGCTCGCGTACCGCTTTAATGGGCGAACAGCCCAACCCTTGGGACCTGCTTCAGCCCCAGGATGCGACGAGCCGACATCGAGGTGCCAAACCTTCCCGTCGATATGGACTCTTGGGGAAGATGAGCCTGTTATCCCCGGGGTACCTTTTATCCGTTGAGCGACGACGCTTCCACACGCTATCGCCGGATCACTATGTCCTGCTTTCGCACCTGCTTGACGTGTATGTCTCGCAGTCAAGCTCCCTTGTGCCATTGCACTCGACGGCTGATTGCCAACCAGCCTGAGGGAACCTTTGAGCGCCTCCGTTACAATTTAGGAGGCGACCGCCCCAGTCAAACTACCCGCCTGGCGCTGTCCCCGACCCGGATCACGGGCCAAAGTTAGAGTCCCGGCACGAACAGGGTGGTATCTCAAGGGTGACTCCACACTGGCTGACGCCAATGCTTCCAAGTCTCCCACCTATCCTGCACAATCCGTACCAAAACCCAACACCAAGTTATAGTAAAGGTCCACGGGGTCTTTCCGTCCTGCTGCAGCTAACGAGCATCTTTACTCGTACTTCAATTTCGCCGGGTCTGTGGTTGAGACAGTAGGAAAGTCGTTACGCCATTCGTGCAGGTCGGAACTTACCCGACAAGGAATTTCGCTACCTTAGGACCGTTATAGTTACGGCCGCCGTTTACCGGGGCTTAGGTTCAAAGCTTCGCCTTGCGGCTAACCTTTCCCCGTAACCTTCCGGCACCGGGCAGGCGTCAGAGCGTATACGTCGTCTTACGACTTAGCACGCTCCTGTGTTTTTAGTAAACAGTCGCTTTCCCCTGGTCTCTGCGGCCTCCTCAAGCTCAGGACGCGAAGTCCATCACCCTACCGAGGCCCTCCTTATCCCGAAGTTACGGAGGTATTTTGCCGAGTTCCTTAACCACAGTTCTCCCGATCGCCTTGGTATTCTCTACCCGCCCACCTGTGTTGGTTTGGGGTACGGGCACCATGTCAACTCGCTAGAGGCTTTTCTTGGCAGCATGGGATCAGTGACTTCGCCTATATGGCTCGGCATCACGTCTCAGGATTGATAGGGACCGGATTTACCTGGGCCCTTCCCTACACGCTTACCCCAGGACAACCAACGCCTGGGTTCACCTACCCTCCTGCGTCCCCTCATTGCTTGCCTCCGAAAGGTGGGTCAGTTCGTCCCGAAGGACAGCCCCTTAGCAACCTCACATCAGCATGGACGCGGACATGGTGGTACCGGAATATCAACCGGTTGTGCATCGACTACGCCTCTCGGCCTCGCCTTAGCTCCCGACTCACCCTGGGTGGATTAGCCTTCCCCAGGAACCCTTGGGCTTACGGCGGAGGGGTTTCTCACCCCTCTCTCGCTACTCATGCCAGCATTCTCACTCGACCACAGTCCACGACGGTTCACACCGCCGCTTCACTCCAAGGTCGACGCTCCCCTACCACACTCCTTGCGGAGTATCCGCGGCTTCGGCTCTAGGCTTGAGCCCCGTTACATTGTCCGCGCAAGACCACTCGACCAGTGAGCTATTACGCACTCTTTCAAGGATGGCTGCTTCTGAGCCAACCTCCTGGCTGTCTGGGCAGTCTCACATCGTTTACCACTTAGCCTAGAATTTGGGGCCTTAGCCGGCGGTCTGGGCTGTTTCCCTTTCGACCACGAAGCTCATCCCTCGTAGTCTCACTGCCGGGCTCTGGAGCAATGGCATTCGGAGTTTGGCTGGGTTCAGTAAGCTTGTAGGCCCCCTAGCCCATCCAGTGCTCTACCTCCATTGCTGAACACCCGACGCTGCACCTAAATGCATTTCGGGGAGAACCAGCTATCACCGAGTTTGATTGGCCTTTCACCCCTATCCACAGGTCATCCCCCCAGTTTTCAACCTAGGTGGGTTCGGCCCTTCACGGGGTCTTACCCCCGCTTCAGCCTGCCCATGGATAGATCACTCGGCTTCGGGTCTACCGCATGCGACTCATTCGCCCTGTTCAGACTCGCTTTCGCTCCGGCTCCCCCTCACGGGTTAACCTTGCCACACACGGTAACTCGCTGGCTCATTCTTCAAAAGGCACGCCATCGCGGCCATAACCAAAGTTATGACTACGCTTTGACTGATTGTAAACCAACGGTTTCAGGTACTATTTCACTCCCCTCCCGGGGTACTTTTCACCTTTCCCTCACGGTACTAGTTCGCTATCGGTCGCCTGTGTGTACTTAGCCTTACGAGGTGGTCCTCGCAAATTCACGCCGACTTTCACGGTTCCGGCGCTACTTGGGAACACCAATCCGAGTCTGAGTGCATTTCGCGTACAGGGCTCTTACCTGCTGTGGCGCGCCGTTCCAAAACGCTTCCGCTATGCATCAGATTGGTAACTCGGTGAAGGGTCTGGTGCCCCTTCCATCAGGTCCCACGACCCCGGTCTGGCAACGCCACCAGGCTTTACCACCAGATCGGTTTGGGCTATTCCCATTTCGCTCGCCGCTACTCAGGGAGTCGCTGTTGCTTTACTTTCCTCGGGGTACTTAGATGTTTCAATTCCCCCGGTTCCCTCCATTGGTCCTATGTGTTCAGACCAAGGTAACACCCCATGACAGGTGCTGGGTTTCCCCATTCGGATATCCACGGATCGAAGCTTGATAGGCAGCTCCCCGTGGCTTTTCGCAGCCATCCACGTCCTTCATCGGCATCAGGCGCCAAGGCATCCACCGTTGGCTCTTTCTAGCTTGGAAAAAAAAGATGCTCGTGCTCGCTATGGAATTCTCAAGGAACAGAAAAGGGAGCTGTGCTCCCAGAAAACGGAACAGAGGTTGGACCGAAAGAATCAAATTCAACCCAGTGAGGCTGCAACTGACGAATCAGGTGCAGTACCTACAAACGGGGAAGAACAAGTGTCAGTCGAGTAGCAAAGTGATCGACTCGGGAGTGCACCGACGCCAAAACCGACATGGTCATGGCGTTGATGGTGTCTCCTTAGAAAGGAGGTGATCCAGCCGCACCTTCCGGTACGGCTACCTTGTTACGACTTCACCCCAATCGCTGATCCCACCTTCGACGGCTCCCTCCCTTACGGGTTAGGCCACCGGCTTCGGGCGTTACCAACTTTCGTGGTGTGACGGGCGGTGTGTACAAGGCCCGGGAACGTATTCACCCCGGCAATGCTGATCCGGGATTACTAGCGACTCCAGCTTCATGGAGTCGAGTTGCAGACTCCAATCCGAACTGAGACTGGCTTTATGGGATTCGCTCACCCTCGCGGGATAGCAGCCCTTTGTACCAGCCATTGTAGCATGTTTGCAGCCCTGGACGTAAGGGGCATGATGACTTGACGTCGTCCCCACCTTCCTCCGAGTTGACCCCGGCAGTCTCCTATGAGTCCCCGGCATTACCCGCTGGCAACATAGGACAAGGGTTGCGCTCGTTGCGGGACTTAACCCAACATCTCACGACACGAGCTGACGACAGCCATGCACCACCTGTGTAGAGCCCCGAAGGACACCGTATCTCTACGGCTTTTCTCTACATGTCAAGCCCAGGTAAGGTTCTTCGCGTTGCCTCGAATTAAGCAACATGCTCCGCCGCTTGTGCGGGCCCCCGTCAATTCCTTTGAGTTTTAGCCTTGCGGCCGTACTCCCCAGGCGGGGCACTTAATGCGTTAGCTACGGCACAGATCCCGTCGATAGGGACCCACACCTAGTGCCCAACGTTTACGGCGTGGACTACCAGGGTATCTAATCCTGTTCGCTCCCCACGCTTTCGCTTCTCAGCGTCAGTACCGGCCCAGAGCACCGCCTTCGCTGCTGGTGTTCCTCCTGATATCTGCGCATTTCACCGCTACACCAGGAATTCCGTGCTCCTCTACCGGACTCTAGCCATGGCAGTATCGAATGGCGTCTCCAGGTTGAGCCTGGAGTTTTCACACTCGACTTACCAAGCCGCCTACAAGCTCTTTACGCCCAATAAATCCGGACAACGCTTGCCCCCTACGTATTACCGCGGCTGCTGGCACGTAGTTGGCCGGGGCTTCTTCTGCAGGTACCGTCATTATCTTCCCTGCTGAAAGGGGTTTACAACCCGAGAGCCTTCATCCCCCACGCGGCGTTGCTGCGTCAGGCTTTCGCCCATTGCGCAAGATTCCCCACTGCTGCCTCCCGTAGGAGTCTGGGCCGTGTCTCAGTCCCAGTGTGGCTGATCATCCTCTCAGACCAGCTACCCGTCGAAGCCTTGGTGAGCCGTTACCTCACCAACAAGCTGATAGGCCGCGAGACCCTCCCGAAGCGGAATCCATTTCCTCACCAAGTCATGCGGCCTGGTGGGGGCATCCGGTATTAGCTCTCCTTTCGGAGAGTTATCCCGGTCTTCGGGGCAGGTTTCTCACGTGTTACTCACCCGTTCGCCGCTAGGTCTTCACCAGTGTTACCACTGGATGGACCCCGCTCGACTTGCATGTGTTAGGCACGCCGCCAGCGTTCGTCCTGAGCCAGGATCAAACTCTCCATCAAGATCTCGACATTCCCCGGCGAACCGGTTCTGCCTTCGATCGGTTAGAAAGCCCGACTTCTTGCCCGAAGGCTTGAAGTCAAACTGGCATCATGACGACAGTTTGTTGTTGTCCGTCGTTTTGATGCTTGTAACTTGTTGAACGACATCATCAGAACCAAAAGCTCTGATGCGGTCGCCCGCACTTTGCTTTTGAACCTTCCTCTGTTCCGTTTTCAAGGAGCACACCTGCTTACGAGCACACCTCTCCCGAAGGAGATGTTCGTGCTCGCGCCCGGGTCGTTTTGCGAAACACGCTTTCGACCTTGTGCCTGGGTTTTGGTAACCCTGGCTTTCCGGGGCGAAGGTGAACACTACCGGGTTCTCATCTCACTGTCAACTCCCCAACCGGATTTTCCCGGATCCACTGGATTCAGGGGCTACCGGCTGGGAGCAGAGACTCTACCCGATTCCGACAAGGATGCAATTCGAGAGCGTCTACCCGACAACCTCATCGCCCTCGCCCTGCAACCCGAACCAGCCTGGATCACCGCGGTCCTCTCACCGCCCCTACAAGGCTCCGACACCCATCCCGGCTACCAGACCCCAACCCGACCCCTCCAAGCCCACCACGCCGACCGGCCAAAGCCAATCAGTGGATTGGGGCTCAGGTAGGTGCTCGAATCAATAGAACGGAGCGCCTGACCCCCGCGTCAAGCTGACAACGGGATCCGAAAGGAGTCTGGTTCCAGCAAAGGTCGGAGAATCTCTCTTGCCTTCATGTTTCTGGGTTCTCGTCGAACCGCTCGGCGGGCCGCTGCACGAGCGTCCGAGGTCCTGCCCTGCCTTTCATAGAAGGTAGCCAAATTGACTGATGCAGCGGCACTCTGCGGAGCGAGAGACTCGGCTTGTAGCCACACCGTCTCTGCTCGTGGGTCGTGGCCGAGTGCGAGAGCGACGCCGAAACGGAGAAGAACCTGGGCATTGCGAGGGTCGTCAGTTGCCAGATGCTCCAACGAGCGCAGCGCTGCTTTGAGATGGTCCGCCGTGCCGGTCACCTGGGCCCTTGCCAACAGGAGGCGCGCCTGTTCGCTGCGAGCGACGGGGTCGCCTGGCGAGCGGTCCAGTGACTTGTCGATCGCAAGCAGCGCTCGACCCGGTGCACCCGAAGCCTCCAGGGCACGAGCCTGGGCGAGGTAATAGCGCACGGCATCGGGCCGTAGTCGAACGGCTGCTCCGGGTTCGGCGCTTCCCGCCAATACTGACACCGCCCGGCGATCGGCTGCGACGTCAAGAGCCCCCGCCCCCAACGCTGCCACAGCCCCTGTTCCCATGAGAACACCAAGCACTTGTCGGAAGCGTCGGAGCGGACGATCGACCCGTGCTCCACGCTCGGTGTGGGCCACGGCACCGGACACCACCACGCCGACAAGAAGCCATGCCAGAGGTTCGATCTCGGCCACGGGAAAGAGGAACAGTGACTGCACCCCATAGGCAATAAGGCCCGCAGCGGCGCCCGCTCGCCAGGAGTCTAATGACCGCAGGCCCTGCCAAACGGGCCGTGCGACTGCCGCTAGTAGGGCCACATAGACAAGCGCCCCGAATACCCCGGTCGTGGCGGCAACATCGAGCGGCGCGCTGTGGGCTCGATCGGGCAACGGCACTCGACCGTGCTCCCGCTCGTAGTCGCCGCCAACGTGTCGGCCGAAATCGATGCGATAGCCTTCGGGACCCACCCCGAGCAATGGGTGGTCACCGATCACTCGCACTGCGACACGCCACTCGTCAAGTCGGCCCCGGGCTCCACCCTCTTGATCCAGGAACAGATCAGGAACCCTCGACGCGACCCCCGATGTCACCCCAAGCACCACGGCGAGCGTCGCGGCAACTGCGATCACTCCGGCCATCTGGAGAACCGGCACGCGTCGGGCCAATGCCCATACGAGCGAGGCCACGATCGCCCCGACCCATGCAGAGCGGGCGCCCGTCAGCACCAGAGCCACCCAACCTGATGTGGCCGCAGTGGCCAAGAGCGTGGAACGCCTAGCGAAAGCAAGCCCGGTTGCAGCCGGGCACAACAGCGCCAATGCAGCCCCCAGATAGGCTGACGAGCCGAAGGTTGCTCCTGGTCGATCGCCGATTCCGTTAAGCGCAATGGGGTGCCACCCCAGCGCTTCTGCCACTGCCCATGCCCCCACAAGCCCGGTGACAACGGCGGCCGCATGGGCAAAGAGGCGAATCTCGCGATGGCTGAGTGCGCGGCCGGAAGCGAACGCCACCGCGCAAAGGACCCAGGCGATAACGCCAAAATGTCGTTCAGGTGTCCCCGTCCATGCATAGAGCGGGTCGACACCCACCGCCGCCGAGGAACCTGCCACAAGAAGGAAGGCTCCCCACAGCGCCAAAGGGAGGCGAGCTGACGTTGTCCGACGGCCAAGGACGCAAGCGCCGAGCGCCAGGACGAGCGAGCTTACAACCGCCCACTTTGCCGGACCGAAAGGTGCCAAGCCAACGGGGTCCATCACAAGTACCGACCCAACGGGCACGGCTGCAGCGATGACCCCACACACGCCGGGCGGGTGAAGATCAGTGGCCATCAAACGCAAGTCTCGTTTTGCCGGATGATCACAGCCGTTGAGAATAGGCCCATTGTCATAGATCAAGTGGGCACGTCGGAATCTGTCACAGTTGAATGTTGGCGCTGTGTCCGCGGTCGTGAGCGGAAAATGGAGGGTTCCCTAAGCGAGATCGTCAGCCCACATGTTGTTTGACCGGCTATGAATATATAAGACAACAAGCGACGAGAAGGAAATGATCGTTGCCCCTTGTGCCAAGAGGTGGAAGCCAAATGCCTCATGGATGAACCCAGATGAAAAACCAGCGAATCCCTGTCTGTCACGTGATGTGAGACACCTGTCGTTTCGAACCATCCCTACAGCGCCTGGGGCTCGGACGGCGCTGCATCAACGGGTAGCGGCGCCAACAAGGCCGCCATGAGCGTCACGGCGAGGGGGTCACCCCCAACACAACCCGCTCCCTTGCCGACGCGACACCACAACCGACCCGGACGATCTTGCACGATGCCCCCGAGCGCCGAAATCGAACGGGCGCACCGTAGCGCCCCCCTGGGCGGTCAACTCGCCGAGTCAGGACGTTGTCGCCGTGTCGTACCTCAGGCGGCGGGTGTCTCTCAGGAAACCTCGAGCAGGTGGTAGTTCCGCTTGCCCTTTCGGAGCAGGACCCACCGTCCGAAAAGGAGGTCGGCGCCGGATATGGCACCCAGGGTCGGGTCCACCCGACGGTTGTTCACGTAGACCCCACCCTGATCGATGTCCCGGCGGGCGGCTCCCCGCGAGGCTGCGAGGCCGGTCTCGACGAGGACGTCCGGCAGATCGAGACCCCCCTCGAAGCGCCCACGGGCAACCGTGGTCGTCCCGACCTCGCCGGCGAGCGTCGCGATCACCGCCTCGGAGACCTGGTCGAGGTCGGCTCCGAACAAGATGAGCGACGCTGCCTCTGCGGCGCGGGCCTCGTCCTGCCCGTGCACCAGGGCGGTGACGTGCTCGGCGAGCGCACGTTGGCCGAGTCGCCGCTCGGGAGCGGCACGGTGCTCGGCGGCCAGGCCACGGGCATCGGCCACGCTCAGGAGCGTGATCTGCAGCAGGAAGCGTTCGACATCTCGGTCGTCGACCTGCATCCAGTATTGATAGAAGCGATAGGGACTGGTCCGGGCAGCGTCGAGCCAGATGGTGCCCTCAGCGGTCTTTCCGTACTTGGCGCCGTCCGATCGGGTCACCAGGGGAAAGGTCAGCCCATGGACGGATCGCCCGCTCCGGCGGCGGATCAGGTCGATCCCGGCGGTGATGTTGCCCCATTGATCGGATCCACCGACCTGCAACTCGCATGCCTCGTGCTCGGCCAACCACCAGTAGTCGTTGGCCTGCAGCAGCATGTAGCTGAACTCGGTGTAGGAGATGCCCTCCGTGCCCTCCATGCGGCTGCGCACCGAATCCTTGGCCACCATCTGGTTCACGGTGACGTGCTTGCCGACCTCGCGCAGGAAATCCACCAGGCGCACGTCGGAGGTCCAGCGGTTGTTGTCCACGAGGACCGCCCGGGACGACCCGGGACCAAAGTCGAGAAGGCGTTCGAGCTGGCCTGCTATCCCCGCCAGGTTGGCCTCGAGCGTGGCGGCATCCAGGAGATTGCGCTCGGCCGACTTGCCGCTGGGGTCGCCGATCATCCCGGTCGCTCCTCCTGCGAGGGCGATCGGGCGGTGTCCGGCCAACTGGAACCGGCGGAGCCCGAGGATGGGCACGAGTGAGCCCACGTGGAGGCTGTCGGCGGTAGGATCGAAGCCGCAGTACAGGGTCAGGGGGCCCGATGCGAGGCGCGCAGCGAGTGCCAGCGCGATCGGTGCTGTCGTGCACGAGTCCCCGCTGATCGAGGTCGGTGAGAAGGTCAACAGCTGGAGCGGTCATTCCTTTATCGTCGCCCCCCCCGGCCGACAGGTCCAACACGAGACGGTGGGACGAGCGCAGCAATGGCCGTATCCCCCGGTGGGCGTGCCGGACGATCGACAATGAAGCCATGAGACTCCCGGGCAGAGCGCGGCTCGGCTCGCTGTTCATCGCCTTGCTGCTGACGGCGACTGCGGCCTGTTCCTACGAGCCCGCACACTTCGATGTCGCGGAGCCCACCCTGGCGACGTCGACCAAGATCTACGCCGCCGACGGCGCGCTCATCACGACCTTGTCGGCGGAGGAGAATCGTGAGCTGGTGGAGCTGGACGACCTCCCCGACCATGTTGCCGATGCCGTGATCGCCATCGAGGACGCCCGATTTCTCGAGCACCGGGGCGTCGACGCCCGCGCCGTCATGCGTGCTCTGCGTCGTAATGCCGAAGCAGGCGAGGTGATCGAGGGCGGCTCGACGATCACCCAGCAGTACATCAAGAACCTCCTGGGCGAGGACGACAAGACGGTCAAACGAAAGCTGAGGGAGGCCTCGCTGGCAGTCCAGCTCGAACGTCAGTACACCAAGCGGCGAATTCTCGAGCTGTACCTCAACACCATCTTCCTGGGCAACGGTGCCTACGGTATTCAGGCGGCAGCCCTGGAGTACTTCGGGGTTCCCGCGGCGGAGCTCACGCTTGCCCAGTCGGCCGTCCTGGCCGGGCTCATCCGATCCCCGAGCGCATCGGACCCCTACGACCTCCCCGAACGTGCGATCGCACGGCGCAACGAGGTCCTCTCCCGGATGGCCGAGCTCGGGCTCGTGAAGCCCGCCGATGCCGCATCGGCTGCGGCGGAACCACTCGGATTGCGGGTCAAGGCCGACGAGGATCGCTATGCCGCTCCCTATTTCGTCGAGCAGGTGAAGCGCTTCGTGCTGGACGACCCTCGATTCGGCAAGACGCCCTCCGAACGCCAACGTCTGTTGTTCCGCGGTGGCCTGCGCATCACCACCAGCCTAGACCTTCGTCTGCAGGCCTTGGCGGAGGATGCCGTGGGCAAGGTTCGCCCCGGTGAGCCGGGTCCCGATGCGGCACTGGCCGCCATCGAGCCCACAACCGGTGCGGTCCGAGCGCTTGTGGGTGGCCGCGATTTCTTCAGTGGCAACCCCCGGGCCAAGCTGGATCTCGCCACCGGTGGTCCCGGTCGTCCGGCAGGCTCGTCGTTCAAACCGTTCGTGCTTGCCGCTGCATTGGAGAAGGGCATTCCCCTCGACAAGGTGTACCCGGCTCCGAGCTCCATCGAGCTCGCCCTGCCCAGCGAGGTCTGGAAGGTGGAGAACTACGAGGGGAGCGGAGGAGGCAGCGCCGATCTGCGGGACGCAACCGTGCGCTCCTACAACACGGTGTATGCGCAGCTCGTGATGGAGGTTGGTCCCGAGGAGGCGATGCGCATGGCGTCGCGACTGGGCATCGCCGACCCTTTGGAGCCCTTCCCGTCGGCCGTGTTGGGCACCAACGACGTCCATGCGCTGTCCATGGCCAGTGCCTACGGGACCTTCGCCACACGCGGCGTCCAGGTGGATCCGGCGTTCGTCATGACGGTCACCCGTAGCGACGGCGCCGTGCTCTACCAGCACCAGACGAGCGCCAGGCGAGCCGTGTCCCGTTACGTCGCCGATCAGGTCAACAGCGTGCTCCAGGAGGTCATGACCCGGGGGACGGGAACCGACGCCCGCATCGGCCGTCCCGCTGCGGGCAAGACCGGAACCGGCCAGGCCTGGCGGGACGCCTGGTTCGTGGGCTACACCCCCGATCTGGTGACCGCCGTGTGGATGGGCTTCGCCGAGGAGGGACGACGGTCCATGGTCCCCCCGGCCACGCCCTTTCGCATCACCGGCGGAACCTGGCCTGCCGAGATCTGGCAGCTCTTCATGACCAATGCACTGGCTGACGTTCCCGCCTCCGACTTTGCCCTTCCCGAACCGCCGCCGGCCCCCCCCACGAGCATCACGACATCGACGACCCTCGACCCGGCCGCGCGGTTGGCGAACGTCCGGGGCATGCCGAACCAGATGGCCACGCAGACACTCGAGGCGCAGGGCGTGAAGGTGCGCATCCATTCCGTCGCCGATGACGAGTACCCGCCCGGGGTGGTCGTGGCACAGCGACCTCCTGCCGGAACGCCGCTTTCGGACATCACGAGCGTCACCATCGACGTGGCGAACGGCAGGCCGGCGTCGGGCGAGGTTCCCGGCGTGCTCGGACTGACCCGGACCGATGCGATCGCTGCCATCGAGCGCCGGGGGTTCCGTGTCGAGGTCATCGAGGAGGTCGAGCCCGGCTCCACGACGCAACCGCCGGTGTCGGACCCCGGAGCCTCCACGACGACAGCGGTTGTCCCCGAGGCCGTGGTGTGGAAGCAGAACCCCGCCGCCGGACGCCGTTCAGCCTTCGACCAACCGGTGCGCATCTGGGTCAACCCTCCCGGTCCGTTGCTGTAATTTCAGCGCATTTCCTATCTTCTTGTACCGTCATACCCATGACTGAACCATGGCTGCCCCCAGGATCCACCCGCTCGCATGCTTCGACTGCTCCGCCCGGAACCTCGACGGATCAGTTCGGGAGAACACTCAGTGCCTGGCCGAAGCGACTTGTCGCCCACTTCGTGGACCTCACCATCTTTCTCGTGCCGTTCCTGGCTGCCTCGGTCGTCACGGGCAAAATGATCAACTCGTCCGAGGTAAATGAGGCGGTGGGCACCGAGTCCCTCTGGGCCCTCGCGGTCTTCGCTCGCCTGTCACTGGTCGGCGCCCTGGGAGCGTCGCTACTGGTCTATTCGGTCGTCCTCCACGGGGGCGAACGTGGCCAGACCCTCGGAAAGCGACTCATGGGCGTACAGGTACGGGACGCCCTCACCGGCGATCGTCTCGGCTATCGCAAAGCCCTCCTGCGGACGTTCGTGCAAATGCTCCTGGGAGGCTTCCCGGGCCGCCTCGGCATGATCCTCGACGGCATCTGGCCACTGTGGGACCCACAACGCCGGACGCTGCACGACAAGGCCGCCGGCAGCGTTGTTGTCGACGTTCCACGCAATCCTCGGCGTTAGGGCCGTTCGTGCCCTCGGACCTCACCGGGGATCGTCCAGCGCCAAGGCAGGTCGGTGCGCCCGGCTGATGCCGATGCGGGGGCCGACACGTGGGGTGGGCGGAACGGGGGCGCCATCGTCGACGATGGTGACCTCCCGGTCGTTGGTGACGAGGTCGGCACCGTTGTGGTCGCCGTCGAGACCGAGTGCCCGGCAGAGCTTGGCCGGGCCCGAGCAGAGGTCACGGTCACGTCGGGCGGCGGGTCGGGCACGGCGCATCGCGTCCAGGCCGGTCAGCGGTTGAAGGGCACGAACGAGGACGGCTCCGGGCTCGCCTTCGGCGACGCAGACGGCGTTGGCACACCAGTGCATGCCATAGGTGAAATAGACGTAGAGCAGGCCCGGCGCGCCGAACATCACGGCATTGCGGGCTGTCCGACCACGATACGCATGCGAGGCAGGGTCGTCACTTCCGCCGTAGGCCTCGACCTCGACGATGCGTCCGCTCCGCTCCCCTGCCACCAACACCTTGTTGAGCAACTCGGGGGCGACAAGCCGGGGCTCACGTGCGTAGAAGCCGCGCGGTAGCGGCTTCGCCCTGCTCACCAAGGGGTCGGGCTCACACCAAAGCCTCGAGGCGAGCCCGGTCGGCGGCGAGACGTTCGGCGAAGCGGCGACGTTGGTCGGCCACCGGGACGGGTCCTGCGCCGCCGGGGGTCGTACGCCGGGTCACGGCGACGCCCGGTTCCAGCAGCGCTGCGGCACTCGGACCGAGCGAGGGGTGCTGCGCCGACGAGCGCTGCAAGACTCGGACCGTCGTCGGTCCAGGCTTCGGCGGACGAGGTCGCCGACGACGGCGTGCGCCTCACGAAAGGGCATGCCGTTGCTCACGAGAAGCTCCGCGAGATCGATGGCGGCGGAGGTGGGCGTGTCGGCCGCTTCCTGCATGCGATCGATGCGGAACTCGGCGGTGGCCAACATGCCGGAGATGGCGACAAGGGCGAGGGAGATCTGCTGCACGGCGTCGAAAAGGGGCTCCTTGTCCTCCTGCAGATCGCGGTTGTAGGCCAGCGGCAAGCCTTTGAGGGTGGCCAGGAGGCCCGTCAGATTGCCGATGATTCGCCCGGCCTTCCCGCGAGCGAGCTCCGCGATGTCGGGGTTCTTCTTCTGCGGCAGCATGGACGACCCGGTGGCGTACGCGTCGTCGAGGCGAAGGAACCCGAACTCCTCGGTCGACCAGAGCACCACCTCCTCGCCGATGCGTGAGAGGTGCACGGCGATGAGCGCCAGATCGAACAACGCCTCGGCAACGAAATCACGATCGCTCACGGCGTCGAGGCTGTTCTCGAAGGCTCGGTCGAAACCGAGGTCGTTTGCCGTGCCATGGGGGTCCAGCGGCAGGGAGGAGCCGGCCAGGGCTCCGGCGCCGAGCGGCGAGACGTCGAGACGACGACGGGTGTCGAGCAGGCGATCCACATCACGAGCCAGCGCCCAGCCATGGGCCAGCAGATGATGAGCGAGCAACACCGGCTGCGCCTGTTGCAGATGGGTGTAGCCGGGCAGGTATCCCTCGCCCACCTCGTCCGCCCGAGCCGCCAAGACCTCCTGGAGCTCCAGAGCGCGTGCGGCGACGAGCGCAAGCTCGCGCTTGCACCAGAGCCGCAACGCGGTCGCCACCTGATCGTTTCGACTCCGTCCGGTGTGCAACTTGGCGCCTGTCGGCCCTGCGAGCTCGGTGACCCGGCGCTCGATGGCGGTGTGGATGTCCTCGTCGGCCGGAGCGAACTCGAAGGAACCGTCCCGCAGCTCGTCATCGACCTGATCGAGCGCCGCCAGGATCGCTCCGGCCTCGTCGGCCTCGAGCAGCTTGCCCCGCACGAGCCCCCGCACATGGGCGCGCGAAGCGATGAGGTCGTCATGAGCGAGGGCCCGGTCGAACGGCAGACTCACCGTGTAGGCCCACAGCGCCTCGGCGGGTCCCTCGGCGAAGCGTCCGTGCCACAGGGTCATGGACGGCTCCCCGGCTCGACGCCTGCGGGAATGGCCTGCCGGGTTGCCTGGACCTGGGTCCCGAGGCCCCAGAGACGGACAAAGCCCTCGGCGTCCTGGTGGCGGAAGTTGTCCGCCGCGTCGTAGGTGGCGAGCCCGTAGTCGTAGAGGCTCCAGTCGCTGCGACGGCCGTTGACGAAGCACCTGCCGGGCTCCAGGCGGAGCCGAACCTCGCCCGTCACGAACCGCTGGCTCTCCTCGAAGAACGCGTCCAGTGCCGCCCGCAGCGGCGAGAACCACAGGCCGTCGTAGACGAGCTCGGACCACCGGGGCTCGAGACGGGCCTTCTCGTGGTGCAGGTCACGATCCAGCGTGAGGTCCTCGAGATCGGCGTGGGCAGCGAGCAGGGCCAATGCGCCGGGCGCCTCGTAGGTCTCGCGGCTCTTGATGCCGACCCGGCGGTTCTCCACCATGTCGAGACGACCCCAACCGTACGCGCCGACGACGGCGTTCATGTGCGCGACGAGCGCCGCCGGCGACATCGGGGTGCCGTCGACCATCACGGGCTCCCCGTGCTCGAAGCCGACGACCAACTCACGCGGCTCCGTGGCGGTGGGCACGGTCATCGACCACACGCCTTGTGGCGGAGCTGCCCATGGGTCCTCCATCTCGCCGCACTCGATGGCACGGCCCCAGATGTTGTCGTCGATCGAGTACAGCTTCTCCTTGGTCGCCGTGATCGCGATGCCCTTGCGGGCGGCGTAGTCGATGCAGTCCTCGCGGGTCATGCCCCACTCACGCACCGGAGCCAGGATCTCGAGGTCGGGTGCAAGCGCGCGAACGCCGACCTCGAACCGCACCTGGTCGTTGCCCTTGCCGGTGCAGCCGTGGGCAACGGCGTCCGCCCCGTGACGACGGGCTGCGGCAACGAGATGACGGACGATCACCGGCCGCGACAGCGCGGAGACGAGCGGATACTTCCCCTCGTAGGCGACGTTCGCCTTCAGGGCGGCCAACAGGAAATCGCGGGCGAACTCATCGCGACAGTCGACGACCTCGGCCGCCACGGCTCCGGTGTCGAGCGCCCTCTGACGAATCGCCTCCCATGCCGCCTCGTCGTCGCAGCCCTCCTGGCCCACGTTGGCGGCCACGCAGATCACCTCGACGTCCCGCTCCTCCTGGAGCCATCGCACGGCCACCGAGGTGTCCAGTCCACCGCTGTAGGCCAATACCACGCGCTTTGCCATGTCCTACTCCTCCATCGTGATCAGTGATCCTGCAAACCGGCGAGGCCACGCAGGCGTTCGGCCGCCTCGGAACCCCTCACGCCCTCGGCGACGACCACCAACACCGTGTCATCGCCGGCAACCGTTCCCAACACGTCCGTCAGGCCTGCTCGATCCAGAGCCGACGCCACGACGTGCGCCGAGCCCGGCGGCGTACGAAGGATCACGATGTTGGCCGAGCACGCCACGTCCACAACCCACTCGGAGCAGACACGGCGAAGGTGGTCCTCGGGAGCGACGCGCTCATGCGCCAGCTCGGGAATGGCGTACACCGTCTCCCCGCCGGGAACACGAACCTTGACCGCTCCCATCTCCTCGAGATCACGGGACACCGTCGCCTGGGTTGCCATCACGCCGACGCCCGCGAGCAACTCGACGAGCTGCGCCTGGCTCGTCACCGCGCTGGTCTCGAGGATCTGCGCGAGCCGGTGCTGGCGTTGGTTCTTGGTCAATCGGCCCTGATCCGGGCCCGAACCGGCGCTCATGTCCCGCTTCCGGCCAGGAGAAGAACCAGGAGGCCGCGGGCAGCGTGCATGCGGTTCGCCGCCTGACGCCATACGAGGCTGCGCGGCCCGTCGACGACCTCGGCGGACACCTCCTCGCCTCGATGCGCCGGGAGGCAGTGCAGGAAGATCGCGCCAGGGCCGGCAGCGTTCATCAGGGTCTCGTCGACCTGATAGCCCGCAAAGGCATGACGACGTTCAACCGCCTCCTCCTCCTGGCCCATCGAGGTCCACACGTCGGTGGCAACCGCGTCGACCCCCTCGACGGCCTCGCCGGGATCGGTCGTGACGGTCACGGACCCGCCCGCCCCGTCCTGTTCGCCCAGACGTCGGGCCAACGCCAGATCGGCCTCCGGACAGCCGTAACCCTCCGGTGAGGCAAGGCGAACATCCATACCCGTCATCACGCCGGCCAGCATCAGGGATCGACTGACGTTGTTCGCATCACCGACGTACGCGATCCGGCGCCCGGCAAGCCCCCCGAGATGTTGGCGCAGCGTGAGCAGATCGGCCAGTGCCTGAAGGGGGTGGCTCCGGTCGCTCAACATGTTGACGACCGGCACCGTGGCCACCGCCGCCATGCGCTCGAGCTTGGCGTGCTCGAACACCCGTGCACCGATGGCGCCGTGGAAGCACGACAGCGTCCGGGCGATGTCCTCGGCCGACTCCCGCACATCGATGCCCACCTCATCGCCCCGCACCGACAACGGGTGGCCCCCGAGTTGGACGATCGCCATCTCCATGGAGTTGCGCGTCCGCGCCGACGGCTTCTCGAAGACCAGAGCCATGCCCTGTCCCTCGAGGACCCGTGGCGGTCGGTCGGCCTCCGCCAGATCGAGCACGCGGATCAGCTCGCCAGGCGTGAGGTCATCGACCTCCAGGACATGTCGAGGGCTCATGACGGTTGCACCCGCTCGCGGAGAACCACATCGAGGATGGCGAGGGCCTCATCGATCTCGTGGTCGCCGACCAGCAGGGGTGGGGCCAGACGCAACGCGGTGGGAGTGATCGGGTTGACGACAAGTCCTGCGTCCAGAGCCGCCGAAGCGATCTCCCTCGCATCGAGGCCCTCCGCCAACTCGGCGCCCAGCAGAAGGCCCAGGCCCCGCACGTGGGTGACACCAGGCAGGCCGCCAAGCCCCTCGGCCAGTCGAGCGCCGGCCCGCTCGGCCCGAACGGGCACGTCCTCCGACTCCATGACGGCCAGTGTGGCACGGGCAGCGGAGGTCGCCAGGGGCTGACCGCCGTAGGTCGTACCGTGATCGCCGGGCTCGAAGACGGCTGCGACGTCGGCGCGCGCCCAGCAGGCGCCGATGGGCATGCCGTTGCCGAGTGCCTTGGCGAGTTGCACCACATCGGGCCTGATGCCTGCGTGCTCGAAGCCGAACCACCGGCCCGTTCGACCGAGCCCCGTCTGCACCTCGTCCATCATGAGCAGGGCGCCTCGCTCGTCGCAGAGTCGCCGAACCCCACGGAGGTAGTCGGGATCGGCAGGCCACACGCCACCCTCACCTTGCAGCGGTTCGAGAAGGACGGCCGCCACGCTCGGGTCGAGCGCTTCCGCCAGTGCGTCGAGATCGTTGAACGGGACATGGCGAAAACCTTCCGGAAGGGGTTGGAACGCCTCGTGCTTGGCCGGTTGGCCGGTGGCGTGAAGTGTCGCCAGGGTGCGGCCGTGGAACGAGCCGTAGGCGCTGACCACCACATGTCGCCCCCGTCCTCCCCACTTCCGCGCGAGCTTGATGGCGCACTCGTTCGCCTCGGCGCCGGAGTTGGTGAAGAACACCTGACCGCCGCCCCCGAGCAGTCGATCGATGGTCGCGGCGACCTCGGGCGCGACGACATTGCCGTAGAGGTTGGACACGTGCATCAAGGTCGCCGCCTGGACGGCGATGGCCTCGGCGACCACGGGGTGCGAGTGGCCCAGGCCGGTCACCGCCAGACCACAGAGGAAGTCGAGATATCGCCGCCCTTCCGTGTCCCACAACTCGGTGCCCGCCCCGCGCACGAAGGTGACCGGAACGGGCGCATACGTGGGCATGTGCCAGGGGCGGGAGTCGGTCGCCGGCGCCATCACGCGCTCACCATGGTGCCGATGCCCGAGTTCGTGAAGATCTCCAGCAACAGGACGTGGGGCACTCGGCCGTCGAGGATGTGAGCGTGGCCCACGCCGGCTCGGACCGCACGGGCGCACGAGGCCACCTTGGGGATCATGCCGGTGGTGACGGCCCCGGACGTGACGAGATCGTCGAGCTGGTCGGCGGTCACCGCCGACAACAGGCTCCGGGCATCGTCGACATCCGACCGGATGCCCTCGATGTTGGTCAGGTACACGAGCTTCTCGGCGCCGAGCGCCTCGGCGATGGCCCCTGCCGCGGTGTCCGCGTTGACGTTGTAGGACTGGCCGGCGTCGTCGGAGCCGATGGTTGCGATCACCGGGACGACGTCCTCGGCCAGAAGGCGATCGATGATGTCGGTGTCGACGGACGTGACGTCGCCGACGAAACCGAGGGCTGCCGATCGGGGAGCCGCCCGCAGCAGACCGGCATCCTCACCCGAGAGCCCAACGGCCACGGCCCCCCTCGATCCGATGGCGCCGACGACGTCGCGGTTGACCTTCCCCACGAGCACCATGCGGGCGATGTCGAGCGTCTCGGCGTCGGTGACCCGGAGGCCGTCGATGAAGGTGGTCTCCTTCCCGAGACGTGCCATCAGTGCTCCGATCTGCGGTCCGCCCCCGTGGACGACGACGACACGGATCCCCACCGCATGGAGCATCACGACGTCCTCGGCGAAGTGCGCGAGCTCCGCCGCCTCGTCGCTGTCGCCCATGGCGTTGCCGCCGTACTTGATGACCAGGACCCGACCACGGAAGCGTCTGATGTAGGGAAGTGCCTCGACGAGCACCTCGGCCTTGGCCCCGGCGGTGAGTGCCCCGGCGGTCAGCGCCTCGGGGGCCTTTGCCCCGGCGGTCAGCGGGACCATCGACTCGTCGGTCATGACGTCCCCATGTTCTCGTCGACGTAGGCGTGGGTGAGGTCGTTGGTCAGGATCACCGCGACACCCTCACCGAGACCGAGGTCGGCCACGAGCTCGATGTGACGTGCCGCCATGACGTCCCTCACCGCATGCTCGTCGTGCGGCGAGGCGATGCCGTCGCGACAGACCGTCACGCCCCCGTAGGAGACCGATACACGATCGGGGTCAAAGGCGGCGCCGGAGCTCCCCAACTCACTGACGACCCTGCCCCAGTAGGGATCCTGGCCGTACCACGAGCACTTGCAGAGCGCGCTCTCGGCGATCCCTCGGGCGCCGAGCTTCGCGTCCTCGACGGACGCAGCACCCCTCACCACGACACGAACGACCTTGGTGGCGCCCTCGGCATCACCTGCCATCTGTGCCGCAAGCGATGCGCAGGCCTCGGCCACGGCTGCATCGAGAGCCGCCCGGTCGACTGGCCCCGCCCTGCCACTTGCCAGGATGATCACGGTGTCATTGGTCGAGGTGCAGCCGTCGACCGAGAGCGCGTTGAACGACTCGGCCACCCCGGCTCGAAGGGCGCGCTGCAACTGCTCGGGCGTCGCCTCGGCGTCGGTCGTGAGGACCGCCAGCATCGTCGCCATGTTCGGAGCGAGCATCGCGGCCCCCTTTGCCATGCCCCCCACCGTGAAACGGCCCCCGTCGACGGTTGGGCCCTTCACCACGGTCTCCTTGGTCACGGTGTCGGTGGTCATGATCGCCGTGGCGGCGGCGACGCCCGCCTCCGGACCACCCGCCAGCGCTGCCGCCAGCGGTGCGACACCCGCAACGATGGGCGCCATGTCGAGGGGAATCCCGATCAGGCCGGTGGAACAGACCAGGACCTCCGCGGCGTCACAGCCGATCTCGTCGGCCACCAGGGCGCACATGCGTTCCGCATCGGCCCGTCCTGCCGATCCCGTCGCAGCATTGGCGTTCCCGCTGTTGAGGATGACACCGCTCGCCATCCCCCCGGAGGCGGCCAGGTGGGCACGGGTGGTGACCACAGGCGCAGCGGTGGAGAGGTTGGTCGTGAAGACCGCTGCGGCCGGCGTCGACCGATGGTCCGCGGTGACGACCAGACTGAGATCGGGATCGCCCGACACCTTGATGCCACAGGCAATGCCTGCGGCGACAAACCCATCGGCGGCGGTCACGCTCATGGCAACAGACCCGTCATCGGCAGACCCAGCGTCTCGTCGAGGCCCAGCGTGATGTTGGCACACTGGAGTGCCTGACCCGCGGCGCCCTTCACCAGGTTGTCGATGGCCGCGAGCGCCATCACCCAACCTGTTCGCTCGTCGTAGCGGGCGGTCACGTGCGCACAGTTCGAACCGAGGGTGGCCTTCGTGCCCGGTGGTTCGTCGGTGACGACGACGAACGGCTCGTCGGCGTAGGCCTCCTCGAGCAGGCCCAGCAACGCGGCGGTCGACAGTGAGCCCCTGCCGACGGCGCCGGCATCGGGACGGGCATAGCACGTCGCGAGGATGCCTCGGTTCATCGGCACGAGATGTGGCGTGAACAACACCGTGGCCCCCAGGCCCTGCTCGATCTCGGGGGTGTGGCGATGGTCGAGCAACCCGTAGGCCTGGAAGTTCTCGTCGACGGCGCAGAAGGTCGTGTTCGCCTTGGCCGGCCGACCCGCCCCCGAGACGCCGCTCGCCGCATCGACCACGATGCCGGATGTCTCGACGACACCGGCGCGCACGAGTGGGGCGAGTGCAAGAAGCGACGCCGTCGGGTAGCACCCCGGAGCCGCCACTCGCGTTGCCCCCTGCAGATCGGAACGAAACAACTCGGGCAATCCGTAGACGAAGCCGGCCAGCAACTCGGGAGCGGGATGCTCCGCACCGTACCAACGGGGGTACAGCGCGGGGTCCTGCAGACGGAAGTCGGCTGCGAGGTCGATGATCACCTCGACGTTGCCGATCAGCTCCGGCACCAGGTCCCCGCTCTGGCCGTGGGGCAACGCCAGGAACACCACGTCGACTTCGCCCAGAAGCGTCGGGCTGTACGGCGAGTACTCGAGGCCCGGATAAGCGGACCGGAGGTTGGGATAGAGGGAGCCGACCTCCGCCCCCACCTGAGAGTCGGCCGTCGCCCACACGACGTTCATCTCGGGGTGCGTCGCGCACAGACGCAGCAGCTCGGCACCCACGTAACCCGATGCCCCGATGATCCCGACGTCTGCCATCGCCTCACGCTAGCAGCAATGCATAAGAATGCAACGCACCGTATCCACCCCGCCGGACGGAGTCAACGCAGCCCGAGCACCGTCGCGAGCGCATCATCGACAGCCCAGAGCTCCTCCACAGCGAGGTGGCCGACACGTTTCCCCAACCGTTGCACATCCACTGCCCCGAGTTGTTCGACCAGCACCCTTGTTGTACCGCCCGCTACCTCGATTTCCGGCCGGAACGATGCCGGCCGAGCGCTGCGAGATGTCGGCGCGACGATCACCACCGATCGAGGCAGGAGTTCATCGGCTTGCACCACGACCCCGAATCGTTCACGGGCTTGCTCGTGTCCGACGCCCTTCGGCACTCGGAACGGGTACACCTCACCGCGACGCACTCATCGACTCCATCAACGACGCCACCGAGAGCATCTCGGAGCGGTCCTCTTGGTCTGCTTCGAGAAGGGCCACCTCTGCTGCGAGAACTCGCCGTCGGTGCAGTCGCTCAGCCGACGCGAGCAGCGACGATCGGATGGCTTCGGACCGAGTCAACCCCGAAGCCTCCAACACTCGAAGAGCGCGCTCCGAGTCATCGTCGAGTCGAACGGAGATCGCCTTTGCCACGGGTTCAAGTATGACGAGTCGTCATACAGCTCGCAACCACGCCGAACGATGCTTGATGAATGGGCACCAGGGCACGTTCCGCCGTTCAGAGCTACGCCCGCAGTGCGGCGCCGTGTGCTGCCTCGACCGCATCGATGAGGCCTCGACGGGCATGGGCCACCTCGTCGTCGGTGAGGGTGCGATCAGGCGCCTGGAATCGGATGGCATAGGCAAGGCTGCGATGGCCGGCAGGCACGGGTTCGCCTCGGTACACGTCGAAGAGACCGAGGCGAACGAGCAGGTCACCGCCTGCTTCCCGCAACGTTGCCTCGACCTCGCCGGCGGGAACACGTTCTGCTACCACAAAGGCCAGATCGACATCGCTGGAGGGATAGCGGCTGATCGGGCGATACCGACCCTCGCCATGAGGAAGGTCCAGCAGGATGGCGAGGTCGATCTCGAGCCAGCCGACCCGCTCGGCGATGGCCAGGGTGGCGAGCGCCGTGGGATCCGCCTCCCCGACCCACCCGACAACGGTCCCGCCGACCACGATACGAGCAGTGCGGGTGGCATGCAGTCCGGGGGCCGAATCGGCGACAAGGCGAACGTCCCTCACGCCCAGACCCTCCGCCAGGAGCCACCAGGTGCTCACGGCCTCGGTCGCATCGCGTCCGGCCAGGACAACCGCCGCCATCTCGCGCTCGTCGGGGAGCGGGCCACCGTCCACCGGACGACGGAACGTGCGCCCGATCTCGAACAGCGCGACACCGGCGTTGCGATGGGACTCGTTGTAGGCAACCGATGCCAACAGCCCGGGAAGCAACGACGTGCGAAGCAATGACTCCTCGGCTGCAAGAGGGTTGGCCACGACAACCGCCTCGTCGACCGCCAGTCCCAGACGCTGAAGATCGACGGGGGCCAGGAAGGTCGTGCACCAGGCCTCCGAGGCGCCCGCGCCGACGAGGATCTGCCGCACCAGGCGACGATCCTGCTGGTAGGCCGAGAGACGGCCGAAATGAGGCGAGGAGGGCACGGTCTTCGGAAGCGCGGTGTAGCCGTGAAGTCGGGCAACCTCCTCGATCAGGTCGACCTCGACCGAGCAGTCCGGTCGCCAGGACGGGATCCGAACGTCATGGACGCCCTCGGCCACCGACGTCGCACGAAAGCCCAGTGCCCGGAGATGACCGCTGATCTGCTCGTCCTGGAGCGTGGTTCCCAGCAGGGCGTTGACCCGAGCCGTTCGCAGCCGGACGGGTTCCTGCGGGGCGACGGCGCCGACCCGGTCGAGCATGCCCGATGCGACCGAGATCGGGGCCTCGGAGCAGCTCGTCAGCAACTCGCAGAACCGCGCGGCCGCCACCGCTGCCATCTCGGGATCGGCCCCGCGCTCGAAGCGCGCCGACGCCTCGCTGCGAAGGCCCAACCGCTTCGAGGTCGTGGCGATGGCCATGGACTGGAACCATGCCGACTCGACCAGCACCTCGGTGGTGCGGTCATCGATCTCGCAGGATGCGCCGCCCATGATCCCCGCAAGACCGACCGCCACGTCCTCCGCGTCGCAGATCAGGAGATCGTCCGCCACAAGTCGACGCTCGACGTCGTCGAGTGTCACCAGCGTCTCGCCCGGCCGAGCCCTACGGACACGCAGCCCGTGGCCCGTCACCCGATGCAGGTCGTAGGCATGGTTCGGTTGGCCCAGCTCCAACATGACGTAGTTGGAGACGTCCACCACGTTGTTGATGGGTCGCATGCCGGCCAGGGTCAGTCGACGGGCCATCCAGTCGGGCGACGGTCCCACCTTCACGCCGGACAGGACCCTGGACACGAAGCGCCCGCACCCATCGGTCGCCTCGATGACCAGCGTCGTCAGGTCGCCCACCGCTCGGCCGTCCTCGATCACCTTGGGCTCCGGGATCCTCAACGGGACTCCCAGGCGTGCGGCCAGATCACGTGCGACGCCCACCATCGACATGGCGTCCGGTCGATTGGCATTGATCTCGAGCTCGAGGATCACATCCGCCTCGATGCCCATGACCTCGGCGAAAGGGCTTCCGGGCGGGAGGTCCCGATCGAGCAGCAGGATGCCCTCCGCGTGATCGGCTCCGGGAAGACCCAACTCGTCGGCGGCGCAGAGCATGCCGTTCGAGACCACGCCCTTCATCTTGCGCGTGGCAATGGCAAAATCACCCGGCAGGACCGCACCGACGCGGGCGAAGGGGACGACATCGCCCACCTCGAAGTTCCATGCCCCACAGACCACCTGGACGGGTGCCGTCGGCCCTGCACCGTCGTCGACCTGCACCACGCGAATCTTGTCGGCGCCTTCGATGGACCCGATGGCGAGGACCTTCGCGACGACGACGCCGTCGAGGCCCTGTCCGACGTGCTGAACGGACTCGACGGCGAGGCCGAGCTCCGCAAGGACCACGATCAGGTCATCGAGACCGAGGTCGAGGTCGACGTATTCCCGCAGCCATGAGAGAGGCACCAACATCAGAACTGCTCCAGGAAGCGGATGTCGTTGGAGACCAGCTCACGGATGTCGTCGATGTTGTGGCGCATCATCGCGAGACGATCGATGCCGAAGCCGAAGGCGAAGCCCGACCAGACCTCCGGGTCGTAGCCAACCGCCCGAAACACGTTCGGATGCACCATGCCACAACCGCCCAACTCCAGCCAGCCGGTTCGACCACAGGTGGGACAGCCCGAGCCCTCGCAGACGACGCACGTGATGTCGAGCTCGGCGGAAGGCTCGGTGAACGGGAAGTACGAGGGCCGCAACCGCGAATGGATGCCGCGCCCGAAGTAGGCCTCGGTGAAGGCCTCGATCGTCCCCGCAAGATCGGCGAAGCTGATGCCTCGGTCCACCACGAGGCCCTCGATCTGATGGAAGTTCGGAAGGTGACTGGCATCGGTGGTGTCGCGGCGGTACACGCGACCGGGCATGATCGAGTAGATCGGCGGTTCGCCGCTCTCCATCACCCTGATCTGAACCGGTGAGGTGTGCGTACGCAGCAGGATCGACTCGGGCTCGCCCAACTCGACATAGAGGGTGTCGAACATGCCACGCGCCGGATGCCACGAGGGGATGTTCAGCGCCTCGAAGTTGTACCAATCGGTCTCGACCTCGGGGCCTTCCGCAACGGTGAACCCCATGCCGACGAAGACGTCCTCGAGGTGGTCACGAGCCTGCGTGACGACATGGAGATGACCTCGCGCCGGTGCGCGTCCATGACGGGAACCGGCCGGAACCTCGGTCAGATCGAGACGCTCCGCCTCGAGGCGTCGCTGCATCTCGGCAGCTTCCAGAGCCGCTCGGCGATCACCGAGCAGCGCCGCGATGGCGTTGCGAGCGGCGTTCAGCGCCTGGCCCGCCTCCCTGCGCTCCTCGGGGGACAGCGAAGCCATCGCGGACTTGAGCCCCGCGAGGGCCGAACGCCTGCCGAGGAGCTCCGCCTCCAGGTCGCGCAGGTCCTCAAGCGTGTCAACCGCGGCGATGCCTGCCCGTGCCCTTGTCTGAATCGGTTCGATCTGGCCAATCACGGTCACGGCTGGTCCTGCTCCAACAGTCTCTCGAATGCGTCGGTTGGTAGCGTAAATCGAAACACACTTCCCTGCCCCTCGACGCTTTCGGCCACCAGCGTCCCCTCATGGGCTTCCACAAGGCCTCGGCTGATCCACAATCCCAGCCCCGATCCGGTCGGCCGACCATGATCCCGGCGGAAGAACTTGGTGAACACACGCGGAAGATCGTCCGCCGAAATCCCCTCGCCCCGGTCGTGCACGGAAACCGAGGCACCGTCGGGTCCAACCGAACCCTCGACCCGAACACCCGCAGGGTCGGCGTACTTGGCCGCGTTCTCCACGAGGTTGGTGAGGATCTGTTCGACCTTGTCCGGATCGGCATACACCTGCGGATACCCCTCCTCGAAGGTCAGGGAACAGGCCAGCTCCGGGTAGGCCATGGTGACCTTTTCGACCACCGAGCGCGCCATGGAGGGCAGGTCGACCATCTGTCGTCGCAGGACGAGACGGCCCGTCTCGAGGCGGGAGATGTCGAGAAGCTCGCCGATCAGTCGGGTGACACGATCGGCCTCGTGGTTGATCTGGCTCAACATCGTCGTGCGCTGCTCGTCGCTGATCCGGTCGGCTCGGTTGAGCAGCAACGAGGTGTAACCCTTCACCGCCGTCAGGGGCGACCGCAGCTCGTGGCTCACGGTCGAGACGATCTCCATGCCCACCGGGTCGACCCTGGGGGCACGGCGTCGATCGGGGACGGGCAGAGCCGGTCGGCGCCGACGACGAAGCACCTCGAAACAGAGAACTGCCGTCGCCATGGAGACATTGAGCGACTCGGTGCGTCCGGCCATCGGAATCGTGACGAGCTCGTCGATGTGGCCCAGGAGCTCGTCGGGCAGCCCGTGGGCCTCGTTGCCCACCACCAGGGCGACGGGACCGGTGAGATCGACCTCGTCGTAGGGCGTTCCGCCGTGCGCCACGGTACCGAGGCGCCGGACACCGGCCGCCGCGAGCCGGTCCAGCACATCGGCAGCTGCGCCGCTGCTCACGATCGGCACGTGGAACATCGATCCTGCCGATGCACGAACGGTCTTCGGGTTGAACACGTCGACCGAGCCGTCGCAGAACACGACACCGTCGGCGCCGGCAGCCTCGGCACTCCTCAGGACCGTGCCCGCGTTGCCGGGATCACGAACATCGGCACAGACCACGAGAAAGGTGGGGTCCACCAGTTCGTCGAGAGACAGGTCGCACCACGGCGCTATCGCGACCACGGGTTGGGGCGTGACGGTGCTCGTCACGCGTTCGACAACGCCTGGCGCAAGGCTGTGGACCCTGACACCTGCGTCGCCGCATCGCTCCAGCAGCGACGCGATGTCCGGTCCGCCCGCAGAGCTCGCATCGACGAAGACCGCCTCGAGCGCCAAGCCGGCGTCGAGTGCCTCACCGATGATCTTTGCTCCTTCGAGCACGAACGCCCGCTCCCCCGCTCGCAGGTTGCGTTGGCGACCGAGCCGTCGAAGGCGATCCACCTTCTGATGACGGGCACCCAGGGCGCCCGACTCCGCCACTTCGGCTAGGACGCCTGGCGAGCCGATGCCTCGGCCGCCACCTTGACCAGGGCGGCGAAGGCCTGGGGCTCGGCAACGGCAAGGTCGGCGAGCACCTTGCGGTCGACCTCGACCTGGGCGAGATGCAACCCGTTCATGAAGCGGCTGTAGCTCATGCCGTTGAGGCGAGCAGCGGCGTTGATGCGCTGGATCCAGAGCTTGCGGAAATCACCCTTGCGAGCGCGGCGGTCACGAAAGGCGTAGTTGCCCGAGTGCATGACCTGTTCGTTCGCGGCGCGAAACGACCGGCTCTTGTTGCCGTAGTAACCCTGCGCCTGTTCGAGAATGGCGCGGTGGTGCTTCTTGGCATGTACTGCTCGCTTGACCCTGGCCATGGCAATGGCTCCTTTCGGGGCTCACTTCGTGAGGGGGAGTAGATGGAAACGGTGGCCGTTGAGCGGCTGTGGTGCTACCTGGGGCGTGAGGGCTCGGACCTACCTGAGGCCGAGCAGACGCTTGGCACGACTCTCGTCACCACCCACGACCTGCGCCTCGGTGGAAAGGTGACGAGTTCTCTTCGAGGACTTCTTCTCGAGAATGTGATTCTTGAAAGGACGCCGGCGCATGATCTTTCCGGTACCGGTGACCTTGAAACGCTTCGCCGCGCCCCGGTGTGACTTCATCTTTGGCATGGGTACTACTCCTGCATGTCGTTTGTCTCTGGTGGGCCCTCCGGAACGATCGCCACGAGGGCGCCATCCGAAGGCTCGATCGTCTCGCTCGCTGATGTCGCCGGCGCCTCGGAACTTGGCGGCGTCTCCGCCTCGACAAGCTCGCCGGCAGCCGGGGCCACCTGGATGCCGGACTCGGGTGAGGCGCCATCTCGAAGCTCGGCCGCAGCTGCTTCGCTCTTGGCCTTGCGCTGCGCCCCCTCCCAGGCTGCCTGCACCCGCTTGTCGGGAGCGAGCACCATGGTCATGTTCCGCCCGTCGAGCCGAGGGGTTGCCTCGATCTTCGCCAGGTGGGTGGTCTGCGCTGCCACATTGTCGAGGATCTTCATGCCCAACTCGGGGTGATGGACCTCACGACCCCTGAACATGATGGTGACCTTGACCTTGTGGCCCTCCTCCAGGAAACCCACGATCTTGTGGGTCTTGGTGTCGAAGTCGCCTTTGCCGATCTTGACCCGGTACTTCATCTCCTTGATGGCGACCTGGGTGCTCTTGCGCCGGGACTCCTTGGCCTTCTGCGCCGCCTCGTACTTGTACTTGCCGTAGTCCATGATGCGACAGACGGGCGGATTGGCCTGAGGGGCAACCTCCACGAGGTCGAGATCCTGCTCGCGTGCAATGTTGAGCGCCTCGGCAAGTGGGGTGACCCCCACCTGTTCGCCCTCGGCTGACACAAGGCGGACCTCACGGGCCCGAATGCGATCATTGATGCGAGGCTCGTTGTTTGCAGGTGTTGCGATTGGGCATCTCCTCGGTTTGGCCGGCCCCATCGACAACGACAGAACCGACAATCGGAGGAAAGCGGCGCCTCGAACCACAAACGCGGGGCTCACGAGAAGCCCGTAGTCGATCAACCCGTCGTGCTCGGCCGAAGCCGGCAGCCGGGTGGGGCGCATGCCTTTGCAGCCGGCCCGCTTTCCAATTCAGTTGTGGCGCTAGGGTACCAGCATGAGCAGCATCTGGACACCAGGAGGCGAAGTACCCGTCGACAGGGGCGACAGGACGGGGGGCCGAACACCTCCCTCCGCTGCCCCTCAGCCGCCCATGAGCGGCCCCGGCGGGGAGGAGCTCTCCCCCGAACAGCAGGCACAGATGGAGGCCGAGCTGGCAGCCATGCAACAGGAGCTGGTCAACACGCCGGCCTCGGTGGTCATCGCCAACCACGCCATCGGGCTCTTCCAACTCGCCGCCCTGCACCTCAGCGTGCAGCCTCCCAACCTGGAACAGGGTCAGCTCGCAATCGATGCCCTCGGCGCGTTGGTCGAAGGGCTTGCCGGTCGCCTCGACGAACACGAGGCGAGCCTGGTCGACGCGCTCACCCAACTCCGCATGGCCTTCGTGCAGCTCAAGGCGCGCGGCGACACCCCGCCGGGGTGAATGCCCTCGGGCCGGATCCCGGGGTCACCGGGGCCGGTTCGCAGGACCGCCGGGACGTGGCAAACGACCGGCCGGCCGGTCCGGACGCCTGCCTGTTGGGGCAGTCCCGGTCGGATCACCCGAGAACGGTGACGGCGGCCGCTTCGTCGTCGCCTCGGCGGCCCGGGGTGACGTTGAAGGCGACCCGGGTTCCGGTTTCGATGGTCCGCGAACCGTCGACGATGGCCGTGCAGTGGAAGAAGAGCTCATGTCCGGCGTCATCGCGCAGCGTGCCGTAACCGGCCTGCTCGTCGAAAACGACAACGACGCCGAGACCGATCGGTCCCATCAGGCGTGCGCGGTCATCAGTGGACGATCTTGGCCAGGGGAAGCTCGATGATGTCGCTTCCGCCCGCGTCCTTCAGTGCCGGGATCAGCGTGTTGATCGTGGCCTTGGCCACAACCGTCTCGACGGCAAAACCGCCATCGCCGAAGAGCTTGGAGACCGTGGGAGCCTTCATCGAGGGCAACAATGCGATGACCCTGTCGAGATCTGCCTCGCCGACGTTGAGCTTGACCAGCACCTTGCCACGAGCCTCGAGGCTGCCCTGCAACAAGGTGTGCAGCTGTCCCATGGCATGGCGCTTGGCAGGGTCCTGGTAGGCGATCGGGTTGGCTATGAGCTCGGTGTAGCTCGTCAGCAGCGTGGCGATGATTCGCAGCTTCGCGGCACGCAGGGCACGGCCCGTCTCGGTGATCTCGACGACGGCGTCGGCAACGTCGGGGATCTTTGCCTCGGTGGCGCCGTGGGAGAGACGCACCAGGGCATCCACGCCGTGCTCGAGCAGATGGCGACGGGTCAACTCGGGGTATTCCGTCGAGACCCGCACGCCCGCAGGCAGATCGCCGACCTTCTCCCAAGGGGAGTCTTCGGCCACCGCCAGGACCACCTTGATGGGACGGGCGGTTGCCTTCGAGTAGTGCAGCTCACCGAGCGAGACGACGTCGCTGGCGGTCTCCTCGATCCAGTCTCGCCCGGTGATGCCCAGGTCGTAGAGACCCTCGGCCACGTAGCTCGGTATCTCCTGGGGACGAAGAATCCGGACATCGAGGACGCGGGGGTCGTCGATGGTGGCCTTGTAATCGACATCCGAACTTCGGACAACAGCCAGATCGGCCGCCTCGAACAGTTCCAGGGTGGCTCGTTCGAGCGAACCCTTGGGAAGGACAAGCCTGAGCACGCCTATCGCCCTTTCGGGGCCGCAGCGGCCTTGGGCAGTTGGCGCAGCAGATCGGCCATCTCGATGAGGGTCTCGGCCGACTCGTAGCCCTTGTTGCCGGCCTTCGTTCCGGCCCGCTCGATCGCCTGCTCGATGGTCTCGGTGGTCAGCACACCGAAGATGACCGGCACGCCGGTATCGAGCGACGCGCGTTGGATGCCCGAGGCGCACTGACCGGCCACCTGCTCGTAGTGCCCGGTCGCGCCACGTATGACGGCTCCCAGACAGATCACCCCGTCGTATTCCCCCGATGACGCCAACTGCTTGGCAACGAGCGGCAGCTCGAACGCCCCGGGAGCCCACACCACCGTGATCGAGGCCTCGTCCACGCCGTGGCGCACCAACCCGTCGAGGGCGCCGCTCAACAGCCGCTCGGTGATCAGGTCGTTGAAGCGACCACAGACCAGCGCCACACGCAGGCCGTCACCGCGCATGGCACCTGCGTATTCGGCACCGACGGATCGGCTCCGTGATTCAAAGGACGTCATCGAGACCCTCCAGAAGGTGACCCATGCGCTCCCGCTTGGTGCGCAGGTAGTGGATATTCTCCTCGGTCGGAATGGATTCGAGGGGCACCCGGTCGATGATCTCGAGACCGAATCCCTCCAGACCACCGTACTTGGCGGTGTTGTTGGTCATGAGCCGCATCGTCGTGATGCCGAGGTCGACCAGGATCTGCGCCCCGATGCCGTACTCACGGCTGTCGACGGGAAGGCCGAGCTCGGTGTTGGCATCGACGGTGTCATGGCCCCGCTCCTGGAGGCTGTAGGCGAGGAGCTTGTTGCTGATGCCGATGCCCCGACCCTCGTGGCCGCGCAGGTACACGACCACACCCATGCCCGCCGCTGCGATCTGCTCCAGGGCCGAATCGAGCTGGCTGCCGCAGTCGCAGCGCAGCGAACCGAACACGTCGCCGGTGAGGCACTCGCTGTGCACCCGCACCAACACGTTGTCCTCGCTCTGCACCGCGCCTCGGACCATGGCGAGATGGTGCTCACCGTCGATCAGCGACTCGTAGGCGTAGCAGGTGAAGTCCCCCCACTGGGTGGGAATGCGCGCCTCGGCCATGCGGCGTACGAGCTTCTCGCCCTGGCGGCGGTGACGCACCAACGCGGCGATCGAAATCATCAGCAGGCCGTGCTCGGCACAGAACGCCTCGAGATCGGGGACCCGGGACATCGTGCCGTCGTCGTTGACCAGCTCGCACAGGACGCCCGCCGGATAGAGGCCGGCCATGCGGGCGAGGTCGACGGCTGCCTCGGTGTGCCCCGCCCGCTTGAGCACGCCACCCTCCCGGTAGCGCAACGGGAAGATGTGACCGGGTCGAGCCAGGTCCTTCGGCCGGGTGGCGGGGTCGATCATGGCCTGGATCGTGGCCGATCGGTCAGCAGCAGAGATGCCCGTGGTGGTGTCGTGGCGATAGTCGACCGACACCGTGAAGGCCGTCCGGTGACTCTCGGTGTTGTTGGCCACCATGAGGGGGAGGTCGAGCTCCTCGAGGCGCTCGCCGGTCATGGGCAGACAGATCAGCCCCGAGGTGTGGCGGACGAAGAACGCGATCTTCTCCGGGGTTGCGAACTCGGCGGCCATGATGAGATCGCCCTCGTTCTCACGGTCCTCGTCGTCGACCACCACGACGATCTCGCCTCGCCCGATCGCCGCGACCGCATCGTCGACCGATGCGAACCTCGAACTACGCCCGGTGTCGTCCCTGGAGCTCATACCTTGTCCCCCTCCGTTGCTGTGTCGATCCTCAATGCCGTGTCGATCTTCGGTGCCGTGTCGATCTTCAGTGCTGTGTCGATCTTCGGTGCTGTGTCGATCTTCAGTGCTGCCGCGATGTCCGCCAACCCGCTGTTCGAGCCTGCCAGCAGTCGTTCGACGTGTTTGGCCATGATGTCAACCTCCAGATTGACCCGGTCACCAGGCCCCTTGTGTCCGAGGGTCGTGACCTCGGCCGTGTGCGGGATCACCGCCACGGTGAACCCGTCGTCGTAGGCATCGACCACGGTGAGACTCACGCCGTCCACGGTGATCGAGCCCTTTTCGACGATGTAGCGACCGAGGCCCCTCGGCAACCGCACTGCCAGTTCCGGCGCAGCTCGCACGATCTCACCGGTTGCGTCGACGTGGCCGAGCACGATGTGGCCGCCGAGGCGATCGGCCAACCGGACGGGCCTCTCGAGGTTGACCGGGTCGCCGACGGCCAGATCGCCGAGGTTCGTACGGGCAAAGGTCTCATCGGTGACGTCGGCCTGCCACCAGCCGTCACCCTGATCGGTCAGGGTGAGACAACATCCGTTGACGGCGATGGAATCGCCGAGGCCCGCGCCCTCGACGACCGTCGTCGAGCGGAAGCGAAGACGTCGGCCCTCACGGGACTCGACGGTTCCGAGCTCTTCCACGATGCCGGTGAACATCTACTCCGCTCCCCCGGCGCCCACAGCTGCGAGCTCGACACGCAGATCGGCCCCGAGCCGGCGCACGTCCACGATTTGGCCTTCCCACACCTCGGCCATGGTCGCCGCTCCCGACCCGGCGAACAACGGTCGCGCATCATCGCCACCGAAGAGCTTCGGGGCCAGGTAGATCACGTAGCGATCGACCAGGCCGTCGCGGTGAAAGTCGCCGGCGACCGTTGCCCCGCCCTCGACCATGACCTGCAGGACACCTCGGTCGCCGAGCTCATCGAGCACCTCTCCCAGATCGCCGTCCAACTCGAGGGCGGGATGAACCCTCGCATCCGCCGGCGCCCTGCCCAGAACGACTCGCAGAGGGTCGCGACCCTCCACGTGGCGCACCGTGAGCGACGGGTCGTCGGATCGCACCGTACCGGCGCCGACCACGATGGCGTCGCTCTCGGCGCGGATGCGATGGGCATCGACACGGGCCGGCTCACCGGTGATCCAGGTGGAGGTGCCGTCCGGCGCCGCGGTGCGTCCGTCGAGCGATGCGGCCATCTTGAGAACGACCCAGGGGCGCCCCGTCGTGCGGTGCTTGAGGTAAGGGGCAAGCTGGGCCCCGATCGCATCCTGCTCCACGCCGACGGTCACCTCGATGCCGGCGTCGCGCAGCCTGGCGATGCCGGCCCCCGACACCTGCGGGTCGGGGTCGGTAACACCCACCACCACACGCCTGATCCCTGCGGCAACGATGGCATCGGCGCAGGGCGGCGTGCGGCCGTGGTGCGAGCAGGGCTCGAGCGTGCACCACAAGGTTGCGCCTCTCGCCTGTTCACCCGCGGCAACGAGCGCCACGGCCTCGGCGTGAGGACCACCCGGGGGTTCGGTCGCTCCGGTGAAGCGCTCCCCGTCGGGTGACTCGATCACGCAGCCCACCCAAGGGTTCGGAGAGGTCCGGGACCTGACGGACGCTGCAAGGTCGACGGCTTGTCGCATCGCCTCTCGGTCGTCCACGTCCCTCTCCTCCGGTCGGGGGCGCGCGACCGAAGTCCGCGCCCTCGCTCTCATCCGGACTCTGACCGTCGGCCCTGGAGTTCCACCAGATCGGCCTCCACGCCCATGCATGGAGGTTCGCGGACTGTCACCGCCGGTTGGGAATCTCACCCGACCCCGCGAGGGGCACCTGGTAGCCAGTGTAAACCCGCCGGGTCACGTTGCGCCCCTTCGTGCCGAATCCGACCGTCCGGGCCTCAGCGGATCTGGCGGATTCGTCCGGCCGATCCCCAGGTCCGATCCGCCGTGAGGACGTCGCCCCCGACCCGCTCGGCGAGCGCCTGGCAGAGACGGTCGCCAAGCGAGAGGCCTTCACCCCTGCGCCACCGTCGTGCAGCCCATTCGCCATCATCACCAACCACAGGATCGATCCGAAGGTCGTAGCTGATGAGCAGAGCACGAACAAGGTCCCAATCGCGGCCCGACGCCAGCACCTTTTGGGCGACCTCCGACCAGTTCACCGCTCCACAGCACGCGTCACCGACAAGGGCCTGCTCGACGATCTCGGCGCCCGCTTCGTCCTGCAGAAACGCCAGGATCGCCGACGCATCGAGCACCACGGTCACGCAGCATCCTCCTGCTCGGCCGCTGCACGCCGTTCGGCAAGAAGATCGCCGACGAGATCCAGGCCTTGGAGCTCACTGCGAACCCGGGCCCGAAGCTGCTCTCGCGTCAACAACACCAGGCCGGCAGGAGTGTCCAACAGGATGAGTGTGGTCCCTTCGACCAGTCCGCCACGCTCCCGCACCTCGGCAGGCACGACGATCCTTCCCCGATTTCCCACAATGACGGCATATGTCCCACTCATGGCTCGATGATACCACCAATCCATTCAGGTGGGCCCCTGCCGGTGTGTCCAGCGGGCTTCGCCTGGTGTCCAACGGGCTTCGCCTGGTGTCCATCGGCGCATGGACCAGGGAAGGCTTACGTCGATCTCAGCCACGCAACCCATCGAGGATGAGCTTCCACGAGGCGAGGCCGTGACGGCACCAGCCATCCGGTGAAACGAGACATTCATCGGGGCATCGACACACGCCGTCAGCCACCCACTCGGCCAGGGTGTCCTCATCGGGAGGAGCCCAACCGCTGTTGTGCTCGAACCACCGCATGGCGTTGGCGACGGCCTCCTCGCCGTCGGTCGTCATGTGTGCTTCATCCCTACCCCGACGTCACGCGATCCCTGCCCCAACGTCTCGATGCCGCGTCCGTCCAAGGGCTCGATCCTCAGGGGTGTTGCGTCGGGCGGTTCGCCAGGAGCGACAGGGCATGGGGGATGACGTCGACGACTGCCTTCAGGCACTCGACGGCCCCTTTGGACGATCCCGGGGTGTTGAGGATGAGTACTTGGCCCACAGTGCCGGCGGTCGCACGGGAGAGACGACCGAGAGGACTCGCCTGGCGCGAGCCCTCGGCCAGACCGGGGGCTTCCCGTTCGAGCACGGCCTTGGTTCCCTCCGGGGTCAGATCTCGAGGTCCGAAACCCGTGCCACCGGTGGTCACGACCAGTCCGGCGAAGTCCGCGCAGAGCTCCTCGAGGGCGCCGGCCACGCTCTCGACGCCGTCGGCGACAACGCGACGATCGAGCACCTCGAAACCCTCGGCCTCGAGCACATCGACCAGCGCCGGACCGGAGACGTCCTCACGGGTGCCCCCGATCACCCCGTCGGAGACGGTGAGCACCTTGGCCTGCAGCACATGGCCCTGCGATGAGGTCATGGTGCCAAGCGTATCGAGGAGCCCGCCGGCGGGCCTGCCGTGAGCCGGAGGCAGAACATGCCGTCGGTGCCCTCGGACTGCGGGAGCAGGAGCGACCCTCGGCCGTGCGGGCGCCAGGGCGGGCCCAGAACCGCAAGGGGTTCGAGCCGGGGGTACTCGGCGGCGAGCCAGTCATCGATGTCGAGGGTCTCGCTCCTCGTGAGGGTGCACACGCTGTAGACCAGGGTTCCGCCCGGCCGGAGCAGGGGTATCGAGGCGGCGAGGAGCTCGCGCTGCAGCCCGGCAAGCCGCTCGGCATCGCCGGGTTGGATGCGCCAGCGGGCATCGGGACGACGGCGCAACACCCCCAGTCCCGAGCAGGGAGCGTCCACGAGCACACGGTCGAACGCGGCGGCGCTCCAGGGCGGACGGCGCCCATCGGCGACGACCACCGACACCTTGCCGCCACCCGCCCCGGCGGCGGCGCTCACGGCGCCGGCAGCGCAGGACGCAGCCGAGGCGGCGGCGTTTGCCGCGACGAGTCCCGCTCGCTGTGGCCGCAGGTCGGCGGCCACGACATGGGCTCCGGCATGAGCCATCGCCGTGGCCTTGCCTCCCGGAGCAGCGCACAGATCGAGCACCCGCTCCCCCCGTTCCGCCCCTACCGCATCGGCGACCCACTGTGAGCCTTGATCCTGGATGTAGCCGTCCTCACGCCGGTTCACCTCCGCAGGCTCGTTCATCTGCACGAGGGCGGCACGGGCATCCTCGGCGCCCAGGTCCTCGATCAGGCGCTCGACGAGCCAGTCCGGGTAGCTCAGCTCGGTCGCCGGATCAGATGGAGGAACGGCCGCCCCGGCGACCCGGCGGAGAACGGCGTTGACGAAACCCCGCGTCCGGTGGGGAGCGACGGCGACCGTGGCCGACACCGCCGCGTGCGCCGGCACCTTCATGAAGTGCAACTGGTAAGCGCCGAGGCGCAGCAGCGACCGGGTCGGTGTGTCCACCGGGCGCAGGAGATAGGGGTCGATCAGGTGATCGCAGGCCCGGCGCATGCGAGTGGTTCCGTAGACCAGCTCGGTGGAAAATCCGCGATCGCGTTGGTCCATGCCGCTCGCGGCGAGCATGGGACCCAGCACGAGGTTGGCGTAGGCGCCCTCCTCGATGCGCACCAGCGCTGCAAGGGCAAGCGCCCGCGGATCGGTGCTCCCGGGAGCGGGCCGCGGAGCGGCGCCCTCGCCACGCTCGCCCGATACCCGATGACCACGACGGCCGGCTCGCGTCATGCGGGCTCGAGCCCACCGAGGCGCTCGGCGGGTCCCGGGCGAGCACCGTTCGCCCAGTCGCGGGCACGCTGAGCCGGCTTTCCCTCGGGTTGGACCTCAACCAACTCCAAGGGTCCGGTCCCGGTTCCGACGAGAACCCCGGCCGGGGTCGTCAACACCGCTCCGGGCATCAACGCGCCGCCGGCCTGCATGGCCGATCCCGTACCCGTGACACGACGAACCTTCAGACGCCTCCCACGAAAAGTGGTCCAGGCTGCCCCGAGGCGAACAAGGCGGTGGACCTCGGGGGCGGGGCGGCGCCAGTCAACCTCCAGCTCACCTGGATCGATCTTGGCGGCGTAGGTCGAGCGACCCTGCTGTGGCTGCGCCGTCCCCAAACCCTCGACAAGGTTGCGAACCAGCATCTCGGTCCCCAGTTCCACGAGTCGTGCCCGCAGCTCGTCGGCGGTCTCCTCATCGTCGATGGGCGTCGAGACACATTCATGGACCGGTCCGGTGTCGAGGCCTGCCTCCAGTGCCATCAGGCAGACGCCGGTCTCCGCGTCACCCGCCAGGAGCGCCCGCTCGACCGGCGCCGCTCCGCGCCACCGCGGCAGCAGGGAGAAGTGCAGATTCACCATCGGGAGAGCCTCCAGGACGTCGGATCCGATCAGCCTCCCGAACGCCACGACGACGCCGAGATCAGCTCCAACCCCGATGACCTCGCCCACCTGATCACTGGTCGCAAGGCCCAACTCGGCGGCAGCGGCCTTCACGGGGCTGGGCGCCAGAGCTCCCCCACGGCCTCGCCTGCGATCGGGTTGGGATACCACGAGTGCAACGTCGAACTCGGCCGCCACCAGCGCTCGCAACGGGGCAACCGCTGCCTGAGGAGTTCCGAGGTAGACCAGCCGCTTGGGGGGCGAGGACGTCAAGAGCGGCCGGGAAGCTGCAGGCGACGCGGTTCGACTCGGTCGCCGGCAGGCTGGGGCATGGCGGCCTGCAGTTGGCGCTCACGCAGAACGGCCAATGCCTCCTTGCGTCGATCGTCATCGAGCAGGTCGAGCATCAGCACGCCGTTCAGATGGTCGAGCTCGTGTTGGAAGACCCGGCCCACGAACCCCTCGGCCTCCACCGAGACCTCATTGCCGTCGAGGTCGTAACCCGTGAGATGGACCTCATCAGGACGCAGGATCTCGAAGTACAGGTCGGGGATCGAGAGACAACCCTCCTCGTAGACGAACTCACCTCGGGATTCGACGATCACCGGGTTGACGACCGTCCTGGCACCCTCGCCATCACCCAGGTCGTAGACGAACAGGCGCTTCTGCACACCGACCTGAGGGGCGGCAAGGCCCACGCCGGGAGCGTCGTACATCGTGGCGATCATGTCCTGGACGAGAGTCACCAGCTTGGCGTCCACCTTGTCGACCTCATGGGCCTGCTGGCGCAGAACCGGGTCGCCCACAAGGCGAATCGCATACGGAGCCATGCCACCAGGGTAGCGTCGGGACTGCGTGCCCTCCTACCTCGTCACCCATCCCGGCGCCCCGTGCCTGCTCCGGACCTCAACCCTGGGATGGCGACCGTGAACGCCGAGCAGTACTTCGAGGCCGAGCCGTCCTCGCCGTCACGGCGCCATACCGTTCCCCTCGCACTGCCCGACCTGACCCTGGCGCTCACCACCGACCGAGGAGTCTTCGCCCGGGACGGCGTCGACCCCGGCACCAAGCTGCTGTTGTTGGAGGGACCGGCGCCCGCTGCGCGCGGAGACCTGCTCGACCTGGGTTGTGGCTACGGTGCGATCGCACTGACCTTGGCCAGGCGTATCCCGGAGGCCACCGTCTGGGCCCTCGACGTCAATCGCCGAGCGCTCGAGCTCACGACGCTCAATGCCGCCGCTTGCGAGTTGTCCAATGTACGCGCCGTGGTGGCCGAGGAGATCCCGCAGGACGTTCGCTTCGTCGAGATCTGGTCCAACCCGCCCATCCGAATCGGCAAGGCTGCGCTGCTGTCCCTGCTCGTCACCTGGCTCGATCGCCTCGTCCCCGATGGTCGAGCGCTGCTCGTGATCCACAAGCACCTCGGGGCCGACTCGCTGGCTCGCCGGCTGACCGACCTCGGCTATGGGACCGAGCGCCTGACGTCACGCATGGGTTACCGCCTGATCGAGGTGCGGCCACGATCCGGTGATGCAACGTCCGGTGGTGCGACGTCCGGTGGTGCGACGTCCGGTGGTGCGACGTCCGGTGATGCGACAACGAAAGAGGCGTCGGCATGAAATCTCTCGGCAGCACGGAGCTGAAGCGTCTGCATCGATCCTGGCGGGAGCGGTCCGATCGGCGCCTGGCGTTGCTCCTCGACAGTGTGCAGGGCCCCTTCAACGTCGGTGGCATCGTGCGCATGGCCGCAGCCGAACGCGTGGACCACCTGTACCTCGTCGGAGCCACACCGCCCCTCGATGCGGCCAAGGTGGGAAAGACGGCACTCGGCACCGATCGGTATGTGACCTGGAGCAGGTTCGACACGCTGCCCGAGGCGCTCGATCGGATCAAGGGTGACGGCTACGCCCTCATCGGCATCGAGCTTGCCGACCAGGCGGTGCCACTGCACGAGATCGCCCTCAACGGGGACGTCTGCCTGGCGGTCGGCCACGAGGACCACGGTCTGTCGGCGCTGACGCTCGCCGCATGTGACGCTGCTGCCTACATCCCCCAGATGGGCCGGGTCGGCTCGCTGAACGTCGCCCAGGCGGCGTCCATCGCCATCTACGAAGCCCGCCGACGGGAGTGGACGGGTTGATCCTGGCGGTGGGCCACGGTTCGTTCCGCCCGCCCGATCCGTTGGGAGCAGTCCTCGCCTTGGATTTGGTGCGATTCGGTTGGGTGCTCCTGTGGGCCGGCGTCGTGATGGTCGGTTTCTGGGGCAGCCTCGTCATCGTCGCCCGTCGTATGCGCCCCGGACCTCTGCGGGAGTTGGCGACCGCCCTGCCGAACTGCTCGACACTGCTGTGGCGCCTGCGCCGGTCTCCCGATGTGCCCTGGCGGGCAAAGGTTGCGCTGGGCCTCGCCGGGCTCTGGGTGCTCTCCCCCATCGACCTGATTCCCGAGTTCCTGCCCCTCATCGGGCCGCTCGACGACGTGATCGTCGTGGCTCTCGCCCTTCGCTACGCCGGGCGCCGTGTCCCTCGCCAGACCATCCTGGACGCCTGGCCGGGCGATCCAGGGCTGATGGAGCGCTTTCTGGGACCTCCCCGTCGCAGCCCTCGGTGACGTGCCCCGCTCGAAGCCGGCTCGTCCGTCGCCCTCGTCACGGCACGAAGGTGATCCCCGGGCCGGCGACCGTGTGGCGACCATCGAGAGTGAAGCCCTTCGAGGAGCACGCCTACAGGCGGGCGGGGTCGACCGCCACTCGCAGACGGCCGGGGGGGCGGGGGGTGGCCGCAAGGGTGTCGCACAGCGCCCGGTGGTCGCCGGCGCGAACGAGGTAGCGATCTCGGACGGGACCGAGGACCTCCAGCGACGATGTCGCACTCAGGGAAGAGGCATAGGCCTCGGCGCCGGCACCGGAGAGCTCGGCCATGGCGGCCTCCGGCGGAAGGCGCAGCGCGGCTCGGGTGGCCCCCTCGACGACGGCCACCCTCGATGGATCCGCATGCAGAACCGCCTGGACGACCTCATGGTGAGGGACGCGGGTCTGCAGGACGAGTCGGCCGGCTCGTCGGCGACCGTCGACCAGGCGCGCCGCTCGGGCCAACAACGCCATCGTCTCCTCACCGGCCCGGTAGCGAGGGGCGAGAAGGGCAGAATCCAGATCGAGGAACGCCACGAGGTCGGCTCGGCCTGCTCGATGCAGCACCGCCTCGGTGCCCACGAGCACGGGCGTGCCCGGCAGTGGTTCGTCCTCCCCCAGTTCGCCCGTGACCTCCCCCACGCTCACACCCAACAGGCGCTCCAGATCATCGCGTGCCCGACTCACCCCGAGGCGCAACACCTTGAGGCGGCCGGACCCACACGCCAGGCAGAGCATCGGACGTGACGTCTCGCAACGAGGACACGTCAGGGTGTCGTCGTCAACGGCCCCCACGGCCGCGCCACACGCCGTGCAGCGAGCCAACTCGGCGCACGCCACACAGGCCAGCAGCCGGGCTCGACCCTTGCGATTGAGCACGCAGACCACGCGGCCGACTCCCTCCTTCGCTCCACGATCGAGCGTCAGATGGATCAGGTCCAGGAGCCGGGGCGCGTAGAGATCGACCCTCCGGGGTTCCTCGCGCCGCCGATCGATCACGTCGACGATCGGCCAGCCCGCCCGTTCGCGTGCACGCGACGCCACCAGCAACGGTCCCACCGCGAGAGCCTCCAGCGATGGACACGGCGAGACCAGGAGGCAGGGGACCCCTGCGCTGCGAGCTCGTTCGACGGCCACCTCGCGGGCATGCCACGTGGGAGCCGACTCCTCCTGCAGCGCTTCGTCGTGCTCATCGAGCACGACGACACCGGCAAGCCCGACGGCGGGCGCCCACACCGAGGCACGAGCACCAACCACAACCCGAGCGCCTGCTGCCGCCAGGGGCCAGTCGCCGGGCATCACGGCCGTCGCGATGCCCGCTTGGCGAAGCCCCTTCCCCAGCGCCGCCGCTGCTGCGTGCGACGGCGTGACGACCAGTGTGGTCCCCAACCGTGCAACGGCGGCCACGACGCCCAACGGATCTTCCGACGGTGGAAGCCGAATCACCGCCGGGGAGGACCCAGCCCCACGGGCACGGCCATCACGGCCATCACGGCCATCACGGCCAAGGGCCTCCAGGGCGAGCGCGTCGGGGTCGAGGCCCGTCGCCTCCCAGTCGGCATCGGACGGCGACGGGGGCCTCGGCGGAAGTCCCCGGACCGATCGAGGAGGCGAGGCCGTCCGCAGGAAGTGAGCCGGACGACCGGCCCAACGCCATGCCGCCCAGTGGGCGAGCTCGATCAACTCGCTCGACGGACCCCGACCCGTCACCTTGGCCAATGCTCGCAGGGTCACGCCCGGCGGCGGCTCGACCCCATCGGCAACCACCCAGCCGCCGACCCGTCGACCGTGCAACACGATCCGCACCATGGTGCCGACCCCGATGTCGCCAAAACGGACCTGGTCCCCGAGCGAGTCGGGGACCAGGTAGTCAAACGTCTTGTCGATCGCGGGAACATCGGGCAGGACCCGTACGACCCGAGCCAAGGGAGCTAGAGGCTCAGGGCAGACTTGAGATCATCGACGCGGGGCGTGGACTCCCAGGTGAAGTCCTTGTCCGAGCGTCCGAAATGCCCGTAGGCCGCGGTGCGCCGGTAGATCGGGCGACGCAGGTCGAGGTCGGCGATGATCGCGGCGGGACGGAGGTCGAAGATCTGATCGACCGCCGCGGCGATCGCGATGGGATCGACGGCTTCCGTGCCAAAGGTCTCCACCATGAGGGAGACCGGCCGGGCCACACCGATGGCATAGGCCACCTGAACCTCGCAACGGCGAGCAGCGCCCGCGGCAACCACGTGCTTGGCAACCCAACGAGCCGCGTAGGCAGCCGAGCGATCGACCTTGGAGGGGTCCTTGCCCGAGAACGCGCCACCGCCGTGGCGCGACATGCCCCCGTAGGTGTCGACGATGATCTTTCGTCCGGTCAGGCCGGTGTCCGCATGAGGGCCGCCCAGCTCGAAGGTTCCGGTCGGGTTGACCAGGACCCTCAGCTGGTCCGACACGAACGCCGCAGGGATGAGCGGGTTGATGACATGTTCGATCAGGTCCGGCTTGATCAGGGTGTCCGCATCGAGGCCCGGTTGGTGCTGGGTCGAGATGAGCACGGTGCGGAGCGCGACAGGCTTGCCGTCCTCGTAGTCAAAGGTGACCTGGGTCTTGCCGTCGGGGCGAAGGTAGGGCAGCACGCCCGCCTTGCGGACCTCGGCCAGGCGGTGCGCCAGGCGATGCGCCAGCCAGATCGGAATGGGCATGAGGTCGTCGGTCTCGTCACAGGCAAAGCCGAACATCATGCCCTGGTCGCCGGCGCCCTGTTCGTTCAGCGTGTCCTCGCCTCCTGCCCCCGACCGGCGCTCGAAGGCCGTGTCGACACCCTGCGCGATGTCGGGCGACTGCTCGTCCAGCGACACCATCACGCCACAGGTGTGGCCGTCGAAGCCGTAGGACTCACGGTCGTAGCCGATGTCGCAGATGGTGTCACGGACGATGCGAGGAATGTCCACGTAGGCATCGGTGGTGACCTCGCCGGCGACCACGGCAAGACCGGTGGTCAGCAGCGTCTCGCAGGCTACGCGACCGTTCGGGTCCTCCTTGAGGATGGCGTCGAGGACGGCATCGGAGATCTGGTCGGCCATCTTGTCGGGATGACCCTCGGTCACGGACTCGGAGGTGAAGGTCCAACGGTTCAAGGCATGCTCCTGGTGAGAACGACGGCATCGAGTACGGCACAGGCTACGTTGCGTTTGCCCGCAATGGGAATCGTCTTCTCGTTGCCCTGTGCATCGAGGATGGTCACCGCGTTGGTGTCGTGCTCGAAGCCCACGTTCGCTGCGCTCACGTCGTTGGCCACGATCAGGTCGAGGTTCTTGGCTCGAAGCTTCTGCCGGGCATGGGTCACGACGTCCGTCGTCTCCGCCGCAAAGCCCACCAGGGTCTGGCCCGAGGGCTTGCGGGCGCCCAATGCCGCCAGGATGTCGGTGGTCGGCTCCAGGATCACCTCGGGCGGACCGTGCGTCTTCTTGATCTTGTCGGCCGCCACGACCTTGGGTCGGAAGTCGGCAACCGCTGCCGCCATGACGACGACGTCCGCTACGGTCCCCCGGGCGAGCATCGCCTCCTCCATCTCGGCTGCCGACTCGACGCGGACGACCTCCACGCCTCCGGCAACCGGCAACGACGCGGTTGTCACGAGCACCACCGACGCCCCTCGCCGGGCAGCCTCGTCGGCGAGGGCATGGCCCTGCTTGCCCGACGAACGGTTCCCGATGAACCGGACGGGATCGATCGCCTCGCGGGTACCGCCTGCACTGACCAGAACCGACAGCCCGGCCAGGTCCCGCGGCCCGAGGGCGGCGGTCAGGACTTCGTCGCAGACGTTCACGATGTCGGCGATCTCGGCCAGTCGGCCCATGCCCACATCACCACCCGCAAGATGACCGGCGACCGGATCGATCACCCGTACGCCACGCCCGCGCAACAGCGCGACGTTGGCCTGCACCGCCGGCTGCTCCCACATCTCGGTGTGCATGGCCGGACAGACCACCACCGGCGCCCGGGTCGCCAGCAACGTCGCCACCAGCAGGTCGCCGGAGAGGCCCATGGCATAGGCGCCCAGCACGCGGGCCGTCGCCGGCGCCACCACGATGAGGTCAGCCGACTGGCCCAGGTGCGTGTGCGGACTGGGCTCGGGACTGTCCCACAGGGTGACACGCGCCGGCTCGGAGGCCAGAGCCGAAAAGGTCGCCTGCGTGACGAAATGCAGCGAATCAGGCGTCAGCACAGGGCTGACGAAGGCGCCGGCGTCAACCAGTCGGCGACACAGCTCGATCGACTTGTAGGCAGCGATGCCGCCGGAAACGCCGAGAACGACACGGCGGCCGGCCAACATGGGTTTACTCGGAGATGGTCTCGTCGTCGGCGCCGGCCTCGCCGATCTCCGCTGAAGCGATATCGGCCGGCACGTCCTCGTCCGGCGCGACCTCGTCGGCAGCAGCTGATTCCTCGTCCTGGGTGAGCTCGAAGGTGATCTTGTGTGCAGCGATCTCCTCGAAGGCGATCGACAACGGCTTGGCGGCCGTCGAGGTGACCTGAGGTGGGATCAACGAGCCCAGCCCGTCACCGAGATGGTTGAAGTAGGCGTTCACCTCACGGGCACGGGTCGCCGCAAGCGTGACGAGCATGAACTTCGAGCCGGCCAGCTCGAGGAGGGTCTCGATGGGCGGGTTCATCATGGTGTCTTCTTGCCACGGCATCCCGACAGCCTATCAGGGTCAAGGCGGGCAACGGTTCCCTCGTCGGGTCACCGGCCGGGTACGAGCGAAATCGGACACCGATCCCGACCCGAGGGGATCAGACCTGCAGATCCGGACACCTCAGGACCGCCGACGCGCCTCGATCATGGCGAGGATCTCACCCACGGCCCGTTCGAGGTCGTCGTTCACCACCATGACCGCACCGAGCGCTGCGGCGGCCTCCGCCTCCTCGGCCGCCTTCGCGACACGACGGGCCACGACCTCCTCCGACTCGCCACGGCCCCGCAGTCGTCGCTCCTGCTCCTCGACCGAGGGTGGGGCGAGGAAGATGACCAGCGCGTCGGGGTCGAGCTCTCGGACCTGACGAGCGCCCTGAACCTCGATCTCGAGGAGCACGTCGTGCCCCGGAGGAGGGTCCGGTCTCGGCGTGCCGTAGAGGTTGTCCAGGAACGATGCCCATTCCAGGAAACCGCCGGCCTCCACGTGGGACTCGAAACGAGCACGATCGACGAAGACGTAAGCGTCCGGGGATTCGCCGTCACGCCTCGCGCGAGTGGTCCAGGAACGGCTCAGCCAGAGCTGTTCGTCGGTGGCGAGAAGGCGCTGAACGACCGTGCCCTTCCCGACCCCGCCCGGGCCGCAGAGTACGACGATCAGGAGCCGGAGAGCTTCTCGAGGAGCTTCTTGTGCTGGTTCTCACCCAAGCCCTGGAGGCGACGGGTCTCACTGATGCCCAACTCCTCCATCAGGCGCCGGGCCTTGACCTTGCCCAGGCCGGGAAGCGACTCGAGCACGGTGAGGACCTTCATCTTGCCGAGGCCCGAATCGGCCGAGGCCTCTGCGCACAGCTCCGCGAACGTGATGGAACCCATCTTCAGCCTGTTCTTCATCTCGGCGCGGCGCCGACGCACCTCGGTGGCCTTCTGAAGGGCAGCCTGACGCTGTTCGGACGAAAGACTCGGAGGTAGGGACATGCCTTGACCCTAGCGCGACCGATCCCTTGCGCGAGCGACCGCCGGACCCTCCCCCATGCGCGTTCCCCCGAGGTGTTCGACGAGTCGTTCCGCCGCCTTCACGGGGTCCGGAGCGTGGGTCACCATCCGTCCGATCACGAGAACATCGGCGCCCGCGGCCACTGCCTCGAAGGGAGTCGTGGGACGTGCCTGATCGTGGGTCTCGCCCCCCGGCAGGCGGGTGCCCGGGACCACGAGCACCTGGTCCGGGGCCCGACGGCGCACCTCCGCGAGGTCGGCGCCGGCGCAGACCAGACCGTCACAGCCGGCGTCGAGCACGATGTCCACGCGTTCGCTCAGCAACCCCGTCGCCACGTCGGCCTCGCTCGTGAGCACGGTCACCCCGAGCGCCTCCGGTCTCGCCACGCCTGCCCGGTCGGCACCGGCATGAAACCCCTCGACCCCCGCGCGCAGCATCACCACGCCACCAGCGGCGTGCATGGTGAGGAAGCGAGCGCCGAGCGAGCCGGCGACCGCTGCCGCCTTGGCCACCGTGGTGGGAATGTCGTGGAGCTTCAGATCCAGGAACACGTCGTAACCCAGGTCTCGAAAGCCCGCCACCGCATCGGGGCCGACGGCGGTGAAGAGCTCGAGACCGACCTTCGCCACCGAGAAGAACGGTTGGAGCCGACGTGCGAGACGATCGGCGACCAGTGGGTCGTCCATGTCGAGGGCAAGGGCGAGGACCGGCATCGATCGCAGGACGGCGGCGTCGTCCACCCCCGCTCCAGGCTCCCCGAGAACGTCCGTCATGGCCGTTCTCCCCGATCTCGGTGCACGGACCCGATGAGCTCCTTCATCTCGACCACTCCATGACGTCGGCACCAGGTCCCGATGCCCTCGATGACCCGCCGGCATGCCCGCGGGTCGGCAAAGGTCGCGGTCCCCACCTGGATCGCCGATGCCCCGGCCAACAGGAGCTCCACCGCATCATCACCCGAGGCGACACCGCCCACACCGATGATCGGCAGGCCGGGAAGAGCAGCATGCACATCGTGGACGGCACGCACGGCGACCGGACGGATGGCCGGCCCCGACAGGCCGCCACCGGCGCTGCCCGAACCGAGTCGGTAGCGGCGAGTCCCCGGGTCGATCGCCATGGCCATGACGGTGTTGATGAGGGTCACGGCCTCGGCGCCTCCCCGTTGGGCCGCCTCGGCGATCGGAACCAGATCGCCGACGTTGGGACTCAGCTTCGCCCAACGTGGCCGCCGACACGACGCCGTCGCCGACAGCACCTCCTCGGTGGCCACCGGGGAATGGGCGAACATGCGTCGCCGGTCCTCGACGTTCGGACAGCTCACGTTCACCTCCACCGCGACGACCTCCGGGGGCGCCTCGGCCAGGAGAGCCGCCGCCCTCGCGTAGTCGTCGACGGTCGAGCCCCAGATGCTCACCACCACCGTTGCGCCGCTCGCCACCAGCGCTGGAAGGCTGTCGGACAGCCATGCCTCGATGCCGGGACCCTGAAGCCCGACGCTGTTGAGCATGCCGGCCGGGGTCTCGTGCACCCGCGGGGCGGGATTGCCCGACCATGGCTCGACCCGCAGCGACTTCACCACCACCGCCCCCAGCGACGACAGGTCGAGCCAGGGCGCCAACTCGACACCGTGGCCGGCGGTTCCCGACGCGGTCATGACCGGGTTGGCAAACGAGAGCGAGCCCACCGAGGTGGTGAGATCGACGTCCGGACCCCTGGTCATGACAGCTCGAGCTGCTCGCCCCGACCGGCCTGGTGGTGCTCCTGCAGGGTGCGAACATGGAGCCCGTGCTCGACCCAGTCGGCGATGCCCTGGGCTGCCGCCAGCCCGGCGGCCACCGTGGTCAGGCAGGGCACGCGGTAGAGACGCGCTGCCGAACGGATGTCGTGACCGTCCGATCGCGGACCGCTCCCCCGAGGCGTGTTGATGACCAGGTTCACCTTGGTCGTCGCCAGGAGCTCCACAGCGGTGGGCATGGAGGTGTCACCGTCGGTGAGCTTGCCGACCACCATGTCCACCGTGACACCGTTGGCCTCGACGTAGGCGGCGGTGCCCGCAGTTGCCGCGATGGTGAAGCCGAGATCGGCCAGCCGGCGCGCCACGACCAGACCGCCCGGTTTGTCCCGATCGGCGAGCGACAGGAAGATCGATCCGGAGACGGGAAGGCGATCGCCTGCGGCCATCTGGCATTTCGCGAACGCAAGGCCGAAGGTCCGATCGATGCCCATGACCTCGCCCGTGGATCGCATCTCGGGGCCCAGCACGGTGTCGGCGTCAGGGAAACGACCGAACGGCAGCACGGCCTCCTTCACCGCAACGTGGCCCGTCGCTGATCGGCGGGCGCAACAGGCCCTCGACGCGGAGCTCGGCCAGCGTCGCCCCGAGCATGACTCGTGCCGCGACCTTCACCAGCGCCACGCCGGTGGCCTTGGCGACGAACGGAACGGTTCGACTCGCCCGTGGGTTGGCCTCGATCACAAAGACCTGACCATCCCGAACCGCGAACTGCACGTTGATCAGGCCCACCACCTCGAGGGCCTCGGCGATCGCTTCGACGTATCCCTCGATCACGCTCACCACCGCGGCGGAAAGCGTCGGCGGCGGGATGGCGCACGCACTGTCGCCCGAGTGCACCCCTGCCTCCTCCACGTGCTCCATCACCCCGCCGATCAGCACCTCACCGGTCGCGTCCCGCACGGCATCGACATCGACCTCCGTGGCATCCTCGAGGAAGCGATCGACGAGCACGGGGCGTTCGGCCGAAAGCCCTCCCTCCCTGCCGAGCGATCCGAACCCACTCAGCTCGTCCATCGCCCGACGCAGATGATCATCGTCGTAGACGATCGTCATCGCACGTCCTCCCAGCACGTAGCTCGGCCGCACGAGAGCGGGGTAACCGATCCGTGCGGTGACGGCCAGCGCCTCGTCGATCGCCACGGCCGTTCCTCCGGCAGGCTGGGGGATCTGGAGCCGAGAGCACAGCGAGCTCCAGCGCTCACGATCCTCGGCCAGATCGATCGACGCCGCCGAGGTCCCGAGCACCAGATGTTCGGGCAACAGCCCCGCCAACTTCAGCGGCGTCTGACCACCGAGTGCCACGATGACCCCGAGGAGCTCGCCCGAGCGTGATTCGGCCTCGATCACGTTGAGCACGTCCTCCTCGGTGAGCGGCTCGAAATACAAGCGGTCCGAGGTGTCGTAGTCGGTCGAGACGGTCTCGGGGTTGCAGTTGATCATCACCGTCTCGTAGCCCGCATCGCGAAGAGCAAAGCTCGCGTGCACGCAGCAGTAGTCGAACTCGATCCCCTGCCCGATGCGATTCGGACCCGAACCGAGGATCAGGACCTTCCGGCGATCCGTCGCGACCACCTCGTCGGTGTCCTCGTAGGTGGCGTAGTGATAGGGCGTCTCGGCCTCGAACTCTCCGGCGCACGTATCGACGGTCTTGAACACCGGAGCGACCCCCATGCTCACACGCCGGGCGCGCACCTCCCCGGCGTGCAACGGTCGCTCCGGACTCGACCACAGCCATGCCAGTTGGGCGTCGGAGAACCCGACCCGCTTGACCCGTCGCCAGTCTCTCGACGTCATCGCCTCGAAACCCAGGGCGACGGCGTGCGCGCGCTCCTCGACGATGATGCTCAACTGATCCAGGAACCACGGGTCCACCCTTGTTGCCGCGTAGAGCCTCTCGATCGAGATGCCCCGGCGCAACGCCGCCTCCAGCTGGAACGGTCGATCGGGCGTCCCCACCGCGGCACGCCGCACCAGCTCGTCGTCATCGAGATCCTCCAGTGCCACCTCCGCCGGATCGCAATTGAGACCCAGGCGGCCCAGCTCGAGCGAGCGCAAACCCTTCTGGAGCGACTCGGGGAACGTGCGACCGATGGCCATCGCCTCACCGACCGACTGCATCTGCGTGCCCAGAACACTGGGCGTTCCGGGGAACTTCTCGAATGCCCACCGGGGGATCTTCGTCACGACGTAATCGATGCTGGGCTCGAAGCAGGCCGGCGTCCTCGCCGTGATGTCGTTGGGAATCTCGTCGAGCGTGTAACCGACCGCCAGACGAGCGGCGATCTTGGCGATGGGAAATCCCGTTGCCTTCGAGGCGAGAGCCGACGATCGACTGACCCGGGGGTTCATCTCGATGACCACCATCGAGCCGTCCTCGGGATTGAGGGCGAACTGGACGTTCGAGCCCCCCGTCTCGACACCCACGCGCCGAATGCACGCGAAGGCGGCATCACGCATGAGCTGGTACTCCACGTCCGACAGCGTCTGCGCCGGCGCCACGGTGATGGAATCACCGGTGTGCACGCCCATCGGATCCAGGTTCTCGATGGAACAGATCACCACGCAGTTGTCCGCCCGGTCACGCATGACCTCCAGCTCGTACTCCTTCCAGCCGGCGATGGACCGCTCGATGAGGATCTCCGAGATCGGACTGGCGTCGAGGCCGACCGTGGCCAGATGTCGGAACTCCTCCTCGGTGGCCGCGATGCCCGTCCCCCTGCCGCCGAGGATGTAGGCAGGCCGCACGATCGCGGGCAGACCGACCTGTCGGATCGCCTCCATGGCCTCGGCAAGATCGTGTGCCACCGCCGACACGGGGACGTCGAGGCCGATCTCCTGCATCGCGGCCTTGAAGAGGCTGCGATCCTCAGCCGTCGCGATGGCGGTCGCGTCGGCGCCGATCAGCTCGACGCCGAATCGATCGAGCACCCCTCCCTCGACCAGCTCCATGGCCAGGTTCAGCGCTGTCTGGCCCCCCAGGGTCGCCAGCACCGCATCGGGACGTTCACGTTCGATGATCGCGGTCAGCACCTCGACGTCGAGCGGCTCGATGTAGGTCCGGTCCGCGAAATCCGGATCGGTCATGATCGTGGCGGGGTTCGAGTTCGCAAGCACCACCCGATAGCCCTCGTCACGCAGCACGCGGCATGCCTGGGTGCCGGAATAGTCGAACTCGCAGGCCTGACCGATGACGATGGGGCCCGAACCGATGAGCAGGATGGTGTGGATGTCGTCCCGGCGGGGCATCAGACGCCCCTGTCCATCAGGTCGGCGAACTCCTCGAAGAGGTAACGCGGCATCATGGGGTCCCGGGCCTGCCTCGGGGTGGTACTGCACGCCGAAGGCCGGCGCCTCGCGGCTTCGAATGCCCTCGATCACGCCGTCGTTGAGGTTGATGTGAGTCACATCCGCGTTGGGCAGCGTGCCCTCGGCGACGGCGAAGTTGTGGTTCTGACTCGTGATCTCGACGGCGCCCGTGGCGAGGCGACGAACGGGATGGTTGCCCCCGTGGTGACCGAAGGCCAACTTGTAGGTCTGCGCCCCCAGGGCGGTCGCAAGCAGTTGATGGCCCAGGCAGATGCCGAAGACGGGGACGCGTCCCAGCAGCGCCTCGATGGCGGCAGCGGCGCCGACAACGGCGGCGGGATCACCCGGACCGTTCGAGAGGAACACCCCGTCCGGCTCCCGCGCCAACACCTCGGCTGCGGAGGTCGATGCGGGGACCACCTCAACGGTGGCGAGTTGACCCAGATGGCGCAGGATCGTGGTCTTGATCCCGAAGTCGTAGGCCACCACCCGTCGGGGGCCGTTCCCCACGATGTACGGGCTCGCGGTGGTGACCTGGGCCACCATGTCGATGTCCGCGGTGCCCGGCTCGGCCCTGGCCGCCGCCAACAGGGTCGCCTCGTCGGCGACGCCGAACGCACCGGGCATCGAGCCCGCGTCGCGCAGGTGACGAGTCAGTCGACGCGTGTCGATTCCGGCGATGCCCGGCACCCCATGGCGCACCAGCAACTCGTCGAGGTCCTCGTCGGCTCGCCAGTTGCTGCGCCGCCGGGCCATCTCGCGGACGATGACCCCACGACAGAACGGTCGGCGGGACTCGTCGTCGAGGCCGGTGGCCCCATAGTTGCCGATGTGGGGGCAGGTGAAGGCAACCATCTGTCCGGCGTAGGAGGGGTCGGTGATGACCTCCTGATAGCCGCTCAACACCGTGTTGAAGACGACCTCGCCGGTCGCGACACCTCCAGGCGGCTCGGCGCCGGTCGCCTCACCCTCGAACACCTCACCGTCGGCGAGCACCAGAAGGGCGGGACGCACGTCGCGGTCGAAGGCAGCCTGGTCGAAGGCAGCCTGGTCGAAGGGCATCCGGGCGCTCAACGCTGTGCCTCGCCGTCGAGAACGACCGGCTCGCCGCGCAACATCGTGTGACGCACCCGACCGGTCAACGTGCGCCCTGCGAAAGGGTTGTTGCGACTGCGCGATGCCGAGGTTGCGGGGTCGACGACCCAGGTCGCCGTCGGGTCGATCACGCACAGGTTCGCAGGGCGTCCGACAGCGACCGGGCCACCGTGCGAGGCGGCGAGACCCGCTATGCGGGCGGGTCGCCACGACAGCAGCGCCAGAACTGCCTCGATCGGTAGGCCGAGCTCGGTCATGGCAAGTGCGAGCGCCGTCTCCAATCCGAGCATGCCCGGGGGAGCCTCGTCGAACGGGGCCTCCTTGGTCTCCTGGGTGTGCGGCGCGTGATCGGTGGCGATGGCGTCGATCGTGCCGTCGGCGAGGCCCGCCTTCACGGCGGCGACGTCCTCGACGGATCGCAGCGGGGGGTTGACCTTGAACAGCGGGTCGTAACCGGCGACCTCGGCGTGGGTCAAGGTGAAGTGGTGCGGCGTCGCCTCGGCCGTGACGGCCAGCCCCTCGGCCTTGGCCGCACGCACCAGGTCGATGGAGCCGGCGGTCGAGAGGTGCAGGAAGTGCACGGGCGCGCCGGTGAGACGACTGAGCGCGATGTCACGCCACACCATCAGCTCCTCGGCGAGCGCCGGAATGCCCGGAACGCCGAGGCGACTCGACCACTCGCCCTCGTGCATGTGGCCGCCCGCCGCCAGGGACTCGTCCTCGCAGTGCTGGCCCAGCGTGACTCCCAGGCTCGTGGCGTATTCCATGGCACGACGCATCAGGCGCGCGTCCTGCACGCCGGCGCCGTCGTCGGTGAAGAGATGGACACCCAGGGCGGCCATCTCGGCCATCGGTGCAAGCTCGACACCTGCCCGACCACGGGTGATGGCCCCCGCCGGCGCGACGTCGCACAGCGCCTTTGCACCCAGCTCGATCACCTCTCGAACCACCGAGGCACAGTCGACGGCCGGCTCGGTGTTGGGCATGGCCACGACGGCCGTGTAGCCACCGAGAGCCGCTGCCCGGGAGCCGCTCTCAACCGTCTCGGCCTCCTCGCGACCCGGCTGACGCAGGTGGGTGTGCAGGTCCACCAGGCCGGGCGTCACGAGACATCCCCCGGCATCGATCACCCGATCGCCGTCGAGAGCGGCGCCGACCCCGACGACCTCGCCTTCGGCGCCGATCGCGACGTCGGCGCGGCGCCGACCCGTCTCGTCGAGCACCTCGCCGCCCTTGATCACCAACACGGCCTTACCCATGTGACCCATGTGCCACTTCACTCATCCGCAACGTCTCCACCTTCGGCTGCCAACAACAGGAACAACACGGCCATGCGCACCGCAACGCCGTTCGCAACCTGGCGCGTGATGACCGAGCTCGGACGATCCGCCACCTCGGCGGCGATCTCGACACCTCGGTTCATCGGACCGGGATGCAGGATGACCGCGCCATCGGCCATCAGCGCGGCACGACGAGCGGTCAAACCGAAGCACGCGGTGTACTCCCGCAGGCTGGGTACGAGCGCCTCGGTCTGGCGCTCCTGTTGCATGCGCAACAGGTACACCGCATCGACCTTGGGCAGCTCGGCATCGAGATCGTGGCTCACCTCCACCGGCCAACCCTCCAGGCTCTCGGGCAACAAGGTGGGCGGCGCCACCAGCGTCACGTTCGCACCCAGAGCGGTGAACGCCGCGATGCCGGAACGGGCCACTCGGCTGTGCTTGACATCACCGACGATCGCGATGCGCATGCCCCGGAGGGGCCCGAGGCGCTCCCTGAGGGTGTAGCAGTCGAGCAGTGCCTGCGTGGGATGCTCGTGGGCGCCGTCGCCGGCGTTGATGACCCGCACGCCACCGGCCTCGACCCAGTTGGCCACCTGCCTGGGAACGCCCGCAGAACCGTGACGCACCACGATCGCGTCGACACCCATCGCCTCGATGGTCTGCACCGTGTCACGAAGGGACTCACCCTTCTTCACCGACGACGAGCCAACCGAGAACGTCATCACGTCTGCGGAAAGCCGCTTGGCAGCGGTCTCGAAGGAGAGTCGGGTACGTGTCGACTCCTCGTAGAACAGCGAGACCACCGTGCGACCACGGAGCGTCGGCACCTTCCGGATGCGGCGCTCGCCGACCTCCACGAACGAGTCGGTGAGCGTCATGACCTCCTCGATGGCGGCCACATCGAGATCGGCGATCGACAGGAGGTGCCTCATCGGCGTTCACGAACCATGTCGCCGAGGTCCACGCCGTCGTTGGTCACGTCGACGGCCTCATCTCGCCGCGTCGGCAGGTTCTTGCCGACGTAGTCCGGACGGATCGGCAGCTCACGATGCCCCCGGTCGACCATCACCGCCAACTGCACGGCGCGTGGCCGGCCGTAGGCGGTCAGCGCATCGAGCGCCGCTCGAATGGTTCGTCCGGTGAAGAGCACGTCATCGACGAGGACCACGACCTTCTGGTTCAGGTCGCACGGGATCGCCGTCACCGCCTCGGGCATGACGGGCCGCAGCCCGATGTCGTCCCGGTAGAGCGCGACATCGAGCGTTCCGAGCGGAACCCGCGACCCGTCGATTCGCTCGAATGCCTCGACCAGGCGGTGGGCCAGTGGAACGCCGCCGGTCTGCAGGCCGACGACGACCACTTCGGCCGGTCCGGCATTTCTCTCGATGACCTCATGGGCGATACGCGTGACCGCCCGGGTCACCGCATCGGCATCCATCACCCTGGTCCGGGGCACGAAAACACCCCCGTAAGGGGGCGTGATCCTCCGCTCTCGTTCAGCCAAACTCTTCTCCTGTCCGTATGAGCCTCTCGGGACTCACTTGACGGTCAGATGTCCATGCTATCACCAGGGTGGAGCCGCGCCCGGGTCGAGATCCTGCTGATCTACGGCTGGGGGCGAAGCTCCTCGGCGATGCGGGCGAGCATGCCGTTGACGAACTTGCCCGAGTCGTCGGTGGAGTAGCGCTTGGCCAGCTCCACGGCCTCGGAGATCGTCGCTCCGATGGGGATGTCCGGGCGATGGGCAAGCTCGTACACCCCGATGCGGAGCAGCGTCCGATCGACGACGGGCATCCGAGCCACTGTCCAGCCCTTCGCAAACCGGGTGATCACGGCGTCGATGTCGTCTCGATGACGGCCGACTCCCGATACGAGGTCGGCCACGAACTCGCTCGGTTCGAGGGGTAGTGCGGCCAGCACGTCATCGGGTGCGTCACCCTTGAGGTCGGACTCGTACAACAGCGACAGCGCCCGCTCGCGTGCCTCTCGTCTGGTGCCGACCCCGTCGGCGACCGAGCCGCTCACACCCTGGTCAAATAGTCGCCCGAACGAGTGTCGACCTTGATGTGATCGCCCACGTTCACAAACAGCGGCACCTGGACGATGATGCCCGTCTCGACCGTTGCAGGCTTGCGGGCGCCCGAAACCCGATCGCCCTGAATGCCGGGCTCGGTCTCGGTGACCACCAGCTCGACCGACGCCGGGATGTCGACGCCGACGATCTCGTCGTTGTAGATCTGCAGGACTGCGGTTGACCCCTCGATCAGATAGTGGACGGCCGACCCGAGCGACTTGGGTGCCACGGTGATCTGGTCGTAGCTGACGTTGTCCATGAAGACCAGGTCGTCACCCTCACGATAGAGATACTGCATCTCGCGCTTGTCGATGACGGCCTGCTCGACCTTTTCCGCCGAACGGAAGGTGCGCTCGATGACGGCCCCGGTACGGACGTTCTTCAAGGTCGTGCGCACGAAGGCGCCGCCCTTGCCGGGCTTGACATGTTGGAACTCCACCACCTGGAAGAGTCCCTCGGGCAGATCGAGGCTGATGCCGTTCTTCAGATCGTTTGTCGAGATGCTCATGGCAGTGCGGGGTCCTTGGAGGCGAGGGTGAGAGGGCGTGCGCCCTCGGATGTGACAACAAGCGTGTCCTCGATCCGAACGCCACCATGATCGGACAGGTAGACGCCAGGCTCAACGGTCACGACATGGCCGGGCGCCAGCGTAGCAGTGGAGAGCGCCGACACCCGGGGTTCCTCGTGGATGTCGAGACCCACCCCGTGACCGGTTCCGTGCAGAAAGGCCTCGGCCCAGCCCGCCTCACGGATCACCGCACGGGCTGCTCGATCCACCTCGGCACAGGCCACCCCGGGGCCGACGGCCGCGACGCCGGCGGACTGGCCCGCCGCCACGACCTCCAGCATTCGGGCGGCGGTGGGGCTGGGCGTGCCGAGCACGAACGTGCGGGTCATGTCCGAGCAGTAGCCGTCGACGACCGCGCCGAAATCGATGACGACGAGGTCACCGGCGGTCATCCTGCGGGAACCGGGTCGAGCATGGGGACGAGCGGCGTTCGGACCGCTTGCAACGATCGTCTCGAAGCTCGACCCGGAGGCGCCGGCACGTCGCATCGCCAGGTCGAGCCCGATCGCCACCTCGCGCTCGGTCACCCCCTCGACGATCGATGGCTTGACCGTCTCGAGCGCCTCGTCCGCGATGGCTGCCGCTGCGGCGATGCGGGCGATCTCGCCGTCGTCCTTGACGACGCGGAGGGCTTCGACCATCCCCTCGGTCGGAACCAGCTCGTGATCGGGAAACCAATCATGCTCGTAGCGTCGTTGGGCGGCCCAGGTGATCGATCCCGCCTCGAGCGCCAGTCGGTCGAGGCCGACGAAGGCGGTCGTGAGCACCTCGCGTTGGCCTCCGGCACTCCCCTGCACGGCAACGGTGAGATCCACGCCGGCCCGGGTCGCCTCGAGGTCCGCCTGGTCACGGTACCGACCATCGGTCACCAACAGCAGCCCGTCGGGCACCACGGCCAGCAGGCCGGCCGACCCGGTGAACCCCGTGAGGTAGCGAACGTTGACCGGGTTCGTCACGAGCACCGCATCGCATCCCGCCTCGGCGAACAGGGCGCGCAGTCGAGAGGCCCGAGCGCGCACGTCCATGATGGGAAGCGCCTCGATGTCGGTCATGTCCGCCCGGCCGAAAGAAGGCGGGCGACGGCCTCGACCGCCAGGGCGTAGCCGTGACCGCCGAGGCCGGCGATCGTTCCGGTTGCGACAGGCGCCACCACCGAGGTGTGGCGCCAGGGCTCACGTCCATTGGGGTTCGAGAGATGCAGTTCGATCACCACCCCGTCATAGGCGCCGAGCGCGTCGTGCAGGGACCAGGCGTAGTGCGTCAGGGCGCCGGGGTTGACGATGATGGCGACACAGCGACCCCGAGCCCGGTGGATGGCGTCGACGAGGTCGCTCTCGGCGTTCGACTGAAGGTGCTCGACTGCCATGCCATGCGCGGCTGCCGCCTCGGTGGCGGTCGCCACATGATCGGCGAGCGTGGCCGAGCCGTAGATCTCCGGCTCCCGCTCGCCGAGAAGGTTGAGGTTGGGACCATGGAGCAACAGGACGACCGGCGTTGTGCCATCGCTCATCGACATGCCTCCAGCGCTGCATCGATCACGGCGCGCTGCACCCCGTGCACGAGCTCCACGCCGTTGGGTCCGTGGAGCACGAAGGTCAGGCCCTCGGAGGCGTCCGCCTTCTTGTCCCGGCCCATCAGCTCCACCAGCAGGTCGTTGTTCGCCCCCGGGGGAATGGCCGACGGAAGGCCGTAGCTCTCGACGACGGAGCGATGTCGTGCCACCGCATCCTCATCGATGCGCCCCAGCCGAGCCGCCAACTCGGCGGCGAAGACCAGACCGATCGCCACCGCCTCGCCGTGGCGCAGATCGTAACCGCCCGCCGTCTCGAGCGCATGAGCGAGGGTGTGGCCGTAGTTGAGCGTCGCTCGCAGACCTGCCGCGCCCTCCCGCTCGTCGGCGGCCACCACGGCCGCCTTGATGCGCACGCAGGCGGCAACCCTGATCTCCAGGCTCGGGTCCACGATGTCGCGGTCGTCATGGGTGAGGAAACGGTACTTGGCCATCTCACCCAGTCCGCTTCGGTACTCGCGCTCGGGGAGCGTGTCCAACAGCTCGGTGTCGCACAGCACGGCGCTCGGCTGCCAGAAGGCGCCGACGAGGTTCTTGCCCTCCGGAAGGTTGACGCCGGTCTTGCCGCCGATGGCGGCGTCGATCTGGCCGAGCAGGGTGGTCGCCACGTGCACCACGTCGACCCCTCGGTGATAGACCGCCGCGGCAAAGCCGGCCGTGTCGGTCACCACGCCGCCACCAACGCCTATGACCACGTCCGAACGAGTGAGGCCCCAGGCGGCGAACGACCGGCACAGCGACTCGATCGTGGCCGGCTCCTTGGCCTCCTCTCCTTCGCCGATCGTGAACACCCGGTACTCGATGCCCGGATCGACGCCGATGCCGATCGAACCCTGGGTGACGACCGCTGCCCGACGCGCCCGCTCGGGGATCAGGCCCGCAAGATGTCGGCGCGCCCCGTCGCCCACGACCACGTCGTAGGGCTTGGAACGCAGAGCTACGGGAACAACGATCACGACACCACCTCCACCACGGCCTGAGCCATGCGCTGCGGACCACGATCATCGATGTCGACGACGTGGTCGGCGACAGACTCGTAGATCGGATCACGACGGTTGCCCAGCTCGGTGAGCACCCCATGGACATCCTCATCGTGGCCATCCAGAAGCGGACGATGATCGCCGACGCGGGCGAGTCGTCCCGCCAACAGCGTGGGGGAAGCCCGCAGCCAGACAACGTCGGCCGAACGTGCCAATCGAACCCGGGTTCCCTCGTCGAGGACGGCGCCACCGCCGGCAGCGATCACCGAGGATGGCGACCCTCCCAGGAGATCCGCCATGACGGCCGACTCGATCCCGCGAAATGCCGGTTCGCCCTCCTGTTCGAAGATCTCACGTATCGATCGGCCGGCGCGTCGCGCCACCACCTCGTCGCTGTCGAAGAACGGCCGCCCCAGCGACGCCGCCACGTATCGTCCAACCGTCGTCTTGCCCGTACCCATCATCCCGACCAGCACCACGTGTCGAGCACCATCAGGTCCCATGCTGCGATTCCCGCCCGCCGGCGCCGCGCTCATCCTCGCCGAGCGGAGCCTCGCCGCGCTGAGCCTCGCCGTGGACACGCTCGCCGTACCGACGGGCGTTGTCCACCATCTCGTCGAGCGAATCGCCGCCGAACTTGCGGGCCGCCTCGTTCGCCAGCACCAGGGCGACCATGGTCTCGGCGACCACACCCATGGCCGGAACAGCGGTCACGTCGGTGCGCTCCTTGAAGGAGACGGTCTCCTGCTTGGTCACGACGTCGACGGTGGTGAGCACCGGGCGGTTCAACGTGGCGAGGGGCTTCATCGCGGCGCGCGCGACCAGCAGCTCGCCGGTCGACATGCCACCCTCGACGCCTCCCGCCAACGACGTGGTCCGGCGGTAGTCATGCGCGCCTTCATCCCAGTGGATGGCGTCGTGAGCCAGAGAGCCCGGTCGGCCCGCTACCTCGAAACCGTCGCCGATCTCCACCCCCTTGACCGCCTGGATGCTCATGAGCGCTCGGGCGAGTTCCGCGTCCAGGCGACGGTCCCAGTGCACATGGCTTCCCAGTCCGACCGGAACCCCGTAGGCGAGCACCTCGACGACGCCGCCCAGGGAGTCGCCGTCTCGTGCGACGGCCCTGATCTCCTCGATCATCGCCGCACCCGCGTCGGCATCGAAGCACCGGACCTCGGACGAGTCGACGGCATCGAGGTCAGCCGGGCGCGGCCGAACCTCTCCCTTGGAGGTCACCGAGCCCAGCTGCACGACGTGGGAGAGGACCGACACGCCGAGATGCGAAAGCAAACGCTTGGCGACCGCTCCGGCCGCGACGCGCGCGGCGGTCTCACGAGCCGAGGCGCGCTCGAGCACGTCTCGAGCGTCATCGAAGCCGTACTTCTGCATGCCGGCGAGGTCCGCGTGGCCCGGCCGAGGCTGGGTAAGAGGTTCGCGGGTGGCGCCCGGGGCCGGCGACATCTCCTCGTGCCAACGATCGGAACGTTCCCACTCGGAGTTGACGATCTCGATCGCCACCGGCGAGCCGAGCGTGCGACCGTGACGAACCCCGGCGATCAGGGTGAGCTCGTCGGCCTCGAAACGCATGCGGGGCCCGCGGCCGAAACCCAGTCGACGACGGGCCAGCTCGGCCTGGACATCTTCTGCGGTCACCGGAAGCCCCGCAGGGAGGCCTTCGACGATGACCACGAGGGCCCGTCCGTGGGACTCTCCAGCGGTGAGGAAGCGAATCACCCCGCAAGGCTACCGTCCGTCGGCCGGCGCACCGAGCTTCCGGGCCGGTCGGGGTCGTCAGGTCGGGGTCACGGACCGGCGGAGCTGGGGACCTCCTGGTAGTCCACGACGACCCAACTCGTCGAGACGATCTCGATGAGCGAATCGTCGTAGCGGAGGTCGAAGTTCGGGTTGCCGTTGACGGTGAGGGAGTTGAGTGTCATCGTGCCGTTGACGGACAGTTGCCCGCCGTTGACCACCATGTCCGCCTTGGGTGCGTAAAGAATGCCGGTGAAATCGCCCACATGGCTGCCGTTGCCGACGTCGATGGCGCCCGTGCCCGCCATCAGGATCTGCAGGTCGGCCGACCTGCCGCCCAGATTGATCGACACCTCCGCCAGATCGATGATCCGATCATTGCCGTCCACGTAGATGATCACCGGCCCGTTGACGATTCGGATCGACCTGCAACCGCCGTCGTCGTCGTCGGGGTCGGCGGCGTTGAGAACACCGTCGTTGTCGTTGTCGTCGTCCGGCACGCCGTCATCGCCCCCGTCGAGACGACCGTCGTTGTCGTCGTCGGAGTCGGCGACGTCGGCTATGCCGTCGTTGTCGTCGTCGGTGTCATCCACACACGTCGTGGGCACCAGGAAGCTCACATCCCGGTTCGCACAGTTGAAGGGGACGCCACCGCCTCCGTTGATCTCGACCACGCCGTCGTCGAGAACCCCGAACTCACCATCGGGGGGGCATGGCTGCGAGGTGACCGGCGGAACCGGCTCCTTGTTCTTGCGAGGGCCCGGTCGTTGCATGGGGTTCGCGCAGCCCGAGCAGGAACCCGCGGGCGTGTAGTAGTGCTGGCCGTCACCGCCACCTCCGCCGTTGATCGTGATCGAGTGGTTCGACCCGATGAAGGCGTTGCCGGTGTCCGTTGCGCCGGTCAGCGAGTCGTACGAGGTGATGTTGGCGCCACCGTTGCCGTGAAACGTGAGCCCTTGCTCGGTGAAGAGCGCATAGGGATACTCGGCGTCGCGTGTCGCATCGGCCTGCACCGTGTGCGGGACGCCCGCCACCTCGCCGCGGGAACGGATGGTCCACTTGTTCTGGTTGATCCTGGTCGCCGAGTACGTGAAGGTGTCGTCGCCTGCGGTGCCCGTACCCGTGAAGCTGGTGGTCAGCCCCTGATCGAGGCGAAAGAGGGCATCGGCAACCCCTGCGTCGGCCGTGGCGAGCGCCGAACTGTAGTCCTGCGTCTGACGGACGTTGTCCAGGTTGGATGTCGTACGGTTGACCACGGCAGCCGACAGCAACAGCATGGCGGCCATCACCGCCACGCCCACCATGAGCGTGCCCTGTTGGTCGTCCAGTCGGCGGCGAACGTTCAGCATCCGAGATCCTCCTCTTTGACCGGCACCTGATTGCGAAGCTGTACATCCTGTGCCTCGGCAAAGGCCTTGGCAGCGCCATCGACGCCTGCCGTCGCCGAGATGACCACCCGCTCGGTGCAGTTGACGAAATCACCCGGCAGGTCCGATGCCGTGATCTCCGCGTCGTGGCGATCGAAGTAGCGCAGGGACCAGGTGGTGATGCCGGTCAACCTGACGGTGGAGGTCAGGGTCGTTCCACCCGGACCGGAGAGGGTTGATCGCACCACGTCGCCCCCCACGAGGCTCCATCGAACGTAGGTCCGCGGTCCCTCGGTCGGGCCGGTGGCGACCTCGAACGATGTGGCGAAGCTCGCGGCATCGGGGAGGGCCAACATCGGATTCGCGTTGCGCAGGTCACGAGCTGCCTCGATCATGACCAGGCGGACGGACTCCTGGTTCGAGACGCGACCCTGTTGGAAGCGCTCGTTCTTCGCGGCCGTGGTCATGAGGCCGAGGACGGAGGTGAGCACCAGTCCGAGCATCGCCGAGGTGATCGCCATCTCCAGCAAGGTCGATCCGGCTTCGCCCCGAGCACGTTCCGCAGAACGTGAGCTGCTCCCGAGAGATGATCTGCTCCCGCGACCTGCAAGGCGGCGTCGCACCCACAGCGCCGTGGCCGACACCGCTGCCGCGATCATCATCCGCTGCGGTTCAAGGCGCGTCCACCACGGCGAAGGCGATCTGGGTGATCACGTGGTTCGACGGGTCGAGGATCTCGAAGGTCGTCGCTCCGGTCGTCCACTTGTAGGCATTCTTGGCGATCGTGTACTGGAACTCCGAGCCGACCTCCGACATGCTCACGGTGTAGGTCGCGCCGGCGACCCCGACATCGGCGTGACACGCAGTCGGAGCCCGTAGGCGCAGCCGCCGTTGGTGTTGACCTTGACGAGGACGTTGTCCTTGAGGTATTTCGAGGCCAGACGGCTCGACGGGGAGGGGGTGGCCGAGCCCGACAGCGAGGCGCAGACCCCACCGGCCGACGCCGTGGTCGCCGAGGCCGAGGTCGACCAGGCGGACACCTGCTCGCCCAGCAACCCTCGTACCCGGAAGGTGTACGTGGTGCTCTGAGCCAGACCCGAGACGGAGAACGCGCTTGTCGCACCGGGCTGGCTGGTCGTCAGGGTGCTCCAGGTCGTTCCGTTGTCCGACGACTGGTGGATCTCCCAGATCGTCGAAGCCGGAGATCCCTGTGCCCACGTCAGGTCGACCTGGGAAGAGCCGTCCGGGCCGAGCGCCGCGGCCAGGCCGATGGGCGCCCCCGGGATCAGGGCACCCGGCGTGGTCGTGGTGGTCGTCGACGCCCCGTACTGACCGAGGCCGCCCGGATAGACACCGGCATCCTGGCGAACCTGATGGGGACCGTACTGGTCGGTCCAGTCCACCTGGACCACCGTGCGCTTGTAGGCGGAGTCCGCGATGTCCGGCCCTGCCCCGATGAGGGCGCTCGCCCAGACGATGTCGCGCGTGATGGCAAAGCTCAGACCGTCCTGTTGACGCTCGCCCATCGGCACGACCTTGGCCACCTCCGATGCAACGACGACGGTCGTCGCCCCCTCGAAGCTCGAGCGAAACCCCGTGGCGCTCGCAGCGAAACCCAGGTCCTGGTACGGAACCGCCCGCATGGCCTCGATCTCACCGGCGGCCACCGCGGTCGCCGTGGTGCGGGCGTTTGCGCCCACCGAGACGGCCATGCCACCCAACGAGACACGCAGGAGCCCCAACACCCCGACGCTCATGACGCTCATCGTCACCGTGAGCTCGACCAGGGTGAAGCCACGCTGGTCGGCTTTGCGACCCGATCGCCGGCGGCGCTTCAGGAACTTCACAACTCTGGCATCGGCATCGCAAACAATTCACCTGACGTGTTTTAGATGCCACCTTGGGCGGTTTCCGCCGGTTTGGCCGCTCTATCCCACCGGACCCAAAACTCTCCCCTTTCCTCAAGCAGAGGCCACCGGTGGTCGATACCGCATGCAGACGTCAGGTGCACATCAAGGAGGTGCGGTTTGCCCAGCAGCGCAACTCGAGACGCGTTCGCCACCCGGGCGCCTCGTCGCGCACGCGAGCAGGCAGGCTTTGCGATGGTCGAGGTCATCATCGCCGCCGTGATCTTTGCCATGGTTGCCGGCACGTTCGTCGACTCACTGGCCTCGTCGCAGCGCACCTACAACAAGGGTCGAGCGAAGACCACGGCGGCCCAGTTGGCCACCAAGGCCATCGAGGAAGCCCGCTCACTGGACTTCGACTCGGTAGGCCTCGTCGCCGGGGACCCTGTCGGCACCCTGCAGCCGACCTCGTCGATCACGCTCTCGGGCATCACCTACGCGATCGCCCGCGCCGTGAGCTGGGTGGACGACCCGATTCCCAACACCTCGCGCTTCACGAAGCACTACAAGTCGGTCGGCGTGACCGTCACGGCGGCCGCAATCTCGAGCGACCCGCTGGCCGACTACTCGACCCTTGTTGCGCCCCCGGACCAAGCGGCGGTTGCCTCGTCGCAGTCCATCACCGTGAGGGTGAACGACATGTACCCGGCCGGAACGGCTCTCCGAAACTCGAAAGTCACCCTCAAGGTCGGCACGACGACGGTGCGAACCGCGATCACTCCCTCCAACGGCACCGTGATCTTCGGCAACCTCCCCGTCGCGACCTATGACATCACGGTGACCAGGAGCATCTGGTGGGGCATCCGTCGGTGGACCACGATGCCTGAGGACCTGCCGGGGGGATCCAGCGGCCAGGGACGGGAGGTCCTCAGCGCAGGCGAGAACGTCACCAAGACCATCCGCATGTACGTGCCGGTCAGGCTCATGGCCAGCGTGGGAGGAACGAGTTGCAGCGGCACCAAGACGATCTCCCTGACGGGATCATGGGGCACGCAGACCTACACGCTCGGATCGGGTAGCAGCAAGCTGTTCGACTCGATCAACGGACGAACGCTGCATCCCGGCGCCGGATACACCCTGCAGGCGAACTGCACCAGCCCGGTCAAGGTTGCCGGGCCCACGGCCATCGACATCACGCCGTGGCTCTACCCACTGCAGAAGACCGACGTCGTGAAGTCGGTGAACTTCCCGTGAGCGCCGATCGCGGAGCCGGCGCCCGAGAGGGAAGACACGCAGGCGGTGAGCTCGGCTTCGGCATGATCGAGCTCCTGGTTGGGATCGCCCTCTCCGTCGGCGTGCTGACCGTGGCCGGAGGCTTCTTCACCTCGGCCTGGACGCACACGGCGAGCCTCGAGCACGAGATGGTCCTCCAGGATGGCGCTCGTCGCGTCCTCCAACAGATCGACGACGAGCTCCGACAGGCCTACACGGGCCAGGCCGGCCTCTCACCGGTCGCATCGCTCTCGTCCACCTCCATCACCTTCTACTCCCCGAACCGGGACACCCCGTTCAGGCTCAGGAAGATCACCTACCAGCACTCGGGAACCACGCTGACCCGAAGTGAGGTGCTCAGCGACAACACCGCTGCGCCCTGGTCCTTCCCCGGTGGAGCCCCGACCCCGATCACGGTGCTCACGGATGTCCTGCCCCCGGGCGGATCACCTGCGATCGCCGCCATCTTCACCGGCGCAGGTTCCCCCATCCGGACCGTGACGGTCCAGGTCAGCATCGATACCGACCCGACTCGGTCGCCCAGCGCCCAGAAGTACGAGACCGCCGCCCACATCCGAGTCACCCCCACCTGAGGACGGGTCATGTCACCTCGCCAACGCGTCATCCGACTGCTCCGATCCGGAGCCACCGCGCAAGGCCAGCGCGGATCCACCCTGATCACGGTCATGATGATGGGCGTCACCCTCAGCATGGTGAGCGCCGTGCTGATCACCAACACGGTCTTCAACGTCGATCGCAGCACCCGATCGGTCGCCGTGGGTGGTGCGCTCCAGGCGGCGGAGGCCGGCATCCACGACTACCTCGCCAAGTTGAGCGACGACCGGACCTACTGGTCCCACTGGGTGCACGAGGCCGAGACAAGCCGAACCGACGGGACCACCGGCGCGGATCGAAGCTGGACGGACACCGGCTCACCCGGGTGGGGCTATGCAGCGCCCCGGGACTCGTGGAAGACCGTCGGCAGCGATTTCGAGTACAACCTGCAGCTCTACCCACCGACGGGGTCGGTGACCACGCTTCGCATCGTCTCGACCGGACGCCAGGTTGACGCCGAGACCGGCCTCAAGGCGATGGAGGCCATCGTGACCCCGGCATCGCTCAGCAACTTCGTCATGGTCGTGGACGGTGATCTGAACCTGGACTACTCGACGCTGACGACCACCGGAGCGGTCTATCTCACCGATGCCTCGAGCGGCACCAACGACCTGTGCCACGACGGGCTGGCACAGGGCGACCTCTACGCCGAGGACCGCTTCGTCACCGGCTGCGGCTCCCACGGCGGCCCGGGTGTCGCCTACGACGGCGATGGCGCCACCGGCTATGCGGACATCCGAACCCAGGTGGCCTCACCCATCACGTTCGGCTCCCTGCTCCCCTCGATCGACGAGATCACCGTGGCGGCCGGCGCCGCCGGAGGCATCTCCCGGACCAACACCGGAGGTTGCGACTCATCGTCGAACTGGTACGCGGTGACCTTCAACGCCAACGCGACGGTCACCATCGTCAAGCACTGGACCTACGCATCGTTCATCTTCTGCAACGACGCCGGGTCCTCCACCGAGACGGTGGCGATGCCCTCGACCGGTGGGATCTACCTCGACAAGAACGTCACCGTGAATGCCTCCGTGGTGGACGGACGGGTGTCGCTGCACTCGGCCGGCGGCATCACCATCGCGCGGCAACATCACCTACGAGACCCCGGGCGACGACATCCTCGGCCTCGTTGCCCAGAACAGCTTCACCCTGAGCGGCGATCGTACGGTGAACGCCTCCCTGTTCTCGAAGACGGGCACCTTCAACGCCGGGTCGTCGGACAACATCACCTTCAACGGCATGATCATCCTCAAGTCGGGCAGCGGAACCATCTTCGACCAGCTGGGCAGCTTCACGTGGGACACGAACCTCGCCACGATCCAGCCGCCCTACTTCCCGGCCATCGGCGAGAAGAAGTACGCCGTGAGCACCATCCGCGAGGTCAACCCCTCGCTCTGACCGGATGGGTCAACGTTCGGCTGTTCATGCGGCGGATTCGAATGCGACCCTGCGGCCGAGCATTTCGAGTTCTCGGATGAGCCGGCGGCGCGGGGCGTCGGCGCCATTGCGTCTGTCGAAGTGGTCGACGCCAAGCTCCTGGTTGGGTGGTGTCGTCGTGGAGGATGTGCCGAGCGACGATCATGATGTGCGCCACCCTGGGCACCACCAGACCCACGACGCACGATGCCCGGAGTCGGAAACCGGTTCGTGTCGACACCGAACTCGGCGACGATCGTTTCGACGGTTGGTTTCCCCCGAGTGACACACGATCGCCGTGTGCTTCTCACCGCCGAGCCGGCCATCCGGCTGCACCCCACCCCCACCTGGCCGGTTGAGCCCGGTTGGCCGGTTGAGCCCGGTTGAGCAGGCCCGGCGGAAGCAGCAGACCCGGCGGAAGCCAGCAGACCCGGCGGAGCCGGCAGGCCGGCACGGGCAGAGCACCTGGTCCGACTGGACCAGTCGGACCAGGACCAGTGCCTACTTCTTGATCTCCTCGCCCCGGCAGAGCGAGAAGGCATCGTCACCGAGCAGGAAACCCGCACAGCCGGCGCTCAGGTCGATCGAGACCGCCTTGTAATTGGTGGCGAAGATCTGGTTCACCTGAACCTGGTAGACCACGCCGTCAATCGTCACGGTTGCGACTGCGGTGCTGTCGGAGGTTCCGGCGACATCGAGCAGGGCCACCTGTTGCTGCATCCGCGGCTCGGTCCCGTTGTCGGGCGCCGGCGGATTGGCGCCGTCCCCGGTCCCGGCGGCGGCATCCCCCGACCCGTCGGCCGCCGGCGTGCTGGACGGCGACACCAACGGCGTGAACGGATTGCGGGTGGCGAAGACCTCGTAGGACTCGGGGAGGGCTCCGAGCGCAACGGTGGTCGGTGTCGACCCCGGATCGGCGCCCGCCTGATTCGGCGATGCACCGGGGGTCTCCACGGCGCCAGGGGTCGAGATCGCCGTTGGTGCGTTCAACGCATCCGTCGAGGCATCGTCATCTCCGCCGAACAGAACCTTCGGTAGGAGGAACGCAGCAGCCAGGAGTCCGACACCGATGCCCAGGAGCATCAGGACGCGGCGTCGACCGTCCGCATCCGCCTTGGCGGGGTCGACATTCGTTGGGTCGGCCATCATCCGCCTCCTGTCGACACGGGCACCGTCGTGGCGCCTGCTTGTGTCGTCGTCGGTGCCCCTGGCACCGTCGTCGTGGTCGCCTCCGGGCCACCGGCGCCGACGGTTCCCGCCGCCTCGGCGGCAGCAACGCCCGCCTTGGTCGAGAACATGCGACCGGTCAACACGGCGCTCATCCGGGGGGCGCCGCTCGCCTCGGCCTCGCCCGGTGTGAAGCTCAGCGCATCGATGATCACGATGCGAGGCAGCTCCGAGAGGCGATTGAGGTAGTCGAGCACCTGGAAGTAGCCGCCGTCGATGGTGATGTTCAACCCGATCTTTGCCGGCAGTGCAGGCGTCTCGCTCACCGCGGGCGGCGTTGGGGCGATGTTGAGCCAATCGACGCCCGACTCCTCGGCGATCTCGTTCGCCTGCAGGATGAACTCCGCCAGATTCGGGTCCTCCGGCACCGCACGCCGAAGGCGCTCGAGGGTCGCCGTCAGCTTGGGCGTTCCCTTGCGGGCCACCTTCAGTTGCGAGATGCGCAGCGCGAGCTGCTCGTTCGTCGTGCGTGCCACCTCTTCACCTGCACGGGCGGCATCGAGGTCGTTGCTCTGCGATCGGAAGCCGAACACATACCAGAGCCCGAACATCACCACGAGCACGCCACCGGTGATCATCATGATCCGGCGGTTCATGAGCCCTCTTCTCCATTGATGTAACGCTCCGATCGATTGGACCGGGCCTTTTCGGTGATCGCCGCCGACGAGGAGAACGTCACGAGTGATTGCTGGGCGCCCTCGGGTGGCTTGGTCGCCGAGGGAACCCAAAGGTCCCGCAGCGATTCGAGCTCACCCAGTCGCAACAGCCAGCGCGCCGTCGAGGTTTGGTAGAAGCCGATCGCGCCCACGGTCACGGAGCCCGCGCTCGGCGATGCCGCGCCCGCAGCGGTTGGCGCTGCTCCGGTGGCGTTGAACGAGGTGAGCCAGACATCGCCCGGCAGCACCGTGGCGATCTCCTGGAACAGGCGGGTCCAGGCGAGGTCGTCGACGAGCACCGCCCGCACCACGCTGGTGCGTGCTGCGACGTCGGACTCCAGTGCCTCGACGTCCTGATAGCTCGCGACCTCCGCCTGAAGCTGTGCGGTCTTTGCCGCCTCCGTGGTTGCGGCCGCCTTGGCGTCGTCCACCTGGCCGATCCGCAACGCATAGATGCCGAGGAGGAGCACACCGACGCCGGCCACGGCGCCCGCGGCCATCAGGGTCTGTTGACGATCGCGCCGTTGCTCCACGACCTCGCCGGGTAGGAGGGAGATCGGGGCGACACCGCTGAGCGACAGCACCGAGTTGAGCGCCACGCCCAGGGGAGCCGCCAGGACGGGCTCGTTGGCCGCGAGCACCTCGGGCGACAGTCCGGTGCGACCGAGGGCGACGTGCTCGAGGGGGTGACCCAGCGACACCTCGTAGCCATTGCCCAAGGATGCCGCCAACTGGTTCTCGATGTCGGGGGTCATGGCGACCCCGCCGGTGACCACGACCTCGTTCAGCGTTCCGTTGCCGATCTGGGTGCGGAAGTAGTCCAGCGAGTCACGAACCTCGTCGAGCAGATCGGCCGTTGCCTCGGCCACGATCGAGGCGACTCGGGCCTCCTGCACGTCGTCGGAATGGGGACGGATGTCCCGCTTGAGCCCCTCGGCGTGCTCCACATCGATGGACAGCTCATGGGCGAGCTTCTCGGTCACGTCATTGCCGCCGGAGGCAACGCTGCGGACGAATCGAGGCTTGCCCCCTTGATGGACGAGCACCGTGGTGACGCCCGCTCCCATGGAGACGATCGCCGCATGGGCCTGCTGCGACTCGCCCGCGTCGGCGATCTCACCCGAAGGAGCTGTGGCGTCCGTTGGGACCAGCGCAGGCAACGGAGGGAGGAAGGTGCCCGGCCCCCCGAGCGAACGGAGGAGGGCAAAGGGCATCAGATCGATCCCCGAAGGGGTCAATCCTGCACCCTCGAGTGCGGCGAGCAAGGAGCGCAACATGTCACGGTGCGCAGCGACCAACATGACCCGGTAGAGACGTTGACCTTCGGCGTTCTCCGTCTCATCGACGATCTGGTAGTCGAAGACCGTGTCCTCGATCGGAATGGGGATCAGCTCCTGCACCTGAAAGGTGAGTGCCGAACGGAGATCGTCGGCGGCCATGACCGGCACCTCCGTCGAGCGAACCAGCACGCGGGGATTGGCCACGCCGGCGACGACCGTTCGGCTCTTGAAGCCACCCTCTTTCCAGAGCCGCTGGAGAGCGGGGGAAACGGCCGAAGGGTCCACGACCTCGCCGTCCACAACCGCGCCCGGAGGCAGGGCGACCTGGGCGAAACGCGCGAGCACCGGCTTTCCCTTGCCGAGGCTGACCTCGGCGGCGCGCACCGCGTGCGTGCCGATGTCGACACCGACCACCAGCTTCGCCATCAGGAATCACCACGCCTGAGGTAGGAGTCGACCTCGACCTCACGCAGACGATAGCCACGGCCGACGCGTGCTGCCGCGAGCTCACCCGCCTTGATCAGTCGATAGACCGTCATGTTGGAGACGCGCATCTGTTCTGCCACCTCTTGCACCGTGAGATACCGATCATCCTTGGACATCAGGCGATCCTTCGCGAGAGGAGACGACAACATCTTCATCATAAGTCACTCCTCTCACACCAACAACAATGTCAACACTGGCAACAATCTCACTCTCAGTGTTCATCCGCCACTTGAGCCGTCAGAAGCACTCGCGCCGAACACTTCCATTCCATCGGTCAGCGGAGATACCACTTGAGGACTACGTCGCCAACGAATACGGCGAGTAGCGATCCTCCTGCGAGGAAGGGGGCGAAGGGCAGATGCTGTGATCGCGTGCGCAGTCCGGTCGCGATCAGCGCCACCCCGACGACCGACCCCAGCAGGAAACCCAGGAAGACACCCAGGAAGACGTGATCGAGGCCCAGCCATCCGAGGTACAGGCCGAGGACGAGGGCCAACTTCACGTCCCCCATGCCCATGCCACGGGGATAGGCAAGGTGGAGCAGGAACAGTGCGCCGCTCGCCGACACCGAGCCGACAAGAGCGTCTCGCATCTCGGCGCCCCGGTGGTCGAGGATCGCCGTTGCGCCCAGCAGCGGCACCGAGGTCGTCAGGGCGAAGAGCACGATGCGGTTCGGGACGATGTAGTGCTCGATGTCGATGAAGCTCACGGCGATGAGCACGGCCGTGAAGAGGAGGAAGGATGGCAACGACCAGTCGGAGCCGAGGCGAACGGCCATGGCCGCGAAGAGCATCGACGGTGAGCACCTCGACCGCCGGGTAGCGAACCGATATCGGCGCCCCGCATGTTCGGCACTTTCCACCCAGGACCAGCCACGAGATCACCGGGATGTTGTCACGATCCGCCAGCTCGGTGGCGCATGCCGGACAGCGCGAACGCGGCGTGACGACCGATTGACGAAGGGGCACCCGGTGGATCACCACGTTGAGGAACGAGCCGAGGGCGAGACCGATCAGCGCACACGTTGCTGCCAACACCCCCGTGGTCATTGCCGATCGAGGGTACCGGTCGAGTGCTCGAGAGTGCGGGATGGCACGCGGGTCGTGCAATGCGCAGATCGCTGCCGGCCTTGCACCGGACTTGGTTGTTCAGGGCATGAGGTCGAGAGTGTCGCAGTGGGCGGGACGGACGACGGCGAAATCTCGGCGGTTGAGGGTCGCTATCGTCGTGACGCCGAGGCGTTCGGCGACAGCAATGACCGATGCGTCCACGATCCCAAGGCCGAGGTCGGCGTAGACGACGATCAACTCGGTGCAGCGGGCCCAGTCCGCAGACGTAAGATCGACGACGGCAAGTTCGGCGGTAGCGATCGATCCGACGAACGCGGCCTCGGCTGTCGGGCCGAGGCGGGACTCGATCATCCATGCGGTCTCGACAGCGACGGGGGCTGTAACGGCCACGTCGGGGTGGTCGTCGAGCACCGCTGCGCAACGAGCGTGGTCAGGGGTCGAGGTGTCGGCGGCGGCGAGCAGGATGTTGGTGTCGACGAGCAACACGTGCTGGTCGCTCAGATGTCTTCGGCGAGTTTGCGTTCGGCGAGCTCGGAACGTTCGCGATGGATGTCGAACGGCCGGGTGTCCCCGGATGCGCCGATGCCGATGAAGCTCAGCCGATGGCCGCCCGTTGGGACTTCATCGGGGAGGCGGGCGGCGAGTTCGGCGATTACGTCGTCAATGCTGATCCCGCGGCGAGTGGCTTCGACTTCGAGGCGGCGTAGCGCTTCGGCGGGGAGTTCGACCGTCACGGACATGGCTCAAGTGTAGGCAGTTTGGCGACCAATTTGTTGCGGTCCTCCCGGTCCGCGTGAAGGTTGGCGATGTGGGGGAACAGGGCATCGAGCCACTCGTTCCACACATCGAGACGTGATTTGTGACCGTCGCCAACAGGACTTGTCGTCATCGCTGATCGAGGGTAGCGGTCCAGTCCCCGAGGATCGAGGGATGGCCGACTTTCCTCGCTGCAGGTCATATGGTCTTTCGCGTGGCGGGAACCGTGAAGGCAGGCACCGGGCGACGAGCAGGGCTCACGCTGTTCGCCATGGGCATCGCCTTTCTGTTGCCCGTCGCCTTTTCGCCTTCGGTGCATGCGGTGTTCTGGGCGCCCAAGGCAGCGCTCATCCCTCTCATCGCTGCCGTGGGCCTGCCTCGCCTCCTCCTCCTGGCACGTTCACCCTCCCCTGCTCGCGCAGCGGCCCGCGCCGCACTGACTTTCCTCGGTGTCGCCACGTTGTCGACCCTGTTGGCCGACAACCACACGACTGCCGTCTTCGGGCTCTACAACTGGGGAACAGGCCTGATCTTTGTGGTCGCGCTGGCCGGGGCGTGGGCCATCGGCGTCTCGCTTGACGAGAGCGGGCGTGGGGACGTGACAAAAGCCCTCTTGGCCGGCGTTCTGGTCAATGTGGTCTTCGCCCTCCTCGAGATGGTGGGAGACCTGTCATCCTTCGAGCTCGCCCGGTATGACGGTCGCTCGATCGGCCTGATGGGAAATCCCGTCCATCTCGGGGCCATTGCGGCCGCCGGCCTTGCGCTGGCGATTCCCTGGGACGGGCGACGCCTGTGGCCATGGCTTGCGATCGTCACGCGGCTCTGGCGGCAGCGGTCGAGGTGTCGGGCAGTCGTGCCGCCTTGCTGGCAATCGTGGATCGTGATCATCGGTGCGGCACGGACGGCACGACGACCCAAGCTTGGCACGGGCAGGCTCCTCGCCGTGGTCCTCTGCGTGTTGCTCGGCCTCGGCAGCGGCGCGGTCCTGACGAACCGGGGCGGCGGGGTGAGCGTCAGCGGGCGGGTGACCGCAGCCGACGGCGGCGGAGGGCTCACCCCTCGGCTGTCGATGTGGTGGGCCACCCGTCATGCCGTCGCGGACCATCCGCTCGTGGGCAGTGGCCCGGGAACCTACCGGGAGGCAACATCCGGTATCGCACGGTGTCGGTTGCACGGGCTTTCGGCCCGGACCAGTACTTCACCGACGCCCACAATCTCGTCGTGGAGTACGCGACCACGACCGGGATCCTCGGGCTGACAGCCTTCCTCGCCTGGTTGGCCTTGGCATGGCGGCGTACCGCGGGCCGTTGCGACTCTTCGCCCTTGCCCTGTGTCCTTGTCGGGCTCGTGGAGCCTCAATGCTGTGGGCACGACACCGCTGGCGCTGTCTTGCGCTGGTGCGGCAGCGTCCCGCCTGCAGCAACGGCGCTCTGCGTGACGCCGACGGGCGCTGGATCCCGAGCCTTGCCGCTCGGACTCGACCGGCAGGCCTGCTCCTTCGTCACCGCGATCTCCTCGGTGCCTCTTTCTCCTCGGCGAGCTTCCACCTCGATCAGGCGTCCTTGGATTTCGATCGACGGCATGCCGATCGTTCGCTCACTCTTCTCCCCCGCTGGCCCCTGCCCGCGACGATTCGGGCCGTATCGAGACGTTCGAGGGCCGCGCCGAACAGGACGAGCCAAACTCGCCCAGGCCGTCGATGGCAGATGGAGGCCATCACCGGGACCCGAGCGACCCCGATTCTCTGGCTTATCCTCGGCGATGCCGCAGCCGCCGGCTATGGCCGACCGAGGAGGCGGAATCGGCCTACGCCGAGGTCCTGAAGCACAACCCGATGTCGACACGGGCCCGCAACGGTCTGGCGGAACAGGCATCCTGTCGCCGAGCCGTTTCGGGAGGCCGGCACGCTGGTTGCGCCGCTCACTCGCCATCGACCCCAGCCAGACCAAGGTGAGAAGGTTGCTCGCGAGCTCGACATCAGCGCCGCCGGCATCCGAGCCGTAGGAGCCCGAGCCAAAAATGGCCAGTGACCAAGCTTGCGCTCGGCCACCTGTCACCTATGTGCCTACTCGATTCAGACGAGGCAGGGATTACCACTTCGGTGCCGGTGCACCCGGCACTGGTTGGGGCGGAGGTGCCTGAGCAGTAGGTCACCAAGCCTTGTGACGTGGCCTTGATGCCGAAGAACTTGTTCGAGGCACTCTTGGTCAGCAGGAAGATGTCCACCCCGCCGGTGCCCGTCGTCACGATCGATATCGGCCCGACCGCTGTAGGTTGCCGTTGATGAACACCAGCGAGCCCTCTGCGGCGAGCAGGTCGACTGCATCAAGGATCGTCGTCGCTCCCGCACGATTCAGGAACAGACCTGCACTGTCGGTTGCAATCGTCTTCGCCGCGGTCATGGCGTTGCGGAGGTTGGACTGGGCGCCACGGTCACGGGCGCGGTCCTGAGCGCCGAGGAACGTGGGGATGGCGATTGCCATCAGGATGGCAATGATCAGGACGACGACCATGAGCTCGATGAGGGTGAAGCCCTCATCCTCATTGGCCATGCGTCGACGCAAGGTGTTCAACATGGGTGTTTCCTTTCGGGCAATGGATGGGTTGGTATGCAAAACGAACCGTGACCTTGCCCTGCCGGCCCCAGGTGGGAACAGGCAGGTTCTCCAGGCAGCTCGGCTGACCGCTCCGTCGCCGTTGACGGAGGAGGGTCCCGTGGCTTTGCGTCCCCACCTCTCGGTGGGTTTGCCTTTGTCAAGAGCACCTGCTCGCCTTTCCTATTACGGCAGCATGCGGCCTCGACTTGAGCGTGGGGAGTGAGCAATATCGCAGCCTTGTCCATCCCCCTCGTGTCATCTCGTTGTCACACCGACCTGGGAGGATGGGGGCATGGGAATCACGGCGGTGCGGGAGCTGGGCGAGCAGTTGCATGCGCTCGTGGGCGCCTTCGACGCGCAATGCTGTGACGGCGAACTTGCCAAGCAGTACGTGGAGGCCTTCGCCCGTCTCGAACGCCTTGCAGGTGCGGGAAAGACCCTGGCGCTGGGCCAGGTGGATCGCACCCGTGCCTGGGCACACGGCGACAGCGCTGCTCGTTCCAGCGCCGATTGGTTGGCGGGACGAACCGGCACCTCGCTGGGCGATGCCGTTCGTGAGACCAACACCGCTCGCAACCTCGAGGCTCTCGGCGCAACCGAGGAGGCCCTGCGCAACGGGGAGCTCTCGGGTCCACAGGCAAGCGCCATTGCCGATGCGGCCGCTCAGGTGCCCGATGCCGAGGAGAGTCTCCTTGCGCTCTCGAAGAAGGGCTCGCTCGAGGAGCTTCGCAGGCGTGCCCGACAGGAGAAGGCAGCAGCAGACGACGACCGCCAACGTTCGCAACGTCAACACTCGTTGCGTCGGGCACGTCGTTGGACCGATGCCGAGGGCATGCGCTGTTATGGCATCTCCTTGACACCCCGACAGGCGGCGAGCTTCGAGCCCATCTGGGACCGCTTCACCAATCGGGTGCTCAACGATGCCCGCCGCAGGGGACTGCGGGACTCACACGAGGCCTGTGCCGCCGATGCGCTCATCGAGATGGCAAGGGCTGCACGCATCACCGGCGGGACACCGGCCGGAGGCGGTCAGGGCGATGACGGTGACGCACGGGACGGTGGTGACGGTCAGGGGACGATGGTGACGCACGGGACGGTGGTGACGGTCAGGACGGTGGTGACGCGCAGGACGGTGGTGACGGTCAGGACGGTGGTGACGGTCAGGGCGATCGGGGCGCAAGCGGCGAGGGTGGTGGGGACACCCAGGCGAGTGGGAACCCAGGGGCGGGCGTGACGGCCCATGCGCTGTTGGTCATCGATGCAGCGGCGTTCCATCGTGGCCACACCGATCCCGGTGAGATCTGCGAGGTCGCCGGTGTGGGTCCGATCGACGTCGCATCGGCCAAACAGCTCTTCGGTGACGCCATCGTCGACATCATCGTCACCGACGGGGTGGACGTGCGCACGGTTGCCCACGCGGGGCGAACCGCCAACCGTCGTCAGAAGGCAGCGCTGCTGGTGAACTGGGAATGTGAGATCCGAGGCTGTCACGTCACCCGCAACCTCGAGATCGACCACATCGTTCCCTACGCCGAGAGCGGACTGAGCGACTTCGAGCACCTGGGGCCGAAATGTCGTTGGCACCACCACCTCAAGACCCACAAGGGCTGGCGTGACGGGCCACGGGACCCCGACGGCAAACGGACGTTGATCCCCCCGAAGGGTCCGGACCGAACGAACGAACACGCCGGAGACCATGAGCCCGGCGGGTGGGAACAACAACGGTTCAGCTGAGCGCCCGACCTGACGCGGCCCGCGTGCCCGGTCCCCCGGCCGGCAGACCGCTGCGCGCTTGCCGCTCCGATCTCCGAGAAGGATCCCGTGACAAGGGCAAAGGCCCGGCCTCGCGCGCTCGACCTTGGCCGATTGCGATCTGGGCGACGCCAGACTCTGCTACTCGATGAGGTTGATGATGTTGAACATCGGCAGGTAGAGCGAAACGACCATGCCGCCGACAACACCACCGAGCACCACGATCAGGAGTGGCTCGAGCAACGACGTGAGTGCGTCGACCAGGGCTTCGATCTCCTGATCGTAGAAGTCCGCAACCTTCTCCAACATGGTGTCGACGGCGCCGGTCTCCTCGCCGACCGCGAGCATCTGGACCACCATCGGCGGAAACACCGCATGTTGGCTCAAGGGCCGAGCCATCGACTCGCCCTGTCGGACGCCGACCTGCACCTCGCGCACCGCCTTGGCCACGACCGCATTGCCGACGGTCTCCGCCGTGATCTCCAGGGCCTCCAGAATGGGCACGCCGGCACTCAGCAGCGACGCCAGTGTCCGCGAGAAGCGGGTGAGTGCGGTCTTTCGCACGAGCTTGCCGAAGATCGGCACCCGCAGCTTGAAGGCGTCCCAGATGGCCCTGCCCTTGTCGGAGGCGATCCAGCGCTTGAAGAGGAACACCAGGCCCACCACGGCAAGGATGATGAGCGGAGCGAAGGTCGTCATGAACGACGAGACCGTCAGCAGCATCTTCGTCGGGGCGGGCAATGGGCTGTCGAGGTCGGCGTACAGACCCTCGAAGGTCGGCACCACGAAGATCAACATCGCCGTGACGATCAGCAGCACCAGCATCAGGACGGCGACCGGATAGGTCATCGCCGAGACGATCTTGCGTCGCAGCTCGACCTGCTTCTCGATGGTCGAGGCCAGTTGCAGGAGGACCGAGTCGAGCATGCCACCGATCTCGCCTGCGCGAACCATGGCGATGTAGAGGCGATTGAACGCCTTCGGATGACGCGCGAGGGCCTGTGAAAGCGACGTGCCCTTCTCCACATCCATGCGGACCTGGGTGAGGATCTTGGCCAACGCCGGGTTCTCGGTCTGGTCGCCGAGGATGTTGAGGGCCCGCAGCAACGACAGGCCCGAGTTGATCATCGTGGCGAACTGTCGGCTGAAGATTGCGACGTCCTTGAGGCCCACCCGAGCGCCGAATCCGGGAATCGTGAGGTCCTTCTTGAGCGCCGACAGGTCGTGGCGCTCGACGTTGATGGGTGTGTAGCCCATCTGGCGCAACTTGTTGACGACGAGCTCGTGGTTGTCGGCCTCGAGCGAACCCTGGAGCACACGGCCCTCACGGTCGCGTACCTTGTACTGGAAGGTCGAGGCCATGACGTCTCCTACGAACGGCCGGCGAGGCGGCGAAGGTCCGCCGGATTCGCGCACTTCTCGAGGGCGGACTGCATGCTGATCGTGCCGGCCATCACCAGATGCGCCAGTGACTGATCCATCGTCTGCATGCCGAACTGCGATCCCGACTGCATGGACGAGTAGATCTGATGCGTCTTTCCCTCACGGATGAGGTTGCGCACCGCAGGCGTCGCCACCAGCACCTCCACGGCTGCGACCCGACCCTTTCCGGCCGCCTTGGGCACGAGCTGTTGGGTCACGACGCCCTGTAGCGAGGAGGCGAGCTGCACCTTGACCTGCTGTTGCTGATGAGCAGGGAACACGTCGATCATGCGGTCGATCGACTGAGGGGCATCCTGGGTGTGAAGGGTTCCGAAGACCAGGTGGCCGGTCTCGGCAGCGGTGATGGCAATCTGGATCGTCTCGAGGTCACGCATCTCACCGACCAGGATGACGTCGGGGTCCTGACGGAGCACCCGACGAAGGGCCTCGGCGAACGAGTGCGTGTCCTCCCCGACCTCACGCTGGTTGACGAGGGCCTTCTTGTGCTGATGGAGGAACTCGATGGGGTCCTCGACGGTCATGATGTGCACCGGCTTGGTCCGATTGACGAGGTCCACCAGGCTGGCGAGCGTCGTCGACTTCCCCGAGCCCGTGGGTCCGGTGACCAGCACGAGCCCACGCGGGTACTCGGCCATGTTCGCCACCGACACCGGCAGGCCGAGATCGGCGAGAGGAACGATCTCGTAGGGGATGACCCGCAACACTGCTCCCACCGAGTCGCGCTGCAGGAAGACGTTGACGCGAAATCGCCCGTGACCGGGAATCGCATGAGAGGTGTCGAGCTCCAGGTCCTCCTCGAACTTCTCCCGCTGGCGCTGCGTGAGCACGGCATAGATCATGCGGCGGATCTCCGAGCCGTTCATGACCGGAAACTCCGTCAGGCGCTTCAGCTCGCCGTGCACCCTCACGCTCGGCTCGCACCCGACCGCCAGGTGCAGGTCGGAGCCGCCCAGGTCGAGCACCCGCAGCAGGAGGTCGTCGAGGTGGATCTCCTCGGCGTGAAGGTACTCGGCGTCGTGATCCCCGTTGCCGTCCGCGGCATCGGACCTGCGGGCACCCTTCGCACGACCGCTGGTCCCCGGAGCCTGGCCGTAGAGCGCCGTGATGACCTTGTGCAGCTCGCTGCGAATCGACATTGCCGGTCGCACCGAGCACCCGACGGCCTCCTCGATGGCGGTGATCGCCCGCTCGTCGTTGGGATCGGCCATCGCGACGACGAGGTCGGCCCCTTCCCAGTCGACGGCAACCACCACGTGTCGAAGCGCGAGCTCGGCGGGAATCATCGAGGCGAGATCGGGCGTCACGAAGTGCTCGGCGAGATCGATGAATCGGTGATCGCTGTGCGCGGCGATGGCCGCGACGAGATCCTTCTCGCCGACCAGGCCGTCACCGAGGAGCACCACCGTCAGACTGGTTCCCTCGGAGGCCTCCCGATGGAGGGCCATTTCGAGCATGTCGCGCGACAGGACCTTGCGATCGACCAGGAACTCCCCCAGGCGACGAGATGCATTGATCATGGTCAACCTATCGACGAGCAGACGAGCGACATGAGCGGATCACGACACGACCCGCAGGACCTCGTCGACGGCCGTCACGCCGGCGCGCAACTGCTCCTCGGCGGCGATGCGCAGCGTCTGCATCCCCTGGCCGATGGCGATCTTCTTGATCTCTTCCGACAGCGCACGCTGGGCGACGAGGCTTGCGATCTCCTCGCTCACCATCATCACCTCGTGGATGGCGAAACGACCGTGATAGCCGGTGCGGCTGCACGCCCCGCATCCGACCGGACGGAACAGCTGCTTCGGCAACTCGATGTCGTCACCCCACCCCATCGCCCTGATCTCGGCAGCCGTCGGCTTGTAGGCCTCCTTGCAGCGCTCGCACAGCCGTCTTGCAAGTCGTTGCGCCACCACGCAGTCGACGGCGCTCGACACGAGATAGGGCTCGAGGCCCATCTCGATGAGTCGGGTCGGCGTCGAACACGAGTCGTTGGTGTGCAGTGTCGAGAGCACGAGGTGTCCGGTCAGCGCGGCCTCCATGGCAATGATCGCGGTCTCGCGGTCACGGATCTCACCGACCAGGACGATGTCGGGGTCCTGACGCAGGATGGAGCGAAGCGCTGCTGCAAAGCTGAGTCCCGCCTTGGGGTTCACCTGGACCTGGTTGATGCCCACCAGGCGATACTCCACGGGGTCCTCGACGGTCACGATGTTCTTGGCCGGATCGTTGAGCTGGTTGAGCGTGGCATACAGCGTGGTGGACTTCCCCGACCCGGTCGGACCGGTGACCAGGATGGTGCCGTAGGGCTTCGTGAAAACCGTCTCGTAGCGTGCCATCGTCTCGGGCAGGAACCCGAGATCGGCCAGATCCAGCAGTGCGGTGCCCTTGTCGAGGATGCGCATCACCAGCTTCTCGCCGTAGACCGTGGGCAGCGTCGCCAGGCGAAGATCGACCTGGCGGCCTCCGATCATCGCGGTGATGCGTCCATCCTGAGGAATGCGCCGCTCGGCGATGTTGAGGTCGGCCATGATCTTGAGGCGGCTCACCAGGCCGGCCTGAGCACGCTTCGGGGTCCGCATCACCTCGTGGAGCACGCCGTCGATGCGATAGCGGATGCGCACGTCGGTCTCCGTGGGCTCGATGTGGATGTCCGAGGCGCGATCGGCGATGGCCTGTCGGATCAACATGTTGACGAGCTTGACGATCGGGGCGTCCTCGGTGATCTCCTGCAGCCCGGCAAGGTCGTCATCGGCATCGTCGCCGATGTCGAGGTTCATCGACGTGAGGTCCTCACTGTCGTCGTCGAGATGCTGTGTCCGTGCCAGGACCGCGTCGATGGCTCCACGGGTCGCGACCACCACACGGATGTCCGCCCCCGTCACCGAGCGGATGTCGTCGATCGCAACCATGTTGGACGGATCGGCCATGGCAACCACCAGGATCGATCCGTCCCAGGCGATGGGAATGGCCTGATAGCGCTGCGACAGGCTTGTCGGCAGCGTGGCCACGGCGATCGGATCGATCGCCACCTCGAGGAGATCGACGAACTGCAGACCGATCTGTGCCGCCAACGTCGCCACGATCTGGCTCTCGTCCACCAGCCTCCGGTCGATCAGGATGCGACCCAGCGACTCCTTCGTGCGGGCCTGCTCACCGAGGGCCTCTTCCAGTTGCGCCGCGGAGATGATGCCGCGCTCGACCAGCAACTCGCCGAGAAGACCCTTCTTTCGCGCCATGTCTGCCCTATCGGCAGGTCGGGCCGGAACATTCAGGGGTTTGCGAGAACCTCTCGCACGGCAACAGACATCTCATCCACGGGCGCCGGCTCCCCGGTCCACAAGGTGAAGGCCAGGGCTGCCTGATGGATGAGCATGCCGACGCCATTGGCGACCTGTGCGCCGTTGCGTGCCGCAGCGACCAACAACGAGGTCTCCAACGGGTGATAGATCAGATCGCAGACAAGTTGACCCGCACCCACCAGTCCCGGATCGAACGGCACGTCGAGCACCGTTCGGTCCGGCTCCGCATCAACCGGCTCCGCATCCACCGCCATCGCTGCCGGCAGCACCGCATCGCCGGGCTCAGCATCGCCGGGCTCAGCATCGCCGGCTCAGCATCCACCGCCATCGCAGCCGGCAGCACCGCTTGATCGGAGGCCGCCTGCATGCCCACCGGGGTTGCGTTCACCACCAGATCGGCGTTCGCCACATCCGCCGGCACCCCGACGCGGCCAACGTCCCCGGCGAGGGCAACCGCCGCAACGGCCTGGTCCGTTCGACGGGCCACGACGGTCACCTCAGCCGCTCCCGCTTCTGCCAGCGCCAGCATCACCGCTCGTGCCGCCCCACCGGCGCCGACCACCACACAACGCTTGCCCTCCGGCTCGAAGCCCTGATCGTGCCGAAGTGCGTTCACGAACCCCGGCCCATCGGTGTTGTCGCCCACCAACTCCCTGCCGACCCGTGCGATCACATTCACCGCACCCAGGCGCTCCGCAAGCGACGACACCCGGTCGAGCCCGACCATGACCTCCGCCTTGAGCGGCATCGTGACGCTCAGTCCGTCGATGCCCAGCGTGCGCATGGCGTCGAGCGCGGCGGCGCCACGACCACGCTCCACAGCCAGCGCCACGAAGACCCAGTCGAGGCCGAGCGCGCGAAACCCGGTGTTGTGGATCAAGGGTGACAGTGAATGACGGACAGGGTCACCGATCACCGCGGCAAGTCGCGTCGTCCCACTCGGCAACCCCGGCCCGCGCACCGTGCTCATGAACGGCCGGTCATCTACAGCAGACCCTTACGCCCGGCAGCTGCCTTGTTCGCCAGGAAGTCGTCATAGCTCTCCGAAAAGGCATGGTTCCCCTGCTCGTCGGCCAGGACGTAGTAGAGCCACGGCCCTGCCTCGGGATTCAACGCCGCCGCCAGGGACGCACGCCCGGGCAGCGCGATGGGCGTCGGGGGAAGGCCTGCGACCTTGCGCGTGTTGTAGGGCGAGTTGATCGCCAGGTCGCTGCGGGTCAGGGAACCGCCCTTTCGCCCGAGCGCGTAGTAGACCGTGGCGTCGATGCCCAACGTCATGCGCTTCTCCAGGCGGTTGTAGATGACGCGCGCGATCTTCCCCCGGTCGCCGTCGACCTTCGCCTCCGCCTCGACGAGCGACGCGACCACCATGACCTCGTACGCGCTTCGCCCCACCGACTGCTCGGCCCGGTCGTAGCCGAGATCGACCGCAACGGCGTCGAAGCGGGCCATCATGCGGGCCAGGAGATCAGCCTCATCCTCGTTCTCGTCGATCTGGTAGGTGTCGGGGAACAGCAGTCCCTCGAGTGAGGTGACACCATCGGGAGCCCATCGTGATGTCACGGTTCCCGACGCGACCAGTGCCGCCAGGCGCTCGGAGGAGAGCCAAGGCACCTTGTCCGTCAACGCGACGGCCTCGGCGACGGTCAGCCCCTCGGGAATTGTCAGCCGCTTGGTCACCAGGCGCGGTGGCCGCTGGAGGGCATCGAGCACGGCGCTCATCGAGGAACGCCTCGCCAACTCGTAGCGCCCTGCCTGGAACTCGGCGCCTCCCTTGAGTCGGACATACCAACGGAACACGTTCGAGTCGGTGATGATGTCCGCATCCTCGAGCAATGAGCCGATCGACGCGCTGGTGGCACCGGATGGAATGACGATGGTCCTGATCGGACCCGGCGACCCCGAGGGATCGATCTTCTTCGACACCCACAGCCCGGCGATGCCTGCCACCAGGGCCACCGCTGTTCCGATCCCCACCGCCGCGACGGCCAGGCGCCTTCTTCTGAACTCGGTTCTCACGTCCGGTCTTCTCCGCTCGAGGTTGGCATGCCTGCGTCAAGCCAGGCCTGGAGGATGACTGCGGCAGCGATCTGATCGATCACCTTGCGCCGCTCCTGTCCCTTCACCGCCATCTGTCGAAGCGAGCGTTCCGCCTCGACCGTGGTCAGGCGCTCGTCGTAGGGCTCGACGGGGACATCGAGACAGGCGCGCAGCTGTTCGATCTCGTCGAGCACCCGCCGGGCGGCCGGGCCCACCGTGCCGTCGAGGGACAACGGCAGACCCACGACGACCTGCATCGCCTCGAGCTCGGCGACCAGGCCGGCGATCGCACGATGGTCGGCGCGCCGTCCGCCCGCCCGTGAGGACGCCCGCTCGACCACACTCGATGGGGACGCGACGGTCCCACGGGGGTCGCACACCGCAACCCCGATCCGGCGATCGCCCAGGTCAAGAGCCATGACTCGCATCGTGACCGCCCTCAAGCCGACAACGGTCAGACCGCCGGGTGAGGTTCAAGGGGATCGAGACCACACGCCTCACGTACCTGGTCGAGCGCCTCGTCGAGACGTGACGCGTCCTTGCCGCCTGCCATGGCCACATCTGCCGCCCTGCCTCCGCCGCCTTGGACGGTACGTGCGGCATCGGTCAGGAGGTCGGAGGCCACCAGCCCGCTGTCCTTGCCGACGGCCGCCACCAGGATCACGCCGCCACCTTCGGGCTCCCCCCCGATCACCGCCGCTCGGATGCCGGGCTGATCACGAACCGCGATGGCAAGATCTCGGACGGTCGCTCGGTCCATGCCGTCGCTGCGAGAAACGACGATGCCGGCCACGGCTCGAGCCGCCAGGTCGGCCGCCCCCGAGCCGGCCGCCTTGCGCCTGAGGACCCGCACCTCCTCCCGGAGATCCCGCAGCTCATCCAGGCGCTTCGCCAGACCCTCGACCAACTCGTCGGCAGCGACGCCGAGCAGACCTGCCGCTCGGTTGAGCTCCGCTTCCTGACGCCCGAAGCGCTCGATGGTTGTCCGACCTGTTGTCGCCATGATTCGACGCTGATTGGCGCCGATCGACCCCTCGGAGATGATCTTGATGGGGCCGATGTCGCCAAGCGCCCTCACGTGGGTGCCGCCGCACAGCTCCAGGGAATGGCGCCCGGCCTCCAGCACGCGCACCACGTCGCCGTACTTGTCGCCGAAGAAGGCGATGGCGCCCAGACGACCGGCCTCGTCCTTGGTGGTCTCGAAGTGACGCACCTGATCGTTGGCCAAGACCTCGGCATTGGCCAGATCCTCCACCGCGGCGATCTCCTGGGGACTCACGGCGTCGTAGTGGCTGAAGTCGAAGCGGAGGTAGTCCGGGCCCACCAGCGAGCCCTGTTGCTTCACATGCCCGCCGAGCACCTCGCGTAGGGCCCAGTGCAGGAGATGGGTCGCGGTGTGATTCCTTCGGATGGCCGTTCGACGCTCCACGTCGATGGAGGCGATCACCTCCTGGCCGACCGCGAGCTCGCCCTCGACGACGCGAGCCAGATGGCGCTGCAACCCGGGCAATGCGTAGGTCGTGTCGAGCACCTCGGCCCTGCCCGACGGGCCCACGATCACGCCGGTGTCACCCACCTGCCCACCTGATTCGGCATAGAACGGGGAACGATCGAGCATGACCTCGACGCTGCCGTCCGCAAGCGGAACCACCGCGAGCACCTTCGCCCGGGTCTCGTTCTCCTCGCGTCCGGTGAAATCGGTCGTGCCATGAGCCTCGACGAGCTCGCGATAGGTCTCGACGGCGCCCTCGGTGCCCGCTGCCCTGCGCGCCGCCTTCGCACGTCGACGCTGCTCGGCCATCTCCCGCTCGAACCCCTCGACGTCGACCTCGACGCCTCGCTCTGCTGCGATCTCCTGGGTGACCTCGAGCGGGAAGCCGAAGGTATCGTGCAACTTGAAGGCCACCGACCCATCCAGGGTCCCGCCGCCGTAACCCGTACCATCTCCGGCGCCCGCTCCCGAGCCGGACCCGCCGCCGTAACCCGTACCATCTCCGGCGCCCGCTCCCGAGCCGGACCCGCCGCCGTAACCCGTGCCGACTGCAGCGAGCTCGTTGTCCAGCAGTGTCGAGCCGGACCTCAGGGTCTGGCGGAAGTTCGACTCCTCACGCTCCACCACATCGGTCACGAAGTCCCTGTTGGCGATCAACTCCGGATAGGCGCCGCCCATCACCTCGACCGTTGTCGCCACGAGGGTCGGCGTCACCGGCCGCTCCACGCCCAACATGAACGCGTGGCGCACGGCACGACGGATGAGGCGGCGCAGCACGTACCCACGATCCTCGTTGGAGGGGAAGACCCCGTCGCTGACGAGGAAGGTCATCGTCCGTGCGTGCTCGGCGAGGATACGCAGCGATGTGTCGCTTCGTGGGTCCCGACTCAAGGGCACGCCGGTCACGCGTTGCGCGGCCTCCACCAGGGGTGCGAGCACATCGGTCTCGTAGACCGAGTCGACGCGCTGCATCACGCTGAGGATGCGTTCGAGTCCCGCTCCGGTGTCGATGTTCTTCCGGGGAAGCTCCACATCGACCCCGTCGGGTCGCCTGTTGAACTGCATGAAGACGAGGTTCCAGATCTCCAGGAATCGCTCGTCGCCGCCGTGCAGTGGACCGCCGGGCTCGCCGTAGCGATCACCCTTGTCCACGTAGATCTCCGAGCACGGACCGCACGGTCCCGTGGGACCGCCGGGAGGGCCCCACCAGTTGTCCTCGCCCATCCGCTGGATCCGCGCCGGGTCGACGCCCACCACATCACGCCAGATCGCCGCTGCCTCGTCGTCACTGGTGTGACACGTGACCCACAGGACGTCGGGGTCGAGCCCGAAGACCTCGGTGACCAGACCCCACGCCATGGGGATGGCCTCGGCCTTGAAGTAGTCCCCGAAGCTGAAGTTCCCGAGCATCTCGAAGAAGCTCAGATGGCGAGCGGTGCGACCCACCTCGTCGAGGTCGTTCTGCTTGCCACCCGCTCGGACGCACTTCTGCACCGTCGTGACCCGCGAGTGCGGCGCCTGCTCGTCGCCGAGGAAATAGGGCTTGAACGGGACCATGCCTGCGACCGTGAACAACAGATCGGGATCATGGGGAATCAGGCTCGCGGACGGAACGACCACGTGGCCACGATCACGGAAATACGAGGTGAAGGCAGTCCTGAGGTGATCGGCGTCCATGGCTCGCACAGCCTAACGGTTGTCGGCCGTCATCCCTGACGGCCGACCAGCCTTGCGCGAAGCTCCGCCTCACGCTCGTTCATCGCCACGCGGCCCTCCGCAACCGCCGCGCGAACGTCGCGGCCGAGACTTCCCAACCCCTCGCCGACATTGACGGTGACCCGACCCGGACGATAGCGATCGACCGTCCGGCGCAGGCGGCGCATCAACCACAGGGTCTGCCCCGTGCCCACCGCCATGCCGGTCACCAGCCAAAAAAGTCGCTTGAACATGATCGGTCGACCGCCTAGTCCCGACGAAACGAACGGACGGCCCGCAGGGTTCCCGATCCCAGGGCCAGGGTCTTGATGACCGGGTTCGAGAACGTCAGATACGCCAGTCTCGACGCCGCCTCGATGCCCGCCGTCATGGGTCGATCGGACCACAGGGGGTCGCTGCCGCGACCGAGCGCCGGGGTCGGGCCACCGATCGCCCCTGGTTGCGGCGCGCCCGGGCGTGGTCCCCCCTGTTGGAACACCACGTACTGATCACCGCCCGCCTGCAACGGGCCCTGGCGAAGATCCTCGATGTTGCGGCGCAGGGCGTCCATCGTCCGGATCGCCACGACGAGGGCCACGACGATGAGAACGGCCGCGACCAGGACAACGCCCACGAGCGCAAGGCCGAGCCCGTCGCTCATCGTCACCCCGGTCGTCACCCCGGTCGTCACGACTCCTCCGCCCCATCGCACCTCTCGGCGCGGTATCCCTCGGTCTCATGGATAACGGCATCGCGACTTCGGTTTGCCATGCGCTTGGCGATCTCCTCTTCGTGGCCGTGCCGAGATGGCTCGTAGTACCGCCTGGCCGCTGTCTCGTCGGGACGATACTCCTGAACGAGCCAACCCCTGGGGTCATCATGAGGATACTCGTAGCCCTTGCCATGGCCCAGTGCCGTCGCGCCGCGATAGTGGGCATCCCGCAGGTGCAGCGGCACTTCACCCGCCGGCAGGTCGGCCACGTCGGCCTGCGCCCTGCCGAGAGCCACCGTGACCCGGTTGGATTTCGCTGCGGTCGCCAGGTGCACGACTGCCTGAGCCAGATTGAGTTGCGCCTCGGGCAGGCCGACGAACTCCACGGCCCGAGCAGCCGCGTCGGCAACCAACAATCCCATGGGGTCGGCCATGCCGACGTCCTCGGAGGCGAGGATGACCAGACGGCGGGCGATGAAGCGGGCGTCCTCGCCCGCCTCGAGCATGCGCGCCAACCAGTAGAGGCCGGCATCGGGATCGCTTCCTCGAATGGACTTGATGAACGCGGACACCACGTCGTAGTGCTCGTCGCGGCCGTAACGGAGCGCCCGGGCGTCGAGCGCCGCCTCGGCAAGCGCCAAGGTCACGTGGGGGACCGCCGCATCGGAGGGCGACTCGTGATCCCGACCTCCGCTCGCCAGGGCCACCCCTACCTCGAGTGCCCCCAGAGCGGCACGCCCATCCCCGCCGGCGCGGTCGGCCAGATGGAGGAGCGCCTCCTCGTCGGCGGTTGCCCCTCCAAGCCCGAGCCCACGTCGCAACAGGACCAGGACCGCCTCGGCCGACAACGGATGGAGTCGAAAGAGCGTCGAGCGTGAGAGCAGCGGCGCGTTGACCTCGAAATACGGGTTCTCCGTCGTGGCGCCGATGAGCGTCAGCGTGCCGTCCTCCACCGAGGGGAGCAGGGCGTCCTGTTGGGTCCGATTGAAGCGGTGCACCTCATCGAGGAACAGGATGGTGCCCCGGCCGTGCTCGCCCAGACGACTGCGTGCTCGATCGATGACCTCGCGTACGTCCTTGACGCCCGCCGTCACCGCCGAGAGCGACTCGAAGGCCCGATCGGTCTCACCCGCCACAAGGCGAGCGAGGGTCGTCTTTCCCGTTCCCGGAGGCCCCCACAGGATGAGCGAGGTCAGCCGGTCCGCCTCGATGAGCACCCGCAGCGGCCTGCCGGCACCGAGCAGATGCTCCTGGCCGACGACATCATCGAGGCTCGTCGGCCGAAGGCGTGCCGCTAGTGGGGCGGAGGACGCCAACCTCGTCGCTGCAGCCATCGCGAAGAGGTCGTCGGCCATGCAGGCAGGCTAGTCAGCGATCGGCCCGAAGTGATCAAGAAGCGTCATGGTCTGCCGATAGCAGTGGGCATGAGCGACGCGCGGATTGTTCGGCTTCAGGGAATCACCACCGGTTTGATCGTGCTGTGTCTCTCCGCTGCCTCCCTGGTGGTCGGAGCACGCATCTCGCAGGTGACGTCGGCCGGCGCCGCCGTGACGACCATCGGCCAAGCGGTCACCGACCCGATGGCCGCCGAGGCGACCACCTCGAAGCTCACCACCGAGGATTACCTCATGCTCGCGGACGAGACCTGCGCCGCCTTCGATGCCGACTCGTTCAAGATCATGCCGACCAAGATCTCGGACCTCGCCGGCTATCTCGGCGGTCTGAGCGCGAGGGCACGTCAGCTGCACGACGCGCTCATGCAGATCGAGCTTCCCGAGGGCGACACGCGAGAGCTCGTGATCGTCCTCGATCAGATCGAACGCAGCGCGACCGGCCTCAGCCAAGCGGTTGAGGCAACCGCCAAGACCGGTGAGGTCGCCGTCGAGATGGCGTTCGAACCCTCCTATGCGCAGGCACTGCTCGGCGACCTGAACGCCGGCATCCACGCATGGCGAGCGGGACTGCGCGCCTGTGGTCCCCGGCCTCTGGAAACGAGCGAGATGGACGACATCGGCGAGCCGCTCAACAGCAAGGTGCGCTGAAGCACTTGAACAGCAAGGTGCGCTGAAGCACCCCTCCGCCGGAGGGCCGACTCGGCCGAAGCTCGGCTCAGGCCTTGGCCGGAAGCACTCGGATGCCCAGCTCGTCGAGCACCTTCGGCGCGATCGGGCTCGGCGCGTCGGTCAACGGGTCGGTGCCCGACTGGGTCTTGGGGAAGGCGATCACCTCCCGGATGTTCTCCTCCCCCGCCAGGATGGCCACCAGGCGATCAAGGCCCACGGCAAAGCCGCCATGGGGAGGCGCCCCGTAGCGGAACGCCCCGAGCAGGAACCCGAACCGCGAGGCGGCCTCCTCATCGGTGATGCCGAGCGTGCGGAAGATCGTGGCCTGGATGTCGGCCCGATGGACCCTGATGGAACCCGATCCCAGTTCCCAGCCGTTGAGCACCAGGTCGTAGGACTGTGAACGCACGGCAAGGGGATCGGTCTCCAACAGATGGAGATCATCGAGATGCGGCATGGTGAACGGATGATGGGCCGAAACCGGGTTGCCGTCGCCGTCGAGACCCTCGAAGAGGGGGAAGTCCACCACCCACACGTAGCGGTAGGGACCCTCGCTGACCGGCGGTCGTCCGAGGTCGGCTCGAAGACGTCCGAGCACCGCCCAGACCACCGGCCGCTCGTCGGCGACCATCAGGACCAGATCACCGTTGGCCGCGCCCATCGCGTCGAGCAGGCCCGCACGCTCGTGGTCCTCGAAGAACTTGGCGATGGGCGACTCCAGCTCGCCGTTCTCACGCACCTTGACCCATGCCAGACCCTTGGCGCCCAACGACTTGGCCTGGTCGGTGAGGGCGTCGAGACGGCTCCGGCCGTACGCGTCCGCGCCGCCTGCGACCAGTATCGCCTTGACGCATGGCGCCTGAAACGCTCGGAACTGCGTGGAGGCGAACACCTCGGTGAGCTCGACGAGCTCCATGCCGAACCGTAGATCCGGCTTGTCCGAGCCGTAGGTCTCCATCGCGTCGCGCCACGTGATGCGGGGAATCGGGTCGGGCCGTACGCCCGTCACCACCTCGGCGGCATCGAGCACGGCCTCGGAGATGAAACCCAGCACGTCATCCTGGTCGACGAAAGAGGCCTCGATGTCGAGTTGCGTGAACTCGAACTGGCGATCGGCGCGAAGATCCTCGTCACGAAGGCACCGTGCGATCTGGTAGTAGCGATCGAAACCACCCACCATCAAGAGCTGCTTCGCGATCTGCGGACTCTGCGGCAGCACGTAGAAGTTGCCCCGCTGCAGTCGGGACGGAATCACGAACTCACGGGCGCCCTCAGGCGTCGGGGTCCAGAGCAGGGGCGTCTCGATCTCGACAAACCCCTGGCGGTCCATCGAGGAGCGCAGAGCCTGATTGACCTTGGCCCGAACGCGAAGATTGCGCTGCATCCTTCCCCGACGAAGGTCGACATAGCGGTGCCGTAGACGAACGGTCTCGTCTGCCTCGATGCGATCGTGGAGAGGGAACGGGGGTGGCTCCGCTGCGTTGAGAACCTCGATGACGCAGTCTCCGAGCTCGACCTCGCCGGTGGGAAGCTCCGGGTTCAGCGTTCCCTCCGGACGCGCCCGCACCACACCGGTCACCCGCACCACATACTCGTTGCGAAGGTCATGGGACCCGTCGACCACGCACTGGATGACGCCCGCGTGATCACGGACGTCGAGAAACGCAAGGTGCTCGCCGTGCTCGCGACGTCTTGCGACCCATCCGCACACCGTCACTTCGCGGCCCACGTGCTCGGCCCGAACGGCTCCGCAGAGCATGGTGCGCATGGCAGTTGCCCGATGATCCATGGGTGACTCTCCTGATGCCTCGTCGCTCACTGCCGTCCATCCCCGGCAAGCGAGCCCACATGAGCGACCACTTCATCGAGCGCGACCGCATGCTGACCGGCATCACCACGGAGGTCACGCACCATGACCGTGCCGGCCGCCAACTCATCGGGACCGATGATCAGGGCGAACGATGCACCTGACCGGTCGGCCTGTTTCATCTGCGCTCGCATCGAACGATCGTCGAACGAACGAGCAACCCCCACGCCCGAGCGCCGGAGCGCGGCGCTGAGATCACGGGCAACGGTCCCCCCGGTGACATCGACGACGTAGGCCACCAGCGACGATGCGGGAACAGGGAAGGTCGCCTCGGCGTCGCAGGCCAGCAGGGTGCGTTCGATGCCGATGCCGAAACCGATCCCCGGCGTCGGCGCGCCGCCCATCATCTCGACCAGCCCGTCGTAGCGGCCCCCGCCGCCCACGGCGTTCTGTGCGCCATCGAGGGCCTGTGCCTGGAGCTCGAAGGTGGTGCGTGTGTAGTAGTCGAACCCGCGGGCGAGGCGCGTGTCGAGGATGAACGGGATGGACAGTGCCCGAAGCCCTTCCTGAAGGCGCTCGAAGTGCTCGCTGCACGGTCGACAGAGGTGGTCGATCGTTCGAGGGGCGTCGCGCGTGACGCCCCGACAGGATTCCCGCTTGCAGTCGAGGACGCGCATGGGGTTCTCCCGGGCGCGGGGCCGATGCTCGTCGCACAGGTCGTCGAGTCGGCCAACCAGGTGCGCCGCCAGCATGTCGAGGTAGGCAGGTCGACATGCCGGGTCACCCAACGAGTTGAGGCACAGGTCGACACGACGCAGACCAAGCGACGCGAAGAGGTCCCAGGCAAGGCTGATCACCTCGACGTCGAGATCGGCGTCGTCGACGCCGAGCGCCTCGACCCCGATCTGGTGGTGTTGGCGAAAGCGACCGGCCTGGGGGCGCTCGTAACGGAAGCTCGGCGCCGCGTACCAAACCTTCCACGGCGTCTGCGGGTGGTGCTGGACGAAGGCACGCACGATGGAGGCCGTTCCTTCGGGACGAAGCGCCAGATGTCGCCCCCCCTTGTCCTCGAAGTCGTACATCTCCTTGCGAACGACGTCGGTCTCCTCCCCTACTCGCTGGAAGACGCCGACCTCCTCGAACATCGGACTTTGCACAAGGCCGTAACCGGCCCGCTCCATCTGGCCCGCAAACAGGCCGATGAGAGCCTTCCATCGGGCCGATTCGGGTGCAAGGATGTCGCGGGTCCCTGTTGGGGCCTTCAATGACGGGCTGGACACGATGGCCGAGGTTACTCGCCGAGTGCCCCGGCACCGTCTCTCATGGCGCACCGATCCGCCCGAGCCCGGTGGACAAGCGCTCCGCCGATCCCTACCAGGAGCGCAGAAGGCTTCTGACCCGGCGTTCCGGTCCGGCCCGGGCACTAGCCCTTGCCCGGCAGCACCCGATAGGCGTCGTAGACCGAATCGATCCGGCGCAGTGTCGTGACCAACGAGTCGAGATGCGAGGGGTCGGCCAGCTCGAAGTCGAAACGCATCCTGGAGATGCGGTCTGCGCCCGTCTGGGTGGCGCACGCAAGGATGTTGACATGATGGTCGGCGAGGGTTGCCGAGACATCACGGAGGAGTCGGGAGCGGTCGAGGGCCTTGACCTCGACCGAGACCACGAAGGTGTCGGAGCTGTGATCCTGGTCCCACTCGACCTCGATCAGCCGGTCGTGCTGCCGGCTGGACAGGGACACTGCGTTTGCGCAATCGGATCGATGAACCGACACACCCCGACCACGGGTGACGAAACCCATGATCTCGTCGCCGGGCACCGGGGTGCAGCACCGGGACAGACGAATCATCACGTCGTCGAGACCCTCGACGTGTACGCCCGCCGCCGGCTTGCGACGGCGAGGCGCGCGAGCGGTGGTCGGCAGTTGCTCCTCGCCCTCACCGCTGTGCAGGTGACGGGCAACGCGCTGAGCGACCGACTTCGCCGACAGGTGGTTCTCACCGATGGCGATGTGGAGCGTATCGAGATCGACGTAGTTCAACTCCACCGCCACCTCGCTCAGCAGCGACGATGCCTGCAGCTTCTGCACCGGCAACGCCTCACGCCGCAAGGCCTTGATCAGCTCTTCGCGCCCGTTCTCCATGGCATCCTCGCGGCGCTCCCGCGAGAACCACTGTCGAATCTTGTTGCGGGCCCTGGGCGAGACGCAGATGTTCAGCCAGTCCCGCGACGGGCCGCTCGGCACCTTGGCGGTGAAGATCTCGACGGTGTCGCCCGAGTGCAACCTCGTGTCGAGCGACTGCAGTCGACCGTCGACCCGAGCACCGATGCAGGCATGGCCCACCTCGGTGTGCACCGCGTAGGCGAAATCGATGGCGGTGGAACCTTCGGGCAAGGTGATGACCTTGCCCTTGGGCGTGAAGACGAACACCTCGTCCTGCTCGAGATCGACCTTGAGGGTCTCCATGAACTCCGCCGGATCGCTGGTCTCCGACTGCCAGTCGATCATGCGACTCAGCCACGCCATGTCTCCCTGGTCCATCTCCTTGTAGGCCCAGTGTGCAGCGACCCCGAACTCGGCCCGCTGATGCATCTCACGCGTGCGGATCTGCACCTCGAGAGGCTTGCCCTGGGGACCTACCACCGTCGTGTGCAACGACTGGTAGAGGTTGAACTTCGGCATGGCGATGTAGTCCTTGATGCGTCCCTGCACCGGCTTCCAGGTCGCATGGATCGAGCCCAGCGTCGCGTAGCAGTCCTCAACCCGATCGACGACGACCCGGATGCCCACCAGGTCGAAGATGTCATCGAACTCCCGGCCCTTGACCACCATCTTCTCGTAGATCGACCACAGGTGCTTGGGACGTCCGGTGATGTCGGCCTTGACGTGCAGCTCCGTCAGGCAGCTGCGAACGGTCTCGATGACCTGGGTGAGATAGAGGTCCCGCTCGGGTGTTCGGCTGATCACCATGTGCTCGATCTCGCCGTAACGCTTCGGGTAGAGCGCGGCAAACGACAGGTCCTCGAGCTCCTGCTTGAGGTCCGCCATGCCGAGGCGATGAGCCAGCGGGGCATAGATGTCGATGGTCTCGGTGGCCGTGCGCTGCTGCTTCCATTCGGGCATCGCCGCAAGCGTTCGCATGTTGTGCAATCGATCCGCCAGCTTGATGATCAGCACCCGGAGGTCCTTGGCCATCGCCACGAGCATCTTGCGCATCGTCGCCGCCTGTTGCGCCTCCTTGGAGTCGAAGCGAATACGCTCGAGCTTGGTCACACCGTCCACGATCGCCGCCACGTCGGGCCCGAACGAGGAGACGATCGCATCGAGTCCGAGCGTCGTGTCCTCCACCGCGTCGTGCAGCAGCGCTGCGGCGATGGTGACGTCGTCGAGGCTCAACTTGGCCACGATCGCCGCCACCGCCAGCGGGTGCTCGATGTAGGGGTCGCCCGAGTGACGGACCTGCCCTCGATGGGCGTTGGAGGCCTCGGCATAGGCCCGACTGATCATCGCCGTCGATGCCTTCGGGTGTCGAGAGCGATAGATGGCCAGCAGGGGCGCCACCTCGTCGGCAGGCAACGACGAATGACGCCAGGGCAGAACCCGATCAGCCGTTGGCAAGCGACGCCACCTCGCTGGTCAGACGCGTACGGGTGGTATCGCGACAAGTCGTACCGCCACAAGTCGTTTCGCCACAGGAGGTGGGGAAGTCCGACTGGGCGACACGACCACGCATACCTGCAACGATAGTGATGCGACCCGGGTTATTTGCGCTTTCCCTTTTCCGGGCCCTTGCCTCGATGCCTCCTGAGCCCGCGCGACGTGGCGGACCCTTGGTGACGACCGCCCGATCCGCGGTCGCTTCCTCCTCTTCCGGCCCCGCAGCGGCGCCGGATCGGGTGGCGTCTGCACCCTTGCCCGAAGGGCTCGGCGCCGCCATGTCCGACGCACCGCCGGCCTTGCTCCCGGCCCTGTCCCGAATGGCCACATTGCGGGGCTCGCGCTCCTTGAGCACGGCCAACAGCGGCGAGGCGATGAAGATCGATGAATAGGCGCTCGAGCCCAGACCGATCAGGAGCGCGAGGGCGAACTCCTGAAGCGTCGTGGCCCCGAGCACCAACGAGCCGATGACCAGCAGCGACATGATCGGCAACAACGCGGTGATCGACGTGTTGAGGGTGCGCATGAGCACCTCGTTGAGCGAGTTGTTCACCATGGCGCTGTAGGTGACCCGACCACCCACGAGCAGGTTTTTGGCGTTCTCGTCGACCTTGTCGAACACCACGATTCCGTCGTAGATGGAATAGCCGAGGATGGTCAGCACCGCGATGACCGTCGCCGGGGTCACCGGAAAACCGGCCAGGGAGTACACCCCGACCGTGACGAGGATGTCGTGGAAAAGCGCCGCCAACGTGGCGAGCGCCATCTTCCACTCGAATCGCCACGCGATGTAGACCGTGATGACCAGGAGGAAGATCACCAGTGCTCGGGCAGCCTTGTTCGTCACCTCGTCGCCCCACGACGGGCCGACCTCGGTGAAGCTGACCTGGCTCACGGGCTTGCCCGAGAGCTTCGCCAGCGTCTCGGTCACCACACGCTCATCAACCTTTGTTGCCGTCTCCGCCTGCACACGCAATCGATCGCCGCCGCTGCCTCGCAATGTCTGCACCTGCGCGTCGGGAAGTCCGATCTTTCGCAACTCATCCCGCGCGGAGGACACGGACACCTTGGTGGGCACCTCCCACGAGCTTCCGCCCTCGAACTCGATGCCGAGATTGAGGCCACGCCATCCCAAGGAGATCAACCCGGCCACGATGATCAGCCCGGAGACAAGGAACCAGAGCCGCACGCGGCCCACGAAATCGAAGCGGGTCTCACCCCGGTACAGGCGGGAGAAGATGCCCGCGCCGCCCTGGGCGTCGTTGGTCGAGGGCCCCGTCGTACTCATGTCCGTCATCGGCCCTCCGCTCCCTGACTGCTTCTCACAGCCGCCTGGCTCACCCCGAGCCCGGCTCCGATGCCCAGGAACCCGCCCGATCCAAATGTCTGCCGGCGTGCGACAAGCGCGACGAACGGACGGGTGAAGAACCAGGCGACGAAGATATCGAGGATCGTGGAGAGACCGAGGAAGAAGGCGAAGCCCCGCACGGGGCCCACCGTCAGGAAGTACAACAGGAACGCGCCGATGAACGCTGAGGTGTCCGCCGCCAGAATCGTGCGAAATGCCTGTTTGAAGCCTCGGTCCACCGAGGAGCGAATCGTACGGCCGGACCGGATCTCGTCCTTGAGGCGCTCGAAGTAGACCACGTACGAGTCCACGGTGACACCTACCGAGACGATGATGCCCGTTGCACCTGCCAAGCTCAGCGCCAGCCCACGGCTCACCCCGAGGTAGCTGATGATCGACCATTGGAGTGCAAACCAAACGGTCAGGCCCGCCAGCACCACGAGGCCGAGGGCCCGGTAGTACAGCACCATGTACCCCAACACGAGCGCGGTGCCGATGGCGCCTGCGATCAATCCGGCACGCAGCGAGTCGCGACCCAGTGACGCCGATACCGTGGAGACCGTCTCCTGCTTCAGCTCGACGGGTAGCGAGCCGTAGCGGAGCACCAGTGCGAGATCCTTGGCCTCCCGTTCGGTGAAGCTCCCCGATATCTGCACCTGATCGCGCTGGAAGTTCGCGCTCTGGATGGTTGGCGCCGACACCACGACCCCGTCGAGCACGATCGCCACCGCACCGGCGGGCTGCTGGGTCTGGCTGTTCAGTCCCACCGGCGAGCAGATCCCCGGAACCGGGTTCGCGCACTGGGCGGCGAGGGCATTGAACGCCTTGATGCCCTCGCCGGTGAAGCTCAGATTCACCACCCAGTCACCGGCAACGCCTGCCAACTTGGCGTCGGCCGAGGACACCGCCGTACCTCGAAGGGCGGCCGCTCCCAACAGGTAGCGCCGGTCGACCGTCTTGGTGTCCTCACCGAGCTCGGGAAGAACCACCTGGGCTTCGGCCTTGTCGTCGGCCCGCTTGGTCGTCGGGAACACGGTCGTGGTCGTCGTGGTCGTCGGACCCGCCACGGTCGTCGGCGCACCTGCAACCGTCGTGGGTGGAACGGTCGTGGTGGTCGAAGGAGGCGGAGCCCCCTCAGGGGGCAGGATGTCCAGGACCGGACGAAAGCGCAGCTCGGCCGTCTGGCCCACGATCTCGAGTGCCCGCCGTTGGTCCTTGACACCCGGAAGCTCCACCACGATCGCACCGCCCTGACGGGCGATCTGGGGCTCCGCCACACCCAGGGCGTCGACCCGGCTACGGATGATCTCGATCGCCTGATCGATCTTTTCGTCGCTGACCTTCTTCACCGGACGCAGCACCACCGAAGCCCCCCCCTGCAGGTCCAGTCCCAACTCCGGACTGTTGCCCGCGACAAGGGTGCCCGCGAGCGACCCGAAGGCTGCCAGCAGCACAAAGACCAGTGAGAAAACCAGCGATCGACGCATCGGCGCAGACCCTAGCGCGGCGGTCCACGGCAGTGGCGCCACGCCCAGGACGCGAAACATGGGGTGTGTCGACAGCGACACACCCCATGGTTTCGGATTTCAGGCCGGCGGGAACAGGCCTAGAAGTCCACCGAGTACCAGAGTCCGCCCGTGTTGATGGTGGGGATATCGATGGTCACTGCTCCGGGATCGAGGCTTGGCCCGGTGATGCTGCCTCCGAGGAGGCCAAGGTCCACCTCCATCGGCGTGTACTCCATGGGGGTCACGTCAACGCCTCCGCCGGTGAGCGAGGGGCCGCTGAGACCTGTGGAAAGGGTTCCACAACCGGTGGCCACGACACCCAGCCCTGCGAGGAGAACCGCTGGACCCAGACGACGAATCTTCCTGTTCATTTTGTGTTGCTCCATTCATTGATACGGGCTGCCGTCCGGCAGCGCTCCCAGCTAATCGATGGCCGTCGCCCCCATCCGTGAAGGTTTCGGTACGTTCAGTGTTCGTCACGGTGACTGATGTCACCTGCCTTGGCCCGACGATCACCTCCATCCCGAGAACCAGCCGTCGCCACCCGAGAACCAGCCATCGCCACCCGAGAACCAGCCGGACCCTGAGGGGACCGTCGTCGTCGTGGTGGTCGGTGCCGTGGTGGTCGGTGCCGTGGTGGTCGGTGCCGTGGTGGTCGGTGCCGTGGTGGTCGGTGCCGTGGTGGTCGGTGCCGTGGTGGTCGGTGCCGTGGTGGTCGGTGCCGTGGTGGTCGGTGCCAGGGTCGGGGTCGTGGTCGGCGTCGTGGTCAGGGGTGCCTCGGATCCGGTACCCGTGGTGGGCGGCGTGTACCCCACCGACAGTTGGCATCCGGCCGATCCAAATCCCAAGCCGGCAAGGACCACGACGGGTACCAGGTTCCTCCATCGATTTCGCATGACCGATCCCTTCCAGTGCTCAACGTGCACAGCCCGAGCGGCTGTCGCCGTGTCACCTGGAGGATTCTTGATTGTGACCTTCGTCACCTTCTCGGGAACGGGTCAGTCGGCCCACAGGGCCAGGATCTCCCGGCGAAAAGCATCGAAACGTCCCGCAACCACGGCGGCGCGCATGTCCCTCATCAGTTGGAGCGTCCACCAGACGTTGTGCATGGTGCACAGTCGACCGCCGGTTGCCTCCCCCACCATCAGGAGGTGGCGCAGATAGCCCCGGGACCAACGCCGACACACCGGGCAGGCGCAACCGGGGTCTGGGGGCTCGTCACTGACGGCGAACTCCGCTCGACGGAGCTTCACCTTGCCCGTCGAGGTCAGCAACGTGCCGTGTCGGGCAAGGCGAGTCGGCAGCACACAGTCGAACATGTCAATGCCTCGCGCGACACCCTCGACAAGTCCGACCGGATCGCCCACACCCATCAGGTACCGGGGAGCACCGGTCGGCAGGTGGTCGAGGGCGGCTTCCAGCGCAGGCAACATCTCCGAACGGGGCTCGCCCACGGAGAGGCCGCCGATGCCATAACCGTCAAACCCGATCTCGACGGTGCGGCGGGCACTCTCGGCTCGCAACATCGAGCTCACACCGCCCTGCACGATACCGAACAGTGCCTGGCCCTCACGATGGTGGGCGACCTTCGCCCTGCGGGCCCATGCGGCCGTTCGCTCGACAGCGGCACGCGCCACATCCACGGACGCCGGCCAGGGTGGACACACGTCCAGCACCATCTGGATGTCGGCGCCCAGTTCCTCCTGCACCGCCACGGCGCCCTCGGGGGTGAGGCGATGCTCCGATCCGTCGTAGGTGGAACGGAACACCGCCCCGTCGTCGTCGACCCTGGGGCTCAACGAGAACACCTGATAGCCACCCGAGTCGGTGAGCACCTGCCCGGGCCACGCCATGAAGTCGTGGAGCCCGCCCAACCCTGCAACGATCGCCGCTCCCGGTCGGAGCATCAGGTGATAGGTGTTCGCGAGCACGACCTCGGCACCGAGATCCTCCAGGTCCGCCGAGCTCAACGACCGCACCGTGCCGCGGGTGCCGACGGGCATGAAACACGGCGTCGCAAAGCTTCCCCGAGCCGTCGTCACCACACCGGCACGCGCCGAGCCGTCCGTCGCCTCCAGATCGATGCGCACCGTCACGAACGAGGTGTCCGTGCTCGATCACGGGCTCGCAGGAGCATCGCGTCGCCGAATGACAGGAATCGATAGCCATCCTCGAGTGCCAGCGCGTACAACGCCCTCCAACGGGGGCCCACAAACGATTCGATCATCGCAAGCAACGTCGAGCGGGGCTGATGAAAGTTGGTCATCAGCAGGTCGACGACCTGCCACGGATGGTCACCGGAGATCAGCAGGTTCGTGTGCCCCGACAGTTCCCCCGTCGCCGCAGCCGACTCCAGCGCCCGGACGGTCGTGGTGCCGATCGCCAGGACCCGTCGAGCGGATCGACATGCCGCCATGGTCTCGGCCGGGACGGCGTAGCGCTCCGTGTGCATCACGTGATCCACCAGACGGTCAACGGTCACCGGACGGAAGGTTCCCAGCCCTACGGCGAGATCGACAGCGACGACGCGTGCGCCGTGAGCACGGCACCGGTCCAGGACGTCGGATGTGAGGTGTAATCCCGCTGTCGGAGCCGCAACCGAGCCCGGCACGGCCGCATACACCGTCTGGTACCGCTCCGAATCCTCCAGCGCCGCCTTGAGGTAGGGAGGCAAGGGCACCTCACCGTAACGGTCGACGGCGGTGGTGACGTCCGCACCGTGACTGACCAGGCGCACCGGGCGAAGCCCGCCTTCCAGGCGCTCACCGACCTCGATCGCAAGCGTGACATCGGAGCGACGCCCGACCGCACCCGGGGACTCCACGCGGAGAACCGTTCCCGGCGCCACCCGGGCCCCCGGTCGGACAAGGGCCACCCACTCCTGCTCATACCCGCCCGCCACGACACCGCTCGCTGCCTCCTCCAGCAGGAGGACCTCGACGGCCCCTCCCGTGGACTTCCGGCTCCGGAGTCGCGCCGGGATCACCCTGGTCTCGTTGAGCACGATGACATCGCCCTCCTCGACGAAGTCGGGCAGATCGCGCACCTGCCGGTGCAGTGGGGCCCCGTCACCGGTGTCGACAAGCAGGCGCGCGTGATCCCTTGGCTCGACCGGCTGTTGGGCGATGGCTCCGACGGGCAGCCGGTAGTCAGGAACGTCACTTGCGCTCAGGAGTGGCGAGCCTCTCGGTCGAATGGGCCCGGCCTCAGGGCCGAGTGCACACGGACATCCGCTGGAACCAGAGGCTGTCTCGCCAGGCAGGGACAGGAGCGTCGAATCGTTCGGCAGGCACCGGCCTGCCCTCCGATCAACGATCCACCTGTGCGATCAACGATCTAGAGGTACTTGCCCAGGCCCGCCAGGGCCTGCTCGGCCTCGGCCACCATGCGGTGCACCAGCTCGCCTGCCGGAACGATGTCGCGGATGCCACCCGTCCCCTGTCCTGCGGGGTAGCACTCCTTGTCGGGGTCGATGTCAGGGGTGTTCTCGTCGGCCCCGAGATGCATGGCGCCGTCCTGCATCGAGCGCATGATCTGCATCGGGAAGGCCTGCAACTCGTCGGTGTGGCTCTCCCACCAGGAGTTGTACTCGTTGCGAACCGCACGGAGCGTCTTGCCCGTGTATGCCCTGGTGATGACGGTACCGTCCTCACCCGTCCTGACGAGCGCCTCCTTGTAGCCCGGGACGGCACGGGCCTCGGGCGTCGCGATGAAGCGGGTGCCCACCCAGACGCCATCGGCGCCGAACGCGAGGGCGGCGGCGAGACCACGGCCGTCGAAGATCGAACCCGCTGCCACCACCGGCACCTTGTCACCCACGGCATCGACCACCTGGGGAACCAGCGCCATGCCGGCAACCGTCCCGGTGTGGCCACCTCCCTCGGTGCCCTGGGCCACGACGACATCACAGCCCGCCTCGACAGCCTTGACGGCATGTTGGACCTTGCCGCAGATGTTGACCACGACCAGGTCGTTCTCGTGACAGAGCTCGACGACCTCGCGGGGCACACCCAATCCCGCAGCGAAGACCTTTGCGTCGTGGGCGATGATCTGTTCCACCTGGGCGACCATGCTTCCCGGCATGGCCGTGAGCAGGTCGACGCCGTAGGGCTTGCTCGTGATGGCTCGCACCGCCTCCATCTCCTGGACCATCTCGTCGAGCGGCATGGTCGAGGCACCCATGCACCCGAAACCGCCGGCCTCCGAAACCGCCGCAACGAGCTTCGCGTACGACACCCCGCCCATGCCGGCGAGCATCACCGGGTGCTCAATGCCGAGAATCTCCGTAAGACGTGTGCGCATGGCAGTTCCTCCCCGAATGAAGATGTGGCCCTCATCGTCACCCGCAGGAGGGGTTCGGGGCAAATGCGTCCGGCCCGGTATTCAGGACCGGACGCACGGCCTGCGAACCGCAATGGCGCAACCGCGCCGAAAACAGGCAGTATTTCCTACTGGAGGCAGGTAGCCCACCACCTGACATTCGGCTCTGCCGTTCAGGCAAGATTCACAAGCACGATCCCACAGGACAAAGGAGACGACATGGCCGACATGAGTTTTGACGGCAAAGTAGCAATCATCACCGGTGCCGGAAACGGTCTCGGCCGCGAGCACGCACTGCTGCTGGCGTCACGTGGCGCACAGGTCGTGGTGAACGACCTCGGTGGCTCGGTGGACGGCCAGGGCGCCAGCGCTGGGCCCGCCGAGACCGTGGCCAAGGAGATCGAGGCCCTCGGCGGCGTCGCGGTTTCCGACGACAGCAGCGTTGCCTCGGTCGAGGGCGGCGAGCGAATCGTCCAAACCGCCATCGACGCGTTCGGTCGGGTCGACATCGTGATCAACAACGCCGGCATCCTGCGGGACAAGTCGTTCAACAACATGACCCCCGAGTTGCTCGACCCCGTGCTCGACGTTCACCTCCGTGGCGCGTTCTACGTGACGAAGCCTGCATGGATCAAGATGCGTGAGCAGGGCTACGGGCGCGTCATCAACACGTCGTCGGCTGCCGGCATCTTCGGCAACTTCGGACAGACCAACTACGGCGCCGCCAAGATGGGCCTCGTGGGCTTCACCCGCGTGCTCGCCGCCGAAGGCGCCAAGTACAACATCAAGGCCAACGCCATCGCCCCCGGTGCCCGCACCCGTATGACCGAAGAGCTCATGGGCCCGATGGCAGCCAAGCTCGACCCCCAACTGGTCACGCCCATCGTCGCCTACCTCGCCCACGAGGACTGCCCCGTGACGGGCGAGATCTACTCGGTCGGCGGCGGCCGTGTGGCTCGAGTGTTCATCGGCGTCACGCCCGGCTACTACAAGGCCGATCTCTCACTTGAGGACGTCCGGGACAACTTCGACCAGATCCGGTCCGAAGAGGGCTACGCCGTCCCCGCCAATGCCATGGAGGAGATGGGCCTCCTCATGCCCCACCTCATGTAGGCGACATCCCTCGAAACGTGAAAGAGGCCGGGTGCATGCACCCGGCCTCTTTCACGTTCTCAAGACTCCGACTAAGCGGTGAGCGCCTTGATCTTCTCCTGGAATGCAGCCTGCTCGGGGCTTGGGGCGCCCGCGCTCTGCATGGCCATGAGCTTGCTCATGTCACCCTCGACCTTGATCTGGCCGGACATGAACGCCTGCATGGCGGCCTGCTGGTTGCCATCGATGAACATGGACTTGGCGATGTCGTAAGGGACGCTGAGCTTGGTGGCAGCGCCATCGGCAAGACCCTGTTCGAAGTTACCGGCAGCGATGTGGACCTCACGGTCGCCATCAGGTCCACCTTGGACCACGATGTTCAGCAACAGGTCCTTGAGAGCCGCGGGGGGCTCCGGCGCCTCGGCGCGGAGCTTCTCGACCTCAGCGAACCAGGCATCGGAAAGGAAAGTTTCAGCCACGATGTCCTCCTTGAATGAGCAGAGATGTTCTGCGACCCGTACTCTCGCGTCCTCTTGACCGTCCGGTCAAGTACGACGTGAACATTGTCATGTCCATCAGGGTTGGATGGGAACCTCAACGGGGCCCGCGGGCCAGTTGGCTGTGAACCGCTGCCCACCCAGCGTCTTGACATAGCGACCCTTCTCGCCGTTGAACAGGCTCACGGCGTTGGGATCGTAATAGATCTCGCGAGCATCGTTGGTTCCCGTGTGATCACCCGGTCCGAAGCTCCAGACGCCCGTCTCCCCTCCGGTTGCCGGATACCGGAAGAGTCCCTCCTGGAACGAGTTGGGGTTCAGGTTCGGCCCTGCCATCTGAACGCCGAGGAAGAACATCAGGATGGGGTAGTACAGGACGGGAGCGATGAAGGCAGGCTCATCGCTGCGGATCTCCTTGTAGGTGCGGTAGGCCTCGGCATTCATGTTCGAAAAGACGTCGTCGAGGAAACTGAGGCCATAGGAATGTCGCCACTGCTCCTGGTCGTAGATCTGGCCCAGAAGGTCGACGTCGGTGAGCGCGGTGCCGACATTGATCCATTCCGGACGGTAGTTCTGCTGCGTTGCCTGCGTGGTGAGGAACAACGGCAGGATCGGGTCGCAGGCACAGAGGACGGCGTTGGCGCCCTTGTCCTTCATCTGAGCGACCATCCCCACCGCGTCCGACGACAAACGGGTGAAGTCAAGCTTGTAGTTGATCCGGTGCACGAAGTTCGCGCCGGCGGCGTTCAGTTGACGTATGCCGTCGTTGGCACACTCCTGATACCACGGCTCCTCCGGGATGATCAGACCGATCGAGCGATCCTGTGTCCGATAGGAGGGGTCACCGGCGTACCGTGCCGTGAAGCCGAGAAGCCGCTTCAGGCTGTAATCCACGATCGACTCGAGCAGCCTCGTGCAGTCGATCAGGACTCCCCAGGCATAGGGAGCGTTCTTCTCATACCACTGCCTCGACATGTGCACGGGAGGCATCGCGATGACCTTTTGGCGCACCAATGCCTCGGCATAGGGCGTGCTCAGGACGCTGAGATCCGAGAAGGCATGCATCTCCTGGCCAACCCGCAGTGCGTCGGCGTTGGCCGCCTCGACGCCACCGCCGAAGAACTCCGCGAGCTGATCGCCCTGACCGGTGTAGAACTCCACCTTCGCCTGGCGGCCGTAGAGCTGGAACTTCTTGTTGAAGTAGTCGAAGTAGGTGACGATGGTGCGGCGAATGTCCTCGTTGGTGTCCTTGATGTTGGCCTTCTCCGCCACCTGGCCGGCCACCGCGTACAGGCTCGGCAGGCTCCCCTCACGGAAGGCGACCGTGATGGTGTCACCGGTGACCCCGGGACTCGTCGCGCCGCCGTTGGCTCCCGAGAAGGTGATGCACGGCGGTGAGTAGGGCTCGCGGGTCTGGCGGGCGCCGCCTTCGCAGTTGCCCGCCGGTGCAGCCGCTCCCCCGCCCGAAGCCGGGGCGGTGGAATCACCGGCTGTGCTCGCAGGCGCCGATCCCGAACCACCGTCGTTGGTCCCGCGGCTGCTCCCGTTGGACCCAGGCGTCGAACTGCGTGGCCCTGTCGCCGTGGTCGTGCCGCCGGGAGTGACCCCGCCGGGCGACGGGGCGGTCAGGTCGGGACCCGACGACGTGCTTGGATCAGGACTCTGCTGGTCCTGGCTCGTCCCCAGCACCTTCGACTCCTCGGGAGCCGTGCTGGGAACCAGCCACACCAGCATTGCAAGGGTGATCACCACCACCAGCGCGGGGGCGTAGCCCCCGAGCAGCAGCCCCGGCGAGGTTGCCTTCCCGTTGAGACCCGGGCGCTCGTTCATCGCACACTCCTTCGATAGATGTCGGAGGCCAATGCCTCTCCTGACACGCACCACCTGCATCCACTTGGCCCCACGCAACCGAGGGGCTTCCGACGGTTCGATTAACGGGTTCGAGTTACGGGTTCGATGTACGGGTTCGATTTACGGTTCGATCGGGAAGGTGGCCTCGCCGACGGGCCAGTTCGTGGTGAACCTTTGGCCGTCGAGGGTTTTGACGTAACGTCCGGGCTCGCCGTTGAACGGACTGATGGCCTTGGGGTCGTAGTACATCTCACGGGCATCGTCGGTGGCCGTTCGGTCACCCGGCCCGAAGCTCCAGGTGCCGGTCTCGCCTATGGCGGCCGGGTAGTTGAACAGGCCCTGCTCGAAGGTCGAGGGGTTCAGGTTGGGACCGGCCATGTGCACACCGAGGAAGAACAACAGGATCGGGTAGTAGAGCACCGAGGAGATGAACGCCGGCTCGTCGCTGCGCATCTCCTTGTAGGCCCGGTAGGACTCGGTCTTCGTTCCCTGGTAGATGTCGTCGAGGAAGCTGATGCCCGCCGAATGACGCCACTGCTCCTGGTCGTAGATCTGGCCCAGAAGGTCGACGTCGGTGAGCGCGGTGCCGACGACGCCCCATTCCGGACGGTAGTTCTGCTGGGTCGCCTGGGTGGTGAGGAAGAGTGGCAGGATCGGGTCGCAGCCGCAGACCAGGGTGGTGACGCCCTTGTCCTTCATCTGGGCGACCATGCCCACCGCATCGGAGGACAAGCGGGTGAAGTCCAGCTTGTAGTTGATCTGATGGGTCAACGGATGACCTGCTGCCTCCAGAATCCGCCCACCAGCGCTGGCGCACTCCTGATACCAGGGCTCCTCGGGAACGATGAGTCCGAGGGTGCGATCCTTCGTCCGATAGGACGGCTCGCCGGCGAAGCGGGCCTTGTAGCCGAGGAGGCGCTTCAGTCCGAAGTCCACGACGCTCTCCAGCAACCGACTGCAGTCCACGAACACGCCGTAGGCGTAGGGGGCGTTCTTCTCATACCACTGGCGCGACATGTGGATCGGTGGAATGGCGATGACCTTCTGGCGCACCAGGGCCTCGGCATAGGGCGTGCTCAGCACGCTGAGATCGGCGAAGGCCTTGATCTCCTGGGCTGCCTGGAGCGCATCGGCGTTGGCCGCCTCGACGCCACCGCCGAAGAACTCGGCGAGCTGATCGCCCTTGCCCTTGTAGAACACGGGCTTGACCTGTCGGCCGTAGAGCTGGAACTTCTTGTTGAAGTAGTCGAAGTAGGCCACCATCGTGCGCCGGACGTCTTCTTCGGTGTCCTTGATGTTGGCCTTCTCCGCCACCTGGCCGGCCACCGCGTACAGGCTCGGCAGGTTCCCCTCACGGAAGGCGACCGTGATGGTGTCACCGGTGACCCCGGGACTCGTCGCGCCGCCGTTGGCTCCCGAGAAGGTGATGCACGGCGGTGAGTAGGGCTCGCGGGTCTGGCGGGCGCCGCCTTCGCAGTTGCCCGCCGGTGCTGCCGCTCCCCCACCCGAAGCCGGGGCGGCGGTGTCACCGACAGCGCTCGCGGGCAGCCGATCCCGACCCGCCGTCATTGGTCGCGCCGTTGGCCCTCGGCGTCGAACTGCGTGGGCTTGTCGCCGTGGTCGTGCCGCCGGGAGTGACCCCGCCGGGAGACGTGTCGATCGGGGTGGTGCCCGTCGAGCCGTCGAAGCCCGAGGCGGTGTCCGGACTGTTCCGCTCGACCTCGAGGCCCAACACCCGGTCGCCGTCTCCCTTGGACGGCGCCAGCGCCACCAACAGGGCCAGGACCACCAGAACGACCACCGCCGGCAGGTAGCCCTTCCGTAAGATCAGATCCTGATGGACCCGCTCCGGCTGCTTCATCGCATTCCCCCTTCACACGTCGCGGTGGTGTCACCGTGATCAACTTGCGGGGGGTGCAAGCAGTTGGATTGTCGGGCAAAGAATCGTTGACTTCCGAACGGAAGATGTGTCCTAGGTCACCTTAGTCAAAGCGTGATGTCATCGTCCCGGACCGCCTTGATCGGCGTGGTCCGGCGCCGCTTTGCCTCACCGGTCGCCACCGCCTTACCCGTCGCCGCGGCCTTGCCCTTGGCTGCAGATGCCCGGCCGGCCCGTGCGGCACTCGCCGATGGCGATCGCCTCGCAGGTGTCGTGGTCCTGCGCGCGGCGGTCGGCTTCTTGGCCTTGCCCGAGGTCGTCGACCCCGAACGGCTGATCGCCGCCTCATCCGCACCGAGATACGATGCGATGACCCGATCGTTCTGGATCACCTCGGCCGGGTCACCATCGGCGACGACACCACCGAGTTCCATGGCAACCAATCGGTCGCAGGTGCTGAGCAGCATGGGGACATCGTGCTCCACGATGACGATCGCGACCCCGGTCACATCGCGAATGCGCCTGATGAGGGGCCCCATCGCCTCCGACTCGCGTTGGGCGATCCCGGCCGTCGGCTCATCGAGCATGAGGATCTTCGCCTGCTGCGCAAGCAGTGAACCGAGCTCGACGATGCGACGTGAACCGGTCGAGAGCTGGCCCACGTACTTGTCCCGAAAGGCACCGAGACCGAGCAGACCGATCAGCTGTTCAACCCTCTCGGCAACCATGGCCTCCGACAGGAGCGCTGCGGGCAGGCGGAACGACGCCGCAAAGGGATCGCGTGAAGGGATGAAGATCTCCAGGGCAACCGCCAGGTTCTCGGCCACGGTCAATCCGGGAAAAAGACGGGCATCCTGAAACGATCGTGCCAAGCCGGCTTCGGCCCGAAGCTCGGGAGCCCGATCGGTGATGTCGGCGTTCTCCAGACGCACCTGCCCCGAGTCGACCGGGACAAACCCGGTCAACAGATCGAGCAGAGTTGTCTTGCCTGCTCCATTGGCCCCCAGAATGCCCACGATCTCCCCGGCGTGAACGTCGAGGTCCACATGGTCCACCGCGGTCAAGCCCCCGAAGCGCTTCGTGATCCCCGTCGCGTGCAGCACCACCGGCTCGTGCGAGAAGTCGCGCCGCACGACGGGTTCTACGGCCGGCGTGTCGTGCGCCGCAGCGCCGTTCTGCCCCGGGGTACCCTTCTTGGTCCCCTGGATGAACACCGACCGCAGAAGATCGCCCCTCTCCAGCAGGTCGGCGGCGGGACCGGTGAAGCGAACCTCACCCTTCTCCATGAAGACCGCACGGTCGGCCACGCTCAGTGCGACGTTGACAGACTGCTCGACCAGGATGATGGTGACGCCCTGGTTGCGCAGCTCACGCACCACTTCCAACAACTCGCCCACCACGACGGGCGCCAGACCGAGTGATAGCTCATCGATCAGCAGCAGGCGGGGCTCGGAGAGCAGCGCCTGAGCCAACGCCACCATCTGTTGTTGGCCTCCGGAGAGCAGGACCGCCTTCTCGGCAAGGCGTGGCTTCAACGCCGGGAAGAGCTCCAGACAGCGGGCCAGCCCCGCCTCCACTCGGGCAGCATCCTGACGATACAGCCAGGCAGCCATCTTCAGGTTCTCGGCGACCGTCAAGCCGGGAAAGATCGCCCGACCACCGGGCATGAAGCCGACACCGGCCTTGGCCATGTCCACCGGCGAGATTCCCGTGATCTCCTTGCCGTCCAGCCAGACCTTGCCCCGCTTGGGTGGCGTCAGGCCGGTGATCGCACGAAGCAGGGTTGACTTGCCGGCGCCGTTGGTGCCCAGCAGGGCGACGATCTCGCCTTCATCCACGGTGTAGTCGACGTCGAAGAGGATCTGCACCGACCCGTAGTAGACGTCCAGGCCTTCACAGCGAAGCAGATTGCGGGTGGGACGACCCAGGTCGCTCGTCAGATCCACGTCCAGGACGGTCATTGCCTTCCCCCTTCGACCAGGCGTTCCAGCTCTTCGAGCCGCTGTCTCATGCTTTCCGCCTCGGCTCGCAACAGATCGACTTCCGCCGTGCTACCGGAGTCCGTCAGGTCGATCACCGGGATGGGCCCCGTGACCATCGTCTGGGGCGCAGCGACCAGCGAAGTCGTGGTTGCCCGGCCGGGCCCGTCGCCGACGAGCATGGAGCCGAAATCGGCGCCGGAGAGCAGGTCCTCGAGTTTCGGACGGTTGGCCTCCTCGTCCTCCTCCTCCTCGACTCTGATGTCGGCGATGAGGCTGGGCACCACCAGACCGCGACGGTCGGCGACCCTGCGGAGAAACGCATCACGAATCCGCAGTGAGATCTGCCCCAGGCCGCCGGGGAAGACCAGCAGCAGGAACAGCACACCGCTTCCGGTGATGATGAGCTGCAACCCGCCCCCGACGAAATATTGCGCCCCCCGGAGGACGAAGGCCCCCACGAACGCCCCGGACACCGACGTCAACCCGCCGATGACCACCATGCTGAAGGCCTCGAAGCTCTGACCGGATCCGAAGGCCCCGAAGGGCACGCCCTGAAGGGAGATCATGCTCAGGCCGCCCGCCAGACCGGCGATGGCCCCGCTGGCACCGAATGCCATCAACTTGACCCGGGTCGTGTGCACGCCACGCGCCTGAGCAGCGCGCTCGTTGTCACGAACGGCCACAAGGACCCGTCCCGGCCGCCCGGCACGCAGGCCACGGGCCAACCCCACGGTCATCACCGCGATGGCCAGGGTGAAGTAGTACAGCGTGGTCTCGTCGCCGAGGTCGAACCTGGTCAACAGGACCGGCCTGGTGAGCCCGGAGGGAAGGATGCTCCCGAAGTACGCGGTGTTCAAGAAGTAGTTCGACATCGCAATCGCAAAGGCCAGGGTGGTCACCCCGAGGAACAGGCCCTTGATGCGAAGCGCCGGAAGGCCGACGGCCAGGGCGATCGCGCCTCCGGCAATCGCCGAGGCAACCAACGCGAGGATCAGATCCAGATTGTGGTCCATGACGTTGGCGGCGGCGACCGCCCCCGCTCCGGCGATGGCGAACTGGCCCAGGCTGAGCTGGCCCGACCAGCCCGTCAGCATGACCAGCGACAGCGCCACGATCGCATAGGTCAATGCCACGGTGCCGAGCAGGTTGATCTGGCTCACCGTCAACAGCACAGGAAGCACCAGCGCGAACACGCCCACGGCGGCGAGGAGGCCTCGCTTGGTCCAGACCACCTCAGGGAGATTGCGAAGCTGGGCGGGAAGCGGCGGGGTCTCCTGTGCGCCGACCCAGGAGGACAAGGACGCATCGTCTGCTCGCGAGAGCTTGTCCCGTTGCGCCAGAAGCGCTCCGAGGATGAGGACGAGAAAGACCACGTCGGTGATGCTCGACCGAGAGCTGTTCCAGAACACGGTCTGTTGCATGATGCCCACCCCGACGCCGGCGATGAACGCCTTGGGGAGGCTCTCCATACGGGCGAGCACGGCCGCCGCAAGAGCCGGGAGGAGGAGCGCAGGACCGCCGAGCACCGTCGGGGGAAGCGGCTGGATCGGAGCGGTCAACATGACCGAGAGCGCCGACATGGTGGCTGCGATCGCCCAGACGATGGTGGAGAGTCGCTTGACGGGAACACCGAGCAGCATCGCCCGCTCGGCATTCTCGGCTGCCGCCCGGATACCGGTACCGGCCGAGGTTCCCCGCAGGAACCAGGCCAGGGCGGCCACGACCAACGGCACCACGACCAACACCATGATGTGAGGACCCTTGAAGAAGATCGGGTCAAGGGTGAAGCTTCCCCCGATCGGGGTTGAGAAGGAGTTGGTCACCAGTGGCTTGCCGAACAGCGACGGCAGGCCCAACTCGATGCCGCCCAGGATCTGGGCGAGGCCGATGGTCGCCAGCGTGAGGATCAGACGAGGCGCCCAGAAGAACCGCCGAATGATCACCACGTCGATGGCGGCGCCGACCGCCGCCGCCATGATCAGGCCGAGGAACAGGCTGAGGAAGTAGTTCCAACCCCAGGTCGTGAAGACCAGGACGGACAACACGCCGGCCGCCGACCCCAGCGAAGCCTGTGCAAAGTTGACGATGCGAGTGGCCCGGTAGACCAGCACCAGCCCGATGGCCGTCATTCCCGTCAGTGATCCCAGCACCGCACCCAGCAGAACGATGCCCAGGGGCATCCCGTTGGGCAGGACCGCGTTCAGGATCGGCCAGCCGATCAGGACCGCGGCCCCGAGCGCCACGGGAAAGCGTGCGGACTCCGGAACCATGTCCTTGGCCCTGTCGAGCGCAGTGGGGGACGATCCAATCAACGTGTCATTCGTCATGTTTCACTCGCCTCAGGGCTCGATTGGGAATGTGACTTCGCCGACAGGCCAGTTGGTGGAGTAGCGGCCTTCGACAGACTTGACGTAGCGGCCGGGTTCGCCGTTGAACGGACTGATGGCCTTGGGGTCGTAGTACATCTCACGGGCATCGTCGGTGGCCGTTCGGTCACCCGGCCCGAAGCTCCAGGTGCCGGTCTCGCCCATGGCCGTGGGGTAGTTGAACAGTCCCTGCTCGAAGGTCGAGGGGTTCAGGTTGGGACCGGCCATGTGCACGCCGAGGAAGAACAACAGGATCGGGTAGTAGAGCACCGAGGAGATGAACGCCGGCTCGTCGTTGCGCATCTCCCTGTAGACCCGGTAGGACTCGGTCTTCGTTCCCTGGTAGATGTCGTCGAGGAAGCTGATGCCCGCCGCGTGACGCCACTGCTCCTGGTCGTAGATCTGACCCAGGAGATCGACGTCGGTGAGCGCGGTGCCGATGACGCCCCATTCCGGACGGTAGTTCTGCTGGGTCGCCTGGGTGGTGAGGAACAGCGGCAGGATCGGGTCGCAGCCGCAGATCAGGGTGGTGACGCCCTTGTCCTTCATCTGGGCGACCATGCCCACCGCATCGGAGGACAAGCGGGTGAAGTCCAGCTTGTAGTTGATCCGATGGGTCAGCTTGTGACCTGCCTGCTGCAGCAGTCGGTCGCCCTCGTTGGCGCACTCCTGATACCAGGGCTCCTCGGGAACGATGAGTCCGAGGGTGCGATCCTTCGTCCGATAGGACGGCTCGCCGGCATAGCGGGCCTTGTAGCCCAACATGCGCTTCAGCCCGTAGTCGATCACCGACTCCAACAACCGACTGCAGTCCACGAACACGCCGTAGGAGTAGGGGGCGTTCTTCTCATACCACTGACGGGACATGTGGATCGGTGGAATGGCGATGACCTTCTGGCGCACCAGGGCCTCGGCATAGGGCGTGCTCAGCACGCTGAGATCGGCGAAGGCCCCGATCTCCTGACCGGCCTTGAGCGCATCGGCGTTGGCCGCCTCGACGCCACCGCCGAAGAACTCGGCGAGCTGATCGCCCTTGCCCTTGTAGAACACGGGCTTGACCTGTCGGCCGTAGAGCTGGAACTTCTTGTTGAAGTAGTCGAAGTAGGCCACCATCGTGCGCCGGACGTCGTCTTCGGTGTCCTTGATGTTGGCCTTCTCCGCCACCTGGCCGGCCACCGCGTACAGGCTCGGCAGGTTCCCCTCACGGAAGGCGACCGTGATGGTGTCACCGGTGACCCCGGGGCTCGTCGCGCCGCCGTTGGCTCCCGAGAAGGTGATGCACGGCGGTGAGTAGGGCTCACGGGTTTGACGGGCGCCGCCTTCGCAGTTGCCCGCCGGTGCTGCCGCTCCCCCACCCGAAGCAGGGGCGGAGGTGTCACCGGCCGTGCTCGCGGGCGCCGATCCCGAACCGCCGGCTTTCGCACCTCCCGCTTTCGTACCGCCCGCATTCGTAGCGCCCGCATTCGTAGCGCCGGTCGTAGCGCCGGGATTCGTCGCATCGACGCCCCCAACCGGGGCTCCGCCCGGGGTCGCTGCGTCACCCTCACTCGACGCCGGAGCTCCGGCGCCCGTGCCTGCGTTGGTCCCCGCCTGAACAGCCTGGTCTGTTGGGCCCTTGCTGGGAACGAGCAGCACCAGCAGCGCCAACGTGACGACGATGACGATCAGGGGGGCATAACCACGCAGCATCAGGCTGCTCATGGCTTCGTCTCCCATGCGTTGACGGATCTTCATGGTTTCCGGTCTCCCTTTGCGATGACGGCTTGGATACGACGACGGTCGACGACCCAGAGGCCGGCGAGTCCGATTGCTGCGACCAATATGATGAGCACTCCCGGGGCCTTCTCCGATGCCACGATCTTCTTCGGTTCGGCGAACGCCACGCTTCCCCCATAGGAGGAAGAGGGCACGGTCGTGGAGACGGTCACGCCGGGAACCGTGGGTGCCGGCGATGTGGCAGCCGGCGTCGTCGTGGGCGATGTCGTGGCAGCCCTGGCCGGTGCCTTCACCGACGTGGAGGAGGTCTGCGCCGGCTGGGTGCCGACCGGCACTGCCGCCGGACTCACGACGGGCGGCGGCGAGGTCGGTGTCGAGGCGCCCGGTGTGCCGTAGCTGAAGGTCTCGATCGGCCTGGGCGCAATCGTGCCGCCGACGCCACCGACCTCGAGCGACACGCCACCCTGCCCCGTCAATGCTCCGATCACGATGTTCAGCACCGTGAACACAAGACCGAGCTCGGGAATCTTGGCCGCCTGATCCTCGGACCAGTCGAAGTACGTGTCGGAGATCGTTGCGAAGAAGATCTTGCCTACGGTGTCCGCCAGCAGCTTCGAGTTCTTCAGCTCGAACCGAAGCGACGAGAGTGTGCCTGGCCTGTCCGCATCGACTGTGGGAGCCCGCAAGGTGATGCCTGCGTTGGCCTCGTCCATCATCTCGTTGATCCGGGCGATGCCGGCGTCGAGATAACCGGGCTCGCTCATGTCGTAGTGCATGGGACCGATCTGACCCGATTCGACCACGAACGAGCTGACGGGCGTCTCGTTCAGCTTCTGATCGAAGGTCCAGTGCAGGTTCTTCAGCGCCACGGGCACGCCCGCGATCTTGAGCTCGAGAAGATCAAGGTGGCTGGTGGCCTTGATCGCCTTGGGATCCGCCGACGTGGTTGCGTCCATACCCCCCACAAGCACCTGCACCACTCCCAGGTCGAGGCGGAGCTCACGAACCGTCGTCCTTGATGTGCTGGGACCGCTCTCGGGAGCTGCCACGGTTTCGGTGGCGCCACGGAACTGGAGCGGGCCGCGAACCATCTCGGGCGTGTTGCGGGACTTGGGCGCCCCGCCGGCGGTGCGCGAGTCGGCGGTGCTGGCGGCCATTGCGGCAAGCGCCGGGCCGACAAAATCCAGGGTCCACCCATGCTTGTCAAGAGTGGGTGTGTTCACCAGCGCAAGGCCGGCAAGGGAGCCGAGGAGACCCATGTCCAGGGCTCCGGCTGCGGCACTCGCCGTCTTGCCGTCGACACGAGCACCCGAGGTGCCCAGCTTGATCGGCAGGGCGAAGTTGCCGGCGAAGATGTTGATGCCGACGACCTGCGCGTCGACCTGGGCCTTGACGCCGCCACCGGACTGCAGCGTCCCGGGCGGAGGAGCGGACTGAGCGGTGACGCTGCCTGCCGGCATGAGGACTGCTGCCAGAAGTGCGCCTGCAACGAGGGCGCCCCCAACTCCCTTTGCCTTCCCAGCCTTGCCGCTGACCTTGGTCATCATGCTCGCTCCATCTCCACAACGTCCCCCACCCAAGAGAACTGGTTGCCAACTCGAGTTGCCGATCCCCTGCAACAACTTCAACTCATTGTTGCAGGTGACATTCGACACGCTTTGGACCCAATCCTGCAAGTCTCACCTGCAAGAACGTCTCCTGAGCAGGGGTTTCCCACGAAGGCATCGGGTGCGCCTCGTCCCGGTGAGCGCCAGGTGCACCCAGTTCCCGCCGGTTCAGCCCGCCGGTTCAGCCCGCCTGATCGTCCTTGGACGTCATCTTCGCCGCGAACTCGTCCGCCCCTGCCTGACCCACCGCCTGGGACTCCAGGCCGTCGAAGAGGAACGAGATGATCTCCTGGTCGTTCATGATGTTCCAGTCCGGCGCCATGAGCTTTGCGTAACGCTCGAAGTAGAGCATCTGCTTGGCAACGAGGACCATCTCCCGAGGCAGGCGTACCTCGTAGCGGGTTCCGATGCGAACGATGTCCACCAGAATCTGTCCATAGGAGATCTCCGACAGAGGCGCGCCCATGATGGGCTCGACGATCTCGGCGATGTCCTTTGCCGATTCATCGAGGTCCTGGGGGTTGAGGATGGCACCGAGCTCGTAGATGGCCTTCGCCACCTCTTTGAAGTCGCCGTCGATGAGCAGGGCCGGAAGGCCATGGCGAATGACCTCCTTGGTCTTGTCGTCGAGGCGGCCCATGATGCCGAAGTCGAGGAAGACCATCACGCCGTCCTCGTCGAGCATGAGGTTGCCGGCATGAACATCGCCGTGGAAGTAGCCGTGCTCCAGGGCAGCCTCCATCCAGGCGCGCACCCCCTTCTTCAACGTCGCCGCCAGGTCCCACCCCTTCGTGTTGAGCTCGAAGAGGTCGTCGATCTTGTAGCCGTAGATGCGCTCCATGGTGAGCACCCGCCGGGTGGTCCAAGGCCAACGAACGGAGGGAACCCGGATGTCGTCGTTCTTGCCGTAGGCACGCAGATTGGCTTCGAAGGCCTCCATGGCCCGAGCCTCACCCACGAAGTTCAACTCCTCGCGCAGCGTTGCCGCGAAGTCCTCCACGACGGCGATGGGGTTCGCCATGCGGCCCTTCCCCGAGGTGCGTTCGAGGATCTTGGCCAACCGCATGAGGATCCGGAGATCGCCCTCGACGCGCTCCCTGATGCCCGGGCGTTGGATCTTGACCACCACCTCTTCGCCGTCATGGAGCTGCGCCGTGTGGACCTGGGCGATCGAGGCCGAGGCGAGCGGCACTCGATCGAAGCGGGCGAAGATCACCTCGGGCCTGTCACCGAGCTCCTCGACGATGAGTCGCTCGACCTCTTCATACGCGAAGGGCGGTACCTCGTCGAGCAGGCTGCGAAACTCGTCCGCGAGCACCTGAGGAAAGAGTCCGGGACTCGATGCAACCAGCTGCGCCAACTTGACGTAGGTGGGACCGAGCGCAGCGAAAGCCTGCCTGGCCTCGGAGGAGGCGATCCTGGCGCGGTCCCGCTTGTTCCGACCGTGCGGAAGGAATCGAAGCCCGTGGCGGGTGAGCACCCGGGCAGTTGTGGCCGCCCTCCCGACCTCGCGAAGACCGAAACCCCGAATCGCCTCGTCGGTCAAACCCCGTGCACGAGCCATCGTCCCCCCTGGGTGGATCACGTTATGATGTGACATAGTGGCACATCTGTAGTGGCGTGCCGTGCAGCCAGTGGGGGGATTCGACGGTCTGTCCCGACCGGAAGGGTCTCCACAGGCTCTTCCCCTGAGCTGGTCGGCATCCAGACCTGGACAATGGCATCGGCGGCAAAAGGACCTCTGATCATGACCCACATCGTCGGAACTTCGCTCGCCGGCACCACCGCGGATGACCTGGCGATCAGGGCATCCGGAGGCGATCGTCCGGCCATGGCGACCCCTGCGCTGCGCCCTGGGAAGGCCTGACCCGAGTCCATGGCCAATGCTCCCGTGTTCCCGCTCCTGCAGGAGGGTCTTCCGCCGGCCCCACCCGCGGCGCTCGACCCCTACCTCGACGCCGGTGCACGGTGCTTCGCCCGATACGGCATATCCCGTACCACCATGCCCGACATCGCCCGCGAGATCGGCGTCTCCCGAACGACGGTCTATCGCCAGGTCGGCAGCATCGACAATTTGCTCTGGATGCTGGCGAGTCGGGAGACGCACCGACTGATCGCCACGCTTCCGGGCATCTCGAGTCGGCTCGACGGACCTCAGACGCTCGTCAGGCTCATGGCCTCCACCATCACCCAGATCCAAGCAAATCCCGTCGTCTCAAAGGTCCTCTCGGACGAACCCGACGTGGTTGGCCCCCTTCTGGCCAGTGACCTGAATCGGATCCTCGATGAAGCCACGGAAATTGCCACTCCCCTCCTGGCCGCCGCCATGCGTGCCGGGATGCTCGCCGAACATGATCCTGCGACAACGGCCAATTGGCTCGTCCGCATGGCCGTTTCGCTCATCGTCGCCCCGCCGCCAGGCGACCTCGACGCCTTTTTGTCGGTGATCCTCGTGCCTGCGCTCACGCCGGTGGGCGAGCCCACGGAACGGAACGCCGAGGGCGGAACGTCCCTGAGCCTGGTGAATCCGTTCACCTCGGATGACCGCTCCCGCTCGGCGGTGAGATGAGCATGGCGCTGGACGTGACCCGGCGAACCAGGCAGGTCGCCGGCGCAACCATCGATCTGAGACGCATCGCTCCCAGCGATGTGACCCGTTTGATCGAGATCCTGCTGACCCTTGCGCGCCATGGCGTGTTAACGGTCGCACGCCGCGGGCCCTATCTCGTGATGCAGCCTCGGGATCGAGCTCCCAGGGCGATGGCCGTCGCTCTCCGCCACAGCTTTGCCCACCTCGGGCCGGCATTCGTCAAGCTCGGCCAACTGATCGCGTCGAGCCCCGGCCTCTTTCCGGACGTGTTCTCCCAGGAGTTCCGGCGGCTCCTCGACCGCGTGCCGCCGGAACCAACCCACAAGGTCAAGGCGATCATCCGCAAGGAGCTGGGCAAGCCCGTCGAGGAGCTGTTCGCCTCCTTCGGCGACGAGCCCATCGCTGCAGCCTCGATCGCACAGGTACACGAGGCATGGCTGCACGACGGCTCCCATGTGGCGGTGAAGATCCGCAGGCCGAACCTCTCCGGACGGGTCGAGCGCGATCTCCGCCTGATGCGCTACCTCGCAGGCATCATCGAGCGATCGGGCACGATCGGTGAGTTGGCAAATCCCGTCGCCATCGTCGAGGACTTCGGTGTCGCCCTGCGTTCCGAACTGGACTTCCACAACGAGGCGGCCTCCGCCGTGGAGTTCGAGGCCAATCTGCGTTCCTTCGGAGAGAACGACCGGATCGTGGTACCGGCGCCCGTCGAAGGCATGGTGGCAAAGCGCGTCATGGTGATGAGCTTCATCGAGGGCGTCTCGGTGGACAACGCCGAACGCCTCGTCGCCGATGACCACAACCTCGAGGAGTTGCTCCAGCTGGGCATCCGTTCATGGATGGAGGCGGCACTCATCCATGGCTTCTTCCATGGCGACGTTCACGCCGGCAATCTCTTCATCACCCCCGACAGCAAAGTGGTCTACCTCGACTTCGGGATCATGGGACGGCTCGGGGAGCAGCATCGCGAGGCGCTTTTGACGGCGCTCCCGGCGGTGCTTGTCCACCGCGACTACACCCAGGCCGTGCAGGCCATGTTCTCCCTCGGGGCCACGACGACACCGGTCGACCTGGCGGCGGCAGCCGACGACGTTCGTGACCTCGTCGAGCCGTTGCTCGACAAACCGCTCGGACAGATCAGCTACGGCGAGGTCTTCAGTCAGGTGCTTCGCGTCGCCACACGGCATCGCGTACGACTGCCACGCGAGATGGTGCTGGTCGTCAAGCAACTGCTCTACTTCGAGCGCTACAGCAAGGAGTTGGCACCCGATTACCAAATCCTCGGCGACCGACGCATCCTGCAGTACCTCCTGGCGGGCGCCCACGCGCCCGAGGAGGCCGATTCCGGCGCCATGCCGAACGCATCATCTGAGGGGGAGCCGTGAATCTCAGCGGAAAATCGATTGCCGAGCACCTGCCATCGCCGGAAGGCGCTCTTGGACCCTTGCGCGCGATCGGCAGGGCGATCGCCAGCCCGGGGGTCGCCCGGGATCATCCACTCTCACGCGACCTGCGAACCTTCCTCGCAAATGGCTATGAGGTCGTCGACTTCGTTCTCACGACGGATCCCCCGAGTGTCGACATCAGCCTCCGTCGCGACGACGACCTCCGGCGCATGGAGTCCGACGACATGGTGTTCGTCACCTACGCCGCCGGGGCGGTTCCCCGCGCACGATCGCGTGCGCGGGTCAAGGCCAACCAGAACGGAGGTTTGTCGTGACCACCGACGCCGATTCCTCGACACTTGCCGACCGCGCCAGGCGTTCGACCTGGGTGTCCGCGCTTGCGGGCCTTGACACCTCGATCGCCGAGCTCGATCACGACCTTGCCGTCGAGCGCGCAAGCCTGGTCAGCCATGCGTTGCGCCTCGCTCGTCCCGGGCCCGTGCCCCCGTTGCGCACGGCGCGCCACGTCGGTGCCCTGAGCCTTGCTCGACTGCGTTGGGCTGTGCGCACACTGCCGAACGACATCTCCGAGCAGAAGTGGAACAAGCCGGGCGAGTGGCTGAAGAACAGCGCAGCGGAATGGATGCGCGACCAGCTCGCCATGCTTGGGCCATCGGCCGTGGAGATTGCTCGGATCATTGCCCAGAGCGAGGGGATGGCACCGGGTGTGATCGTGGAAGAGATCCGCCGGCGACCCATCACGATCGATCCCATGCCTGCCCTGACGGTGCGCGACATCGTCCGGCGCTCCTTCGGAGACCAGGTCGGCCGGGTCGACCCGCTCCCCCTCACCTACACCGCGATCACCCAGCTGCACGGCGCCGAGCTCGCCGACGGTCGGCGGGTGATGGTGCGCGTGCGACGTCCTGGAGTCGAACGCGACCTTCACGCCGATGCCCGGGTAAGTGCCACCATGGTCTACCCGCTCGAACAGCTCATCCCGGCCCTCCGGGACCCTCATCCGATCGGTTTCGTCGAGATGGCGACGCGTCAGCTACTCGAGGAGTCCGACCTTCGGAACGAGGCGCTCAACACCGCTGAGCTCGGCATGATCATCGAGGAGCTCGGCCTCTCGGGGGTCGAGGTCGCGAGGCCGATTCCGGGACTGGCCACTCGACGCGCCGCGGTGTTCGAGCGTCTCGACGGTCGGCCCTTCAGCGAGGCCGCTCACACGCTCGACGTCGACAAGACGGTTGCGGCGCTCGTCGCCGTCACCATCGAGGCCGGCCTCGAACGCGGTGGGTTCCACATCGACATGGCTCCCGAGCACCTGATGGTGCTCGACAACGGCAACCTGGGCATCGTTGGATGCGGTTCCATGGGACACTTCGACCTCCAGACCCGGCGCGCCGCCCTGCTCTACCTGACCTCGGTGCTCTCCGGGGACTTCGCAAACCAGGTGGAGTCGATGCGTCTCGCCGGAGCGGTACCCGAGGACACCGATATCGCCGCATTGGTTGCCGACCTCGCCGCCACGGAGGCGCTTCAGCCCGCTGCGATGATGATGGGGGGCGAGGAATCCATGGTGGGCGGCCTGCGTGAGGCCATGTCTGTCCTGTTGCGCCACAAGATTCGCCCGCCGCTCGAAGAGGTGCTGTTCGTGCGAAATGTCTTCATGCTGCGCAATCTCTTTGCGACGCTGTCACCCGACATCTCGATGATGATGGCATTGATGCCGTTGCTCCAGAAGCTGCCGGAGTTGAACGCTCGACTCAATCCATCGCCAACCGGGGAATCCTGACATGTACTCGATTCTGGACAGGCTCGCCACGAGACTGATCGGTCTGCCGGTTCAGATCAGGCTTGCCATCAGCCCGCGCCTGCTCCTCGGCAAATTGTCACGTGCCCGTATCCTCATTCGCGGCGCGCGCGCCGGGGGGTTGTTCCTCGAGGAGGTCGACGTTCGTGTCAGCGGACTCGCAATCGTCCCGAGTTGGCCGCCACGGCTGCGGGTGGCGCACGTGGAGGCCCGCGTTCACCTGGACCAGAAGTCACTGGATGCCTGGTCGAAACGTGTCGGGTTGCCCGTTCGACTGCGGCTGCGTCCCGGTCGGGTGGTCGCCCGCACCGGCATCGCAGGCTTGCGACTGAGCGAAGCCGACATGGATGTGCAAATCGAGGATCGCACCCTGCGCCTGGTTCCCAGGCGGATCAATGTGCTGGGGATGGAGACCTCGGGCTCACGATTGGGTCGCGTGACGCTGCCGTTGCCCCGACTTCCGCGAGATGCGCGCCTGGAATCGCTGGACCCGGAGGAGTCGGCACTTCGGGCATGTCTCGCGGTGGACGATCTCGACGAGGAGCTGACGAGGGAGCGGCTCCAGGCGGTCCGCAAGATGGCATCGCACGTGATGCACCCCACCGAGGCCGAGAACTCGTCGGCCGGCGATCCGGATTTGGCTCGAACCGGAACGCGCTCGACCGGAACGCGATCGACCGGAACGCGATCGACCGGGGCCCGCTCGATCGGGGGGCGTCCGGGCGCCACTCGGCGGCCCACCGACGCCGATGGTTCGACTCGGGCAGCCGACAGCCGTCGGACCCCCCGGCCCCGTCCCGCCGGGATCATCGAGGCTACGGTGCTGGACGTCGCCGACGTCCTGCGGGATGACTCCGATGGCCGCCACAACGAGAAGCCGGAGTGACCGGCCCATCCGACGATCGCCCGGGAATGAGCGACATCGTCGCCTACTACGACGAAACCTGGTTCGACTACCGCGCCCTTTGGCTGAACACCGACAACCGGGCCATCCACTTCGGCTACTGGGATGACGGGGCGGAGAACCACGGCGAATCGCTTGTTGCCATGAACCGGCTCATGGCCGATGCGGTCGAGGTGCGTCGCGGGGACCGCGTCCTCGATGCAGGTTGTGGCGTCGGTGGCACGTCCATGTGGCTCGCCGAAGCCCTGGACGCCGAAGTCGTCGGCATCACGCCCGTCCAGGGCCAGGTCGAACGTGCCAACCGGTACGCTGCCGAGCGCCAACTCGGCGACCGTGCGATCTTCCGCCGGGGCGACTACCACCGTACGGATTTCGATGACGCATCCTTCGACGTCGTCTGGGCTCAGGAGAGCCTCTGCCACTCCCACGACAAGGCGCTCTTCGCCAAGGAGACCGCCCGAGTGCTCCGACCCGGTGGACGCCTGGTGATCGCCGAGTATCTCCGGTTCTCGCGCCCCCTGCCACCGAATGACGAGCGCCTCATTCATCGCTGGCTGAGTGGCTGGGCGATCCCCGACATCGAGACTCGGGACGAGCTCGTGGCCGCCCTCGAAGCGGCGGGATTCGTCGATGTCGAGGTCAGGGATCTGACCCACGGCGTCGCACCCTCGCTGCGCCGCCTGTATCGAGTGAGCATGGTGCTCTACCCCGTCGCCCGATTGCTCAAGGCGCTACGGTTTCGCAGTTCGGTGCAACACGGCAACGTCGTCGGAGCGATCGACCAGTGGCGAAGCCTCCGACGATCGCTCTGGTTCTACGGCTTGGTGACAGCGGTCAAGCCGTCCGATCACTGAGGGCTTGACCCGATCCGTCCCCCTGCCTCGACACCGGGCGAATCCACCGATCCGGAGCCTTCACCGCGACCGATGATTCGTCCGGTGCGGTCCGATTTGCATCGGTACGAGGGCGCTGGTCGGTACGAGGGCGCTGCTCAGTACGAGGGCGCTGCAGCAGCCATTCGGGATGGCGCAGCCTCTTCGATGACGGGGTCCGGCGTCGCAAGGTCGTGGAAGTTGGCAAGGATGTCGACCCGCCTCGCGTGGCCCTCCAGCAGCTCTTCAACCCGCCCGACGAACATGTCGCGATTGGCGCTGCGCTTTCCTCCCATGCCGAACATCTGAAGCAACGAGTAGTTCCAGCAGTCGTCGATGACCTTGGTGCCCGGTGTCCTGACGCCGCCTTCGCCCACAAAGGTACGGGCACGCATCTCGGTCAACGTCACCTCGAGGTAGCCCACGTGCGGCGCCTCGTCACGACGAATGTAGTCGACCAGGCGGGCCGCCTCGGCGGAGTTGGCGCAGTAGCGCTCGTCGCTCACCACTGCCTCGGCCCATTTGAACGTGTTCGCCGCCAGGAGCTCGATCAACAGGAGACCGGTCATCCGCAGGATCACGGTCTCGATGTGCTCGTCGATCGTCGGAACAACCCGATCGGCGCCGCCCATCGACTTGGCCATGGACTGCATCGCCTGACCGGCGGAGTCGCTCCCGGAACCGAAGGCCTTCATCACGAGTGCAAGCGGGTCACCGACCTCGGGGTTCTCGAATGCCAGGTCACGCACGCCATACCACATCTGTTGGTGTCCACCCTCCACCTCGTAACCGGCCTCATCGCGGGCATGCGCCTCGTACAGGCCGAGTCCGAGATGGGCCGTGGCGGTGCCCTCGATGGAGTCGGCGAAGTGACGCTGCAGGTCGTCGGTCTGCACGTGGCGGATGATCGATCCGAAGCCCTCGATGGTGCCGATGTGGGTGATCAGCTGAACCAGCGGATCACGAATCCCCTCGGACAACAGGTACTGCGCCTGATTCACGTTCGGATAGAAATCGGCAAAGAAGTCCGGGGGACACGCAATCAAGGGCATTCCCGACTCCGCCTCGTGCTTCGCCCGCCAGGCGTTGATCGCCGGCCAACGGTTCAAGGTGCGAGGCGAAACGTACTCGCCGGAGGCGTCGAAGCCACCATGGAAGAGCGTGTCGCCCAAAGATTGCACCACCAACGGTTCTGCGTAGTCGTGGCTTGCAAGCAACTCGTCGGCGGTGAAGCTGACTTGATCGGTTGTCACCGTGAACCCCCTTCGTGCCGATGCCTTCATCTTCGTGCCCCTGGGTCACGATTAGTCATCAGCTAACAAATGCAATCTCCTGCTTGCACAGTATGCCCCCGGCAGGGATGAGGTCAACTACCGTCGGGAGACACTCATCCCAAGGGCGGCCGAGGCAGAAGGGTAGGATCCCGCCGTGCCAAAACTGAGATGGGGCGCCGAGGCGCCGTCCGACAGCGATCAGGCCCGGGAGCGTCTGATCGATGCGGCCGAGGCGTGCTTCGAGCGCTACGGCGTCATGAAGACCACCGTCGAGGACGTTGCCGGTGAAGCCCGGGTATCGAGAGCAACCGTCTACCGCTACTTCGAGGGCCGCGACGAATTGCTCCTCGGCGTGCTCATGCGCGAAGGGCGCCGATTCCTCGATCGCCTGGCCACCATTCTCGCGAGCGAGGCGGACTTCGGCATCGCGCTCACCGAGGGCATCCTCTTCACCATCGCCGGCATTCGAGATGACGACAAGCTGGCCCTGTTGTTCACCTCGGACGCTGCCGGCACGACCGGCAGCGTCGCAGGAGCCTCGGAGGCGATCTTCGCACTCACGACCGAGTTCATGCGACCGTTCATCGAGGCTGCGGCTGCGAGTGGCCAACTACGACCTGGGCTCGAGGTCGACGAGGCGAGTGAATGGATGCTGCGCACCGTTCTCTCGTTCCTGATGGTGCAGGGACCCGTCGAGCGTGACGAATCGACGCTTCGGCGATACCTCACCACCTACTTCCTTCCTGCGGTGGTGAACTAGTCCCCTCGGGCCATTGACTCCCGGGGACGTTTTCGTCAGGATGAACCCAAGCAACGAGGTCACCCTCATTCGACAAAGGGAGGTATTGGTTGACAGCCACGAACCTATCCTTGGAGGAAACGCCACCCGACAAGTTGGGAGCGGGGTAACCGGCAGACGGCCGGTTGTACAGGACAGCCTCTCGTCCTCCTGGTGCCGCCACATCTGCCCGCTTCCGTGCGGAGCTTTCGGCCCACCCAAGTGAGACGCCTGACCGTCCTGACCCCGCTCACCCTGATCGTTCAAGGACCCCGCCTCGGCACTTGAGACGGGGTCCTTGACCATTTTGGGGCAGCAGCCTGACTCGGGGGCTGCATGACTGGGGAAGCATGACCTTGGACGGGGCTCGTCAACGTCACAGGCATTCTGCTGCATCGACGATCCCGAGCGCCGGCAGTTGTGAGTTGACCCGGCTGCTCTTGTAGCATCGACCTGATCGCCTCGCAGGGCCAACGTCGTCCCGGGCAGGCAGCCATTCGGCACAACAGCCAATGCGCGGAGGCAAAACGCCACCCGCTCCGGCGCCAAACGAACCCAAGCCCCAAGGATGACGTGATGCAACACTTCCCTGCCGCCCAGGGTCTCTACGATCCCAACTTCGAACACGACGCCTGTGGTGTCGCCTTCGTCGTCGACATGAAGGGCCGTCGCAGCCATGCCATGGTTGCTCGAGGCATTCAGGCCCTCTGCAACCTCGAGCACCGTGGTGCGTCCGGTTCGGAGCTCAACACCGGTGACGGCGCCGGCATCCTGATCCAGGTGCCCGACACCTTCCTGCGCGCCGTGGTGGAATTCGACCTGCCCGTCGAAGGTTCCTACGCGACCGGCATCGCCTTCCTCCCCGAGGGACCAGGCTCCGCCCGTATCGAGTCCGCCATCGACAAGATCGTCAGAAGCGAAGGCCTTGCGGTGCTGGGTTGGCGCGACGTTCCGACCGACCCAAGCATGATCGGGGTCACCGCCCTGTCGGTCATGCCCGGCTTTCGACAGATCTTCGTCGCCGGCGACACGACCAGGGATGCCGGCGAGACACTTTCGGGGCTTGCGCTCGAGCGACGGGCCTTCATCGCGCGCAAGCGGATCGAGCACGAGGTTGAGGGTGTCTACTTTCCCAGCCTCTCCAGCCGCACCCTGGTGTACAAGGGGATGCTCACCGTGCCGCAGCTCAGCGACTTCTTTCCCGATCTGCTCGACGAGCGCATGGACAGCGCCCTGGCCCTGGTGCACTCCCGCTTCTCGACGAACACCTTTCCCTCGTGGCCGCTCGCTCACCCCTACCGCTACATCGCCCACAACGGTGAGATCAACACCGTGCAGGGAAACCGCAACTGGATGCGCGCGCGCGAGGCACTGGCCGCCAGTGACCTGTTGCCCGGTGACCTCGAGCGGATCTTTCCCATCTGCACCCCCGGCGCAAGCGACTCGGCGAGTTTCGACGAGGTGCTCGAGCTGATCCATCTCGCGGGCCGTTCCCTTCCCCACGCCGTGCTCATGATGATTCCCGAGGCCTGGGAGAACCATGACGCCATGAGCCCCGAGCGCCGAGCGTTCTACCGGTTCCACGCCTCCCTCATCGAGCCATGGGATGGCCCCGCGTCGGTGGCGTTCACCGACGGAACGGTCATCGGCGCCGTTCTGGACCGGAACGGACTTCGGCCCTCCCGCTTCTGGGTGACCGACGACGATCTCGTCGTCATGGCCTCCGAGGTGGGCGTGCTCGACATCGACCCGGCCCACGTGGTGCGCAAGGGACGTCTCCAGCCCGGTCGCATGTTCCTGGTCGACACCTCCCAGGGCCGCATCATCGACGATGACGAGATCAAGACAGCGCTCGCCGACGAGCATCCTTACCAGGAGTGGCTCGATGCGGGGGTGGTGCGTCTGGACGACCTTCCCGCACGTCACATGCTCACGCCACAGCACGCATCCGTGGTGACCCACCAGCGTCTCTTCGGCTACACGTCCGAGGAGCTGCGCATCCTGCTGGCCCCGATGGCCACCACCGGCGGCGAGGCGTTGGGCTCGATGGGAACCGACACGCCCATCGCGGTGCTCTCCGCTCGTCCCCGCATGCTGTTCGACTACTTCAATCAGCTCTTTGCGCAGGTCACGAATCCACCGCTCGATGCCATTCGCGAAGAGCTCGTCACCTCGCTGGGCGCCCATCTCGGGCCCGAGGGAAACCTCCTCGACTCCGGGGCATCGTCGTGTCGCCAGGTAGCGCTGTCGTTCCCCATCATCGACAACGACGACCTTGCCAAGCTCATCTACATCAACGAGGAAGGTGGGCTCGAGGACTTTCGCACCTTTGCCATCGACGGTCTCTACCCCGTGGCGGGAGGCGGCGAGGCCATGCGCTCCGCCATCGAGGACATCCGTTCGAAGGTCAGTCAGGCCATCGCCGACGGCGCCTCACTCATCGTGTTGTCGGACCGCTATGCGAACACCGATCTGGCGCCGATCCCGTCGCTGCTCCTCACCTCGGCCGTCCATCATCATCTGATCCGAGAGAAGACCCGGACCAAGGTCGGTCTCGTGGTCGAGGCCGGTGACGCACGCGAGGTGCACCACATGGCGTTGCTCATCGGCTACGGCGCAGCGGCCGTCAACCCCTACCTCGCCTTCGAGACCATCGACGACCTCATCACCGAGGGCGTCATCGATGGCGTCACCCATCGCAAGGCACGCCGGAACTACATCAAGGCATGCGGCAAGGGTGTGTTGAAGGTGATGTCCAAGATGGGCATCTCGACCATCCCCTCCTACACCGGCGCGCAGGTGTTCGAGGCGGTCGGTCTGGCGAACGAGGTCATCGACGAGTACTTCACCGGCACGGTCAGTCGTCTCGGTGGTGTCGGCCTGGAGGTCCTCGCTGCGGAGGTCGCCACGCGTCACGCCATGGCGTGGCCCGACCGACCCAGCGAGCTGGCGCACCGCGACCTTCAGGTCGGCGGCGAGTACCAATGGCGCCGTGAAGGCGAATACCACCTGTTCAACCCCGAGACGGTCTTTCGCCTGCAGCACTCCACCCGAACCAGGCGCTACGACATCTTCAAGGAATACACCGCTCTGGTCGATGATCAATCAGCCAACCTCGCGACGCTCCGCGGCATGTTCCGCCTCAAGGAGGGGGAGCGACCGCCGGTGGCGATCGATGAGGTCGAGCCCGTCTCGGCCATCGTGAAGCGCTTTTCGACAGGCGCCATGTCGTACGGGTCGATCTCGGCCGAGGCGCACGAGAACCTCGCGATCGCGATGAACCGCCTGGGTGCCAAGTCCAACACCGGCGAGGGCGGTGAGGACGCCGACCGCTTCACCCCCGACGCCAATGGGGACTCGCGTCGCAGCGCCATCAAACAGGTTGCCTCCGGCCGTTTCGGTGTGACGAGCGAGTACCTCGTCAATGCCGATGACCTCCAGATCAAGATGGCCCAAGGCGCAAAGCCCGGCGAGGGAGGCCAGCTTCCCGGCCACAAGGTCTATCCGTGGATCGCCCGAACTCGTCACTCGACCACCGGCGTGGGGCTCATCTCCCCTCCCCCGCACCACGACATCTACTCCATCGAGGACCTCGCCCAGCTGATCCACGATCTCAAGAACGCCAACTCGAAGGCTCGCGTGCACGTCAAGCTCGTCGCCGAGGTCGGTGTCGGCACCGTGGCAGCGGGCGTTTCGAAGGCCCATGCCGACGTGGTATTGATCTCCGGTCACGACGGGGGCACCGGGGCGTCACCTCTCACCTCGCTCAAGCACGCCGGAGCCCCCTGGGAGCTCGGACTCGCCGAAACCCAACAGACCCTGTTGCTCAACGGCCTTCGCGACCGCATCGTCGTCCAGGTGGACGGCCAGCTGAAGACCGGCCGTGACGTCGTCATCGCCACCCTGCTCGGCGCCGAGGAGTTCGGCTTCGCCACCGCTCCGCTCGTGGTGTCGGGGTGCATCATGATGCGCGTGTGTCATCTCGACACCTGCCCGGTCGGTGTCGCGACCCAGAACCCGGAGTTGCGCAAGAAGTTCAGCGGCAAGCCCGAGTTCGTCGTGACCTTCTTCGAGTACATCGCCGAGGAGGTCCGTGAGCTCCTTGCGGCCCTCGGCTTTCGCTCGATCGAGGAGGCGATCGGTCATGTCGAGATGATCGACACGATCGAGGCGATCGAGCACTGGAAGGCGAAGGGGCTCGACCTCTCCCCCATCCTCCATCAGCCTGCGTTGGCCGAGGGTGCATCGCTGCACTGCACCGCCACGCAGGACCACGGCCTGGACAGAGCGCTTGACAACGAGTTGATCGAACGATGCATGCCGGCACTGGAACGCGGCGAGGGCGTCTCGTTCGCCACCACGGTACGGAATGTGAATCGAACGGTCGGAACGATGCTCGGCTCGGAGCTCACCCGCCGACACGGCCGTGACGGCCTTGCCGACGACACCATCGCGATCGACTTCACCGGCTCGGCCGGACAGAGCTTCGGTGCCTTCCTCCCGCGGGGCATCACCCTGCGACTCGCCGGTGACGCGAACGACTACCTGGGCAAGGGTTTGTCCGGTGGACGTCTGATCGTGGCGCCCCACCCGACATCACCCCTGATCGCCGAGGACAACATCATCGCCGGCAACGTCATCCTCTACGGCGCGACCGGCGGCGAGGTCTTCCTCCGCGGCATGGTGGGCGAACGCTTCGGCGTGCGCAACTCCGGGGCGACCGCGGTCGTGGAGGGCGTGGGTGATCACGCCTGTGAGTACATGACCGGCGGACGAGTCGTCGTGCTGGGACCGACGGGACGGAACTTCGGCGCAGGCATGTCAGGTGGCGTCGCGTTCGTCCACGACCCGACGGGAACCTTCGCCGAGCGGGTCAACACGGAGATGGTCGATCTCGATGACCTCGATGCCGATGACTGCTCCTGGCTGAAGGCGATCATCGAGCGGCATGGCGCCGAGACGGGCTCGGCCGTGGCCGAGCGCCTGCTCGACGCCTGGATCGAGTCGATCGAGCATTTCGTCAAGGTCATGCCCAGGGACTACAAGAGGGTGTTGGCAGCAGCAGCAGAGGCCGAGGAGCAGGGCGTGCCGGTGGAAGAAGCGATCATGGCGGCATCTCGTGGGTGACGCGTCGGGTTTCCTCAAGCACGGACGGGAGACGCCACATCGGCGGAGCGTTGCGGTACGTCTGCGCGACTGGAAGGAGGTCTACGAGCCCTTCGATCGCGATCGGCTCGAGGCCCAGGCCAGTCGGTGCATGGACTGCGGCATTCCGTTCTGCCACAACGGCTGCCCCCTGGGCAACCTCATCCCCGAGTGGAACGACCTCACCTACAGGGACGAGTGGCATGCCGCCATCGAGCGCCTGCATGCGACCAACAACTTCCCCGAGTTCACCGGGCGCCTGTGCCCGGCGCCCTGTGAGGCGGCATGCGTGCTCGGCATCAATGAGGACCCGGTCACCATCAAACAGGTCGAGGTCTCCATCATCGACCGGGCGTTCGAGGAGGGATGGGTCGTCCCCGTCCCTCCCAGTCGCTCCACGGGCAAGCACGTCGCCGTCGTGGGCTCAGGCCCTGCCGGACTCGCCGCCGCCCAACAGCTCACCCGCGCCGGTCACACGGTCGTGGTCTTCGAACGAGCCGACCGCATCGGTGGTCTCCTGCGCTATGGCATCCCCGAGTTCAAGATGGAGAAGCGTGTCCTCGACCGGCGACTCGACCAGATGCGCGCCGAGGGAACCGAGTTTCAGGCCGGCGTCGATGTGGGCGTCGACCTCACCGTCGACGAGTTGCGGAGCCGCTTCGACGCAATCGTCCTGTGCATCGGCTCCACGATCGCCCGAGACCTTCCGATCCCAGGTCGCGAGCTCAGGGGCATCGAACAGGCGATGACGTATCTGCCGATGTCCAACCACGTGCAGGAGGGTGACCTCGCCGAGCCAGGGATCAGCGCAGCGGGAAAGCACGTCGTGATCATCGGTGGTGGAGACACCGGGGCCGACTGCCTCGGAACGGCACTGCGCCAGGGCGCCACCGAGGTCCACCAATTCGAGATCATGCCCCGGCCCCCCGATCAGCGTGCCGAGGCCACGCCGTGGCCACTGTGGCCCTTGATGTTCCGCACGTCCTCGGCGCATGAGGAGGGAGGCGTCCGCGTGTTCGCCGTCAACACGGAGTGCTTCCTCGGTGACGATCAGGGCAACGTGACGGCTCTTCGTGCCCATGAGGTGCGCCAGGAGACCGTGGACGGCCGGCCGACCTTTGCGAAGGTGGACGGCAGCGACTTCGACCTGCCCTGTGACCTGGTGTTGCTCGCCATGGGCTTCACCGGCCCACAGACCGATGGCCTCCTCGACCGTCTCGGCGTCGAACTCAACGCTCGTGGCAACGTGACTCGTGACCAGCGGTGGGCCACCAACGTCGAGAACGTCTTCGTCTGCGGTGACGCAGGCCGGGGCCAGAGCCTGATCGTGTGGGCGATCGCCGAGGGGCGAGCCGCCGCCGCCGCCGTCGACCATCACCTCATGGGCCACACCGATCTACCCGCCCCCATCAATCCGTAAGGTGTTTCGCCAGGCCTGTTCGGCCGCAACGGAGGGGACAGAACCTCTTCAGTCGGCGGCGATGCGGCGGCAACCGACAAGCGAGCTTTCACCCGCCGCGGCGTTGATGCCGTAGGCACAGAGCGTCTGACCCGGTGACCCCGGAACGAGGGCGTCGAAGCCGTGATTGGGCCCGAACGCGGGGAACGCCCCTGCCAGGTCAGCTCTTGGCGCCGCCGCGGTCGTGATGCCCACGCCCTGCCCATCGAGGTAGAAGTGGACGTCGATCGGTGGGCCCACATCGGGATCGATCGCCCAGCCGCTCACTCGCACCCCGTCAGGGGTCGCGACGGCTGAATCGAGACTGCCCATCGGGTCATTGCTGACGACGACCCACCGGCACCCGATCATGCCGTTCTCCCCCTTGCTCACGTTGATGGCGTAGGCGCAGACCGTGTGAAACCCCGGACCCGCGGGTACCGCGGTGTCGAAGCCGTGAGCCGGCCCGGCATTGGCCTTGGCCGCTGCAACGTCCAGCCGCTCCACGCCGGCGTTCGTCGCCGCCACCAACCGTCCGTCGAGATAGACATGAACGCCGATGGGCTCCGTCGTCTCCGGGTCGATTGACCACCCCGCGAGCCGGAACCCCCCCGGTGCGCTCGTGGCCGCGTCGACCGAGCCGTAGGGGTTCCAGGCAACCAGCCCCACCCGACAGCCGAGGAAGCTGTTCCCCCCGAAGGCCTTGTTGATCGCATAGAGGCACACGTTGTGCCAGCCGCCCTGCGCCGGGGCCACCACCTCGAAGCCGCGGCTCGACGTCGTCCCGAAGGCACTCCCGACGTCGGCGCGCTCGATGCCGCTGACCGAGGATGCCACGAGCACGTCGTCGACGTAGGCATGAACGGTCAGGGGCTCCGTGGTGTCGGGGTCGAGCGACCAGCCCCTCACTCGCAGCCCGCCCACGACGTCCTGAATCTCATCAACCGCACCGAACGGCGAGCCATCGGGCATGCTCAGATCGCTCCCCGACCCGAGGACGGGCTTGATCCGCAAGGTGCGGGCCCCACCGTTCTCGTAGCCGATCCTGGGTGACGTCCAGGCATGGAAGCCGAGCTGCAGGTTGCCCTTCACGTCGAGGAACGGCGCTGCTCCGCCCGGGCCTGCTGCGTCTCCCGATGACGCCAGCAGGGCCGAGGTGCGGGGCTTGGTGCAGGGCCCCATCACCGACTCGCACACGGCGTAACCGATGCCGTACCTGCTCGTGTTCCAGTCGGACGCGGAATAGAACAACAGGTACCGGCCCTGGTGCAGGATCATCGCCGGATTCTCGACCAGCGGGCGCTCCCAGGACTGATCACGTTGGATGAGCTGACTGCGAGGACCCGTGAGCGACAGGCCATCGGCGGTGAGACGTTGCACCCAGATTCGGGTCTCCTCGCCATTGGGGTCACCTTCGCTCTTCCAGGTCAGCCAGGCGGTGCCGTCGGTGTCGATGAACGGGCTCGGATCGATGGACCCGTTGAGCTCGATCTGACAGACCAGCGGCACCGGTGTGGAGTCCTGGAACGGCCCGACGGGCCCCGATGCGGTCGCGACCGAGATGCACTGCTTGCCCGACGCGACATGTGGGGCGGTGTAGTACAGCCTCCAGCCACTCGACAGCTTCACAACCCCGGGTGCCCAGAGATCGCGTACCGTCGACCACGACGCCACATTGCCCAGCGCGTCACCGGCATGGGTCCAGGTGCGCAGGTCGGTGGAGGTGAGAACCGGAATCTTCTGAACGGGGATGCCGGGCGCCCCCGTGATCGTCCCGTAGGCGTAGTAGGTGTCGCCATCTCGGACGATGGTCGGATCGGGAAAATCGGTCGTCCAGATCCGACCCGACGCATCCGCCGACGGCGCGCCCGGGAAGACCTGCAGCAACAGGAGCGCCGGTAGGGTCGCCAGGACGGCTCGCGCCCACAACCGCTGCCCCATGTCCCGTCGCCGCGTCGGCTCCCGCCACTGCCTCTGTCGTCGTGTCCCCACGCCCGCCCCTGTTGTCATCTCGATAGGTCCCAGGTCCAATCGGCAGTCGGGTTGGTGGATCAAGTATCGCGCGCCGCTCTCATCGTCCGCGGTCGCCATCCCAGACCTCGACGTGCAGACGGCCGGTGAGATTCCACCCACGCTCCAGAACCGGACCCGCCAGGTCACGCAGTCCGCGGGCCAGCGTGGCGGCGGTCGTGGCCTCGGGCATGATCCAGACCGGAGCGAGGTCGAATCGGTCGACAAGGGCCTGCACCTCGTCGAGGTCGCCCGGCCGCTCGACCACGAACTTGAAGATGGCCTTCCCGCATGCCCGCAGGGCGGCCAAGGCTTCGGGGGCGATGCGACGATCGATGGGCACGCCGCTGTTCGCCAACTTCGGCGACACGTTGAGCCGGTCGACCGATTTGAGGAGCTCCGACGTCGGCGTGACGGTGCCGTTGGTCTCGATCTCCACCACCAGGCCTCGCCTCCGGCACTCGCTCAATAGACCGGCCAGACGTCGCTGCTGCAGCAACGGCTCGCCCCCCGTGACCACCAGCCGCCCCACCTTCATCGCCTCGACCTGTTCCAGGATCGCAGGGACAGGCACGCTGCGCAGTTCGACCACCGGGTCGAAGCGGTCCCAGTCCCAGGTGTAGGGGGTATCGCACCATGCGCAGGTGAGGTTGCAGCGACCGAGGCGGACGAATCCAGCCCGCTCACCGATCGACGGCCCCTCCCCCTGAAAGGTCGGTCCGAAGATCTCGGCCACAACCAGCTCGTCGCCGGTGAGGCGTCCGGAATCCAATGGATCGGAAGCCGAGGGATCGAATGGGTCGGAATCCGAGGGATCGAGCTCGGTCAAGGTCGGTACTCGGTCAAGGTCGGTACTCGGCCCAGGTTCGAGGGGTCTCGCTGACGCGCACGGCGACCACCTTCGATGCAACGGATTCCGGCAGACTCGACACACACCAGCGGTGCAGCTCACGGGCGAGGGCCTCGGCGGACGGCGGACCGGTCAGGACGTCGTTGAGATGGCGATGGTCGAGCTCGTCGTCAATGTGGTTCCTGAGTCCGTCGAAACTGCGGTAGTCCACGACGAAGCCGAACCCGTCGAGCTCCATCGACTCGGCAACGACTTCCACCTCGTAGTTGTGTCCGTGCAGTCGGGCACACGGGTGGCCCTCGGCAAGCCCCTCCAGGATGTGGGAGGCCGAGAACGAGAACCGCTTCGTGATGGAGAACATCTCAGCCCCGATTTTCTTGAGCGGCCCTTGCGTACGCGGTGGGATCGATGACGCCGGCATCACGAAACGCCTCACGCCGCTCCACGCAGGTGCCGCAGGTCCCGCAGTGTCGGTCACCGCCGCGGTAGCAGGACCATGTTGCCGCAAGGTCGACGCCGAGCTCGGCCCCAAGGCGGACGATGTCCGCCTTGGTCGATGCCAGGAATGGAGCCTCGATCCGCAGATCCGGATGTGCAAACCCCTCGTTCGCCAAACGGGCCTGCTGCTCGAACGCGGTGATGAACGCGGGCCGGCAGTCCGGGTAGATGGGATGATCGCCGGCGTGCACGGCGATCGCCACGGTGTCGGCGCCGATCGCCACCGCCAGCCCGGTGGCCACCGACAGGAAGATGGCATTCCGATTCGGCACCACCGTCACACGCATCGACTCGTCGCGGTAGTGCCCGTCGGGAACATCGATGGTCCTGTCGGTCAACGCCGAGCCGGTGAGCACCGACGCGAGGGCACTCAGGTCGACGAGGTGGTGACGAGCGTCGAGGTGATGGGCGGCGTGCACGGCAAAGGCGAGCTCCCGGTCGTGTCGTTGGCCGTAGTCGAACGAGATCACCGTCATCGCCGTCCCCCGACTCGCCAGAAGGTGCGCCATGACGATGCTGTCGAGTCCACCGGAGACCACGGCGACCGTGGATCCGGACCCACAGCCGGCGCCGGTGGCCACTCAGCTGCCCAACTCGGCAGTCGCCTCGGTGACGATGCCGCCGCGAACGTGCTGCGTGAGCACCACCCGGACCGAACGGGGACTCGCCGCGCGCATGACCTCGGCGGCAATCTCGCCGGCGATGGCCTCGGCAAAGGCAGCCCGATCACGAAACGACCACAGGTAGAGCTTGAGCGACTTGGACTCGATGCAGTGTCCCGCCGGGTGGTAGTCGATCTCCAATGACGAGATGTCGGGCTGGCCGGTCACCGGACACAGCGACGTCAACTCGTCCGTGAGAAAGCGCACCCGATTGCAGTGCGGCGGCGTGGGAAAGCACTCGAGGTGATCGAGGGGACCCCGAGCCTCACGACCCAACACCGACAACTGCTCTTTGGCCTCTGCCATCACCGCTCCCGCAACCGTGTGGTGGAGGCACCTCCTCCAGGTCCGCATCGTACTTCCTGACCTGTTGGCATAACCTCGACGATCATGAACCGTTTGGCCGACGAGACCAGTCCGTACCTGCGCCAACACCGGGACAATCCGGTCGACTGGTATCCGTGGGGCGACGAGGCCTTCGAGCGAGCCGAGGCCGAGGACAAGCCGATTCTCCTGTCGGTCGGCTACTCGGCTTGCCACTGGTGCCATGTGATGGCTCACGAGTCGTTCGAGGATCCGGCTGTCGCTGCGGTGCTCAACGACCTCTTCGTCAACGTCAAGGTCGACCGCGAGGAGCGCCCCGACATCGACGCGGTCTACATGGAGGCGGTCCAGGCGATGACCGGTCACGGCGGCTGGCCGATGACGGTCTTTCTCGCTCCTGACGGCCGCCCCTTCTTCGGTGGGACCTACTTTCCTCCTCAGGCCCGCGGAGGGCTTCCCGCCTTCGTGGACCTCTGCCGGGCCGTTCACGAGACCTGGAACGAGCGACGCGACGATCTGCTCGGCCAGGCCGACGACCTCACCGCAAGCCTGAGCCGAACCGCCCTCATCGAGGGTGGTGGGGAGATGCCCGAACCCGAGGTGCTCACCGATGCCCTGCGCTCGCTCCAGGCGCAGTACGACCCCGAGTGGGGTGGCTACGGCAAGGCGCCGAAGTTCCCCCAGGCCATGAGCCACGAGCTTGCGCTCAACCTCTACGCCACCGGTCATACCGCCGATCCCGAGGTGTTGGCCATGATCACCAACTCACTCGACGCCATGGCCTCCGGCGGCATGTACGACCACCTCGGCGGCGGCTTCTCGCGGTACTCCGTCGACGCCTTCTGGATGGTTCCGCACTTCGAGAAGATGCTCTACGATCAGGCGCTGTTGGCGCGCGCCTACCTGCACGCCTGGCAGGTCACGGGCAGTGCCCACTATCGCCAGGTCCTGGACGAGACCATCAACTACGTCCTGCGCGATCTGGCACACCCTTCAGGTGGCCTGTTCTCGGCGGAGGATGCCGATTCCGAGGGCGAGGAGGGCCGCTTCTACGTCTGGCGTCCCGAGGAGATCCGAACGGCCTGCGGCGACGATACCGAGGCCGCCGAGGCCGCTGTCGCCTGGTACGGCGTGTCGGCGTCGGGCAACTTCGAGGGGTCCAACATCCTGCACCGGCCCGTGCGTGGCGACCTGGTGCGTCCCGAGGCGGTCGAACGGGCGCGCGCGTTGCTCTTCGAAGCCCGCCTGAGGCGGGTGCGGCCCGGCCTCGACGACAAGGTGCTCACCGAGTGGAACGGCCTGTTCCTGGCAACCCTTGCCGAGGCTGCGGCAGCGACCGGCGACCTCGCCTGGCGGGACGCCGCGCTTCGTCTCGGTGGGTTTCTCCTGACACAGGTCCGGGGCGCGAGTGGCCGATGGATGCGCTCCTGGCAGGCGGATGGCGGCGCTCGCCTTCTTGCCTACGCGCAGGACTATGCAGCGCTCATCGACGGCTTCACCCGCCTGGGTGAGTGCACCGGCCAGGCCGTATGGCTCGCCGAGGCCGCCGGCGTTGCCGACGGACTGCTCGAGCTGTTCTGGGATGGAGCACATGGCGGCGTGTTCACCAGTGGCCACGACGCCCCGGCCCTCGTGGCCCGCCAGAAGGACCTCTTCGACAACGCATCGCCCAGTGCAAACAGCAATGCGGCGGTGGCCCTCGCTCGGCTGGGAGCGCTCACCGGTGAGCACCGCTACACCGACGCCGCCGAGTCCATCATCACCCTGCTCGCCGGCCCGGTGAGCCAACATCCCACCGCGTTCACCCACCTGCTCGGCGCCGTCTCGTTCCTCCTGGGTCCATCGACCGAGGTCGTCATCGTCGGTGATCGCCCCGACCTCGTCGCCGTCGTCCAGGAGCGCTACCTCCCCAACACCGTCCTGGCCTGGGGCGAAACCGGCACATCCCCGCTGTGGGAGGGTCGACAACCCAACCTCGCCTACGTCTGCGAGGGCTTCACCTGCAAACAACCTGCCGCCGGCCCCGACGAGCTGATCGCCCAACTGAGGCGGTAGGCGTCCGTACCAGAGCCGCGGCTTTCATGGGGCCCGAACAACAGCCGCTACCACCTGTTCGTGACCGATGGGCTCTCGTTCCAGTGGGTCGCACCGCTCCGTGCGCCGCGCACCCCAGAGGGAGCCCTGCCCATCGCCGACCCTGCCCGTCCCCCTCGTGTCATCTCGTTCAGTCACACCCAGGGTCCATCCCCATCCCTGCCCGTCCCCCTCGTGTCATCTCGTTGTCACACCGACCTGGGAGGATGGGGGCATGGGAATCACGGCGGTGCGGGAGCTGGGCGAGCAGTTGCATGCGCTCGTGGGCGCCTTCGACGCGCAATGCTGTGACGGCGAGCTTGCCAAGCAGTACGTGGAGGCCTTCGCCCGTCTCGAACGCCTTGCAGGTGCGGGAAAGACCCTGGCGCTGGGCCAGGTGGATCGCACCCGTGCCTGGGCACACGGCGACAGCGCTGCACGTTCCAGCGCCGATTGGTTGGCGGGACGAACCGGCACCTCGCTGGGCGATGCCGTTCGTGAGACCAACACCGCTCGCAACCTCGAGGCTCTCGGCGCAACCGAGGAGGCCCTGCGCAACGGGGAGCTCTCGGGTCCACAGGCAAGCGCCATTGCCGATGCGGCCGCTCAGGTGCCCGATGCCGAGGAGAGTCTCCTTGCGCTCTCGAGGAAGGGCTCGCTCGAGGAGCTTCGCAGGCGTGCCCGACAGGAGAAGGCAGCAGCAGACGACGACCGCCAGCGTTCACAACGCCAACACTCGTTGCGTCGGGCACGTCGTTGGACCGATGCCGAGGGCATGCGCTGTTATGGCATCTCCTTGACACCCCGACAGGCGGCGAGCTTCGAGCCCATCTGGGACCGCTTCACCAATCGGGTGCTCAACGATGCCCGCCGCAGGGGACTGCGGGACTCACACGAGGCCTGTGCCGCCGATGCGCTGATCGAGATGGCAAGGGCTGCACGCATCACCGGCGGGACACCGGCCGGAGGCGGTCAGGGCGATGGACGGTGACGCACGGGACGGTGGTGACGCACGGGACGGTGGTGACGCGCAGGGCGGTGGTGACCACGCAGGACGGTGGTGACGGTCAGGACGGTGGTGAACGCGTCAGGGCGATCGGGGCGCAAGCGGCGAGGGTGGTGGGGACACCCAGGCGAGTGGGAACCCAGGGGCGGGCGTGACGGCCCATGCGCTGTTGGTCATCGATGCAGCGGCGTTCCATCGTGGCCACACCGATCCCGGTGAGATCTGCGAGGTCGCCGGTGTGGGTCCGATCGACGTCGCATCGGCCAAACAGCTCTTCGGTGACGCCATCGTCGACATCATCGTCACCGACGGGGTGGACGTGCGCACGGTTGCCCACGCGGGGCGAACCGCCAACCGTCGTCAGAAGGCAGCGCTGCTGGTGAACTGGGAATGTGAGATCCGAGGCTGTCACGTCACCCGCAACCTCGAGATCGACCACATCGTTCCCTACGCCGAGAGCGGACTGAGCGACTTCGAGCACCTGGGGCCGAAATGTCGTTGGCACCACCACCTCAAGACCCACAAGGGCTGGCGTGACGGGCCACGGGACGCCGACGGCAAACGGACGTTGATCCCCCCGAAGGGTCCGGACCGAACGGACGAGCGCGCCGGAGACCATGAGCCCGGCGGGTGGGAACAACAACGGTTCAGCTGAGCGCCCGACCTGACGCGCCCGCGTGCTTCCGGACGACGAGCCCGGTCCGGGGGACGCTCAGCTCAACAACGGTTCAGCTGATCGCCCGATTTGACCCGGCGCCCCCGCACCGCCCCACGAGCCGGCTGCTCGTCGGGGCAGCGGCCCTCTCACGTCCGCAGCATGCGGTTCACGTGAACCTCCCTGCGGTGGTCGCCTGCCACCCCTCCCCGGGATGGGCTACCACCCATTCCGGTGGATGACCTCGTCGTGGGAGCGGCGGGGACGGGAGGAGGCTGACCGGCCGGGCTCGTCGGGAGCGGGATAGCCGAGCGCGAGTGCGCCGAGGGCTCGATGGCCGACGGGAACACCGAAGGCCGACAGCACGGCGGCCTCCTGTTCGAAGAGCCCGAAGAACAGCGCACCCAGGTCCTCGTCCACGGCGCTCAGGAGCCCCGCCATCACCCCCATGCCTCCGTCGACCCACCAGTACGGAACCGGCCAGGCCGCCTCCTGGTCGAGTCCGCTCACCGCCTTGTCGGGCTCGGCGTAGCGACTGGCATAGGATGCGGGCGACACGATCGGGATCACCACCGCTGGTGCAATGAACAGCCCCTGCCAACGAAACGACGAGCGTCGCTCCGAGTCGGGAAAGGTGACCGACCAGAACCGTTCCAGCTGCACCGGCGTGTCGAGCACGAGCGCCTCGAGGCCCTGGGTGAATCCCGCGGATGGCCCTCGGAACAGCGCGTGCAGCACTCGATCGAGAACGTCCGGCTCGATCGAAACCGCCCGAAACGCCCGAACCATGCGGCGACGATCGAGCGCCTCGGTCAGTTCCAATCCACTTCCAATCGCCCGGTTCCCATCGGTCAGTTCCACTTCGCCCGGCGGACTCAGCCGGCGGACTCAGCCCGGCGGACTCAGCCCGGCGGACTCAGCCCGGCGGACTCAACCCGGTAGGACTCAGCCCGGCGGATTCAGCCCGGCGGACTCAGCCGGCGGATTCAGCCCGGCGGGACTCAGCCGGGTTGCTTGGCCTTCTTGGCCAGGTCCTCGGCCATGGCCCAACCGCAGGCGACCAACGAGTCGCCACGATCAGCGTCGACATCGGCGAAGTAGGCGACGATGTCTGCATCGAGAGTTTCCGGCTTGAGGCTGTCGTGGTCGAGCGCACATCCCGGACTTCCGTCGCCACGGGCGATGAACTCGCGATCGAGGTAGTCGCCGTCAACACCGAAGCGCTTCGCCAGACGACGACCCCACGCGCGCTCCTCACCCGTGGCCTTGTGTCCGGGACGGGGAACCACGTCCTCGAGCTTGATGAACACCTTGAACGCGTCGAACCCCGACGGGCTCCGGAAGCGGGTTCCGACGAGGACGTCCTCATCGGGGAAAGCCATCACCGAGCGTCGGAACTGGTCCGCCATGATGGCCTTGAGGACCTCTTGGCGCCTGGCTGTCCTCTTGATCGAGGCCATGCCGATGACCACCGCCGGCGTGCCGCCGATTCGTTCCAGCGTGCAGAAGGAGAAGCCCTGAAGCACGCCGTTGTTGCGGGCAATGCTGACCAGCACCCACAGATCGACCTGCTTCGAGAGCAGCCCGATGTCGTAGCGCGCAGGCCCGTCGGTGCAGATATCGCCCATCTCGGCGAGCTCTGCGTCACTCAGAGACGTGCAATCTTTGGTCTCGACGTCGATCGGCATCTGTTTCCCGTCACTCGACACCCAATGGTTGTTGCCCTACCAGTCCAGCGCGTGAAGGGGTGTTCGTGCAACTCAGAGCTCGACGTCGCTCAGAGCTCGACGCCGTCGACGCCGAGCATGACGCGCAACTCCCCCGCCAGGCCCCGGGTGGTGTCGACGTTGAACGAAGCCGGCAGACGCAACACGGTGGCCCCAACCTGCAGGAGCACCGGAGAGTCACCGGGGTGCTGCAACAGCAGCTTCTTCAGTTGCTCGACCTTGTCGTCGTCGAGGCCATGCGCCGCCAGGTGCAGGCGAACGGGAGTCCCCCCCTCCTCGAGCATGACGGGGGTGACGTCGGTGCAGATGATCTTGGGAACGTCGTCCCTCGTGTCGAGCCGACCTCGAAGCACCACGACGGCATCGTCGACCAACTTGTAGCCGTGCTCCGACATGGTCTTCGGAAACACCATGACCTCGATGGCCGACTGCAGGTCCTCGAGCACGAAGACGGCCATGAGGTCGCCCTTCTTGGTGTACTTCCGGGAGAGATTGGTGACGACACCCCCCACCAGGCGCATCTCGCCCTGTCCCCCCTGACCACCTCCGCCGCCGGGCGTCTCGCTCGCCTCCCGGAGCTCGGCAATCGTGCACTCGGCCCGCTTGGCGAGCAGGTGCTCGACGCCCATCAGGGGATGATCGCTGACGTAGAGCCCGAGCATCTCCTTCTCGAAGGCGAGCTGCTGGGACTTGTCGAAGGCGAGATCCGGGATGTCGGTCCGCTCGTCGAATGCGGGCGCCACCGAGGCGTTCGCATCCTCGAACAGGCTCATGACCCCCTGATCGCGCTCGCGGCGCCGGGCGAGGGTCCGCTCCACGATCTGCTCGTAGCTGACCAGCAATCCCCGACGAGGGTGGCCCAGCGAGTCGAAGCCGCCGGCCTTGATGAGCGAATCGAGCGCCCGCTTGTTCAGCACCTGCGGGTCGACGCGCTCGCAGAAATCGTAGAAGTCCTCGAAGGCTCCACCTCGCCGGCGCTCCTCGATGATCAAGGCCACCAGACCCTCACCGACGTTGCGCACGGCGGACAGACCGAAGGGAATGCATCCGACCCCCTCGTCGTCGTAACGAGCGGTGAAATCCGAGCCCGAGATGTTCACGTCGGGCACCAGGACCTTGATGCCCATCTGACGGCACTCGTTCAGATAGACCGCCGACTTGTCCTGGTTGTCCTTGACCGAGGTGAGCAGGGCTCCCATGTACTCCACGGGATGATGGGCCTTCAACCAGGCCGTCTGATAGGCGACCAGTCCGTAGCCGTAGGAGTGGCTCTTGTTGAACGCATAGTCGGCGAAGGGCTCGATGATGTCGAAGAGCTTGGTGCCGATCGCCGCGCCGTAGCCCGTGGTCTCGCAGCCATCGACGAACTTCTCGCGCTCCTTGGCGATCATCTCGCGAATCTTCTTGCCACAGGCCTTGCGCAGGTTGTCCGCCTCTGCGAGCGAATACCCCGCAAAGCGCTGGGCGACCCGCATGACCGACTCCTGGTAGATCATCAGGCCGTAGGTGTCACCCAGGATCTCCTTCAGGTCGGGATGCAGGTATTCGATGGGCTTTCGACCGTTCTTGCGATCGGCATAGTCGTTGTGCATGTTCGCCGCCATCGGACCGGGTCGATAGAGGGCGACGAGTGCGGCGATGTCGTCGAAGCTCGTGGGAGCGAGTGATCGCATGAGCGAACGCATCGGACCGCCCTCGAGCTGGAAGACCCCGATGGAGTCGCCGTTGCGCAACATCGCCAGCGTGTCGTCGTCGTCGAGGGCAAGGTGATCGATGTCGGGACGCAGGCTCGTGTGCTCCTCGACGAGATCGAGGGCCGTCTCGATCACCGACAGGTTCCGAAGTCCGAGGAAGTCCATCTTCAGCAGCCCGAGATCCTCGACCCCGTGCATCTCGTATTGGGTGACGATCGGCGCGTCGTCGGGGTTCTGGCCCGCCTCGGGCTTTCGCTGGATGGGGAGATACTCCGTGAGCGGCAGGTCGGTGATCACCACCGCCGCAGCGTGGATGCCGTCCTGTCGACGCAGCCCTTCGAGGCCCTTGGCAACGTCGATCACCTTGCGGGCGTCCGGGTCGCCCGTGTACATCTCGCGCAACTCGCCCGCCATCTTGTAGCCGTCCTCGTAGCCGGCCACGAGGTCGAGGCACGCCCGCAACGGGGTGTCGCGACCCATGATGAGCGGGGGCATGGCCTTGGCCACCTTGTCGCCGACGATGTAGGGATAGCCGAGCACACGCGCCGCGTCTCGCACGGCGGCTCGTGCCTTGATCGTCGAGAACGTGACGATCTGCGCCACGTGGTCTCGGCCGTAGCGGTCGGACGCGTATCGGATCATCTCGTCGCGATAACGGTCGTCGAAGTCCATGTCGATGTCGGGCATCTGTACTCGACCGGGATTCAGGAACCGTTCGAACAGGAGGTCGTAACGAATCGGGTCGAGATCGGTGATGCCCAGGCAGTAGGCAACTGCACATCCCGCTGCGCTCCCGCGCCCGGGCCCCACCCGAATGCCGCGGTTGTGCGCGTAGTCGATGAGATCCCACACGATGAGGAAGTAGGACGAGAAGCCCATCTCCGCGATGACGCCGAGCTCGTAGTCCAGACGCTCGGTCGCCTCGGCCGGCAGCGTCTGACCCCATCGCCGGTGCGCACCCTCGTAGGTCAGGCTCCGCAGGTAGGTTCCATCGGTCTCGAAGCCCTCGGGCAGTGGAAAGGATGGCAGCTTGGGAGCGCCCAGCTCGATCTCGACCTGCGCCCGCTCGGCGATCCAGAGCGTGTTGTCGCATGCGTCGGGCAGCTCCGAGAAGAGGCGGCGCATCTCGCCTGCCGTCTTCAGGTAGTGCTGGTCGCCCTCGAACTTGAAGCGCTTGGGATCGTCGATGGTGCTGCCGGTCTGCACGCACAGCAGCGCGTCATGGGCGATGTGGTCCTCGCGGTGGGTGTAGTGGCTGTCGTTGGTGGCCAGCAGCGGCGCCCCGATGCGCTTGGCGATCTCGATCAGTTGCGGGTTGGTGGTCCGCTGCGCCTCGAGGCCGTGATCCTGAAGCTCGACGAACAGCGAGTCACGGCCGAAGATGTCCTGCATGCGAGCCGCCTTCGCGGTTGCGCCCTCGATGTCGCCCCGCAGGAGCGCCTGCAGCACGACGCCCCCGAGGCAACCCGTCGTGGCGATGATGCCCTCGTGGTGCTCACCGAGGAGCTCCCAGTCGAGACGGGGCTTGTAGAAGTACCCCTCGAGGTACGCCCGACTCGAAAGCTTCATGAGGTTGCGGTAGCCGAGCGTGCTCTCGGCCAGCAGCGTCACGTGGTAGTAGAGCTTCTCGCCCCCGTCGACGTCACCACCGGTGTCGTCGACCCGCCCGCGTCGACGAGGACGCTCGTGGCGGCTCTCACCGGCCATGTAGGCCTCCGTGCCGATGACCGGCGTGATGCCCTGCCTACGGCATTCTGCGTAGAAGTCGAGCACCCCGTACATGTTCCCGTGATCGGTGATGCCGATCGCCGGCTGGCCGTCGGCCACCGCCGCCGCCACGACCTCGCCCACCCGGGCCGCCCCGTCGAGCATGGAGAATTCCGTATGGAGATGAAGGTGGGTGAAGGAGCCGGCCACGGCTACAGGTACGTGCCCGGACGATGGCCGTCACCCTGACCCTGGGGCGCACCGCCCGAAGCGAGACCTCGCTGCTGCATCTCCTCGAGCTGTTGACGAGCGACCATCTGCTGCGCGAACAACGTGGCCTGGATGCCATGGAACAGGCCTTCGAGCCAGCCGACCAGTTGCGCCTTCGCCACCCGCAACTCCGCCTCCGAGGGCGTCTCCTCGCCGAACGGCAGCGCCAGACGGGACAACTCCCCCCGTAGGTCGGGTGACAGTCCCTCGGACAGCTCCGCTATCGACACCTCGTAGATCTCGCGCAGCCGCTCGCGGCCCTCGACATCCAGCGGGGCATGGTGGACCTCATCCAGCAGCTGCTTGATCATCGCGCCGATCCGCATGACCTTGGCAGGCTGGTCGATGGTCTCCATCGGCGGTGTCTCCTCGCCGGCTTTGGCGCCCGCGCCGGCTCCGGGATTCACCACCTCAACCGGCTCGGGCTCTCCTCCCACGTGGTTGGGGACACCCCCGATTGGCTCTGAATCTTCGGTTGACATCATCGACCCATCCTGCCGGCTTCCCCGCCCGAGTCAGCCACGGATGGCCAGGAGCGGAACCATCATCTCGTCGGCGGTGAGCGAACCATGACGACTCACCAGCCTGAACGGACCCGAATCGGCTGGATCGGCGAACGCCACAGGCTCACGAGCGGCCAACAGGACGTCGCCCAGCCGGCTCGCGACCGCTTCGCCGACCTTCGGACCGAACCACTCGTCGGCGATGGTCTCCGCTCGAGTTGCCACCCACGCCTGGTCACCGTGGGCCTCCCTCGCCGCCTCGGCCAGGGCCCCGGCCGCCCCGGGCCTGGCATGCAGCCAACGAAAGCGACCTTCGCCCGACAGAAGCGCCACGTGTGCCATCACGTCGTCGTCCAGAGCCAAAAGGCGATCGCCCACGTCGACCTGTCCGTGATCGGATGTCACGACCAGGACCGCATCGGCGGGGAGCGTCGAGGCCACATCGGCCACCAGGCGATCCACGGCCACCAGCTCCGCGTCGAAGTGCTCGCCCAGGCCGAACTCGTGCGCCACCTTGTCCAAGCCCTCGTAGTACGCGTAGACGAACGGCTCGCCCGCCACCAACAAACGTCGGACCTCCGTCACGAGCGTTGACACCTGCCGCCAGCCGTGGAATCGAATGTTGGACAGATGAGCGTCGGTGAATCCGGTGCTGGCGAACTCCGCCTTGGTCACCACCGGAGGTCTCCGACCCCCGAAGGCCGGCCGCAACTGGACGTCCTGGGGCAGGATCAGCTTCCGGGCGTCGCCGGCGGCAACCTGCCATCGCAGCACGTTGAGGACGTCACCGTCCATGTTCATGCGATAGCCGATGATGCCGTGTTCGCCCGGTGGACACCCGACGACCAGAGAGGTCAATGCGGCAGCGGTGGTGGATGGCGCAACGGTGGTGATCTCGTCGCCGGACATCGACGACAACGTCGGGGCAAGGGTCCTCCGGGAGGCGAGCTGACGGGAACCCAGCCCGTCGATGGCCAACAGGACGATCTGTTTCGCTCCCGCGATCACCTCGGGAAGCCAGACCGGCGGTGGTACGTCGTGCTGGAGGAGGGCGGGAACGACATTGCTGAGGCACGGACCTTGGTAGTCGGGAAGCACCGGTTCGCTGTCACTCATCGTTGTCCCTATCGACCATCTTCGGCTCACTTCCAGCATGCCGTATCAACCCCTCGGTGGCGCGCATGGTCACTCGGGCGAATGCTTCGTCCTAGCATGGCGGTGTGAAGGTTTCGACCCGTGGCGACTACGCAGCCCGAGCGTTGTTGTCATTGACCCTCCACATCGACGCAGAGGCTACCGCAGCAACCCCGACCTCGGTTCGCGACATCGCCGAGCGCACCGGCTTGCCTCAGCCCTACCTCGAGCAGATCCTGCTCGCGCTCAAGGGCGCAGGCCTCGTCCGATCGAAGCGAGGCGTCGGTGGGGGCTACGTCCTGGCACGTCCGCCGGAGGACATCACACTCGGTGAGATCGTCAGCGCCGTGGACGGACCGATCGTCGCCGGGGACTTCGGCCGACCCCACGAGAATGGGGCCTGTGAGCACGAGGGCCAATGTGTGCTGCTCGGCATCTGGGACGACGTGGGTGATCACATGCGCCGCTTCCTCGACTCCTACACCCTCGCCGACTGTGTAGCGGCAGCGCGTGGCAATGCCTCGTCGCTCCCCACGACCAGGATCGACGGGTCCTCCAGGACCTGAGCACCTTCTCACCACCTGTCGTCCGGACGCTCAACTCAGACGGGCCAGGACTGCCTGGAGATCGTCGGGCAAGGCCTCGGCGAACGATATCGACTCACCCGTGCCGGGGTGGTCGAACGACAACTCGGCTGCATGGAGGAAGGGCCTTGTGGTGCTGAAGGTCCTGCGCACGCCACCGTAGCGATGGTCACCCACGACCGGGCGCGAGATGGCGGCCATGTGCACGCGAATCTGGTGGGTGCGCCCGGTGTCGAGCTTGCAGGAGACCAGGGTTGCCTCGATCGGATCGCTGAACACCTGCCTGGTCTCATAGGTGGTGCGCGCCTCCTTCCCCTGGGCCGATACGGTCATGCGGGTGGGGTCACGACGCGAACGACCGATCGGGGCATCCACCATGCCCCGCGGTGGGTTGAGATGTCCCCACACCAGGGCGAGGTAGCGTCGATCCACCGTCCGAGCGGCGAGCTGTCCCACGAGCGACCGGTAGGCCTCCTGGGTGCGAGCCACCACCAGCAGGCCCGATGTGCCCCGGTCGAGCCTGTGGACGACCCCCGGGCGCATCGGATCGCCGACGCCGGCCAAATCAGGGTAGGACGCGAGCAGACCCTGGATCATGGTGCCGTGGTCATTGCCCGCTCCAGGGTGGACCACCAGTCGGGGCGGCTTGTTCACCACGATGATCTGATCGTCGACGTACACGACGGGCACGCTGACGTCGGCCTCCCCGAAGACCCCGAGTTCCGCCACGACCCGTCGGGACAGATCGACATGCAACTCGTCACCTGCGCTGACCCGGGTCGATCGTGTCGACACGACACGATCGCCGATGCAGACCGAGCCCGTGGCCACCAGGTCGGCGACCTCGGCACGGGAAAGGTCGGTCAGCATGGACACGACACGATCGATCCGTTCGCCGCTGAGGGCGTCGGGGATCTTCTCCGACCACTGCCCTGGACGATCGGTCATCGGCCGAGCTCCTCTTCCGTGGCGCCACCGGTGTCGGGTTCCCTTGCGCCACCGGTGTCGGGCGGCCCATCGACATCGCGGCCCGCGGTGACAACCAGCAGGATGGCCCCCACCGAGATGGCGACGTCCGCCACATTGAACACCGGCCACCACTGCAGGTCGAGGAAATCCACGACCGCACCCCCGAGCAGTCCTCCGCCGACCCGGAAGATCCGATCCGTCAGGTTGCCGAGCGCGCCCCCGACCACCAGGGCCATGGCCACCCGGGGCCACCGCTCGGTGAGCTTGGTACCCGTACGGAGGAAGAGCATCACGACCGCGATCGCCACCAGGGTGATGAGCGGCGTGAACCGCGAACCGAATCCGAAGGCCGAGCCCTTGTTCATCACCAGGTGAAGCCGCAGCGTCCCAACGAGATCGATGTCGCGATCGTCGAGGGTGTGCAACGCCCACCACTTGGTGACCTGATCGACGGCGACGACCGAGCCGACTATGGCGACGAGGGGCAACCGAGGACGGCTACCCACGCGAACGACCGATGCCCCCACTCTTGCAGCGCACGCACAGGGCGGCGTAGGGAAGCGCCCGGAGTCGCTCCTTCGGAATGGCCTCATGGCATCGTTCGCAGACGCCGTAGGTGCCGATATCCATCTTCTCCAATGCTCGATCGATCTCATCGACGGCACTCATGGCCTGGGCGGAGAGCACGAGATCTCGCTCCCGCTCCACGTTCATGGAGTCACCCTCGCCGGATTCCTCATCGAACTGCACGTCCCCCGGCTCGCGATCCGCAGCCAACTGCTCGGCCTCGGCGCGGAGCATGGAGGCCTGGCGAATGTAGTTCTCTCGCTCCTGCAGGAGCGTCCTGCGCTGTTCCTCGATGAACTTGTCGTTCGCCGCCGACGGCTTCATGGGCGGCACCTTGCCGGACGGCGCCGCCTTGGCGCGCTCCGCCTGCTTCGCAGGGACAACCTTGCCTGCAGGGACACCCTTGCCTGCAGGCACACCCTTTGCGCCGCCACCCTTTGCGCCGCCACCCGTTGCGCCGCCACCGGCGGGAGGCGCTTCCCTGGCGGTTGCCGACTTCCTTGGGCGCACGGCTCTCGGCGTGTCCGCCTTCGGCGGCTCCTCGACGGTTTCCGAGCTCTTCACAGGGGCAGCCTTTGCCGCAGACTTCTTGACGACGGGTGATCCCGCCGAGGTGGACGTCGATTTGCCGGCAGCTTTGCCTGTTGTCCCGGCCTTGGATGCTCGGACCATGGTCTCACCACTTCCCGGTCGACAAAATGGTGCTGAAGGGTACCATGACCCGACTCGAGTCCCACCGGACCGGCCGATCGCGCGGCACTCCCTGCTCGGGCCCTACGCTATGGGCATGTCGCTCGGTCCCGTTGGTCCCTTCGACCTTCCCAATCTCGAAGAGCAGGTCCTGGCACGTTGGCAGGACCAGGACCTCCTTGCGCGGATACGAAAGATGCGCGCCGGAGCCAAGCCGTGGATCTTCTACGAAGGCCCTCCGACCGCCAACGGACGCCCCGGACTCCACCACGTCTGGGCGCGGGCCTTCAAGGATCTCTATCCGCGATTCCAGACCATGCGCGGCCACGATGTGCCCCGAAAGGGCGGCTGGGACTGTCATGGGCTACCCGTCGAGCTCGAGGTGGAAAAGGAGCTCGGCTTCACCTCCAAGAGCCAGATCGAGAGCTACGGGGTCGCGGCATTCAATGAGCGCTGTCGGCAGTCCGTGCAGCGCTACGTCGACGACTGGGCATCGCTGACCGAACGCTCCGGCACCTGGATCGACACCGATGCAGCCTACTGGACACTCGACAACAGCTACATCGAGTCGGTCTGGTGGCTGGTCCGGCAGTTGTGGGACAGGGGCCTGCTCTATGAGGGTCACCGGGTCTCGCCCTACTGCCCTCGGTGTGGCACCGCGCTGTCCAGTCATGAGATGGGCCAGCCGGGCGTCTACCAGGACGTCACCGATCTCTCCGTCTACCTGCGGTTCCCACTGCGGGATCGGGACGCCGACCTGATGGTGTGGACCACGACACCCTGGACCCTGCTCTCCAACGTCGCAGCCGCCGTCGGCCCGGCGATCACCTACGTCCAGGTTCGCGTCGGCGACGGCCGCGATCTGATCATGGCCGAAGCCGCCGCCGAACGATTCTTCGACGACGAATCCGTTCGGGAGGAGGTTTGGCGCGGTGTGGGCACCGACCTGGTCGGTTGGCGTTACGACCGCCCCTTCGACCTGATCGCCATCGACGACTCGGCGCAACGCGTCGTGGCGGCGGACTACGTGAGCACCGACGACGGCTCGGGCATCGTGCATCTCGCCCCGGCATTCGGTGAGGAAGATGCCTCGATCGGTCGAGCCGAGGACCTGCCCGTGCTCAACCCCGTCGGCCCCGATGGAACCTTCGGTCCCGATGCCGGTCCGTTTGCCGGCATCGGCGTCAAGGCCGCGGACCCGGCGATCATCGCCGACCTCGCCGATCGAGGACTGCTCGTGCGCACCCAGCCCTACCTGCACAGCTACCCGCATTGCTGGCGCTGCAGCACGCCGCTCATCTATTGGGCCAAGACGTCGTGGTTTGCCCGCACCGCCGAATACCGGGATCGCCTCCAGGACGGCAACGAGACGGTCAGTTGGCACCCCGAGCACATCAAGGCCGGTCGATTCGGCAAATGGCTGGACGGCAACGTCGACTGGGCGTTGTCCCGCGATCGCTACTGGGGCACGCCGCTGCCGATCTGGCGATGCCACCGCGGCCACCACACCTGCATCGGCTCGGTCGCCGAGCTCAGCGCGCTGACCGGGAGGGATCTCACCGATCTCGACCTCCATCGGCCGTTCGTCGACGACGTCACCTTCGCCTGTCCCGAGGCGGACTGCGGCATGCAGGCCAATCGCCTGGAGCCCGTGCTCGATGCCTGGTTCGACTCGGGCGCCATGCCCTCGGCCCAGCATCACTACCCGTTCGAGAATGAGGAGCTCTTCAAGGCCTCGTTTCCGGCCGACTTCATCTGCGAGGGGATCGACCAGACACGTGGCTGGTTCTACACCCTGCTCGCCGTCAACGCCCCGATCTTCGGCTCAAGCCCCTACCGCAACGTGGTCTGTCTGAGCCTCATCGTCGACAGCGAAGGCCAGAAGATGTCGAAGTCCAAGGGCAACGTCATGGATGCCTGGCAGATCTTCAACACCTACGGGGCCGATGCCCTGAGGTGGTACTTCTTCTCGGCGGGGCAACCATGGACACCTCGGCGGGTCTTCGAGGACGGCATCCGCGAGGCAACCCGTCAGTCGTTGCTGACGCTGTGGAACGTCTATTCGTTCTTCTGCACCTACGCCGACCTCGACGGGTGGACCCCAGCGACCGATCGTTCTGAGGGGCCGGCCACGACCCACCTGCTGGACCGATGGGTGCTCAGCGAGCTCGATGCGACCGTTGTCGAGGTCACGGATGCCCTGGAGGGGTTCGATGCCCTGCGGGCGACGACGCGCCTTGCCGGCTTCATCGACGACCTGTCGAACTGGTACGTGCGGCGGTCACGACCACGCTTCTGGGGTTCTTCCGACGAGAACGCGTATGCAACGCTGTATCGCTGCCTGGTCGTGACCGCCGAGTTGTTGGCCCCGTTCTGCCCCTTCCTCGCCGACGAGATCTGGACCTCGCTCACCGGTGAGCTCTCGGTCCACGCGACGGACTGGCCCACCCCCGACGGTTCTGCTGATGCCCGACTCGCCGAGGAGATGAAGTCGGCGCGCCGCCTTGTCGTGCTGGGTCGCTCGGCTCGCACCGACGCGAAGACCAAGGTCCGTCAGCCCCTGCGCCGGGCGCTCCTGCTGCACCCGGGAGTCACCTTGAGTGACGAGATCAAGGCGGAGATCGCCGACGAGCTCAATGTCAAGAGCCTCGAGGAGATCGATACCCTGAGCGGCCTCGTTCGCTGGACGATCGTGCCGAACTTCCGACTCCTCGGCCCGCGCCTCGGGCCACGGGTCAACGACATCAAGGCGGCGCTCGCCGGCGCCGACGGCTCGGCGCTGCAGGTCCAGCTCGAGGCGCAGGGATTCATCGAGATCGCCGGCGAGCGACTCGGAGCCGACGAGGTGGAGATCAGGGCGGAACGGCACGGCGAGTTCGCGCTTTCCCAGGAAGGAGCCTGGGCCGTGGCGCTCGACCTCGAGCTCGACGACGAGCTGCGCATGGAGGGTCTCGCTCGAGAGCTTGTCCGCTCGCTGAACGATCTGCGCAAGGAGCAGGGTTTCGAGATCGCCGATCGCATCGTGGTGCGCCTCGGAGGCAACTGCGCAGGTCCGGGCCGCGGTCGACCGTCATCGCTCGTGGATCGCCGCGGAGATCCTGGCGACATCGTTGGACGATCTCGATGCCGATGGCACGCAGGGGATGGAGCGCGAGGTCGACGGATCACCCGTTCAGGTCGTCATCACCCGTGCCACTGTGCCCGGGGCCATCGAGGCCTGAACCCTGCATCCTCAAGGTCTCCGCAAGGAGTCGACGAACCAGACGCACCCACCGGGGTGGACCATAGCCGTCACTGCGCCGAGGCCCGAGACCGGCGTCAACCTCCGGCGATGAGCGCGAGCAGCCGGGGCCTCGACCGCGCGATCTCATCGCGGAGGAGTCGTTCGAGCGGCAATCCGAACCTGGTTCCGCCGTAGTGGAGACGCATCGTGAGGCGGCTGCCGTCGTTCGTCTCCTCGACGCTGCCCTCGAGGACCCATGGCGAGTGGCTGCGCCCGTCGAGCTCCGCGCGCTCGAAGCGGACGAACGACGGAGCGTCGCACGTGGTGCGCACCATCCGTAACCGTTTCGAACGAGCGAGAGGACCCAGGCGCGCCCGCAGATCCACCGCCCAGGCCGGACCGGCATCGCCATCGGCCCCCTCGGTGGCGACCGCTCGCTTCACGATCTCCAACCACGACGGGTACAGCGCCAGATTGTCGATCCAATCGAACAGCTGCTCCGGGGCACAGGGGGCGTCAAGCGCCGAAGTGACGTCCACGACTCACTTTACCCACGGACGGAGCGAGGACCACCCCACGACGGCAGCGTGAGCGGCCCGTAGGTCCCTGGGTCGCTCACGTTGTGCCGTTTCGATTCTCAGTACCCCGTGACGAGCTCCGGACGAACGTCGAGGTCGACATCACCGGAGACGCCAACCGGACGGTCGCCGAGCGAATGGAACTCGGCGAGCAGGTCCTTGCCCTTCGGGTGCTTCGACAGTGCCAACTCGACCTCACTCAGGATGGCGGCGCGGTTGAGATCCTCCATCGTGCTGAGCGACTCCTTCATCGACTGATCCCACATCGTGCCGATGATCTCGCTGCCTGGGTACTTCCTGCCCGACGTGCCGATGAAGGTGCGGTCGCGCATCTCGGTCAGGCTGGTACGCAGGTACTCGACGTGAGGCGCCTCATCCTGGCGGATGAACGACACCAGGCGGGCGGCCTCACCGTCGCCTGCCGCGAATTCACTGTCCGACAACAGATCCTCCGACCACGCAAAGACGTGGTGAGCCTTGATCTCGACGAAGAGCACGCGCAGCATTGTTGAGATCAACATCTCGAGGCCCATGTCGAGGTCCGGCTGCGCACGTCGCGCCAGGAAGCGCTCACGCGCCGAGGCCGGATCGGCCATGTTCACCCCACCGATGCCCATGCGCTCCAACATGTTGGACGTCTCGTCCTGGGTGACCGGATTCTCGAACGCGATGTCGCGCACGGCGTACCACATCTGCATGTGCCCGGCCACGTCCTCGAAACCCGCCTCATCACGGGCATGTGCCTCGACGAGGCCGAGGCCGAGGTGCCGGGTCGCCGTCCCCCTCAGGTCCTCCTCGAAGAAAGGCTGCATGTCGGCGGGGGCCAGGTAGCGGATCATGGCGCCGAAGCCCTCGACGGTTCCGATACGGGTCAACGCACTGATGATCGGGTCGCGCACGCCGTTTCGCAGCAGCAGGCGCGCCTGTTCGAGGTTGGGATAGTTGCCGGGCCAGGTCTCGATCGGGGCGTGGAGGATTTCGTTGCCGAAGACCTCCCGGTGATTCGCCTGCCATGCCAGCAGCGCCGGCGCCCTACCCGCAGTGCGCGGTGAGAGGTACGTGCCGTCATCGCCAAAACCGCCGTGGCACACGACCCCCCCGATCACCAGAGGCTCGGCAAACCTGTGGTCGGCCAAGATCTCCTCGGTGGTGTAGTCGAGCTGTGCAGTTCCCATGTGATCTCCCCCCGTCATCGCCATGCCGCTCGATGCAGCGTGGTCCTCATACGACAAATCCTGGGGCGAGTGTATACTGGTTGGTATAGCTTTTCAAGGGTCAGGCCGATCACGCCCTACCATGGCGGTGCCCATGGGAACTCCGACACGCCAGCTCCCTCGAGAAGAACGACGTCAAACCATCCTCCAGGGCGCCGCCAGGGCGTTTTCGGAAGGCGGATTCGCCGCAACCTCCATGGAGGCGATAGCCGGCGCCGCCGGGATCACCAAGCTCATCCTCTACCGTCACTTCGACTCCAAGGAGGAGCTCTACCGATCGGTCATCGAGGACGTCGAGACCCTCCTGGCGGAGGAGTTCGCCGGATCCCTCGCCCGGGGTGAGCGCGACGGCATGACTGCTCGCGCCTTCTTGAACGTTGCCCGCGAGAACCCCGACGGATTTCGCCTTCTCTGGCGCCATTCCGCTCGAGAGCCCCAGTTCTCCGCCTCCGTGGAGCGGTTTCGAAGTCTCGCCACCGAGGCGGCCAAGAGCCTGCTCGCGCCTCGCCTCCCCGATGCCTCGCTGCACGTCTGGGGGGCCGAGACCCTCATCGCATTTCTGGTTGAAGGCGTCCTCAACTGGCTCGATGACGGCACCCCGGCACGAGATGACGAGTTCGTGGCCCTGACCACCGCTTCACTGCAGTCCATGGTGGACGCCTGGGCCAGGGTTACCGTCAGGTATCCACGGTGTGAAATCCGTGATGACCCAGGACCTGGGCTTGACGCGGCGGACGATCCTTCCCATCCTTGACCACCATGTCCTGGATCATGCTCGCCCTCCTCCTGGAAGTTCCCGTCACGATCGCGTTCGTCGACTGGGTGCGTCGCTCACCCGAGTCGTTTCTCGGAGGTGAAGCCGGAAAGACGAAGTGGCGCCTCCGGCTCATCGTCGGATTGCTCACGGGATGGCTCGGCGTGGGAAATGTCGTGGTCGTCTGGTACGTGATGATGGTCGTGCGGGCCAACACCGAGGGTGATCCACAAGTGGCCGTCGCCTGCGAGCGCGTCTTCATCCAGGCCTCCCCGGAGCAGTGCCTCGCCGTGATCACCGACGTCGAGGGCTACCTCGACTGGTCTCCGGGCATCACCGAGGCGACCGTCCTCTCCCGAGACCCACAGGGACGCCCCGTCGAGGCTGCCTTCGTGCGTGATGCACCGATGGGTGGAGGCACCTTCGCCTACACCATGGGATTCGCCTACTCCGAGCCCCACGACATCAAGCTGACGATGCTGAGTGCCGAGACCGAGGACCCGGAGCGCATGGAGATGCTGAACCGCATGATGGGCGACATGACGACGACCTATCGTTTCGAGCCCAATGGGGCCGAGACCCTCATGGACTACGAGCTTCGGATGTCCCTACCGCCACAGATCCCGGCGATGATCGCCTCACGGATGCCGGCAATGATGGCCTCGAAGGCCACGACCGAGCTCAAGGAGCGCATCGAGCACCTCGTCAAGGTGAGCTAGGCCTGCACCTCCGCCAGCGACGAGACGGTCGGAGCGGCGAACAGAGCCTTCTCGGCGGCCTCCTCACCGACCGCCATCAGCTCCGCCGAGCGGGAGAAGTCGTCGAGCCCCAGTCGTCCGATGGTCGGCAACCGAACAACGGTGATCTCGCAGGCCGGCCCGAGCCCCGCAAGGTCCAGATCGAAGCGGGAACGACGGGCAAGCGTGAAGGTGCGCAGCAGGACACCGAGCGATGACCGGGGCACCGGTTGGTCGAGACCGTGACACGAGACATCCAGCACCACCACACGGGAGGGAACCAGATTGCCTGCGCCAACGACGGGCACGGTGTGCAGCACGCCCCCGTCGACATGGAGCTCGCCGTTCAGGATCACCGGAGGAAACAGCCCTGGTATCGCGGTGGAGGCGGTCAGAACGTCCACGATGGGGCCATCCGACCACCACGACGCCTCACCGGTGCCGAGGTTGGTCGTTACCACATGAGTCGGAATCACCAGGTCACTCAGGTCACCGGTTGGAGCGAATCGTTCGATGAGATTCCGCAGGGCGCCCGGGCTGTGCAGATGATCGTGGTGACGCAGGAGGTTCGCGATCTGCTTCAGGTGGCCACCGGGGAAGATGTCCTCTCGCCTGACGTTCGTCCAGATGTCGGCAAGTGCCTCCAATCGGTCCTCGGTCGGGCCCGCCGCCATGTACGTGGCGTTCAGCGCTCCAACGGAGCACGCCACAAAAGCCTGGGGAACGATTCCGGCTGCCAGAAAGGCCCGCAGCATGCCCACCTGCGCCGCCCCCAGGTTTCCTCCGCCGGAGAGCACGAACACACAAGGGCCGAGGCTTCGATCGAGGTCCTCGGATTCGGGGACCACCCTCAATGTTCGGCGAAGCCTCCTCATGGCCCTTCATCGGCGAACGACGTCGCCACTTGACCGATTCCTCGGAATTCAGGTGTTCACCACCGAAGGAGTCATCATTCTGCCATTGGCGTCGATCGGAGAGGTGCCATGAGCGTGCACCTGGATTCGATCTACGAGACCATCCATCGCCGGCGCGACGTACGCGGACAGTTCACCGGCGCACCGATCGATCCCGACGCCCTGCGCCGCGTGCTCGATGCAGCGCATGCCGCACCCAGTGTTGGTCTCACGCAGCCCTGGGATTTCGTCCTGGTCGACGACGACTGCCTGCGGACCCGTTTCCACGATCACGTCGAGGAGGAACGAGCAGCCTTTGCGTCGAAGCTCGACGCGGAACAGGCCGCCACCTTTGCCGGCATCAAGATCGACGGCGTGCTCGAGTCGAGCCTCTCGATCGTGGTCACCTACGACGCCATGCGTGGTTCTCCCGCCGTGCTGGGACGCAACAGCATCGACGACGCAGGGCTCTACTCGACGTGTCTCGCCATTCAGAATCTCTGGCTGGCCGCCACCGCCGAGGACCTGGGCGTGGGATGGGTGTCGTTCTACCGGGAACCGGTTCTGCGTTCGATCCTTGGCATTCCCGCCGGCATCCGCCCGGTGGCGTGGCTCTGTGTCGGTCCGGTCACGCACCTGGAGACCACGCCTGATCTCGAGCGCCATCGGTGGCAGGCGCGTCGCCCGCTCGATCTCGCCCTGCACCACAACGGATGGCACCCTCAGGCGTAGTTGATCAGGGAGGAGACGTCGTAGCCGTCGAGTCGCTGCCGACCCCCCAACGCCTCGAGCTCGAGCACGAAGGCGAGCGCGTGCACCCGACCGCCGAGTCGCTCGACGAGACGAATCGTCGCTCCGGCGGTACCCCCGGTGGCCAACACGTCATCGACAATCAGAACCGTCTCGCCCTGGCGAATGGCATCGACATGGATCTCGAGGCTGTCGGCGCCGTACTCCAGGCTGTAGGCCTCCTGCTCCATCTCCCAGGGGAGCTTGCCGGGCTTGCGCACCGGGACGAAGCCTGCGCCGAGTGCATGCGCGACGGGGGCTGCAAAGATGAACCCCCGGGCCTCGACGCCGAGAACGCGACTGATCGATGCGTCCCCGACCTTGGCCACGATGCCGTCGATCGTCATGCCGAACGCCTTGGGATCGTTCAACAGTGGGGTGATGTCGCGAAAGACGACGCCCTCGACAGGCCAGTCGGGAATGGGTCGAATGAAGCGCTCGATGTAGTCCGTATCAGCCCGCATGACACGGTCACCCTACGCCAGTTCCGGGGATGCCACGCCTCCGAGCACCCCCATGGCGGTTCAGCCGAAGAACCCTCCGAAGAGCCCGCTGCCGAAGCCATCGCCACCGAAGAGTCCGCCGCTGCCGCCGTCGAACCAGCCACCGTCACTGCCGCTGCCGCCGCCGAACCAGCCACCGTCACTGTCGCTGCCGAACCAGCCACCGTCACTGCCGGTATTCGTGCCGGTTGTGGTGCCGCTGTCGACAATCGGAGCCGTGGTCGGGGTCAGAAGGCTGCATCCGGTCGTGACCAGACCCAAACCCGCCAATACAACGACCGGCACCATCCTCTTGAGTTGCTTGTTCATCGTCATGTCCTTCCATGGCGTCCCGTGACAGCCCCAGCGGATGTCACCCACTCCCACCCTTTCGTGACTATGACAATTGTCACCTGCTTACCGGCGAGGATCCTCACGTGACCACCGCATCCAGGAGAGTCGGCACGGGTGACCCGCGCATCGTGTGTTGCAGATTGCTACCTTGCTGGTGCAGTGCTGCACCGACCGGAGGTGGCCTACATGGCGACGACGTCCCCCGCCCGCATCGATGACGACCTGTATGCATCGGCGAAGCTTGCCGGTGAGGTGCAGAGCCGTAGCGCCTCACGGCAGGTCGCGCACTGGGCACGGATCGGCCGAGAGATCGAGGCATCGGCCATCATCTCGCACAAGGACATCGCCGAGGTTCTGGCGGGCTGCCAGCTGTACGACTCGCTGAGTGCGAAGGAACAGGCACTTGTCAAGGTTCGGGAGCGGTACGCGCGGTTGTGGCCCCTGGTGGCGTCCGCGATCGGCGTCGTCGACGCCGCCACGGTGTACGACAACAGCCGTGCCGCCACGCCATTTCGGGTTGTCGCGGGCCTCGAACACGGCTCCGTCGTCCGCGGACTGGCCGGCGTGGACGTCTGAGGCGCTGCGCAACACCCGGCACGAGGACCGGCAGCGCTGACCTCCTGTGCCACACGCGTAGAACGGCGTGTCCTGGGAGGCTTCAACCTGCTCGTCAGAGCCCTCGAAAAGGCTCCTGACCAGGGCATTCCTCGAGTGGGCGATACTGGTCTCGAACCAGTGGCCTCTGCCGTGTGAAGGCAGCGCTCTACCGCTGAGCTAATCGCCCGTTGGGACGGGGACCACACGATAGCGCAGGCAGTCGAAGACCGGGCCACCGTCCCGCTCCCGGTAGGGTTTCCCTTCGTGCTCCATGCCTTCGGTGACGGTTCGATATTCGGCGAGGTGTTCGGAACCCGCCCACCTCGCGTCCTGGCTCTCCATGGCTGGGGCCGGACCAGCGCCGATTTCCACACGGTCCTGAAGGGCCTCGATGCGATCGCCGCAGACCTGCCCGGCTTCGGTGCTTCGCCCCCGCCGCCCCGGGCGTGGGGGGCCGCCGACTACGCCACGGCACTGCTGCCCACCCTCGCGGCATGCGCCACGCCGGTGATCGTCGTCGGCCATTCGTTCGGGGGCCGGGTCGCCGTCCACCTCGGCGCAACACACCCCGATCTGATCCATGGGCTCGTTCTCACCGGCGTTCCCCTTCTGCGTCCACAGGGTCCGTCGGCCAAGACCCCCCGCCGCTTTCGGCTGGCAAGGCGGCTCCACGCTCTCGGGCTTCTCAGCGACGAAAAGATGGAGGTGAGGCGCCGTCGGAGTGGCTCAGCGGACTATCGCGCCGCCAGCGGCGTGATGCGCGAGGTGCTCGTGCGAGCCATCGCCGAGGACTACCGGGAGCAACTCGGTGCGCTCACCTGTCCGGTTGAGCTTGTGTGGGGCCAGAACGACACGGCCGCTCCCGTGAGCATGGCCGAGGAGGCGGCGTCCCTCCTTGGCCCCCTGGCCCGACTTTCGGTGTTGCCGGGTGTCGGACACGACGCCCTTGCCGAGGCGCCCGGAGCCGTGCGTGCAGCGATCGATGCCCAACTGGACCGCCCATGGCGTCGGTAGCGACCTTCGCCGCCTTGACCGCTGCCGGGACGCTTGCCGCCTTGCGCTGGCTCCGGGTCGCCCAGCGGGAGCACTACCTGTCGGGCTCGGTCAGTCGCTTTGCTCTTCGCTGGTGGCGCCTTCCCGTCAACGGCGTCCTGGCGCTCGGCGCCCTTGCCTCGACGGCGGCCATGGCAGCGCACCCCTTGTTCGGGCTGGGCGCCGCCCTCGCCATCGCGGTCGGGCCGCGGGGCCTCGCCCTCCGGGGCCGCTCGTCGCCACTGACGTGGACTCGACGACTCAAGGCTGTCGCCGCCACAACCCTCGCGCTCTACCTCCTGGTCACGGCGCTCGGCGCCGGCCTCGGTTCCCTGGTGTGGGCGGGAGCGTTCACGGCAATCGGCATGCCCATCGTGATCGACGCAGCCCTCGCCCTCAACGCACCGATCGAGCGTCGGCTTGCCCAACGCTTCATCGATCAGGCAACGAGGACCCTGGAGGCGGTGCACCCGGTCATCGTCGCCATCACCGGCTCGTACGGAAAGACGACGATCAAGAGCTACGTGGCTCATCTGCTGGCCGGATCCAGGCGTGTCGTCGCCAGCCCTGCGAGCTTCAACAACGCCGCAGGCCTGTCACGAACGGTCAACGAGCAGCTGGCGCCGGGCACCGAGGTGCTGGTCGCCGAGATGGGCACCTACGGCCCGGGTGAGATTCGTGATCTCTGCTCATGGGTGAGGCCCGACATCGCGGTGATCTGCGCCATCGGTCCGGTCCATCTGGAACGAATGGGCTCGCTCGAGGCCATCGTCGAGGCCAAGGCCGAGATACTCGAGCACGCACCCATCGTCGTGCTGAACGTCGACGCCTTCGGACTCGCAGCCGTCGCCGAGCGCTGTGCGTCACTCGGCAAGACGGTCGTCCGCTACGCCACGACCGACCAGGCGGTGGTCATCGACGGCGAGTCGATTCGCACCGGTGACCTCGGCAATGCCCATCCGTCCAATGTCGCGTGCGCCCTGGCGGTGGCCAAGGCCATCGGGTTGGCACCGGAGAGCCTCGTCGAGCGAATCGCCGGCCTGCCCGTCGTGGCGCACCGCCGAGCGGTCACCGTCGCCGAGTCGGGCGTCACGGTGATCGACGACACGTTCAACGCAAATCCGGCAGGGGCTGCCGCGGCGCTGTCGCTCCTCGTCACCAGCGGCGCGGTCGAGGGCAGAAAGGTGGTGGTCACCCCGGGGATGGTCGAGTTGGGGAACCTGGCATTCGAGGAGAACGCTCGTTTCGCCCGGGCAGCGGCCGCTCGGATCAGTCATCTGGTCGTCGTGGGCCAGACCAACCGACGAGCCCTGGTTGCCGGGGCATCAGGGGCATCGGAGGCATCGGGGGAACCGGGGAGATCGGATCCGACGGTGGTACCCGTCGCAACGAGGGATGAGGCCGTCGCCTGGGTGCGTGCCAACCTGACCGCCGGGGATGCCGTCCTGTGGGAGAACGACCTTCCCGACCATTTCCCGTGAACGGCTAGCGTGACAACCCTGTCCAAATGCAAAGCCCTGCCCAAACGCAAAGGAAGACCACCTCGATGAGCACTTGTGGCGTGGTGTTCGGAGGCCCGAGCCCCGAACACGACATCAGCATCCTGACCGGACTCCAGGCAGCCCACGCGCTCATGGCCCAGGGCCGATCCGTCGTGTCCATCTACTGGTCGAAGTCCGGGGCGTTCTTCTCGGTCGATCCCTCCCTCGAGGCCGGGGCCTACGTGCAGGGTGTGCCGGCGAAGGCCATGGAGATCGAGCTCGGCGCCTCGCCGAACAGCGGATTTTCGGCCGGCGGGTTGATGGGTCGTCGCCGAGGCATCGAGATCTCCGCCGTCGTCAACTGCTGTCACGGGGGTCCGGGCGAGGACGGCACCCTGCAGGCGGCCTTCGACCTGGCCGGACTTCGCTACACCGGCCCAAGTGCCGCAGGCGCTGCGCTCGGCATGGACAAGCTGGCCTTTTCGGCGGTTGTCCAGAGCGCGGGCCTTCCCAGCCTGCCCAAGGTCCTCCTTGCTCCGGAAGGTGTCGGGCCTGATCCGACCTTCGACGGGCCCTGGATCATCAAGCCCCGTTTCGGAGGATCGTCGATCGGCATTCAGGTCACCGATGACCTGGCCAGCGCACGGGCCCTCCTGCGCACCTCCCCTCACCTTCGTCAGGGCGCCGTCATCGAGCCCTTCCTGGCCGACGCCATCGATCTGAACATCGGCATCCGGACCTGGCCGGAGGTCCGACTCTCACCTGTCGAGCGACCGCTCAACAAGGAGGCCGGCCGAATCTACGGTTACGCAGAGAAGTACCTCGGCGGTGCAGGGCTGTCGAGCGCCCCACGCGAGTTGCCCGCTGAGGTTCCGGCGGTCACCGCCGAGGAGATTCGGGAGGCCGCCCGCGCCGTCGTGGCCCTCGCCGGTGTCCGCGGCGTTGCCCGACTCGACTTCCTCTGGCACGGGGGCAAGGTCTACATCAACGAGATCAACACGATTCCCGGCGCGCTCGGCTGGTACCTGTGGGTTGAACCCCAGTTGTCGTTCTCGGCTCTCCTCGCCGACCTGCTGGACGAGGCCGACCGATGCCCGACCAACACCTACAACACCCAAGGAGCTGACGGCGCTGCTCTCCGTGCTGCCGGCGACATCGCGTCAAAGCTCGCCTGACGCGTGCGCACACGTTCCGCGACACGTTCCGCGACAAGATTCGAGGTGCTCCTACGCTGCGTACGAGGAAGTTCCTCGGCTTCCTCAAGGTCTCCGGGTCCGAGCCGACAGGAAACAGGCATCGAGCGATGCGGCGCAAGGGCTTCAGTCGACAGGGTTGATCGATGGGCGACACCGATACAACGAGATGGCCAGGGATCCGAACGCCTGTGGAGCTGTTGAGCCACCACTGGCCGGACTGGCTCCCGTCTCGTGTCGAGGACCTCGACAACAAGCGCATGGTCGTCTCCGCCCCGACCACGCCCACCATTCCCTTCCTGATGCCCGACCCCGGCGACTCGGTCAAGGTGCACTGGGTCAGCCACCGGGGAATTTGCGAGCTCTCCGCCAGGGTCGACCTCTGCAGACGCGCTCCCGCACCCGTCTGGGTGGTGACGGCGACGTCCGAGCCGACGCTGCACCAGCGTCGACGTTTCGCCCGCATCTCGGTCACCCTTCCGGTTGCCCTCGCCGTCGGTGGATCCGAGAACGAGACGACCACGACCCTCAACATCGGCGAGGGCGGGATGACCTGCATCCTCGCACGCGATCAGAGCCTCACGCCGGGTGACATGGCCGAGGTCATCGTCAATCTCGATGAAGAGGCGTTCTACACCCGAGCCATGTGCCTCCGCATCGACGCCACCGAAGCCGGCCGTGCGAGCGCAAGCTTTCAGTTCGAGCAACTCGAACCCCATCAGGCCGACCGAATTCGGCGATTCATCTTCCAGGAGGAGCTCCGGCGTCGAGCACAGGGTCGTCACTGAGGACCTCCCGTCGTGGGCATCGCAAACCCGTGTCGTCCGGGCGCCACACCTTTGGGCCGGCGGGCCACATGCCTAGTCCTCGTCGGCCGGCGCCACGATCTCGTCAAGTCGCCCCAGCAGGCGCTCCCTCACCTCTTCGACCGGCGGCGAGGCGTCGAACACCTGCAGAATCCCCCGCCTCTCGTAGTAGTCGAGCAGAGGCGCCGTGTTCTGTTCATGGACGCTCAATCGATGTCGAATGACGGCCTCGGTGTCGTCAGGTCGTCCCGACTCCTCGCCTCGGCGCAACAACCTCTCCACCAGGACCTCCGGTGGCGCCTGAAGAGCAACCACGGCATGGAGCATGAATCCCGCGGACTCGGCGAGCTCATAGGCCTTCTCCGCCTGGGCGAGCGTTCGGGGGAAACCATCCAGCAGATAGCCCCCCGATGCGCAGGCAAGCGCGATCGACTCGGCCAACATCTCGAAGACGAGGTCATCAGGAACGAGATCACCGGCTGACAGGTAGGGCTCCAGGTGCAGACCGATGGGCGATCGCTCCCGAACGTGGCGACGAAAGAGGTCACCGCTCGAGATGTGGGTGATCTTGAAGCGTTCGACGATGAAGGCAGCCTGCGTGCCTTTCCCCGACCCTGGAGGACCCAGCAGGATGGCACGTAGATTCATGGGTGGACCTTATCGGGCGCCATGGCCGGCCTGGACACCGACCGACCGGTCACCGCCGTCTCGATCCCGGGGATCCACACATCACACCGAGCTGAAGGTGACCGTCAGGGTGCCGGGGCCACCGTTGCCCGTCACGGTGGCCGTGATCGTGTAGCTTCCGCGGACCGATGGAACGACATAGTCCCTGGGACCGAGAAGCCCACGACCCATCATGTCGTACGGTGAAAGCCGGGATGTGTGCGTCCCCCCCGGAAACGCATAGGCCACGGTGTCCCCGGTCGACTTCGCGAAGACGTAGACGGACGAGCCGGCCGGGAACGACGCCCCGTCGAGTGGCTTGGCGTTCAGGTGAAACTTGGAAGTCGACACCATCAAGCTCAGGCGCCCCGCCGGTATCGACTGCACGACCTCGGTCGTCGACGTCGGCGTCTGGGTCAATTCCGAAACGGGGACTGATGACGACATCGAAGGGGTCGACGTAGGTGGGGTGGTCGACCCATCGGATGTCGGTGGCCCCTCGACGATCGACGTCACGGTCGGCGCCGAAGGATCAAGGGTGGTTGTGGTGACGAGATCAACGGACTCGTCGACGACCCGGACCACCTCGCCGGTGGACTCGCCGTCGGATGAGCCGGCCGACTCACCGGCAGGCGACGGTTCCTTGCCGGCGATCCCAGGCTCTCCCTGCGGCCCGCCCAATTGGTGGGGCTGCGCGCCGGCGCTTGCCGCGGCCTGCACCACCACCGTCTCCTTCGATACGGGCGAGGGAGCCGGAACCACGTTCATGGCGCTCACCACTGCCGCCAGTGCGATCGGCACGGTCGCGTTGCCGACTGCCGCCGGCACGGCTGCCGCGGCGCTGGGGATGTTGAGGAGCTGACCGACATAGGGCGCCTGCGACAACGCCGCGAGTGGCCCTGCGATCAACCGGACCCGACCCAGCGAGATCGAGAGGAATGCCCGCACGACCTCCGGGGAGAAGTGCGTCCCGGCACACCGCGTCAGCTCGGCTCGGGCTGCGGAGGCGGACATCGCCTTCTTGTAGGACCGTACCGCCGTCATCACCTCGACGGAGTCGGCGACCGCGACGATCGCCGCGGCGCGGGGAATCTGTTCGGCTCGAAGTTGCCGTGGGTAGCCCGCCCCGTCCCATCGCTCGTGATGGCCGCCGATGGCCTCCGCCCACTCCCCGAGAAACTCCCGCAGCGGTTCGACAAGCCTCATGCCCTCCATCGGGTGGGTGCGAATGACCTCCCACTCCCGTGCGTCGGGCACTCCGGCCTTGTTGAGGATCTCCGGCGGAACCATGAGCTTGCCGAGGTCGTGCAGCAGCGCTCCCCATTGAAGCTTCTGACGTTCCTCGGTGGAGAGCTTGAGCTCCTGGCCGATCATCTCCGCATAGAGACGTACCCGCTCCGAGTGTCCCCTGGTGCGACGATCGTGATCGCCGACCGCCCCGATCAGATTGACCACCTGACGCGCCGCCTCGCCGGGGTCAGTGGACAGGCCATTCGTCCGTGTCTCGGCAACCAGCTGCGTGAGGCGACGACTGCTGCCCGACTTGAGCGCCGCCTTCAGACGGGAGGGCGCACGGTCGGGAAAGACGAGCGACAGCTGCATCAGAACGGCCAGCGGCAGAAGCCTGCGGCCCACCTTGTCGCTGAGCCACACCACCGCGGTCGAGACCAGCATGATCGGCACCAGTCGAACCAGAACCTCTGGCGTGGTGTTGCCCCGGGGCAGGAGGCGGTTGGCGACGATCGAGGACAGAAAGGCCAGCAGAATCGGACCACACAGAACGACGATCCTCAGTCCACGTGCCAGCCCGGGGCGCGCCTCCCAAGAACGGGAATCCGACGAAATCGATTCTGTCGATGCGTCCATCTCCCCAAGCGTCGGCTCGCCCACGCGTCGACTTGAGCGCTGCGTGGCCCGTCCCCGGCTCGGGGCGTGCGGACGGGCCCGAGCACTACCGGGGCGTCACTTCAACACTTCAACACTTGGCGACTCCCGAGGCTGACGACCGCCTCAGCTTGCCGTTGCCTCCGATTCCACGGAACCGGCCAAGCGGGACGTGAGCGTGCCTTCCCTCGCCGCGAACAGCTTCACCCGCCACTCCTCCATGAGCGCGGTGTTGTCATGGTCGTCGGGGTGGAAACCCTTGCGGTTGTAGGCCTGGATGTCCTTGGCGACCTTGCGGTTCAGCCATGGCGACGTCCTCAGTCGACCAAGGCTCCTGCGAAGCTCCCCGAGCTTCCTCACTCCCGGGTCGGTGAACAACATGGAACCAAGGGCCATGAGGCCGACGCCTCCCACAAAGCCGACGGTCACCAGACGCATCGTGGTGGCTCGAATGAAGTGGTTGCCACAGACCTGCTCGTAGACGTCGAACGCGACCGTCTTGTGCTCTGACTCCTCGAGTGCGTGCCAGAGGAAAAGCGACTGAACCTCTCCGTCCATCATCCCACGGGCCTTCGGATCGGACAGGAGCACCTCGGCCAGCGTCGAGGTGTAGTGCTCGAGGGCTGCGGTGATCGCCAGTTGCACCTTCTTCGGCAGCGCTTTGCGCCCGATCCCCAAGCCGATGCCCACCGCCCGATGGATGAGGAGCGTCGGATAACCCAACTCGGCGAGGCGCTCGTTGAATCGCTCGTGCTCGCGACTGTGCATCGCCTCCTGGCCGATGAAGCCCGCCACCTGACGCTTCAGCTCAGGGTCGGTGATCCGATCCCGATAGTTGCGAACGGAGTTCACGAAGAAGTCCTCGCCCTCGGGAAAGACTGCGGAGAGGGTGCTCACGATGTGGCTCATCGCGATGTCGTCATCGATGAAGTGACGGGACAGGTTCTCCTCCGGGTACTCGAAGGTGATGCGACGGGTCTTCACCGTTCGTGCGGGAATCGCATTCGCCGGAAGCGTGACGGAACTGCTCATGATGTTTCCTCCAGAAGTCCGGCCTCGGCGAATGCCGGTTCCGGTGGCGTTGACACGGTCTCCGACCGCAAAGGGGTAAAGGTGTAGTCGTCGAAGGGGAAGGTTCGGGCAGCCACCCACGCCTCTGCGGCGCTGGTCGGACGCAGGAACGGGGTATCCCCGTGATGATCAAAGTAGTAGCTGTTGGCGGTCGAGCAGTTGTTGGTGTTGAACAGGGAGTGACTCATCCGTTCGCGCATGATCGCCGTCCACTGATCGGTCGCATCCTGCGTCACCTCGACGGCGCCCGCATGGCGGCGTTGCGCCTCCTTGATCACCCGCACGATGTGGGTCGACGCCGTCTCGACCAGCACGTGCCAAGTGCCGCCGGTCCACCCGTAGGGACCGAAGATCATGAAATGATTGGGCAGCTTCGGAATGCTGACGCCCTCATAGGATTCGAGACGAGTGGTTTCGTAGAACGTGGCAAGATCGAAGCCGTCCCGTCCGCGCACGGGCGTGCGCCGATAGTTCTCCGGGTCGCTGGACATGCGGAACCCCGTCGCCAGGATCAGCACATCGACCGGCCTCTCGACGCCGTCAGCCGTACGAACGCCGGTCGGCGTCACGGCCTCGATGGAGTCGGTCACCAAGGTCACGTTGGGCTTGTTGAACGTGCTGAGATACCTGCTCGAGACCGACGGACGCTTGCAACCGATTCCGTACTGGGGCGTCAGCTTCCTGCGGATCTCGGGATCGCGGACCTGAAGCCGGTACCAGATCTGGCGCCCGAGCAGCGCTGCCCCCTTGGCAAAGTACGGGTACCTCTCGTGATGACGGACGAGGTCGACGAGTCCGATCTCGATCAGTCGGGTCGCAAATCGCCTGACCTGTTGCTGAACGGCGGGAAATCGGGCGAAGAAGCGCTGAAGCGCTGCAGGCATGACCGGGTCGATCTTCGGCCCCACCCAGATCGGCGTGCGCTGGTACACGTCGAGATGGGACAGCATCGGCGCGATCTCGGGAATGATCTGAATCGCGCTTGCGCCGGTGCCCACGATGCCCACCCGCTTGCCTCGCAGGTCGTAGTCGTGATCCCAGCGCGCCGAGTGAAGGATCTTGCCCTCGAACTGATCCACTCCCGGGATATCCACGGGCTTGGGCTCGACGAACGAGCCGATGGCGCTCACCACGAACCGAGCAGTGAGCTCGTGGTCGGCGCCGATCTGCAGCCGCCAGAGCTGCTCGTCGGCATCCCAGGTGCGCGCCATCACCTCGCTGTTGAGGCGCACGTGGGAACGAACGTCGTAGTGGTCGGCGCACTGGTCGACGTAGGTCTTCACCTCGGAACCCTTGGCGAACACCCGTGACCAGGTGGGCTTCAACTCGTAGCTGAACTGATAGGCCTGTGCAGGGATGTCCACGGCGATACCGGGATAAGTGTTGTCCCGCCAGGTGCCGCCGATGTCCGCAGCGCGTTCCAGGATCACGAAATCGGTGATGCCTTCCTTGGTGAGCGCAATCGCTGTGCCGATGCCTCCAAGGCCCGCTCCGATGATGGCGACTTCAAAATCAGGCTGCGATGTCATGCGGTGATCCTTTGTGAGGTCTGTGAGGTCTCCACGGTCGGTGCCGCAGAAAAGTTGGTGTCGATGACGGGCGAATTGAACGGCATCGCCGCCAGGAGCTTCAGTGCGACCACCGATTCGGGCATGTCGCCCGCAGCCGGTGGTTGGAGCATGCGCTCCACGGCCGCTCCGATGAGCACCGTGAGGGCGAACCGGACGGCAACTCCCGGGTCGAACGGCGCAATCTCATCGTTGGCGCTGAACGAACGCCGGAATGCCTTCAGCACCCCCTCGTAGAACTTGGACTCGACGACGATCAACTTCGAGCGCAGGCGCTTGTCGGTCCGGGAGGCGGCGGCCAGATCGAGCCATGCCGCAAAGGTCGGGCCCTTGAAGAGGGTCCACATCACATCGATCGCCGCAGGCGCTCGCCGCTCATTGGTCGGCAGGGTGGCGAACTCCTCCTCGAACTCGGCGATGCGGCTGTCGAGCCATCCGTCAAGTGCAGCGACGGCAAGCTCGGCCTTGGTGGGAAAGTGATGAACGAGCGCGCCTCGGGAAACCCCGGCAAGTTTGACGACATCGTTGGTCGACATCCGGGCATAACCGTCCTTCGTCAGGCACGCAATGGTCGCGTCGAGCAAGGACTGACGCGTGGTCGCCCGGCGCTCGGCCTGTGATCGACGTCCAACGGTCACCGTGACGGAGATTCCCACGTGCCAAGAGTACGAACACCACGAACAAACAGTCAAGCTGTTTGTTCGTGGTGTTCGTCACACCCCGGATCGGGATGAAGTGACGTTCGACCCTGGATTGCCGGCCGGAGACTCGAAAGGATGGCATGCTCAACCCTTCTGGACGACGAGGCAGGGAAACGCCCATGGCAGCTCGGACTTGGTTGGTCGACCTCCCCCCGGAGGCCTGCTCGGCGTTGATCGATGAGGCGACGGTCGGCCGTCTCGGCGTGGTGGTCGAGGGAAGGCCCATGGTCTTTCCTGTCGCGCACGTCATCGTCGACGGCGACATCATCTTCCCCACGAACCGAGGAACGAAGATGCACGCGGCGCTCGAGTGGCCCTGGGTCGGCTTCGAGGTCGACGCCGTGGAGGGGACTTGGGAAAGCGGCTGGAGCGTCATGGTCAGCGGCCGAGCAGAGGAGGTGACCGACCCCGACGTCATCGAACGTGCGGTGACCAGGAGAACCTCGCCATGGCGTACCGGTAGCGAGCTCGTGTGGATCCGCGTGATTCCCACGACGACCACCGGGCGTCGCATCGACGCGGAGCCGAACGACTGAAGGGTCGCCTTTGCTACGGGCGCGCTCGGCGTTCGAGGTCGAGCAGGGCGCGCTTGCGTTCGAGGCCCCCGGCGAAGCCGGTGAGCGAGCCGTCCGCACCGACAACTCGGTGACATGGCACGACGATGGCGATCGGGTTGCGGCCGACGGCAAGGCCCACGGCGCGAGATGCGCTCGGCCTGCCGATGTGTGCCGCAAGCTTGCCGTAGGACCACGTCTCACCATGGGGGATCTCGCGCAGCGCCTGGCAGACCTCTTGTTGGAACGACGTGCCCTGCAGGTGGAGCTTCACATCCATGTCGACCCGCTCGCCGGCGAAGTAGCTGTTGAGCAGCTCCACCACATCGCCGAACGCGCCCTCGCTTCGAGGCCACTGTGCTCGGTCAGCGGGCGCGTGCGCCTGCTCGTGCATGCACAGGTGCATCAGCACCTCGTCGGTGCCGCCCAGGGTGAGTGGACCGATGGGGCTGTCGACGACCCGGGAACGCGTGATTGCCGGAGCCATGCTCAGCCCATCTGCGACGTGTGGTCGGGTCTGACACTGATCACGACGCGTTCATCGTTTGGCTGGTGCCAGGGATAGACATCCTGATCGAGGTAGCGCTTCGCCTGGCGATTGATGAATGCCAGGTCGTCGTCGGCCTCGATGCCGACGACGGTTCCCCGCACCTCGATGTAGCGATAGGGATTCGAGGGGTCCACGATCGACAGAGCCACCTTCGGCGAGCGCTTCAGATTCCGGTACTTCTGTCTGGTGGTTGTCTGGCTGAACTTGACCAACCCGTCGACGTACTCGAACCACACCGGGTTGTTCTGGGGCTCGCCGTCAGGACCGATCGTGGCCACATGAGCGACCGTGACCTGACTCAGAAGGTCCACGTGGGATTCGGGAATCGATGGCATCAGGACCTCCACGGGTTCACGCACCTCGCGCAATCGATGTGCTCGATATGCCCGATGTGCTCGATGTGCTTGTCACCGGAAAGCCTAACCGGTCAAGCGTTCATGGCGTCCGGATCCTCTCGCCATGCGGAACGGCGGGCGGAGCAGGTCGATCACCGGCTTGGCGCCGGCGCGCCACGGTAGGGTGCGGTCTCATGCTGCGTCGCATTCTCGGCCTTACGGGTGTCATGGTGTTCGCATGCTGTGCGGTCGCGTCGGCGGCGGGAGCCCAGCTTCCTGTGTCCATGGGCTTCGAGCAGATCCAGAGCTACGACGTGGACATCACCATCGCCCGCAACGGTGATCTGCTGGTCATCGAAACGATCGGCTACGACTTCGGCGACCGGGAACGCCACGGCATCGATCGCGACATCCCCGTCGTGTCCCGCTGGGACGAGCACAACGACCGCATCCAGCCGCTGAAGGTCGAGTCGGTCACGACCTCCGAGGGAACGCCATCGCCGTACCAGGTCTCCGACCTCGGGGACACGCAGAAGCGCATCCGCATCGGCGACCCCGACACGACGATCTCAGGTCTGCACACCTACACGATCACCTACGGCGTTCGTGGCGCCCTGACCGCCTTCAACGATCACGACGAGCTGTTCTGGAACGCCGTCGGCGACGGATGGAGCTCGCCCATCGCCAAGGTGGCCGTGCGAGTGCACGCGCCGGGCCCGGTCACACAGGTCGCATGTTACGCAGGCCCCAGGGGCAGTCGACTCGGCTGCGCGACGGCAGGCGCAACGGGCGGCGAGGCCACGTTCTCGCAGTCTGCCCTGAATCCCTTCGAGGGGACCACCATCGTCGTTGCGCTGGACAAGGGCGTCGTCTCCCCCGCTCCCACACCGATCCTCCGCGAGCACTGGACCTTTGATCAGGCCTTCGCGGTCACCCCCTGGACCGTTGGCGTGAGCGGATTCCTGTTGGTGGCCGTCCTCGCAGTCCTCGGGCGACTGGGCTGGAAACGGGGGCGTGATCGACGCGCGAAAGGGTCCGACGTCGACGCCGCCTTCGCGACCGGAAACGAGGCCGACGAAGCGGTCCCGGTGCGTTGGCGCACGGAGACGCCGGTGGAGTTCGAGCCACCGGAGGGCATTCGCCCGGGGCAGATCGGCGTGCTGATCGACGAGCAGGCACACCCCCTCGACGCGACCGCCACCATCGTCGACCTTGCCGTGCGTGGACGACTGCGGATCGAGGAGACCCAGGAGCAGCGATGGTTCCGAAAGGGTGATTGGAAGCTCACCAGACTCCAGGATTCCGCCGGTCTGCTGGAGTATGAGCGCCTCATGCTCGACGGCCTGTTCGAGGACGGGTCCGAGGTGCAGCTCTCCGAGCTGCGCACCCACTTCGCGAAGCGTCTCGCCGAGGTTTCGTCCGCCTTGCGCCGCGATGCTGTTCGCGAGGGGTGGTTCGCCGAGGATCCCGAGAGGACTCGAAGGCGATGGCGGGTCGCCGGCTGGTTCACCGTGGTCGTCGCCCTGATCCTCACGGCCGGGGTGGCAAGGTTCACCCACTTGGGCCTCATCCCCTTGCCGCTCGTACTCGGAGGCTTGCTCCTGACCGGCCTTGCCGGGCGGATGCCATCCCGAACCGCCAAGGGAACCGCAACGCTTCGAAGGGTGGAGGGCTTCCGCCGCTTGATCGAGAGCCCCACCGAGATGGCCCACGCGCAATTCGATGAGCGCAACAAGCTGTTCTCGGCCTACCTGCCCTTCGCCATCGTCTTCGGCTGCACCGAGCGATGGGCCGAGGCATTCGAGGGCCTCGATGCCGAGGCACTCGAGACGTCGTGGTATCGCTCGCAGGACCCGTTCACACTCGGGGCATTCTCACGCTCCATCAACGACTTCTCCACCATGACCACCGGCACGGTCGCCGCCAGTGCGCCCTCCTCGTCGGGAGGCAGTGGCTTCAGCGGGGGCTCCGGCGGCGGGGGCGGCGGAGGTGGCGGCGGTTCCTGGTGATCAGCCGGACCGTTCGGGCCCGTCCGCCGGGATCAAGAACGTGCCGGCCGCTGCCTGAGCTCAGGTGCTCGGCACATTCCGTGGGTGGTCTGCAGTGACGACGAACCGTGGCGTTGCCTCGCCGTCGAGGCGATCGGCCTGGCCGGTCAGCTCGAGATGGCGCATGTGAGCGAAGATCTCGCTCTCGGCCATGAAGCCCCAGCGCTCGGGGCGAAAGATGCGCTGGGTGAGCTCCTGGACGGTGGCGGGTCCCAGCTCCACCGAGACCTCTCGCAGTCGGTGCATCCGAGCGTCGTGATGTCCCCGAATCTCCTTTGCCCTGCCTGCCAGATCGGCGAACGGGTGACCATGGGCAGGCAGCACGTGCTTGACCCCGTCGATCTCGGTGACGCGATCAAGGGAAGAGACGAACAGGGCAAGCGTGTCCGCCCCCTCGCCCAGGCCGGCGATGTGGGGGGTGATCGTCGGAAGCACATGATCGCCCGAGAGGAAGGTCCCCTCCTCCGGATCCCACAGGCACAGGTGGTCGAGCGTGTGCCCAGGGGTGTGCACCGCGATCCATTCACGATTGGCCAACTTGATGACATCGCCGTTGCGGAGCTTGCGCTTGGCCTCAGGGGTCCGGAACTGTCGCCTCATCAAGGGACGGGCATACCGGAACATCAAGCCCTTCACCCCCGGAGGTTGGTACTCCTTGCCCCCCCACGCCGTGGAATCCCAAGGCTTGCGTTGTGGAGGCATCGCCCCCTTCGCGTTGAGGGCCTCGAAGTCGACCTCCGTCCCATCCGCGTCGGCATCGGAGCTGTCGACGTGATCGTGGTCATCCCACACCGTCTTGAATGCCTCGTGCGTCACCACCTGGGCACCGGAATCCTTGGCGAGTCGCGCCGCCCCACCGAAATGATCGGGATGCGAATGCGTGATGATGACCGTGTGAACATCAGCGACGCGGAGCCCCGCCTGCTGAAGCTGCCTTTGCAGGGCCTTCCAGTTGTCGGGACCGGGCATGCCGGGGTCCACCAGTGCGGCACCACTCCTGTCGATCAACGCATAGGTGTTGACGTGGCCGAGCCCGGGCATCTGGATCGGGAGTTGGAGGCGCAGGACACCGGGCGCAACCTCGGTCACCTCGCTGCTCGCAGGCTCCTGTTCCTGCTTGAGGGGTCGGACGTCGGTCATGACGCTTCTCGCTCCATCGGGACAAGCTACCTGAGCACCGCACCGCATGTCCCCCAATCGGAATGGAGCATCCCCTCGGCTCGCATCCCTCGGCACGCATGCGGCGCGGGCTCCGGACACCAACCGCCGGTTGTCGAGATCAGGACCGAGGCGGCCGAACCGAGCGGCGTCGCTCCCCCGACGTCCATCCGCCCGACATCAGTGTGAGAACTCCACCTTCGGCAGGAGCCGATCCAGCCAGGTGGGTACCCACCAGGCCCGTTCACCCAACATGCCCAACAGGGACGGCATGAGCATCATGCGGATCACGGTCGCATCGAGCATGACGGCCAACGCCAAGGTGATGCCGAGCTCGGTCGGAGGAATCGGGCCGGTCACACCGAATGCGATGAACACGATGATCATGATCAGGGCCGCGTTCGTGATGGGTCGTCCGGTGCGTGCGATGCCCTCGCGAACGGCGAGTCCCGCGTCGCCTGTCTGCTCGTGACGTTCCTTGATCGCCGCCAGGAGGAACAGCTGGTAGTCCATCGACAGGCCGAAGAGCAGGGCGAAGAAGAACAGTGGAGCCCACGCATCGACGAAGCCTTGGTGCTCGATGCCGAGCAGGCTCGCGCCCCAGCCGTGCTGGAACACCAGGGTGGCGAAGCCAAAGCTCGCGGCGACGCCAAGCAAATTCAGGAGGATCGAGATGATCGCGATCGGCAGGCTGCGGAACACGACGAACAGGAGCACGAACGCCACGAGCATGATCAGGGCGATGGCGATCGGCGCACGTCCGACAAGACCGGCAGTGAGATCGTAGTTCTGCGCCGCCGGTCCCCCGACGAGCGCATCGGGAAACTCTCGGTGCATCACCGATCTGAGCCGACCGATGAGGACGGATGTCGCGGGGTCGTCGATGGCCGACCCCGGCGTGACACGGACCGCCGTGCGACCGCCGGCGGCGGGCTCCGAGACAACCCGGACGTCGGCGACATTTGGCTCTGAGGAGATGACGGCGACGACGCGCTCGGCAACGCCCGCCGAAACCGTCACGAACAGCGGAGCCGCTGCTCCGGGGCCGAACGCCGTGGTCACCGTGTCGTAGCCGTCTCGACTCGACTCGCCACGATCGACAACACGTGCTCCCGGCATGCCGAGACGCATGCCGAACGCCGGGGCACCGAGACCGAGCAACAGGACAAGACCAAGGCCAAGGGTCGCGGCCGGCCGACGCAGTGCCAGACCGGTCCAACGGGCCCAACGGCCTTCCGCTGCACGATCGGGATCCTGCTCGCCCTTCTCGACGAGCACACGGTCACCAAGCGTCACGAGAATGGCGGGCAACAACGTCAGGGAGGCAATCGACACGGCGAGGACCGACAGGATCATGCCAAGGGCCATTGAACGGAACACCATGACCGGCACCACAAAGACCGCCGCCAGCGAGAGAACGACGGTGATGCCCGAGAGGAACACCGCCTTGCCGGCGGTCGACAACGTGGCGGCAATCGCGTCCTCGGCATTCCTGCCGCTTTCACGTTCCTCGCGGTAGCGCGACACGATGAACAGGCTGTAGTCGATGCCGACTGCCAGCCCGATCATCATCGAGAAGTTCATCGACCACACCGACAACGGGGTCACGCCGGTCAGGAGGTGCAGGGCCGCATACCCCACCGCTATGCCGGCCAAAGCCAACACCAACGGAAGGCCTGCCGCGATCACCGTGCCGAACGCAACGAACAACAGGAGCATCGTCGGAAGCGCGGAGAACAACTCCGCCTTGTGCAGTGCCCGTTCGTTGAGATCGTTGAAGTCGCTCCACACCGGCCACTCACCGGTGACGTCGGCCCTTGCTCCGGAAGGCAAGGGGGCTTCCCGAACGGCCGCTATCAACTTTCCGGCCGCTTCGGGCCTCTCGGCGTCGCTGCCCGCGAAAAGGTCCACCGGAATCAGCGCAACCTTCCCATCCGGGGAGATCAACCTCGATCCCGGCGAGGACGACTGGCTCAACGGGTCGACCACCGACGACGCCACCGCGACGTCCGCCAACGCCGCCACGAGCCTGCCCAGGCCGCTGGGATCCTCGGCGATCGGTGTCGATTGTGTATAGGTGACGATCGCCGACTCGGCGCCCACCTGGGGGAAGTCACGGCGCAACTCGTCACGTACGATCTGGGCGGTCGAGCCCTGTGCCTCCCAGCCTGCACCAGACATCGCCCCGTTCAGGCTCAACGCCAAGGGACCGGCGGCCAGCATGACGCCGAGCCACACGAGCACGACGAGGAGACGCCGTCGGGCCGAGAAACGCCCCAACCGCGCCAACAGGTTGCCTCGATCCCGGGATGAAGGGGTGTCCCCCGGTCCGGTCCGATGGTCGTCTCCGTCGCCGATCAGCCCTTCGGGCTCGGTCGTCTTCACCTGCAGATCCATGGGCTCCTCCTTCAGGAGAGTCCATGATACCCCCAGGGGTATAACTTCCACTTCAGGATCGATCACTGAACGCTCATCGTCTCGAAACATGCCCGTCATGTAGGCGTCGTAGGTTGGCTCGCGGACGTGGTGAGGTCGAGGATCGGTCGCCCCGTGACCACGGCCTTTATGTACAAACCGTGATGGCGCCACTGAAGTGGCGGCGCAGACGAATGATTGGCGTAGTCAACGTGATGCGAAGAATGAACAGGAGCCCGAGATGAGTGGTAGTACAGCCCGCCTCCATGCGATCGACGCCGTGAAAGGCCACCAGCCTCCCGGAGAGATCTTCTCCACGTCGGATGCCCCCGGTGCGATCTTCGGCTCCAACGTGTTCACCAAGACCGACATGCAAAAGCGCCTACCCAAGGCCGTCTACCAGTCCCTGCTCGCCACCATCGAACGCTCCAGGCCACTCGACCCCCTGGTTGCCGACATCGTCGCGTCGGCCATGAAGGACTGGGCCATAGAAAAGGGCGCGACCCACTACGCCCACGTCTTCTACCCGCTCACGGGGCTCACCGCGGAGAAGCACGACAGCTTCCTCGAACCCGACTCGACCGGATCGTCGATCGCCGAGTTCGCAGGCAAGACCCTGATCCAGGGCGAGCCCGACGCCTCCAGCTTCCCGAACGGCGGCCTGCGCGCCACGTTCGAGGCCCGCGGCTACACCGGTTGGGACGCAACCAGTCCCGCCTATCTGCTCGAGAACCCCAACGGCAACACCCTGTGCATCCCGACGGTGTTCGTCTCGATGACCGGGGATGCACTCGACCACAAGACTCCCCTGCTGCGCTCCCAGCAGGCCATGGCCTCTCAGGCCGAGCGGGTCCTGAAGCTGTTCGGTCACGACGACCCCGACGCCGTCGTCTCCTTTGCCGGAGCGGAGCAGGAGTACTTCCTGGTCGACCGGAGCTTCTATCTGTCGCGTCCGGACCTGCTTGCATCGGGTCGTACGCTCTTCGGCGCCAGTCCGCCGAAGGGTCAGGAGTTCGACGACCACTACTTCGGCGCCATTCCCGAAAGGGTGCTCGCGTTCATGCTCGATGCCGAGCGCGAGCTGTTCAAGCTCGGCATCCCGGCCAAGACCCGCCACAACGAGGTTGCCCCCGGGCAGTTCGAGATCGCCCCAATGTTCGAACGGGCGAACGTCGCCTCGGATCACCAGCAGTTGTTGATGGTGATCATGAAGAAGGTGGCTCAGAAGCACGGCATGGAGTGCATCTTCCACGAGAAGCCGTTCGCCGGGATCAACGGGTCGGGCAAGCACATCAACTTCTCGGTCGGCAATGCGTCGGAGGGCAATCTCCTGCTCCCCGGTGACACGCCTCATGACAACGCCCAGTTCCTCGTCTTCTGCGCAGCGGTCATTCGAGCCGTCCACCGGTACGGGGGGCTGCTCCGGGCCTCGGTCGCGTCGGCCGGCAACGACCACCGGCTGGGAGCCAACGAGGCCCCGCCGGCCATCATCTCCATCTTCCTCGGCGACCAGCTCACCGACGTCTTCGACCAGATCGCCAAGGGCGGGGCGACGAGCTCGAAGGAGAAGGGCACCCTCATCATCGGGGTGGACACGCTCCCCGACCTCCCGACCGACCCGGGAGATCGAAACCGGACGAGCCCCTTCGCCTTCACCGGCAACCGCTTCGAGTTCCGGGCCCCCGGAGCGCAGCAGTCGATCGCCGGGCCGCTGGTCACGATCAACACCATTCTCGCCGAGGCGCTCGACTTCATCGCCACCCGGATCGAGGCACGCATCGCCGACGGCGCCGACTTCAACGTCGCCGTCCAGAAGGTCCTCGAGGAGATCGTCACCCAGCACGGCAGCGTGGTGTTCAACGGCAACGGGTACTCCGATGCGTGGCCCATCGAGGCCGAGGCTCGGGGGTTGCTCAATCTGCGGACCACCGTCGACGCCATTCCCGAGCTCTTGACCGATGACGCCATGGAGCTCTTCGAGCACTACGGGGTCTTCAGCCATCGTGAGATGCACAGCCGCTACGAGATAGCGCTCGAGCAGTACGCTCTGAGCGTCGGGGTGGAGGCTCGTTCGACCCTCGAGGTCGCCGCCACCGCCGTTCTGCCCGCCGCATTTCGTTACCAGACCGAGCTCGCAACCAACGTGGCCGCCCTCCGGGCCATCGGCTACGAAGCGGACACCACCACCCTCGACCAGGTCTGCACCACGGTCAAGGCGCTCCAGACGGCCATCACCGCTCTACGCGAAGAGCTCGACCGCGAGGGGCCGGAGTCCCTCTACGAGGAAGCCGCCTATGCGTGCATCAACCACATCCCGGCGATGGCAGCTGTCCGAGCTGCCGCCGATGAGCTCGAGAGCTTCGTGGCAGACGACCTCTGGCCCCTTGCGACCTATCAGGAGATGCTGTTCATCCTCTGACCCGTCCTTTACGCTGATCGATCATCAGCACATCGCTGCTCGGACTTGGACGGCGTCATGAGTGATCTCGATCGGCCGGATGATCGGTTCGGGCCGGCGGGCACCCAGCTTCGCGACGACATCCGGCAGCTCGGTGCATTGCTCGGCAAGGTCATCGCCGAACAACATGGTCCGGACCTCCTGGAACTGGTCGAGGATGTCCGTCAACTGGCCGTCGGCGTTCGCCGCGACCACGGCAGGCAGGTCGTCCTCACCGGGAAGCTCCAGGACTGCTCGATACACGACTCGCTGATCATCATTCGTGCATTCAGCTATTTCTGCCTCCTGGCCAACATTGCCGAGGACGTGCACCACGGTCGGACCTCACGTCGAACCGGGGAGCATGCCGATCCCGGCGTGGGAACGCTGGCGGCTGCCGTCGAACGACTTCGCGAGGCGGACCCGACAGGATCGATCGTACGAGCGACGCTGGAGAAGATGGCCGTCGTCCCGGTGTTCACGGCCCACCCCACGGAAGTTCGACGACGAACCATTCTCGATTCACAGCGAAAGATCTCTCGATTGTTGACAAGACGAGATCAGGCCGGCCTGGCGCTGGACGAGACCATCGACTGGGAGGGCGAACTTCACCGGGAGGTGTTGACGCTGTGGCAAACCGCCATCCTTCGCCTGGCGAAGCTTCGAGTCCGCGACGAGATCAACGAGATGCTCGGCTACTACGACCTCACGTTGTTCGAACAGGTCCCTGCCTTGCACCGAACGCTGGAACGGCAGCTGCACAGTGCATGGCCCGGACAGTTCGAGGGCGGCGTTCGGCCGGTTCTGCGCATGGGTTCCTGGATCGGCGGTGATCGGGACGGCAATCCCTTCGTCACCGCGGAGCTCCTGCGTTTCGCCGTCGATCGACATGCCCACGTCGCACTGACGCACCACCTCCAGCAGCTGCGACTCCTCGCCCACGATCTGTCCATGTCCTCCCGCCTGGTCGAACCAACCGCTGAGCTCAACGCCCTCGCTGCGGCATCGCTCGACGACTCCCCCTTTCGCGTGGACGAGCCCTACCGTCGGGCGCTTCGCGGCATGCACGCCCGACTGGCCGCAACGGCCCTTCGTCTCCTCGGCACCGTGCCGGGTCCACCGCCCCACGCCGTGCTCCCCCCCTATGAACAGCCCGGTGAATTGCTGGGCGACCTGGTCACCCTGGACCGCTCGCTTCGCCATCACGGTGCAGGGGCTCTCGCTGATGCCCGTCTCGCTCAACTGCGCATTTCCGTTGAGACCTTCGGATTCCACCTCTGTGGGCTCGACCTGCGCCAGAACGCCTCGGTCCATGAATCGGTCGTCCATGAGCTGTTGGGATCCGCAGGAGTCACCGACCACTACGACCGTCTCGACGAACCCTCACGAGTCCGGTTGCTTGGCGAGGAGTTGGCAACCCCGCGCCCTCTCGGCGCGCCGCACCTGAGCTTTGGCCGGCAAACCACCTCGGAGCTTGCCATCCTGCGATCGGCCGCCGAGGCGATCGACCGCATCGGGCCGTCGGCATTGCCCAACTACGTGATCTCGGCCTGCAGCTCGGTGAGCGACGTGTTGGAGGTTGCGGTGCTGATGCGGGAAGTCGGACTCGCCGGGCCGGATCACCTCGGCATGAGCATCGTCCCGCTCTTCGAGAGCATCACCGACCTTGCCAATGCCGGCGCGACCGTGACCGCATTGCTGGGTGAACCCTGCTATCACCGCTGGATCATGCAGCGAGGTGGCGTGCAGGAGGTCATGCTGGGCTACTCGGACAGCAACAAGGACGGCGGCTACCTTGCCGCCAATTGGGGCATCTACCGAGCTGAGCTTGATCTTGTTGCCGCCACTCGGGCGGCAGGAGTGGGCCTGGCGCTGTTTCACGGCCGAGGGGGAACGGTCGGGCGCGGCGGGGGGCCGAGCCATGAGGCGGTGCTGGCCCAACCACCCGGCAGCGTTCAGGGAGCGATTCGCATCACCGAACAAGGCGAGGTCATCGCCGCGAAGTATGCCGATCCGAACATGGCGACCGAGAACCTCGAGGCCATGGTTGCGGCGACACTTCAGGCGAGTTCGCTCGATGTCGAGGCCCTGGGTGGTGATGCGAATCGCTATCACGGGGTCATGGATCAACTGGCGGCGCTCTCCTACGATGCGTACCGATCGTTGGTCTATGGGGACGATCGATTTGTCGAGTGGTTTCGCTGCGCCACCCCGTTGCGGGAGATCGCCGATCTCAACATCGGAAGCCGGCCGGCATCGCGGAAGCCCTCCGATCGCATCGAGGATCTCCGGGCAATCCCCTGGGTGTTCAGCTGGAGCCAGTGCCGCATCATGTTGCCGGGTTGGTACGGCAGCGGCACCGCCCTCCAAAGCTGGCACGCCGACGATCCTGCAAGGCTGGAGACGCTTCGGGAGATGTATCGGCGCTGGGGATTCTTCCGTTCGGTGATCTCCAACATGTCCATGGTGCTGGCGAAGTCCGATCTCGACATCGCATCGCGCTACTGCGAGTTGGTTCCCGATCCCGACCTGCGAACGTCGGTCTTCGAGCGCATCGCCGACGAGCACGAACGAACCATCCGAAACATCTTGACCATCACCGGCAGCCCGTCGCTCCTCAGCGACAATCCAAGGCTGGCCGGGAGTATCCGCCACCGGTTTCCCTACCTCGACCCTTTGCATCACCTGCAGGTCGCCATGCTCAGGCGTCGACGCGCCGGCGACGACGACGTCCTCGTGGAACGCAGTATCCACCTCACCATCAACGGCATCGCCACCGCGCTGCGAAACTCGGGATGACACGGAACCAGGCCTGAACAGGTCTCACGTGCGCAGATCTCGCGTGCGCAGGTGCGGCCTGCGCGCTCCGGATCAGCCGACGTGCTCGGACTCCCGCACCGTGACGCTCCGGCCCTGTCGACCGGCATCGAAGGCGGCGATCACGGGCGATGGGTGCCGACCGTGGATGATCCCGACCAGTGACTGGAGCTCATCGGCCACATCTGCAAGACCGGCAGCGGCGTCCTCGATCGCCGTCGCTCCGTCGCTGGTGGTGCGAGCGGTATCGGCCACCGAGCCGATGTTGTCCGCGATCTCGGCCGAGCCCCGGGCGGCGTCCGACACGTTGCGGGCGATCTCGTTCGTGGTCGCCGTCTGTTCCTCGACCGCCGCCGCAATGGTGTTCTGGATGCCGGAGATCTGGGCGATGATCGCACCGATCCGACGGATGGCCTCGACGGCGCCGCCGGTGTCGGACTGGATGGCCGCGATCTTGCCGCTGATGTCGTCGGTTGCCTTGGCCGTCTCCTTGGCGAGTTCCTTGACCTCGTTGGCCACCACGGCGAAGCCCTTGCCCGCCTCGCCCGCTCGCGCGGCCTCGATGGTCGCGTTGAGCGCCAGGAGGTTGGTCTGTTCCGCGATCGAGGTGATCACCGCGATGACCTCGCCGATCTCGGCGGAGCTGACGCCGAGCTTGGAGACCGTCGCGTTCGTGACCTCTGCGACCTCCACGGCCTGTTCGGCGACCCTCGATGCCTCACCGGCGTTCTGGGCGATCTCGCGCACCGACGCCGTCATCTCCTCGACCGCGGAGGCAACCGTCTGCACGCTGTCGCTCACCCTGCCTGCGGCACCGGAGACGACATCGGCCTGCATGGCGGTCTCCATCGCATTGGCGCTCAGCTGAGCCGAGACCACGCCCAGGTCGGCGGACGAGGTCGAGACCGATGCGGCCCCACGACCGACCGAGCGCGACACCGAGCGCGACACCCGCCAGGCGATGGAAGCTGCAAGGAGCGTGGCGAGTCCGCTGAGGAGAAGTGCGAGATTGCGAGAGCGCTCGTAGGCGTCGGCGCTCTTCTTCGACGCCTTCGCCTGAGCGGACTCGACGATCTTCACCATCTTGTCGAGCAGCGCCTGACCCTTGTCCGAGATCGGGAGCACCCTTGGCGACCAACACCTGCGTGGCTGCCGAACCGCCGAGTGTGGCCCGGCTGTTGGTCGCCTCGTCCAGGACACCCTGGAGCTCCGAGGCATTGGCCGACAGCTCGTCGAGCAACTTCAACTCAGCCGGATCGCCCGAGGCGGACGACCTGAGCTTGGCAACACCGTCCACCATGCGCTTGACGGCGCTCTCCGTTTCTGTCTGCCCTCTTTGGGCCAACGTGCTGTCGACGCCGGCCTCCGGGTTCGCCGTGATGACGCTGATCAGTGCCGCTCGGCCGAGCAGGATCAGTGCCTCGTGCGCATCGAGCGCAACCTTGATGCGGTCCGAGGTTTCCAGGACCATCTCGGTCTCGCCGTCCATGTGACCCATGCGGTTCAACAGGAAAGCGCCGACGCTCATCGACATGAGCAGGACCGCCAGGAAGCCGGCGGCCAGCTTGCGACTCATCGTCCATCTGCTCATGGGTCTCTCCTTGTCGGGGACACGTACGTGCCGGCCATCGGGAGAGCCATCGACCGACGCCGGCAAGGTGATGAGGATTATCGGACAAATCCCCCAAGCCGAACGCGGTTAGGACAGACTACCGTCAGTTATCGGAAATGAAATGCATGATCCTTGGTCATAAAGACGAAATGCCGATTGCCTAGGTTCCTTTCCATCTACTCCCAGGGAAAGGAACACCGGATGAAACTACGATCACGCCGATCACGGGGTGCCGTCGCACTAGTGCTCGGGTTGGCCTTGTTCGCCGCCGCTTGTGGTGACGACGACGAGGCCGCCACGGACGACACCAAGGTCGAGGCCAAGAGCGAAGCCGGTGGCGACACCATCAAGGTGGGTGTGTTGCACTCGCTCAGCGGCACGATGGCGATCAGCGAGAAGTCGGTTCGTGACTCGGAGTTGCTCGCCATCAAGGAGATCAATGCGGCCGGAGGGGTGCTCGGCAAGCAACTGGAGCCGGTCATCGAAGACGGCGCCTCCGACTGGCCCACCTTCGCGGAGAAGGCACAGAAGCTGATCTCCGAGGACAAGGTGGCCACCGTCTTCGGCGGGTGGACCTCGGCAAGCCGCAAGGCCATGCTTCCGGTGTTCGAGAAGAACGATGCCCTGCTGTGGTACCCCGTTCAGTACGAGGGTCTCGAATCCTCGCCGAACATCTTCTACACCGGCGCGACCACCAACCAGCAGATCGTTCCCGCACTTGACTACCTCAAGGAGCAGGGGAAGAAGAAGCTCTTCCTTCTGGGCAGCGACTACGTCTTCCCCCGCACGGCCAACAAGGTCATCAAGGCCTACGCCGCGGCGAACGGCATGGAAGTGGTCGGCGAGGAGTACACCCCGCTCGGACACACCGAGTACGGAACCGTCGTGACCAAGCTCAAGTCGGCCGAGCCCGATGTGGTCTTCAACACCCTCAACGGCGATTCGAACGTGGCCTTCTTCAAGCAGCTGAAGGCTGCCGGTCTCGACGCGACGTCGATGCCGACGGTATCGGTGTCCATCGCCGAGGACGAGACCCGGGGCATCGGACCCGAGAACCTGGCCGGTCACCTCGTTGCCTGGAACTACTACCAGCTCACCGCCGGCGCCGACAACGAGAAGTTCGTCGAGGCGTTCAAGGAGGAGTACGGCGCCGACCGAGTCACCGACGACCCGATCGAGGCCGGTTACGTGGCTGTCCACCTGTGGGCCATGGCGGCCGAGAAGGCCGGATCGACCGACGTCGCCAAGGTCAAGGCAGCAGCGAAGGGCCTGACCTTCGCTGCCCCCGAAGGCCTCGTCACGGTGAACGGTGAGAACCAGCACATCTCCAAGACGGCACGCATCGGTGAGATCCTCCCCGATGGGCTGATCAAGGAGGTCTGGGCGTCATCGGGTCCGATCGAGCCCGACCCCTACCTCAAGTCCTACGACTGGGCGAAGGGCCTCTCCTAACCCATGGACGTCTTCTGGCTCCAACTCTTCGCAGGCTTGAGCATTGCCTCGATCCTGCTTGTCATCGCCCTCGGGTTGACCTTTACCTTCGGGCAGATGGGCGTCATCAACATGGCGCACGGAGAGTTGATCATGGCCGGCGCCTACACCTCGTATGTTCTGCAGAAAGAGGTGTTCGGCGCCGGCCGAGCCGGGACGTCCTTCCTGATCGCCATTCCGGTCGCCTTCCTGACGGCCGGAGCGATCGGGGTGATCCTCGAGCGTTTGATCATCCGTCATCTCTACGGTCGCCCACTGGACACCCTGCTCGTCACCTGGGGCATCAGCCTCATGCTGCAACAGGGTGCTCGTGACCTCTTCGGTGCTCCGAACGTGCAGCTCGCCGCACCGGAATGGCTCCAGAGTTCGCTGACCGTGGGTGATCTGAGCTTTGCCTGGTCCCGCATCTTCATCATGGGCCTCGTGATCGCCACCGTGCCGGCGGTCGGATTCTTTCTCACCCGCCTGCCCCAGGGTCGACGCATGCGAGCGGTCATGCAGAACCGTCAGCTCGCCGCCTGCAGCGGCATCTCAACGGCCCGAGTGGACATGTTGACCTTCTTCATCGGCGCGGGCCTGGCGGGCATCGCCGGGGTGGCGATCGGGCTCATCGGCCCCATCGGCCCCAACCTGGGCACCTACTACATCGTCGATGCCTTCCTGGTCGTCATCGTGGGTGGGCTCGGCCAGATGCGAGGTGCAGTCGTCGCAGCCCTGGTCATCGGAGTCATGAACGCCTTCGTCGAGTACGGCACCACCACCAGCGTCGCCAAGGTCATCGTGTTCGCGGCCATCATCGTGTTCCTCCAGTTCCGCCCCCAGGGCCTCGTCGTCCTTCGCAGCAGGGCCCTGACCTGATGACCGCACCCCTCGACACGTCAACGCCGGACACGTCAGCGCCGAACACGTCAGCGCCGGACACGTCGGCACCGGATTCGACAGCGCCGGACGCGGCAGCGCCCGACGGGACAGCGCCGAACATGTCCGAGCGGCTCCGGGTCGGCATCCTCGGTCGGGCATCCCGGCCCATGTTCCAACGCACCGGTTTCCTCGTCGTGATGGCCCTGGTCATCTTCGTCGGGCCGGCGCTGATGTCCGATTTCCGACTCTCCCTGATGGCCAAGTACCTCACCTTTGCCATCGTTGCGCTTGGACTGGATCTCGCCTGGGGCTACGGCGGCATGCTGGCCTTGGGCCACGGACTGTTCTTCGGACTCGGCGGTTACTGCATGGGCATGTACCTCAAGCTCCAGGAGGCGGGGAACGGCGTGCCCGATTTCATGTCGTGGAGCGGCGTCGACGAGCTCCCGATGCTCTGGAAGCCTTTCCGTCACGCATGGATCGCGCTCCCTCTCGCCGTGCTGGTGCCCGCCCTGGTCGCCACCCTGCTCGGGTTTCTGGTCTTCCGTCGACGCATTCGAGGCGCCTACTTCGCCATCCTGTCCCAGGCCCTGGCCGCGAGCTTCGTGATTCTCCTCGTCGGTCAACAGGGGCTGACGGGCGGTACCAACGGCCTCACCAACATCCGTGAGCTCTTCGGTCGTGACCTGACCGATCCCGGCACCCAGCAACTGCTCTACATGATCACCGCCGGCGTGGTGGGCGCCATGTTCCTGCTCAACCGCCAACTCGTGCACAGCAGGTACGGGCGTCTGCTCATCGCCGCACGCGACGGCGAGGACCGCGTGCGATTCCTCGGCTACGACCCGGCCCTGGTCAAGGTCATCGCCTATGCGATCTCCGCCGGCATGGCAGGCCTGGCCGGTGCGTTGTTCGTGCCGATCGTCGGCATCATCTCACCGGCCATGCTGGGCATCGTCCCCTCGATCGAGATGATCATCTGGGTCGCCATCGGCGGACGGGGCACGCTGGTGGGAGCCATCGTCGGCGCCGTGGCGGTCAACTACGCCAAGACAAGCTTCTCCGAGAGCTATCCCTCGCAGTGGGTCTACTTCCAAGGGGCGCTGTTCATCATCGTGGTGATGGTCATTCCCAAGGGAATGACCGGTCTGGTGTCCCAGATCCGCGACTCCAAGGTGGGCACGCGCCTGCAGGTGGCGTTCGGCAGACAAATTGCCGGCCCGGCGACACCGTCGCCGGCCCCCGAAGGAGTTGTCACGTGAGCACCGCACTGCTCGAGATCACGAACCTGATGGTCAACTTCGACGGCTTCCATGCGATCGACGGCCTCGATCTCACGGTGGACGAGGGCGAGCTGCGATTCCTCATCGGCCCCAACGGCGCCGGCAAGACGACCCTGCTCGACGTCATCACCGGCTTGACCTCCCCGACAACCGGCTCGGTCCGCTTCCAGGGCAACGAGCTCGTGGGTCGGCGGGAACACCAGATCGTCCGGATGGGAGTGGGTCGGACCTTTCAGACGCCGACGGTCTTCGAGGCGCTGACCGTTCTGGAGAACGTCGACCTTGCCGCCCGCTTTCGGCGCTCGCTGCCATCACTGCTGCGCCGACGGAAGGGCGTGGATGACGTCGTCGCCGAGGCGATGACCACGGTGGGCCTGGACGCTGCCGCCGAGGCGCCGGCGGGCATCCTGTCGCACGGTCAAAGGCAATGGCTCGAGATCGCCATGCTGCTCGTGCAACAGCCCAGGCTGCTCCTGCTCGACGAACCCGTGGCAGGCATGACCAAAGAGGAGCGCACGCGCACCGGGGAGCTGTTGATCGAGGTCGCCGAACAAAGGACGGTGGTGGTGGTCGAGCACGACATGGAGTTCCTGCGGCGCTTCGCCCGAAAGGTGACCGTCCTCCACGAGGGCAAGTTGCTCAGCGAGGGCACCGTGAGCGAGGTCCAGGCCGACCCCACCGTTCAGGAGGTCTATCTGGGACGCAGCCGCGACGAGGTCGACACCGATGCCTCCGTGGCGGTCAACTGATGCTGCGCATCGAGCAGGTGGCGGCCTCCTACGGCAACACGCCGGTGCTCTTCGGGGTGAACCTCGAGGTTCCCCAGAATGGTCTCGTGTGCCTCATGGGCCACAACGGCGTCGGCAAGACCACCTTGATGAACACCATCATGGGCCTGCTCCCCACCACCGCCGGCACCATTACCTTCGAGGGCCGTGACCTGACCACGCTCGCCCCCTACGAACGCTGTCGCGCCGGGCTGGGCTATGTTCCCCAAGGTCGCGGTGGTTTCCCTCAGCTCACTGTCATGGACAACCTGCGGGTCGTCATGGAGGCCTCGAAGATCTCCGACAGAGGAGCAATCGACGAAGCCCTTGATCTCTTCCCTCGCCTGGTCCCGATGCTGGAGCGGCGTGCCGGGTTCCTCAGTGGTGGTCAACAACAGCAGTTGGCGATGGCACGCGCCCTGGTGACCAAGCCGAGGATCCTCCTCCTCGATGAACCTACCGAGGGCATTCAGCCTTCGATCATCCTCGAGATCGAGGACTCCATCGCCGAGCTGCACGCCAGTCGTGGGCTCTCGATCCTGTTGGTCGAACAATACGTCGAGTTCGCAGCCCGTTTGGCCGATCACTACGCCGTCATGGAATCGGGCGAGATCAGCGCCACGGGCGAGACAGCATCGCTGTCGCCTGAATCGCTGCGTCAACTTCTGGCAGTCTGAAGCGGTGCGAATCACACCCCACGAACAGGAGCGCCTGATGATCAGCCTGGCGGCCATCGTCGCGCGGGACCGCCGGGCACGGGGACTCAGGCTCAACTACCCGGAGTCGGTTGCCATGCTGAGCTCGTTCGTCCTCGAAGGGGCGCGAGACGGACGAACCGTAGCCGAGCTCATGGAGACCGGTCGCAACGTCCTCACCCGCGACGACGTCATGGACGGCGTTGCGGAGATGATCGACGAGGTGCAGATCGAGGCCACCTTTCCCGACGGGACCAAGTTGGTGACCCTGCACAGGCCGATACCGTGATTCCGGGCGAGATCATCCTCGGTGAAGGACCGATCACCATCAACAGCGGCGCCGTGGCGCGAGCCGTCCGGGTGACCAATACCGGGGATCGTCCCATACAGGTTGGTTCGCACTATCACTTCGCCGAGAGCAACCCCTTCCTGTCCTTCGACCGTGAGCACGCCTGGGGCTGTCGGCTGTCGATTCCCGCCGGAACCTCCGTGCGCTTCGAACCCGGCATCGCACGCGACGTGGAGCTCATCGAGCTGACCGGTGATCGCATCGTGCTCGGTCTGCGCGGCGTTGCCGCGGGGCCTCTCCAACGGAGCCCCCGGTCGTGAGCGACATCGCGCGGGACCGTTACGCCCGACTGTACGGCCCGACTGTTGGCGATCGCATTCGCCTCGCGGACACCAACCTCACCATCGAGATCACCGAGGACCATTGTGCCGGGGGCGACGAGGTGGTCTTCGGTGGCGGGAAGGTCATTCGGGAGTCGATGGGCCAATCAGCCCGCACCCGGGCAGAGGGCACGCCCGATCTGATCATCACCGGCGCAACGATCCTGGATCACTGGGGCATCGTGAAGGCCGATGTCGGTATGCGGGACGGACGCATCGTGGCCATCGGCAAGGCCGGGAACCCCGACACCATGGATGGCGTTCATCCGCAGCTCGTCATCGGACCCTCGACGGAGATCCTCGCCGGCAACGGCAAGATCCTCACCGCCGGCGCCATCGACTGCCACGTCCATCTCATCTGTCCCCAGATCATCGAAGAGGGCCTCGGCGCGGGCATCACCACGCTGATCGGCGGCGGCACCGGTCCGGCCGAGGGCACCAAGGCAACCACGGTCACCCCCGGCTCGTGGTACCTGGCACGCATGCTGGAGGCGCTCGACGTCTGGCCGGTCAACATCGTGCTGCTCGGCAAGGGAAACACCGCGTCGCCCGAGGCCCTCCGTGAGCAGCTCAGAGCGGGCGCAGCGGGCTTCAAGCTTCACGAGGACTGGGGAACCACGCCGGCTGCCATCGACACGTGCCTCTCGGTCTGCGAGGAGGAAGGTGTGCAGGCTGCCATCCACACCGACACCCTGAACGAGGCCGGCTACGTCCAGAGCACGCTCGATGCCATCGCCGGGCGGGGCATCCACGCCTATCACACCGAGGGAGCAGGGGGCGGTCACGCCCCCGACATCATCACCGTCGCGTCCCGATCCCATGTGTTGCCGTCCTCGACCAACCCGACCCGCCCACACACGGTCAACACCATCGACGAGCACCTCGACATGTTGATGGTCTGCCATCACCTCAACCCATCGGTACCCGAGGACCTGGCCTTTGCCGAAAGCCGCATCCGACCCTCCACGATCGCCGCCGAGGACATCCTCCACGACCTGGGCGCCATCTCGATGATCGGCTCGGACTCCCAGGCGATGGGCCGAGTGGGCGAGGTCGTGCTGCGCACCTGGCAGACCGCGCACGTGATGAAGAGCCGCCGCGGCTTCCTTCCCGGGGACGGTCCCGCCGACAACAATCGGGCACGGCGCTATGTCGCCAAGTACACGATCTGTCCCGCCGTGGCTCACGGCCTGGAGGGTGAGATCGGCTCGGTGGAACCCGGCAAGCTCGCCGACCTGGTGCTCTGGGAGCCTGCCTTCTTCGGGGTCCGCCCCCACGTGGTGGTCAAGGGCGGCATGATCGCCTGGGCCGCCATGGGTGACGCGAACGCGTCGATTCCCACGCCCCAACCGGTTCTGCCCCGACCCATGTTCGGCGCAAGCCCGGTGGTCGCCGCCAGGACCAGCCTGGCCTTTGTCGCCCCGGTGGCCATCGAGGCCGGGCTTGCCGACCAACTCGACGTTCGACGTACGTTGACACCCGTCCGAAACGTCCGCAGGCGCACGAAGGCCGACATGGTGAACAACGACGCCTGTCCCGACATCGTGGTCGACCCCTCGACGTTCACGGTCACCATCGACGGCGAGGCCGTCACACCCGAGCCCGCCGGCGAGCTGCCCATGGCACAGCGCTACTTCCTCTTCTGATGTCCCTGTCCTACAGCTCGCTCGTGCTCGCCGATGGCCGATTTCCCGCCGGAGGCTATGCGCATTCCGGTGGGCTCGAGGCCGCTGTCGGCGCCGGCCGTGTTCGGGACCTGGCCTCGTTGCACGCATTTCTCCTCGGACGCCTCTGGACGGTCGGTCTGACCGAAGCCGCCCTGAGCGCAGCGACGGCGGTTCGCCTGGAGCGGGACCCACCCATCGTCGTTCCCTGGGACGACCTCGACGCCGAGGCTCACGCCCGCATCGCCTCACCACGCCTCCGGGAGACCTCACGCCGCCTCGGACGCCAATTGCTACGCACCGCACGCGCCACCTGGCCCTCTCAACTCCTGGATTCGCTCGATCCCGCAATGAGGGACGGGCTCCACCTGAGCATTGCTCACGGATGCGTCGGCCACGTTGCCGGTCTCGACACATCTGAAATTGCCGTGACCTCGACCTACGGAACCGTTGCGGGTCCGGCCACCGCCGCCGTTCGCCTCCTCGGCCTGGATCCGGCGGCTGTCAGCGGGCTCATCGCGTCCCTGGCCGCAGAGGCCGAGGAGATTGCCGGCGCCGCGGTCGCGGCTGCCGACGGACCACTCGACGAGCTGCCCTGCCCGGCTGCGACCTTGGTGGAGATCGAGGCGGAGCACCATGAGCAGTGGGAGGTACGACTCTTTGCCTCCTGAGCTGCACACCCATCACCACGGTCGAGATCACGATCATCGGGAATCGTCGGTCTCCACGGATCTGCTGTTGGCTGCCTCGTCCCGAGGCGTCAACGGTCGCGGGGGAAGGCGTCCCTTGCGCATCGGCATCGGCGGGCCGGTGGGAAGCGGCAAGACCGCGCTCATCGCCGCACTGTGCGCAATGCTGGGCCGGGAGCTGAGTCTGGCCGTGGTCACCAACGACATCTTCACCACCGAGGATGCCGACTTCCTTCGACGCCGCGCCGTGCTTCCCGATGAGCGCATCGTGGCCGTCGAGACGGGCTGTTGTCCCCACACCGCCATCCGGGATGACATCTCGGCCAACCTCGACGCCGTCGAACGCCTCGAAGCCCGCAACGCACCGGTCGACGTCACCCTGGTGGAGAGTGGCGGCGACAACCTGACCGCCACGTTCAGCCGCGCGCTCGTCGATCACCAGATCTTCGTGCTCGACGTCGCCGGTGGCGACAAGGTGCCCCGCAAGGGTGGCCCCGGCGTCACGACCGCCGACCTGCTGGTCATCAACAAGACCGACCTCGCGCCCCTCGTGGGCGCGGATCTCGAGGTGATGGCACGCGATGCACGCGCTCGGCGAGGGTCGCTGCCCATGGTCTTCACCTGCCTGGCCCGTGAACCCGGAGCTGCAGAGGTCGCCGAGTGGGTTCGTGAGCGCCTGGGGGCCTGGTCGGTCGAGGACCCGGGGCTCCAACGGCACGTCCCTTGAACGCCCATCCCCGCGTCCCATGAACGCCCACGCCCGCGTGGAGGCCCGGCTCGAAGACGGGCGGACACGGCTCACCGTGCTGCGCTCCGAACCGCCACTCAGCCTGCGTCCCTCCGGCGAGGAGGTCTACCTCGTGGGGAGCGCGGCGGGACCTCTCGGCGGGGATCGCCTTCGCCTCACCATCGATGTCGGCGACGGCGCGAGTCTGACGCTGCGGTCGATTGCCGCCTCCGTCGCCCTTCCCGGCGACGGTGGTGAGCCCTCCCGGTTGGATGTCCACGCCCGAGTGGGCCAATGGGCGACACTGCGTTACCAGCCCGAGCCGCTCATCGCAGCCGCTGCCTGCCGGCACCGTACGACAGCGCGCCTTGAGCTCTCCCGGCATGCATCGGTCGAATGGCGCGAAGAGCTCGTGGCCGGTCGGCACGGCGAGTCGCCGGGATCATGTTGGACTCGCCTGGTCGCCGACATCGACGGCCATCCCCTGCTCCGTCATGAGCTGCGTATCGGCCCGGACGCTCCCGGGTGGGACGGACCGGCAGCGCTGGCCGGTGCCGGGGCGGTGGGCATGGTGTTGCGCACGAACCGGCTCGTCGACGCCCGCACTCCCCATTCGGATGCCCCCCTTGAAGCCCTTCTCCGCGCGACGGTGTTCACGCTCGATGATTCTGACGGCCGACGTGCCGAGCTCCTCACTGCCTGCGCGGGCGACGTGGCGGCCCTGCGTGTGGCCCTGCGTGTGGCCCAAAGTGGTGACCTCGCAGGAGTGCATGCAGGCCGATAACGCGGGCGCGTTCCTCAAGATGTCGACTCTGGCGACGATACAGAGTCATGCGAAAGGTCGCGAGCCGAGTTTCCGATGACACGAAGGCAACCATGCCTACGGGTCACGGCCGACGTGACAGCGGTGATCATCGCCTTTGGCGATTCCGGGTCCGAGCCGTCATGGTCGCGCTCTCCGTGCTGCCGCTGATAGGGCTCACCGTCGTCGTCGGTGGTCGCGCCGCCGACACGAGCACCCTGACCGACGATGCCCGCCAGATCGAGGGGTCGACGGACGAGCTGATCGCCCTGACCGCGCTGCAGGCGTCCCTCGTCGACGAGCAGACGTGGACCTTCGCCGCGCTGGGCATCACCTCGGCCGGCCTTTCCCTCGAGATGCTCAAACCCTACGGTCTCGACGTCGAGACGCAGCAGGCACGCGCCATCGGCAAGGTCGATGCAGGCGTCGCGAAGCTCGGATCCGAACGGGCCAACCGCATGCTCGCGGCACTCCGACTGCCGGACGCAACCCTGGCGTCCCTCGATCGACGTTACGAGCCGCTCGGCAGGGAAGTCGAGCGCCTGCGAGTCGCCGAGCTCGGGAACCTGCGGGCGCACGCAGCCGCCTTCGGCGACGGCGTCGAGCTGCTGAGGGCGATCCAGGCGCTGGATGCAGCTTTGCAGGTACGACATACCTACATGTTGCAGGCTGCAGGCTTCTACTTCAGCCGATTCGGTGGCTTCATGCCGAGCCTCTTCGAGGGCACCCTTGGCGGCGTTGCCCAGACCCAGAAGCTCATCCGCTACCGGGACGCCTACTCGGCCGCCTCGGTGTCGGTGCGGACATACGCGCCGGCTGGTTCACCGTTGAGCGCTCGTCTGACGACCATCCAGAACGGGCGTGCGTCCAAGTTGGTGGAATCCGCCGTCAACGGCGAGATCTTGGCCGCGATCAGACGTGGGGGGAGCATCGCCGATCTCAGCAATGTCTCGCTCACCGAACAGTTGAGCGCCATCGGCGATGTCATGCTGGCATCTGCGGTGGGTGCAAAGGAGCACGCCGATCTCGTGGACGTCGCTGCATACGAGATCACCAGTTCGACGACCACGCTTCGCTCCGGCGCCACCAGGGAGGCTCGCAACGCCCTGATGGTCCTCGTCGGACTCGTGGGCCTCTCCCTCGTGGTGGCGGCCATCGGATCTCGCCTGATCACACGGCCGCTCCGTCAGCTCGCCGTCGGGGCGACCGCGATCCGGGACGGCCGGTCCGCTCATCGCATCATCCCTACCGGCCCGCTCGAAGTACGAGCAGCGGCGCTGGCCATCAACGAGGCGGCAGCCCACCTCGATCTCGCCGAGCGCCAGGCCCGCGCCCTTGCCGTGGGGGACCTCGATGCGAAGGAGTTGGCCGAAACCGCTCCCGGACAGCTTGGGGAATCGTTGCAGCATGCGGTGCGGACCCTGACGGCATCGCTCTCCGAACGCGAGGAGTTCAGACGCCTGCTCTCCCACGAGGCAACACATGACAGCCTCACGGGACTCCCGAATCGCAACGCTTCCATGAGGCAGCTGTCGGCGTCACTTGCTCGCGCAACCCGTTCGACGTCGTCCATCGCCGTGCTCTTCATCGATCTCGACGCCTTCAAGCCCGTCAACGACGTCCACGGGCATCAGGCCGGGGACACCGTCCTGGTCGAGATCGCCAGGCGTCTCTCCCAGGCCCTTCGCGAGGGTGATCATGTCGGACGACTGGGCGGTGACGAGTTCCTGGTCATCGCCGAACCGATCCAGAACTCCAAGGAGGCAATCGAACTCGGGAGGCGCATCCTGAACGCCCTTGCCGGACCGATCGAGATCGGCGAGTCGGTGGTGTCGGTCGGCGCCTGCATCGGCATCGCACTGGCGAACGACGACCGGCTCACGCCCGACGAGTTGCTCCGAGATGCGGACCTTGCCGTCTACAAGGCCAAGGAGATCGGTCCCGGCAACATCGAGCTGTGCGACGAGGAGCTCCGCTTCCGACGGATCGAGCAGGCAGATCTCACGGCCGCCTTGAAGCACGCCATCGCAAACGACGAGCTCGTGTTGCACTACCAGCCGATCATCTCCTCCCGGACCGGCGCGCTCCAGGGTCTGGAGGCGTTGGTCCGTTGGGACCGACCCGGACAAGGCCTCGTGGCGCCCGATTCCTTCATCCCCTTCGCCGAGCGCAGCGACCTGATCGTCGCACTCGACCGCTGGGTCATCGAGCACGTCGCCCGGCAGTTGGATGGGTGGCGAGATGACCCGATTCTGGGATCGGTACCGGTGTCCATCAACATCTCCGGTCGTCACCTCAGTCGTATCGCCGTCGTGCACAACGTGTGCGCCCCGCTGACCGCACACGGCATCGACACCTCCCGCGTGATCATCGAGGTGACCGAAAGCGCCGTTCTGGAGGAACTTCACGTCGTTGCCGCAAAGATCCAACGGCTCCGCGACGTGGGCATCAAGGTCGCCATCGACGATTTCGGCACCGGCTACACGTCGTTGGCGCATCTGCGATCGCTCCCCATCGACATCCTCAAGATCGATCGGTCGTTCACGATGGGCGCCTGTGATGACCCTCACGCAAGATCGATCGTGAAGCTGATCATCGACATCGGCCACCTGCTGGGGGCACGGATCACCGCGGAGGGGATCGAGACCGTCGAACAGGCACAGCAACTCACCGGCATGGGAGCCGACGAGCTCCAGGGCTTCTACTACGCCAAACCCGTGCCTGCCGACCAGGTGGCTGCGTCGATCGAACGAACCCTCCAGAGCGTGAGCAACGCCCGATAGGGTCAGGTAGGATCCGAACCGGTGACGAGACTCGCCACCGGGAGGGGCAGCACATGGCCGGCGCCGACCTTGCTCAGGCGGAACGTCAGGCGCTCTGCGACCTGATGATGACCCTTGGACCCGAGCAGGCGACACTCTGCCAAGGCTGGAATGCCGCCGATCTTGCCGCACACCTGATCGTTCGGGAACGTCAACCGCTCGCCGCCCCGGGAATCGCTCTCGGAGGCCCCTTTGCCCGCTTCACCGCGCGTGCGATGGAGAGGCTGATCGAGCGCCACGACTTCGAGGGGTTGGTCGGCCTGGTGCGGTCGGGACCACCACGCCTGCTGCGCCCCGCCGATGGCGCCATGAACCTCGTCGAGTTCTTCGTCCATCACGAGGACCTGCGCCGTGGGTCGACGGAGGTGTCGACGGAGGTCGAGCCGCGTGCAGACATCGTCGCGCTGGAGGACGCGTTGTGGTCTCAGTCGCGGCGACGCCTCAAGATGCTGACGCGGCGATTGTCCGATCTCGATCTCACGCTGTCCGATCCGCTTCGCGGCGAAAAGCATCTCGGCGGCGGCCACCGTGCGGTGACGATGGTGGGGTCGATCGGCGAGATCACGCTCTACCTCTTCGGCCGTCGCGGCGCCGCCCGGGTCGACCTCGTCGGCGAACCCGCTGCCTGCGTCGAGCTGAGCGGCGGGCGCCTCGGCATGTGAGCCCGATCTCTCGCCGCAATCCTCGTGCTGTTCAGTCCAGGACCTGCCGTTCGGTCCAGGACCTGCCGTTCAGTCCAGGAAGGCCCGGGATCGATGGTCGTCGGCGGGAAGGTCGCCCTCCACCACGGCGGTGACCTCGCATTGGATCAACGCCGCCGCGTCCTCGCAGGGTTGTCGCAAAGGCCGTGTCCGCTGCGTCGCGGCCGGTCGCCACACGCACCAGGGAGGAGCGAGGGGCGCATCGAGTCGGGTCGACGATCTCCCATCCCGCTCCGATCCGGGCCTCCGCCACCGCATGAAAATCCATCGGCGACAGGCCGGGAGCGTAGACAGCCACGAAACGGGCCGGCACACGGAGGGCCCGACAGAGCGAGATGGTCAGGTGAGCGAAGTCCCGACAGACCCCTTCGCCCGCGACCAGCGTCTCGACAGCCGTGTCAAGGTGATCGCTCACCCCGGAGCGGTAGGCGATTCGCTCGAACACCCACGCTGCCACGGCGGACGGCAGATCGGGACCACGTGGCACATCGGCGAACTCGAAATCGGCAAAGCCGGCGAGCCTGTCCGAAGGACAGTATCGGCTCTGCCGCAACGCCTCCAGCGACTCCTCATCGTGCACCAACTCGATGCCGGGGACATCGACCGGGGCAGGTTGCATCGTCGTCCGGGCAACGGTTGCCGAGTAGCGAACATCGAGCGTTCCCTCTCGCGCACGCAGGATGTGGACACGCCCGCCCCGGCTCGTCGCCACCTCCATGGGGGCTCTCGATCGGACGGCCGTCAAGGCTGACGTCCAACTGCTCATGTCGAAGCGGACGCCTCGTCGATGCAGCCGCCACCTGTACCGCGAGCACGGCATCGTCCTCGACCTCGAAGACCAGGTGGGCGGCGAGGTCGCAGGCCGGGGACGACTCCTCTTCGACCGTCAACTCAAGGCCCGGACGCCGGGAATGGACACCCAACCGGGGCTGCCCGCAACATGGCAATCGGAACAACCCGCATCGAGCACGGCAACCTCCTGACTCATCGCCAGGCTATCAACACCGCGTCGCGTGGCGATGGTGACACCGGTGACAGCAGGGCCGAATGACCCTGGCGCCCGGTCGGACGCCCGGGCATGGTAGGCACGTAACCGAGCCACCGGTCTCGGACCAGTACGGAAGGTGATGCCATGGAGCAGGACGACAGGAACAACGTTTGGGAGGATCTCGCCAAGTCGATGGAGGGAATCGGTCTCAAGCTGAAGCTCCACGTCGAGGAGTCGCTTGCCGAGGGAGCGCCTGAACGCGAAGCCTTGGAGCGTGCCGTCGGCGGGCTGCGCGACGCAGTGGGTCAGGCTTTCAACCCCGTCCGCGACGCCGTGCAGGACCCGGCCATCCGAGACGATGTGAATCGGATGGCGGACCGCCTCGGCAGCGCCGTCTCCGACACCTTCGGGATGGTTCGATCCAAGGTGCGTCGCGGCGAGAAACCCTGACAGCCCTGGAAGTCGAACGCCCTGGAAGTCGAACGCCCTGGCAGGTGTGACCCTGACAGGGCGTTCGACTTGATCAGGTCAAATGCTCGATGTCCGCCTGTCGGTCAGGATGCCTTGATGGTCAGGATGCCTTGATGGTCAGCGTCGTCCCGGCCTTCACGAGGGTCCAGCCTGATCGAGCCCCACCGTAGAGCCCGCCGTAGTCCTTCCAGACCACGCCACCCCAGAAGTTCTTCGACTGCACCTTTGCCGTGGTGCCGGCGGTCACGGGCACCTCGACGTCGACGGCGGGCTTCACAGTGATGGTGGTGCCGGTTATGGTGGCCGAACCCTTGACGCCGGCCACAACAGAGGCCCAGGCCGCCTGGCGTGCCAGGTCCGCACCGGCTTCACCGAGGGTCGGCTGCACGAGCGGGGTCTTGACGTACCGGCGGTAGTCGCCGAGCGCCTTGTTCAACACGTCGTACAGGACCCCGTCCTCGGCGATGTTGCCCTGGTGCACGTAGTGGGGTCGCACGTCGTTGCCGAGCATGTGTCCGAGGATGATGCCCGCCTCCCGAGCGACGTATTGATCCCAGGTGACGGGCGCGGTCAGACACGTCGTGACCGTCGTGTTCACGCAGTTCTCGAAGTACAGGTAGTTGTACTCGTCGAGCTGTTCCGCTCGAGTTGCGGTGTTGTAGTAGATGTTGGTCGGGTGGCGAGGAACCGTCCGTGCCGAACCCAGTGCAGCCTGTTGCGGCGTACGGGAGTTGTCGGACGCGATCCAGGTGATGCCCGTGTTCTTCAGTGCGCCGGGCATCGCCGGATTGTTGAGGCCGGAGTGCTCTCCGGTGACAAGCTCCTTGGCATTCAGGGTGATCTTCTTCTGCGACGCCCACTGCGTGTTCTGCTTGATCTCCGCCTCGATCACCGCCTGCGTCGAGGTATCCAGATTTGGATGGCTGAAGGTGTGGTTCAACCAGCGGAACTGGCTGCGGTTTGCCACCAACGCGTCGGTCAACGGGTCGGATCCATGATCGGCGATGTATTCACTGCTCCCACCACCGTTGAAGACCAGGTCCAGCTTCAGGCCGTTGGCGTTCTGCCAGTTCTGCAGGCGGGTAGCGTCGGAGGAGACCATGCGAATGGTGGGGACGGTGGCCCCGTCATCCTCATGGGTGGTGTTGTTCACCGTGTCCCAACGGTCGTCGGGCAACAGCACATCATCGATCTGCACACTGAGGTTGTTCCGGGACATGCCCAGGTAGGCGCCCTTGGTGGCCCAGCGCAGCATCCCCTGCAACAGCAGGCGTGCATGCAATGTCGAGGGACTGGTGTCGACGGTGACCACCATCTCCTCGGTCGTGTCGGCACGTTTGTGGACCCCCACCAGCGGCTGGCCCGAAGGAGCGATCACCAGAGGATCGAAGGTCGCACCGGCGGCGGGCGCCGGCGTCGCCAGATACCCGTACGAGTACTCGATCGGCACGGGACCCACGAGGTAGGGAAATGCCGCCGCGCCACTTGCCGACAGCGATGCCACCACACCGTGCATGTCGCCTGCCGCTGACGGATAGTTCAGCCCGACCGAGGGCGTCGGGTAGGCGTAGGCATTGACCCGGCGAACACCGAACTTCGTCTCGAAGCTCTTCAGCGTCGTGAGCTCCGCGGGCGTCACGGTTGAGGCGCAGGGGTCCACGTCGCAGGAGATCAGCTCGGGATTGGCCACCACCACCGCCTGGTAGCGGCCGTGATTCGCCCCGCTGGTCAGGAGCGCTGCGTCGATCGGGGGAGCCGTGCTGGTGACAACGGTGTCGAACGGCACGCCCTCCGCCGTCAGCTCGGCCTTCCATGCCTCGATCGCCGGCTCGTGGCCGTTGGCCGAAACGACCAGCACCCGCATGTCCGTGCTCAGGGGCACCGTCGCCGCCTGGACCTGGGCGGGCACGAGGACCAGCACTGCGGACAGTGAGGCGCAGGCGCTCACCGCCGCCACCAAACGCCCACGCCCGTCTCTTCCACCCAACAGTCTCGACCGCGACACGATGTTTCTCCGATTCTCTCCAGAAATGGACGACCCGCTACCAGATGACCCGCTACCGGTGATGACCGATGCCGGTGATGGCCCGACACCGCGGCCAACCCAGCTTTGCACGTTCACCTCGGTACTCGTCCAATGGCTCTTCGACATCCAAGTCGAGGTGACCTGCTCGTCGACCCGTGGCCCTGGTGGGATCCGGTTGGCACTTGATACCCTATGGGGTATGTGTCAACGTGTGCAGTGCGAAAGCTGTGGTCGTCCGACGTTCGCCGGCTGTGGCCGACACGTCGAGCAGGTGTTGGGCGATCTCGCCGCTTCCGAACGATGCCGATGTGTGGTTGGGACCGAACCTGCAGGGTCGAAGCGTACGAAACGCCCCTGGTTCGGTTCCCGATCTGCCCGTCGCACCTGAACCGCCCCCAACCCGAGGAGATCGACATGCAGTTGCCCGATGAGGTTCTCGACGACCTGCGAAGGCGGCTTCGGCGCATTGGCGGCCAGGTGCAGGGCATCGAACGCATGCTCGACGAAGGCCGCGAATGCCGTGATGTGGTCACCCAGATCTCGGCGGCCAACCGAGCGCTCGAGCAAACGGGCTTTCGTCTGGTGAGCGCCGGGCTGACCTATTGCCTGTCCCACCCCCAAGAGGCAGAGGCGGAGGGCTATCCGCTCGAGGAGGTGGAAAAGATGTTCATGCGCCTTGCATGAACATCTTTTCTACCTCAGCCCTGGACCACTTGATTGAGAGACGTCAGTCGGTCGAGCCGGAGGCAGCCCCTGCAAGACGAGGTGTGAGCGTGCCGGTCTTCGAGAAGAGCTCGGCTCGCCAGTGCTCGGTCAGCTCCTGGTTGTCGTGGTCGTCGGGGTGAAAGTCCCTGCGGTTGTAATCGCGGAGATCCCGAAGGACCTTGGTGCTGACAAAGGGGTTGGTGCGAAGCGCTCGTAGGCTCCTGCGTAGGCGTCCCGGCTTCCAGGTCTCACGATCGAGGAGCAGCGACACCACGACCGCAAGCAACCCGCCGCCCAGGAAGCCGATGGTCACGGCCTGCATGACCGCCACCCGGATGAAGCTGTTGCCGCTGACCTCCTGATAGACGTCGAAGGCAACGGTCTTGTGCTCGGATTCCTCGAGGGCATGCCAGACGAAAAGTGAGCGGACCTCCTCGACATCGAGCATCTCCCGGGACTCGGGGACGGCGAGCAACAGCTCGGCCAAGGTTGCGGTGTAGTGCTCGAGTGCCGCGGTGATCGCGAGCTGCACCTTCTTCGGGAGGATCTTCGCCCCCACCTTGTTGAGGCTGATGTCGACGATCCGATCGAGCAGGTGGGTGCGGTAACCCAACTCCGCCAGGCGATCGTTGAAGCGATCGTGCTCTCTGCTGTGCATGGCTTCCTGACCGATGAAACCTGCAACCTGCTTCCGCAGTTCCGGGTCGGTGACGTGGTCGCGATAGTTGCGAACCGACTGGACGAAGAAGTCCTCCCCCGGCGGAAACACCGAGGAGAGCATGCTGACGACATGGCTCATGATGAGGTCACCGCTGACGAAGTGACGCGGCAACTCCTCGGGCGCGTATTCAAACGCCACCCGTCGCGTACGGATCGTGCGAGCAGGAGTTGCTCCCCCACTCAACGCCGGTGTGTTCGACACGATGCTCCCTCCAACGCCTGCATCGGCATCCGGATCTCCGGCGCCTGGCCCCTGTAGATCTTCCTGTAAAGAGCCTTGTCCGAAACATACATACAGTCAAGCTGTTTGTATGTTTCATTTGTCACATCTCCGGTCGGACCTTGGGTGCCCATCCAATTGGGCGGCCTCGGGCCACCCGCCTCACCCCCGGGAGGCGACCCTGGCCGGAAGCGGCACATCCTTCCCGCACAGCGACCGCCAGAGCGCTCGATAGCTCGGATAGGTCATCGCCTCGGTGATGTAGCCTGCCCGCTCGAGCTCGGCGTGAAAGGTCGGGAGATTGCGCCACGGGATGCCCATGTCGACGTGGTGGGCGAGGTGCCAACCGGTGTTGTACGGCACCAGCCAAAACCGGGCGAACCACGACTGAGCGACATTGTGGGTGGTGAGACGTCGGTCCCTGCTCGCTCCCAGCCCACCGTGCTCGCCCAGAGCCCGCAGCCTGTTGGCGACCCGCCAGCCGGTGAGCCATGGGCCCAACCAGAGCAACGGATAGACGAACCACCGGCCGCTCAGCAGCCACATCGCCGCCCAGAGTCCCAGTTGCACGGCAACGATCGGCATGCTGATGTCCCGGCCCGGACCCTTGAGCGTCGCCCGCAGTATGGGCTTGAGGTTCTTCCATCCCGAGATGCCCACCACGTCACGGATGAGACGACGTCGTAAGTCGGACCATGGCCCCGGGTAACCGGAGTAGAAAGCGATGTCGGGCTCGTTGGGCCCGAACTCCTCCTTGTGGTGGGCGAAATGAGATGCCCGGTAGAGGCCGATCGGCACGAACGCCGGACAGGCGATGAGCCACTTGCCGACCCAGTCGTTGATTTGTCGGTTCGAGAACAGCAACCGGTGGGCCGCCTCGTGCATCAGGATCGCGAGGCGGACGAACACCGGAACCATCAACACGAACGCCGCAACGCAGCCGAGAGGACCCAGCGCCAACCCCACCGTGATCAGCACGACAACCGAAGCCCACAGCCCCACGATGCTCACGATGTTGCGGGCGTCGGCGATACGGCGAAGTTCGACGCGAAGCTCACGGACCGCCATGCCATTGACCATCAGTCGGTCGGTGGGAAGAACCTGCGGGAGCAGTCCCGGGTCGAGCATCATCGTCGGGCTCCCCCCGATCGGCGGCACGTCAGACACCACAGCCCCGATCACGACAGTCCCGATGACGACAGTCCCGATGACGACAGCCCGCTTCAACGAGGATCATGACCTCCACGATAGAGGTCGTGATCGCCGGCCACCTCCCACCGGAGAGAGCCGGGGCTCAAGAATCCTGGGAGAAGATGAGCGCGGCATATCGACCGATGTCGACGCAGCCACTCCAGGGCATGTTGTGCTCGGGGCCCCCGTCGGCCATGGCGTCGAAGCTCGGATGACCGTCGAAGTCTGCGCCGTAGCCGGTCCAGTCGCTGTTGAAACGAAGCGTCCAGCGTCCCGACCGGGGCAGGCCGATGCGATAGGAGTCATACGAGCGGTTGGCGAGGTTCACGACCACCACGACGTCGTCCCCCGGACCGCCCTCTGCCCATCGGTGATACGCGATGACGTTGTCGTCGTCGTTGACGTGGTGCACGTGTACGTGACTGCCCCGCAACCCCCTCGTCGTGTCGAACCAGTTCCGTCGCAGACGGATGAGATCCCGGTACATCGCATGGATCCCGGCGAAGGTCTCGAGCTTCGTCCAGTCGATCGGGTCCTCGTCGCGGAACCACTCGTCCTCGAGGATCTCCTGACCCTGGAAGATCATCGGGATCCCGGGAGACGTGAACACGATGGCGGCCCCGACGGTCGAGCGCTTCCTGGCGAAAAGGCTGCCTGCGTCGCCCGGGGAGATCTCCTCGGGGACGCGGGCCTTGCCGTTGGCCACCTCGTCGTGGGACTCGGTGTAGACCACGCGCCGCAAGGCGCCAACCCCGTCGCCTCGAGCGATCGCATCGCGCAAGGCCCACATGTTGCGGCCACCGTCGGACCATGGGATCAGAACGCTCCGCACGGGATGGACGAACGCTCCATCCCACTGTGCGTCGAACCCCGCCCCGCCCTCCGCCACCCCACCGGTGATGGCCGGCTCGTCACGGAGATCCTCCGCTATGTGCAACTTCCAGGGCATGCGGTCGTCGGTGTCGCCGGTGATCTGCTGCATGAGCCGCCAACCGTCGGGCAGGTCGTTGAAGGGGTCGCCGCTGTTGCCGTAGACGTTGCGGATCCAGGCCGTCGCGTCCCAGCGCAGGCCGTCCATACGGAACTCCTCCAGCCACATCCGGGCGTTGTCGGCGATGAAGTGACGGACTTCCTCGCGCCCGTAGTCCGGGCGGGTGTCACCCCAGGGCGTCTGCGAGCGCCCGTCGTTGTAGAAGTAGATGCCTCCCTTGCTGCGCTCACTCCAGCCGTCGAACTGCCACAGGTCCAGATCGGAGGGTCCGAAGTGGTTGTAGACCACATCGAAGAACACGGCCATTCCCATCTCGTGGACGCGCCGGACCAACTCCTTCAAGGCGTCAGGTCCGCCGTAGGCCGACTCGATCGCGAAGATGCACGAGGGGTTGTAGCCCCACGAGAAGTCGGTCGCGAACTCGGCCGAGGGCATCAGTTCGATCGCATTCACGCCGAGGTCGCGCAGATACTCCAGTCGGTTGGCAACGGCGGCGAAGCTGCCCGGCCCGCCGCCGGGGACGTCGTTGAACGTCCCGACGTGCAGCTCGTAGATCACCAGCTCGTCCCACCGTGGCATCTCGTAGCCTGCCGTGCCCCAGTCGAACAACTCGTCGGACACGATCGCATTGCCCGCCGAACTCGTCACCTCCCGGGCGTAGGGATCGTTGCGCCACCGTTCGACGCCGTCGGAGCTGATCACGAACCGGTACTCATCGCCGTCCCCGGCGCCGGCGACGTCAGCCGACCAATACCCCGACGCACCGTCGGGCGCGAGCGGGGAGTCCCCCGCCGACCATCCGTTGAAGGAACCGGCCACCGCAACGGCTTGGGCATGTGGGGCCCACACACGGAACGTGGTGCCACCCTCATGAGGGATCGAGCCCATGCCCGGCCTGTTCGATGGCCTGTTCGATGGGACGGTCATGGCGAACACTCGACCGAGTGCTGACCGCCGCACCTACCGACCGCGTACCGTTCCATGGTCCTGCTCCCCCAGTCCATGGTCCTGCTCCACGAGTCCATGGGTCCTACTTCACCAGCCGCGTGTTTCAGGCGTATGAAGTTGGACGGTGCTCCCGGAACAAGGTCGGCATGGTCTGCTCAGTGCACCTCGACGAGCGAGTCGGGTTCCGGCTCCGGCGTCGGCTCCGCAATCTCGTGGTCCACTCCGTGGATGGCGACCGCACCGGTGTAGATGGCGGCGGCCACGGCGATCGCCGCCGCAAGCCACAGCGTTGGGCGCATGCTGTCAACCCACGCCGTCCGTGCCGAGTGGAGCAGCTCCGCGCCCCGTGGGCCGAGGGGGCCCGCGACGGCAAGGGCTCCCCCGATCCCCCCCTTGACGACCTCAGCCGCCTCGAACGGCAATCGGCTCGTCGCATCGGCGACATTCGAGCGATACAGGCTGTTGAGGAGTGAGCCGAACAGCGCGATGCTCACGGCTGCACCGATCTCCCGTGCCGTGTCGTTCAGCGCGGAGGCAACGCCTTGCTTGTCCTCGGGAAGCGACGCCGTGATCGCCGTGGTCGATGGGCTCATGACGAGACCGACCCCAAGGGCAAGAACCAGCAGACCCGGTAGCACCGAGAAGTAACCCCGGTCGACCTGCACCAACAGGCCGAGCAGCATCAGCCCGGCGGCGAGCAACAGAAGGCCCGCGGCAACCACGTGGCGGTAACCGAACCGATGGGCGAGCGTCGGGGCGACAGCCGAGAGCGGCATCATCAGCACCGCCATCGGAAGCAGGCCGGTCGCCGCATGGAGTGCTGTGTAGCCGAAGACGGCCTGGAGCAACTGAACGAGCACCAGGAAGATCACGAACATGAGCCCGAAGATCACGATGAGGTTGACCGTTCCCGTGGCAAGCCCCCGGTTGCGGAACAGGCGAAGGTCGAGCAGCGGATGCTCGAGTCGCAACTCCGATTTCACGAAGGCGACCGTGGCGCACGCACCGATCACGAGCGCTGCGACAACCAGGAAGCTGGTCCAGCCCTTCTCGGGTCCCTCCTGAATGCCGAGGACGATGCCACCCACCGCAACCACCGACAGCACGGCACCGGAATAGTCGAAGCCTGCCTCGACGTGCTCACGGGAATGAGGGACCACGAGAGCGCCCGAGACGAGAGCGCACAGTCCCAGGAAGGTGGGCACGGCGAAGACCCATGGCCACGTGGCGTTGTCGATGATGGCAGCGGAGGCGAACAAGCCGAGGATGCCGCCGGCCCCCGAGAAGCCGGCCCAGACGCCGACCGCCCGGGCACGCTCGCTCGCCGGGAAGCTCGTGGTGATCACCGCCAGGGTGACGGGCATGATCATGGCTGCTCCGACACCGGCGAGCACTCGCAACGCGATCAGCTGTTCGGGGCTGTTCGCAAACGCGGAGGCCATGTTGGACACGAGGAAGACCCCGAGACCGCTCAACAGAATGGGCTTTCGTCCCCAACGGTCGCCGATCGCTCCGATCGGGAGCAACAGCGCAGCGAGAACCAACGTGTAGCCATTGATCACCCACAACAGCTGACCCTGGGACGCACCGAGGTCGGCAGCGATCGCCTGTTGGGCCACGTTGAGCCCGGAGACCGACGCCACGACACCGACGAGGGCGGTGCACATGGCGATGAGGATCCACCGACGCTTGCCGGCATCGAAGATCGCCTCGTCGTCGGTATGAGGATCGGTGGGATCCAGCAGTGAGGCGTCGTCGGGCTCGATGAAGGAGGGGTTCATGACTGCACTCTCTTGTAGGGGGGACCATCGGGGGGAGTACGACCAGCCGGGAAGCCATGTCCGGGCTGCCCAACCACTGTAGCCAGAATGCTTGCGCCGGCAACTACTCTCACCGGCGACGAGGAGTAGGGACTACCCTGGAAGGTGGAGTGCCGGGAAGCCTGGTCGGCGAGTCTTCGACGACCCACAGGAGCACTTCTCATGGCCCATGGCTCCGACCACCCGACCTGGCTGGGTAGCGATCACTTCCTCGCGCGATCAGTGGCACAGCCGATCACCCGGTTTCTCCACATCGAGGCGTCCGGTGGGATCCTCCTGGCAGGCGCAGCCCTGGTTGCACTCATCTGGGCGAACTCGCCCTGGTCCGCGACGTACCACGATCTGTGGGGCACCACGCTCACCATCGATCTCGCCGGGCACGTCATCGCCGAGGATCTGCGCCACTGGATCAACGACGGCATGATGACGTTGTTCTTCTTCGTCATCGGCCTGGAGATCAAGCACGAGCTCGTCAACGGCCGGCTCGCCTCGCTCCGCGATGCAGCCGTGCCGGCTGCCGGTGCGCTCGGCGGCATGGTGGTGCCCGCTCTCCTCTATGTCGCGCTCAACCTCGGCGGCGACGGCATCGCGGGATGGGGCATCCCGATGGCCACCGACGTCGCCTTCGCTCTCGGCGTGCTCGCCCTGCTCGGCAACCGCGTTCCCGGCGAACTGAAGGTGCTGCTCCTGGGCCTTGCCATCGTGGACGACATCGGCGCCATCATCGTCATCGCAGCCTTCTACTCCGATGGCCTCGACGTCCGATGGTTGGCAGTGGCCGCCGCCGGCCTCCTCCTCGTGGCTCTCCTCCGGCGCGCCCATGTCCGCTACCTGCCCATCTACGGCATCGTCGGGGTGGGCACCTGGTTCGCCACCTTCGAATCGGGCGTACACGCGACCGTGGCCGGCGTCCTTCTGGGACTCCTGGCCCCGGCCCGGGCGTTTCTGCCCGGCCGTGATCCAGCACCTGCCCTCCGCCGACCTGCCCTCCGCCGACCTGCCCTCCGCCGACCTGCCCTCCGCCGAGCATCAGCTCACTGCCGCAGAGGTACGGGACCTGTCCTTCCGTCTCCGCGAGTCGATCCCTGTCACCGAACGGCTCCAGGACTTCCTGCATCCCTGGACGAGTTATGTCATCGTGCCGATGTTCGCGCTCGCCAACGCCGGCGTCACGGTTTCCGGGGACGCTCTGGGCAACGCCGTGAGCTCACGAGTAACCATCGGCGTGGTCATCGGCCTGGTCGTCGGCAAGCTCGTCGGCGTTGCCGGAGCCATCACCCTGGCCCATCGGCTCGGCATCGGTCGGCTCCCCGAGGGCATCTCCATCCGCCACATCGTCGGGATGGCCGGCATCGCAGGCATCGGATTCACCGTCTCGATCTTCGTAGCGGGCCTCGCCTTTGCCGACCCGTCGGCAGCGGATCAAGCCAAGATCGGTGTGTTGGCCGCCTCGGCGCTCGCCGCGGTCGTCGGAAGCATCATCCTCACGAGAGGTACCGACGATTGAAGGGAATGATCGACGCCGCAGATCGGTTGTGCGAAGCGGGTGGCAAGGACGACTTCCGACCAGGGAAGGCCCACCCACCAGCGAAGGCCCACCCACCAGAAAGGCCCGAATGGCTGAACGCGTGTGCTTCTACTTCGATCCGATCTGCCCATGGTGCTATCAGACGTCACGATGGATGCGACGCCTCGAGGAGTTGGGCGTGATCGAGCTGGACTGGGGTCTGTTCTCACTCGAACGACAAAACGCAGGAAAGGAATCAGGGGACCAGGCCGCTTCGCATGCCCACTCGGCACGCGGGCTGCGCACGGCGGTGGCGGTGCGCAACGCCGCCGGCCGATCCGCTGTCGGGGCCTTCTACAAAGCGATCGGCTACCGCGTCCACGAGCTTGGGGAGGCCCTGGACGAGCCGGCAACGGTGGAAGGGGCCCTCGCAGACGCAGGGCTTGATCCCGGGCTCTGCGCCGCTGCGTGGGCAGACCCGTCAACGGCAGAGGAGGTAGCGTCGGAGCATCGTCATCTGTGCGAGCAGACACGGAGCTTCGGCGTGCCCACGATCGTGCTGGACGGCGGTGCCGGCCCGGCGATCTTCGGACCGGTGCTGAGCGAGCCACCGAACGACGCGGATGCTCTGGAGCTTTGGAAGCACGTCTCGTGGCTGGCTCGGTACGCCAACTTCGCCGAGCTCAAGCGCGACAGGCCGGCTGCTCCCGACCTCGAGTCGGTACGACGACGGAAGGCTGCCCGGGACGCAGCTGCAAGCCCACCGTCTTGAGTCGCACCACAAGAACACGGGCTCATCATCGGGCCTCGCCCGTGTCGGGTCCGAACGGGAAGCGGTGAAGGTGGCGAAGGCGGATGGTCGGTGTACCACAGGCCGGTGATGATGTGGTCGAGGTCGAGTCGATCGCCGTAGCAATGGGGGACACAGGTCTCGGAGTTGATACACAGGCCGTCGTTGCGATTGAGGTGCTCGATGGCGCCGCCGTGCGATCGGCGGTGACGACCGCAGCGATGATGGAGCGTGTCGCCGTTGGGCCGGATCGCAAGGAGATCGCCCTTGTCGTCGAGTCGCAGGCCCCAACCGCCCTCGTGGACGAGTCGATGGTGATGCCAACAGAGCTGCACCAGGTTGGACATCGCATGGGTGCCACCGTGGGCCCAGTGCTCGATGTGGTGGACATCGACAAACGTACGCGCGCCACAGCCCGGGAATCGACAACCCTGGTCACGTAGACGAACAGCACGACGTGTGGATGGCGGAATCGTCCGTGTCCGTGGGCCATGTTGGCGAGGCTGACCGTCCTCGTCCTCGCTCATGACCACCACCGAGGCATCACAGGCGAGCAGGTCGACGAGCGGTCTCGGGCGCAACCGACGGTCCCCCGTCGAGCTCGCAGGCGCCCTCTCCGTCGTTGATCAGCACCTCCGCGTCGACGTTGAGGACGATCGCATGGCGCTCGCCACCGCTTCGGGCGTTCGCTCCGTTGGCAAGGAAGCTCTCGGCCATCATCACGAGCGCGTCGGCATTCGTCGCTGCCACGTCGGGCCTTCCTGTCAGATTGCCGTCAGGTGGTCCCGCGGGACCACCTTTGTCCACAGGTTCCGGCCCGGCTGCGACATTCGGCGGCGGCAAGATGACCCGCAAGCTCGGTGATCTCGGCTTCGAGACGCTCGAGTGGCATCTCGCCTGCGGCATGAACGACATCGGCAATGCTCACGGAACACCTTCCCCAACTCCAACTAGGAATCGAACGTATGTTCGTATCCTAGTCCGTCAGACCCGCGCCGTCGTTGCTGCGAGCCGGTGTTACTGCGAGCCGGTGAGGCGATGGCTTCGAGCTCGGCGAGTGCTGCACCGCTGTCGGCTTCGGCGCGCAGTTGCTCGCCGAGGCGGGCCGCTGCGGCCTGGAAGGACTTGTCGTCCAGGACCTGCTGGACGGCAGCTGCGATCTTGGCCGGCGACGCCTTCTTCGAGATCTTGACGCCGGCGCCGCGGTGAACGAGCCGAGCGGCGTTGTCAGGCTGGTCGCGGCCCGTGGGCATGCACACGATGGGCACACCGGCGACCAGGGCCTTCATGACGGTTCCGTGCCCGCCGTGGGTGACGAGCACGTCGGCGCGGGCGAGCACCTCGCGATGGGGCGCCGAACGCACGACGCTCACCGCGTCGGGCGCGGCGATCTGGTCGGGGTCCATGGCGGGGCCGGTCGTGACCAGGCCCTGAACCGGCAGGTCGCCGAGTGCGGTGACCGCGTGTTGGAGTTGGTCGAGGTGGTCCATGAAGGTGGTGCTCATGGCCACCAGGACGAACGGACGGTCGTCGTCGGGCGGCGTCCAGGGCTCGGCCCATTCCGGGTCGTCGAGCTGGGGGCCGACGTAGCGAACGTTCGGCGGGAGCGCGGCTGGGAAGTCAAACGCCGCGGCGGTGAGGGCGAGGACGCGCTCAGGTTGCTCGTACTGCGCGAGCAGGCGATCGAGCGGCCGGAGGCCGAGGGAGGTGCGTACGCGGTTGAGTTCGGGCAGGCCCTTGTTCCACAACCGGTCGACCAGGGCGTTCAAGAAGCGGTCGCGTGCTCGGCCGATACGACCTTTCGCCGGCAGGAACCCGGTTCCGAAGGGCGGCATGCCGTCGGCTGGGAGGGAGACGACATTGGGTACGAGCGCCGCGCACGGGACGCGGCGTAACTCGGCGGCCATGAGAGAGCCCAGGAGCGGGAAGCTCGAGGCGACGGCGTCGGGCTGCACGTCATCGATGGCGGCAAGCGTCTCGGCGGCGAACAGCGGGGCCGGTTTCACCATCAGGGTGTCCATGAGATTGGCGAGCACGCGAGTCGGGTTCCGAAGTTCCCAGTCGCGGATGTAGTCGTCCTCCGCTCGCCGCGTGTCGTGATGGGGTGCGTCGACCCATGGCCGGAAGTCGGTGACGCCGACGGCGCGCACCTCGGTTTCGGTCACGGGATCGCCGAGCACGGTGACGGTGTGTCCGGCGCTGACGAGCCGGCGCACCACGGTCAGCTCGGGGGGCAGGCTTCCGCCACCGTCCCACTGGGTGAACAGGAAACGAGCCATCGTTCGGCCTCCTTCATGTCCGGTGGCGGGCGAGCACACCCAGCACGAGGTCGGTCAGTTGCGCTTCGGTCTGCTCTTGGCTGAGGCCGAGGTCGCGTCGCAGGAGCTTCCAGGTGAACACGTCGAGGGCGGCGTGCAGCCCGACCAGCACCCGTCGACGCTCGTCGGGGTCATCGTCGCCGGGCAGCAAGTCGCCGAGCACCTCCGCAAGCCACGACTGGAACCCCAGCCTCCCACGGGCGAGGCTCTCGCCAACCTCTGGTGCTCGGGTGCCCATCGCTGCCCAGCGGGCGTTGGCGTCGCCCAGGACCTCGTAGCGAACGCAGGTGATGTGCACCACGGATGTCACGTCCCCGGCGACGGCGCCACTCTCGAGATCCCTGATCTCCTCGCTGAAGAGCTCGCCCGCGGCCAGCAGGACTCCGGCCTTGCTCTCGCAGTGGTTCAGGACGGTCTGGTGCGACACGCCGGCAGCTCGCGCGATCTCGTTCAGGCTGACGTCGTCGTAGTCGCGTTCCTTGAACAGCGAGAGTGCGGCCTCGGCGATCCGGCGTCGGGTTCCTCCCGCTGCGTCGGAACGCGTGGTCATGTCATACGCCCTTCGCCTCGATCCTGTCATCAGAATGGGACCGTTGCCTCGACGCTGAGGTCGCTCCACCGATCCTCCACTGGCCCCTCCCCTACGACGTCGAACTGCCCACCAGCCAACTCCAATATAGAGCAGCAGTCAAGCCAAACTTGACCAATACTCAAACTTGACGGAGCGGCGCATCACACGGCCACAGACGCCGAGATCGAACCGGCGTTGCGTCGGGTGCCGAGGGCCTGTTCGGCCGCGTGCGACAATGGGTAGATGAGTGTCGCTGCATTGGAGGTCGGGGGGCAGCCGGTGGACATGGCGCGCCTGGCGGACATCTGCACTCGGTATCGGATCGCCGAACTCGCCATGTTCGGCTCGGTCGCCCGAGGCGATGCGACCCCAACGAGCGATGTCGATTTGCTGTACGTGCTACGTCCCGGTGCGCGCCTCGGGTTCGCGATCGACGACTTGGAGGACGAACTCGCTGACCTGTTCGGTCGTCGTGTCGACCTGTTCGCCAGGAAAGCGGTTCACCCATTGCTGCGCCCTGAGATCGAGGAGCAGGCACGGACCGTCTATGCGGCGTGACGGCATCCTGCTTGCCGAGATCGTCGAGGCTGGCACGCGGATCCTGGCGCTCGTCGCTGATCGCCCGTCGGCCGACTTCGAGAACGACCGTGATCGACGGGACGCGCTGCTCTGGAACTTCACCGTCCTGGGGGAGGCGGTCGGTCAGCTGTCGGACGAGATCAAGAACGCAGAACTGGACGACACGGCGCATCACCTGAGCGCGCTGGAGGGACCGGACCGACGGAAGGTCCAGATTTGGGGCCACGCGTCAGGCTGGAGCGGCCTCAGGCGGTACGGTGGAGTCGATTGCGGTCGGTGTGCGCAAATGGCTCGGGGAACTCGTCCATCCTCAACATGGTCGTCTCGTCGTAGGACCAGGTGTCGTCGTCGTGCACGGTGATCGTTACCCGGTAGCTCAACGTTGACGCATGATCGGCCAGGTACCTGTTCTCACCGATCGCGTACCGGGGATCGCCCTTGTCCGCCGTCAACGTGAAGTCCTTGGCGTCGGCGCCGGCAGTGCCGCCTGCGAGCACCGTGATACCGCGAGGCACCACGAAACCACGCAGAACCTCACCGGTGGCGCCGTCCCACAGCCAGTAGCCAACCTCGGTATGGAACGGATTCTCCTCGTCGCCCCGCCACATCGCCGACTTGTAGTCCAGCCCGTAGAGCGATTGCGCGCCGTTCTGGACCGGCCCGAAGGGTTTGAAGGTGAGCTTCTCGTTGTAGGGCGTGGCGAGCACCTCCTTCTTCGAATGGGAGTAAGCCGAGTCGAGTCCGCCCTCGCCTTCCCACTCACCGATCAACGCCTCCAGTGGACCCCACTCGCCTACCATCGTTTGCCTCCAGGTCATTTCAGTTTCGGCGGCCCATCGTAGGTGTTCCCTCCGGTGGTGGCCGTCAAAAGGGCGAGGGTCATTTTGAAGCAGGATCCGCAGTCACGATCGGCCCGTTCCTCGGGTCCGGACGCCGGCATGATCCCTGACGGATCCGGGTTGCCCGCCGCAGTCTTCAAGGTGGTCGGACGCGACATCGTCCTCAACGTCCACGTGAGTCCCGGAGCGCGCCGCAACACCGTCATGGGCGTTCATGGTGACGCGGTCAAGCTCGGTGTCGCCGCGCCACCGGTTGACGGACGGGCGAATGAAGCCACACTTCTGTTTCTCGCCCACGAACTCGGGCTCAAGCCGCATGCCGTGACCCAGATCTCGGGAACCTCATCACGCCGCAAGCGGTTCCGCCTGGCAGGTGTCGACCCCGGGGACCTCGAACGGTGGCTGCAAGCCAAGGCACCCGCCCGCCGTCTCGACGACGACTGAGCAGACCCGATCCGTGCAACCGACCGGTCATGCCACCTCGACCTGGAAACCGGCCGACGTGATCGCCTGAACGATCTCGTCGGCATGGAAGCGGTCACGGGTCTCGACCGAGAGATCGAGGCGAGCGCGCGTGAGAGCGAGGCCCGGCAGGTCACGCCGGTGCTGCACATCGACGACGTTGCCCTGCTTGCCGGCGACCATCGTCGTGATGGCGGCAAGCGCCCCCGGGCGGTCCGGCACCTCGATGTGGAGCCTGATCAGGCGTCCGGATCGAGCAAGAGCACGCATCAGCACCGACGTGAGGACCCGAGGGTCGATGTTGCCGCCGCTCGCGATCAGTGCCACGTTCCGGCCCCGAAACAGATCACCATGTTGCAACACCGCGGCAAGCGCCGTGGCGCCGGCGCCCTCGACCACCGACTTCTCGATCTCGATGAAGAGCGCGGTCGCCTCTTCGATGCGCTCCTCGGAGACGGTCAGAAGATCGTCGACGAGAGCGCCGACGATCTCGCGGGTCAACCGTCCGGGCTCGGCCACCGCAATGCCCTCGGCGATCGTGGGCCCGTCGCTCGGCGCCGGTCCGCGACCGAGCACGTGGAGCATGCCCGGATACCCCGCGCTCTGCACACCAACGACACGTACCTCGGGACGCATCGCCTTCACGGCCACTGCGATGCCCGAGATCAATCCCCCGCCGCCGACGGGCACGACGATCGTGTCGATCGTCGGCGCGGCCGCCAGGATCTCGAGGGCGACCGTCCCTTGGCCGGCGATGATCAGGCGGTGGTCAAATCCCGGAACCAGTTGCGCTCCGGTCCCGGTCGCGACGGCCTTCGCCTGTGCCAGCGCCGCCTCGTAACCGTCGCCCTCCAACATGATGTGGGCGCCGTGAAAGGCCGTGTTGGCGACCTTGGTGAAGGGCGTGCCGGTCGGCATCACAATCGTGGCGGGGATGCCGAGCAGGTGCGCATGATAGGCAACGCCCTGCGCATGGTTGCCTGCCGAGGCGGCAACGACCCCGTGCCCACGCTCCGCCGGCGGGAGATGGGCGAGGAAGTTTCGCGCCCCTCGCTCCTTGAACGAACCCGTGAACTGCAGGTTCTCGAACTTGACCCACAGATTGGCGCCCGTCATCTCCGAGAGGGTCCGGGCCGGCGAGGTCGGGGTGACGATCACCGAGCCCGCTACGGTCTCGGCGGCCGCCTGGACGTCGGCCAAGGTCACGGGGAGCGTCACGGGCTCATCGTGGCATGAATTCCGCGCCGTTGCGGTGACCCGTCGGCCCCGTGAGCTCGGTGAGCTCGGTGAGCTCGGTGAGCTCGGGATCGTCGCGATGGCGCAACTCATCGATCTTGCGCATCGGCTTCTCGAGGAGCCTGCGACGCGTGCCGCGCAACACCTCGAACTCTTTGGAGGCGCTGTCGATCCGAGTGCCGAGCGTGTCCATCTGGTCCACGAAACGGCCCCACTGATCGGAGAACTGACCGAGCAGTCCGAGTATCTCGTCCGAGGTCCTCGCGAGGCGGAAGTTCTCGACCGTTTGACGGACCAGCGCGAGCACTGCGAACAACGTGAGCGGCGAGCAGAACACCACCCGTTGCCGGACGGCATCTTCGAGGATCGCGCCGTCACGCTCGTGGATGAACGCGTAGAGCTGCTCGTTGGGGATGAACAGCAGCACGAAATCAACGGTGCCACCTGCCGGGTCGATGTACTCACGTCCTGCAAGCTCCTTGACCCGACCTCGCACGTCTCGGAGGAAGCCGTCGCTGTGTCGCCTCTGATCGTTGTCGGACTCCGCGTCGAGGAACCTCATGTAGTTGTCGAGGGGGAACTTCACGTCCATGTGCAACATCAGCTCGTTCGGGAGAAAGAACGTGAAATCAGGAATGCCGCGGGTCCCCTCGGGTGATCGCTGGCGCCGATAGTTGACGTTCTCGACGAAGCCGGCAAGGCGCAGCACGTCCTCGGCCATCCGTTCTCCCCACTGCCCACGTGCCTTCGTGCTCGACAGGGCCTCTCGCAGGCTCTGGGTGGTCTGACCGAGGGCGGCGATGCCTTCGTTGGTGAGATCGAGCTGCGAGGCGAGTTGGCCGAGCTTGCGCTCCCGATCGGTCTCGAACTGGCGCACCAGCTCGGTGACCTTCGAGAGCTCGTCGGTCATCGCTCCCAGTTGGCGGTCGATCAAGGTCTTCGTGCCATCGACCTCCTGGACGGTCTGTGCCCGGGCACCTTCGAGCTGGGTCCGGTTCGTGACGACCAACTGCCTCACGATCGTGTCGAGCTGTTCGCCCGCCAGGCGTTGCTGTTCGGTGAGGGCCTCGTGGAACTGGGCCTGAGCCAGGCGCTGTTGCTCCTCGATCACCAGGCGCAGTTGGTCGCTGATGCCGTCACCCGTGCCCTGAGCCCCATTGGTCGTCGCACGGCGCTGCGCCTCGAACAGGACGGCGACCCGTCGACCGAGGATGGCGACAACAGCCACCATGACGGTTCCGACCACGACAATCACGACACCTACAACACCAAGGACACCTACTGAAGGATGCATTCGGCCATTGTGAGCGCCGGGTATGACATCGACAGATCGGTGTCAACAGATCGGCGGCGAGAGACCTGCAGCCTCCGGCGATCGGGCACCCGAGGTTTGTCCGGATCCTCACGACTCTCGATCCGTGTGCTCGTCACTCGTGCGAATGCCCCAGGCGTGGAGCGTTGGGCGTCCCGTGATGGAGTTCGGCCCCTTTGCCGCATGGATGCGCTGGGTCGGGTAGATGCCACGGTGGCTGGAGAACACGTACGAGATCACACAACCTACGGCCAGCGGCAGCACGGCACCGGCACCGAACAGCTCGGCTCCCATGATCGTGCAGGCGAGTGGCGTGTTCGCCGCCCCCGCGAACACCGCCACGAATCCGACCGCGGCGAGCAGGGTCACGTCGAGATGCAACGGGCCGGCGAGCGCCGAGCCCAGCGTGGCGCCGATCACGAAGAGCGGCGTGACCTCACCGCCGGGGAATCCGCTGCCGAGGGTGAGGGCGGTGAAGAGGATCTTGAGAGCGAACACGGCGAACGACAGGTGATCACCGGCCAGGCTCCGGTCGATGAGCGGGAGCGACAGACCGAGGTAGTCGCGTCCGACCAGGGCGACCAGACCCACCAGAGCGATACCGCCGACGACGGGTCGCAGAGGCGCCCAGCCGATCCTTCCCGCCAGGAACGCCTTGAACCCATCCGTCAGCTCGGCGAACGCCGCGCCGGCGAGACCGAACGCCAAACCGGCGACGGCGACCTTCGCCAACAGCACGCCATCGAGCGGGATGTCCATCTGGGGCAGGGCAGCGTGGTCGTAGCCGAGGCCGTGCACGACGAGATCACCGATCAACGACGCGGCGAGCGCAGGGACGAGCGCCTCGTAGCGGATCCGACCGACGGATTGGACCTCCAGCGCGAAGACCGCGCCGGCCAGCGGGACGCCGAACACGGCGCCGAACCCGCCGGCAAGCGCCGTGACCAGGAGCAATCGCCGGTCTTCGGTGTTGAGTCGGATCGTTCGGGCGAACAGGTCGGTGAGACTGCCCGACATCTGCACCGCCGTGCCCTCACGACCGGCCGAGCCGCCGAAGAGGTGCGTTGCCCACGATCCGAGCAGCACCAGGGGCGCCATGCGTCGCGGCACCCAACTCGTCGGCTGGTGGATCTGATCGATCAACAACGCGTTGCCCTCGACGGCTCGGCCGCCGAGATAGTGGTAGGCGGCACCGATGACCAGTCCCGCTGCGGGGAGGAGCCAGACCAGACGGTCGTTGTCGAGGCGGTACTCGGTGATGCGGTCGAGCCCTTCGAGGAACACGAACGATGACAACCCGGCAAGCACACCGGACACGGCGCCGAGCAGGATCCACCGAAGCAGGTGGACGACCAGCTCGAGCTGCTCCACGACGGCAGCTCGCCAACGATCGAGGGGAGGAGGCGAGGCGGGGTCGGTCGGGGTCGGATGGGCCTCGGGTTCTTCAGATCGCATCGCTCGACGCCTTCGCTGCCGTTCCGGAATCCCGGCACGACGATCGGCGGCGTCCGGCTCTACGCCGCGACCGGACGAACACGCGCCAAGGTCACGAGGTAGGAGCCATCAGCCCACCGGGGTGGGCGGTTCAAGGCGAGCCCCATCGCCGTGCCGCCAGGCTAGCGTGGCTCTCGGCACTTGGAGGTGATGGAGGTCCTCGGCAGCCGTTGCAGCGAGGAGACCACGACGAATGCGCCGAACGCCTCAGCACCCTGCGCTCCACGCTCTGACCATCGTGCCGGCATGATCGCGAGGGACCGCTGACGCACAGACAGCGCGACACCCGTAGCGGAAGGGAAACCATGGTCGACCCGATCCCGACACCAGCCGACGTCGTCGGCCTTCCGTTCATGCCTCCCGCCCGCGTGACCACCACCGCGACACGAGTTCGCTTCGCAGTCGCCGGACTCAGCGCCCGCATGGCTCCCCCGCCCGTCGCCATCCTCGAAGCATTGTTCGGCCTGCTCGATCACCGAGTGCTCGTCGCGCTCTGCGACGCCGACATCCCCGACCTCCTCGTCTCCCCCACTCGACCGGCCGACCTCGCGCACCGAGCCGGGGCAGACCCCGAACGCCTCGAGCGGCTGCTCCGATCAGCCGCAGTGAACCGATGGGTGCGCTTCGACCGGCGTGGTCGCGTCCGACCGACCCGATTCACCCGGTTCCTCCGCCGCGATCATCCCGGCGGATGGCGAGCCTGGGTCGACTTCGCAGGCGGAGCCGAGGTCCTGGCGGCGGTCGCCGGACTGTCCGCCTCCCCCGAGCACATCGATCCGTTCCTGACGGCGAACGGGGCGCCGTTCTTCGAGTGGATGGCCCGGCACCCCGACCGATGGGCCAACTTCGACCAGGCCATGGCCTCCGGAGCCAGGATGCACGCGCTTGCGCTCTGCTCCGCCGTCGACTGGCCGGAAGCGTCGAGCATCTGCGACATCGGCGGCGGCACCGGCCACCTCCTGGCCACCTTGCTCCAACATCTCCCCACTGCGACCGGGACCGTGCTCGATCTCCCCGACGTCGTCACCCGCTCGGTGCAGCACGAACGCCTCAGTGCGGAAGCGGGAGACATGTTCGACGCGATCCCAGCCGGCTTCGAGAACTATCTGCTCGTCAACGTGCTCCACGACTGGGGCGACGTCGACGTCACGGCGATCCTGGCCAACGTCGCAGCCGCCGCAGGCCCGGCGCGGGTCCTCGTCGTCGATGCCGACAGCCCGAAGGTCCCGCGGGACCGCATCGCCACCGGGGCCGACGTACTGATGGCAGCACTCACCGGCGGAGGACGAGAACGCGACAGCTCCGCACTCGCGACCCTTGCCGATCGAGCCGGCCTGCGACTCGTGCACTCGATTCGCCTCGCGTCAGGAGACTGGGCGCACGAGCTCCGCACAACTCGGTCAGCCTCATGACTTCTTCACCGCTCGACATCCGTCGCTCCGATGAGCGATTCCACACCCAAGCCGGCTGGCTCGACTCCAGGCACTCGTTCAGCTTCAGCCGCCACCACGATCCCGACAACACGAACCACGGCCTGCTCCTCGTGCTCAACGACGACCGCGTCGCGGGCGGCACCGGCTTCGACACCCACCCCCACCGCGACATGGAGATCGTCACCTGGGTGCTCGACGGCGAACTCGAACACAAGGACTCCACGGGGAATCGGGGCCTCATCTATCCCGGCCTGGCGCAACGCATGAGCGCCGGTAGGGGGATCTGGCATTCGGAGATGAACGGGAGCCCGACCGACCAGGTGCACTTCATCCAGATGTGGGTGGTGCCGGACACCGAGTCGACCGACCCCGGCTACCAGCAGCTGGACATCAACGATCAGCTGGCCTCCGGTGGCCTCGTTCCGGTCGCCTCGGGGCAGGGTCACGACGCTGCCATCTCCATCCGCCAGAAGGACGCCGTGCTGTGGGCCGCTCGCATGATGCCGGGCGAGCAGATCGAGGTCCCGGAAGCAGCGTTCGGGCATCTCTTCATCGCCAGGGGGGCTGCTGAGCTCGAGGCGAACGGTCGTCTCGACTCCGGTGACGCGGTGCGACTCGTCGACCAGGGTGACATGGGGCTCGTCGCCGCGGACGAAGGAGCCGAGGTGTTGATCTGGACCACAGGAGGACTGCCGTGAAGGATCACGAGGTCGTGAGTGACCGCGAAGCCGGGCGTGCGCGTTCTCCCATTCATCCGAACTGCACGCGAAGTAGCGTCGGGTGATGACCGAACAAGATCCCGAATCCGTCGCACCGTCTCCCAAAATCCGCGCCGGAGCGAACGGGCCGTTCCTGGTGAGCGGCACGGTGCCTCTCTACCGACGACGCTCGGTTCGCAGCGAGCACGGCGAACCGCTCGCGTGGGAGACGACCGAACAGATCGAGACCGGCAACCGCTACGCCCTGTGCCGCTGCGGTCAGTCCGAGAACAAGCCCTTCTGTGACGGCACCCACACCCAGGTCGGCTTCACCGCCGACGATGGCGACACCGGCACCTACCGGCAACGGTCCAAGGAGCTCGGAGGAACCGGAATCACCGTGAGCGACGACCGTTCGATCTGCATCCACGCCGGGTTCTGCGGCACCCGCGTCGCCAACGTATGGGGCCAGGTGCCCGAAACCGGCGAATCGACGGTACGGGCCCAGGTCATCGCGATGATCGAGAGGTGCCCCTCCGGCGCCTTGACGTTCCGCTTCGACACCGATGACGTGGAACCGCTCATGCCGGCAGCGATCGCCGCCACCGACGATGGTCCGCTCTGGGTCACCGGCAACATCCCCGTCACGCTCCCCGATGGCACGATCCTCGAGAGCCGCAACCGCGTCACCCTGTGCCGGTGCGGCGAGTCCGCCAACAAGCCACTGTGCGACGGGAGCCACAAGAAGGCCGGCTTCAGCGACCCCGGATAACCGACTCAAGGAAAATCGTTCGATGGGCGGCATCGGGGTGTGCGAGTCTTCGGCGATGCTGTTGCCCGAAGTCGGCGTATTGGTCGGCGACGTGACTCGCCTGGAGCCGCTTCAACATGCCCATGTCGCCTCGCTTGTGCGAGGCAGCCAATGAGGACCGGAGCACCTACGGTTTCACCACCGTTCCCGAATCGGCTGAAGACATGGCGAGCTTCGTCGAGCGACTCATCGCCAAGCGCTCGGCAGGCGACGAGATTCCTTTCGTTCAGGTGCGTCGGCGGGACGACCTTGTTGTCGGCATGACTCGATTCCTCTCCTTGAGGCAGCGGCCGGAAGCCACCGTGCCGTTCGCCGTCGAGATCGGAGGAACGTGGCTCAGCCTCGGCGCTCAGCACACCGGGATCAACAGCGACGCGAAGCTCCTGCTGCTCCGCCTCGCTTTCGAGACCTGGGAGGTGGCTCGCGTCGACCTCAAGACCGACTCCCGAAACGAACGATCCCGAAGAGCAATCGAGCGCCTCGGCGCGAACTTCGAAGGTGTGCTGCGATCCTGGCAACCTTCACAGGTTGCCGACGAGCAGGGTCAACTCCGTGACACCGCGATCTACTCCATCCTGCACACGGAGTGGCCACTGGTGCGGGACGGCCTGATCCGGCGGATACGACAGGCATAGCGCAGCCGGAACCGGAGCGATTGATGGGGCGTCAGGCACGCGGTCTCGTGGCGGGATCGCGCGAGGCGTACGCGGCGGTGAGCGCGGCGCATGCGGCGATGAGCCACCATCGTTCGTGGACGGGTGACACGGCGAACGACGGCAGTGCGCTCGACCAGCGGTAGGCCATGGCGGCGATGAACACCGGCCCGAGGACCCCTACCCCGACTCCCGTCGCACCGGCGAGCGGGTCACCACGGCGGCGGATGAGGAGACCGGTGGCGAGTGCGATGCCGGTCGCCGCTGCGGCCTCGGGCACCCGGTCGCGCAGCTGCAACGTCTCCGACGAGGCGATGGCAGCAGCACCGGCCATGATTGCGCCGCCGAACGACGCCGACGTGAGCGCGAGGACCACGCGGTAGGCGATGCGGCGCGGCGCATTCACCGGACAGGGGGCGACGAGCTCGGCGATCGGGTCATCGGCGATCCAGCCCGTCGCTGCGCCGCTGACCACGCCGAGGATGATGAGCGGCGTCACCAGGTCGGCGCCGCCGACCGCCAACGTCACGACGAGAGGCACCGCTCCGAGCAGCAGCGTGGCGGCGATCAGCCCGAGGCGGGCAACCCGCAACGTCGGCCGAAGCAGTGAACGCCACACCGCCCATCGCGAAGTGGCACGCACGGAGGGAGCCTGCGGCGTGCTCAGCACGGTTGACCCGGTCTCGGTGTCACCTCGTCATACGGCCCTTCGGCGGGCAGGCCGAGCGCAGCGAGCAACTCATCGGTGCCGGTCGCCGGATCGATCCAGCGTTCCCACTGCGTCTCGAGGACGCCTGCGACCAGGCCCTCATCGAGACCGATGACCGCGCGCGCTGCGGCGAGATCCTGCGCGGACCACACGACGCTGGGCACGCTGCACTCGCCAACGCCGTCCAACGACCCACGTTCGAAGGAATCCGAGACGGAGGGATCCAGGTCGGCGATGGTCGTCCGTCGAATCTGTTCGTCCGGCTCGAGGCCCCGGACCGACAGCCACAGCGCCACGACGCCGCGGGCCTGGCCGGCGATGACGGTCGGCATCAGATCGCCATCAGGGCGTACCGCGAGGCCCATCGCACCATTGGCCAGGTCGCGGCGGGCACCGGTGAACGTGCCGATGGTGTCGATGTCGGTGGTGAGCACCAGTTCGCCTTCGGGGCGTTCGGGGAGCACTTCGGGGAGGGTCCGGCGAACTTCGGGTGGAAGCTGATCGAGTGGATTCTCGTAGAGCTGACGCATCACCAGCGGCTTGACCTGCGGCGGGAGCGCAGCGGCAACCGCCTCGGTGTCCGCGGCAATCCGATGGAGGATCTCGCGGTGGAGCTCGAACGCGCAGACCTGCACGCGACCGGTCACATCAGCGCACTCCTGGTGGCCCTCGGGATAAGCAACGAAGTCGGCGATCCGTTCCGCCGACGCCCGGGACATCTCGGCAGTCGCACCGAACGCCGCAGCGACGGCGACGACGACACAGCCCAGACCGATCGACACCGTCCGGCGATCGCGGCGATGCCGCATCAGCGCGATCACCACAACCACCGCGGTCAAGGCACCGATCCACAGCACGTGCGACCAGACCGGCCGATCGGCGAACACCGGCGACGGTGCTTCGACCGTCGGCGCCGTCGAGAGGTTGGTGTAGGGATTCCAGCCGTGGCCGCCGATGCCGTTGATCCCCCCGGTGGCGAACGCGACCGCGACGACAACGACCACGGGAGCCAATGCGAAACGGATCCAGTTGCCGAGGGCGACGCCGAGAGCGACACCCCCGACGCAGAGCAGCAGCGAGCCGGCGAGATCGCCGGCGTTGTCCGCGACGAGCGGTCCGTGCAACGCCGGCGATCGCCACGCGAGCATCGATGCGAGGACGAGAAGGAACGAGGCGGCGGCGAGCACCACGAGCCACGACGACGCCATGAGCCCTGACGTTCTGGTCTCAGGCGCCACCGGGCACACGTCGAAGACCTCGTCGGTGTGGTCGCGCCGGGCCCGAGTGGCCGCTCGATGGCCGGCGAGCACGGTCATGCCGACGAGGGGATGCACGAACCACGGGAAGTACTGGAGCGTCTCGGCCCAGGAGTCGGTGTTCTCCTCAGGCCAGATGACACCGAACATGACCACGATCACCGCGCAGAACCCGAGCCCGCCTGCGAACCAGGGGCTCCACAGCAGCTGGCGACCCTCTGCGCGCCCGAGGGCGCGAACGGTCGCGAACGGGCTGCAGCGCGGCGCAAGGCCAGACCCCCCAGCGAGGACCGGGACGGTCGTCGACGTCGCCCAGCGGCCATCGGCGACGCGGCGCACCGAACCCATGCGGCTCCCCACCAGCCCGATGAGCGGGATCGGCGCAAGCAGGACGAGGAGGACAGGAGAGCCGGTTACCACCACGACGACGAGGAGCGGCAGGCACGCTCCAACGACGAAACCCGTACCGCGGTTCACGACGACACCACCGGGGAGGTCACGGCCATGTTGCCGGCGAGCAGCAGGTAGCCGTCCTCGACGCTGGGCGGCACCAGCTCCGCCCCAGCGGGCGGCGTGCCGATGTGGCGAACGCGGCCGTCGCCGGTCACCCACGCCAGCTCAGCCGTGCCGTCCCGGCTCGCCGCGAGCCAAACCCGGCCCGCGGCGCGTTCGGCCAGCTCGACAGGGGTTCCCGCGAACGCCACTCGCCCCTGGAGGAGCACCACCACCCTTTGACACAGCGCGGCGACGTCGTCGGTCTGGTGGGTCGACAGCAGCACGGTGGCATCGGCCGCGGCCGTGCCGAGAAGCTCGCGGAACCGCAGCCGTTGCTCGGGATCCAGGCCCGCGGTCGGTTCGTCGAGCACCAGAAGCTTCGGACCGCCGAGCAGGGCCTGGGCGATCGCCACCCGCCGGCGCATGCCGCCCGACAGCTGCCCGATCCGCTTGTGCATCACCGCGTCGAGACCCACCAGCGACAGGACACGTCGCACCTCGTCGTGGCGGGCGCGTCGATCGCCCCACTCCTTCAGGATCGCCACGTAGTCGACGAAGTCGAACGCGCTGAAGTTGCGGTGGAATCCGGGCTCCTGGGGGAGGTAGCCGAGCCGGCGTCTGATCGCGAGCCGACCCGCCGCCGTCCCCGGGTCGTGGCCGAGTACCGAAAGGTCTCCTCGGTCGGCGGCCATGGCGGTCGCCACGATCCGCATCAGCGTCGTCTTGCCCGCTCCGTTCGGCCCCAACAGACCGGTCACACCGGTGGCGAAATCGATCGCCACATCGTCGACCGCGACCGTCGACCCGAAGCTCTTCGTCAGCCCGTGCAGTGAGACGGAGCCTGTCATCGAGATGCCTCCATGGTCTGAAACCGATCTCGCCGATTGACGACACCCACCACCGCGACCACCAGAACGATCAGCGCCACGAGTTGGCCCGCCGCTCCGAACACTGCTGACTCGGCATATCCCACCGTCCTGCCCTCCATCCAACGAGCGACCGTCACGACGACCACCCACCCGAACCCGAGGCCTCCTGCGGCAACCTCGGCGCGGAACCACGTACCCAGCGCCAGTGTTCCCACCGCTAGCGCCAACGAGGGAAGCAGCCACGTCAGCACCGGAGCACCGAGATCGCCGATCGCCTGATCAGCGACCCCCAGCACGATGAACACGGCAACCAGGACGACACCGGAGCGTCGTAGCACCAGCCCGATCCCGTACAGCGGCGTTGCGATGCCGGCTTCGCCCGCCGGGTCCGACGCCGGCGCGAAGCATGCGGCCACAACCGCCAGAGGAAGCAGCGGCGCGACGACCAGGAAGCCGCCGGAGGTGTCGGTCACCCGGCTCGCGGCCACGACCGCCGCTGCCACCACGACAACCGCGCTGAGCGCAGCCGCGACCAGCGCATGGGTCGCGCCGATCAGGCGAGCGGTCGCCTCGGACACACCGAGCCTGCCGAGCACCCGTTCCAGCGCCGAGAGTCTCGGCTCGTCGATCCGCTCGGCGATCGACAACCACGACGTCGACACCTGGTCGGCGTCGATGACGTCGTTCAACGACGACCGGCACCGGTCGCAGGAGATCAGGTGCGCCTCGAGCGATGCCGCCGCCGATCCGTCCATCGCTGCCGGGTCGACAGCGAAGCGCATCAGCAGCTCATCGGATGCGTGCCATAGCTCAGTCATGACAGTGCTCCTCTCAGCTCCACGCGTGCCCTCATCATCCGCGTCTTCACGGTGCCCGACGGGATCCCCAGCAGGCGGGCCGCCTCCCGGGTCGTCAACCCGTCCAGCACCGTGGCCTGCACCACCGCCCGAAGCTCCGGCGACAATCCGCCGAGCGCGCCGGCGAGATCGCCGTGCTCGACTCCCAACAGCACCCGATCCTCAGCCGCCGTGACCAACCCCGACTCCGGCAACAGGGCCGTCGGCAGGTCTCTGTTCCAGCGCTCTCTGGTCCGCAGAACCCCGATCAACCGGCGGATCGCGATCCCCCATATCCACGCCGCCGGCTCGCCCCGCCCATCCCAACGAGCAGCGCCCTTCCACACGGCGACAAACGTGTCCTGCACCGCCTCGGCGACCACGTCGCCATCGCCGCAGCGTCGCCGCAGACGCAGGGTCACCCAGCCGACGTGGCGGCCGTGCAACTCACGCAGCGCCTCACGATCGCCCTCGGCGATGTCAACCAACAACTCAACGTCCGAGCGCGCGCCCATCGGTGACCTCCGCCCGACAGTCTCGCCGTCATCGGCGCCCCGCGCATCGTGACCAGTGCTCATCACCGAACATGTCGCGCCGACGTCCCGAATCGGTTCAGGTGCGGTACCGGGTGAAC
>CAVURO010000002.1:0-124212 GCA_963743945.1 uncultured Actinomycetes bacterium
TGACGGGTGTCGAGCACGCTGAGGTCGAGCAGGTCTCCGAGCTGGAAGCGACGATGGATCGGAAAGCTCCCCACGCTCGCCTGGGCCCCACCCGGCAGGCGCACCGGCAGATGTTCGTACCAGGCCTGGTACCCGTTGGCACGACGGGCATCGAACTCAGGGCCGGCCGGTGCCCCCGGAGGGCTGGTTCCCGCGTAGTTGTTGACAACCTCGTGGTCGTCCCAGGTGCAGATCCACGTGAAGGCGGCATGAGCGTCTCGAAGGGCAGGGTCACCCTTGTACAGCGCGTAACGATTCCGGTAGTCGTCGAGTGTGGTGGTCTCGCCGCCGATGTGGGAGCGGTATGCGCCGGGATCGGCCGCGTACTCGTAGATGTAGTCGCCGAGATGGAGAACGAAGTCGAGATCCTCACCGGCGAGTGCTCGATAGGAGGCGTAGCTGCCGGCCTGGAAGTCCTGGCAGGAGACGAAGGCGAAACGGAGGTGATCAACCGAGCCGATCGGCGCGGTGCGGGCACGTCCGAGGCGACTCGTGGCGCCGAGGGCGCTGAATCGGTAGTAATAGGTGGTTGCCGGTTCGAGCCCGTCGACGTCGACGTGCACGCTGTGGGCGCTGCGGACCACGGCGGCTGTCGTGCCCTGGCGCACGACGAGGTTGAGATCGGGGTCGAGGGCGATGGTCCACGAGACCTCGACGGTCTCGGGCAGGGGACCGTCGCCGGCAAGGGGCGAGGGGGCCAGACGGGTCCAGAGGATGACCGCGTCGGCCAAGGGGTCGCCCGACGCAACTCCCAGTGAGAACGGTGCGGGGTCGAAGGCGACGCCCAGGGGAATGCCTGCCGGCGAGTCCGGGGTGTTCGTCGTCCCGGAACCGGCGCGGCTCATGCCGAACGGCCACAGTGCTGCCACTGCCGCTCCCCCGGCCGATGTTTGAAGAAACCTCCGTCGATCCATGCGTCCCCCTGCGTCAGGCCTCCGCGTCAGGCCTCTGCGCCAGGCCCCTGCGTCAGGGCCCGGTGCCAGCCACCGGGCCTCAGTCTCTCTGAGCGGCGCCTCGACAGCAAGGAGTTGGAGCATCTCGGCCCGATGACGCGTGCGAGGTCGGTCTCGTTCGATCTTGCGGACCCCTCGGCGGCCTGCGGTACTGTGCCTTGGGAATCGACGATACCCAGGGGGCCCTTCTTGAAACGTTCGTTGCCGACCAAGGAATCACTCGCCCAGGTGGGCACGGCACTTCGCATCGGCCGCCAGAGTGGTCTGATCGGTCCCGTCCGTCCGGATCGCCTGGTCGTGATGGGCCGAACGATCGCTGCGTGGGGCCCCACGCCCGCAGCGGGCGTCAAGATCAGTGCGACGCGTCATCCCCACCGGATCGCGGTCGTGGACGACCGGGGAGCCATCGACTACGCCACGCTCGAGTCGCGCACCAATGCCGTTGCCCGTGGTCTGACGAGCCTTGGCGTCAAGTCCGGTGATTCGGTGGGGATCCTCTGTCGCAACCACCGGGGTTTCATCGAGGCGACGCTGGCGGTCTCCAAGCTGGGTGCCGACGCCCTCTTCCTCAACACCGGCTTCGCCGCGCCGCAACTCTCGGACGTGGTTGCCCGAGAACGGCCTCGGGTCCTGGTCCACGACGAGTCGTTCACCCGGCTCGTGGCCGAGGCGGGTCTCGCCGGCACGCTCCCGATCGTGCTCGCATGGCCCGAGACCGAGACGCCGCACGCCCCGACCCTCGACGACCTGGTGGCCACGAACCCCGGCGACGCGCTCGAACCCCCGGCCCGTCACGGGGCTGCAACGATCCTGACCTCGGGCACCACGGGCACCCCCAAGGGAGCCCATCGTGATCTGCAGGGTGAGGCGATTTCATCGGGGCTCGCGCTGCTCGGACGTATTCCCATGCGGATGGCCGAGACGACCGTCATCGCCGCGCCCATGTTCCATTCGTGGGGCTTTGCCCATTTCGTCATCGGTCTCGCCTACTCGTCGACGATGGTGGTCCACGAGCGATTCGATCCCGAACAGACCCTGGCAAGCGTTGCCCGTCATCAGGCATCCGCCCTGGCGGTCGTCCCGGTGATGCTGCAGCGGGTTCTGGATCTGCCGACCGCCGTTCGTCGACGCTACGACACGTCGTCGCTTCGCATCATCGCCGCGAGTGGCTCGAATCTGCCGGGGGTTCTGGCGACCACGCTCATGGACGAGTTCGGCGAGGTGCTCTACAACCTCTACGGCTCGACCGAGGTTGCGTGGGCCACCATCGCCGATCCGAGCGATCTCCGTGCTGCTCCCGGCACGGCCGGGCCGGTGGTGCCCGGGGCCGCGGTCCGGTTGCTGGACGACCAGGGCAACGACGTGCCCGAGGGCGAGCGCGGCCGCATCTTCGTGCGCAACGGCATGCTCTTCGAGGGCTACACGGGCGGTGGTGGCAAGGAGATCATCGACGGGTTCATGAGCTCGGGGGACGTCGGCCATTTCGATGCGGCGGGGCGTCTTTTCGTCGACGGCCGAGCGGACGACATGATCGTCTCGGGTGGCGAGAACGTGTTTCCCCGCGAGGTCGAGGACCTGATCGCGCAGGATCCGTCAGTGGCCGACGTGGTCGTGGTGGGTGTTCCCGATGACGAGTTCGGCCAAAGGCTGAAGGCGTTCGTGGTTCCGAGCGACGGCGCCACGGTCGATGCCGACGCGCTGCGTCAGCTGGTCCGGACGAACCTCGCGCGTTACAAGGTGCCCCGCGACATCGAGGTGCGCGAAGACCTTCCCCGAAACGCCACCGGCAAGGTGCTGCGCCGCGTGCTGCAGGAAGAGGCGCTCGCGTCCTCCAAGGCCGCCGAGTCGTAGCCCTCGTGGGCCCGTCTCGACTTGGCCTGCCATCGCTGAGCCGGAGGGGCCGAACGATCGGGCCCGAGCGCTCAGTCGGTCGAAACCGGGTGGTACATCAGCACCGGCGATTTCGCGTGTCGGGCGACGTGCATGGCGACGCTGCCGAAGGCGACTCGACGAAGTCCGGTGCGTCCGTGGGTGGCGATCATGATGAGCGACACCGGTTGGTGCTCGCGAAAGCCGACGAGGGCCTTGTCGGGGCTCCTATCGTGGAGAACGTCCCATTCCGCGTCGATGCCGTCGGCGCGAAGTCGCTCGCCGACCTGAGCGAGGTAGCCGCTCTCGACGACGTCCTGATTGGCCCCCGGCCTGTTCTCCGGAGACTGCACCTCCACCAGCCAGAGGCGAGCCGAGAGCTCCTTGGCCCAGGACGCGGCGACCGGGATGAGTTGGCCCGCCGGGTCGGAGCCGTCCAGGCACACCTGGATTGCATCGAGCCCGCCGTCGAGGGCATCGGGAACGTCGGGTCCCACCATCAGGACGGGCGCCCCTGCTTCGCGCACGACTGCCTCGGCGATGCTGCCCATCATCGCCTGGCCGAGGCCCCCGCGGCCGTGGGTTGACATGCAGAGCAGGGACTCCGGCCGGGCCCGCAGGGATTCCAGGATCGACTCGACGACGTTGTCGGAGGTGCAGACCTCGAGGCGGCCGACCGGTGCACTGAGGTTGCCGGCCACCTTCTGCAGGTACTGCTCGTGTTCCTCGGTGTCGAGTCCGACGGCCGAGGAGACGATGAGATCGACCTTGGCACCGAGTCGGCGAGCGAAGGCGTCTGCCACTCGGACCGCGGATTCGGCCTGCTGCGACCGGTCGAGTGGGACGAGAATGGTCCGGTACATCGGATGACCTCCTGCATGGGGTTGCCCATGGACGTTGCGATCACCCCACCGTAAGCTCGGCCCGGTTTCGGGTCCAGGGCCGGAAGTCACATGCGACGGTCAGGACCCCCGGGTCCTCAGGACGCCAGCTTGACGATTGTGACCGGGCAGGCGACGTGATTCGCCACCTGGTGGCTGACCGAGCCGAGGAGGAGCTCGCGAAACCCACCAAGGCCTCGTGCTCCCACGACCACATGGTCCGCTCGTGACGACGCCTCGATCAGGGCGCGGGCGGGCAGCTCGCAGATGGTCGTCAGCTCGATGGGCGCCTCGGATCGATCGCCGACGACCTCGTCGACGGCTCGGCGCAGCTGAGCAAGCGCGTCCTCCTCGGAATAGTCGGGTTGGAAGTCGCTGCCGAGAGCCGTCTGATCGAGATACGACCAGGCAAGGAGGGCTTCGATGGTTGCACCGTGCGCCTTTGCCTCATCGATCGCCCAGCGAAGCGCGGCCTTGCTTCCCTCGGATCCGTCGATGCCTACCAGGATTCGTGTCATGACCGTCCTCGTTCTGCTCTCGTCTGGTGTGATGTGGCCACGCCGCCAAGGCGGTCGTGGCGTGCTCGGGCCAAGGCGAAGAGCCCTGTCGCGGCGGCGGCTCCTCCTGCAACGAATATTGCAGCAGGTAGGCTCGGGTTTGCGAAACCGGCGTCGCTCGACAGCGCAGCGCCGAGCGCCAGGGCGGCGAGCAGCGTGTTGCGGATGACGTCGAGGCTCGATGCGGAAGCGTGGCCCGTGGAGCCGAAGCAGCTGCATCCGACCGTCACCCCAGCCCGCAGCCCGCGGACGAGCACCGTGGTGAACGCAACGAGCAGCGCCAGCGCCACGAGCGCGACCAGGCGGGGCGCCACCAACAGGCCTATCGCCGTGAACATCTCCATAACGGGAACGGCCCGCGCGAGAAACGCAGGACGCGCGAGGCCGAAGGCCCGAAACGACGTCTCCGTTCCTGCCGGGTCGCGCCACTTCGAGGCAGCGGCGAACGCGAAGACGAGACCGAGGAACACCGCAGCGGCGTCACCCAGGCTGTCCGACATCAGCCGGCAGGCTCGGTGGGCGCGGGGGCGGTGTGGATGTTGCCCGCGTTGAGGTTGCCCACGTGGACGTTTCCGGCATTGTCCGCGAGCTTGGCGCGCCAGGCCTCTTCCGCTCGGGAAACGACCTCGCGCAGAGGCAGCCCGCTGCTTCTGGCGACGCGGGCTGCGTCGTCATGTTCAACCTTGACCCGCCCATCGGTGAGCTTGACGCGGATGACCATGCCGGCAACGGTCACCTCGTCCAGCGAACGCGGGGCAGGCCAGCGGGTGAGGGTGGTGCCACGGATGCCCAGTGAGCCGGTCTCGGAGGTGAGCACGTCGGCCACCTGCCGCGCCGTGGCCACGTCGGTGAGCGCACTCACGGTGTGCGCGGGCCGACCTTTCTTCATCACGATCGGCGTCACCCACGCGTCATGGGCACCCGCCTCGAGCAGGGCGGCGATGCAATGAGCGAGCGTCTCACCGGTCACGTCGTCGACGTTGACCTCGACCAGCGTCACCGGTTGACCGTCGCTCACCGGCGCCGACGCTCCTTGATCGAGGGGTCTGCCCACCACGACCTGGGTGAGGTTGGGAAGGCGTTCGGTGTCGTTGGTGCCTGCGCCGAATCCGGTTGCACTCACCCGTAGCGCGGGCATCGGACCCCAGCCATCGGCCAAGGTCGTGATGAGGCCGGCTCCCGTCGGTGTGGTGAGCTCGATGTGGGTGTCGACGCCCTGTGATGGTGCCCCGACCCGAGCCAGGAGCTCGACGACCGCAGGTGAGGGGTTGGGGAGCATGCCGTGCGAACTGCGAACCATGCCCATGCCGGTGGCGATGGTGCTCGAGATCACTCGGTCGACCCCGAGCACCTCGAGCGACGCCGCGACGCCGACGATGTCGATGATGGCGTCGATGGAGCCGACCTCGTGGAAGTGGACCTGTTCGACCGGACGCCGGTGGAGACGACCCTCGACCTCGGCAATGGCGGCGAAGGCGTCCGACGCACGTTGGTGGACCCGAGGGGGGAGGTGGGCCTCTGCCAACAAGGCGGTGATGTGGGCGTAGGTCCTCGTGACGGTGGTCGGCGCAACCTCGACGACGGCCCGGGTCGCCGCGATGCCACCGCGCATCACGGGCTCGGCGTCGAGGTGCCAGCCTGCGATGGGGAGTCGTTCCAGCAGACCCCGCACCTCGGCCAGATCGGCCCCCGCGTCGAGCAGTGCACCGAGTGCCATGTCGCCGGCGATCCCGGCGAAGCAGTGAAACCATGCCGTTGCGTTGCCGTCCCTCTGTGCCCAACGCCGGTGGTCAGCCATGACGTGCCCGTACCTCGAGGATGCGTGCGACCGCACACGCAGCCCCGAAACCGTTGTCGATGCCGACCACGGTGATGCCCGCCGCGCAGCTTGCCATCATGCCCAGGAGAGCGGTGACTCCTTCGAGCGCCGCGCCGTAGCCTGCGCTGGTGGGCACCGCGACGACGGGTGCTGCGGCGATGCCGCCGACCACCGAGGCAAGCGCCCCCTCCATGCCGGCGACGACGACGACGACGTCGGCGGTGCTCAGCTGGTCGACCTCGGCGAGCAGCCGGTGGATGCCTGCCACGCCGACATCGGTGATCCGACGGGGAGTCACGCCGTAGGCGCCGAGCACGGTCTCGCATTCACGCGCCACGGGCAGGTCGGCCGTTCCCGCCGTCACGACGAGGACCTTGTCCGGCCGCGCCGGCGCGGGACGCCAGACCACGGTTCGGTCGACCGGGACCCCATCGGGGACCGCGGCCATGGCGGCGGCGATCTGTTCGGCGTCGGCTCGGGTGAGCACGACGGGACCCGAGGTCATCGAGACGAGCTCGCCCACGATGGCGGCGCACTGCTCGGCGGTCTTGCCCGGTCCGTACACGGCCTCGGCGACGCCCTGGCGCAGCGAACGATGATGGTCGATGCGGGCGAAGCCGAGATCGGCAAACGGCAGCCGTCGAAGCCGGTTCATCGCCTCGTCGGCGGTGATGTCGCCGGCTTGCAGGTCTTCGAGCATGCGTCGAAGGGCCACTTCATCCATGGCTCCATCTTGGTCCTCATCGCGTGCGTTGTCCTGATTGCGTCGCAGGGGCGGGAGAAATGGTCACGGGTTGTCGATGCCGGCGGTGCGGTGTCGTCGCGATCACAGGCTCTACGCTTCTGAGCCTATGACCCGCATCGGTTTCCTCGGCCCGCCGGGAACGTTCACCGAACAGGCGTTGCTGAGCCGCCCCGATTTCGTCGACGCCGACCTGGTGGCCTATCCCACGATCCTCGAGGTCCTGATCGCCACCGGCAACGGCGAGGTCGATCTCGGCTTTGTGCCGATCGAGAACTCGATCGAGGGGACGGTCAACGTCACGCTCGACACGTTGGCCTTCGAGACGAATCTGCTTATTCAGCACGAGGTTGTGCTCGGCATCGAGCTGAACCTCCTGGCCCCTCGCGGAACCTCGATCAGCGAGGTCACCAAGGTGCTCTCGTTTCCGCATGCGACCGCTCAGGTGCGGGACTTCCTCGGCCGTGAGCTGCCCGAAGCGGTGGCGGTGGCGGCGAACTCGACCGCCGAGGCAGCCCGCCTCGTGGGCGAGGATCCCGAGCCGGGCATGGCGGCGGTCGGGACGTCGCTCGCCGCGCAGCTCTACGACCTCGACATCCTCGCCGTCGACATCGCCGATCACCCGGAGAACGAGACCCGTTTCGTGGCCGTGGCGACCTCCGGGGTGCCTCGGGCGACCGGCCATGACAAGACGACGATCGTCTGTTTCCAACAGGCCGACCGTCCGGGCAGCCTGTTGGCGATCCTGCAGGAGTTCGCCGCCCGGGCGATCAACCTCACCAAGCTCGAGTCACGTCCGACCAAGCGTGGTCTGGGTGACTACTGCTTCATCATCGACCTCGAAGGTCACATCGCGGACGAGGTGGTGGGCGACTGCCTGCGTGAGCTGAAAGCCAAGGTCGCGGACGTGAAGTTCCTCGGTTCGTACCCCGCCGCCGGTGAGCACGGCGAGGCGGTCCGTCGGGAGGCCGATGCCGCGTGGCGCTCTGCGGACACGTGGTTGGCCGAGCTGCGCAAGGAGATGGTCGACCCCCGCTGAGCACTAGCGTTGCGGACGGAGGGATGGCAGAGCGGCCGAATGCGGAGGTCTTGAAAACCTTTGGACGAGAGTCCCGCGGGTTCGAATCCCGCTCCCTCCGCGCATGATCCGGTTGGCCACTACAGTGGGCAGCCACATCGGGAGAGGTGCCGGAGTCCGGTTGATCGGGGCGCCCTGCTAAGGCGTTGATGGGTGCAAGCCTGTCCGTGGGTTCAAATCCCACCCTCTCCGCTCGAAGTCCCTCCAGGACGTTTCGTGAGATGAATGTTACGAAATCGTTGCGGTTCCTGTACGCTGGGCGTCACAAACCACATACAGCTATCCCCCGGCATCAAGAAGTGGTGACAAGACGTCGTCCCTTGGTGCGATTTATCGCCAACTGAGCACCGGATCGACCCGAGCAACGGGTCATCGGCTCGACCGGCGTGGCGGCTTCGTATGCACCTTGACTCTCCCTGAGTTCTGGCGCGCGCGTTCTCGCCCGGGGGTTCAAGGAGGCATTGCGTGACAACCCCCGATTCTTTCGATTCTCTCGATCCCCTGGTGAGACGGTCCGACGCTGCGAAATCTGCCGAGACGGACCGCCCGTTGCGCCGCAGGGCCCGTGAGGGAGCGATCGCCATCGCGGTGACCATGGCTCTGTCGGGCTTCTCCTTTGCCGAGGCAGGCCCTGATCGGGTGGAGTCGCGCTTCAGGGGACAGGTCCCGGCAGCGTCGGGGCTTGAGGTCGTGACGAGTGGCGAACGTCCTTCCTTCTGGCAACAGGTCAGCCGGATCGCCGCCGAGGGTCCAACCTCGGGGGCTCCCGAGACAACGGTTGTGCCCATTTCCCCGGTCAGCGTGGTTCCCGAGCCGGTGCTCGCGTCGCCGTCCTCTGCCGTACCTGCTCGGGCCCGGAGGAGGGTGCGTCCGGTGCGTCCTGAAGCGAACGAGGCTGCGGCGGATCCGGCGACGGTTCCCGTTTCGGAGACTGAAGTTCCCGTGGCGCCGGAACCCGTGGAGTCCGTGGAGCCCGTGGGCCCGGGGGACTACCTGGGAGCCTTCTCCGTGACGTGCTACGCGTTGGACGGCAACACCGCCAGCGGCGAACCGGTCCACGAGGGTGGGGTGGCCGTTGATCGACGCGTCATCGCCTTCGGGACCCGTCTCTACATCGAGAACGTCGGGTGGCGGGTGGCCAACGACACCGGCGGGTCGGTTCGTGGCAACCGTCTCGACATCTGGCTCCCGAGTCGAGATGACTGCATCTCGTTTGGCCGCCGGACCCTCGACGTGTACCGGTCGTGACCGCAAGGTAGGGGACTCGCCCTGTGCCTTCAATCTCGCCGGCTCCTGCAATGGCGTGCGCCCGCCCTCATGGGCAACGATGGGTGCCGAGGGGATGCAAAGGGCTCCCTGATCCAAAGGGGGGTCCGTGAGCGTCAGCGGTGGCGGCGAGGATTGGCAACTGTCGGGCTCGCCGTTTCGGCGGCGGGTGCACATCTATCGGACCGCAGTCGTCGTCGCTGCTCGCTACCTTGTGGTGAACCTCCCGTTGGTCGGGACCCGCGATCCCGCAGCCCGTGCCGAGCGGTTCGGTCGGGCCCATGCGCGAGGCGCTCGCGACGTGCGCCTGACGGCGGTGAAGCTGCGTGGGGGTTTCCTCAAGCTCGGCCAGTTCGTGTCCGCTCGTCCCGATCTGTTGCCCGAGGCGTGGGTCACCGAGCTGTCGTTGTTGCAGGACCGGGTTCCGCCGGCGCCATTCGAGGCGATCAGGCGGGTCATCGAGGCTGATCTCGGCCCCATCGAGGACCACTTCATGTCGTTCGACGAGAAGGCCACGGCCTCCGCGTCGCTCGCCCAGGTACACCGGGCCACCACCCGCGACGGGCGCGATGTCGCCGTCAAGGTGCAGTATCCCGGCGTCGCCGAGGTCGTGCCGCGAGAGTTGGCCGACATGTCGCGGATCCTCGGCTGGGTGTCGCGAGTCGTGCGCAACGCCGACCTGCAGACCATCAGCGGGGCGTTGCAACGCAGCCTCGCCGAGGAGCTCGACTATGCCATCGAGGCCGACAACCTCGAGCGCTTCGCCCGGAACTTCGCAGATGAATCCGACATCGTGGTTCCCGATGTGCACCGAGATGTCTCCCGCGGACGGGTGCTGGTCATGGGGTGGGTGGAGGGTGAGAACCTGCAGCGGGCCCTGGACGGCGCTGACCGGGAGACCACCGAACAGGCGGCGAAGGTGCTGGTGACCTCGTACCTCAAGCAGATCCTGACCGACGGGTTCCTGCACGCCGACCCCCACCCGGGCAACTTCTTGTTGTCACCCGGGCCGAACGGTCCCCGCATCGCGTTCGTCGACTTCGGTGCGTGCGAGCGCATTCCCGAGCGGACCCGATTGGCCATGCGGCGCCTGTACAAGGCGGGCCTCGAGGAGGATCAGGAGACGGCGATCGCGGCATTTGTCGACCTCGGTTTCGAGACCCGTTCGGGCAACCTGGCGAGCCTTGCCAACTGGATGATGCTGTTCCGCTTCGAGGACGCCGAGGAGGACCGGGAGGCAGCCTGGCAGCGACTCATGCAGGCCCAACGGGATGATCCGGTGATGCGCCTGCCCTCGGAGCTGATCCTCGTCGGTCGGGTGCTCATCGTCCAGACAGGGTTGGTCTCCCGCATCAAACCGAGCTGGAAGATGGCCGATCTCGTCGCTGAGTGCCTCGCCATTCCCGAGCAGCGGTAGGAGTTCCATCGGGCCATCAGGCCTTGGCGCACTTGGGCCTATACTGAGCTGCCTTCCACAACCAAGCGCTCGTAGCTCAACGGATAGAGCATCTGACTACGGATCAGAAGGTTGGGGGTTCGAATCCCTCCGAGCGCGCTGAAGAAGTCCAGGTCACAGCGTTTTGACGCTGTTGCCAACGCACTCGGCAGGGGGATCTGGTCACAGAATGGTCACGGGAATTCGCGGAGCGCAGATCGTGGACATCCGATCGAAGCGAGTCGCGCGTCTCGCCGAGGTTCTGGCTCGGGCGCTCGAAGCCGGTTCTGTGATCGTGCGTACGTCGAGTGTCGAGTCGGTAACGGACTGTCGCAAGGCCGCGCGCACCGCAGCGTCGGCGCGTGGTTGGAAGGTACGCACGGGAGTCACGCCGGACGGAAGTCGCGTGTGGGCCGCCCGGACAGACCTCGAAGAGACAGAAGCAGATAGAGCACGGCTTCGCGAACACCTTGGGTATCTGGGGGCACTGATCACTCCCCGATAGCCGGTGTCGCCGGCACGTGTCCTTGGTTGCATCCCCGGATGCGCCATCTGGAAACCACCGCCGCATCCGGCCCCAAGGTGAACCGCAGGCGTCAACATATGTTGACGCCTGAACCCGTTCAGGGTAGAATTGCCGGGTGGATATCGAGGACAGTGCCCGTAAGCACGGTATCCCCGACGATGACATGGTTCACGCCCACAGACATCACTGGAAAGCCTTTGAAACCGACGATGTGGCGGTGACGATGTTCGTGGGACCAGGACAAGACGGTGCACCAATTGAGGTCGGTGTGGTTGTCGATGCTGATGGTGAAGCGATCATCCATTGCATGGTGGCACGAGCGAAGTTCCTGAAAGGATGGTGGACCCGATGACGAATAGATCACGCGTCGAGAAGGCTGCTGCGTTGGAACGCTGGGCCGACGAGGTTGCGCCTGAAGCGCTTGTCGAACTCGACACCACGGCGTTGCGCCTCCTTGCCGAGTTGGCAGAGCAGCGAACAACCCTCGAGAGTGAACTGACGAGGGCCGTTCTTGAGGCTCGACGCGCAAATCGTTCGTGGTCTGAGATCGGCTCGATGCTCGGTGTCTCGAAGCAGGCCGCTCAACGCAAGTACGGCCGAGCTGTTTCAGCGGCCTGAGCGGACGAGCGGACTAGGTTCGTGGCCGGTAGCGGCCGGTGCGCCATGTGATGTCGCGAGACATCGGTAAGGACCGAACCTCCTGTGGGCGATCACTGAATCTCGCGTTTGGCGACGTCTACGCTTCGGCTCCGACGTGGCACCTGCCTACCCGGCCCTTCGGCATGCATCGTGAGCGAGTGAAGCTCGCCAAGGGCATCTGCCCGTAGAATCTCGCCATGACCGACGTCCGGGCGACACCGTTACGGGAGCTTGGTGGAGGCTCACCGGGACGAGATCAAGGCGATCGTGAAGCGCCACCACGGACGGTCGGTTGCCATCTTCGGCTCGGTGGCTCGCGGGGACGAGCGGCCAGGTAGCGATATCGACTTCCTCGTCGAGCTCGCACCCGGAGCTCGACACTTCGAGATCCTGTCCATCGGTGCCGAACTCGAAGAAGCCCTGGGCGTGAAGGTCGACGTCGGCACTCCGGACTCCCTCAGGGAAAGACTGCGAGACGATGTTCTCGCGGAGGCGGTGGCCCTTTGAGCCGACACGACCGGGCACGTCTCGATGACATCGCTGAGGCGACCAGCGTGATCCAGGGGTACCTCGAGCGGGGCGACCTCCACGACGGCTTGATCTACGACGCGGTTCGCGTGCGCCTCATCGAGATCGGCGAGGCGGTCAAGGGGATCAGCCCGGACCTGCGGGAAGGGCGCCGAACATCCCGTGGAGGGAGATCGCTCGCATGCGCGACCACCTGGCCCACCACTACTTCGACACCGACCACGCGATCGTCCAGGACGTGGTCGACACCGAGCTCGCACCCCTGCTCGACGCCGTCCGCACGTGATCGACCGAGAGGCCGGCGACGCCGGAACCTGACCGACCTTGGCAATCCCTTGGCAATCCACCACGTGTCACAGGACCGGATTCGCCGGCACTCCCAGCACCGCTCACCGCACCTGACCTGGTAGAACGGGACTCGACAACACGAGACGGACCTACGGGATCCGCTTACGGACCAGAAGGTAGGGGGTTCGAATCCCTCTGAGCGCGCTGACGACGTCGTCCGGCCGTTGGACCGCCGACTATCGACGCTCAGATCAGCTTCCGTCCGAGAGGTGCTCGGCGATAGGTGCCCGGCCGAGGAGTCGAACGATCAGGTCGCTGTTGATGGTGGTGCGCGGTGGGAGCGGCGGCCAGTGCCCGGCCGCGAGGTTGATGTGTGGGTCAGGCGCGCTGGTCGGTTGACCGAAGACGTCAGCGAGCCAGACGGTGCGCTCGCTGAACCAGTAGCGCAGCATGGTGACATCGCCGTCCCCGAGCTCGACAATGCACCCTTCGGAGGTGATGAATCCCGCCCATGACAGATGGATGCCGTCGTAGTGGCCGGCGACCGACTGCCAGTCCGGTACGAAGTGGTGGCGTACAGACACTCGTGTCGCTCGTTGTTCGGGTAGCGCCGGCAGCGGCGAGATCTCGGTGGCGTGCTGGTTGATGCCGGGCAGCTCCCAGCCCGGATGCGGTAACGCGGGACGAGGGTGGCTGGTGACCAGCCGAGCCCAGTCCTGCGGGCGGTGCATCTCGTACACCCGCGCATCGGGGCGCGCCGGCATCCACCAGCGCGTGATCGGCCCGGTCTCCTGCTCCCATGCGCCGACCATCTCGAGGATCGCTTCGGGTGGCGGGTCGGTGGCGGTCCACAGTCCAGCCACCGGGAACTCGCCCGCGCCGTAGACGTCGTCGAAGTTGTGGAACAGTGGCGCGATCGCCTCGACCCCAGGCGACCCATCGCTGAACCACTGCTGCAGGTCGGGGTCGAGCGGCGCATGGAGTTGCTCACCGAACCGCTCCGCGACAGCTTCGGCGATCGGAGCCCGCCGCTCGGCCTGTCGGTAGGCAGAGGAGATCTTGGCCGGCGCGTCGGACATCCACGGACCGGACTCCATCACACTGGCAAACACCGCTGCCCGCATCAGCGAGCCAAACGACATCTCCCCGATCCGATCCACCGTCGCTGCTATCGACGACGGATCGGCCACCGGCGATGTCGATGGCCGCCCTTCATCGCCGGGCATCCCAGCCTCGAGGACGGCCAACCACGACACGCCCAACGGCGAGGCCAGCACTGCATCCACGAACCCGTCAGCCAACCCGTCGGCGATCTTCACGCATCACAGGCTATTGACCAGCGCCCCGCCAGGTGCGAGCACCCAAGTTCGGCGCCCCATGCGGGGATCGTGCCGCCGGTCGGCGGAGTCCATGCACCCTCAAGGCTCGCTCGCGACGACGCCTACCAGCCGAAGCGTGGATCGAACTGACCCTCATCTATGGCACACCACGACCGGCTCGCCAAGATCAATGCCCGCCCGATCAAGGCCGTGCTCTTTACCGGTCCGCCCGGTGCCGGCAAGGCGATGTTGGCGCGGATCATCGCCCACACCAACCGGAGCGACGCTGAGTTCCTGGAGGTCAGCGGTCCCGCAATTCATCAGCAAGTGGGTGGGCCAGAGCGCAGAGATCCTGCGTCTGGTCTTCGACTATGCGAGGAAGCAGAAGCGGTGCACCATCTTCTTCGACGAGATCGACAGCGTCGGCGGGCAACGTACGGATGACTCGCACGAATCCTCTCGTCGTGTCGTCGCGCAGTTGCTGACGAACTGGACGGGTTCACGCCGGCCGACAGCGTCGTCGTGGTTGCGGCGACGTGGAGCCACCAACCGCCGAACGGCTTGCGCGACAGATCAAGTCTCTCGACGCCGCGGTGCAGCTCTGGTTCGTCATGGCACAGCGTCTGCGCCAAGCGCTCGTGGACGAACGTGGGCGGCTTGGCGAGGACACCTGAGCCGTGCCGACAAGGCGAAGCGCACAGACCAACCTTCCGCTCCCGTCGCGAGGAGTCAACAAGCTACAGGTTGACAAATGAGGTAGAAAAGTTGATCTATAAGTATCTATTAATGGAAATACGGTAAGCTCTAGCTATGCGAAAGAGCGAACGAGCAGCGCAGGCCCGTCGAGAGATGGACCGGAAGTTCGAAGCAGCGACGCTCGGGCCCCTGCTCGCGCGGCCTCGCGGCGGCTGGATCCGAGCCATCCGCACCGGCCTCGGCATGAGCCAAGAAGCACTCGCCACGCGCCTCGACGTCACGAAGGCCAACATCGCCAGGCTGGAAGGGTCCGAGCGTAGCGAGACCATCAGCATCGGCAAGCTCGCGGAGGTCGCCCGGGCCATGGACTGCCGGCTGGTGTACGTGCTGGTGCCCAACACCAGTCTCGAGCACACCGTCCAGCAGCAGGCGGAACGCGTGGCGGCCGGCACGCTCGGGTACGTCGCCACGACCATGGGCCTGGAAGCCCAAGCGGTCGAGCCCGACCGGCGCACCGAGCAGCTCGCCGCGCAGGCGCGCAAGGTCATCGATGACAATCGACAGTGGATGACCCATGAGCCCGGCTGACGACCCACCGAACACGTTCAACCTTCGGACGATCGGTCCGGAGCCCGACGGCGCGACACCTCTGGAGGACGAGGACCTCGTCGACCTCATCCCCGCATTCGTGGCCACCCGAGGAGATCTCAACATCGTTGAGTTCGACAACATCACCAAGACGATGCCTTGGGCCTTGGACCAAGCTCGTCGGGGCGGAGTGCCGCTCGTCTTGGGCTACACGTTCCTCCTCACCTTGCATCGCCGGATGTTCGAGGACGTCTGGAAGTGGGCCGGGACCCAGCGCCGACGTGTGACCAACATCGGTGTCGAGCCTTCACAGATCACGAGGCAGACCAAGCAGACGCTCGACGATGCCCTGTTCTGGCACGACAACGATGTCTTCGACGTCGACGAGCGTGCCGCACGCATCCATCGGCGGCTCGTCGCGGTGCACCCGTTCCCCAACGGCAACGGTCGCTGCACGCGACTGGTCGCCGACCTCTACCTCACTGCGATCGACCAACCGATCTTCACCTGGGGAGCCGGCGGCAAGTTGGACGAGGACAGCGAGGCTCGACAGCACTACCTCGACGCCCTGTACGCCGCCGACGGCGACGACTACGCGCCGCTCGTCGCGTTCGCTCGCTCATAGCCAGACAGACGGGTGACGACGCGCAGGCCTCATCGCGCCGGAGTCTGTTCTGCGGATCGAGCGGGCCCTTGAATGACGGCACATCTGGCCCGACTGGATGGACCGAGAGTTCACTGAACTCCAGGGCATGAAGCACTTCACCGACCTCGACGACCCCGGGCGGCGCGAATGGACGGAGGAGACCTTCGGCCAGCGATCCCACCATCGTGGGGCTCGGAGCGTCGGGCGATACCCGGCCCTTCGGCATTCATCGTGAGCGAGTGAAGCTCGCAAAGGGAACCTCTTGCCGATGTCCTGAACCATCACTCCACGTCATGAAGACGTAGCCGCCGCGCCGGATCCTCGACACGCAGAACTGTTGCCGCACACGGATGCATTTCGGCGGAGGGATCGAGTGGCGACGGAGCCTTCGGTAGGCTGGCCTGGTGGCGGATGTCGGCGAGTTCCTTGGCGGGCGAGCGCAAGTCCGGCAGGGCGACGCGGCGGGTGGGAGCGACGTTGGCCTTGGGTTCTTGGCCGTGGCGATCATTGGAGTCATGGCAGGATTGATTGCGGCTGTGGCCGCCGGAGTCCTCGCCGAGACCTACCGGCCGCACGCTCCGGGCGTCGAGACGTTCATGCTGCCAGCTCGCGTGCGCGACGCCGACCGCTGGGCGGACGTACACCAAGTCGCCGTGGTCGTGCTGTCGCTCATCTCGTTGGTGACAGCAGTTGTCGTTGTTGCAGAGACGCTCAAGTCCAAAGCGTCGTTGCGCCGCGACGTCAGTGTGGCGATCGCTGCCGCAGGTGCCGCCTTGATCGCGTGGTACACGACGGCCCTCGTCCGGTGGGACCAGGTGGCGCTGCGGGCGGTGACGGTCGGCGGCGACATCGATGGCTACTGGACAGCAGCCTTCGATGAGCGTGTCCGGTTCGTGCTGATCGACAACACGGAGGTCAGTCAGAGCTCGTATGCCGCGGCGCTTGCCCTTCATCTGGTCACGCCGGTGCTTGCCGTGATTGGGCTCGCGTACCTCTTGGTGAGCCACGCGAAGTTGGTTCGACTCCGCAAGACGACCTCATGACCGGCCATCCGTGAGGCCATCTACCCCGCCGAAGATGGCCAAACGAGACCGCACCGGTCGCGAGCCGCAACGCCCCAACCAGGGGTAGCGTCAAGGAACCGCATCAGACAGACTCGTCGGAAGCGACGACGGATCAGAAGGTTGGGCGTTCGAACCCTCCGAGTATGCTCAAAAAGTCCTGGTCACTTGCCCCGGAAGGACGCTGAAGGCACCATGCTCCGTGTCGTCTCCAGAGTGCTCCTCGTCGCGAGCTTCTTCTTGCTCCTGTCGTTCGGCGGAGCCATCTTTGCAGCACCGGTCACCCTCCCGGCCCTGGTCTACATGTCGAGGACCGACACGCGGGGCTGGCGGATCGCAAGCGCCATCAGCTTCGCCCTCACGATCGCTGAGGTGAGTTGGGCCCTCGTCTATGTCGTCGCCGGCGAGGACACGCCCGCGATCTGGGTCATCCCCGCGGTTGCCGTGTTGGTGACCCCAATCGTCGGCGTACGCCGTGGGCGCCGCGCGAGTCGTGCCGAACGTCTCCCGGCCTCGTAAGAGAACTTGGGAGCGACATGAGCTACACGGTGGACTTCGTCACGGTGTCCACGACTGGTCTGGAGTCGTCGCCGGTGGCGGCGACGCCGGCCGGCCTGCGGGCGAACGAGGCTCGTTATTTCAAGAACAAGTACGACCATACCTTCACGGTCGAACCGGCTGCCAAGGCGAAGAAGACCATCGACTGGGTCCATCGCATCCTCGAGGAACGCGACATCGTCATCGAATCCGTGCCGCTCGAAGCCACGTCCTTCGAGGTCGAAGGCATTCGCATGGCGTACGTGTTCTACGAGAGCGGTCTATCGATCAACGTCATGTACGGCATCGACGGCGGCAAGCGTGCGGTCGGCTTCAAGCTCTCCGAAGGGATGGGGGTCCCCGCCGAGCTCAGCTCGTTCAAGTTCGCGCGACAGAAGTCGAAGCCGGCCGGGACGATTCGCGGCTCGTACTTCGTGATCAAGGGCGAGTACTGAGCCTGTCGAGCCACCGATACCAATCGATCTGCGTGAACGGATGGTTGGTCCTCCGGATGTGAACGTGCTCGGCGTGATCAACGAGGCCGGGACGCCGTTGCCTGTTTGCCGCCGGCGACGAGTACGCGCCGCTCGTCGCGTTCGCTCGCTGATAACCAAGCAGACGGGTGACCGCGCGTCCGTCATCATGGCGCCGGTATGCGAGGCTTGAGCCGGTGACGCAGCTACTTCGCCTCCACAACTTCTTCGTGTCCCGGGACGGGTTCGGCTCCGGCGAGGGCCAGAGCCTCGAGCAACCCTTCGGCCACGCCGACCCGATGCAGCTCGGGGCCTGGGCCTTCGCCACCGACAGCTGGCCCAACCGCACCGACCCCGGCGGCTCCCGCGGCCTCGACGACTACATGGTCCGCGACTTCCACCGGAACATCGGCGCCGAGATCATGGGCCGCAACAAGTTCAGCCCTCAGCGCGGCCCGTGGGAGGACCACGAGTGGAAGGGGTGGTGGGGCGACGTCCCCCCGTTCCACACGCCGGTATTCGTCCTCACGCACCACCTGAGGCCGTCGTTCTCGCTTGCCGACACGACCTTCCACTTCATCGACGCCTCGCCCGCCGACGCGCTGGCCCAGGCGAAGGCCGCCGCCGACGGCAAGGACGTGCGCCTCGGCGGCGGCGTCCACACCGTTCGCGAGTTCCTCGACGCCGATCTGGTCGACACGCTGCACGTCGCCGTGGCGCCCATCGACCTCGGTCGCGGCGAACGCCTCTGGGACTCGCCCGACGAGATCCTCGATCGGTACCACTGCGACCGCGTCCCCAGCCCCAGCGGAGTCACTCACCTCCTCTACTGGCGACGCTGAAACTGAGCCCTTCACCAAGGAGCGCCGCGGCCGGCAGCAGATCGTGCGAGGCAACGCCGATACCATCCGCCGCGCTCTTTGAGCCCGATTGCACGGTCATGTCCGTCGGGCGCCGCATGTCGCTCCGCTTCGGAGGCGGATAGGATCTGACTGCCACCGCCACTCGGGCGACAACATCGCCCCGGAAGGAACGCCCGATGAGGATCCATGCAGGTCATGCAACGTTGTTCGGTCGGATTGTCCTGGGCGGCTATCTCGCCGTCCATGGCGCGCAGAAGCTCTTCGGCAGCTTCAACGGCCACGGCCTCGAAGCCACGACTGCCGGCTTTGCTCACCTCGGCCTCACTCCGGCCAAAGAGATGGCCACGCTGGCCGGTGCGGCCGAGTTGGGTGGCGGCATCCTCACGGCTGCGGGCGTTGGACACCCCCTCGGGCCCGTCGCCCTCGCCGGAGCCATGACCGTGGCCTCTGCGACCCACCGCAGCAACGGCCCCCTCGCTGCCAACGGCGGTTATGAGCTTCCACTCACCAATCTGGCCCTCGCCGCCGTCCTCGCCGCCGTCGGCCCGACCCGGTTTCGTCTCCCTCGCAGGCTTGCCTTCATCATCACCGCCGGAGCGACAACCCTCACCGCCATGGCCCTCGGCAAGCTTCTGACCCACCAGCCGGTGACTCCCGAAGCCCCGTCACAGCCGGTGGAGGCAGACGGCCTCGTGCCTGAGACCGTCTGACAGTCGAGACCGTCTGTTGGGCGCGGCCCGATCGCGCCCCGACATGAGCGTGACGAGGGTTGACAACTCGGGAGTGTCTGCATAATCTACAACCATATGGTTGTAGATTATGCACCAGCGGAACAGGTCGATCGCGTGTTCCACGCCCTGGCTGACGCCACCCGGCGTGACATCGTCCAGCAGGCGCTGCTGGGCGAGCACAGCGTGTCGGCTCTGGCCCGCCGCTACCCGATGAGCGTCACCGCCGTGCAGAAGCACGTCGCCGTGCTCGAGGCCGCCGAGCTCGTCACCAAGGAGCGCCGCGGTCGGGAGCAGATCGTGCGCAGCAACGTCGACACCATCCGCCGCGCCGGCCACGTCCTCGACCAGCTCGAGGACGTCTGGCGTGGCCGCATCCACCGCATGGGCGAGCTGCTCGCCGAGGACACGAAGGAAGGAAGCACCGATGCAGATCACGATTGACAAGGACCCGGCTGCCCGGACCATGGTCGTCACCGTCGAGCTGGACTGCCACCGTCGAGCGCAGCTGGCAGCTGTGGGCCGATCCCAGGCAGCTCGAGCGCTGGTGGGGCCCGCCGTCGCACCCGGCCACCGTCGTGGAGCACGACCTCGCGCCCGGCGCCACGGTCCGCTACTTCATGACCGGCCCCGAGGGCGACAAGTACCACGGACGCTGGGACGTCGTGGCCGTCGAGCCGCCGCAACGCCTCGAGCTGGTCGACAGCTTCGCCGACGACGGCGGCGAGAAGGACGAGTCGCTGCCCAGCACCCGCATGACGATGGACCTCGCCGAGCGAGCCGGCGGCGGCACCACCATGACGATGCGCTCCGAGTTCGCCTCGGTCGAGGCCATGGAGCAGATCCTCGCCATGGGGATGGAGGAGGGGCTCAGGGAGGCCCTCGGCCAGATCGACGCAATCCTCGCCACACCCGTCTGAGCCACCCGGCGCCGCGTTCATCGGCGTCTTCGCTGTGGTCTTGAACCGGCAGCAGGCGGTGGTTCTGCGAGGCGACCCGCTACGCAAACGCTAAGAAGCGCGGCGGGACGCTAAAAGGGCGTCAAGCCTCTACCGGCTCTCGCCGGTCACTCGTATACCGGTATCCGTGCCCTTCGCTCGGGCCGGAGGACGAGATGGCTGACGTGCTGTTTGTGATGTTGCTGGTGGTGCTCTTTGCGCTCACGGCCGGCGTGGTGAAGGTCTGCGACCGCCTGGTCGGCGCGGACGAGGAACTCACGACGGTTGCGACCGTCGATGACAACCGGACGCCGAGGTCGGCGGCACATGAGCGGCGACGACCTCGTCGGACTGGTCATCGCACAGCCTGCAGGTCGCCAAACCGCGCCAAGCGGCTGCGCTGCAACGAGTCTCGTCGTTCCATGAGAACCGTTGGTTCGACGAGGAACCCGATCCGCTGGCCTTGACGATTCCTTTCGGAGCACTTCGATCGGGTCACTGAGGGCCGTTACGGGGGTCAGCTCAAGCCGTGGCCGGCCAGGAGGGGCGCAAGTCGAGCTGCCGTTGCTGCGATCTCGCCACCGAGGTCGTTGATGCGGCCGTCGGGGAGCCGGATGGTCGGACCCTGCACGGCGATGGCGGCGATGGCGAGGCGCTCGGCCACGACGGGGGCGGCGACGGCTCGGACGCCCGGGGTCCGTTCCTCGTCATTGACGGCCCAGCCCCGGCCGCGGACCTGCTCCAGCTCTCGCCGCAGGGCGTCGCGGTCGGTGATGGTGCTGGGCGTGACGGGCCGAAGCTCCGGGAGGCTCTCCACGGCGCCGCCGAGGCTTGTGCCGAAGGCCAGCAGACATTTGCCCATGGCCGAGGTGTGCAGGGGCACGCGACTTCCCGCGGCCTGGTCGAACCGCAGCGGCTGGCGCGACGTGACGTCGAGCACCACGAGCACGTCGTTGCCGGCGCGGATGCCGAGGTTGACCGACTCGCCGGTGGCATCGGCGAGCTTCTCCAGCTCCGGCAGCGCCGGCCGATAGCCCAGCCGCTCCTCGGCTCGGCGGCCCAGCACCACCAGCGCGGGGCCGAGTTGGTAACGATCGGTGCGCGGATCCTGGCTCACCAGCCCGGCATCGCACAGCACGCGGGTCAAGCGGTGCGCAGTGCTGACGCTGAGCCCCCGACGCTGCGCGATCTCCGAGACCCCGAGTCCGTCTTCGGCCTCGTCGATCGCCCGGAGAACCGCCAGGGCCCGCTCCACCGACTGCGCACCGGAACGATGTTCAGGGTCGGCGCCGCTCGTCACGCCCACCAGTGTCCCACCTGGAAGGTGCGGGGTCGTTCCCATGATTTGCAGGATGTCATCCCGTAATGTAGAAAAGCTGACTATGCCCATCAACTTTATGAACATATGGGGGCGAGGTCTTCGCCTCCTCGCCCCCCTCGTGGTTCTGGTTTCCGTGGTTGCCGTGCTCGCAGGGGGGTGCGGCAGTGACGATGACGGAGGCGGCGGCGCGGCGGTGACCTCCGGCGGCGAGGCGCCCTCGGCAGGGAGGCTGCGGCTCGGCTACTTCGGTAACGTCACCCACGCGCCGGCGGTGATCGGCGAAACGCGCGGCCTGTTCGCGGAGGCGCTCGGCGATGGCGTCAAGATCGAGTACTCGTACTTCAACGCCGGCACCGAGGCCATCGAGGCGCTGTTCGCGGGCGCCATCGATGCGACGTTCATAGGCCCGAACCCCGCCATCAACGGCTTCGCCGAGTCCGACGGCGAGGCGCTGCGCATCGTCGCCGGAACCACCTCGGGCGGAGCGTCGCTCGTGGTCCGAGACGGGATCGCGTCCGCAGCGGACCTGAAGGGCAAGCGGCTCGCAACGCCGTCGCTCGGCAACACCCAGGACGTCGCACTCCGGGCATGGCTGGCCGACCAGGGCTATCAGACCGACAAGACGGGCGGCGGGGACGTCGCCGTCATCCCCCAGGCCAACGCAGACACGCTCACCGCGTTCGTGGGGGGCAGCATCGACGGCGCGTGGGTACCCGAACCGTGGGCCACACGACTCGTGACCGAGGGCAAGGGCCATGTGTTGGTTGACGAGCGCGATCTCTGGCCCGACGGCGCGTTCGTCACTACGCACCTGGTCGTCGCCGCCGAGTATCTCGAGGAGAACCAGCACATCATCGAGGGCCTCATCAGCGGCCTGCTGGACGCCATCGCCTTCGCCAACGACGACCCCACCGTGGCACAGGCAGTCACCAACAAGGGCATCGAGCGGATCACCACCAAGGCGCTGCCCGAGGCCACCATCACCGGCGCCTGGACCAGGATGACCTTCACCGCGGATCCGATCGCGAAGTCACTCGAGAAGTCCAAGGACGACGCCGTCGCCGCCGGACTGCTCGACGACGTCGACCTCGATGGGATCTATGACCTCACCATCCTCAACCGGTTGCTCGCCAACCGCGGCGAGGAGGAGGTGGATGCCCCGTGAGAAGCGAGGATCCCCCGCGGTTCGAGTCCGAGAGCGCGGTCGTTCCGGTCGCGCCACCTGACCCGATCAGCGCTATCGCGCTGCGTGGCGTATGCAAGGTCTACGGCACGGGCCGGCACGCCGTGGCTGCCCTCGACTCCATCGACTTCGACGTCCGCCGGGGCGAGTTCCTCTGTGTCGTCGGCGCGTCGGGATGCGGCAAGAGCACCCTGCTGAACCTCATCGCCGGACTCGACCGCGCCACCGCAGGCCGCCTCGAAGTGGGCGGCCGCACGGCGCTGATGTTCCAGGAGGCCGCACTCTTCCCTTGGCTCACGGTGTCCGGCAACGTCGAGCTCGCCCTCAAGCTCCAAGGCGTCCGGAAGGCCGAGCGGCGAGACCGGGTGGCATGGCTGCTGCGGACCGTGCGCCTGGACGGCTTCGCGAACAAGCGGCCCCACGAGCTGTCCGGCGGCATGCGTCAGCGCGTCGCGCTCGCTCGAGCCTTCGGACAGGACGCCGACATCCTCCTCATGGATGAACCATTCGGGGCCCTCGACGCCATGACCCGCGATCTTCTCCACGACGAGCTCGAGGGGCTGTGGGCCGACCGCAACCTGACGGTCGTCTTCGTCACCCACAACGTGCGCGAGGCAGCCCGACTCGCCGATCGGATCGTCGTGCTGTCGAGCCGCCCCGGCAGGGTCACCTCAACCGTCTCGGTCGACATCGACCGGCCACGACGCATCGAGTCCCCCGCCGTGAGCGAGCTGGCCGGGGCCGTGACCGAGCAGCTGCGACAGGAGGTGCGACGACATGCCAACTGATGCCGATTCCCAGCTCGGCGCGACCCTTGCCGGCCTCGACGCCCTGGAGCTCATGGCCGGCCCAGGCGAACATCCCTTTCGCCGCGCCTGGCGAACGACATGGCCGAAGATCGCTGCCATCGTGCTCGCGTTGGCGGCGTGGCAGTTCGTCATCTGGTTGGAGTGGAAGCCGAAGTTCGCACTCGCGCCGCCCGGTGAGGCCTTCGAGGACTTTCGGGAGATGGCGGGCGACGGCACGCTGTGGCGCGCCACACGGATCACCCTGTGGCGCGCCGCCCAGGGATTCGCCGTGTCCATCGTGCTCGGCGTCGTCATCGGCAGCGTCGTCTCGCGCTTCCGACCCGTGCGCGCCGCCGTCGGCTCGCTCATAACCGGGCTCCAGACCATGCCGTCGGTCGCCTGGGTCCCATTTGCCATCGTGATCTTCCGTCGCGACTACGAGGCCGCCATCATGTTCGTGATGGTGTTGGGCGCGACGCCCTCCATCGCCAACGGCCTCGTCAGCGGTGCCGACCACATACCACCGATCCTGCTTCGTGCCGGGCGAGTGCTCGGCGCCGACGGTCTGTCGGCGTATCGGCACATCATCCTGCCCGCGGCCCTCCCGGCCTTCGTCGGTGGGGTGAAGCAGGGCTGGGCCTTCCTGTGGCGCAGCTTGATGGCAGCGGAGCTGATCGCGGTCGTGCCCGGGAAGGAGTCGATCGGGTTCCTGCTCCAGGTCAATCGGGAGCTCGCGAACTCCTCCGGGTTGATCGCGACGATGATCGTCATCCTGATCATCGGCATCGTGGTCGACTCCGCCGTCTTCGGCACCCTCGATCGCGCCATTCGAAGACGATGGGGACTGCTGGATCCCGCCGGCTGAGCCGCCGATGCTTGTGACCGCACCGCTCGACGACGGTTTGCGGGGCCTGCCGTTCCGTCTTGGACGCAAGATCCGACCGGGTTCCCGACCGATGATGCCTCGCCTTCGACGGACTGGGCTCAGGCCACCAGGTTGGCGTAGTCGTCGCGGGACACGGGCCCGCTGGTGAGCGAACCGTCGCCTCGGGGGACGTCGACAGGCGAGCCCACGAGCGTGAACGACACGAGCCCCACACCTGGTCGCCCGGTGAGGGTGCATACCAGCTGGGCGACGGCGAGGAGCTGCTCATCACCGCCGAGCTCGGTGATGGCGGGCAACAGATCGACGCGGGCCACGCCGGCCACCAGGCGGACGTCGCGGACGAGCGGCGGTTCCCCGACCGCGGTCCGCAGCGATCCGGCGGCCGAACCGGGTGGCTCCGCGAGGGCCTCGACGACGTCGGGAAGGTCGATCGGTGGGTCGAGGGCGGCGTCGACGGCGACGACGGCAGCGTCGACATCGACGAAGCACAGCGACACCGTCTCGGTCACCGCGGCGGTCACCGGCGGCAGCAGCGGCGGGACATCCTGGTCGAGCAGGCCGAACGGAACGGCGTCGTCGTCTCGAACCTGGGCGCGTCCTTGTCCCTGCACCGAGCACGCACCGGCGAAGAGGGAAGCGACCAGGAGAAGCGGGGCCAGGAGCCGTGGGCTGGTCATGGCTGCTGCACCGGGAGCTCGATGATGAACCGGGCGCCGCCGCTGGGATTGTCCTCGATCCATACGCGGCCTCGGTGGAGCTTGACATGCTCGGTGACGAGTGAAAGGCCGAGACCGGTGCCGGAGGTGGTCCCGGCTCGAAGCCCGACTTCACCGCGGGCGAACCGCCCGAACACGGCGTCTCGTTCCTCCTGCGGCACACCGGGGCCGTGGTCGTCAAAGGCGAACCGCACGTATCCCGGCTTTGCGGCGGTGACGGTGACGGCGGTGGTGCCGCCGGCGTAACGGCCGGCGTTCTCGACGATATTACCCATGGCTTGGGCGAGGCGGCGTCGATCACCGGTCAGGTGCGTCGGCGCGCCCTCCTCGAAGGTGATGGTGGCGGTTTCGGCATCGTGGCGGGTCAGGACCCGGGAGAGGAGGTGCCGCAGGTCGATCAGATCTTCCGCCAGGGTGGCGGCGCCGGAGTCGACCCGCGAGATCTCCAGCAGATCGAGGACCATCCGCTGGAAGGTGTCGACCTTGCCGGCGAGCACGGTAAAGGCCTCGATGACCTGCGGTGGAAGTTGGTCGCGTCGCCGATTGATGATCTCCAGGGCGGCGGCGACCGCGGCGAGCGGTGAGCGCAGCTCGTGGCTGACATCCGCGGCGAAGCGGGCCTCGCGCTCGATGCGGGCTTCGAGCGCGGTCGCCATGGTGTTGAAGGCGTCGGTGAGCCGTTCGAGGTCGGGGTCGTCGATCCCGGTGAGCCTGGTGTCGAGCTCGCCGTCGGCGATCCGCTGGGCGGCGTCGGCCACCGGCCCGAGAGGCCGCACGAGTCGCCCGGCGCCGGCGCGACCGACGGCGGCAGCGACGACGGCGGCACCGGAGACGCCGAACGCAAGGGATCTGGTCAACAGGTCGAGGGTTCGATCGAGCTCGTCGAGGGCGAACAACTCGAAGTAGGAACCGTCGGTGGCAGCGATCGGCACACCGACGGCCAGGCGTAGGGCACCGCCGCCGTCCCGATAGCGCTGATGCCCGGCGCGCCCGTCGCTGACGACACGCATCAGGTCCTGGGGGATGGCGTCGGGCCCGGAGGTTACGGAGGTGGAGAACCACTCGCCCCGGAAGCGGAGCACCGGGTTCGAGGCGGTACCGCCACCGAGGCTGCCGAGAAGGCCAGGGATGTCGGGGTCCGGGGTTCGCAGCACGGTCCGGGCCAGGCGAGCGTTCACGTAGGTCTGCTGCTCGGCAGCGTCCTGGCGCTGGTCGACGAGGTAGGCGCGGGCCAGCCCGAAGGTGATCGCCGCCAGGACCACGGCGACGAACAGGGCGGTCACGCCGAAGCCGATCGTGGCTCGCACCCGGAGACCGAAGCGTGGTCGGCGCCTCGCTTGTCCGCCGTCGCCGGGGCGCGGCGGTCGCGGCGGCCTCACTCGTCGATCGCCTCCGCCATCGCCGAGCAACGCCAGAGCACGAACGCGGCGAGGCGCATGCGCGGCGCCCACTGGCGACTGGTCGTGACTACTCTCATTGGTGCAGTGGTCGCACCGCTTGGTGCAGTGGTCGCACCGTGCCGGCACTTACGGGTGTGGGCGGCGGCTGTCTTTCGCGGCCTGTCGTCCACTTGGCCGCACCCGACCTCAACTGTCCCGGATCGCCTGTACACAGGTCGCGGACGCTACGTCCGCGGTGCGAGACTGGATTGGTCGAGACGTTCGGCGACCTGGCGCCAGTCGACGAGCGACCACACGGCCTCGAAGAAGGCGCTCTTGTCGTTCTCGTACTGCAGGTAGTAGGCGTGCTCCCAGGCATCGATGGCCAGGATGGGCACGGTGCCCTGCCCGTGGTTGCCCTGGTGGTCGTAGGTCTGCTCGATTACGACCCGGCGTCCGGTGGGTTCCCACGAGGCGAGCGCCCAACCTGATCCTTGGATGGTGCCGGCGGCTTCGATCATATGCCGGCGGAACGGTTCGAAGCCCCCGAAGTCGGCATCGATTTGCTCGCCCAGCCAGCCGCCCGGTTCACCGCCGCCCTCGGGTGAGAGGCACTCCCACCACAGCGAGTGCAGGACGTGGCCGGATAGGTTGAAGGCGAAGTTCTTCTCCAGCATCGACAGGGTCGTGAAGTCGCTGCTCCCTCGCGCCTCCTGCAGCCGCTCAAGGGCACGGTTTGCTCCGGCCACGTAAGCGGCATGATGTTTGGCGTGGTGCAGCTCCATGATCCGTCCCGAGATGTGCGGCTCCAGCGCCGAGTAGTCGTATCGGAGATCGGGGAGCCGGTAGACGGTGGCGGGCTGGTCGGTCATCGTTGGCCCTTTCACTCAGTGGGGGAGGTGCCGTGGACCCCGACGTCGCTGCTGCTCGCCGCTGAGGTCGGCCTTCAGATGAAGTCTATCGTCGCTCCGCGGTCGAACGCCTGTTGACGATCGGCCGGCGATCCTTGCCGCAAACCGTCCGTCGGACGCAGCCCGCGCCCGAACCCTCGATTACGGGTCCTTCGAAGGAGTCGGGGCCGCGTCCGGTGATGTGTGCTCGAGCGGATCACGATCGGCCTCGTCGGAGAACTCGAGGCTCACCCCATACTCGGGGCGCAGGATGCCGGTTCGGGCGAGCCGACGGTACACCTCTCGATCGGCTTCCGTGAGCGGCGGTTGCGTCAGTGAGCGGGGCCACAAACGCTCGTTGACGACGACGTTCACCTCTGCCGCCAGCAGCACGAGTTGCGCGGCGACATACATCCAGGTGAGCAGTGCGATGACGGTGGCGAAGAACCCGTAGACGTCGACGGCGCCGCGCAGCACCCCGTTCACGTACCACTCGCCGGCCAGCTTGAGCGTGCCCCAGAACACCGCCGCCACCAGCGCCCCGAGTCGCACATCGCGCCACGTCAACCGCGCCGCCGTGAGCACCATGAACGCGCTCATGAACACGACCGCGTCGATGAGCAGGGATACGAGGAAGGCAACGGGGCCGTGCCCCCATGGGATTGTCGCCACCGCGGCGCCCGCGACCGCCGATCCGATGATGCCGACGCCGATCGTCGCAACCATGGCCAGGCTGCGGAGCCGACGGCGGGCGAAGTTGGGCCACTGCGATCGCGGAACGTTTCGGACGGTGTTCAACGCGGCCTCCGCCGCGTGGCCGAGGCCGAGTGCGCCGTACAGGGTGCCCACGATTCCAACGGCGAGAGCGATGCCGCCGCCGTGGAGCGGAGTCGCTGCGTCGCGCAGCTCGGGACCAATCACGGGAAAGTCTCGCAGCGCCGAATCGATGACGTCCCGGCGTAGGTCCGGGTGGTCCTCCAACAGGAAGCCGAGCACGGTGGCCAGCAACAACAGCAGTGGGAACAGCGCGAACAGGCCCTGGTACGCGATCCGAGTGGCGTAGGCGCCGGCTCGGTCGTTGCCGAACTTCTGCACGACAGCGACCGGGATCGCCAAGGCGGCATGCCGCTGCTGGAACCTGTCGCAACGACGAAGTACCCGTTCTGCTGCGTTCATGTCATCGGTTCTACCAGGGAGCCAATGGTGCCGACAGCGGGATCACCCATGGTGTCCTTCGGCGTTCCGATGTCTTCGAGTCTAGGCATTCCACCGGCCGCCAAGCTCGCCTCGCGGGCGCCGGCACACCCTTTCGTGTTTCTGCGGTCAGGTGCGAGTCAAGTGCCATCGACCTTCAGGCGTCGGCGCACGTGCGTTCGTGCATGCTCGATGGCATCGTCAAGGTTGTCGAAGAGGTGGCGTTCACTGGCCAGTCGGCTGAAGGCGCCGACGGCGTCGAGCGCCTGATGATGTTCGGGACGCACACCCTTGAGCAGCACGGTGATGCCGCGACCCTCGAGCTCGGCAATGGTCTCCTCGAGTGCAGCGGCGCCGGTCGCGTCGAGCATGCGGATGTCGCCAAGACGAAGGATCACGACCTTCACGTCTCCCACGTTCGTCAGCTCGGTGAGGAACTGTTGTGCAGCGCCGAAGAACAGCGAGCCCTCGATTCGATAGACCACGATGCGTTCGTGGAGCAGGCGATGCTCGTCGTCGACGTCGATCTCCGCGTCACCGTTGATCGGCTGTTGTGCGACGCCTGAGGTTCGGGCCACCGCGCGCAGGGCGATGATGGCGGCGAGGGTGACGCCCACCCCGACGGCCAGGATGAGGTCGAAGGCGATCGTCACCGCTGCGGTGACCACGAGCACCACCGCGTCACCCCGGGTGGAGCGGATCACCGCACGCACGTTGTGTGGCTCGACCATGCGAATGGCTGTCACCATCAGCACGCCCGCCAGCGCGGCGAGCGGAATGCGAGCGACCAGCGAGCCGGCGGCGAGGACAACTCCGAGCAGCACGGCCGAGTGGACGACTGCCGAGAGGCGGGTGCGTCCCCCCGCCCTGACGTTGACGGCGGTCCGGGCGATCGCCCCAGTCGCAGGTATCCCGCCGAAGAGGGGCGAGACGACGTTGGCCAGACCTTGTCCGAACAGCTCACGATCGGGGTCGTGGCGTGCCGTGTCGGACATGCCGTCGGCGACCTTTGCCGACAGCAGGCTCTCGATGGCGGCCAGCGCGGCGATGGCGAACGCGGCGGAGAGCAGGTCGCTCATGCGCTGGATCGAGATGTCGGGCAGGGAAGGGAGCGGCAGGGAATCGGGGAGCGAACCGATTCGCGCCACGTCGAGATCGCCGAGTTGAGCGATCACGGTGGCGACGACCACCGCCACGAGCGACGCGGGGAGGCTCCTGCGCACTCGCGGGAGGCCGAACATCGTCGCCGCCACGACGCCTACAAGTCCCACCGCCGCCATCGTGCCGTCGCCACCCAGTGCGTCACCGAGGGCTCGTCCGGCCACCATGGCGGCATTCTCGCCATCGGGCTTCATCACGCCGAGCGCGTTCGGCACCTGTTGCAGAAAGATCAACGCCGCGATACCGATCGTGAATCCTTCGATGACCGGCCATGGCACGTAGCGAAGCGCCCGCCCAAGGTGGGCAATCGAGGCGATCACGACGATGACGCCCGCCATCAGGCCCGCGAGGAACACCCCATCGGCGCCAAAGCGGGCGACGATGGGCACGAGCACCACAGTCATCGCGCCGGTGGGCCCTGAGACCTGCACGTCCGATCCCCCGAAGACCGCGGCGACGACGCCGGCCACGATCGCCGTGATCAGGCCGACCGACGCTCCCAATCCGGTCGTCACCCCGAAACCGAGTGCGAGCGGCAGGGCGACGATCCCGACGGTGAGACCGGCAAGGAGATCCTGTTTCCAGGAATGGCGCGCCCGGGCGTAATCGGCGCCCCGCGGCATCAGGCTCGTAACCAAAGATGCCCGCCCGTTCCGACGCTTCCGCCCTTGCCGCAGGCCCCGATCCGATGCGTCGGACTTCGTCACGCGTCCACGGCCCCCAGGTCGGCCAACAGCTCACGCGACTCGTTGAGTGAGCGCAGGAGCATCTTCTTCGCGACGGCGAGGAGCTCGACAACGAGGGGATCCTTCACGGTGTAGAACACGGTCGACCCTTCCCGGCGAGGGGTGACGAGTCCTGCCTTGCGGAGCACGCTCAGTTGCTGGGAGAGGTGGGAGAGCTCGATGCCCACGAGGGGCTGCATCTCCCCGACCGAGCGCTCGCCCTCGGCGAGAAGTTCCAGAACCCTGATGCGAGCCGGGTTTGCCAGTGCCTTGAACAGCTCTGCCTTCACCTGGGAGAGCGGCACGTTCAGGCCATCGGGCGGAATGGGGGCCACCGTTCTCTTCTTCTGCATATGACAATTCTATCAAGTAATCATAAACAAAAACCAAACTTATGATGAGGATACTCATCCGCTCCACCGGCAACCGCCGCCTCATACTCGCGGGATCGTCCTCGGGCAGGACCATCGTTGAGGCGCGGGTCCTCAGACGGAGGACGGATTCGGATCGTCGACGAGGATCGCGTGCAACCTGGCGATCAGATCCTCCTCGTCGAGAGCGGTCAGCCCGGGCAACGCCCCGTGGCTACGGCCGACGGCGATGCCGAGGACGAGCGCCGTGGCCAACTGGGCCTCGACGCGCAGGTCTCCCGTTGCGCCTGCGTCCTCGAGGGCTGCGATCAGCGGTTTGATCACGCGGAGGTCGAGCACGCGACTGAGCTGCGCGGCAACATCGGGTGAAAGGTCTGGAGCGACCAATGCCGAGGCAACCGGCGATGTCCCACGCCGGCTCCAGCGCGTGAGGAGCAGTCGCAGGCACCCATCGAGGTCGGTGTCGGCAAGCGCCACGGTTCCTGCCCGTTCGGGGTCTGCGAGCACGGCGAGGTACAGCCCCTCCTTGGTTCCGAAGTAGCGGGCGATCAGCGCGGCATCGACGCCGGCCCGCGCGCCGATCTCCCTGGTCGTCGAGTTGTCGAAGCCCTTCTCGTCGAAGAGCGCTCCTGCTGCGTCCAGCAGCGCACGCCGGGTTGCGTCGGCATCCCGGCGTCGATTCGGCGATTGAGGCGATTGAGGCGATTGAGCAGAAGCAGGCACGGGCGGAGCGCTCCCTCCGCTTCGAGCGCTCATTGGTCGTCCTCGCCGTCGAACATCGAAGGTCCCACACCGGATCCGGCGCCGGACTCCTCCATCAGCAGGTCGATGTCCTCGCCTGCCACGTCTTCGACGGTCGGCGACGACGGCACGACCGTCAGGGTCACCACCAGGGCCGCGAGACAGGCGAGCGCACCGATTCCGAAGGCGACGGTGTAGGCGCCCTCATCGGGAAAGTGCATGCCGGCGGGGGTGTGCGCGGCCAACACGGTTGCCGAGAGAGCGCTGCCCAGAGCCCCGCCGACCGTGCGCAGGACCTGGTTCAGGCTCATCGCGCTACCTGTTCGGTGCTCCGGGACGGTTGCCACGATGAGCGCCGGCATGGCCGCAAAGGTCGTTCCCACGCCGATGCCCAGGAGCACGCTCAGCAGGGCGAGCTGACCGAGGTGGTCGTGGTACGCCGCGGTGTAGGCCAGGGCCAGACCGACGACGACACATCCCGAGGCGAGGACCACGCGCATGCTGAAGCGCCTCCCGATGGCTCGAGCCAGTGGCTGGGACACCAGGCTTCCCAGCGACAAGGGCAGGAGCATCAGACCTGTCACCACCAACGAGGCTGCAAACCCGTAGCCCTCCGAGGTCGGCGTTTGCGCCAGGCGGTTGACGAGGCCGAGTCCCTGGTACATGCCCACGCCGACCAGCACCGCCGTGAGGTTCGGGCCCAGAACCGACCGTTGAGCCGAAAGCCGGAGATCGACGAGCGCATGCGGGGTGCGCAGCTCCACGACGCCCCAGACCCCCATCACCACCAGGCCAACGACCGTCAGTCCGAGCGTCGAGGGTTGGCCCCACCCCCAGGTCGAGCCCTTGCTGATCGCCACGAGGAGGCTGGACAGGCCGATGCCCAAGAGGATGGCGCCGATCCAGTCGAGCTCGACCGGCACGGGTACGCCGGTCGAGGGAGGGACGTGACGTCGAACCAGCAGGATCGCCGCCGTCCCGAAGAACGCGGCGAACAGGAACGCCACGTGGTAGTCGGCGTACTCGGCGATCAGTCCGGTGACCGGAAAGCCGAGCCCTGCGCCGACGGCCACCGTGATGGACAGCGCAGCGATCGCCCGGCGCTGCTGCTCGCCGTCGAGCAGTTCTCGTGCGAGGGCTATGCAGAGCGGAACGGTTGCATAGCCGATGCCCTGGATCGCCCGCCCCACCAGCAGTTGGGTGAAGTTCTCGGCTGTGCCTGCGACGAGGGACCCCACGACGACGCTGCCCAACGTGATCTGCAGCAGACGCACCCGTTGCGAGCCGTCGCCGAGCCGGCCGAGGACCGGGGTCATCACGGCGCCGACCAGCAGCGTGATGGTCAACAGCCACTGGGCGGTCTGCAACGAGACGCCCTGACTCTGGGCGATCGTCGGAATGAGCGGCGTGCCCAACGTCGAGGTCAGTGAGACGGTCAGCGAACCGATCATGAGCGCCGCGGTGATCCGGCCGGGTGTGCGCACGACATTCAAGTCATCAAGTGATGTCATCAGTTGATGATGCTACCGGTGGATCGACCGTCCGAGGTCATCAGATGGCGGATCGGGGGAGGATCTGACGCAGATCGGACGACCCGCAAGGTCCGGCGACGCCGGGAGGAATTGACACGAGGTGGCCCAGTCCCGCAAGAATCTTCACCGCTACCCGAGCCCGGGGGGTGGGTTGCGAAGGCATCCCACTGTCATCGCACATGCAGAAGCAGAAAAGGAGCAGCCGTGAGCTACGACCCGAGAGAGGCACGCGGGAAGGCGGCGATCGTCGGTGCCATCGACATCGCCTCGCCGACCGGCATGCTTGACAAGAAGGGCCGTGCCCTCGAGATGCAGATGATCAAGGGTGCCCTCGACGATGCCGGCCTCAAGGTCACCGACATCGACGCGATCTTCAGCTGCATGGGGATGATGCCCTCGATGGAATTGGCCGAGTACCTCGGCATCACCCCTCGTTACACCGACTCCACGATGACCGGAGGGTCGAGCTTCGAGGTGCACGTCGAGCACGCGACCGCGGCGCTCGCCCTGGGGCTGTGCGATGTTGCACTCATTCTCTACGCCCAGACACCCAAGAGCTCCAAGGGCGACATGGGCGGCATGGCGGGCATGATGTCGATGATGGGCGCATCACCGATGGCTCAATGGGACCTTCCCTACGGGCTCGGCACCCCCTCGGCCAGCTACTCGCTGGCAGCTCAGCGGCACATGGCGATCTACGGCACCACCTCCGAGCAGCTCGCCCAGATCGCGGTGTCCACCCGTGAGTGGGCGATGATGAACCCCAACGCCCGGTTCCAGGAGGCGCTGACCATCGACGAGGTGCTGTCGTCGCCCATGGTCGCAGCGCCGCTGCACAAGCTCGACTGCTGCCTGGTCACCGACGGGGCGGGCGCACTCATCCTGACTCGGGCCGACCGGGCAAAGGACCTCCGCCGGGACCCGGTCTACATCCTCGGCACCGGTACGGCCCACACCCACGCCATGTCGATCAGCCAGATGCCCGACATCACCACGACCTCGGCGGCCATCTCCGGGCCCAAGGCGTTCTCGATGGCCGGCATCATCCATGACGACGTCGATGTGCTGATGACGTACGACTCGTTCACCATCACCACCCTGTTGGCCCTCGAGGACCTCGGGTTCTGCAAGAAGGGTGAGGGCGGGGCCTTCGTCGAGGATGGCAAGCTCGGCCCGAAGGGCTCCTTCCCGACCAACACCAACGGTGGTGGACTTTCCTACACCCACCCCGGCATGTACGGCATGTTCGTGCTCGTCGAGGCCGTTCGTCAGCTCCGCGGCGAGTCGGGGCCACGGCAGGTACCTGATGCAAAGCTCGCAGTGGCCAATGGATGCGGCGGTGTGCTCTCCGCTTGCTCCACCGTTGTGCTCGGAACCGAGGAGACTCTCTGATGGCGCGATTCGAACCCCAAACCAACGAGCTCACCGCCCCCTTCTGGGATGCGACCAAGGAAGAGCGCTATCTCGTGCAGTGGTGCTCGGGCTGCAACAAGGCGATCTACTACCCCCGTGAGGTCTGCCCCGGGTGTCTCACGTCGGACGACCTCGAATGGCGGGAATCGCCCGGACGCGGGGAGGTCTACACCTTCAACGTCACGCACAAGCCCGGTCTGCCTTTCATGACCGATCGCCTTCCCTTCGTGGTTGCCCTGGTGACGCTGGAGGAAGGTACCCGTGTGGTCACCAACATCGTCAACTGCGACCCTTCGGAGGTCAGCGTGGGGATGCCCGTGAAGGTGGCATGGGAGGATCTGTCCGACGGTCGCAAGATTCCGGTCTTCGAGCCTGCCTGATCCCCGCCGGGGAGCATTCCACGGCGCGTGAACGAACTCGCGTGGACCTTCAGCGACTGGCGCGTGTTCGGCGAGTGGCGCGTGTTCAGGCGAGCTCGACGAGTTCCAGCATGTCCTCGTCGAAATGATCGAGCGTGCCCTCGGGCATGGTGAGTGCCCTGTCGGGTTGGAGGCAGCGCACGAACTCCACATCGTGGCTCACGACGACCATCGTCCCGGGCCAGCCGGAGAGTGCCTCACCGATGGCGGTGCGCGAGGCGGGGTCGAGGTTGTTGGTGGGCTCGTCGAGCAACAACAGGTTGTGTCCGCCCGCGACGAGTTGCGCGAGTGCGAGCTTGGTCTTCTCGCCACCCGAGAGCGTGGCGGCGTCCTGAACGACCTTGTTCCCCGAGAGGCCGAACATGCCGAGCACACCCCTCGACTGCTGCTCGCCGATCGAGGTGTTCTCGCACATGTGCTCCAGCAGGCTGCGACCGGCGGTGATGCCCTCGTGCTCCTGGGCGTAGTAGCCGGGCCGAGCGCGCGCGTCGAGGCGAACCTTGCCCAGATCAGGTGACACACGCTCGGCGATGATCTTCAACATGGTCGTCTTTCCGGCCCCGTTGAGCCCGATGATCAACAGTCGCTCCCCGCGCCCGAGGTCGAAGCTGATGTCCTCGAAGACGTCGAGTTGCCCGTAGCTCTTGTGGACGCCGGATGCCTCGAGGACCGTGCGCCCGATGGGGGGCGGGTCGGGCAGTCGTAGGTCGAGCTTGCGGTGCTTGGTCGGCGCATCGACCTTGGTCGCCTCGATGCGTTTGGCACGAGCGTCGAGATTCTTCGCCACCCGCGCTCGTTTCGCGGTCTGGCCGCGCATCGAGTCGGCCTGTGCGGTCAGTCGGGCGATCTCCTTGGTCTGTCGCGACGCCAACGCACCGAGACGGACCTCGTCCTCCTCGCGCGCCCTGATGTACTGCGAGTAGGAGCCCCGGTACTCGATCAGCTCACCCGTCGCCTCCTCCTGCTCACGATCGAGGTGGAGCACGCGGGTGATGGCCTCGTCCAGCAGGCCGAGGTCGTGGCTGATGACCAGCAACGCGCCGCGGTAGGTCCGCATGTACTGAAGCATCCAGTCGCGGGCGTCGGCATCGAGGTGGTTGGTCGGCTCGTCGAGCAACAGCAGATCGCTGCCGGCGAACAGGATCCGGACGAGCTCAAGACGGCGACGCTCACCACCCGAGAGCGAGCCGATGCTGAGCTCGAGACGGTCGGGTGAAAGAGCGAGGCCGGCAAGAAGTCGGTGGACCTCGCTCTCGGCCGCGTAGCCGCCGAGGCGCTCGAACGCCTCCTGAGCATTGGTGAAGGCGAGGATGTTTGCCTCGGAAGGGTCCTCCTCCAGGGCACGAGTCAGCTTCTCGAGTCGGGTGGATGCGACGTCGAGGCCTCGACCGGAAAGCACATGGGACAGGCAGTTGGTGTCCGGCGACGCGAGGTCTGCTCGCGGGTCCTGGGAGAGGTATCCGGTTGCCTCGGAGCGCCGAACGGTTCCACCGCGTGGGACCGAGGCCCCACCCAGGACCTTGAACAGGGTGGTCTTGCCGGCGCCGTTGCGGCCGACGAGACCGACCTTGTCACCGGGACGAACGTCCACGGACACACCCGAGACGATGGTTTTGCCGCCGATCTCGACGACGAGGTCACGTGCGATCAGGGTCATGGTCGGCCCAACGACCGGGCATTGTCAGGTTTGTGGGGGGGCACCGATTGTCCTCATCGAGAAGTAGTCGACTGTTGTGGACCGAGCAGCTCCCCCAGGCACCGCCGCCGTCCCTCCAAGGCTACCCGGGTGAGGCACTTCCGGTGCGCCCGTGGTTGCCCCCAGGCGTCTCCTAGGTGCGTTCAAACGTGAGGAGGAACTCGATCTCACCACGATCCTGCACCGTTGCGGGCCCGTAGCTCGGGTCGGGTATGCCGTAATCACTGAAGATGACGGGAAACAGGCCATTGATCTCGATCGTGCCGCCATTGTTGCGGACCTTGAGGGGAACGTTGACGTTCCGAGTCACCCCACGAATCGTGAAGGTGCCCGAGACCGACAGATCGATGGTCACGCCCTTGGCGGGCAGGGCCTCGACCGTGGTCGGGGCGGTGAGCCTGAAGCCGGCGGTCGGGTAGGTCTTGGTGTCCATGATCCGTCCCTGGAACTGGCCGTCGCGGCGGCTCTCGTCACTTCTGACGGTGGTCATGTCGACGGTGAACTCCGCGGCCTGGAGCGTCGTGCTCGTAAAGGTGAACGTGCCGGTCACGTCCGAGGTGCGACCAACTGCCTCCGCGTCCTGACCGAAGAGCACCTCTTTGGCCCGATAGCCGACCTGGCTTCCCTGGGCGACCTCCCACGTCCCGTCGAGGCTGCCGGGCAGGACGGCGACCGAGTCGCCGCCTGTCGCCGTGGTGGAGGTGGTCTTCTCGTCGGACGAGCGCGAGCCGTTCGCCGTGGTGGACGTGGTGTCCGCGAGACTCAACTTCCTCGGAGGGTCGTCTCGAATGGCGTTGATGTAGACGAAGGGACCCACCACCACGAGAAGCACCAGGACGGCGCCGGCGACCAGAACCCGGCCACGAAGTCCACGCAGAGCCGAAGGGAGTTTCATGACCACATGTTGCCCCCAAATCCCGGGAAGTGCGGGTCATCCACAAATCGGCACCTTCGGAAAGGGTCGTGCAGATGTTTGCGGCCGGCGATGCCCACCTGTCAGAGTGAGAACCGGCGTGCACCCATGGGGGCACGACAGGACCCGGGGGGGACGATGACGACCGAGGTGCAGGACGCGACCGACGCCGAGACGATCGACATTCGGGAGTTCGATCCCGATGCGCTGCGGGAGAAGTACCGCGAGGAGCGCGACAAGCGACTGCGCGATGATGGCAACGATCAGTACATCGAGGTTACCGACGAGTTCGCCCTCTATCTCCATGATCCTCATGTGGCGCCCTTCGAGCGTGAGCCGCTGACCGACGAGGTCGAGGTGGTGGTGATAGGTGGCGGCTTCGGTGGCCTGCTTGCAGCAGCTCGGCTGCGCGATTCCGGGGTCGAGGACATCCGAATCATCGAGAAGGCCGGCGACTTCGGGGGAACCTGGTACTGGAACCGTTACCCGGGCGCGCAGTGTGACATCGAGTCGTACATCTACCTGCCGCTTCTCGAGGAGATGAACTACATCCCGACGGAGAAGTACTCCCACGGTCCCGAGATCCTGGCGCACGCCCGTGCGATCGGCGAGAGGTACGAGCTCTACGACAACGCCTGTCTCCAAACCGAGGTGACGGGCATGACGTGGCAGGACGATGACCAACGCTGGATCATCACCACCAACCGGGGCGATCGCATGAAGGCCCGTTTCGTGGCCATGTCCAACGGCCCGCTGCATCGGCCCAAGCTCCCGGGCATTCCGGGCATCAACTCGTTCAAGGGACACACGTTCCATACCAGCCGTTGGGACTACGACTACACCGGGGGCGACTCGACCGGCGGACTCACCGGGCTGCAGGACAAGCGGGTCGCCATCATCGGCACCGGCGCCACCGCAGTGCAGTGCATCCCACATCTCGGTGAGGCCACCGAGCACCTGTTCGTGTTCCAGCGCACCCCCTCCTCGATCGATGTGCGCAACAACGAGCCGACCGACCCTGCCTGGGTGGAGACCCTCGAGCCGGGGTGGCAGAAGAAGCGGATGGAGAACTTCAACACGTTGGTGTCGGGTGGCTTCACCACCGAGGACCTCGTCAACGACGGATGGACCGACATCATCGGCAAGCTCCTGTTCCGCATGCGCAGTGGCGACAACGTCGACTTCACCCCCGAGGGACTGATGGCAACGGTCGAGCTCGCCGACTTCGAGAAGATGGAGGAGATCCGATCGAGGGTCGACTCCGTCGTCGAGGACGAGAACGTGGCGGAGTCGCTCAAGCCCTATTACCGCCAGTTCTGCAAGCGTCCCTGTTTTCATGACGACTACCTCGATACCTACAACCGGCCGAACGTCACGCTTGTCGACACCCAGGGCAACGGTGTCGAACGCATCACCGAGCGAGGGGTGGTCGTGGCCGGCATCGAGTACGAGGTCGATTGCATCATCTTCAGCACCGGCTTCGAGGTCGGCACCGCCTACACGCGACGAGCGGGCTACGACCTGGTGGGTCGCGACGGTGTCACACTCGGCGGGAAGTGGGCCGATGGCGCGATCACCCTGCACGGCATGCACAGCCGTGGTTTCCCGAACTGCTTCATCATGGGCAACACCCAGTCGGGATTCACGGCGAACTACCCGCACATGCTCGATGAGCAGGCGGTTCATCTCGCCTACATCGTCGAGTATGCGCGCGCCCATGACGTGAAGGTGATCGAGGTTTCGGAGGAGGCCGAACAGGAGTGGGTGAAGACCATCGTCAACTCGGCTCACCTCATGCGGAGGTTCTTCGAGGACTGCACGCCGGGCTATTACAACAACGAGGGCAGGCCGGGTGACCGCAGCGCTCAGGACGGCCCGTACGGCGGGGGCTCGCTTGCCTTCTTCGCCATGCTGGCCGCCTGGCGGGCCAAGGGCGATCTCGAGGGTCTCGAGCTGACGATCTCAGGGTGACGATCGGAAGCTCACCGTCTGTGGCCGGCGATCGGATCGGAGCGGCGGGTCCGATCGATGTCGGGACCGGTGTCAGGCGATCGGCAGGGTTTCCGCGCCCGAGACCACCAGGGGGGCGCCTGTCAGATCGTGGTAGGTGTCGCCGGCCAACAGCGAGTCCGCTGCGCGACGCAGGCGCCGCGCGTCGAGCGGCTTGACCACCCACCCCTCGGCGCGGGATCGCCTGGCGAGGAACACGTCCGCCCGTCGATCGAGAAGCATCAGCACCGGCACGTGCCCGATGCGCCCGGCGCCTTCTTCGAGGTGGAGGTCGATGGCGACCGCCATGCCCCCCATGTTGCCGATCTGGAGGTCGACGATCACGAGATCGGGTTGGATCTCCTCGACCGCGGCACGCACCTCGGCGCCACTTCCGACGACGACGATGGTGGTGTGGGGGCCACCGAGTGCCGCCTCGAGCTCATCGACGATCCAGGAGGCATCGCAGGCGATGAGAATCCGAGGCACAGGAGGCATCGTAGTGAAGCGCCACCGACTAGGCGAACAGGTGGCGGCTGATCTGGCCCAGCGTGTGCAGGTCGTGCACGTCATCCGCAAGGAAGGGCACCTTGATGACCGGAGCGGGAGCCACCTGGTCGGCGAGTCCCTGGAGGTGGGTCTCCTCCCCGTCGGCCATCATCCGGAAGTCGGCGAGGCAGGTGAAGAGGTCGCCCAGATCGGTGCCTGCCAAGGTCTCGGCTCGCCTGCGGGCCGCTTCGGCAAGTCCATCGCCGAAGCGGGGGTGCATGCGGTTGATCACCAACGCCTCGACCGGGATGTGGGTCCTGCGCAGCTTGTCGGCGAAGAACGCCGCCTCCTCGACGGTGTCCTGGCGAGGCGAGGCGACCAGCACGTAGGCGGTGTTCGCATCGATGAGCAATGCCTGCACCCGTTGTGCCCGCTCCTTGAATCCCTGTTCCATCCCCTCGAACGTGTTGAAAAACGCGATCACGTCATCGAGGACCTCACCGCCGACGATCTTGCCAACCGTGCGCAACAGCGCCTGGGCAGCGACGTTCACCGCCCTCATGTAGCCGCGGGTAGGTGCCATGAGCATGCGAAACAGTCGGTGGTCGAGAAAGCCGGCCAGGCGACCCGATGCGTCGAGAAAATCGAGCGCATTGCGGGTCGGGGGCGTGTCGACGACGATCAGATCGTAACCACCCTCCTCGTGCAGCTCGTAGAGCTTCTCGCCTGCCATGTACTCCTGGGTGCCCGAGAGCGCCCCGGAGATGTTGCGGTAGAACGGGTTGTCGAGAATGCGCTCGGCCTGCTCCGTTCCGCCGGCGTGTTTGGCGACCAGATTGTCAAAGGTGCTCTTGGTGTCGAGCATCATGGCCCACAGCTCGCCGGGCCAGTCGCCGTCGATGAGGTGCGGCGTGTTCGAGAGCTCGCCAATGCCCAAGGTGTCGGCGAGACGCTTGGCCGGGTCGATGGTCACGACGACCGAACGCTTCCCCATGCGTGCGCCCTCGAGGGCGACGACTGCGGCCGTGGTCGTCTTGCCCACGCCACCGGACCCACAGCAGATGACGATCCGATGATCGACGACCAGATCGTTGAGTTTGGGCTCATCCCCAACCACGGCCTCATCACCTGCAGTGCTCATGGCCAGTTTCCCATCGCGCTGATCTGCGTGCCCAACGCATCGGCGAGCTCGTCGATCTGCTCGGGCCCGAGGTCGGCACGGAAGAGAAACGGCAGACAGAGCTGGGGCAACGGCAACTGCTCGCTCAGGCGTTCGAGTTGGCTCGCCTGGAGGTCGTGACGCTTCCGGCGAAACTGAGCCGCCTGGCTGAGCGCCTCGGCTTCACCATCGCGCAGCGTGGTGCCTGCTGCCTCGGCAGCCTTGATGGGGTCGGACCCAAGACCTCCCAGAAGCGGGTACACGCCGTTGACGACGGCCGGGCCCAACTTGATGCCGACCTCGTCCTCGAGCTTGAAGCCCGTCTCCACCAGCTCGTTCACGGGGGTCTCCTCCGGCAGGGTCACCAGCATGACCGAGCAGCGATCCGGGTCGCCCAGCAGGTCGAGCACATCGAGGGCCTGAGCGCGGATCGGGCCCATCCGCACTGCCTCGGAGAGACCCCGAGCGGCCATGAGGAAGGTGATGGCATGGCCCGCGGCGGGAGCGTCGACGATGATCAGGTCGGCGGTTCCGGATCGTTCCAGCTGTTTGACCTTGCCCAGGATGAGGATGTCCTTGATCCCGGGAGCGGCGGTCGCCACGATGTCCACCGCACCGGATGAGACCAGGCGTTTCGAGACCCGACCCATGCCGTGCTCGTCGAGGTACTCGAGCAACGCGTCGTCGGGAGTGAGCGTGCGTCCGACGATCGGGCCACGCGTCGCCGTCGCCGGTGACAACTCGGTTTCCCGGTACGTGAGCGGTGGGTGACCGAACAGAGCGGGCAACCCTCCCTTGCCCTCGATCTCGACGAGCAGGGTTCGCAGTCCATGGTTCGAGGCCAGCCGAGCGAGGGCGGCTGCGACGACTGTTTTGCCCACGCCGCCTTTGCCAGCCACGATGACCACTCGAGATGTTCGTAAAAACGATGCAGTATCCAAAGCTTCCTCTCGGGAAGGCACAGACACGCAGGTTAGCCATTCCCGGCCTGGTGATGATTCTCGGCGCGCTCATCGTGTCATTGCTGCAGTCCGGGACGCCGGTCGCGGCAGGTCCGGCGTCCGTGCAGGGTTCGCAGGCGGTGGTGCACAAGGTTCCGGAGATCGACGTGGTCGATGTCGTTCAGATCTCCGGATTCATCGACCCCGTCGTGGTCGATTTCCTCTACGAGACGATCGACCACGCCGAGAAGTCGGGTATCGAAGCCCTCGTCCTGCAGTTGAACAGCTCTCGTGCGGTGGTGAGCGACGACACGCTCGACGCCCTGGTGAAGCGTGTGCAGGGAGCGAAGGTCCCGGTGGCGGTGTGGGTTGGGCCGAGCGGAGCAGGCGCGTATCGCGGCGCTGCTCGACTGGCCCTGGCAGGCGACCTCTTGGGACTTGCACCGCGTGCCCGAATCGGCAAGCTCGGCGACGCGCTTCCCGAGGGGGTCACAACGAGGATCGGTCAGGGCACCGTTGATCCCGTGCAGGCGGTGAAGCTGGGCATCGCTGATCTCAACCAGCAGGAGGCGGCGATTCTGGGTACCTTCATCGCCGCGATCAACGGGAGGGAGGCCGCCGGCCGGGTGCTTCAGACCGCCACGTTTCGGGAGATGCCCAAGGGCCCACCGGAGGCGACGTTGATCGTGAAGGGTCGACTGTCCAAGCTGCCGCTGTCCTCGCAGCTGATGCACACCGCGTCGAGCCCTCAGGTGGCGTACCTGCTGCTTGCACTCGGTCTGATGTTGCTCATCTTCGAGTTCTTCACCGGTGGGGTGGGCATTGCCGGCGGCGTCGGGGTGGTGTGCCTTGTGCTGTCCGCCTACGGGCTGGCGGTGCTTCCGACGTCCCCCGTGGGTCTTGCACTGATCCTGTTGGCCATGTTCGGCTTCGCTGTCGATGTGCAAACGGGCGTTCCGAGGGTCTGGACCGCGATCGCGGTGGTGTCGTTTGTCGTCGGGTCGCTGCTTCTCTACGGCGACGGCATTCAGGTGGGATGGGTTTCGCTCGTGGCCGGGGTCGTGGGCACGGTGCTGATGATGCTGGCCGGATTGCCCTCGACGGTGCGAAGTCGATTCTCGACGCCGACGATCGGTCGCGCGTCGTTGATCGGCGAGATGGGCGAGGCGATCTCGGCACTCGCCCCTGAAGGGGTCGTGAGTGTGCGTGGCTCCCTTTGGAAGGCGCGCACGAACCGGGCGACCCCCGTCGCCGTCGGTGATCCGGTTCGGGTGGCCTCCATCGAGGGGCTGGTTCTGGAGGTCGAGCCGGCGGAGGGCGCCGCTCGCGACTATCGAGATCGATCATCCGCGAAAAGGGAACACCGGACGTCGGATTAGGGACGGCGGTCCCTCGGCACCTCCACATCTCCGCACCGAGCCGCTTGTAGCGATTGTCACTTGTTTATTAGGGTCTGTCGCTGAAGGGGGGTAAGTGTGAGCGCAATTCGTGTAGATGAGCTTTGGCAACTCAAGGCGGCATGCCGCGGTCCACAGGCAGTGGCCTTTTTCCCGCCGCAACACTTTGAGCGCAAGGCCGACAAGCGCGAACGTGAACGGCATGCGAAGGCCATCTGTGCCTCGTGTCCGGTTCAGGATGCCTGTCTGCAGTACGCAATGGAAGTGGGTGAGGCCCACGGTATTTGGGGTGGTCTGAACGAATCGGAGCGCATCGCCCTCGCTGTCCGGTAACCCGCCGGCCCGGGAGATCTGGCGCATGCCACACTGAGCGGGTGTTGCGACGGCTGTTGACCCCCCTGGTCCTTGTCGCCACAACCACGGTGTTGGCGCCTGCGACGGCCCTCGTCACCCTGCTGGCGACCATGATCTTCTTGCCGCTGCCGGCATCGGTGCCCGAGCCCAACGAGGGAATCAGTGCACAGATCAGCCGGGTCTACGACATCGACGGCAATCTGGTCGGATCGTTCCGCCGGTTCGAAACCACGAAGCCGGTCGCGTGGGCCGACATCCCACTCATCCTTCGCCAGGCAGTAGTCGCTGCCGAGGACAAGCGCTTCTACGAGCACGGTGGGGTGGATCCGCGGGGCCTGCTGCGGGCCTTCGTCGCCGACGTGCGCAGCACCGGTGCCGTCCAGGGCGGGTCGACGATCACCCAGCAGTACGTGAAGAACGCCTACGTGGGCAATGAGCGGTCCATCTCTCGAAAGCTCCGTGAGGCGATTTTGGCGAGCCGGCTGGACCGTCAGGTCGACAAGGACGAAATTCTGTTCCGCTACCTCGAGCGGATCTACCTCGGGGAGGGCGCCTACGGGGTCGGGGCCGCTTCCGAGACCTACTTTCGCAAGCCGGTCAGTCAGTTGACGCTTTCCGAGGCCGCGTTGCTCGTCGGCATCATTCCCGCCCCGAGTCGTTACGAGCCTCGCGGGAACCCACAACTTGCCGAGACCAAGCGCAAGCGGGTGCTCGGGCTCATGCTCGAGCAGGGCGTGATCGACCAGGCAGGCTACGACGAGGCTGCCGCCCAGGCGATCTGGCTTGCCGATGTCGGCCCGCCCCCTGCCGGACAACCGGTGACCGTGGTCTACCCGGCAGAGCGACAGGAGACCGCCTATCCGTACTTCCTCGATTACGTCGAGCGGTACATCACCGCTCGTTACGGTCCGGACGCCGTCTACAAACAGGGCTACGAGATCTACACCACCCTCGACACCCGGATGCAGGCCGAGGCGGATCGCTCGGTTCAGGAGACGCTGAAGGGTACCGAGGCTCCCCTGGAGATGTCCTTGGTGGCCGTCGAACCACTCACGGGCTTCGTCAAGGCCCTGGTGGGTGGACGGGATTTCGGCGTTTCGAGGGTCAATCTCGCGTTGGGCGTCGAGGGCGGCGGCGGCGGCAGGCAACCCGGCTCGACCTGGAAGCCTTTGGTGCTGGCAACCGCGCTTGAAAAGGGCATCCCGGTGGACAAGCGCTATTCCGGGGCGAACAACTACTGCACATCGGGCTTCTGCTTTCAGAACTACGGGAAGGGATCGTACGGAAGCGTGGATCTCCGCACGGCGACACGTCGTTCGATCAACACCGTGTTCGTGCAACTTCTCGAGGATGTCGGGGTTGCCGACAACATGGCGATGGCGAATCGGCTCGGTGTGAGGACCGAGGCGTACGACCCAAAGGTTCATGGTCTGTCGGTTGCCCTCGGGGCTCTCGACGTCTCGCCGATCGACATGGCATCGGCCTACGGGGTCTTTGCCGCACGAGGCGAGAGGGCAGAACCCACGCCGATCGTTCGTCTGCTCGACGGGGTCGGACGGGTGGTGGAGGACAACGTTGCACCGGTCCGGAAACGGGTGCTGGAGGAGAGGGTGGCGGACACCATGAACGACGTCCTCCGTCACGTGTTCGACCCCGGCAGCACTGCCGCAGGCAAGGGTTTGGGACGGCCGGCGGCCGGCAAGACCGGTACGACCGACAACTCCGGCAACGCCTGGTTCGTCGGCTACACGCCCACCCTGTCGACCGCCGTGTGGATGGGCAGGACCACCAACCAACAGAACATGGGGCCGGTCAAAGGGGTGGGGAACGTGACCGGTGGGACGTGGCCGGCAAGGACATGGCAGGCGTTCATGAATGGAGCGACGGCCGACCAGCCCGTCACGGACTTCACCGAACCGGCCCCCGTGACGAAGATCGCCGATCAGTCCAAGCGTGACGCCCGTCAGGGTTTCGAGGTGGGTCGTCGTCTCAGACCCGTGCCGAGCGATCGAGGCTCGGGCGCAGCGTCGGTTGACGAGCTGCCGCCTCTCACGGCCGACGAACCGAGCGTGACGACGTCCACGACGACCACCGTCGCGCCCGCCGCGCAGCCCACGCCGACGGCCCCGACCACGACGACCACGGCAGGCGGCGGCTCGAGCACCACCCGACCGAGATGACCCGGCGGGCCTGTCCGCGAGCGCTCCGGCGGTCGACGGCGTCGCACGGGACGGTGCCGCCCCTCAGCCACCCTGCTTGTTGCCGACGCCGGCTGCCTCGCCTTCGGGGCAACGGAGGACCACCACGCAGGCGTCTCGAACCGGTGGTGCGAAGTACACGTCCTCGGGAGTGAAGCCCAGGGGGGCATAGGCGCGACTCGACGTCGCGACAACCTCACCATTGCTGTTCACGAGCGGCGCACCCTGAAATTGGAGGCCGATCTGTGTGTCGTGTTGGAGGCCCACCGAGCTGATGTCCGCCACGGCTCCTTGGGTGATCGAGCCTCCCTTGGCGCCCAGGCCCGAGATGGCGAAGAGGCGGTCGCCGATCTGGGTGGAGTTCTTCGATGCCCAGGGCAGGCGGGTCAGGCCACCCTTGTCGATGCTCAGGAGCGCGAGATCACGTCCCGGATCCCACGACACGAGTGCGGCCCGGATCTTCTCGTCACCCTTGATCACGGTGATGTCGGGGCCCGGGTCCTGCGTTGCAGCGGCGATCGTCGTGTAGGACGTGAGCAGAAAGCTCTGGTCGCTGTCGCCGAAGGCCACGAACGCGCTGCCCACGGACGGGGCGCCGGCGCTGTCGAGTGTGCTCACGAAGAAGATGCTCCCGGAGACCTTGTCCAGGAGCTTGTTGAGCGTCTCGCCACCGGCGGCGATCTTCTGCAACGGCTCGAGCTCCGATCGCACTGTGGCGACGGCATCGCTCTGCTCCTTCGCGATGATGTCCTGTGCGGTCTCGAGGCGGGTGTCGAATCCCGCGACGTATTCCTGCACCCGGGACTCGTTCGTGTCGAGCCGATACTGGTAGTAGGCGTAGAGCACGGCGCCGCTGAACGCCGCTCCGAAGGAGAGCGCCACGAGCAGGAGGCTGATGCCGAGGATGGAACGGGGAATCAGTCGTCCTTGCCCCGCGGAGAGGAGAGTGTCAACCTTGGCGGAGACTCGCGAGCCCTGTCGTGCCATGGGGGGGCAGGATAGTGGTGTCCGAGGGTCGGAGGGCGTGCGCCGTTAAGATGCAGATCTGTGGGGGTCGATCATGAGCACTGAGGTCCAGATCCGACAGGCGGCCACCGTCATGTTGGTTCGCGACGGCGATGATGGCCTCGAGGTCTTCATGTTGCGGCGAAACTTGAACTCCGATTTCGTCGGCGGCGCGTATGTGTTTCCCGGTGGGGCCGTTGATCCGGATGACAGTCACCGTGATCTCGAGGCCATCTGCGAGGGGTTGAGTGATGCCGAGGCAGCGACGCGTCTGGATCTCGACCCCCCGACCGGAGGCCTTGCCTATTGGGTGGCAGCCATACGGGAGTCGTTCGAGGAGGCAGGCGTGTTGCTCGCCTACACGGCGGACGGAGCGATCATCGACCTGCACGACCCGGCCACCGCCGAGCGGTTCGTGTTGCATCGCAAGGCCGTCGACTCGTCGGAACGGTCTCTTTTCGACGTCTGCGTCGAGGAAGGTTTGCGTCTGGCGGTTGACGGCATCCAGTACTTCAGTCATTGGATCACCCCCGAGGGACCGCCACGCCGCTACGACACGCGCTTCTTCGTCGCGCGGGCGCCGGAGCGCCAGTCGCCGCTTCACGACGACCGCGAGACCATCGCGAACATCTGGGTCCGTCCGTCCGATGCGCTCGATCGCCATCGTCGCGACGAGCTGGAACTGATCTTTCCCACCATCCGCAACCTCGAGGCGATTGCGGACTATCGGTCGGCTGATGAGTTGTTGGAGGCGGCGGCCAAGGAGCGGAACATTGCCGCAATCCAGCCTCGCATCGTGATGGACGAGAGCGGCGTGCACATCCTCATTCCGGGTGACCCGGGCTACCACGAAGCGGGTTGAGGCCATCGTGTCCACCATGATCGTCGGCGTCGCCTCGGCAGTGAGCCCATTGGTGCGACGCATCGTGGCGCCGAATCCCGGTGTCATGACCGGTCCCGGGACCAACACCTATCTGGTGGGTATCGACGAGGTCGCGGTGATCGACCCCGGTCCGGCGGACGATTCGCACCTCGAGGCCATCGTGGGTTGCGGGGGCGATCGCATTCGCTGGATCCTGTGCACCCATACGCATCCGGATCACGCGCCCGGCGCCGCCGGCCTGCGGGAACGCACCGGGGCCGAGGTCATGGCCTTCGACAGTCGCGACGGACTGGAGATCGATCGAGCGCTGCGCGACGGCGAGGTCCTCGAGGCAACGGAATTTCGCCTCACGGCTCTGCACACACCAGGTCATGCCTCCAATCACCTCTGCTATCTCCTCGAGGAGGAGGCGCTCCTGTTCTCGGGCGATCACGTGATGAACGGTTCGACCGTGGTCATCGCGCCGCCGGACGGTGACATGGCTGCGTACCTCCGCGAGCTGGAGCGCCTGAGGAAGATGCGCCTGCGCGGCATCGCCCCCGGCCACGGCGAGGTCATCGCCGAGCCCAAGGTCGTGCTCGATCAGTACCTGACCCATCGACATGCGCGTGAGACCGCGATTGCGGCGGCTCTCGTCGGTCGTGGCAGCGCCACCATCGAAGAGCTTGTCAAGGACGTCTACGTCGATGTTCCCGAGGCCCTGCACCCGATTGCTCAGTTCTCGGTGTGGGCACACCTGGAGAAGTTGGCCGGCGAGGGTCATGCCTCGGGCGCCGGTCTCGACGGAACCTGGCTGGCGACCTGAGCGCCGAGGCGACCTTTCGGCCTGGTCCGAGTGGGCCGAGCATGAGCGTTGCCGGGGCAGCGGAGCTTCTCCGCCTTTCCGAACAAGGGGTCATGGCCTTGCACGAGGGCGGCTACCTCGAGCGATCCGAGGGCGTGGAGGGGGACGTGCCGACCTTCCTCGTTCGTGACGTCAAGGCGTTGTCCGCTCGTCTGACCGGCAAGGTCGAGGACGACGTGACCGATGAGGACCGGTCGGAGCTCGACTTGTTCGACGAGCTCGAGATGGCGGCATCGGCGCCTGCCGATCTCACGATTCTGGTCAGCTTGTTGCACGAGCAGGCGGGGGAGATGGCCGCAAAGGCCTATACGAGCCTGTGCCGTGTGTACGAGCCGGCAAGGGGCTGGACGATGGAGCAGCGCGCTCGGTTCATCGAGCAGACCCGGTCTCGTTTCGAGGCGATCTTCGCCATGGTGATCGCCGGTGACGACATCGACCTGGCCGGCGAGCTGGGTGAGGTGGGAGCCATGGCCGCCAGGTCGGGTTCGTCGCTACCCGAGTTGCTTGCGACGCTTCGCATCTCGCGCGACCTGGTCGTCGAGGCAGCCATCGAGTTGCTGGAGATGAGCCATCAACAGTGGAGCGAGGCCTTCCTGGCGTTGGTGACCCGCATCCTGCCCACCATCGACGGTCTCACCGACGCGATCTCGAGGGGCTACTGGACGGCCTTGATGGCCGCTGACCGTGATGCCCTCGCATCGCTGCGGCATGAGGCGGCGTTCGCTGCCGATGCGGCTTACGTGTTGGACCTCGATGGTCAGATTCGCGGCGCCAATCCCACGTTGGCGGTCCTGGTGGGTTGGCCGCTGGCGACGTTGCCCGGCGTTTCGCTCGCCGATGTCTTCGTTCCCGTCGAAGCGGCGAACGCCATCGAGCGCCTCATGGCCGACGCAAGTGCCCAGCTCGTGACGCTGCAGGTCACCAGGCCCGATGGCGTGGCGAGGCGATTGGCCATCGGGACTTCGGTGCGCCGTGATGGCCATGGGGAGGCGATGGCCTTTCACGGCGTGGTCCGTGACGTGAGCTGGGTGGACCACTGCGACGGTTTGTCCCCAGAGGACGTCGCTCTGCTTGCGACCCCTTCCGTGCCCCTGCTGTTCGACCTGGCCGAGGTCGTGAGAGATGCGCTCGGCGCGACCGTTGGGGAGCGCTCTGCCCTCCTCCCCACTCACGTGACGGCGATCGGTGATCCAGAGGTGGCCAAACGTGTGCTCCTCGGCCTTTTGGCCGTTCTGGAGGACCAGGCGTTGCGCATCGTGTCGGTGGAGGCCGAGAACGATGAATGGTGGGTGAGCATTCGCTTCCTGGTCGACGGCGTGACGCGGGCGGTTGAAACCGACCTTCGCACCGCGAGGCTGTTGGCCCAGGCCCAGGGCGGGAACCTGCGCTACGAGGACCCGCGCTCGTCGGCGGCCGTCGGTCAGGCCTGCCTTCTCGTCACGCTCCCGAGCCCCTCGCTGATCCGATAGCCGGCCCGGAGCACAGGGTCCAGGCGGTGCCGGCCGTGCTGTCGCTGCGCGATCGCAGGCCCTTCGCGATGCACGCCCTGCGAGTCCAGTTACAGAGGCACCCATAAAACTTGAGTTGGAAGCACTCAAGTTTTGTGTTGATTTGAGTTGATGGTGCTAGAGTGGGACTCGTTCACCCGCACAAACGAATCCCCGGAGGCTCTCATGGCCAAGGCAGTTGGCATCGATCTCGGCACGACGAACTCAGTCGTCAGCGTTCTCGAGGGTGGCGAACCCACCGTCATTCCCAATGCGGAAGGGGCCCGCACGACCCCCTCGGTCGTTGCCTTCGCGAAGAACGGCGAGGTGCTCGTCGGCGAGGTCGCAAAGCGTCAGGCGATCACCAACCCCGAGCGCACCATTCGCTCGGTCAAGCGCCACATCGGCACCGAGTGGTCGATCGACATCGACGACAAGAAGTACACCTCTCAGGAGATCTCGGCCCGAGTGCTCCAGAAGCTCAAGCGTGACGCCGAGGCCTATCTCGGCGACACGGTGACCCAGGCGGTCATCACCGTCCCCGCCTACTTCAACGACGCCCAGCGCACCGCCACCAAGGAGGCGGGTCAGATCGCGGGTCTCGAGGTGCTTCGCATCATCAACGAGCCCACGGCGGCGGCGCTCGCATACGGGCTCGACAAGGAGGGAGCGGACGACCACACCATCCTGGTCTTCGACCTCGGCGGCGGCACCTTCGACGTGTCCGTGCTCGAGATCGGCGACGGCGTCTTCGAGGTGAAGTCGACCCATGGCGACACCAGCCTCGGTGGTGACGACTGGGACCAGCGCATCATCGACTGGCTCGTGCAGAGCTTCAAGGCCAAGGAGGGCGTCGATCTCGCCGCTGACAAGATGGCCACGCAACGCCTCAAGGAGGCTGCCGAGAAGGCCAAGATCGAGCTCTCATCGGTGCAGTCGACGCAGATCAACCTGCCCTTCGTGACCGCGACCTCCGAGGGTCCCAAGCACCTCGACGAGACCCTCACGAGGGCGAAGTTCCAGGAGCTCACCGCCGATCTGCTCGAGCGCTGCAAGGTTCCCTTCGAACAGGCCATCAAGGACGCCGGGCTTTCCAAGGGCGACATCCATCACATCATCCTCGTGGGCGGCTCCACCCGCATGCCCATGGTGACCGAGCTCGTTCGCGATCTGACCGGTGAGGAGCCTCACAAGGGTGTCAACCCCGATGAGGTCGTTGCGGTCGGCGCAGCGGTTCAGGCGGGCGTGCTCAAGGGCGATGTGAAGGACGTCCTGTTGCTCGACGTCACGCCCCTGTCGCTCGGCATCGAGACCAAGGGTGGCGTCATGACCAAGCTCATCGAGCGCAACACCACGATCCCGACTCGTCGCACCGAGGTCTTCACCACGGCCGATGACATGCAGCCGAGCGTGGAGATCCACGTGCTGCAGGGTGAGCGTGAGATGGCCATGTACAACAAGACGCTCGGCAAGTTCCAGCTCGTCGATCTTCCCCCCGCCCCCCGTGGTGTTCCCCAGATCGAGGTGACCTTCGACATCGACGCCAACGGCATCGTGCATGTGTCGGCGAAGGATCGGGCGACCAGCAAGGAACAGTCCATGACCATCACCGGTGAGTCGTCGCTGTCGAAGGACGACATCGACCGCATGGTGCGGGACGCCGAGGCTCATGCCGAGGAGGACCGCCGGCGCCGCGAGGAGGCAGAGGTTCGCAACAGCGCCGACAGCTTGGTCTATCAGACCGAGAAGGTGCTGCGTGAGCACGGTGACAAGATCGACGGCTCGGAGAAGGACGCCGTCGAGTCGGCGTTGGCGGAATTGAAGGAGGCGGTTGCGGGCAGCGACATGGAGCGCATTCGCAAGTCGACCGAGGCCCTGATGGGGGCGAGTCAGGGCTTCTCGCAGAAGCTCTACGAGGCCGCAGCCCAGGACGGTGCAACAGGTGACGCCGCAGGCAGCGCCGACGGTGCGATGCCAAACGACGACGAGGTCGTCGATGCCGAGATCATCGACGAGGACCACTCGGCATGAGTGAGACCAACCCGGTTCCCGATGATCGATCGGGTGAGGACGCCCTCGGTGGCATCGCGGATCAGGCGGGCGACGAGGATCGCCAAGCGGTCGCCGACGGGGACGACCCCGTCGGCGAGGATCTCTCGCCGCTCGAGGTGATGTTGGCCACGCTGACCGCCGAGCGGGATGACTATCTCGCCTTGGCACAGGCCAAGCAGGCGGAGTTCGAGAACTACCGCAAGCAGATGGCCAAGCGTCAGATCGAGATGGTCGAACAAGCCGCGGCCGGTCTGGCCGAGAAGATGCTTCCCGTGCTCGACGCGCTCGATGCGGCGCTCGCACATGGCGACGACTCGCTGGAGGCTGTTCGTCTCCAACTGATCGACATCCTGGGGAAGGAGGGCCTCGTTCGCATCGTGCCGACGGGAGAGCCCTTCGACCCTGCCACACACGAGGCCGTCATGCACGAAGAGGGCGACGGCGGTGACCCGGTCGTGAGCGAGACGCTTCGGCCCGGTTACGGCTGGCGCGGGCGTCTGATCCGAGCGGCCATGGTGCAGGTGCGCGGGTAGGGCATGGCTGCGCAGCGGGAGTGGTTCGAAAAGGATTACTACAAGGTGCTCGGCGTTTCCGAGACGGCAACCCCGAAGGACATCACCCGCGCCTACCGCAAGCTTGCCCGCGAGACCCATCCCGACGCCCATCCGGGCAAAGAGGACCGATTCAAGGAGATCTCCACCGCCTACGACGTCGTCGGCGATCCTGACAAGCGAAAGGAATACGACGAGGTCCGTAGGCTCGGCCCTGCGGCGGCAGGATTCGGTGGGCAGGGATCACCCTTCGGGGGAGGAGGCGGCGGCTTTCGCGTTGACGATCTCGGCGATCTCGGGGACATCTTCGGGGGCCTCTTCGGCCGGGGTGCCGGCCGTTCCGGTCCGAGTCGTGGCACCGGACCCCAACGTGGCAGCGATCTCGAGGCCGGCCTGCACCTCTCGTTCAACGATGCCGCCGTCGGCGTGACCACAACGGTGAACGTCACCAGCGAGACCCGGTGTTCCACCTGCCGGGGGACCGGCGCCAAGCCCGGAACCATGCCCAAGGCCTGCCCTGTCTGCGGCGGTCGTGGGGCAATCGACGAGAACCAGGGGCCGTTCAGCTTCTCCGCTCCGTGTGCAAACTGTGCAGGACGGGGCAAGGTCGTGGACGCGCCCTGTCCCACCTGTCGGGGAGCGGGCGTCGAGCACCGGCCCCGTTCGGTCAAGGTTCGCATCCCGGCAGGTGTCGCCGACGGTCAGCGCATTCGACTGAAGGGCAGGGGCGAGCCAGGTCGTCACGGCGGTCCCGCCGGCGACCTTCACGTCGTGGTCCACGTCGCGACTCATCCGCTCTTCGGACGCGTCGCAAACAATCTCACGCTCAACGTCCCGATCACCTATCCCGAGGCGGTGCTGGGCGCCGACATCACGGTCCCGACCTTTGACAATGGCACGGTTACCCTGCGGGTCCCTGCCGGTACTCGCTCGGGCCGTACATTCCGCGTGAAGGGCAAAGGCATTCCGGGTGCCCGGGGCGAGCTCGGTGATCTGTTGGTGACCGTTGAGGTGACGGTACCCGTCGAGCTGTCCGAGGGAGAGCGCAAGGCCGTTGAGGCGCTTGCTGCGGCAAGTGAGCATGCATCACCTCGCGGATACCTGGGGGTGTAGGTCATGTCTGTTCGTGGTCGACGTTCCGATGATCGGGATCGCGGTCGCGCGGTGTTCGTGATCTCGGTGGCCGCCGAACTCGCCGGCGTGCATCCCCAGACGCTGCGCATCTATGAACGGAAGGGTCTGCTTGATCCGGCTCGCACCGGTGGGGGTTCACGGCGCTACAGCGAGGGTGACATCGAGCGACTGAATCGCATTCAGGACCTCACGCAGGAGGGCCTCAATCTGGCAGGGGTGAAGCGGGTGCTCGATCTCGAGGTGGAGCTGGGCGCGTTGCGTGCCGAGCTTGCCCTCGCCCGCGCCGAGGCAGCCGAGGCAGTCGAGAGCACCCATCGCAGCTACCGCCGCGACCTCGTGCCGGTTTCCCAGGCGATGGAGCTCTACGTGCAACGTCGCCGATCCGGACGACGATAGAGACACAAGGAGAGGGGACCAGGAGCGATGGCCGTTGACCCAGAACGCTGGACCGTCAGAACCAAGGAGGCTTTCGGTGAGGCCGTCGATGGCGCCCGTGCCGAGAACCATCCGGAGGTCACACCCGATCACCTCCTGGTGGCGCTGTTGAACCAGCGCGACGGCGTGGTGACCCCGCTTCTCCAGAAGGTGGGGGTCGACCCGGCGATGCTCGGGAGTGCCGCGGGTGAGCGACTGGCGAAGCTTCCCCGTGCGCAGGGCTCGGAGGCGGCGATGAGTCGCGACCTTCGAGCGACCCTGGAGCGTGCCGACAAGGCCCGTGTCGACCTTCACGACGACTATGTGTCGACCGAGCACGTGATGCTCGCCATGTCGGAGCTGATCAAGGTCACCACCGAGGAGCTGCTCGAAGCCCTTCGCTCGGTGCGTGGCAGCCATCGTGTCACGAGCCAGAATCCCGAGGAGAGCTATCAGGCGTTGGAACGTTACGGCCGTGACCTCACGGCTGCGGCACGTGACGGCAAGATCGACCCGGTCATCGGTCGTGACGACGAGATTCGTCGGGTCATTCAGGTGCTGTCCAGACGGACCAAGAACAACCCGGTGCTCATCGGCGAACCCGGGGTGGGCAAGACCGCCATCGTCGAGGGGCTCGCCCGGCGCATCGTCGAGGGTGACGTGCCCGAGAGCCTCAAGGACAAGCGACTGATCTCTCTCGATCTCAGTGCCATGGTGGCGGGCGCCAAGTACCGCGGTGAGTTCGAGGAACGCCTCAAGGCAGTCCTCAAGGAGATCACCGATGCAGGTGGCGAGGTCATCACCTTCATGGACGAACTGCACACCATTGTCGGCGCCGGCGGGTCCGAGGGGTCCATGGATGCCGGAAACATGATCAAGCCCATGCTGGCGCGTGGCGAGCTGCGCATGATCGGCGCCACCACCCTCGACGAGTTTCGGAAGTACATCGAGAAGGACGCCGCGCTCGAGCGCCGATTCCAGCAGGTCTTCGTGGGCCAGCCCTCGGTCGAGGACACCATCGCCATCCTTCGAGGCCTGAAGGAACGCTACGAGGTACATCACGGTGTCCGCATTCAGGATGCAGCGTTGGTCGCCGCCGCCGTCTTGTCCGATCGCTACCTGACCGGCAGGTTCCTCCCCGACAAGGCGATCGACCTCGTCGACGAGGCCGCCTCCGCCCTGCGCATCGAGATCGACTCCATGCCGACCGAGATCGATGTGGTGGAGCGACGGATCCGCCAACTGGAGATCGAGCGTGTGGCCCTCGCGAAGGAGACCGACCTCGCCTCGACGGAGCGACTCGACCTTCTCGATCGGGAACTGGCCGATCTGCGTGAGCAGTCATCCGCCATGAAGGCCCATTGGGAGACGGAGAAGGCCGCCATTGCGGCGATCCGCAGCCTCAAGGAGGAGCTCGAGTCCAAGCGCATCGAGGTGGAGCGCCTGGTCGATCTCGAGAAGGCCGCCGAGATTCGGTATGGGCAGATCCCCGAACTCGAGCGCCAACTGGAGGTCGCCGGAAACCACCTGGATGCCCTCCAGTCGACGCAACGCATGTTGAAGGAGGAGGTCGACGAGGAGGACATCGCCGAGGTCGTCAGCAAGTGGACCGGCGTGCCGACGGCAAGGCTGATGGAGGGGGAGATCCACAAGCTCGTCCGCATGGAGGACGTGCTCCATCAGCGTGTGGTGGGCCAGGACGAAGCGGTGACCGCGGTCGCAAACGCCATTCGTCGCAGTAGGGCAGGCCTGTCGGACCCCAACCGTCCGATCGGCTCGTTCCTGTTCCTCGGCCCGACCGGCGTCGGCAAGACCGAGCTCGCCCGCTCGTTGGCAGGCTTCCTCTTCGATGACGAACGGGCGATGGTCCGCATCGACATGTCCGAGTACATGGAGAAGCACTCGGTCAGTCGCCTGATCGGCGCGCCCCCCGGCTACGTGGGCTACGAAGAGGGCGGCCAACTGACCGAGGCGGTGCGCCGCCGGCCCTATGCAGTGGTTCTGCTCGACGAGATCGAGAAGGCACACGGCGACGTCTTCAACGTGTTGCTGCAGCTGCTCGACGACGGCCGACTCACCGATGGACAGGGTCGCACCGTCGATTTCACCAATGTCGTGTTGATCATGACGTCGAACCTTCCCGGCGATCCCGCCGACTACTTCCGTCCGGAGTTCATCAATCGGATCGATGAGATCGTCCGGTTCCGTTCCCTGACCGAGGGGGATCTCGTGCAGGTGGTCGAGATCCAACTCGACATCCTCCGGGATCGGATGGCCGCGCGACGACTGGCTCTCGAGGTCACGGATGCGGCACGCGCCAAACTGGCCTCCCTGGGCTACGACCCCGCATTCGGGGCCCGGCCATTGAAGCGGCTTCTGCAACGCGCGATCAGCGACCCGCTGGCACGGGCACTTCTGGAAGGCCATTACGGCGAGGGTGACACGGTCGTCGTCGACGTTGCCGACGGGGAGATCGTGTTGACCCGATCCTGATCGAACGTGCACGTTACGTGAGAGGTGTTCTAGTATTTGCCATTGGTCGGCACTCGACGTGACAAATATCACAACGTTAGGGTGAGTGTCTCCACAGGTATCACCGGTACGAGAGTCGAACTCTTGTCGAGTATCAAAGTCCGATTTGCGAAATTTGTGCATTTCTCTCGAGAGATGAAACGAAGGAGGCCAGAGGCCAATGGGAATTCGACCTGAACGAGTATCGGCAAGCACGAGTCGGAAGTTGGTGGCCGCCGGCGCTCTTGCCGCACTGACGTTCGCCGGGCTGGGAAGCATGGCTTTCGCCGTGGATGCCGAGTCGGATCCGTCCGTTTCGACGACGCCTCCTGCAGAGACGGAAGGCTCGATTCCCTCCGTCCCGGAGACGCCTCCTGCGGAGACGGAAGGCTCGATTCCCTCCGTCCCGGAGACGCTTCCTGCGGAGACGGAAGGCTCGATTCCCTCCATTCCCACCTCGATTCCCCCGGTTCCCACCTCGGTGAGCATCCCTCCGGTCGTGCAGGACGGCACCATCGTCGTCGACACGGTGCTCGGGACGATCTCGGCGTCGTGCACCTCGACCGGGAATGTCGCGCTCGAGCTTTCGAACCCCAAGATGGGGCTCGAGCCCGTCAAGCTCACGGTCGACGCCGGTGCGACCATCGGCCAGGTCTCTCAACTCGCCAAGACCTTCAACATCACCAATGGTGCGATCGAGGCGGCTCTGAGCAAGGTGACCGACTGCAACGTCATGCTGCCCGATGTGCTTGACGAGCCGTCGCAGCCCCCGGCATCTCCCGGAGGCATCTCCGGTACCCCCATGGCCGACATCGGTATCAACTGCCTGAGTGATGGCACCGTTGACGTGAAGCTGATCAACCCCACGTTGGTCCCACGGGTGTTCTCCGTCCTTGTCGGCGACGTCCAGGTTGCGAACCCGACGATTCAGCCGGGCACGTCGCCCACGATCAAGATCGACATGGCCGAAGATGCGACGGCGGTCGTCACCGTTCAGGTTGGCGTCCTCGAGTTCGTCAACACCGTGGCGCTCGACTGTCTGGTTGACACGTCCCTCCCGTTGTCGCTGCTGTCCCTGTTCAACACTGCTGGAGGCCCGCCCGCTGTCCTCGGAACCTCGGTCGCCCCTGCGGTAGCTTCGGCAGGGACGCTCCCCCGCACCGGTGGCGACAACGGCTTGTTCATCGCAGCCGGTTTGGCGCTCGCAACGCTTGGCCTCTTTGCCGGGCGCGCAGCTCGCCAGGCAAAGGCTGTCGAAGCCGGCATCCTGAGCTGATCGGAGGTCCCTTCCCTCGGGGAAGGTTTTCAGTGTCCAGAAATGGGAGGCCTTCGGGTCTCCCATTTCGCGTCCGGCTGGGCAAGGCAGCTAGGCTGCGGAAACCGCCGGCAGTTCTTTGTGAGGAGGACGCGCGTGCCCGGAATGATAATCGTCGGAACCCAATGGGGCGACGAAGGGAAGGGCAAGCTCACCGATCTGCTTGCCGGTGATATGGATGTCGTTGTCCGCTACCAAGGTGGTCACAACGCCGGCCATACCATCGTGGTGGAGGGTCAGAGCTTTGCCGTGCAGCTGGTTCCGAGTGGGATCCTGCACCCCGGTACCCTCAACCTCATTGGTAACGGGGTGGTCGTCGACCCCCAGGTGTTGCTCGACGAGCTGACGATGCTCGAGAATCGTGGCATCGACACGACCAACCTGTTGGTCAGTGGCAATGCCCATCTGATTCTTCCGTATCACCAGGAGCTCGACATGATGGCCGAGCGGTACCTGGGCAACAACAAGCTCGGCACCACCAAGCGTGGCATCGGTCCCACCTATGCCGACAAGGCTGCCCGGGTGGGCATCCGGGTGCAGGATCTGCTCGATCCCAAGATCTTCCGGCAGAAGCTCGACGTTGTGCTCAAGGAGAAGAACGCCATCCTGGCCAAGGTCTACAACCGTCTGCCGCTTTCTGCCGATGACATTGCCGATCGTTATCTCGACGAGATCGCGCCACGGTTGGCGCCGAGGATCGCCGACACGGTCAACGCCGTTCATACTGCCCTGGAGGCCGGGAAGCAGGTCATGTTCGAGGGCGCCCAGGCGACCTTTCTCGACTTGGACCACGGAACCTATCCGTTCGTCACCTCTTCCAACCCGGTTGCCGGAGGCGCCTGCGTGGGTGCCGGCGTCGGCCCGCTTCACATCGATCGCATCATCGGCGTGGCCAAGGCCTACCTCACCCGTGTGGGGGCCGGGCCGTTCCCCTCGGAGCTGACCGATGAGATCGGTGACCTTCTCATCGATCGGGGACACGAATACGGCACCAACACCGGTCGTCGCCGCCGGGCGGGCTGGTATGACGCGGTGATGTTGCGTCATGCCGTTCGACTCAACTCCCTGAGCGAGATCTTCCTGACCAAGCTCGATGTGCTCGACACGCTCGAGGTGTTGAAGGTCTGTGTCGCCTATGAGATCGATGGCGAGCGCGTCGATCACATGCCCTACCACCAGTCGCAGCTGCACAAGGCCGTTCCCGTCTACGAGGAGTTCCCGGGATGGCAGTCGGACTGCTCGGGAGCCACCATGCTCGATGAGTTGCCGCCGGCAGCGCGTGCCTATGTGCAGTTCCTGAGCGACCAGGCGGGGGTGCCGGTGAGCTATGTCGGGGTGGGACCGGGCCGCCTGCAGACGGTGCGGGTGGCGGGCTGATGGCGCAACGGGTCTGATGAGGGTCTGCGTTGTCGGCAGCGGTGGACGTGAGCACGCGTTGGCGGCGGTGCTGGCCCGAACCGCCGACTCGGTGGTGGTCAGTCCGGGGAACCCCGGTATTCCGGGCTCGGTGGCGACCCCGGCCGAGGAGATCGACGCAGACCTGTATGTGATCGGCCCCGAGGCGCCGCTCGTCGCCGGTCTGGCCGATCGTCTGCGGGCGAAGGGCAAGTTGGTCTTCGGACCCGGCGCCGACGGCGCGCAGCTCGAAGGTTCCAAGGCATGGATGAAGGGGCTTCTGGTCGAGGCAGGCGTCCCCACCGCTCGATACGGCACCTTCACCAGCGTGGGGCCCGCACTGGCGTTTCTCCGTGGACTGGATGGCCTCTACGTGATCAAGACCGACGGGCTTGCCGCCGGGAAGGGTGTCCTCGTCACCTCCGACGCCGAGGAGGCAGCGGACGACGTGGCCGAGAAGTTGTCGGGAAACGCCTTCGGCGAAGCCGGCCGCAGGATCGTCATCGAAGAGGGCCTCAGTGGTCCCGAGCTCTCGGTCCTCGCCGTGTGCGACGGCACCCGGGCCGTCGCCCTTACGCCCGCCCAGGATCACAAGCGTCTCGGCGACGGCGACACCGGCCCCAACACGGGGGGGATGGGCGCCTATGCCCCGGTTCCGTTTGCGCCGTCGCGTCTGGTCGACGAGGTCCTCGATCGGGCGGTGCTGCCGACGTTGCACGCGCTGTCCCGTGCGGGCATCGACTACCGAGGGGTGCTGTACGCCGGTTTGATGCTGACCCCGCAGGGTCTCAAGGTGCTCGAGTACAACGTGCGTTTCGGCGACCCGGAAGCCCAGGTCGTGCTGCCTTTGCTGTCGAGCGATCTTGTCACCCTTCTGGCCGAGGCGGCGGCAGGCCGGGTCGTGGAGCAACCCACGTTCGCCGAGGAGGCCGCGGTAACCGTCGTGTGCGCCGCATCGGGTTACCCCGTTGCCCCACGGGTCGGCGACCCCATCGTCGGCATCGATGCGGCCAACGATCTCGTGGGTGTCAAGGTGTTCTGTGCAGGAGTGGGCGCGGATGCGGAAGGTCGGCTCGTGACCGCGGGGGGTCGGGTGCTCGGTGTCACGGCGGTGGCTGCGACCCTCGATGAAGCCCGCGTGAGTGCCTACCGAGGTGTGGCGCGCGTGGCGTTCGACGGTATGACGTATCGCCATGACATCGCGCTCGGTGGGTTGACGCCGACCCCCGACGAGGAGAGAGAGCCATGATCCCCCGATATTCCCTGCCGGCGATGGCGGTGTTGTTCACGGATCAAGCCCGTCTCGGTCGTTGGCTCGAGGTCGAGGTGTTGGCAACCGAGGCATGGGCCCGGCTCGGCGTGGTTCCCGAGGAGGACGCCCGAGCGGTGCGTGGACGAGCACCGGTTGTCGATGCGGACTTCGTCGCACGGGTCGACGAGCGTGAACGGGTGACCGACCACGACGTGGCGGCCTTTGTCGATGTCGTCCAGGATGCCGTGGGGCCACCGGCCGGCAAGTGGGTCCACTACGGCCTCACCTCGAGCGATGTGGTCGATACCGCGCTGTCGATGGGGCTGGCCGCAGCAGGAGACCTGCTGATCGAGGCATCCTCGGCCTTGGTGGCGGTGCTCAAGGCCCGAGCGATCGAGTTCCGCTCCACACCCATGGTGGGTCGCACGCATGGCATTCACGCCGAGCCCACGACCTTTGGCGCCAAGTTGGCCCTGTGGTGTCTCCAGGCCGACCGCGACCGCGACCGCCTTCGTCGGGCGCGGGCAGCGGTGGCGGTGGGGAAGCTGTCGGGAGCGGTTGGCACCTACTCCAACATCGACCCGACCATCGAGACCGATGTCTGTCGGGCGCTCCATCTGACGCCCGTGCCCGCCACCCAGGTCATCGCTCGCGACCGCCACGCGGAGTATCTCTACGCCTGTGCGAGCGTGGGCGCCACGGTCGAGTTGATCGCAACGGAGATCCGTCATCTGCAGCGCACCGAGGTGGGCGAGGCAGAAGAGGGGTTCAAGCCCGGACAGAAGGGCTCCTCGGCGATGCCGCACAAGCGCAACCCGATCAAGTCCGAACAACTGTCGGGCCTTGCTCGGGTTCTGCGTGGCAACCTGCATGCGGGTCTGGAGGATGTGGCGCTGTGGCACGAGCGCGACATCTCGCACAGCTCGGTTGAGCGAATCATCCTGCCCGATTCCTCCCTGCTGGCGTACTACGTGCTGGTCCGTGGCTGCGAGCTCATCGAGCGATTGGTCGTCAAACAGGACCGCATGATCGAGAACCTCGAGCGTTCACACGGACTGGTCTTCAGCCAGCCCGTTCTGTTGGCACTGGTTGCCGGGGGCCTGACGCGGGACGATGCGTACCGCATCGTGCAGGACAACGCCATGCGGGCCTGGGCCGGGCGGGTGTCCTTTCGAGCCCTTCTCGAGGCCGATGAGCGAGTCACGGTGGCATCCCACCTGCTCGATGGAGCCTTCGACCTCGACCGCTCGCTGCGCCATGCCGGTCGAGTCTTCGATGCGCTCGAATCGGTGGATTGAAAGGTGGACGTTTCGGATCGGATCGGGCTTCCCCATCGTTATTCGGGCAAGGTCCGTGACATCTACGAGGTGGGCGACGGTCTGTTGCTGCTGGTGACCTCCGACCGAATCAGCGCCTTCGACGTGGTGATGGCCGAACCCGTTCCCGACAAGGGCCGGGTGCTGACCGCCATGACCGCCTTCTGGTCGACCCACCTGGCCTCGGTTGCCCCGAGCCATCTGGTCTCCACCGATCTGGCCGATCTTCCCGCCTCCTGTCGCCTTCCCGGGCTGGTCGGACGAGCCATGCTGTGTCGTGAGGTGGCGATGCTGCCCATCGAATGCATCGTGCGTGGCTACCTGTCCGGCTCGGCCTGGAAGGAATACCGGGATCACGGCACCGTACACGGGATGGCGATGCAGGCGGGAATGGTTCAATCCGCCCGTCTCGACGAGCCGTTGTTCACGCCGTCGACCAAGGCGGACTCGGGTCATGACGTCAACATCTCCCTCGCCGATGCCGCCAACCTGGTGGGGAGGGACCTCGCGGCTCGAGCAGCGGAGATCTCCCTGGAGCTCTATCGGCAGGGCTCCGCGTGGGCTGCCGAGCGAGGCATCATCGTTGCCGACACGAAGTTCGAGCTCGGTCTGCTCGATGGCGAGCTGGTGGTCGCCGATGAGCTGCTGACCCCCGATTCATCACGGTTCTGGCCGGCTGACGCATGGGAGCCGGGGACGGTTCCGCCATCATTCGACAAGCAGCCGTTGCGTGATTATCTCGATGCGCTCGACTGGGACAAGTCCCCGCCACCTCCGCCGCTGCCTGCCGAGGTGGTCGTGGCAAGTCGTTCGCGCTACGTCGAGGCCTATGAGCGGATCACCGGTTTGTCCTTTGCCGACTGGCCCGGGGTTCAGGGCATGGCCTCCAATGTGGAATCCTGAAGAGGTGACGTCCTACAACGTGTTGGTCGAGGTCCATCTGCGTCCTGGCATTGCCGATCCCCAGGGAGCCACGATTGAGCGTTCGCTCGCGACGTTGGGATTCCCCGGGGTGAGCAATGTACGTATGGGCAAGGCCATCGTCTTCACCCTGGAGGCCGAGAGTGAAACGGCCGCGACGGCCGAGGTTGACGAGCTGTGCCGGCGCTTTCTGATCAATCCCGTGATCGAGGATGCGGTCATCTCGGTGACCGAGGCGGCCCGGGCGGCATCCGGCCGGTGAGCACACGAATCGGAGTCGTGCTCTTTCCGGGGTCGAATTGTGAGCTCGACGTGCAGGAGGTGGCCCGTGAAGCCGGTCAGGAGACGACCGTTCTTTGGCACGGTGACTGCACCGTGGCCGGGGTTGATGCCGTTGTCATTCCGGGTGGATTTGCCCATGGCGACTATCTCAGACCTGGGGCGATCGCCCGATTTTCCCCGGTCATGAAGGCTATCGAGGAATTTGCGGCAGCGGGTGGGCCTGTGGTGGGCATTTGCAACGGCTTTCAGGTCTTGACCGAAGCGGGTTTGCTCCCAGGCGCACTACAAAAGAACCGTGGATTGCGCTTCCTCTGCTCGACGGTGGAGGTTCGGGTCGAGTCAACGGATTCCGTGCTGACCAATGGTGCCGAGTCGGGTGCAACCCTGCGCCTTCCCGTCAATCATTTCGAGGGGAACTACACGTGCTCAGCAGAGACGCTGGCGCTGCTGCGGAGCGAAGATCGCGTTGTCCTGCGGTATGTCGACAATCCCAATGGCTCCATGGACGACATAGCCGGCATCTGCTCCCAGGAGCGCAACATCGTTGGACTGATGCCGCACCCGGAGCGGGCGTCGAGCTCGCTGCTCGGTTCCCAGGACGGCCTGGTTCTGCTCCGATCGCTGTACCGCAGTATCAGCCGGTCTTCGTGATACCGGCTTTCTGCAGCACCGCTCGCGGCACGCCGAGTTCCCGCCACGTCGCATAGTCGATTCCCTTGCGCTGTCCGTACGTCTTGGCAACGGCGACGAAATCGCTCTCGATGGCCGCGATGTCCACCGTTGACTCTGCCCCGGCCATTGCGGCGTTCAGGTCGGTGCGTTCCTGAATGAGGTGCAGTCTTGTCAAGGGATCGGCCGTGGACAGAGCGGCTTCAATAGCCGTGAGACGTTGCGCCATGTTCTCTGGACTCCGCCTGCGTCCTCGTCTGGGTTTGTTTCCCTCAAGGGCCTCAAGATAGAGGCGAACACTTCGATTTTGCTCGCGACCTTCAGCGATTGCAGCCTTGTGTTCATCGGTCATTGATTTTGGTCCACGTTTTGCTGGCATAAGGAATAAGTCAACAAGATGATTTCAAGAAATGCAACTGAGCGTGGCGGAATGATTTGAGTGTTCCCTCCTCCGATAGCCTGTCACCCATGGACGTTCCCCTCCATCGATCCCTGGGCCTGACCGACGATGAGGCCGCGGACATCGTTCGGATCCTCGGGCGGGAGCCGAATCACCTCGAGCTGGCCATGTACGCCGTCATGTGGTCGGAGCACTGCTCGTACAAGTCGTCTCGCATCCATCTGAGGCGATTGCCGACCGAGGCGCCGTGGGTGTTGGTGGGGCCCGGCGAGAATGCCGGCGTGGTCGATGTCGGTGACGACATCGCCGCGGCCATTCGAATCGAGAGTCACAACCATCCCTCGGCGATCGAGCCCTATCAGGGCGCCGCAACCGGCGTGGGCGGCATCCTGCGGGACATCTTCACCATGGGTGCACGACCGATCGCCCTGATGGACCCGCTCCGTTTCGGTCCGCTCGACGATGCCCGCAGCCGTTGGATTCTGGAAGGTGTCGTCAGCGGGATCTCCGGATACGGGAATTCGGTGGGCGTCCCGACGGTGGGCGGGGAGGTCGTCTGTGACGAGACCTATGCGGAGAACCCGCTGGTCAACGTGTTGTGCCTCGGTCTGCTCCCGACCGATCGACTGGTGTTGGGACAGGCTTCCGGCGTCGGCAATCTGGCCGTTCTGCTGGGTTCGGCGACCGGACGTGACGGCATCGGCGGGGTGAGCGTGCTGGCCTCGGCGGGTTTCGGTGACGAGGCGACCGAGCAGGCCAAGCGACCCAGCGTGCAGGTGGGTGATCCCTTCGAGGAGAAGCGTCTCATCGAGGCGTGTCTGACGCTGCTCAACGCGAAGCTGGTTGTCGGCATCCAGGATCTGGGTGGCGCAGGCCTCACCTGCGCGACGAGTGAGACGGCGAGCCGTGGCGGGGTCGGCATGGATGTCGACGTGTCCGCCGTGCCCCTGCGTGAACGAGGGATGGAACCGTTCGAGACCATGACCAGTGAGAGCCAGGAACGCATGTTGGCCATCGTGACCCCCGATGACCTCGACGCCGTCCTGGCCATCTGTGAGCGGTGGGAAGTTCGTGCCACGGTGATCGGCAAGGTGACCGAGGGCGGGCGGCTCCGCATCCTCGACGGATTCGCCGGCAAGGTGCTCGCTGACGTTCCTGCGTCGTCGTTGCACGATGCGGCGCCCTTGTACGACCGGCCGCTGCGTCCCGCGGAACCGGTGCAGGCCATCCGTGATCAGGTCGATCCGGTCGATCCGGGCGGTGATCTGCTGGCCATGCTCATGGACACCACATGGGTGTCGAGCCAGTACGACCACCAACTCTTCCTCAACACGGTCGAGGGACCCGGTGGCGACGCGGTGGTCCTTCGCCTCAAGCATCCCGAGACGGGCGTCGACACAGGTCGGGGACTCGCCCTCACCACGGACGGCAACCATCGCTGGTGCGCGGTCGACCCTCGAGGGGGCACGGCGATGGTGGTGTCGGAGGCACTGTTGAACCTGGCCTGCGTCGGGGCTCGACCGGTTGCTCTGGTGAACTGTCTGAACTTCGGCAATCCCGAGCACCCCGAGGTGATGTGGCAGTTGTCGGAGGCGATCGACGGCATGGCCGAGGCCTGCCTGGCGTTCGACACGCCTGTGGTCGGTGGAAACGTGAGCCTCTACAACGAGAGCCGGGGCCGTGACATCGACCCGACGCCGGTCGTGGGTCTGCTCGGCGTGATCGATCGCCTGGATCGACCCCCGCCCGGGGTTGTCTGGTCGGAGGGCGACGAGGTCGTGCTGATCGGTCCGAGAACGGCAGCGCTCGGTGCCTCTCGCTGGGCAGCGCTTCATCACGGGCACGGTCGACCCGTGGGTCCGCTGCCTGACCTCGATCTCGTCCTGCATCGTGTGGTGGCACGCACGACCCGGGCGTTGGTGGTGGACGACCTGTTGGAGGGCATCCACGATGTGGCTGATGGCGGCCTGGCCGTGACGCTCGGCGAGATGGTTGCCCGATCCGGTTGTGGGGCACGACTCTCGGGCATGGCCGGCTTCGACGAGTTGTTTGCCGAGGGCGGTTCTCGCTTGGTCGCAGCGGTCGCGTCGGCGAACCTCGAAGAAGTCGAACGGCGCTGCGCCGGCGCCGGCGTTCCCCTGACGGTTCTGGGTCGAGCGGGGGGATCTCGCCTGGTCGTGGACGACCTCTTGGATCTGGAGGTCTCGGCCGTGGCGGCGGCCTGGCGCGGGACCCTTCCCGAAGCGCTCGCTGCCGGTGCGACGCATTGACGCGAGAACCGCATGGCCGTGGCACGATGGGTCCTGTGATCGACACCGATGACGACACGCCGAAAGAGGCCTGCGGCGTCTTTGGGGTCTATGCCCCCGGCCGGCCTGTTGCGCAGCTGAGCTTTCTCGGGCTGTGCGCCCTGCAGCACCGGGGACAGGAATCCGCGGGCATGGCCGTGAGCGATGGCAAGGCCATCATCATCGACAAGGACATGGGTCTCGTCACGAACGTGTTCAGTGAGCGCAGGCTTGCGCCGTTGGTCGGACACCTTGCCATCGGCCACACCCGCTACTCCACCACCGGTTCGAGCACGTGGCGCAACGCCCAGCCCGTCTATCGGGACATCGGCGACGCGCAGTTTGCCCTGGGTCACAACGGCAACCTCGTCAACACCCAGGCGTTGGCGGACGAGGCGGGCATGCTCGAGGGCACCGTTGCCAGCGACAGCGACCTGGTTGCCGAGTTGCTCGCTGCCGAGATGAAGGCCGATGGGGGCGAGCGCAGTGACGGACGGGACCTCGAGAAGGCGCTGATGCGTGTGCTCCCCCGCCTGGAGGGGGCCTTCTCGTTCGTGCTGATCGACGAGGGCCACCTGGTCGGAGTCAGAGACCCGAACGGCTTTCGGCCGCTTTGCCTGGGCAAGCTCGACGGTGGTTGGGTGCTTGCCTCGGAGACCCCCGCACTCGATGTCGTCGGCGCCCACTTCGTGCGGGAGATCGAGCCCGGTGAGATGGTGGTCATCGACGCAAACGGGTATCGGTCCCTGCGTCCGTTCAGTCCCGAAAAGATTCAGCCCACCTTGTGCCTGTTCGAGTTCGTGTACTTCTCGCGTCCCGACAGCCGGCTGTACAACCAGAACGTGCATCTCGCCCGTCAACGCATGGGCGAACAACTCGCGGTGCAGGCCCCGCTGCCGCCCCCGCGTCAGCCAGGAGCGGAACCGGGAACCACAGGTGGGCCGGCGGGGGCGCAGAGCGACGCGATGGTCATGCCGGTACCGGAGTCGGGTATCCCGGCGGCCCAGGGCTTTGCCCGGGCATCGGGCATCCCGTACGGCGATGGACTCGTCAAGAACCGCTACATCGGGCGCACCTTCATCGCCCCGAACCAGGAGCTGCGCAACCTCGGGGTGCGCATGAAGCTGAATCCGTTGCATGAGAACATCGAGGGCAAGCGCCTCGTGGTTGTCGACGATTCGATCGTTCGGGGAACCACGTCGCGGGCACTGGTGCGCATGTTGCGAGAAGCCGGCGCGGCCGAGGTTCATCTCCGCATCATGTCGCCCCCCTACCGCTGGCCCTGCTACTACGGGATGGACACCGGGGACCGTTCCGAGTTGATCGCGGCAAACCTCACGGTCGACGAGATCCGGGACTACCTCGGTGTTGACTCCCTGGCCTATCTCACGCTCGATCGCCTCCTGGAGGCGACCGGAGCGGTTGGGGCGGGGTTCTGTTCGGCCTGTCTCAGCGGCGAATACCCCGTGGGTGTACCGGTCACCCTGCACAAGGGGGTGCTCGAAGGGCATGGAGATGGCGTGTCGCCCCCACCGCGACGTGAGTCGTTGGGAGTTCCACCCGTTGGGTGAGAGCTACGAGGGCGCCGGAGTCAGCATCGATGCCGGTGAACTGGCCGTCTCTCGGATCAAGGACATGGTCCGATCGACCTATCGTCCGGAGGTCATCGGCGACATCGGGGGCTTCGGCGGGTTGTTCGGCCTTCCCCCCGGTCGTTATCGCCGGCCGGTCCTCGTGTCCGCCACCGATGGTGTGGGCACCAAGGCCATGGTGGCTCAGGCGCTGGGGCGCTTCGACACGATCGGCATCGATCTCGTGGCCATGTGTGTCGACGACCTGGTGTGTCAGGGTGCCGAGCCACTGTTCTTCCTCGACTACCTCTCGGTTGGCAGTCTCGACCCCGACCATGCCGCGGCCCTCGTGTCGGGAGTCGCCGAGGGTTGCCGCAGGGCCGGTTGCGCGCTCATCGGTGGGGAGATGGCCGAACATCCGGGTGCCATGAAGCCGGGCGAGTTCGATCTTGTCGGCTTCGCCGTGGGTGTGGTGGAGCGAGACGAGATCCTGAGCTCGGGGATGGTCGAGCCAGGCGATGTGCTCCTCGGCCTTCCCTCGCCCGGTCTGCGCTCGAACGGGTATTCCCTGGCCAGGCGGGTGCTGCTCCAGGTGGCAGGCCTTCCCCTGGATGGGCCTGCCTGGGCGGGGGCAGGCCGTACGCTGGGTGAGGAGTTGCTCGAACCCTCCGTGATCTTTGCCCCGGCCATCCTCGCCGCGCTTCGTGCGGGCATCGGCGTCCACTCGGTTGCCCACATCACCGGCGGAGGGATTCCGGCCAACCTGGCTCGGGTGCTGTCCGAGACGGTGGACGCCGTGGTTCATCGCGGCTCATGGTCCGTGCCACGCATCTTCGGCGAGATCCAACGGCTCGGTGACGTGGCCGACCAGGAGATGACCAGGGTGTTCAACATGGGCGTGGGCATGGTCGTGGTGGTGGCGGCAGACGATGCCGATCGGGCGATCGACGTTTTTGCCGATGCAGGCCAGGATGCCGGGAGGATCGGGAAGTTGATTCGGGGATCCGGCGAAGTCGTGGTGCTTCCCGATCCTCCCGGTCGCTGAACGGATGGCCATGGGACCCAGGCTCCTCGTCGCCCTGACGATTCTCGTCTGCTTCGCGGCGGGCATCTATGCGGCAGGCATCGATCCTCAGCCCATGAGTGCGGCGGATGCGACCCGATTTGCCCGACGCGCGTTGGAGGAAAGTGGGGTGCGTGGAGCGACGTTCGACGGCAAGGTCGAGGCGAGCACCTTCACGCCCACCGGGTCGGACCCGGTCGCCGTCTGGCGCGTGACAGCCCGCGTCGGCGACGACGCCGTTGTGCTGTTCATCGAGCAGGTCGGTGATCAGGTCCTGAACCTGGACGACGAGATCGGCCCCGGCCGCCACGTGCTGAGCGACCAGCAGTTCGCGGCGCTCGGTCGTTTCCGCCACGACCCGGTACGCGACCGCGCTCGGGAGCGGCAGTTCCTGCCGGCACTTGCGGCCGGTGGACTGGTAGGTCTCACGGGTGCGGCGCTCGCCATCGTTGCGGGTCGTGGGTTCGGCCAACCGCACCCGGGAAGGCCTGAGGCGGCCCCGGGGTCGGAACCCTCCACCGAGGCCGGCGCGAACGACGCCTCGGAACCCCGACCGCAGCCGGAGACGTCCGAGCCCGATCGCGAACCGGTGTCCGTGCCGGAGAAGCCCTGAACCCGTCGCCCGAGCCCGTAGCGGGGGGATCGTGTTGACCGGACAGCGCCGAACCTTCGCCACCTCTGCGTGACCCGGGCGCCGGCTCAGAACCCGGAGCGGTCTATTCGCCGAGGAGGGAACGGAGGGCCGTCACGATGTCGGCTGTTCCGATCAGCAGCTGGGCTTCGAGCGACGAGGCGTAGGGGAACGCCGGGACGTCGGGCGTCGCGAGCCGACGGACCGGAACGTCGAGGTTGTAGAACGCCTCCTCGGCGATGGTCGCGGCCACCTCTGCTCCGACGCCGAAGCTGATGTTGTCCTCGTGGACGATCAGGACCCGGCCGGTTCGACAGGCAGATTCCAGGACGGTTTCCCGATCGATCGGCGAGATGGTGCGCAGGTCGATCACCTCGACCGAGTAACCCTCACCCGCGAGTTGCTCGGCTGCCTCGACAGCCAGGTGCCGATGGAGTCCATAGGTGATGACCGAGCAGTCGTGTCCGGGCCGGACGATGTCGGCGACCCCGATCGGTACGCGCCAATCAAGGTCGTTGGGGACAGGTCCCTTGATGAGTCGGTAGGTCTTCTTGTGCTCGAGAAAGAGCACCGGGTCGGGGTCGAGGACGGCCTCCCGCAGCATGCCTGCCACATCCGCAGGCGTTGACGGAGCGACCACCTTGAGGCCAGGCACGTGTGCATAGAAGGCCTCGATGGACTGTGAGTGATAGAGCGCTCCATGGATGCCGCCGCCCCATGGCGCCCTGATCACGAGCGGAACGTTGAAGTCACCGTTGGACCGGTAGTACATGCGGGCGGCTTCGCTGACGATCTGGTCGAACGCGGAATGGATGAAGTCGGCGAACTGGATCTCCATGACCGGCCGAAGCCCTGCGAGAGCCAGGCCGATGGCGACACCGACGATCGACGACTCGGCGAGTGGGGTATCGAAACACCGGGCCCCGAAGGCCTTGTGGAGCCCGTCGGTGGCACGGAAGACGCCGCCGGCTCCGCCGACGTCCTCGCCGAGGATGACCACGCGCTCGTCCTGGGTCATGAGCTGGGAAAGGGTGTGGCGAACGGCCTCGACCACATTGCGTTCGGTTGTGCTCTCGCCGGATCCATCGGGCTCCGGACGCGGCGCCCTTCTTGCTGCCGGCGTGGTCGCCTCGACGTTCGGAGCGTTGTGCAGGGGCTGCAGCGGACGGGCAAAGACCTTGGTGAAGGCCGTTTGGGGTGGTGCCTCCTCGGCGGCGTCTGCGGTCTCGAGCGCTCGTTGTACCCGGGCCTGAATCTCGGATTCCATGCGAGCCTCGGTGGACTCGCTCAACAGGCGCTGTTCGATGAGGTACTGCTGGAGCAGGGCTACCGGATCTTTTCTCCGCCACCGCTCGACCTCCTCGGCCGAACGATAACGGCTGTCATCGTCGTCGGAGGTGTGGCCCAGGAACCGGTACGTCTTGCATTCGATCAGGCTGGGTCCTCCGCCTCGGCGGGCACGATTGACGGCTTCGCTCGTTGCCGCGTACACGTCGAGCGCATCGTTGCCGTCGACGATGATGCCCGGCATCCGGTAGGAGTGCGCGTGCTGGGCGATGTCGTCGATGGCCGATTCCTCGTCGAGGGGCACCGAGATGGCATAGCCGTTGTTCTCGCAGATGAACACCACGGGCAGCCGATGGATGCCGGCAAAGTTCAGCCCCTCGTGGAAGTCGCCTTTCGAGGCAGCACCGTCGCCGAACCAGCACGTCGTGACCTGGTCGGTCCCTCGCAGCCGGGCAGCCATCGCGAGCCCCGCAGCATGGGGAAGTTGCGTGGCGATCGGCGATGAGCCGCTGATGATGCCGAGCCTTCGGGATCCCCAGTGGTTCGGCATCTGCCGACCGCCCGAGTTGGGGTCCTCCCCCTTGCTCAACACACTGAAGAGCACCTCTTCGGGAGTCATGCCCAGCGTGAGCACGACACCGAGGTCCCGGTAGTACGGCAGCACCCAGTCCGTCGTCTCGTCCAGCAGCGCCGGGTCGGCGAGGTCGGCGTCCTCGAGGGGACGATGCGGGCCGGCGTGACGGAGTGCCCACGCGGACGCGACCTGCGCGCCTTCGTGACCTTGTGCCGAAATGGCAAAAGGCGCCTTCCCCATGCGATTCAGGCTCCAGATCCGCTCGTCGAGTCGACGCGTCAACAACATGAGTCGGTAGATGGCCACGACGTCGTCGTCACTCAGCCCCAACTCGTGGTGGCGGTCCTCGAGGTGGAGAGCGGTCCGGTCGGGAAGCGGTCCAACGGGCGTGACGCGGGGGAGATGGTCGCTGACGGCGGCCCCTGGTTCGTTCATCGGTGCCTTCCTTTCCCTGCCCTGCGGTGCTCTTCGATGATCGGCCCGTCCATGGTCCGGGTTGAGAACAGCTGGGGATGGGTGGGTTCGTGTCCATGCTAGTGAAGGTCCCCAAGGATGTCGGTGAGCCACACCGGATCGCGGTGCGTGCTCACCCGGCCATGACCGGCCCGGGTCCAGGAAAGGAGATGATCCGAATGGGCCATTCCCTTGAAATGGTCCCATCGGTACCTTTGAGGCATTCGGGCACGAACGCCGTGTTCGGACACACCAACATCACCGCATTCGTCGCACTCGAGACGCACTACACCCAGGAGATGGACCGATGGCTTTCCAGCCGCAGAACGAAGACCCGCTGCTGACCCCGGCGGAGGTGGCCGCGATGTTTCGGGTCAACCCGAAGACCGTCACCAGGTGGTCCCGCAAGGGCCAGCTCACCGCAGTCCGCACGCTCGGCGGGCACCGCAGGTTCCGGGCCTCGGAAGTCGCTCGTTGCGTCGAGGCAATGGCCATGGAGTCGCATTCCTGACTCCCGGGCGACGACCATCTTGGGCATGACCCTCGGAGGCCGATAACGTCAAGGGGCAATGGCATCACCTAGCGCTGCATATTCCGTTTGTATCCGTGTCGAGGTGGATCATCGCCCCGGCACGCTGGGCCGTCTTGCAACCGCCATCGGCGAGGCCGGCGGCAACATCGTTGCGCTCGACATCGTCGACGGAACCGGAAACCGCATCGTCCAGGACGTGAGCGTTGATGCCCGCAACGACGACCATGTCGAGGAGATCCGCAAGGCCCTCCAGGCGCTGGACGGGGTGACGGTCCGTGACGTCCGTGACCGCACCTTCCTGCTGCACCGGGGAGGCAAGATCGAGGTCCGATCCAAGATCCGTCTCGAGAACCGTGACGATCTCTCGATGGCGTACACGCCGGGCGTGGCCCGCGTGTGCAACGCGATCGCCGCCGAACCCGACCGGGTGCACGAACTGACGATCAAGAAGAACTCGGTCGCCATCGTCACCGACGGTACTGCAGTGCTCGGACTCGGCGACCTTGGTCCGGAGGCATCCCTGCCGGTGATGGAGGGCAAGGCGCAACTGTTCAAGGAGTTCGCCGGCATCGACGCCTTTCCCATCTGCCTGAAGGTCGATCGCCCGGATGAGAACGGCGTCGACCGGGGCGCTGCACAGCTGATCGAGGCGGTGCAACGCCTCGAGCCTGTCTTCGGCGGGATCAACCTCGAGGATGTCGCAGCGCCGCGTTGCTTCGAGGTCGAGGAGCAGCTGCAGGCGACGCTCGGCATTCCGGTGTTTCACGACGATCAGCACGGAACCGCGGTGGTGGTGCTCGCCGCGCTCTGGAACAGCCTGCTGGTGGTCGACAAGAAGATGGAGGACCTCAAGGTCGTCATTGCCGGCGTCGGTGCGGCCGGCGTTGCCATAGCCAAGATCCTGTTGCAGGCAGGTGTGCCCAACGTGATCGGCGTCGATCGCAAGGGTGCGGTCTACGAGGGGCGCAGCGATCTCAACGCGGCCAAGCAGTGGTTTGCGGAACGAACCAACCCCGAGATGCGTCGAGGCGCGCTGCACGAGGTGCTCCCCGGTGCGGATGTCTTCGTCGGTGTGAGCGGCCCCGGCCTCCTGGTGCGAGACGACCTGCGGGTCATGCACAAGGACCCGATCGTCTTCGCGCTCGCGAATCCTGACCCGGAGATCACCCCCGAAGAGGCCGAGGGACTGGTCTCGGTCATCGCGACCGGACGCAGCGACTACCCCAACCAGATCAACAACGTGTTGTGCTTCCCCGGGATCTTCCGAGGCGCGCTCGACGTCGGGGCCTACCGAATCACCGAGGGCATGAAGCTCGCCGCCGCGAAGGCCATCGCCAGTGCCGTTCCCGAGGACGAGCTCTCGGCGGGCTACGTCGTGCCGAGTGTCTTCAACAAGCGGGTGGTCGAGTTGGTGGCTTCCGGCGTGGCCGACGCGGCCGTCGCCGATGACGTGGTGCGTCGGGGCAAAGCACGCTCTTGAGCTTTCAGGCGGTCACGTTCGACTATTGGAACACCCTCATCTTCGAGGATGGGGTCGACCTCCGGAAACATCGCATCGGCGTGTGGACCGATCTGCTGGCAGGGGCGGGAGTCGTCGTCGACCAGGAGGCGTTGGAGGCGGCGTACGCAGGGGCCTGGCTGCGCTATGTCGAGTCCTGGAAGGCGGACGAGCAGTTCCTGGCACCGGCTGCGGCGGCCCACATCCTCGCCGAGCTGGATCTCGATCTGGAGCCATCGGTACGCCGGGAGTTGATCGAGGTCTTCGAGGTGTCGGGTGAATCGGCGGATCTCCGCCTTACGGAGGGCATCGTGGATTGTCTGGCGACGCTGAGGGAGGCCGGGATCGCGCTCGGCATCGTCTGCGACGTCGGCTTCACCCCGTCGATCATCCTCCGGGGCCATCTCCGCAGGCACGGCGTGCTCGAGCACTTCGATCACTGGTCGTTTTCCGACGAGGTCGGCCACTACAAGCCGTCGTCGGCGATCTTCGATCATGCGCTTTCGGGCCTCGGCAACCCGGACCCCAAAAGGACAGCCCATGTCGGCGACATTCGCCGTACCGATGTCGCGGGCGCCCGGGCCATGGGCATGGTCGCCGTCCGTTACACCGGGGTCAGCGACGATGCCACCCAACCCGAGCCCGAGGGCCATCACGTCATCGCTCATCACGACGAGCTACCGGCCGTGCTCGGTGTCGCCTGACGACCAACGGTCGATCGAGTGCCGCGGAGGCCATCGCCGCTCGGCTCGAATCACGAGCGCGGAAATGCGGATTTGGTGGTCGGGACCGGCGTCGATCCGGTGACCTCACGCTTTTCAGGCGCGCGCTCTGCCAACTGAGCTACCCGACCTTGCATGCGGGGACGTCAGAGGACCTCCCCAGCGGTCCCGACGGGATTTGAACCCGCGACCTCCGCCTTGACAGGGCGGCGTGCACTCCAGACTGCACTACGGGACCAGGGTGAGCGCTTATGTCTGCGCCGCTCTTGCGCACCCCCAACGGGATTCGAACCCGTGCTGCCGCCGTGAAAGGGCGGTGTCCTAGGCCGCTAGACGATGGGGGCTCGGTATCCGTTTCGGGCCCCGATGACGTTAGCAGCTCACGTGGCGCAATCCGCTACTCCGAGAGGAACACTCCACCCCGTGGCGGGGCCATCGGCCGGCCATTCATGCGAGCGACTCGATCATCGAGTCGAGCAGGTAGCCGAGATAGCCGTAGACGGCGTAGGTGTCCGCTTGCGGGTGGTTCGGATCGAGCAGGTTCGGGTCGTCGTCCTCGCTGACATCGAGGTGGGTTCCGAGGATCAGCCGGAGATCGTTGACCACGTTCATCCAGGCCGACAGAGCCTGTTCGTCGATTCGTCCCGCTTCGAGGGTGTCGCGCACCGTACGAAGCTTCTCGCGACGAAGAGCGACCAGGTCGTTGCCGACCAGCACCTGGTACGAGGCCTCGAGATCGGGGTCATCGGGGTGGGCAACCGGGAAAAGTCGCCGCAGGACGGGGTTGTCGCTCGGCCTCTGCTCGTCGGCCAACGCGGCGTCGAGTTGTTCCACGAGGTCACCGAGGAGGCGACGCTCGGGCTCCGAAAGCTTGAGCTCGAAGTCGCCCTGGCGGGTTCGGCGCACGGGGCCCCGGCTCATGCGAGGTGTCGTGTCATCAGTCGTGCTGCATGGTCGCCCAAAGACCATGCTCGTGGAGGCGGAACACGTCGAGCTCACACTTCTCGCGTGTGCCGTTCGCCACCACCGCCCGACCTTTTTCGTGGACGTCAAGCATCATGGCGGTCGCCTTCTCCCTGCTGTAGCCGAACAGCTTCTGCAGCACGAAGGTCACGTACGACATCAGGTTGATCGGGTCGTTCCAGACGAGGACGATCCAGGGCGTGTCGGCGGCAACGGACTCATCCGATGTCGGCTCGTCGACCTCGACCGGAGCGAGCGACATCGACAGCGGTGTCATGACTGCATGTTAGAGCCCCTGACGGCGGGGGTGAGAGGGGGAACCCTTGTCCCGGGTTTGATCGCCGGTCGCGAGAACTTCAGCGTGAGGTGCAGAGAGGCCAGCCACACGAGTGACGCTCCCAGGAGGTGGAAGCCGACCAGCAGTGCCGGAACGCCGTTGAAGTACTGCGTGTAGCCGATCCCGGCCTGGGCGACCAGAACGATGAGCAGCAACTCACCCGCGCGGTTCGCCGACGGGGGTGCGCCCGAGCGCCTGAGGTGCCGCATCAACACCAGCGTGATCGCCACCAGCATGATGACGCTGCCCCCGTGGATCCGGGCAGCCTCGGTGATGTCCAGGTTCAGACGATCGACGTCGGCGTCGCCGGCATGGGGGCCGGCAGCGGTGACCACCGTTCCGGTGAACAACACCAGCGTGGCAGCGACCAGAACCAGCCTTCCCAGCATGGTGGTGACGGCATCGACCACGGGCACTCGAGGGCCTTCGTCCTCCTCGGCACGGTGGACCAACACCATCGCATTGCCGATGAGCACCATGGAGAGGAGGAAATGGCCCATCACAAAGGGAGGGCTCAGCTCCACGAGCACCGTGATGCCGCCGAGCACGATCTGGCCGATCACGCCGGCCACCAGGCCCAGTGACAGCACGGTCAGATCACGTCGCCGAGGTGAGCGTCTCAGCGAGCCGAGCACGGCCACGATGACCGCCACGGACACCAGGCCGGTCACCAGTCGGTTGACGAACTCCACCATGGCATGGAGATCGCCTGCGCTGACCGGGGTCAGGCTGCCGGGCGAGCAGTTCGGCCAATCGGTGCAACCGAGACCGGAGCCGGTGAGGCGTACTGCTCCTCCCGAGACGACGATGAAGACCAGGGCGATGAGCGCAACTCGGGTGATGTGGCGATACGTCGTGGGGGAAACGCTGATGGGAGCCACCGCCACATGGTAAATGCGGTCGCCGCGGTCTTCGACTTGGGCGGTGCCCGCCGCTCCCCTAACCTCGCAGTGTGCTGCATCCCGCGACCCTGCCCGTGTCCTTGCGCACCCGGCTTGTTTCGGTGGTCGGCGCCTACGTGGCGCTGACGAAGCCCCGCATCATCGAGTTGCTTCTGATCACCACGGTCCCAACCATGGTCGTCGCAGCGAGAGGCTTTCCGTCAGGGTGGCTGGTGCTTGCAACATTGTTGGGCGGCACGTTGGCCGCCGGTGGGGCCAACGCGATCAACATGTACGTCGATCGCGACATCGACGCGATCATGGAGCGGACCCGGAACCGTCCTCTTGTGACCGGAGCGGTCGCTCCTCAGCACGCGCTCGTCTTCGCGATCGGGCTCGAAGTGGCGGCGTTCGCATCCCTGTGGGCGCTGGTCAATCTCCTCAGCGCTGTTCTGGCGGTCTCGGCGACCCTGTTCTACGTCTTCATCTACACGATGTGGTTGAAGCGGAGTTCCACCTCGAACATCGTCATCGGGGGCGCGGCGGGGGCGGTGCCGGTGTTGGTGGGTTGGGCTGCGGTGGAGAACTCCCTGGGCTGGGCACCACTGGTCCTTTTCGCCATCATCTTCTACTGGACCCCGCCCCACTTCTGGGCACTTGCCGTTCGGTACAAGGACGACTATGCGGCGGCGGGGGTGCCGATGCTGCCCGCGGTGGTCAGCCTCCGAGCCACGGCGGTACGGATGCTCGGCTACACCCTCTTCCTCTGGGCCTTGACCCTGGTGTTCGCCCCGGTCGCAGACATGGGATGGCTTTACGTGAGCGCAGCGATGGTGCTCGGCGGCATCTTCGTCTGGTACGCCGTGCGCCTGTTGCGCAACCCCACCGCTGGGGTCGCGATGTCGATGTTCACCTATTCGATCACCTACATCAGCTTGTTGTTCGGGGCGATGGCGCTGGACCAGGTTCTGCGGTCGGGAGCGTGAGGTGAGGTCGCAGGCAAGGTCGGAGCGGGGGGATTTCTCCCCCCGCCACTCATGGTGTGTAGAGTCCGGTCCGGCCGCGATCGGCCGTCACCCAGGCCAGAGCAGGGCGTCACAGGGCGTCGTGCGACGATTCCGAGGTTCGTGCTGATTCATGTCGATGACCGAGACAAGACCTGACACCGAGATCGCTGCGCCGGTGAGTGTGGACGATTCTCCCATCGATACGCCCGCCGGTCTGGCCGGTTGGCTGACCTCCACCGATCACAAGGTCATCGGTCGGCTCTGGGTGGTCACGTCCTTGGCGTTTCTGGTCGTCGGCGGTGTCCTGGGCTCGATGCTTGCCGGCGAGCGCATCGAGAGCGGTATGGACATCATCGACCTCGGTGCCTTCCAACAGGTGTACAGCCTGCACGGCGAGGTTGCGGTCTTCCTCTTCCTGGTTCCCTTCTTCATCGGGTTGGCCACCTACCTGGTCCCGCTGCAGGTTGGGGCGACCGAGATCTCGTTCCCTCGGGGCGCAAGCTTTGCCTACTGGGGATACGTCGTTTCGGGAGGACTGCTCCTGGCTTCCTACATCGCCGACGGTGGCCTTGCGGGCGGCAGCAAGACCGGCATCGACCTCTACCTGCTCAGTCTGATCTTCCTCAACGTTGCGTTGTGCGCAGCAATCGTCGCCATCCTGGCCACCGTCATCGCCATGCGTGCTCCCGGCATGACGCTGATGCGCACGCCCTTGTTCTCCTGGTCCTTCCTCGTGGGTGGTGGGCTGACCCTGCTCGCAACCCCGGTTCTGATCGCGCATCTGGTGGAGTTGTACGTGACGCACCACTTCGGGGGGTCGCTCGAGGCCACGACCGGTATCGGTTGGTTCTGGGCGGTTCCTCAGGTCTACGTGTCGGCCATTCCGGCCCTCGGTGTCGCGCTCGAGATCGTTCCGGTGCTTGCCGGGTCCCGTCTCGTTCCCCGAGGCGCGTCACTGGTCCTCATCGGCCTTGCGGGCGTGCTCGGCTTCGGCGCCTACGCCCAGGTCGGCCCCATCTTCGACGACGCGTTGTTCGTCGGTATGGGCCTCGCCGGCGTGCTGCCCATCCTCGGCCTGCTGGGTCTCGTCGGCGACTCGATGCGCAGGGGCAGGTTCACGGTCAAGGCGCCGATGCTGTTGGCCCTGGGGTCGCTCGTGTTGTTCCTCATCGGGGCCGCCGCCGGTGCGGCATCGGTCATCGACGCCCTCGACCTGCGAGGCACCGTGTGGGGTGTCGGTCAGGCACATCTCATCCTGGAGGGCGCCGGCCTGTTGGCTGCATTCGCCGCCCTCTGGTTCTGGGCGCCGAAGATCTGGGGCATCACGCTCAACGACGTCGCCGGCAAGCTGGTCTTCCTCCTCGCTTTTGCGGGGGCTTCGGCGTTGGCGGTTCCCGACCTGGTGAACGGACTGGTCGAGGATCAGGCGATCGGTGCGATCGACATCCCGTCGGGCTCTTCGGTCGAAGCGATGAACGCCGTCTCCTCGGCAGGCGGCGCCTTGATGCTGCTTGCGGTTGTGCTCACCATCGCCGCGCTGGTGAGCGCCTTTGCCCGTAGGAAGTCCAACCCCGTGGTCGATGATCCGTGGGACGGCTTCACCTTGGAATGGTCGACGGCGTCGCCGCCACCTCCGGCCAACTTCGATGAGCCGGTCGGGCTCGTCGCCTCACCCACCCCTGTTCTCGACCGCCGTTCCGATGGCTCGGAGGCTCTCCTCTGATGGCTGCGACCATGACCAAACCATCCGATTCCACCTCGGCGCTACCGCGTCGGGGCGGCATTGCCATGACCGGGTCGATGCTCGCCATCGCCGCGGGGGTGATGCTCTTCGGGGGACTCTTGGCGAGTTACTTCGGCCAACGCGGTGCTGCTCAGGCAGCGGGCGAGGCATGGCTGCCTGAGGGACTTGCCTTGCCGAACGTCGCCTTGGCCACCACCTACCTGGCCCTGTTCATGTCGGCGGTGACGGCCCAATGGGCGGTAACGGCGATCAAGCAGAACGACCGTCTGAATCTCTACTGGGCATTGGGAACCACGCTCTTCCTGGCCTTCGCCTTCATCAACGGGTTGACCTTCTGTTGGCGAGAGCTCGGGCTTGTTGCGGGCTCGGGCACCTATGCAGCGCTGGTGTACGCCATCACCGTGAGCCATCTGCTCGTCGTGATCGCGGCGATAGCGGTCTTCTTGGTGATGGGATTCAGGTCCCTTGGTGGGCAGTTCTCGTCACAGAACAGCGAGTTCGTGGCATCGGCTGCAGCCTTCTGGCATTTCGCCGTGGGTGCGGGTTTCCTCGTCTATTTCTCGCTCTGGTTCCTCGAAGGGGCACCCAAGTGATCACGACCGGCGCAAAGTTCTGGTTCGGCCTCACCTTCTTCACGCTCGTTGCCGCGGTGACGTATTTCGTGGGCAGCGGTGGCGAGGAGTTCGGTTCGGTTGTTCTGTCGGCCGCGACGATTGCCTCGTTTGTGGTCGGTGCCACGTGCGCCGGCCTGCGGGACGGAAACCTTCAGACGCCCGGTGGGCGCTCGGTCACGGTCGGGGTGACACCACGGCGCTCTGCGGGGCCGGCGCCTTGGCCGGCGCTCGGTGCGGTCGGAGTAGCGGTCTCGCTGGTGGGTCTCGCCGGTGGCAATGCGCTGCTGTACGTGGGTATGGGCATCATGGCGGTGGTCCTCGTGGAGTGGATGGTGCAGGGTTGGGCAGAACGGTCCACGGCCGACGCCGATCACAACCGGGAACTCCGCAATCGCCTCATGCAGCCCGTGGAGTTCCCGGTGCTCGCGGCCGCGACGATCGCCCTTGTCGTCCTGTCGCTGTCCCGGGTGCTCCTGGCACTGTCGAAGACCGGGTCGACCGTCATCGCCATCGTGATCGCCTCGGTGATTCTCCTGGTCGCCTTCGTGGTGGCCGCTCGACCCCGAATCAGCTCAGCGTTGCTGAGTGCCCTCCTCGTGGTCTCGGCCGTGGGTCTCATCGCCGGCGGGATCACCAGCGCGGTGATCGGTGAACGTGAGATCGAGAAGCACGGCACCGAGTCCCACAGCGACGGACCTACGGGGACCCAGCCGGTTGGCGACGAGGCACCTGAGGACACACACCCATGAAGGTCAGGAGTCCAGCCATGAAGCTCGGCCGTGTTCGCCGTGCCGCCTTTTCGCCGCCGAGCCTGATGGCGGCTTTGACGTTGGGACTGTCCGCTTGCGCGAGTGACGCTCCGCAGGACACGCTCGATCCGGCCGGGCCGCTGGCCCGCAGCATCGACAACCTGTTCGTCCCGGTGTTCTGGATCGCCGCCGCCGTCTTCTTTCTCGTGCAGGGCATCCTCATCGTCGCCGTCGTCAGGTTTCGGCGTCGGCCCGGTGACGACGAGTTGCCGCGGCAACTTCACGGCAACACCATTTTGGAGCTGGGCTGGACGGCGTTGCCCGCGCTGGTGCTCGCCGTGGTCGGGGTGCTGACCTTGCCCGTGATCTTCGATCTCAACGAGAAGCCGGCCGATGCCCTCCAGGTGAAGGTGGTAGGGCAGAAGTACTGGTGGGCCTACGAGTACCCACAGGTGTCGGAAGAGTTTCCCAACCAGGCAGGCTTCGGCCTCGATGGGGAGAAGCCCATCGTGACCGCGAACGAGTTGCACGTCCCCGCAGGCCGGCGGGTGTTGCTCACGCTCACCTCGACCGATGTCATCCATTCCTTCTGGGCTCCCCGACTGAACGGCAAGCGAGATGTCGTGCCAGGTCGGACGCATACGTGGATGATCGAGGCGGACGAGCCGGGCGTCTACTCGGGTCAGTGCGCGGAGTTCTGCGGCGTGTCGCATGCCAACATGCGCCTCAAGGTCGTCGCCCATGACGCAGCGGGATGGAAAGACTGGCTGGCGGGTCAGATGCCTGACGCAACGACGCCGACATCCGGCCCGGCAGCGGAGGGATACGCGCTCTTCGGTCAGCAGTGCGCCATGTGCCACAAGGTCGACGGCGTCTACAACCAGGTTCAGGCCACGTCGCCTTCGGCCCCGAATCTCACCCACCTGTTCAGTCGCGACTGTTTCGCCGGCTGCCTTTATGATCTGAACGACCGCAACGAGCTCAAGGCCTGGTTGCGTGACCCCCAGCGCAAAGCCGGTTCTCTGATGGTGATCCCCAAACTCTCCGAGGGTGACATCGACAAGCTCGTTGCCTACCTCGAGACGTTGGACTGACGGAAAGACTGCGATCATGGCTCTTACTCATCTGGAACCAGCGCTCGATGTACGGGACAGCGAAGCTCCCGCCCCGTTCCTGGGTGTCTTTCGACGACCGACGACCAACACCGGCTGGCGTTCATGGTTGACGACGGTCGATCACAAGAAGATCGGGATCCTGTACGGGGGTTCCGCCCTTGTGTTCTTTGCCGTCGGCGGGCTCGAGGCTTTGCTCATTCGTGCACAGCTCGCCCAGCCGGAGGGGCAGGTCCTCACTCCCGAGCAGTACAACCAGGTGTTCACGATGCACGCGACCACGATGGTGTTCCTGGTGATCATGCCGATGCTCGCCGCATTCGCCAACTACCTCATCCCCATCATGATCGGCGCGCGCGACGTCGCCTTTCCACGGCTCAATGCGCTCAGCTTCTGGATATTCATCGTCGGTGGACTGTTTCTCTACTCCAGCTTTCTCTTCGGTGGGGCCCCTGACGGGGGCTGGTTCGCCTACCTGCCGAACACGGGCCCGGTCTACTCTCCGGGCGCCGGCATGGATTTCTGGGGCCTGGGGTTGCAGATCACCGGCATCGCGTCGCTGCTGGGCGCGATCAACCTGATCGTTACCTGTCTCAACATGCGTGCGCCCGGCATGACCCTCATGCGAATGCCCATGTTCGTGTGGATGTCGCTGGTTGCACAGTTCCTGTTGCTCTTCGCCATTCCCGTGATCACCGCCGCATTGTTCCTGCTGCTCTTCGACCGCACCTTCGATGCCAACTTCTTCAACGTCGAGGCGGGTGCGGACCCACTGCTCTGGCAGCACCTCTTCTGGATCTTCGGACACCCGGAGGTCTACATCCTGATCCTCCCGGCCTTCGGCATCATCTCCGAGATCATCCCGGTGTTCGCCCGCAAGCCCCTGTTCGGCTACTCCTTCATGGTGGCGTCCGGGGTGGCAATCGGGTTCATGGGCTGGGGTGTCTGGGTGCACCACATGTTCGTGTCCGGTGTGGGGCCGGTCACGGTTGCGGCATTCTCCCTATCCACCATGTTCATCGCGGTGCCGACCGGTGTGAAGATCTTCAACTGGGTGGCGACCATCTGGGGCGGAAAGCTCACCTACACGGTCCCCATGTTGTTCGCCATCGGGCTGGTCTCGCAGTTCACCATCGGCGGCCTTTCCGGCGTCACCCACGCTGTCTCGCCGGCGGACACCCAACAGACCGACACCTACTACATCGTGGCTCACTTCCACTACGTGCTCTTCGGAGGCTCGATGTTCGGCATCTTCGGCGGCCTGTACTTCTGGTGGCCAAAGGTGTTCGGGCGAAAGCTCTCGGAGGGCATCGGCAAGTGGCACTTCCTGCTGATGATGATCGGGACGACCCTCGCCTTCGGGCCGATGCACATCCTTGGTCTCCAGGGGATGATCCGCCGCTCGGCGACGTACCCGGAGGGCATGGGTTGGGACGTGATGAACCTGATCTCGACCATCGGGGCGTTCACGATCGCCGTTTCGTATCTGGTCTTCATCTTCAACGTGGTCAAGAGCTTGAAGAACGTCACGACTGATCCTGATCCGTGGGACGGCCGTTCCATGGAATGGTCGATCGCGTCACCGACACCTGCGCACAACTTCGACATCGAGCCCGTGGTCACCGGGCAGGACTACTGGTGGCATCAGAAGTACAACGAGGACGATCAGGGCCGGCTTGTTCGCCGTGATCCGGAGAGCTTCCCTTGGCTCAGCTCGGTGGAGGGGAAGCCGTCGGGTGTCGATCCGGCAAGCATCCACCTTCCCTCCCCGTCGTACTGGCCGCTGGTGGTGGCCTTGGGCCTTCCGCTCATCGCCTACGGCCTCATCTTCACCCTGTGGCTGTCGGCCCTGGGCGGGCTGCTTCTCTTGGCGGGTGTCTATGGCTGGGCGCTCGAGCCGTCGGTTGATCCCGACACGGGGCATGGCGGCCTGCACGACGGTGACGGCGGGCACAGTGGACCCGATGCAGAGCCGGTTGCAGCACTTGTGGGGGCCTCGGAGGAACGGGCATGAGCATGACCGACGTCGTACCGGCAGAAGCGTCCGTCGACCATACCGAGGGCCATCGGACCAGTACCGGTGTCTCGAACGAGAAGATGGCCATGTGGCTGTTCCTCGGTTCCGAGTGTCTGCTCTTCGGGGCCTTCATCTCCACGTTCCTGCTCTACCGCGATCGTCCGGTGAAGGTCGGACCGGCTCTCGAGGATTTGTACGACATCCCCTTCACGTCGGTGAGCTCGTTCGTGCTGCTCATGAGCTCGCTCACGATGGTGCTGGCGCTTGCCGGCATCCAACGCGGTGACCACCACCGGGCACGTACCTGGATCCTGACGACGGGCCTCCTCGGGGCAACTTTCGTTGCCGGTCAGGTCTACGAGTTCACCACCTTCTACAAGGAGGGTCTGGGCTACACGACCAACCTGCAGAGCTCGGCCTTCTATACCCTGACCGGTTTCCACGGCGTGCACGTCACCATCGGTGTGCTGATGCTGATCAGCCTCTATGTGATGTCCTTGCGTGGCAAGCTTCCCACCGAGCGGGCGGAGACGGTCGAGATCGTCGGTTTGTACTGGCACTTCGTGGATGTCGTGTGGATCCTCATCTTCACCATCGTCTACCTCATCAACTAGGGGAGCCATGAGCGCAACGCTTGAACACCATCAGGGCCATGACATCCACGAAGCTGCCCATGAGCACCCCAGCGATGCGAAGTACATCCAGATCGCCCTCATCCTGGGTGTCATCACGGCGCTGGAAGTCGCGGCCTTCTACGTCGAGGACTCGCTCGGGAGCCTGCTGATCCCGTCGCTCCTGGTCATGATGGCGCTGAAGTTCTACATCGTCGTCTCGTGGTTCATGCACCTGCGTTTCGACATCAAGCTCTTCAGTCTCGTCTTGTTGGCCGGTCTGGTGCTTGCCGCCGGGGTCTACGCCGCGGTGCTGTCCACGTTCGAGTTCTTTGCCTGATCTCATGCTCGCGGCCTCGCAGGCGGCCAATTCCGACCCCTGGCGCTGGCAGCCGCACCCGGAGATCTGGTTGTTGGTTGTCGCGCTCAGTGGGCTCTACATCTATGCCATGCGTGTCATCGGGCCAACGGCGACGCGACCGGGTGAATCGGTTGTAAGCCGCTCACAGATCGCCTGGTTCTCCGGCGGCATGGTCCTGCTGTGGGTCGCCATCGACTGGCCGGTGCACGACCTCGCAGAGGAGTACCTCTACAGCGTGCACATGAGCCAACATCTGCTGTTGTCCCTGGTGATTCCACCAATGATGCTTCTGGCAACTCCCACCTGGCTGGCCCGCATGGTGATCGGCGCCGGCAGGTTCTACCGCGTGCTGAGGGTACTCGCGCGGCCCGTTCCGGCGACTTTTGTGTTCAATGCGGTTGTGGTGCTGAGCCATTGGCCGGCGATCGTCAACAGCGCCGCCGGCAACGGTCTTCTCCACTACGGCATCCACGTCCTGGTGGTTGCATCGGCGCTGCTGATGTGGCTCCCTGTTGCCGGCCCACTTCCCGAGCTCCGTTTCTCCCTGCCCGTGCAGATGATCTATCTCTTCATCCAGTCGATCGTCCCAACCGTGCCTGCGGGTTGGCTCACCTTTGCCGAGGGAGTCGTGTACCGCTCCTACGACGTCCCGGTGCGGGTCTGGGGGATATCGGTGATCAACGACCAGCAGTTTGCCGGGATGATCATGAAACTCGTCGGCGGGACCTATCTGTGGATCGTGATCTTTACGCTGTTTGCCAAGTTTGCGGCTCAATCCGGTGAGGATGATCGAGCCTCGGGGATGGCGTTGGACCGTCGTGCCCCGGTTCGCACCGACTCTGATGGCAGTGTCCTGACGTGGGATCAGGTTGAGCGAGAGCCGGCCTGAATCGAGTCGGTCAATCCCAGCGAAAGAACCGAGTAGCAAGAGCCGGAGCGGCAGTCGCCCACACGGCGAGCACGATCCATGGTTGTGGTGCAGTCCCGCTCCCATCGAGGGCGCGGGTGACAGCCTCGGCGAGGGCGGCTGCCGGCAAGAGCTCAGCCAGGGATTCCAGCGCTGCCGGAAGCCGGTCGACGGGGAAGACCATGCCTCCGATGAGCAGCAGGATGAGGTAGAGCCCATTGGCCGCCGCCAGGGTCATGAGGCCACTGAGGGTGCCGGCGAGGAAGAGGCCGATGCCGGCGAAGGCAACCGACGCCAACAACATGGCACCAAGGGCGAGTAATGGGTTGCCGACCGGGTGCCACCCCAACGCGACTGCCACAAGGCTCAGGACGATGATCTGGACAACCTCCACGGTCACGATCACCGAGGTCTTGGCCAGTAGCAGTGCCGGGCGTCCGAGAGGGGAGGCGCCAAGACGCTTGAGGACCCCGTACTGACGTTCGAAGCCGGTTCCTATGGCCAGACTCACCATCGAGGAGGACATGATGGCCAGGGCCAGGATGCCGGGGGCAAGGGCGTCCACCGGTTCACGAGCCGTCGCCGCTCTCGGAAGGAGGTCCACTTGGGAGAAGAAGACCAGAAGGATGACGGGGATCGCCATCGTGAGCAGCAGCACCTCGCCCTGGCGCGACATCAAGATGAGCTCGGCACGGGTCTGGGCCAACACGGCTCGGCGGTTCACGGGTGGGACTCCCCTTGCTCCTGCCGACCGGTCAGGCGGAGGAAGACGTCCTCCAGGGAGTGTCGACCGGCGCGGAGGTCGGCGAGAGGGAGGTTCTGCTCCGACAGCCACGCAGTGAGATCGGCGATGACGACCGGGGTTGGGGGGCTGTCGAGTCGGTATTCACCAGGGCTCACCTCGATGACGGGCGCACCCATCCGCTCGGTGAGCGCACCGACGTCGAGCTTGGCCGGTGCGCCGAAGTGGATCCCATGGTCCTCGCCGGTATGCATCAATTCAGCGAGGGTTCCTGCCGCGACCATCCGTCCGTGATCGATGATGACGACTCGGTCGGCAAGGCGCTGCGCTTCGCCGAGCTCGTGGGTGGTCAGGAGCACGGCGACTCCATCGTCCCGGAGCGTCCGAATCACGTCCCGCACGATCTGACGTCCCGACACGTCCAGGCCCGACGTGGGCTCGTCGAGAAATACGACCCTGGGTTTGCCGATCAGCGCCAATGCCAAGGAGAGCCGCTGTTGCTCACCGCCGGACAGTTGGCGCCAGGTGGAGCGGGCACGGTCGCCCAGGCCCATGCGTTGGAGGAGAAACCCGGGCGCGATCGGGTCGGGATAGAAGGCGGCGTACAGACGCAAGGCCTCGATGACGCGCATTCCCGGGTGAATGCCTCCCTGCTGCAACATGATGCCGACGTGCATCATGAGGGGCCCGTGGTCTTCGATCGGGTCGAGATCGAGGACCCGAACACGGCCGGACGTCGCGTTGCGATAGCCCTCGAGGGTCTCGACGGTTGACGTCTTGCCGGCGCCGTTCGGGCCGAGAAGCACGAGCACCTCGCCGGGCTCGACGTCAAAGGTCACGCCGTCGACCGCCTTGACCGTGTCGCGGTCGCGACGGTAGTGGACCGAGAGGTCCTCCACGGAGATGGCCGGCATGCAAGCACGATACAGGGGTCGAACCGAACGACTGCAGGCGTCGATGTCGAGTGCAGCGTCGAGCTGAAGCACGATCGGGTGCCACCCGGCGGCTACCGTCACGACATGCTCGATGTGAAACGACTGCGTACCGACCTTGCCGCAGTACAGGGCGGCCTGCTTCGCAAAGGGGCCGGCATCGATGACCTCAATCGCGTGCTCGCGCTCGACGAGCAGCGACGCGATTTGGCCGAGCAGCTCGACGAGATGCGTGCCCGGATCAAGGACCTCTCCCGTCGGGTGGGCGATCTCCGGCGACAGGGGAAGGCCGACGAGGCCGAGGCGCTGATGGCCGAGAGTCGCCGGCTCGGTGATGACGAGCGAGATCTCTCGTCACGAGCCGACGAGGTGGCCGACGACCTGCGAGAGCTGCTGTTGGGCTTGCCGAACGAGCCGGCCGACGAGGCTCCCGATGGCGCCGGGCAGAGCGACAACGTGATCACGCGGGTGGAGGGTGGCCATCGACGCTGGGAGGAGCATCAACGTGTCCCCCACTGGGAGATCGGCGAGTCCCTCGGTCTGTTGGATCTCGAACGTGGAGCGAAGCTTTCGGGCTCGATGTTCGTGGTCTATCGAGGAGCCGGCGCTCGTCTCGTTCGGGCCCTCTGTCAGTTGGCCCTTGACCGGAATCTCGATGCATTCGAGGAGATCCGCCCCCCGACCCTTGTGAGGACAGAGACCATGATCTCGACGGGGCACCTTCCCAAGTTTGCCGATGATGCGTACCACTTGGAACGGGACGACCTGTGGGCGGTACCCACCGCCGAGGTGCCCTTGACGTCGATGGCGCGTGACGAGATTCTCGACGAGGCCGATCTGCCGGTGCGTCTGATGGCCCACACGTCGTGCTTCCGCCGTGAGGCAGGCTCGGCCGGTCGCGACACTCGAGGCCTGTTGCGGGTGCATGAGTTCGACAAGGTGGAGATCCTCGCCTACACGACAGCGGCGCAGGCGGCTGCGACCCACCTCGACCTGTTGGCGAGAGCCGAGGCCTGCCTTGTCGCCCTTGACCTGACCTACCGCGTCGTCGACATCTGCACCGGTGATCTCAGTTTCTCGGCGAGACGTTGCTTTGATCTCGAAGTCTATGCGCCTGGGTGCGACCAATGGCTGGAGGTCTCGTCGATCTCCTGGTTCGGCGACTTCCAGGCCCGTCGCGCAAACATTCGCTATCGACGGGGTGACGATCGCAAGGTGCTGCCGGTGCACACGTTGAACGGCTCGGCACTGGCGGTCCCGAGGGTGTGGGCGGCTCTGGTGGAGGTCTACCGGCAGCCCGACGGGAGCATCGCGTTGCCCGATGTGCTCCGGCCGTACTTCGGGGGCGCGTCTGTTCTGGCGGGACCTCCCGGGTAGGGGGCGGCCCAACCGTTCACCTCGGTTGGGTGCTTCGAGTCGCCTGGGGGTAGATTGTCCGGCCGTGACGACTGCACAGACGCTCTTCAGCATTGCTCTTGGGTCGGTCGCTCTTGTCATCACGGGTTTTGCACTTCATGTGGCCTCCTCGACCATGTGGGGCAATCGCTGGTACAGGAGGCGCTAGATGGTCGAGGTCAGCCAGAGGCCGTTGGAATCATCCATTCGTGCTGATCAGGTGGTCTACAAGGGCAAGACCGGACAGTGGGCCTTTGTGACCCATCGGGTCACCGGCTTTCTCGTCTTCATGTTCCTGTTGTTGCACATCATCGACGTTTCGCTCGTCAACATCGATGCGGACCTCTATGACGAGGTCCATGAGCTGTACGGAAACATCGTGCTTCGCCTCTTCGAGGTGGGCCTGTTGTTCGCACTGGTGTTCCATGCGCTGAACGGACTGCGCATCGTGGTGCTGGACTTCTTTCCCGGCGCGATCACCAAGGAGCGCAGTATGACGGCCATCGTCGTCGTCCTCACGATCCTGGCGGTCGTGCCCGGTGGCTACATCATCATCAAGCCCTGGCTGGACGGAACCTTCTGATGGCCGTCGTCGCCGATCCACGGACTGCAGAACCACCGAGGCCGGTGCGCCCCGGTCGGGGAAGGCGCCCGAAGCAGAACCTCGAGACATGGACCTGGTTCTTCATGCGGGTGTCGGGTCTGATCCTGATCTTTCTGTCGCTGTCGCATTTCGCCATCACCCACATCGTCAACGACGTGGTCGAGACCGACGCCTCGTTCGTGGCCGAACGCTGGGACAACCCGTTGTGGCGCCTGTTCGACTGGACGTTGCTCGCCCTGGCTCTCGGCCACGGGCTCAATGGTGTGCGTTGGAGCATCGACGACTACATCACCTCGAAGGCCAGGAGAGCGGCGGTCAAGGCGCTGGTCTACGGCACCAGCGGTGTGTTGTTCGCCTACGGCACGATCACGATCCTTACCTTCGGCTGATCGCTGTCACCGCTCTTGCGGCTGATCACCGCCCGCGTGCATGCCGCGGTGGTACCGGAGCGCCGCCGACACGGTGGCGAGCAGGATGACCGGGATGGCCAGGACGAGGCCGAGGGAAACCCCGCCGTCGTGCAGCCACACCTGGGTCGAGGTCGCCACATCCTCGATCATCGAGATCGGGCTGGTGCCGACGATGGCGGAGGGGTCCCGTCGAAGGTTGTCCGCCCAGTAGTAGACAAGATATGCCCCTACGGCGACCAGAAGCCCGCCGGCGACCCGATCGGTGTACTGCAGCATGCGGCGCATCCGACGAACCATGGATTCGCGGGCGAGTGCGAGCGCAAGCGACAGCGCCATCAACACGACGCTCATGCCCAGCCCGTAGGCGACAAATGCGAGGACACCGGAGAGCAGGTTCTCCCGCTCGGAGGTCCCCGCCACCATCACGAGAAAGACGGGCAGCGTGCACGACAGCGAGGCGATGGCATAGGACATGCCGAACAACACCATCGACCGCCAACGACGGTTGGTGCCGCCCTTGTCCAGGCGCGGAAGCGAAACCTTGACCTGATAGCTCCCCAACATGGCCACGCCCAGGACGATCATTGCCAGGCCGATCACGATGGTCACCCAGGGGATGACGCGGTACACCGAGTCGACACCTGCGTTGATCGGAAGGCCGAGGATCACGAAAACGACGAGAAAGCCGGTGGAGACGGCTGCCGCGGCCGTCAGAGCACGAGGTATGCGACCATTCTGATCGGTATCCGTATCGTCGACACCGATGAAATAGGACAGGTAGGCAGGCAGCATCGGAAACCCGCAGGGGTTGACCGTCGCGACCATTCCGGCCGTGAACGCCAATGCCAGAGGCGCCTCGATCATCGCATCAGCTGTGCGATCTTGGCCCGCAGGTCCTCGGCACTCAGAGCGCCGGGGACCGAGTCGACGATGGCACCGTCGGCCGAGACGAAGAACGTCGACGGCATCACGACAACGCCCAGGTCGTTGGCGAGACTTCCGCTGGGGTCGCGAAGGATGTCATAGGTGACCTTGGTGCGTGCCACCAGGGCACGGCCGTCCTCCACGCTCTCCTTCAGCGAGACGCCGACGAAGCCGACGGCGTCCGCCAGCTGTCGGTGCACGGCCTCGAAGGCGGGCATCTCCTGGATGCAGGGAGGGCAGGTTGACGCGAAGAAGTTGATGACGAGGGGCTTACCCCGATAGTGATCGAAGGTGATCGTTCCGCCCTCCAGGCGAGCGAACGACCGACCGGGAAGCAGGTCCCCTGTGGTGTTCCTGCCGACGAGCGGGGTGGGGTCCCTGTTGTCCGCGGTGAAGCGAAGGGGTGGGGCCGACAACTCGGGTTCCGCAGGTGAGGTGTCGATGAACAGGGACGCGAGGAACCCGGCGGCGAGCGCCGCGGCCAGACCGACGACCGCGAAGACCGTCCCTCGCAACAGGTACGGGCGACGGCTCGTGCGGATCGGCGCCGGGGATGGGGATGGGGTCTCGGTGTCCATGGCGGCTCCGTACAGGCTACCGGAGCAGATTGCGGGGTTTCCCTTTGCCATCCGGGACACGCTTGGCCGCGGGCGGGACGGGGGCTCGGGCATGCGTCGCCCCGGTCCCGCAACCTACGGTCTCGGTCAGGCAGAACGTATGGCGGGGGCGACCAGCACACGGGTGCCGGACACGACGACATGTTCCGCCTCGCGTTCACGGGGCGGACGACCCCGTCGACGCTTGTAGGCGATGATTCGACCGTTCGAGATCAACTGACCACCCCAGACTCCATTGGGCTCGCGCCGATCGACGGCACCCGCGAGGCAGTCATCCCTGAGGGGACACTCCCGGCAGATGTGCTTGGCACGGGCGATCGAAACGGGGTCCTCCGAGAAGAACAGGTCGGTCATGGTCCCATTGGGGGTGTTGCATGCCGCTCCGGCGGACCGGTCGATGTCGATGGGCCCGTTGGTGAGGATTGCGGCGATGGACATGCTGTTCTCCTTGATTCGTCGGGAAATCAGGCAGGGATTGGGTGGTTTCGTTGGTCGGGCACCGGAGACCGGGACAGGTGATCGGGACAGGTGATCGGGACAGGTGATCGGGACAGGTGATCGGACAAAGAAAGAGGCCGCCGGGTTGTCCCGACGGCCTTGGCGGTTCCTGGGTGCTTTGTCAGCTCAGGGTGCGGGCTCGTCGGGTGGGTGCCATGTCTTGATTGCCGGGCAATGTGCCATGCCTACGACGACGAAGACGTACATCGGAGCGACCGCGCGTCGGGAACCACGGACCTGTGAACTCCATTGCGTCAGATCGCTTCTCATCGAAGGCCTTCACTTTCGGATGGAACAATGTCGGCTGCACCAGGGGCGCACGACCATGCCAGCACGCGTGGGTGGAGGCGTCAACCGATTTTCAGCCGGCTCCGTCGCCGGCGGCTCCGGCTGTCGAGGTTGACGGCGACACCCGCAGGGTGCTGGCCAGGGCTCCGCCCACGACGGCGAGCCCGGCCATGACGAGAAACAGGGTGGGGAATCCACTCGTCTCGACCAGGATGCCGCCTGTCATGGCGCCGAGAGCGATGGCCGACCAGGTCGCGAGGTGGAATGAACGGAGCGCCGTGGTGTCAACCGTTCTCCCTGCAGCGATGAAGGTTGCCTGAAACATTGCCCGCAGGAGAACGCCCGCAGACATGGCGCCGGTGCTGCTCAGCACGAGGAAGGGTATCGCTCGTTGGGCGGAATGGCCTGCGAACAGCGAGGTCAATCCGTAACCAAGGCCGGTGGTCGCCATGGAAGCGGCGATGCCGGTGGCGATGCCCAAGCCCTCACCCACCCAAGGCGCCAACCTGCTGCCCACGAATGACCCGCCGGCGAAACCCGCGAGCACCATGCCGTAGGTGGGTGCGTCGAGCGCGAGGGTATCGGTGGCGTACAGCACGAACACGCTCAGGCACGCGCTGGTTGTCCCGGCGGCGATCGACGCGACAGCGATGACGGGACGTGCGAAGTGGGGCACTCCCTGCCGAGGCGGTGATTGGCGTCGAGCCGGGGTGCGGGAATCCGTCCTCGGATGGATCGTCGTTTGCACTCCCAGCGCCAACAGGGCGGCAACGGCATAGCACGCCATGGACAGCATGAACGGCGCAGCAGCGGCAGCGTCGTAGAGGAGGCCCCCCAGAGGCAAGCCGGCGAGGGCGAGTCCGGTCATGCCTCGTGAACGGAGGGTTGATCGTGCGTCGGATGCCGCAGTGGCGTCGAGGAGCACGTCGAGGGTCTCGTCCTCCGCCTCGTCGGTCAGGGCTTCACCGACTCCGAGTATCAGCGCTGCCAGGTAGATGACGGGGATGGATTCGTTGTTGACGACCGACAGCCCGCCGAGCAGTACGGCGACGAGCGCGCGCAGGGTGTTGGCGAGCCCCACGATGGTTCGCCGATCCCCGCGAGTGCGAAGATCCTCGCCCGCGTATTCGGCAACCACCCAGGGAAGGTGCTGGATTGCCATCACCCCGGCGATTGTCGGCGGATGCCTGGTAAGTCCCGCAGCGAGCAGGGGGAGGGCGACCGCCGTGATGCCATCCGCCACGCCCGTCATCGCAGCGGCTCGGCGAAGCCGTCGGTAGTCGGTGAGGCAGCGGGGTGAGGCCACTGCGGAAGGCTAGGCGAGGTTGAGCCGAGCTTGAGGATCAGGGCCCTCAGGGCATGGGAAGCAGATGGAGACGAGTTGCGCTTGTTCGGCCGCAGATTGCTTGGTAACAATTTGTTGAGCATCTGGTTGTGGTGCGGCGAAGAGTTCGAGCCGCAGGCCGGGATTCGTGGGGACAGGGTTGGGCAACCGCAAAGGTGCCCGGGGTGCCTCGACCAGGGGTGCGGCTATCACAGGAAAAGGGGGACGTGATGGCGAAAGACGCCGGCATGAGCACGTTGTCGAAGACGGTCGTGGGTGGGTTGGCTCTCGTCGGCCTGGCTCGGGCGTACGAGAGCGCGGTCATCCGCGGTTTGGGGCGTCGCATCGAGAGTCTCGAACACGATGTCGTCTACGACGAGGATCTCCACTTCTGCCGAGACGGCGAGCCGCTGTTCCTCGTTGATCCGAGCTACAGGACCACCATGTTCTTCGTCGACGGCTTTCGGATCCGACCTGCCGTGGGCATGAACGGTGATTGGCTCACGGCGATGCATCGTGACCTGAAGGTCAACATCGTGGCGCCCGTTGTCGGCCTTCAGAGCATGCCGTACTGGCTGCGAAGCAAGGAGTGGTCGTACGTCGAGGAGCTTCGTCAGGCGATCCAGGTCTACGATGCCTACGTTGCCGCTCGAGAACCGGGACATCGGATGGTGCCGGTCTCGTTCTCCTATGGTTCCGCCGCTGTCCTGACGATCGCTGCGAAGCGCAACCCCGCCGAGGTTCTCCTCCTCTCACCCGTTCCGGCCCAACTTGCCCTTCCCGAGCAACAGATCGACCGTCTCCCCGACTGGATCAGGGAGTTTGCCCGCAAGGTGCTCCGTGCCGCCCTCGAGCCCGACGGGACCTTTCGAGGTCGACGCATGGGCTGGGTGCAGTACATCCTGCCGATCTACATGCGTCCGGGGGAGGCAAGCGGCGGCTGGGATGTCGCCGACCGAGCCTGCCGTGAGAAGGTCAACGCAGCGATCCTGAACGGCCAGGAGCTCCGACTGCGTGATCTCCTGGAGATCTACGACGCCATGAAGTTCATTCGCACCCGTCTGCTCCCGGAGCTCGCAGGCACCCGGATCACGGTGTTCAGCGGTCGGAAGGACTCGATCATGACCAGCGAGACGGCTGACCTCTTCGTCGAGCAGTTGCGCGCCGCGGGTAGTGACGTCGAGCACCTCGTGTACACCCGTTCGGCTCACAACCTGCTGCTCGACTGCGAGGCAGAACAGGTCTTGGCGGCAATCGCCGAGCGGATCGGTCGTGTGGACACGTCACGGGAGCCGGTTGCGGTGGACCTGACCGAAGCCTCGATCGAGCGCTCCTGAGCATCGGGTGGTACCCGCGCCGACTCGCGGCGCTACCCCGATGTGATCTTGCGGCGCTACCCCGACGTGATGAGGTAGCGGAGCTTGCCGGTCCCGGGTTCACGCTCGCGCTCGGCCGCGCCCTGGAGCCGTAGATGCTCGAGGTGCGCATAGGTCTCGCTCTCGGCCATGAAGCCCCAGTTCCGCTGTGCGAAGAGCTCGTGGGACAGTTCGGCCACGGTCGCCCAGCCCAACTTCTCCGATGCGGTCTTCAGGGTCACGAAATGCTCTTCGTGGTGGCGACGAATCGCCTCGACGCGTTCCACGAGATTGTGAAAGGGATGTCCATGGGCCGGAAGGACGGTCCTCACGGAATCGAGTTCGGCGATCTCGTCCAGTGACCGGAGAAATGCGGCCATGGGTGATGGTCCACCGCCCACCCCGGCGATGTGGGGGGTGATGGTCGGCAGCACGTGGTCGCCGGAGATCAGGACGTGCTCGGTAGGGTCGTGGAGGCACAGGTGGTCCGGGGTGTGGCCTGGCGTGTGGTGGGCGATCCACTCCCGGTTCGCCAGCGTGATCACCTCACCGGTGCGGAGCCTGCGGGTTGGTACCGGTGGGCCGAAACGGCGCATGAGCGGTTGAAATGCCTTGACGGTTGAGGTGCGAGCGAGGGCACCCCAGCCCTTCTGGCTGCTCCAGGGCATGGGCTGTGACCACGGTGGCCCCATGTGCGCCCCATGCCGCGAAGCAGCGCACTGCTCATCGGGGTCGGGGCTCTCGTTGTGGTCGTGGTCCTCGTCGATGCAGGGACTCGTGTCGCCGATCCATGACTGGAACGTCTCGTGGGCCACCAGTTCGGCTCCGGAAACCTTGGCGAGGTGGGCTGCGGCCCCGTAGTGGTCGGGGTGAGAGTGCGTGACGATGACGGTGTGGACATCACGGATGCGAAAGCCGGCATCGTGCAGGCGGGTCCGCAGCGCCCGCCGGCTTCCCGGTCCCGGCATGCCGGGATCGATGACCGCAGCCCCCCTCTTGTCCTCGAAGAGGTAGGTGTTGACGTGACCGAGTCCGGGCATTCTGACCGGAAGCTGCAGGCGGAGCACCCCCGGCGCGACCTCGGTGATCTCCGTGCCGGCAGGCTCGCGCTCCTGCTTCATCGTTCGCCCTTCGATCCTGTCTGCCACGGCAGCCAGGCTACTTGACCGTTCGGTCAACGGGTTTCGATCGGCTGTCGAAAGACGGCCGAGCGAAAGTAACGGAGCTCCTCGACGCTCTCACGAATGTCGTCCAGCGCTCGGTGGCCCCCGGCCTTGGAGGGGGCGCCGCTCAGCACCTCGGGGTACCAGCGACGGCTCAGCTCCTTGATGGTCGACACATCGATCGATCGATAGTGAAGGTACGACTCGATCTCCGGGAGGTAAGCCGCCAGGAACCGTCGATCGGTGCCGATGGAGTTGCCGCACAGCGGCACACTCGCTGCGGCGGGGACGTGTTCCTTGATGAAGGCCAATGTGGCTTCGCCGGCATCGGCAAGACTGAGTGTCGAGGAATTGATGGCCTCGAGCAGCCCGCTTCTCAGGTGCATCGCACGCACGACCTCATCCATCTCGGCAAGGGCCTCTGCAGGCTGACACACCACCAGGTCCGGTCCCTCGGCAACGATGTTCAGATCATCGTCGGTGACCAGCGTTGCGATCTCCACGATCACGTGGCGGTCGGGTTCGAGGCCGGTCATTTCGAGATCCATCCAGACGAGCACGCTAGAGATCGTAGGCTGACGAGATGCTCGAAGTACGAGTCCTGATGCTCGACGTGGATTTGCCGTTGCCCAGCTATGCAAGGCCCGGTGATGCAGGTGCCGACCTGGTTGCCCGTGAGGGTGCGAAGTTGGCGGCGGGTGGAGGGCGATCCTTGATTCCCACGGGGGTCGCCATTGCGTTGCCCGAGGGCTATGCGGGCTTCATCCAGCCGAGGAGCGGGCTTGCCTTGAAGCATGGTGTGACGTGCCTGAACACCCCCGGACTGATCGACGCCGGCTATCGCGATGAGCTGAAGGTCCTCTTGATCAACACCGACCCGAGCGAGGACTACGAGATCTGCCGTGGTGACCGCATTGCCCAGCTTGTCGTTCAACGTGTGGAGCATGTCCGCTTCACCATGACCGATGGCCTCCCCGACTCGATACGAGGCGGCGGCGGGTTCGGGTCGACGGGCTACTAGCCCAGACCCGTCGCAGATGGACGCGCCGAGGTCCGGCGGCTCAGTTCCCCTGTTTGGCGGCCGAGCTGAGGTCGCGCATGCGCTGGAGGCTGCGGGCGAGGAGTCGCGACACGTGCATCTGGCTGGTGTCGAGTCGTTGGGCGATCTCGCTCTGACTCAATCCCTCGTAGAAGCGCAGGAAGATGATGGCCCGTTCACGTTCGGGAAGCCGGGCGAGCAACGGTTCGAGACCAGCTCGTTCCTCGACCGCCAGCAGGCCTTCGTCAAAGTCGCCGATGAGGTCGCCGAGGCCGTTCAGCGCTCCGTCGTCGTCACCGTCCAACGACGTGAGCCGGTGTGCGTCGCCGGCCTCCATGGCCTCATGGACCTGATCGGGGGGGACGCCCACCCGAGCGGCGATCTCCGCCACGGTAGGCGAACGCCCGGTCTCCACGGAGAGGTCCTCGATGGCTCGACTGACCTGCAGGTACAGCTCCTGGACCCGCCGCGGGACACGGACCATCCAGCTGCGGTCCCGGAAGTAGCGCTTCAGCTCACCGACGATGGTGGGGGTGGCGAAGGTGGTGAACTCGAGCCGGCGCTGCGGGTCGAATCGTTCGACAGCCTTGACGAGCGCAAGCGATGCCACCTGCACCAGGTCTTCGAGCGGCTCCCCGCGATGGGAGAATCGTCTCGCCAGAAACTCCGCCAATCCGATGTGGGCCTTCACGAGCCGGTTGCGGAGCCCGATGTCACCGGTGCGGGCAAACTCCTCGAACGCCTGTTGCACCGCATGGTGATCGGTGCGATCGAGCGGCATCGTCATACCCTGGCCGCTCGACGCTTGACCAGGCGGAAGTGCGCCAGATCACGGCCGACGTCCAGCGCATAGTCATCGGTCACGGCTTCGAGGATGCGCTCCGACAGGGGATCAGAGGACGGGAGGTCCGGCGCCTTCGGTCCGGTGCCGACGATTTCGAGCGTGTCGGGCCCGACCCTGTAGGTGAGCGTCAGGGATCCGGCGTCACTACCGGAGCCGATGAGCCGGTGGCAGAGCTCCTCGACGGCGATCTTGAGATCCTCGATCTCGTCGAGGCTGAAATCGATTGTTCCGGCGAGGCTTGCCGCAGTGAGTCTCGCGACTCCCACCAGCTCGGGACGTGCAGGCAGAACGAGGCGTACTTCCTCGGTCAAGTTGTGCACATCCTCTCTGTGGGTCGGGCGGAGCTGGGCGGGATACCCCCACTGCCTCGGGCGCGCTAGGTTCGGGCATCATGGTAACCATTCCGGGCGAGTTGGTACGCCTCGATCTACCGGCGAACCCCAACGTTGTCACGGTGGCTCGCATGGTGGTGGCCGGGGCCTTGGCCTCGGCCCGGCTGCCGTTGGGCGAGCGCCTTGATGATGTTCGCCTGGCTGTGACCGAGGCCTGCAACCACGTGGTGCGTCGGGGGCTGATGAGGGGTGCGGAACATCGGGTTGAGGTGTCTTGCACCGCAACCGACCGACACCTGGAGATTCGAGTGGAGGCGACGTTCGGCGAGGCCGCTGCCAAGGCGGATGCCGTCCCGTCGGGTCGGGCAGCAACCGATCTGGAGGCCGAGCAGGCATGGGGTCGGGAGCTCATGGGCGCATTGGTCGATCATCTCGACCTCGTCGACGACGAGCAGCGCTGCGCGGTGGTGCTCCTCGTCGCCTTTGCCCGTGACCGCTCTCCCGGCGACGCCCGCTCTCCGCTCACGGCCTGAGCCGAGGTCCCTGCAGGGGGTGTGGCCGTAGAGGCGCTCACCGAGATTGGGGGCTGGGCTCCTAAAGATCGCCCACCCGCCTGCCGAAAGCAATGCTGCAGCAGTCATGCGCTGATCTCGATTCCACGACAGCGGCAAACCCGGGGTGACCCGGGGACGCAAAGCCACGGGCCTCGCCGCACGGTGAGGTAGCCGGGCTACCGAAAGGCATCCATGAACACGTCGATCTCAAAGGAGTTCTCCGGTCGATTCGCCGGGTCGCTTTATGTGGCTGCGTCCCTGCTCCTGTTGGCGTACACGCTTGTCCCGGCCTTCGACACCATCGATCGGGCCTTGACACGACAGGCGTCCTTCTCCGTCCTCTGTGCCGGCGGTCTCGCCGTGATCTTTCCCTGGCGGCGGGTTCCTCGATGGACGCAGCTCGCCATGCCCCTCTATGCCGTGGTCCTCGCCATCTTTCTCCCGGGCATGATCAATGCCGACCCGACGTTGGGCTATCCCTACCTGTTGCTCGTCTTCGTATGGCTCGCCGTGACCACGAACTACCTGTTCGTGGTCGGCTTCTTCGCCTTTTCATCCGGGGTGATGACGCTGGCGATGAGTCTCGAGAGCTCGCTCGACAGCGACCAGGTTCTGGTCGCCGTCGACACCTTGTTCGTCGCACTCATCGTGGGATTGGTCCTCGCGTTCACCATGCAGAGGTTGCGGCGAGCGCAGGTGAGGGCAAGAGCCCAACGAAAGGGCCTGGAGGTTCTCATCACGGCTGTCGAGAACCTTGCCACCGAGTTGACGACCGATGGCATCGGAAGCCAGGTGGCCCGGTATGCGCACGACCTCACCGGAGCGGTCTGGTCGACCGTCGTGTTGCTCGACGCCGAGGCTGAGGTCATGGTGCGTTATCACTGTGGGGACGTGGGCGATCCGGAGGACGGCGCCTGGGAGATACCGATCGCCGTTTGGGGGGAGGTTCGTCGAGGAGGAGTGCTGGTCACGGCACCTCGCGAGCCGGACTGCTGGATGAACGTCGAGGGTGTGGGCAGCGTGTTGTGGGTTCCCCTCCGAGGGGCCAACGAGTGCCTCGGGGTCGTTGCCGTCGCCCTGGCGGAGGTGCCGGCCGAGGTCGGGGTCTTTGCGAAGTCGACGATCCGGGCGCTGGCCTCCCAGGGTGCATTGGCGTTCGAGCGAGTGCACCTCACGTTGTCGCTGCTGGACCGTTCCCTGCGAGATGAGCTGACCGGGGTGGGCAACCGTCGCCACGCGATGGCGTTGTTGGCCAGGGTGGGTGACGGTGACGGGGTCATGGTGTTGGACCTCGACCACTTCAAGGACGTGAACGATTCCTTCGGTCATGATCGTGGCGACGACTTGTTGGTGCAGTTGGCAGCGTATCTGGGGGAGGCGTTGCGCGATCAGGACGCCGTTGCCCGCTACGGGGGTGATGAGTTCCTCGCGATCTTGTGGGGCGTTGGGGAGAAGGCCGAGGAGGTCACGCAGCGCCTGGTCGAGGGTTGGCGTCGCCGGACACCGGCTGCCTCGCTGAGTGTCGGGGTCGCCGTCCACGAGTCGGGGTGCTCGGCGAACGCCACCTTTCAACGCGCCGATGCAGCGCTGTACGGAGCCAAGAACCGCGGCCGAGACCAGGGAGTCGTCTTTCGGGCCGACGATCCCGTTCCGTCGGGCGGTCGCGCCCCGGGTGCCGGCGCCCCATTTCTTGCCGCAACCGATGTCGATGTCGATGACGGTTCCCGGGTGTCGCCGGCATGAGCGACCACAGCGGAGGCGAGGGCGGAGCGGCAACGGAGCTGACCGAGACCATCTCGAACCGGTTTATCGGCCGACTGATCGGGTTCCTCTATTTGGTCACCGTCGTCATGGCCGTCGTCATGGCCGTCCTTCCCGTCGAGTTCTCCTTCAGCCGGTCAGCGTTGTTGGTCATCTCCGGTCCGGTGCTCGCCGCGGCCGGGGTGGGTTGGTATTCGCCCTGGGATCGATGGCCGCGGTGGACAAGTCTGACGCTTGGCGTCTTCGCGTTTGTGGTGATCACGGGAGGGGCTGTTCTGCTGGACATCAACCCCTCCATCGGGTTTCCCTTCTACGTGCTGGTGTGTGTATGGGTGGGCCTGGGCCATGCGGCGCACACGGCGTCGGCCCTGCTCCCGGTCATGGGTCTGTCGTTGCTGGCGACCCACGCGCTGGGAAGCGGCCTTGACTCGAGCCAGGTGACGGTTGGCGTGTTCATGCTGGTCATCGGCGTTGTGGTTGGTGAGGTCCTTGCTCGCGTCATGGCAGACATCGACCGTGAGCAGCGACGTGAGGGCCGTCGACTGAGAGAGTTGGAAGTGGTCATCGATGCCATCGCGGACATGGCGTCACAGGTGAGTGCCGACGGGGTGGGCTCGCATGTGGCGTGGTTCTCCGGCGAGCTTTTGGGAGGACGCGGGTCGTTGGTCCTCCAGTGCGACCTGGAGCTGGAGGTGACCGGTCGTTACGCGTGGGGCCTGCCTGCCGACGACGCAGGAAAGGCGCCGAGGGTGCCGCCGGAGATCTGGCAGTCGGTCCGCGACGGCGAGGTAGTCGTGACCTCTCCCGACGACGCCGGGTACTGGGTCGAGGTCGACGGTGTCCGAAGCGTGCTCTGGGCGCCCCTGCGCGGCGTGGAGCAACCCTTCGGGGTCGTGGCGGTCGCGCTGGCCGATGTGCCGGAGGAGGTGAAGCCTTTCCGGCGGTCGGTCGGACGAGTGCTGGGTGCCCAAGGAGGCCTTGCCTTCGAACGTGTGCGCTCCAAACTGTCGTTGATCGACCAGTCGATGCGCGACGAGCTGACCGGTGTGGGGAACCGCCGACACGCCATGGCGCTGCTGGCGGGTTTGAAGCCCGATGACGGCGTCATGATGATCGACCTTGATCACTTCAAACAGGTGAACGACTCCTTCGGTCACGAGGCGGGTGACGCGTTGTTGCGGGAGCTGGGTGGCTACCTGAGTGCATCGCTCCGCGATCGGGACGCCGTTGCCCGCTTTGGGGGCGACGAGTTCGTTGCCCTGCTCCGGGGTGTCGGCGACAGGGCCGATGAGGTCGTGTTGCGTCTTCTCGACGGATGGAGGGCGCTGAATCCGGCCACTTCCCTCAGCATCGGACTTGCGCTGCACGAAGCCGGGGTGTCACCTCGCGCGACGCTGCGACGAGCGGACGAAGCGTTGTACGAGGCAAAGGGCCGAGGTCGTGAACAGGGTGTCATCTTTCCCGGGCGAGGGGTGAGTCTGCGATTGGCCGAGTCCGCATGAGCCGGACCCTCACGAAGAAGTTCACGGGCCGATTGGCCGGGTTCCTGTACCTGGCGACGACCGTGATGAGCCTTGTCATCCTGGTCGTGCCCCTCGATCTCGACCTGGATGTTTCGCGCATGGCGATGGTGCTCGTATCCACGCTCGTTGCCGGCCTCGTGGGCGTTTTCGCGCCGTGGGACCGCTGGCACCCTTCGGCGAGCCTGGGGTTGGCTCTCTACGCTCTCCTGCTCCTGGCCCTCAGTCCGGGAATCATCAAGCTCGATCCGGTCGTCGGTCTTTCCTTCTACGTCGTCGTCTACGTGTGGATCGGTGTGAGCTACCCCAGGTACACATCGCTGCAGTTCACCCCTTTCATGGTCGGCTCGATGATCGTGGCCGTCGAGCTCTACGGCGGGGTCTTCGATGCCGAATCGGACGATGATCGCCATCACGACCCTCGGGGTTGGGGTGGTTGTGGGCGAGGGGTTGTCGATCACCTTCGGCATGTTGGGCCGATCGGAGGAGATCGAACATGGCCGCCTCGAGACGATCGGCATGATCCTCGATGCCGCCGAGGATCTGGCTTCGCAGGTCAGTCTCAAGGGGGTTGGCTCCCATGTGGCCTGGTATGCCGGGGAGCTGGTGCACGGCGTGGGGTCGAGGGTCGTGCTCCTCGACGTGGAGCTCGAGGAGACGGCCCGGTACGACTGGGGTGTGGTCGACGCCGCCGACGACGGCAACTGGCAATTGCCTGCCGAGATCTGGGACCGTCTGCGCCTCGACGGATCGGTCGTCTGCGCGGCCCGGGAGGTCCCCTGGTGGGCCGACATCGTCGAGGCGAAGAGTGTGCTGTGGGTGCCCATTCGAGGATCCGGCGAGTCGTTCGGCGCCGTCGCCATTGCCTTGAGGGAGGAGCCGGAGGCGTTGGGGCATTCGGTGTCGGCAACGGCGCGGGGGATCGCGACCCAGGGCGGACTGGCCCTCGAACGTGTCCGTGCAAAACTGTCTCTGGTCGACCAGTCGATGCGCGATGAGCTCACGGGGGTGGGCAACCGCCGTCATGCGATGGGACTGCTGAGCCGGATCGTCTCCGACGACGCGATCGTCGTGCTGGACCTCGACCACTTCAAGCAGGTGAACGATACGTTCGGTCACAAGCGGGGCGACGAGTTGCTCCAGGAGCTTGCCGGGTATCTGTCCAGGGCACTTCGTGATGCCGACGCCGTCGCCCGCTACGGCGGTGACGAGTTTCTCCTTCTGCTGTGGGGAGCGGGCGACAAGGCCGGCGACATCGGCCAACGCCTGGTCGACGGTTGGCGTGCACGGAGGCCCGTGACGTCGCTGAGCGTCGGTATCGCTGTTCACGATTCCTCCGTGAGCGCCCACACCACGTTCCTGCGAGCCGACGGAGCGCTGTACGAGGCCAAGAGCCGTGGTCGGGACCAGAGCGTGGTGCTCATGCCGGGCGATATGCTGCCAACGCTGGGTTTCGGACAGCGACGCGTCTCAGAGTTGGAGTCGCTCCACCAACTCGGTGGCTGAGCACACGACGTCGACGCCGTGGCGTGACACGAGCCACCGTCGGTTCCGTTCGTGCAGCTCATTATTGGGGTCGTAGCGATTCAGCAGCACGACGCAACGCCAGGATCCGAGAGCCGAGAGCGACAACCGCACCGCGTTGATCGTTCCCAGGCCCGCGTCGCCCACCAGGACCACCAGGTCGGGTTGCAGCGCCCGGACGACATCGGTGGCATCGCCGTCGTCGGCCTGGGGCGAGCAGACCCCGCCCGCTGTCTCGACCAGGCCGATGGCGACCTGTTCCGGCCAGATCAGTTCCCCGACGAGCTCGATGACGGTGAAGGTCGGGCGTCCCAGGAGCTCGGCCGCCATCGGAGGCGCCATAGGCGTCTCGTACCACCGGTGGGGCGGGCACACGGTTTCGGGCGCCTCGCCTCCGGCCTCGCCGAGTGCCTCTGCGTCGGTGGGCGCTTCACCGGGAGTGAACGACTGGGCCATTTTGCGGGCGACGGCCTTGATCCCCATGGCGCGCAGGAGGCGGATGGTCTGCGCGGCCGCCCACGTCTTGCCCACCTCGGTGCCGGTTCCGCAGACCAGTACCAGGAGATCGGGTCGTCGGAGGTCGTCAGCGTTCATGCCGGCGGCCTTCGTCGTCCAACGTTGCAAGCGCTGCGATGAGGGCGTCGATCTCGTGATCCTGATGCGAGGCACTCAGCGCGATGCGCAGGCGGGATGCCCCCGTCGGGACGGTTGGGGGCCGTATTGCGGGCACCCACAGTCCGGCATCGAGCAGACGATCCGAGGCAGCGAGGGCGTCATGCTCGGATCCGAGGATGACGGGAATGATCGGGGAGAGGTGTCGCGGCCTGACACGCCGCACATGGTGTCGCAGACGGTTTCGCAGCCTGTCACCTTCCGCCGAGGTGACGATGTCGAGCGCCGCGAGCGCAGCGGCGGCGTCAGCCGGTGTCGAGGCGGTCGTGAAGATGAACGACCTGGCTCGGTTCACGAGGAGGTCGATCCACGACCGGGGTCCCGCGATGTAACCCCCGAGGGAGCCGAGGGTCTTGGACAAGGTGCCCATGCGGAGAAGGGGCACGTCGTTTCGACCTTCCACGGTCGGGTTTGGGCCGAGAACACCGTGGGCCTCGTCCAGCACCAACAGCGATCCGTGACGTGCCGCGCAGTCCAGCAGGTCATCGACAGCAGCGATGTCGCCGTCCATCGAGAATACCGAGTCGGAGATCACGATCGTGCGTGCACACCCCTCCTGCACGCCGGCCAGGAGCAGCGCCTCGAGGTGTTCCAGATCGCGATGTCGGTAGATCGTCACGTCGGCGCCGGACAGGCGACAACCGTCGATGATCGATGCATGATTGAGCTCATCCGAGAAGATGCGCACCCCGGGCCCACCGAAGGTCGTCAGCACGCCCAGGTTGGCCGAATAGCCCGTGGGGAAGAGGACCGCGGCTTCGCATCGTTTCCATGCAGCGAGCGCTGATTCCAGCTCCCGGTGGATCGGACGGGTGCCGACGATGAGCCGTGAGGCCCCGGCCCCTGTTCCCCAGCGGTCGAGAGCTGCATGGGCTGCTCCGATCACCACCGGGTGATGGCTCAGTCCCAGGTAGTCGTTGGAGGCGAAGGAGACGACCGATGTGGCCTGTCGTGGTCGTCGAGCAACACGCCGCGCGGTCCCAGCGCGTCGAAGACCTTGGTGGAGCGCCACCGGCCTTCGTTCGCAATCGACGAGCACTGTTCGCCGACCCATTCGGTCCAGTCCGACCGGCTCGGGCGGTTCACCCGGTTCACCCGGCGCGGACCTCGTCGATCGACGCGATGAGCACCGCGACGATGCGCTCGACCTCCTCGGCGGTGACGGTGAGCGGAGGAACGATGGTCACGACCTCGCCGAGAGGGCGAAGCAGCACGCCACGTCGCACTGCAGCTGCACAGACCGAGCGTCCCCACGTCTCGCCGGTCGGCGGCGCGAGTTCGACGCCGGCCATCAGGCCGCACTGACGGACGGCCGATACGCCGGACAACGTTTGCACGCGTCCCGACAACTCGGAACGGAGTTGCGCACTGCGGAGCGCGACGTTGTCGAGAACGCCCTTTTCCTCGAACAGGGCGAGGTGGCGGAGCGCGACGGCCGCTGCGAGAGCATTCCCACCGTAGGAGTGACCGTGGTAGAAGGTCCTCTCGCTGAGATCCGGGCCGAGGAACGATGCGAAGACGTGCCCGGCAGCCACCGTGGCGGACATCGGCAGGTAGCCGCCGGTGATGCCCTTGCCCAGGCAGAGCAGATCCGGCCGCAGCCCGCACTGCTCGGAGGCGAACAGCGACCCGGTGCGGCCGAACCCGGTGGCAACCTCATCGCAGATCAGGAGCACGCCAAGGTCTCGACACGCCCTGCCCAGTGTTCGCAGGTCGTCGGGAAGGGCGGTGAGCATGCCTGCCGCGCCCTGCACCAGCGGCTCGATGACGACGGCGGCCAGCTCGTGCGCGTGCGATTCGACGTGACGGATGGCTGTCTCGAGCCAAGCCGGGTTGTCGTAGCCGGGAGTTCGCAGTACCGGAAAGCGCAGTGCATCGAACAGATCGGTCCCGAAGCCCCCTGCCCCGAGTGCGAGCGACCCGACCGTGTCGCCGTGATAGGCGCCGCCCAGCGCGAGGTACTTGCGGCGCCCCTCCAGGCCGAGGTTGACCCAGTGTTGGAAGGCGATCTTCAGCGCCTGCTCGACCGCCGCTGCACCGTCCGCGGCAAAGAGGAAGTGCGGCCGATCGACCGGCACGACGACCGCAAGCGCTTCGGCCAACTCGATGACCACCCGGTTGCCGTTGCCGAGCATGGTGGTGTGTGCGACACGGTCGAGCTGCTCACGGAGCGCGGCGTCGAGCTCGGGTACCCGGTGGCCCATGGTGTTGACCCACAGGGACGAGATGGCATCGAGGTACCGATTGCCGTCGACGTCGATGAGCTCATGACCTTCCCCTCGCTCGACGATGATCGGGCAGTTGGCCTCATAGCTCGACATCTGGGTGAACCCGTGCCAGACCACCGCCGCATCTCGGCGGACCCAGGAGGTCGGGGAGCTCATCGAAGTTGCTGCTGCGGGACGATGGGCCCAGATTAGGCCGTCCCGGCGGCGTCCGTCCCTACCAGCGCGTCGGGATCGAGACGATAGCCGCGGCCGGAGATGGCTCGCAGAGCGTGTCCGAGCGGGCCCAGTCGTCGACGTAGCCGTCCGATCGTGACTTCGAGGATGTGCGGGTCGATGTCGGGGGAACCCCAGACCTGTTCCAGAAGCTTCGGGCGCGAGATCACGACTCCGGGCCGTTCGGCCAGCAGCTTGAAGACCCCGTGCTCACGGGGCGCGAGTTCGATGGCCTGTCCGTCGATGAGCACCACCGAGCCCTGGGTGACGATGTTCATGCCACCCAGGGTGAACTGGCGTTGCGAATGCTGCAGGTGATCGCTCAGTGCCCGGATCAACAGCCCCATGCGGCCCACCGCCGGCTGCACCGGATGCTCGATCCCCTCCTGACGGGCGCGCTGGGCACAGACCGGGCCGACGCATGCGGCGGTGACCTGGCTGTTCAGCGCTTGACGCAGGTCGCCGGCGAGATCGTTCTCCTCGGCGATCAGGAACAGGTTCTGGATGGCCGGCGCGCTCGTGAAGGTCACCGCGTCGAGACGTCGATCACAGGTCGCCTCGATGAGCTTGAGTGCAGGGGCATGGTCGGGCGGAACCTTCCAGCGGTAGATCGGCACCTCCACGACGTCGGCGCCCGTGTCGGCGATGGCGCTCGTCAGGGTCGGCGCATCCTCGCCGTACTGCTGCAAAGCCACCCGCATGCCCTCGAGTGGCTCGTCGAGGAGTATCGCCAGCACCTCATCGAGCCGTTCTGTTTGGGCCCTGCTCCACACCTCGAGCTCGAACGACTGGATCACGCCCGCAGCCTTCGGTCCTCGGGCCACGATCCTGGCGCCGCGCAGCGCGGCGAGAAGCTCGTTGTCGAGGCCCCACGTCTGTGCGGTTTCCAACCAGGCGCGCATGCCTATTCCCGTTGTGGCGACCAGGTAGTCGGGCGGCGACTCGATGAGTGCGACGGTGGCCACGCGTAGGTTGTCGTCACAATCGAGATACTGCGTCGCGATGCTTGGTCCATGCAGGACGGCGGCTCCCCGCCGGCGCAGCAGCTCTGCCTGTTCCTCCCAACGCCGATCAGCGGTGATGCCGATCGAGAAGCCTTCGAGTGGTTGCAGCATGGTCACCGTTCCAGCATGCCCTGCTTCGATGACCATCGTGTTTCCGGTTCATGTCCTCTTTGCCTCATCTCCCGACGAGTCATGTTTCGGGAAGGTTTCACAGGCTTCACGGTACGGATCCCGCGGGTTCGGAGAGGACGGAAACCAAGCGTTCACTGAGAGGCAACGGACGAGGAACGTCCAACTGATTCCCTGGTGACATGACCGTATTTTCTGAGCAGCTGACTCGTCGAACCCTTGTGGTGGTCGGCAACGGGATGGTCGGGCACAAGCTGGTGGAGACGCTGGTGGAGCGAGGGGCCACCGCAGAGTGGGACATCGTCACATTCTGTGAAGAAAGTCGGATGGCCTATGACCGGGTCGGGTTGACCTCGTTCTTCAGCGGCACCTCGGCAGAGGAGCTGTCGCTCGTGGAACCGGGCTTCTACGAGCACTCCGGCCTCCAGATCCACGTCGGAGATGCCGTGGTCGCGATCGATCGGGCGGCGCGCCAGGTCGAGTCGGCGAAGGGCAAGATCATCGCCTACGACGCCCTCGTGCTCGCGACGGGCTCGTATCCCTTCGTGCCGCCAGTACCGGGTCACGACCTTCCGGGATGTTTCGTGTATCGGACCATCGACGACCTGGAGGCGATCCGAGAGGCGGCCGTGGGCGCTCGGGCAGGCGCCGTGATCGGTGGCGGTCTCCTCGGCCTCGAAGCTGCGCACGCGCTGAAGACCCTCGGACTCGAGACCCACGTGGTCGAGTTCGCACCGCGCCTGATGCCCGTTCAGATCGATGACGCCGGCGGAGGCTTCCTGCGGCGTCGCATCGAGGAGACCGGTGTGAGGATTCACACGGGCATGCAGACCTCGGAGGTCCTCGCAGGTGGGGAGGGCAGGGTCAAGGGCCTGCGATTCGTCGACGGCGACGATCTCCCGATCGACATACTCGTGTTCTCGGCCGGCATCCGCCCTCGGGACGAACTGGCGCTCTCCTGCGGGCTTGCGTTGGGCGAGCGAGGAGGTGTCGTGGTGGACGAGGCATGTCGCACGTCCGACCCTTCCGTCTTCGCCATCGGTGAATGTGCCCTGTTCGCCGGGCGGATCTACGGCCTGGTGGCGCCCGGCTATGACATGGCTCGTGTGGTGGCGGATCAGATCCTGGGAGGGAGCGCGTCGTTTGGGGGATCGGACATGTCCACCAAGCTCAAGCTGATGGGCGTCGATGTCGCGAGCTTCGGCGATGCCTTCGCCAACACGCCCGGATCCGAATCCATCGTTTACGCCGACTCGACGACCTCGGTCTACAAGCGCCTGGTCGTCGACAACGCCGGTCAGGTTCTCGGCGGTATTCTGGTGGGCGACGCCACCTCCTACCAGTCCCTGCTCCAGATGATGCGCGGCGACATGCCCACCCCCGAGTCGCCCGGTTCGCTGCTCACACCCGAGGGAGCCGAGGGCGGCGGGCCGTCCATTGGCGTCGGTGCCCTGGGCGACGGCGCCATGATCTGTTCCTGCAACAACGTGACCAAGAAGACGATCACGGCGGCGATCGTCGCGGGCGAGCTCACCGAGGTCGGCGAGATCAAGGCCTGCACCAAGGCGGGTACCAGTTGCGGGGGGTGTGTGCCGCTCGTCACGGACCTGTTGAAGGACGAGTTGCGCAAGGCGGGTGTGGAGCTCTCCAACGCGGTGTGCGAGCACTTCGACTACAGCCGCCAGGAGCTGTTCGATGTGATTCGGGTGCATCGCTACACCTCGTTCTCGGAGGTGTTGGCCCATCACGGGAGCGGCAAGGGTTGCGAGGTCTGCAAGCCTGCGGTTGGGTCAATCCTCGCCTCGCTCGGCAACGGCTACATCCTGTCCCCCGACCAGGCACCGTTGCAGGACACGAACGATCACTTTCTCGCGAACATGCAGAGGGACGGCACCTATTCGGTTGTCCCACGGGTTCCCGGTGGCGAGATCACCCCGGACCAACTCATCGTCATCGGCCAGGTTGCGAAGGATTTCGGGCTCTACACGAAGATCACCGGTGGGCAGCGGATCGATCTCTTCGGTGCCCGTGTCGACGACCTTCCCAGCATCTGGCAGCGGCTTGTCGACGCAGGCATGGAGTCGGGCCATGCGTACGGCAAGGCATTGCGAACCGTGAAGTCGTGCGTCGGTCTCACCTGGTGTCGATACGGTCAGCAGGACTCGACGGCGCTCGCCATAGAACTCGAGCTTCGCTACCGGGGACTGCGTTCACCGCACAAGCTGAAGTCGGCTGTCTCGGGTTGCACCCGGGAATGCGCCGAGGCCCAGTCGAAGGACTTCGGCATCATCGCGACGGAGCGCGGATGGAATCTCTACGTATGCGGCAACGGAGGCATCAAGCCGCAGCACGCGGTCCTGTTGGCGGAGGATCTCGACGCGGCAACGCTCGTCCGCCTCATCGATCGGTTCCTCATGTTCTACATCCGCACGGCCGATCGGCTCGAGCGCACGGCCACCTGGTTCAACAAGCTCGAGGGTGGCATCGAGTACCTCCGGTCGGTGGTGATCGACGACTCGCTCGGCATTGCCGATGAGCTGGAAGCGGACATGGCGCATCATGTGGCGACCTACGAATGTGAGTGGAAGGCAACCATCGCCGACCCGGAGCGGATGAAGCGGTTCCGTTCGTTCGTGAACTCCGACGAGCGCGACCCGTCGGTCGTCATGGTGCCCGAGCGTGATCAGATCCGTCCTGCAACCTTTGAGGAGAAGGTCGAACGACTTGCCCCCGAGGTGTTCGGCGTCCCGATCGTCATCCAGCCGATTGCGATCAAGCGATGAGCCGGGAGGCGCTCCTCACCTGGGTGGACGTCTGTCCACTCGATGAGCTCATGGTCGATCGCGGCGTGTGCGTGCTGGCGGAGGGTGTTCAGGTGGCGGTCTTTCGAGTCGCGCCCGACGACGATCTCTATGCCGTGTCGAACTTCGACCCCATCGGCAGGGCGTTTGTCATGTCACGGGGCATCGTGGGCTCACGAGGCGACATCCCCAAGGTCGCGTCCCCGCTGTACAAGCAGAACTTCGACCTGCGCACCGGTCTGTGCCTTGACGATCCGTCGATCAGTCTGCAGGTCTTCCCGATTCACGTGGCGGACGGCATGGTCAGGGTCGGCGTCGCGGGAGCGAGCTCCGCGTGATCACCGATCCTCCTCGCATGTTCGATCTGGAGGGCATCACCGATGAGGGGCCCGAGCTCCTCCCCCTCGACGCAGGCGAGCAGTACCGGTTCGGCTTCGCCATGGACGCGTGCATCGGCTGTCATTCCTGCGAGGTCGCGTGTGCCGAGCAGAATGCCACACCGGTTGATCTCGCCTGGCGACACGTCGGCGAGTTGGAGGGTGGCGTCTTCCCTGAGACCCGCCGCTTCAGCCTGTCGATGGCGTGCAACCACTGCCTGGAGCCGACCTGTCTGTCCGGATGCCCCACCAAGGCGTATGTGAAGCTCACCAACGGTGTGGTGAAGCACGAGGCCGATGAGTGCATCGGCTGTCAGTACTGCATCTGGAACTGCCCCTACGAGGTGCCGGTCTTCGATCCCGACCGACGTATCGTCTCCAAGTGCGACATGTGCCTGCCCCGCCTCGAGGCGGGTGAGAACCCGGCCTGCGTGATGGCCTGTCCGACCCATGCCATCTCGGTGGAGGTGGTCGATGTCGACCGATGGCGTGCCGACCATCGGGAAGCCGACGCCCCGGGCCTTCCCCCGTCGTCGATCACCCTTTCGACAACCCGCATCTCGTTGCCGGTGGACCTGCCCGATGACCTGGTCGCAGCGAGCGATCATCGGGTTGAGCTCGAGGATCCACACTGGCCGCTGGTGGTCCTCACGTTGCTCACACAGCTCTCCATGGGGGCGATGGCATCGACGGTGTTCCTGGAGCTTGTCGGAGCGGGCGCCGTGGAAGGCGACGGGCTCGCAGGGGGGGCGGTTGGCGCGTTCCTCGCGGGCGCACTGGCGATGAGCGCCTCCTTCCTGCATCTCGGGCGTCCCGCCTACGCCTTCAAGGCGCTGCGCAACGTTCGGACCTCCTGGATGAGTCGGGAGGTGGCACTCTTCGGGGCGTTTTCGGTGACGTCGCTGTTGTACGCCGGGGCCTGGTACCTCGATCGGGGGTTGCCGACCGTTCCACTCGGGCTCCTTGCCGTTCTGGCGGGTTTGATCGGCGTCTATGCGAGCGGGCGGCTGTATCTGGTCCCGGCTCGTCCGGTCTGGCAGTCACGTCGCACGCTGGTCTCGTTCTTTGCCACGGGCCTCTCGCTCGGTCCGTTGTTCGCGTTGACCTTCCTCGAGCGGAGTTCGCTCGAACGCGCATGGATGTTGTGGCTCGTCGCCGGCTCGATCGGTGGAACGCTCGCCCAACTCGGCGTTCATGCGCACCTGGTGCGTGCCGTCAGGTCGGCGACCGACCACCAGCACCGCGGCACGGGCTACCTGTTGCTCAATCGCTGTCGGGGTCTGTTCGCTCTCCGTCTCCTGGCGGCCTTTGCCGGCCTCGCCCTGGTCGTGTCCCTGACGGGCACCCCGCTCGCCGGTGACGAGGCCTCCGGTCGGCTGGTCGTCGCCCTGGGGGTCCTGGGCGCCGGTGAGCTTGCGGGTCGGTACCTGTTCTTCGTGACCGTCGTGCCGTTTCGGGTGGCGGGCAGCTTCTTCGGCAGGCACCGATGAGCACGATCAAGCGACGCGGTTTGACGCATCTCCTCGGCCTGGGCACTCGATCCGACGACGTTGGATACGGCACCGACGAGCGTTTCGGTGTGCTCAACCGCACGCGCCTGCCCGAGCGCTGGGTGAAGACCACCTGTGGTTACTGCTCCGTCGGTTGCGGCATGGAGATCGGCGTCCGAGACGGCGTGGCGATCAGCGTCAAGGGTGATCCCGACCACCCTGTCAACATGGGCCGCTTGTGCCCGAAGGGACTCTCCGAGCATCACACCATCGACGCCGAGGGCCGCCTCACCCGACCACTGGTGCGCGGAGCCGTCGGAGGGCCGCGGACGCCGGTGACCTGGGATCTCGCCATCGACACCTTGGTGGAGCGCTTCGGTCGAATTCTCGAGGAGCACGGACCCGGGTCGGTGGCCGTCATCAGCACGGGTCAGCTCGTGACCGAGGAGTTCTACGCACTCGGCAAGCTCATCCGCCTCGGTTTCGGGCTGGAGCACTTCGACGGCAACACCACGCTGTGCATGTCGAGCGCCGTCTCGGGCTACAAGAAGACCTTCGGAAGCGACGGTCCTCCCGGTTCGTATCAAGATCTGAACGAAGCCGACTGCATTCTGCTGGTGGGGGCGAACATCGCCGACAACCACCCGTTGCTGACCCCCCGAGTGCTGGAGAACGATGAGGCGACCGTGATCGTGGTGGACCCGAGGGTCACCAAGACCGCCATGATCGCCGACATCCACGTGCCGGTTCGTCCTCGCAGCGACATCACCTTTCTGAACGGTCTGATCAAGGTCATCATCGACGAGGGCATGGTCGATCAGGCGTATGTCTCGAACCACACCCAGGGATTCGAGGAGTTGGCCGCCCATGTGCAGCGCTACGACGCCGACTTCGTGGCCCTGGAGTGCGGCATCAGCGCGGACATGGTCCGCACCGTCGCGCGCAAGGTCGGGCGGGCAGAACGTGCCTTCGTAGCCTGGACCATGGGCGTCAACCATTCGACGCAGGGCACCGAGACGGTGACGTTGCTCAACACCCTGTGCCTCATCACCGGCAACATCGGCCGCAACGGAGCAGCGCCCTTCTCGATCACCGGTCAGTGCAATGCCATGGGCACCCGTGAGACGGGGTTCACGGCGTCGATGCCGGGTTATCGGGCCTACGACAACGAGGCCGAACGGGCGGAGCTCGCCGAGTTGTGGGGCCTGCCCATCGGTCGGATTCCCACGCAGCGGGGCCGGGCTTATCCCGACATCATCGAAGGCGTCCTCGAGGGCTCGATCAAGGGCCTGTGGATCATTGCAACCAATCCCCCGGTCTCCTTTCCCAACCGGGGCAAGCTCGAGTGGGCGCTCTCCAAGCTCGACTTCCTCGTCGTCCAGGACGGATACGAGACACCGACAACCGAACTTGCCGATCTGGTGTTGCCGGCGGCCATCTGGGGGGAGAAGGACGGGACTTACACCAACTCGGAGCGGCGCGTGTCGCGGGTAGCCAAAGCCGTGGAGCCGCCCGGCGAGGCACGATCCGACTTCGACATCTTTCTGGCCATCGCTGATCGACTGGGCAAGCGGGACGAGCTCTATCCCGGGTGGCAGACCCCCGAGGATGCGTTCAACGAGTGGACCCGGGTTTCCGAGGGTCGTTTGTGCGACTACAGCGCCATCACCTGGGACCGCATCGCGCGGGCCGGTGGCGTGCAGTGGCCCTGCACGGCCGAGACCGAGGAGCCGGCGGGTACGCGGAGCCTGTACGCGGACGGCCGATTTCCCACGGCTTCGGGCCGGGCCATGTTGTGGCCCGTCACCCTCGAACCCATTGCCGACGCGCCGAGCGACCAGTTCCCGTTCTTCCTCAACACGGGTCGCACGGTGGAGCATTGGCACACGCGCACCAAGACAGGACGGGTGGACATCCTCGAGTCGCTGGCTCCCGAGGGATGGGTCGAGGTCAACCCGTTGGATGCCGCTCGCCTGGGTGTGAGCTCGGGTGAGCGCGTGCGTCTGGTTTCGCGCCGGGGCCAGGTCGAGGGCATTCCGGTGCGTGTCACTGGTATCGTGCGAGAGGGTGAGGTGTTTGTGCCTTTCCACTACAACGAGTTGTGCGTGAATCGGTTGACGGTCGACGAGTTCGACCCGATCTCGCGTGAACCCAACTACAAGCAGTCGGCCGTACGCATCGAGATCGAGCACTAGACCAGATCGAGCACTGGAGGGGCCCCGTGGTTGGGGGTTCCCGGGACACCGAGGGGGAATCCATGACACTGCACGATCATCAAATCGCCTCGCTGCAGGGCGAGGCCGGGAGCATGGGCGCCTACAAGGGCCAAACACTGCTCATCGTGAACGTGGCGTCGAAGTGTGGGCTCACCCCGCAGTACGAAGGGTTGGAGCGGCTGCACGAGCGTTTCGGTGATCAGGGGTTCTCGGTGTTGGGCTTTCCGTGCAACCAGTTCGGTGGACAGGAGCCCGGGACACCGGACGAGATCGCCTCGTTCTGCTCGTCCAGATTCGGGGTGACCTTCCCCCTGACCGAGAAGATCGAGGTCAATGGACCCGATCGTCACCCGATCTACGAGGAGCTGGTCCGGACCGAGGACGCCGAGGGCAAGGCCGGCGACATCACCTGGAACTTCGAGAAGTTCCTCGTCGGCCCCGACGGCGCCGTCGCCGCACGATTTCGCCCGATGACCGACCCCGAGGCCCCGGAGGTCATCGCCGCGATCGAGGCGCTCCTGGCCTCCTGAGTGGGGCCCGTCACCTGCCCGGTCAGGGCGGCGGTTCCTCAGGCGGACCAGGGGGCGACTCGTTGTCCCTTCGACGGGCGGCCGATGCGCACATGTGCGTGTCGGTGAGGGTGGCTCCCCACTATGGGGTCGGAACCGTCTCCAGGAGGCCCGTGGCGAGGGAGTGCAGATGGTCCACGGCCGGGCCGGGCTCAAAGGCGGCAATGGCACCGATTGCCTCGTCGCAGTAGTGAAGCGCCACCTCGCGGGCGTCGGTGACCCCGGTGGTCGCCCGCACGAGATCGCGAGCGTGGGCCACGTCGGCAGGGCCGAGCGGTCCGCCGAGGAGGGCGGCGAGTTTCGGGCCCTCCGCCGTTGTTCGGAGCGCCCGGAGGATGGGCAGGGTGTAGATCCCCTCGGCGAGGTCGTTGCCGGCCGGCTTTCCGAGCTGCTCGTCGGTCGCAACCACATCGAGGATGTCGTCGATGATCTGAAAGGCCATGCCGTAGCGATCACCGAAGACGGTCAGCGCCTCGATCTGCTCCCGGGGAAGCTCGGCCACGATCGCTCCGATCCGGCACGCCGATGCGAAGAGCGACGCCGTCTTGCCGGCGATCGCGGCGAGGTACTGATCCTCGGTTCGGGCGGCGTCGAAGGTGGTCTGCAGCTCCCGTACCTGTCCTTCGCACAGTGAGCCGATGGTGGCGGCGAGGAGGCCCGCAACCTCGGTTCCGAGGGAGGCGGCGATCTCCGATGCCTTCGCCAGGAGGAAGTCCCCCGCGAGGATGGCCCGCAGATTGCCCCAGCGGGCATTGACCGACTCCACGCCGCGGCGTGTCTCGGCCTCGTCCATCACGTCGTCGTGATAGAGCGAGCCGAGGTGGACGAGCTCGACCGAGACGCCCCCCAGGATGACCTCGTCACTGACCGGGGGAAGCCCCTCACCCGGGACCGGGCGCAATCCGCAGGATCCGGCGGCGATGGCCATGACCGGGCGGAGTCGCTTGCCTCCCGCCTTGGCCAGATGGCTTGCGAGCTCGGTCAGATACGGGTCGTCGGCCCGCAACGAGGCCAGGAGAGCATGTTCAACTCGTTCGATCTCCAGACTGATCCGGGGCAGGCCGGGAAAAGGGGACGCCACGGACCTCACGGTAGTGGTCCTGCAGCCGTGAGCGCGAAACCTGCCGAATCGCCCACGCTCCGATCTCTTGCAACGTGGGCGATCAGGCCGACAGGGCCACCAGAGTTCGGTGGTCGGGTTCCGCGGCACAAAGCACGGGGCGGATCGGTAGACTGCCTACAGTATTCGCCAGTTACAGGGGAAGGCGGCGACCATGTTCGAACGTTTCACAGACCGAGCCCGAAGGGTGGTCGTACTCGCTCAGGAAGAGGCGCGACTTCTCAACCACAACTACATCGGCACGGAGCACATCCTGCTCGGGCTGATCCACGAGGGTGAGGGCGTTGCGGCGAAGGCGCTCGAATCGCTGGGCATCTCGCTCGAGGCCGTGCGAAGCCAGGTCGAGGAGATCATCGGTCAGGGTGGCTCCTCTCCCTCGGGCCACATCCCGTTCACACCTCGGGCCAAGAAGGTCCTGGAGCTCTCCCTGCGTGAGGCCCTCCAGCTCGGTCACAACTACATCGGCACCGAGCACATCCTGCTCGGGCTGATCCGAGAAGGTGAGGGTGTCGCCGCCCAGGTGTTGGTGAAGCTCGGCGCGGATCTGTCACGGGTGCGTCAGCAGGTCATCCAGCTCCTGTCGGGCTACTCGGGCTCCGGTGCGCAGGAGAATCCCAAGGCCGGCGCCACCACCGGGGGCGGCGGCGCGGACTCGCCTTCCGGCTCTTTGGTCCTCGACCAGTTCGGACGCAATCTCACCCAACAGGCCCGCGAGAAGAAGCTCGACCCGGTCATCGGCCGTTCCCGGGAGATGGAACGTGTCATGCAGGTGCTCTCCCGGCGCACCAAGAACAACCCCGTCCTGATCGGCGAGCCCGGCGTCGGCAAGACCGCAATCGTGGAGGGCCTCGCGCAGAAGATCGTGGCAAACGACGTGCCCGAGACCATCCGGGGCAAGCAGCTGTACACGCTCGACCTGGGCGCCCTCGTGGCCGGCAGCCGCTATCGAGGCGATTTCGAGGAACGCCTGAAGAAGGTGCTCAAGGAGATTCGTACCCGGGGCGACATCATCCTGTTCATCGACGAGCTCCACACCCTGGTGGGCGCCGGGGCGGCCGAAGGTGCCATCGACGCCGCGTCGATCCTCAAGCCGATGCTGGCTCGTGGCGAGTTGCAGACCATCGGCGCCACGACACTCGACGAGTACCGCAAGCACCTCGAGAAGGACGCGGCGCTCGAACGACGGTTTCAGCCCATCAAGGTCGAAGAGCCCTCGGTGGCGCACACCATCGAGATCCTCAAGGGTCTGCGTGACCGCTACGAGTCGCATCACCGGGTGACGATCACCGACCAGGCGCTCGTCGCCGCGGCCAACCTCGCCGATCGCTACATCTCCGATCGTCAGCTGCCCGACAAGGCCATCGACCTCATCGACGAGGCCGGGAGCCGCATGCGCATCCGGCGCATGCAGACCCCGCCCGACTACAAGGAGCTCGAGAACGAGCTCGATCGGGTCGTCCAGGCCAAGAAGGAAGCGGTCGAGTCCCAGCGATACGAGGAGGCAGGGCGCCTCCGCGACGAGGAGAAGACCCTGCTCGAGCGCAAGGCCGAGAAGGAGCGCGACATCAAGGAGTCGGGCGTCGACCTGTTCGACGAGGTCGACGAGGAGGGCATCGCCGAGGTGCTGTCGCTCTGGACCGGCATCCCCGTCTACAAGCTCACCGAGGAGGAGACCGCCAAGCTCCTGCGGATGGAGGATGAGCTCCACCACCGGGTGATCGGCCAGGAGGACGCCATCAAGGCGGTCTCCCAGGCGATCCGTCGTACCCGTGCCGGCCTCAAGGACCCCAAGCGTCCGAGTGGGTCGTTCATCTTCCTCGGCCCATCGGGTGTCGGCAAGACCGAGTTGGCCAAGACCCTCGCCGAGTTCCTCTTCGGTGAGGAGTCGGCGCTGATCAGCCTCGACATGTCCGAGTACATGGAGAAGCACACCGTCAGCCGACTCGTCGGGTCGCCTCCGGGCTATGTGGGCTACGACGAAGGTGGTCAGCTCACCGAAGCCGTGCGGCGCAAGCCGTTCTCGGTGGTGCTGTTCGACGAGGTCGAAAAGGCTCACCCCGACGTGTTCAACACCTTGCTCCAGATCCTGGAGGAGGGCCGTCTCACCGATGCGCAGGGACGTTCGGTCGACTTCCGCAACACGGTGTTGATCATGACCTCAAACCTCGGAACGGCCGATCTGCGCAAGGCCAACGTCGGCTTCACCAAGGTGGACGAGGCCGTCTCGTACTCACGCATGAAGGAGAAGGTCAATGATGCGCTCAAGGCGCACTTCCGACCCGAGTTCCTGAACCGCATCGACGAGACCATCGTCTTCCATGAGTTGTCCAAGCCCGAGGTGACCCAGATCGTCGACCTGATGATCAAGCGCCTGCAGAACCAGCTTGTCGGTCAGGGAATCGGCCTTGAGCTCTCCGAGGCGTCCAAGATGCTCCTGGCCGACCGTGGTTACGACCCCTCGCTCGGAGCACGACCCTTGCGACGTGCCATTCAGCGGATGATCGAGGACCCACTGTCCGAGCGGATCCTGCTCAAGGAGTTCCGAGCCGGCGAGACGGTGTCGGTCGATGTGGAGGACGGGGAGATCACGTTCTCGGCCATCGAGGGCTTCGTGCCCCCTCCCGCCGAGTTGGCCGAGGCCGGCCCCGCTTTCTGACGCCTGTCCGCAACCCGAGCTGTTCCGTGGCCCCCGCCGGTGCGGGGGTCACGGGCGTTTTGGGCCCCTCCACTACGGTGTCTTCGTGCTCGCCTCATCTCGTCGGCCGCGTCCTTGTCGATCTCTTCGTCGACACCGGAAGGGCCCGCTGCTGGTCGTTCTTGCTCTGGCGGTGTCAGCGTGCAAGGTGGATGTCCAGGTAGCGGTTGACGCCGAGACGAACGGGACGGGCAAGGTCGAGGTGACCGTCACGCTCGACGATGAGGCAACGGCGAGAACCCCGAACCTGTCGAGCCTGCTGCGGGTCGAGGACCTTCGTGCCACGGGCTGGACGGTGGTGGGCCCGACACGGGCCGGTGCCCGCACCGTGCTGCGTGCCGGCAAGGGTTTCCGTACGCCTGCCGAGGCGGCCAAGGTTCTCGACGAGGTGAGTGGACCCGATGGGCCGCTGAGCGGCTTCACGTTGAAGCGGGAACGCAAGGCTCTGTGGTGGGCCTGGACGTTCGAGGGCGACCTCGACCTGACGGGTGGCATCGAGCGCTTCGGGGACCCCGAGCTTCGGGCCCAACTCGAGGGCTCCAGCTTCGGCCTGGAGGCGACCAGGGTGCAGGAGGCGTTCGGTCTGCAGGTCGCCCTGCGGTTGCCCGGCCGGGTGGAGGCCGAGGCCGCCGAGAGGGTGGACGGCCGAGCGGCCTGGAAGGGGAGCTTTGGTGACCGCAGCACGTTGATGGCCTCGAGCCGGGACTGGGACGTCTCCCGGATTGCCGCCGGTGTGGCGGCGTTGGCCGTGATCGGCTTCGTGGTGCTGTGGTTCCGGCTCAGGCGGACCCGGAGGGCATCTGGATGACGCCGACCGCCGCGCCGGTGGGATCGGCGATGACGGCGAACCGCCCGTACTCCATGTCGATCTCCGGCATGAGGATCGAGCCTCCGAGGCGCGCCACCTCGGCGAGGGTCGTGTCGAGGTTGGTCACGGCGAAATAGACCAGCCAGTTCGGTGGCACCTCGGCGGGGACGGTGGGTGGTTTGGCCATCATCCCCGCGACGGGACGGTCCTCCACCTTGAACTCGGTGTAGGGCGTCGGTCCGTCGGGGTCTTTCACCGTTGCGGTCCAGCCGAACACGGACGTGTAGAACGCCGCCGCCGCCTTCGTGTCGGTGGTCATGAGCTCGTTCCAGACCACGGCCCCCGGCTCGTTGACCACCTCGGCACCTGTGTGCAGACCCGGCTGCCAGATGCCGAACATGGCGCCGGTGGGGTCGGTGAAGACCGCCATGCGACCGAGGTCCTTGACGTTCAGGACGGGTGCGACGACGACCCCACCGTGTTCGACCACCAGCGCAGCGACCATGTCTGCATCGTCCACGTTCACATAGGTCGTCCAGCCAGGCACGGCATCGGCATCCATCGCAGGGGTTATGCCTGCGACCCGCCTTCCATGCATGGTGCAGTTTCGGTAACCCCCCAGGTCGGGGTCCCCTTCCGGACAGCTCCAGCCGAAGAGGGCGCCAAAGAAGGCAGCGGCGCCGGCAGGGTCGGTGCTGCTCACAGCCATCCAGGAGGGAACGCCGTGTCGGTACGAATCCATGTCCATCAAGGCCCCCTCGTCTCCGTGTCGCCTCAGCCTTGCGGTGATGCGACCCGATGGCAAGGGGCGGGGTCATCATGGCTGTCGTACCTCCTTTCTACGATGGTCCTCATGGCAAAGCTGAGAGCGATCTACCGGTGTGGTGAGTGCGGGGGTTCCAGCCCGAAGTGGTTGGGTCGTTGTCCGACCTGCAGCGAGTGGAACTCGCTGGTCGAGGAGCTGGAGTCGAGCGGGCTCGGCGACGCATCGATCACCGTCGCGCCCCCGAGTCGGCCCATCCCGATCGGTGACGTCGATCTTCGTGAAGCCGCTTCGCGGTCAACCGGGCTCCCCGAGTTCGATCTCGTGCTGAACGGCGGCCTCGTTCCCGGTTCGGTCACGCTGGTGGGCGGCGAGCCGGGAATTGGGAAATCGACCTTGTTGCTCCAGTCGCTGGCCGCCATGGCCACGGCGGGCGCCCGGGTCCTGCTCGTCACCGCCGAGGAGTCACCGCAACAGGTGCGTCTGCGCGCCGACCGCCTGGGTGCGTTGTCCGCCGATCTTCATCTTGTGGCCGAGACCAGCCTGCCGCACGTCCTGGCCCACGTCGGCTCGCTTCGACCCGACGTGGTTGTCGTCGATTCCATCCAGACCGTCTTCGATCCCGACCTCGGTTCGGTGCCCGGGTCGGTGGGCCAGGTTCGGGAATGTGCGCACCGACTGGTCCGCGAGGCCAAGGAACAGACCATCACGACCGTGCTGGTCGGCCATGTGACCAAGGAGGGCGCCCTGGCGGGTCCCCGGGTGCTCGAGCATCTCGTGGACACCGTGTTGAGCTTCGAGGGCGACCGGCATCATGCGTTCCGTGTCCTGCGAGCGGTCAAGCACCGATTCGGCTCAACCCAGGACCTTGGCCTGTTCGAGATGACCGAGGCCGGTCTGATCGGGGTTGCCGATCCGAGCGGACTCTTTCTTGCCGATCGGCGAGCGGGCGTTGCAGGCTCGGTGGTGGTGCCCACCGTGGACGGCAATCGTCCGCTTCTCGTGGAGATGCAGGCCCTGGTCTCGTCCTCGACCCTGGCCCAGCCGCGTCGCTGTGCGCTGGGACTTGATTCCGGTCGCCTCTCCATGCTCCTCGCGGTTCTCGAACGCCGAGTCGGCATCGCCCTCGGCGGCATGGACGTCCATGCGTCGGGGGTGGGTGGGGTTCGCGTCATCGAGCCGGGGGCCGACCTCGCCATCGCCCTCGCCTTGGTTTCGTCGTTGACCGGCAGGGCCTTGGCCGATGACGTCGTCGCCTATGGCGAGGTGGGCCTCGGTGGCGAGCTGCGACAGGTCTCCCAGCCCGAGCGCCGCCTGGTCGAGGCAGGCCGACTGGGATTTCGTCGAGCCATCGTCCCCGCTTCGGGGCCTCCCGCACCTCCGGGGGTCGAAACGCTGCGCGCCTCGACCCTTGCCGAGGCGATCGATCTTGCCGCGATTAATTCTGCTTGTTGACCCGATTTCCACGCTGATCGCAAGGGCCGGGGGCTAGAATCCATCCAATGCCGGCTCGCCGAAGCGTGACCATGCTGGACGCCCTTGCCGCGGCAGCCCCCGGCACGCCGTTGCGGGAGGGGCTCGATCGCATCCTGCAAGCCGAGATGGGTGCACTGGTTGTGGTGGGCGACGGCCCTGATGTGCTCAACATCTGCTCGGGTGGCTTCCTGCTCGATGCTGCCTTCAGCCCGCAGCGTCTTTCCGAGTTGGCCAAGATGGACGGGGCCATCATCCTCGCATCTGATGCCAGTCGCATAGCCCGGGCAAACGTTCACCTCGTGCCCAACCCCAACGTCCCCACCTCGGAGACCGGCACCCGCCACCGTACCGCCGAACGAGTGGCACGTTCCATAGCAGTTCCGGTCATCTCCGTCTCGGAGGACCAGTCGGTCATCGCCGTGTACGTGGGCGACGAGAAGCACCCGCTGAAGGACATTCCCCGTTTGCTGAACCGCTCCAACCAGGCGCTGTCGACCCTGGAGCGCTACAAGAATCGTCTCGACGGTGTTGCGAGCTCGTTGTCGGTCCTCGAGATCGAGGACTTGGTGACGCTGCGTGATGTCGTTGCGGTGCTGCAGCGCACCGAGATGGTTCGTCGCATCGCCGAGGAGATCGACTGGGACATCGTCGAACTCGGAGCCGATGGCCGCCTGGTTCGTCTGCAACTCGAGGAACTGATGGGCGGCGTCGACGACGATCGTCGCCTCGTTCTTCGTGACTATTTTCACGAGGGCGCCGCGTGGCAGCTGGGCGAGTCGACGGGTCGACTCGAGGAGGCATTGGCGACGCTTGCCGAGTTGGACACCGAGGAACTGGTCGATCTGCGAGTGGTTGCCGCGACCCTGGGCCTTCCCGATGCCGACATCGACCTCGAGACCAACCTCTCGCCACGTGGCTACCGACTGCTCTCGAAGGTCCCGAGACTGCCGGAGGCGGTCATCGATGCGATCGTCGAGCGATTCGGCCATCTCCAGAAGATCATGCGTGCCACGGTCTCGGACCTCGACGAGGTCAAGGACGTCGGCGAGGTTCGGGCTCGTGCCATCAAGGAAGGTCTGTCCCGGCTCGCCGAGGCCAGCATCCTCGACCGCTACACCTGAGAGCGGACCTGCGCTTCGCCGCGATGA
>CAVURO010000003.1:0-111871 GCA_963743945.1 uncultured Actinomycetes bacterium
ATCCGGTTCCTGGTCGACGTGGTGGGCTTCGAGGAGCAGCTCGTGGTCGTGGGCGCCGACGGCACCACGGTGGAGCACAGCGAGATCCGCTGGCCCGAGGGCGGCATCGTGCAGGCCGACACCTACGTGCCGGACAACCCGTTCATGCTCGAACCGGGTACCCAGTCGCTCTATATCGTCACCCGCGACCCGCAGGCCGTGTGGGCGCAGCGTTGGAATATCGGTCTTCACCAATTGTATGGCCGGCATCCACGTGAAGGTCGTCAGCGAACGCCTCGGCCACAGCAGCCCCGCCCTTCACCATGACCGTCTACCAACACGTCCTCCCCGGCATGCAGGCCGACGCCGCCCGCCTGTTCTGCGAGGCGCTCTACGGCTAGGACCGAACGCGTTGAAGCCGGCGTCCAGGCATGCCTGCGGCGCCGGCTTCACTCGCGTCGACTCACTTCTTCTTGCCCGTGCGAACGGTCTGCGTGACCGTGGTCTTCGGGCTGCGCTTGGTCGTCGACTTCGTGACGAAGCGGCCGGAGATGGCCGAGCGGTTCACCTTGCGAGTTGCCATGTCTCACCTCCTCTCCTGCTCGAGCTGCCTGGCCGGGTTCAGCGGCTGCTATTGCCGAGGCACCAATGGCAGTTGTCGTAAGGACGATCGGCCTTGGCCTCGCTGAGCGTGTCGTACCACCGGCGATGGTCGACCTTGATCTCGTCGAGCTGGCAGCCGGACCTCTCCTTCTGCGTGTCGTGGACCTCGAGGGTGTTGACGTTCCCGAGGTACCGCTTCTGCTTGATCACGTCCGATGACCTCCTGGTCGTGGGGGAACCTCTAGGTGGTATTTAGATACATCGGTATCTTGCAACCCGGGTATCTGGTCGCTAAGGTTGAGCCAGACCCAACCCCCAAGGAGGCAGCCATGGCGGCGCAGCGCGACACGAAGAACATGACCCTCCGGCTCGACGAGTCCCTGGCCGAGAACGTCCAGGCCATCGCGGAGGTCGAGGGATCCTCGGTTAGCGACGTCATCCGGGACGCGCTCACCGAGCACGTCGAGAGGCGGAGGACCGACCCGGAGTTCCAGCAGCAGCTGAAGCGGAACCTCGAGCGTCACGCCCAGCTGCTGAGCATGCTGGCGGACGGCTGACGTGCGGTACCTCGAGCTCGATGATCTCCTCGCCATTGCTTGCGAGGTCCTCGGGCTCGAGGCAGCCGCGCTCGTCCGCGTTACGGATCTCGGACTCGCCGATTCCGCCGTGTCCCGCCCTCATGCCAGCTTTGGCGGTGAGGAGTTCTACCCGACCATCGAACAGAAGGCCGCGACCCTTCTCTTCGGCATCGCCCGGAACCATGCGTTCGTCGACGGCAACAAGCGCGTCGCTGTTCTCGCGACACTCCAGTTCCTCAACCGGAACGGACGAGATCTCGACCTCACTCCGCCGGAGAAGGCCTACGAGATCATCGCTGGCACAGCCGCCGGAACCGTCACGGACCACGTGGGTCGATGGAAAACTCCATGTGGACCTGCGCTCTGACCGTCCCGCGGCCAGGACTCGCTTCACCCTGGCGCACGAGATTGGGCACATCCTTATCGACGCCGACGAGTCGGTTGCCCACCGAACCCACGGCCTCGCCCACGACGACATTGAAACTCTGTGCGACTGGATCGCTGCATCGATCCTGATGCCGCGGGAGTGGGTCAGCTCCTACGCGAGGCGTGAGCGCTACACGCTCAGCCTGCTGCGGGTCGTTGCGCATCGGGCGGATGTCTCTCTTGCCGCCGCAGCCGTGCGGATGGCCGAGGTCGGCGGACGGACCTGCATGCTGCTGCGCTGGGAGCGCGCCCCCCAGCGGTGGCTGGTAGTCGGGCAGGCCGCTGTTCCACCTCGGTACGCCGGGACGCTCCAAGCGACGCCCGATACATCAATGGCGCTTGATGCCATGCCGAGCAGGCGTGACCTGTGGCGAGAACTGACGTTGACGGCCGGCACGACGCCGCTCGTCGGTGACGCGCACGTTGACCGGAGCGGTCAGACCTGCCTCACGCTCTTCACCTCGCTCCGCGCGTCGCTCAGGTCGCACGAACTGCTCAGCCAGTCGACGATCCTACGAGCCGGGGATGATGGAGGGGTTTAGCGGTGATCCGGACCGAACCCGCATGTGGAACGCTCGCTGCACCGTTCCGTCAAGGTTCGGCGATGCCGCCGCCCACCCGTTAGAAGTCGGGCCGGGAACGAGGAGGGCCCATCCTCTCGGATGGGCCCTGGCCTGCATGTTCGTTGGTGGCGGGGGCAGGATTTGAACCTGCGACCTTCGGGTTATGAGCCTGACAAGCTGGATCACTGATCAGATGCGGAACCTCGACGATGGCTGAGCAACAAGAGCTGCGTTTCGACGCCCCACCCGATGACCCGGTCGCGGTGTACCTGGCACGCCTGCACCGGATCAGACGCACATTGCGCACCGCAATTCGACGATCAACCCTGACCGATACGAACGAAAGGCCCGTCGACGATGAATGAGATCAAGATGCTCGCTGACCACCGACCCGAGATCGAGCCGCTGACCGATGACGAACGTCGCCAACTGTGGGCGACGATGAGCGGCGAGATGATGAACCTTGGTGACCGAGTCGACGACGTCGGCCTCGACCTCGCCGCAGTCGAGCCCATCAATCTGGCCGAGCACCGCCGTTCGGATCGCCGCTGGCACTTGGCAATGGCCGCAGCTGCGGTCGTTGCCGTGTTGGGCGTCGGCGGTCTCGTCGCCATCAACGGACGTAGCGGTGACACCCCGGCCCCGGCGGCTGCTCCCGGCGCGTCGTCAGGACCCGCGGCCGCCCCATCGGTGACACCAGTCATCCTGGTGCCCGAGTCGCTGTCTACGGCCGGGCTGAGGCTCCTCCGTCCTGGCCAGAGTCTGATTCGTGATACCCCGTCGGGCTTCCAGCGAAGGGTGTTCGGAGCGGCTGACGATCCGGGGGACCCGACCCGAATGATCCACGTCGAGTACGCAACTGGCGGCTCGTTCGCCGGGGCCTCGTGCCAGGACATGGTCCCGTTCGATGTGGCCGGCACGACCGGCAACACGTGCTCTGTCCGCGGCGTACTCACCGCCGGGTGGACGGTCGATGGAGTGAACTTCGAGCTCCGCGCAGGGACGGCAGTCACCCGTGAGCAGCTCGTCGAGTTCGGTGGGTCATTGCGGACCGTGCCAGCAACGGGTACTGGCGGCCCGCCGGTTGACCTGGTCGCGGACCCGATTCCGAGCGGCTGGACGGTGCTGGTCAGCGAGGACGTCCCCTACGCACAACGGATCATCGAGAGCGCCTGGGTGGCGACACCCAGCGGAGCCGACGACGATTCACGGCAACTGGTGGTGCACACGTGGACCGGTGTGGATGCGCAAGGTGTCTATGCCAAGCAGCCACCGATCGGGGCCAACCGAATCACGATCCGCGGCCACGACGGCTACGTGTTCCAGTCGGACCAGACGGGCGCCAACGGTCCGCAGCAACTCGACATCTGGTGGACCGAGCAGCCCGGCATGGTCGTCTGGGTCAGCACCGCCGACCTCTATCCGCTCGACCAACTCATCGAGATCACCGAAAAGATGGTCCCCGTCGACGAGGCCGGCTTCGCCGCCTTCAGCGCCGACTCGTCGAACTACTGACGCAAGGCGAGCGGCGTCAGCTCGCTCTTCCTTGAACGAACCGATGCGATCGGAATCGGATGTGTGGTCTGGTGGTGCCGCGCTGACGCTCGGCGCACCTCAGCGGCCCGGTGAGCTCAGGTACGCTTGACGACATGGCCAAGACCGCTCACGACCTACGCGAGGAGGTACTTGCGCTCCCCGCCCAGGATCGAGCGCGGATCGCGTCAGACCTCCTCGCGAGCCTCGACAGCGAAGCGGTCGACGAAGACGAGATCGAACAGCTGTGGTCGGCTGAGACGCAACGACGGGCAGCGACGCTCGAATCCGGCGACGCAGGCACTCTCACGTGGGACGACATCCAGCAGCGGTTCGCCGATCGCCGCGCCCAGCGCGGCGCGTGAGCCTTCGCGTCGAGTTCCACGACCTCGTCGACCACGACCTCTTGAACGCCTGGAACTGGTATGAGGACCAGGAGAACGGTCTCGGCGACCGCTTCCTTGGCTCGATCAACGCAACCGTCGTTCGGGTGTCGCAATGGCCCAACGCCGGGCGGCCCGTCCTTCGTGACGACCACGATGAGACCATCGAGCGGACGGTCCCAGCCGACGGCTTCCCATACGCCATTCGCTACCGGATCCTCGGTGATCGACTTCTGGTCATGGCGGTACTACACCAGAGCCGCCACCCCGACCTCGGCGCGGACCGCCAGCCCTGACGCCTCCAGGGAGTCACGTCGCGCCCAGATCCCGAGCCCCGTGCTCGTTGAACTCATCGGCTACAACGCCAACTTCCTCACCGAGCGCGCTGCCGCGCTCGGCCCGACATGGCAGCGCTATGCGGCGCTGCGCTCGACGAACTGACGGCCGAGACTTCCGATGATCCGCAGAGTCGCTCGGAACCGATCGGGGGTGTCGGGCGCCAGACCACGCGTGACCTCTCTCGAACGAGCAACCCACCCGCCCCCAGAGCCGCCGGCCATCGAGCGGCGGACGTTCGTCGACGTCTACAACGACCGCTACCGGCCAATGGTCGAGATCGCTCGGCTCACCACCGGCTCCAACGCCCTCGCCGAGGAACTCGTGCAAGACGCCTTCGCCGATCTCTATCGACGATTCGACACCCTGCACACCCCCGACGCCTACCTACACCGGGCAGTCGTGAGCCGCTGCACCTCATGGGTCCGCCGGCGCGTCACCGAACGCCGCTACCACGAACGCCATCCACTCGAACCAGCCGCGTGGACCGACCCCGACACCACCACCGTCATCGACGCGATCGGCCGGCTCCCCGCCCGCCAACGCGCAGCAATCGTGCTCCGCTTCCTCGCCGACTGGCCCGAAGCCGACATCGCTCACGCCCTCGACTGCCGACCCGGCACCGTCAAGTCCCTCTTGTCACGCGCCCGCACCCAACTCGCCAAGGAGCTCACCGATGAACACTGACCTCGACACCCGCCTCACCGACGCCCTCACCGACGCCGCCACGACCACTCACGTCAGCGACGACGCCTTCGCCGCGATCCTCCGTCGCGCGGACGGTCCCCAGAGCAGCCGTCGCCCCACACCCTGGCGCCTCGCCGGGGTCATCACCGCCGCGGTCGCAGTTGCGGTCACCGTCACTGTCGCCACCAACGATCGAGGTTCCGGACCGCCGACGGTGGCCATGATCCAGTTGCCCGCACTTATCGACACCGCCAGCGACTGCGGAAATGTCGCCAGCCGACCCGCTGAGCCCGGCGAGACATCCCGAGTCGCGCACCTTCCCAGCGTCCTGCCCGCCGACTACGTCACAACCGACACGCCATCGGCATTCGTGCAAGAACGCGCCGCCTCGAGCATCGACTGCTGGAACGCCGACGTCACCTACGTCGACGTCGCCACCGGTCGGCTCCTTACCGCAACCGTGAATCGGCAGGGCAACGAGGTGCAACCCGGCTGCCAGCTCCCCGACGGCTATCTCCCTGCTGAGTGCGTGACGATCGGCGACCGACCCGCCGCACTGACCGATGAAGGCACGCGAGCGACTGTCAGCTGGATCACTGCAGACGATCACTTCGCCTACGTGTCCGGATATGGCCTGACCAGCAACGAACTCCTCGCAGCTGCAGAGACCATGGTCTTCGACGGCACCAGCATCTCGATCCAGGCACCCACTGGGATGGACCAAGTCGAAGACAGCCCACGCACCCGCACCGACAACCGCGACATCACCTACTACGGCGCCACCTTCAGCAACGGCGACAGTGCCGCTGACATCTCCCTCAGCATCACGACCTGGAATGACATCTCCGTCAACGAAGTCGGGCCCGCTACCACCATCGACATCCATGGAGCTACGGCCGTTGTCGTCACCACGGGCGGGCCTGGCACCGGCATCACCGGCTGGACCAACAACGCGAACGCCTCCGACCCCGTGCTCGACGTCACCCGGTTCAACCAGCCAGCCGGCGCCTACATCACCTGGAACCTTGACGGGCTCACGTTCCGCATCACCGGATCCGATCCCGACACCGTCATCCTCGTCGCCCAGCACCTCCAAACCGCCTAGAACCAAGTCGGCCCGAGGCCAGCGAGACCAAACCTCGCGAGGCCTCGGGCCGACCGATGCTTGCCAGCGAATACGAGCACGCCGAAGGCGAGAGTCCACCGGCGAGTGCTGACCGATCTTGCTCCCGATGAACGATCCGGTCGGGCTGCTCGCGGCCGGTCGACGCCCTGTCTCCGGATGGCTGGAGACCCGCGTGTACACCCGAGCCGGCATCGACGCCGTCGCCTGCGGCCCCGGACCGATGGAAGTCATGCATGCACCAGACGAAAACATCCCCGCGGCCAACCTCCTCGAGGCCTGCACCGTCTACGCCCACTGTGCTCAAGCGTTGTCTCACGCCGCGCGGCTGACGGACCGGGCACCCACAACGGTACGCCGCAGAACGTCCTGAAAGCTTCGACCATCGGGTTTCGTCCCGAAGGTCAATGCTGTTCGCGTTATGTTCCCGCTGAGCGTTCCCGCCAATGCCAGAGGCCCTTTCCGATCTCCCGGAAAGGGCCTCTGACCTGGTGTTTACTTGGTGGCGGGGGCAGGATTTGAACCTGCGACCTTCGGGTTATGAGCCCGACGAGCTACCAGACTGCTCCACCCCGCGGCGTGGGGTTCAGGCTAGCAGCGACTGGGACGCCTTCCAAAAGGCCGGTCCCACAACGGGTTGCTGAGGCCCGGTAGCCTTTGGGCATGCGCTTGTGGCGGCGGCACGCAAAATCACCGGCACTCGAGGTTGGCGACAAGACCGACAACCTGCCCGTCGCCACCGACCGTCTCGAACGAGCCGTCATGATGATGGCGATGCACGCCCAGCAGCTCAGCGACCGCCTCGAACGGGTCGAGCGCGGACTGGCCGCGCGAGACGTCGACATCGACCTGGTGGAGCGCGTCGACGAGCTGAGCGTGACCATGGCGACCCAGGGTGATCTCATCGAGGTGCAGGTCCGCACGGCCCGACTGGCCGGCGAGCTTGCCCGGGTCGCCGCCGATCTGCGCAGCGAGATCGGCCGACTTCATGACGCGCTGCCTGTGGGCCCGGCCGGCAGGACGATCCGCCTCGACCGGGTGACCGCCGATCTCGAAGGGCTCTCGGCAATCGTGGAGCACGCGCTGCCCGACACCGTCGTCGATCAACGCGGACTCGCCCGCCGGCCATAGGGTTCGGCCGGCGGAGGCACGCAACCCCGATGGTCTAGCTGGAAGAACCCGGGGCGACGGCGATCGCATCGGCCGCCTGGCGAACGAGCGCCCTCGCCTCCTCGTTCTTGCGCTGGTAGCCCGCAAGATCTCCTGCGATCAGTGCCTGCTGGGCTTCGTCAAAGGCCTTCTGCGCCTGTTCGAGCAACGAACCCACATCCGTTGTGGCAGGGGTCGTCGGTGGCTCCGTGGGCTCGGGCGTAGCCGTACCGGGCTGCAGGGGCGTACCCGTACCGGGCTCGACAGGCGCAACGCCCTCACCGAGATCGGGCGACGAGCCGAACAGCTTCGTCAGGGCCTGTTGCATGGTGTCCTCGACGACGACCCGGTCCTGGTACGAGATGATGACCTTGCGCAGCAACGGCACATTGGTCGACTCGGCCTCGACGAACAGTGGACGTACGTACAGCACCGAGTTCTCGACGGGCACCACGATCAGGTTTCCGAACCTGACGGCCGATCCCGCCCCCTGCGAACCGAGCAGCGTCTCGAGCTGGGAGACCGCGGTGTCGGCCTGGATGGTGGCCGCAACAAGTGCCGGGCCGTCGATGCGCTTGTCGGTGGGCAGCGCGTAGTTCACCAGCTTGCCGTACTCCTCGGGGTCGCTCTTGGCCACCATGAACGCGGTGAGCTGCTTCTTCGAGTCGTCATCGGACACGGGCACGAACGGTCGCAACATGACGAACTCTTCACGATCGCTTCCGGGCAGTCGCATCAGCAGGTAGTACGGCTCCATGCGGGCCTGGCGGGCCACGGCGACCGTCTGGCCCGCAGCAGACCCCGTGCCCGGGACCGGCTGGAAGCTCGCGGTTGGGGCGCCGGCTGTCCCGGGGTCCTGGGCAACCGCCCACGCCGAGCTCTGGTTGTAGAAGTCATCCGGACGGCTCAGGTGATAACGACCCCACATGTTGGTCTGCACCCGAAACAGGTCATCGGGGTAGCGAAAGTGCGCCCGTAGCTCCGCCGGCACCTTGTCACCGCTGACGAACATGTCGGGGAACGCCTGCTGATACGCCTTGATCAAGGGATCCTTCGGGTCCACGACATACATGGTGACGCTGCCGTCGTAGGCATCGACCACCGCCTTCACCGAGTTCCGCACGTAGTTGAAGGAATGGGAAAGGCCGCTGTTGGGCGAGAGCTGTTCGGTGCTCGCCCGCTGTGCCGACGGATATCGACTCGTGGTCGTGTACGCGTCGACCACGTACATCATTCGGCCGCCGATGATCACCGGATAGGGGTCGGAGTCGATGGCGAGGAACGGCGCCGCCGTCTTCACCCGTTCGCGCACGTCACGGATGTAGAGGATCTTCGACGAGCTGCGGAGATTGCCCGAGATCAGGGGCCGATAGTCGCTGAACCGCAGGGCGAACGCCGCCTTGCGCACGATCGACCCGATGCCCACACCGTCGGCACCGTCGTACTGGGTGAAGCTGGTCTCGTTCTTGCGATCCTGGAAGTCGATCTCGCGCCGGTCGGTGTTGACCACGACGTAGCTGTCGAGACCCTCGCCGACGTAGACCCCGGGCTTGTCGATCTCCAACACCGGATCGCCGCTGCGAAGCGGGATGTCCTGGAGCAACAGATTGGGTCGGCCGTTCGACGTGTTGGAGTTGCTCGGTGCGGCAACGGCCCCGTAGCCGTGGGTGAAGGTCAGGTGCTGTGCCTCCCACGACTTCTGGGGCACACCTTCGGTCTTGAGCTGGCGTGCTCCGATGAGCATCTGGGTCGCTCGCCCGTCGACCTGGTAGCGATCCACGTCCACGTCGGAGATCTGGTAGTAGTTCTGCACCTCCTGGAGCTGTTGGTACACCGTGCGCATGGTGCCCGGGTCCCACAGCCGTACGTTGCGAAGCGTCTCGGCGTTCTTCTCGAGGTCGGCCGCGGTGAGATCTCCGGACGGGTCGAAGGGCAGGGTCTCCACGTTGTCGAGACCGAGCGCCGCACGCGTCGCCGCGATGTTGTTCCTGATGTACGGGGCCTCTTTCGAGGACTCGGAAGGCTCCACCTGGAAGCGCTGGATGAAGGCCGGATAGGCGCCGCCGATCACCAGTGCCACCAACGCCCAGAGGCTCACCGCCAGCACGGGCAGCACCCACCCCCGCCGCCAGATGTTCACGATGAACAACACGAAGGCGGCCAGCGAGATCAGGGTCAGCAACATCAACGCCGGAAGCTGCGCGTTGACGTCGGTGTAGGTGGCGCCGTTGACCACACCCCGGCTCGAGAAGTTCAACTCGTAGCGCTCCAACCAGTAACCGACCATCTTGATGAGCGCGATGACCCCGAGCAGCACGGAGATGTGCGCCTTGACCTGGGGCCCCACCCGTTGACCGTTCACCTGGAGGCGAATGCCGCCGTTGAGGTAGTGCGCGGCGACGGTGACGAGCACGAGCAGGACGAACACCGCAAAGGCCCAGTCCAGAACAGCGGTGAGAAACGGCAGGCGGAAGATGTAGAACCCCGCGTCGGTCTTGAACTGCGGATCCTTGACCCCGAAGTCCTGGGCATTGGTGAACAAAACCCAGTCCTGCCAGCGAGCCGACATGCCGACCCCGACGAACAGCGCCAGTGCGAACGATCCTGCGATGCGAAACAACTTGGTCCGCCCGCCGAGGAGCTCCCGGTAGCGCTCGAGCACCTCCTCCTCGGGACCTGCCGGCCGCGAACGGGGAGCCAGCCTGCCGGCGATGACCACGTTGACGAGCACCAGGACGAAGGCGATGGCGACGAAGATGCCCGCAAGGACGACCTTGGCCCCCAGCACGCCGGTGAACACATCCTTGTAGCCCAGCGAGTCGAACCACAGGTAATCGGTGTAGAAGCCTGCAATGCCCCGCAACGAGGTCAGGAGGACCAATGCCCCGACCGCGAGGACGCCCAGCACGATCTTCGTTCGCTGTGATGGACCCTTGCCGCCGATACGCGGGATGTCACCAGGAGTTCGCACGGGGCGAGCCTAATGCGCTAAGTCGACGAAGGGATGGCGATGCAACGACACGCCTCATGGGCCGGTGGGTGGCGCACGCCCGTGGGGAAACGCTCCCCCTTTGGGACAGCTCCCGCCAACTCGTTGTCGACACAGTCGGGGGAGCACTCCTGTTGGGGGTCGACAGCCCAGCGGTAGAGGCCCTCCGGCGCAGCCTCGAAAGCCGCCCTTCCATAGGCCGAGAGGACGTGATGGCGACCCAGGGGATCGATCCTGGTGGTCTTCCATTCGCGAAACACCGAGGAGAGCGCCGTGCCCAGATCACTTTGGTCGGTCATCGCCTCACCCACGTGGCGAGCGAGCCGATCGCGCAGGCCCTCCAGCAACTCGTGTGCCAGGGCAACCGAAGCCTCCGAGGCCGTGTGGTCCATCGCCTCGACGCCGAATCGTGCGGCTCCGGCCATCGCCGCCTCTTGCAGGAAGGGCCTCACGGCTGCAACGTAGCGTTGCACCTGTGGCTCGAAGTCGGGCAACAGGTCAGATGTGTCGGCCGCACGGGAGAGGCGGCGAAGATGGTCGAGCATCTCGTTCTGCTCGTCCATCAGGACGCGCTTCAACGAGCGGATCAACTGCTGCTCGATCGGCTCGACCACCCGGTCACGCTCCTGGAAGACGCGGTCGTCGTCGAGATCGGGCAACGCCGAACCCGAAGCCGAAGCCCCGTCGAGTCCACCGAACGCGTCAGGCTCCTCGCGGCTCTCCCCGATGGGCTCCCGGTCCTCCGGGTCTTCACGCCGCCCGAGCGCCGCCGGCTGCTCGACCGATGCCCTGTCCTGGAGGGGTGCCCTGCCTTGGAGGGGCGCCGGGCCCTGAGCGGGTGCCGGCCCCTGGGTGGTTTCCTCGTCCCTTCCCGACTCGTCCGTCACCGGCCCGACCGTCACCGGCTCGTTGACGACGACAGTGTCGCCGGCGGCGCCCTCACCGAGGAAGGCCTGTGCCTGCGCTACGGACTCCGCTCTCCCGGCGCGAAGGCGGGCGAACAGTTCGTCGATCTCGGGTTTCGCCGAACCCCCTTCGCTCTCGGGCTCGGGCTCGGGCTCGGGCTCGGGCTCGGGCAGCTCGACAGGAGCGACCTCAGGGGCTGAGGTGGGCTCCGGCGGGGCATCAACGACGGGTCCGGATTCGACGGCGAGATCGACTGGTCCTTCGAGATCGAGTGGTCCTTCGAGATCGAGTGGGCCTTCGAGATCGAGTGGGCCTTCGAGATCGAGTGGGCCTTCGAGATCGAGCGCGTTTTCGAGATCGAGGGGGCCTTCGAGGTCGGGTTCGGCGTCCGGTCCGAGATCGAAAGAAGGTCCGGGTGCGAGATCCACAGCGACCTCCGAATCGGCTTCGACGACCCCGAAGTCGGGCTCGGATTCCGGCTCGATCACCAACTCGGGTTCCGGCTCGATCACCAGCTCGAGAATCGGCTGAGAAATCGCCGCAGACTCGATGGCGGGTTCAGTCTCGATGACGGGTTCGAGTGGGACTTGGGACTGGACGAGAAGCTCGGGCTCCGTTTCGGGATCGCGATCAGGTTCGGGCGACAGGTCGCCCAAGATGCCCGTCTCCTGCCTCGAATCCCGTTCCGTCTCGGGCCCCGGCTCCCGAGCGAGCGCGATCTCGACCTCCATCTGCTCCAGTGACATCTCGGGCCCGGCAGCGGCTCGCTGCGATGCCAGCTCGCCCGCTGCGGCCGCCGTGACCTCGGCCATCTCCAGCTCATGCTCGGCCGCCTCTGCCGCAGCACGTGCCGACGCGTAGGTCGCCACCAGACGCTCTCGGCTCGCTCGCAGGAACTCGAGGCGCTGATGGGCAAGGTGATGCCGACGAGCCAGATCCCGGAGATAGCGCTCGCGCACCCCCTGTGCCTCGGCGACCATCTGGCGGCCCTGTTCCTGGGCCTGCTCGACGATCGCCCTTGCCTGACGCCTCGCATCGTCCAGAACCGTCGCCGCAGCCGCCTCGGCCTCATGGGTTCGCTGCCCAACCAGGTTCTCCGCCTCTTCACGGCGTTGGGTCACCTCGGCGTTCGCCTCGAGCAGGATGCGCGCGACGTGCTCCTCGGCCTTGGCGCGAATCTCGTTCGACGCCTCCTGGGCGGCCTTGAGAACCTTCGTCGTCTCCTTGCCCAACGCGACGGTCAGGTCGGCCTCACTCATGACCGAGGGAGCGGCCCTTGCCACCGCCTCGGCCAGCTGCTCTCGAAGCGACTTCTCACGGTCCTGCGCGATCGCCCACTCGGCAGCCATGCGGCTCAGGAAGGCACGGACCTCTCCCGGGTCGAACCCGCGAAACGACGTGGGAAATGTCTTGTTCGCGAGGTCGTCGGGATGGAATGGCGTCGGATCGGACATCGCCATGAGACTACGTCCCCGACCGGACCGAATGGGCCACCTGATCAGCCGGGATCGGTCGAAGCCGGCCGCCCATTCGCTCGAGCTGCGCGATCGCATCGCCAAGTGAATCAACCCCCACGACCTCGATATTCCCCCCGATCGCCCTCTTCACCTGCTCTCGCTCAGGCGAGGGGACGATGAAGACATCGGCCTTTGCCTCCCGCACGGCAACCGCCTTCTGTGCGACCCCGCCTACCTCACCGACCGTCCCATCCAACTCGATGGTGCCCGTGACCGCGACCTTCCTACCCCCTGCAAGGTCGCCCTCTGTCAGGATGTCGAGCACCTCCAGGGTGTAGGCGAGTCCCGCGGACGGACCGCCGATGCGTTCGGACTGGAGCTCGAGCTCGTAAGGGAAGTCGAACCGAAGGTTGTGGGTGGAGAGCTGCACGCCGAGAAAACCCTGTTCGGCATTCCTCGGGTTGGCGCCCAACTCGATGTCAACTCGTCGCTCCTCCCCGCCGGACTGCAGGTCCAACACCACCCGGGCTCCGGGACCGGTCGCACGGACGATCTTCACCAGCTGCAGATGGTCGTTCACCTCGTCACCGTTGACGGCGGTGATCACCTCGCCCACCTGCAGGGACGACTCGGCGGGGGAGCCCTTCTCGATATCGACGATCTTTGCCCCGTCCCCGCTGATGGCGTCGTAGCCGAGGTACTCGAAGGCAACACCCAGCGCGGTCTGCTTCGAGTTGGCCATCTGTTCGAGATTGAGCTTGGTCAACTCCTCGGGTGAGACCGACGGCGGACGGATCGCCGATTCCTCGATCACATCCACCGACGAGTCCACCCAGCCGGCAAGGGCCTGGAAGAGGTTCGCCTGGCCGAGCGAGACCGTCGTGAGGAAGAACTGGCCCGCGGCATCGTCGGTGGGCCCACGTGCCACCTTCACGAACGGCCGAACGTCGAGAGCCTGGCCCGGCGCAATCGTGTAATAGGGAAGGGGAATGGAGAATCCGGCGATGATCGCCACCACGAAACCCGCGAGACCGAACCACACGACCCACCGGAAGGGCTTGGGGGTAGTCCGCTTCGAAGGCGTCTCCTGCGCCTGAACGGTTCCATCTGGGCCCACTACGCTGTCGTTCACCGTGTTCTCATTCATTGTCGCTGTGGTCATCGTCGGAGGGTCGATCGCCGTCATCGCCGTCATGACGGTCGGCGCCGACAACAAGGGTGCCACGTCCGAGAGAGAAACCCGTGCCACGCCGGTCGTATCCGAGCCGGAGGTCCCGGCGTTCGAGCCGGAGGTCCCGGCGTTCGAGCCGGAGGTCCCGGCCGCTGCCGTTTCGGCGCACTCGTCGCGACCGAACGCCGGCATTGCCGCTCTGTTGGAGGTCACCGGCGGCGCTCCCCTTGAACGCCGACGATTTCGCGGGCTTTCGAGATTGATCGGGGCGATCGCGGGCACGGGCTTCGTGATGGGCCTTTCGATCGCCGTCGTCACCGTTGCCCTGATGCTTGTCCTGCGCGTGCTCGTCGATGTCTGAGGACGGGCCGGATGAAACCGTTGACCCTCCGATCGAACCTCGCACCGATGGTGGAATCGACGAGACGGGCCCGCGCCGGCGCGCTGCCGTCGCCGGACATACGGGCGACGAGGCCGGCGCTCGGGCGCTGCTGACCCATGAGGACCCTGTCGTGCGTGCCACGGCGCTGCACGCGCTCGGGCGTATGGGTCGCATCGACGCGAGCCTCGTCGCTGCAGCCCTCGACGACCCGGAGCCATCAGTGCGACGACGAGCGCTTCAGCTCGCGATCCCCTTCCACTCGATCGACCTCGTTCCCCTGCTTGCCGACCCCGATGACAGCGTCGTCGAGCAGTGCGCCTGGGCGTGCGGTGAACGGCTTCCTGCCGCCGCCGGCGTGGTGGAGTCCCTCTGCAGGATCGTGACCGGCCACGAGGACACCCTCTGTCGCGAGGCCGCCGTGGCTGCCCTGGGCGCCATCGGCGACCCGACGGCACTTCCCACGATTCTCGCTGCCACCGGTGACCGGGCGACCGTTCGGCGCCGGGCGATCATCGCCCTTGCGCCGTTCGAGGGCCCCGAGGTGGACCGGGCCCTGGAGCTCGCGAAGACCGATCGGGACTGGCAGGTTCGCCAGGCCGCCGAGGACCTCCTCGACCCGAACCTGCCGGACTCAAACGTGCCGGAGGAGGACCCGGCCGACGGGGACCGGCCGACGAGGCCGGCCCCGGCAGGATCTCCTGAGCCCCGGTCGGCCCCGGAGCGCGACGAACCCCTCAGTCGTGCGCACCCATGAACAGGGAGCGGAGTGCGTCGTATTCCTCGATGCAGTGTCCGGCGCCGAGGACGACGCACTCGAGCGGCATCTGGACGAGGTGCACGGGCACCTTGGTCTCGTCCTCCAGACGCCGGCTCAGACCCCGCAACATGCCGCCGCCACCGACCAGATGGATGCCCTGTCCGATCAGATCCTGCGCCAACTCCGGTGGGGCATCCCCCAGGCACGACACAACCGATTCGCAGATCGCGGCGACCGAGTCGGCCAACGCTCCACGGATCTCCTCCGGGGAGAGGATCACCGTCTTCGGCAATCCGTTCACCATGTCGCGTCCGCGAACCTCCGCCTTGATCTCCTCACCCGTGGGCCATGCGGAACCGATCGCGATCTTGATGTCCTCGGCCGTGCGTTCCCCGATCGCCAACCCGTACTCGCGCTTCACATAGAGCTGCACGGCCGCGTCCAACTCGAACGATCCGAGACGTATGGCCCGCAGGGAGACGATGCCGCCCAGGGAGATGACCGCGGACTCGCTCGTGCCGCCGCCGATGTCGATCACCATGTTGCCCAGTGGCTCGTTGACCGCGAGGCCCGCACCGATCGCTGCCGCCATGGGCTGATCCAACAGCTGGGCATCGGCCGCTCCGGCCCGCCTGGCGGCATCGATGACCGCTCGACGCTCCACCTCGGTGATCGCCGACGGTACGCAGATGATCACTCGGGGGCGGTTGAACCGGCTGACCCCGACCCGATGCAACAACAGTCGGATCATGCGCTGCGTCACCTCGAAATCGGTGATGGCGCCCTTGCGCAACGGACGCACAGCCCGGATGTAACCGGGTGTTCGACCGATCATCGACCATGCCTCGTGGCCCATCGCCAGCACCTCGCCCGAACGGGTGTCGAGCGCGATCACCGTCGGCTCGTTGAGAACGATGCCCCGTCCGCGTTCGTAGACGAGGGTGTTGGCCGTCCCCAGATCGATCGCCAGGTCGCGCGCCAGCTACTTCTGCCTCTCCCGAAACCGACGAGCCTCCGTCGTCGGCGTCTCCCGAGGGGCAAGCGCTTGCATCTCCCTGGAGAAGCTGTCCACGCTGTTCTCCAGAGATCTGGGTCTCGCGTGACGAAACCAGACGAAGAGCGAACCCAGAACGCTGATGATCACCGCCAGCAACAGAAAGACGACCCCGCTCACCTGCTCACCTCCTCGATCCGGCGAATCTCCTGCGCGTCCGTTCCCCACGCCGTGCCGCCGTTCCAGGTCTCGAGCTTCCAGATCGGCGCAGTCTGCTTCAACGTGTCGATGCAGTAACGAGCGGCCTCGAAGGCGTCCGAACGATGGGGCGCGGACACGGCGACGAGGACGGCCGACTCGCCGACCTCCACGACACCCACCCGATGAAGCAGGGCGATACGACCCACCGCGGGCCACATGCCACGGGCGGCCTCGTCGATCTCGGCGAAGCGCCGCAGGGTCGGCTCCTCGTAGGCCTCGTACTCCAGACGCGTCACACCCTCACGCCCGACGGCGTGATCACGCGTGGTCCCGTTGAACAGCACGAGGGCACCGCAGTCGTCCCGCACGGCCCACTCGACCACCGGACCGACGGGCAGCGACAGGAACGACAGTGCCGCCCAGCTGTTGCCGGCAGATGGAGGTTGCAGATTCATTGCTGTCCATCGTACGGGTCGCGCGCGGTCCATGTGGACCTCCAAGACCGTATCCTCGTGCAAATGGACCCAGAGGGCGAAGTGCCGGACGACACGACCTGGCGACACAAGGAGCCATCGGAGGACCTGACTGCGCCGTGGAGCCCGCCTCCGTCACCCGATGATCGCGTCTGGCGCCACCCGAGTGAGCTCGAGCCGCCGTGGAGCCCCGTGGCCGATCAGGGCTCCTTTGCAGCCGCCGAGTCCACCGTGGCTCCCCGACAGACCCCCGACTCCCCGACAGACCCCGTTGCGCTCGACGATCTTCGTGGCCCTGGGTTCGGGCGTGGCGGGGGCGGTCTTCGTGGTCGCGATCCTCGGGGCGATCGGCACGCTCGACACCTCGAAGCAGGGGCGTGACATCGTGGTTCGGGAACAGGTCAGCGAACCCACCCGAAACCTGCCCGCAAGCGACAGGGCTCCCGCAGGCGACGTGGTGGCAATCGCCGCGCAGGTCAGCCCGGCGATCGTTCGCATGAAGATCACCAGCCCCGTGCCCAGCAGCGGTTCTGGGGTCCTGTTCAGGGACAACGGCTACCTGCTCACCAACGCACACGTCGTCAAGGGCGCCAAGACCCTCTTCGCCGTCCTTGCCGATGGCACCGAGATCGAGGGCAGCATCGTGGGTCAGGACCCCGAGACCGACATCGCCGTGGTCAAGCTGTCCCGTGACGAGCCCTTTGCGACCGCCACCCTCGGCACGGCAGTCGGTCTGAAGGTCGGCCAACCCGCCGTTGCCATCGGCTCGCCGCTCGGCCTCATCGGCGGATCCTCGGTGTCGACCGGCGTGGTCAGCGCCCTCGGGCGACGGGTCGACAGCGAGGAGGGAAGCCCGCTGCTCGACATGATCCAAACCGACGCGGCCATTGCGCCCGGCTCATCCGGGGGCGCCCTGCTCGACCACGACGGTTCGGTCATCGGCATCACCACGGCGATCGCCGTCTCTCAGGTGGGCGCCGAGGGTCTCGGCTTCGCAACCCCCATCGACATCGCCCGTTCGGTCGCCGACCAGATCATCGCCACGGGCAGGGCCGAGCACGTCTGGCTGGGCATCGAAGGAGCCGATGTCGACGCCGAATCGGCCCGGAAGGCCAAGATTCCCGGCGGAGCGCGCATCGAACGCGTCGTACGGGACAGTCCTGCTCACGCCGCGGGGTTGGCCAAGCAGGACATCATCGTTGCCATCGACGACGAGCCGGTGACCTCGATGTCGGCGTTGGTCCTGAGCCTGCGCGACCGTCGGCCGGGACAGGAGATCACCCTCACCTATCTTCGGGCCGACAAGCGGAGCACCATCTCGGTCGAGCTCGGCAAAAGACCGAAGAACCTCTGAACCCCGGACACAAGCCCCGTCAGCGTCTCCACCAGCGCCGCACCGCGGTCGCGACGGCCGTGACCAGTCCGATCACCGCGCCCGCCGCGCCGACGAGCGCGAGCTCCTGACGCCGCTGGGGGCTCAAACGGCTCCAGAACGCCCCCCGGTGCACCGCCACGAACGCCTGCTCGTTGGTCAACGTCGGCCGCCAACCGGCCGCCTTGATGCGGTCGTTGGCCACGACCCACGGATGCGTTGCGTACCCCACCAGGCCGCCCATCGCCGCTGTCCGCCGTTGACGAAAGCGGGCGTAGCGCGACGGCACCAACGGATGCCGGGGCATGCCGGCGAGCGCCCGAACATCTGCGCCGGCAAGCCGGCCGTCACTTGCGACGTTGAACGTCCCCTCGATGCGATGCTCGCACGCGAACGCGATCGCCCCGGCGAGGTCATCGACATGCACGAACTGCATCGGTGGATCACCGTCAATCCGCGGCACACCGATTCCTCTGACCAGGGCGTCGTCGGGCCAGCGCCCGGTGTCGCCGAGCACGAGGGCGGGACGCAACACCGCGAGACGAACCCCCCCCGAACCTGAACCGCCCGAGCGGTGGTCGTCGAGCCACTGCTCGCCACGTTGTTCGATCGCGTGCAGCCGAGCGGCAAAGGGAAAGTCGGGGTTGGGCGCCGGCGGCGCCTCCTCGGTCAGGGGAATCGGATTGTCAACCCTGGCCCCGTAGACCAACGAGCTCGTCACAACGACCACAAGAGCGTCCGGGGCCAACGAAACGGCCTTGGCGACAAGTGGCACCTCGTCGATCGCCGGCCACTGCGAGGCGCCCGCACCGGGCGCCGTTGCCAGGACCACGACGGTGTCGACCTCGCCTTCGCCGGCGGCCCTCCGGCGCAACTCGTCGAGATACGACCCCTTGCCCTGGGGGTCGCAGACAATCGGACGGGTTGCGCTGTTACCATCCGCGAGGTGTCCGATCAGTTGTCGCCTCAAAGGCGTGTCCGGCCCGACGATGGCCACGGTGTGGATATTTCTCGGCACCCGCCTACCATGCCCTCGTGAGCGGCTTTGGTCCAACCGGCGAGAATCCCTTCGAGGGAATTCCTTTTCTGAACGACCTCTCGCGGATGATGCGCTCGTCGGGGCCGGTGAACTGGGATGCCGCTCGGCAGTTCGCGGTGCAGGTCGCCACCGGCGGCGCCGTCGAGTCCAACCCCGACCCACTGGAGCGCATGCGCCTCGATGAGCTGTTCCGGGTGGCCGACCTCCGTGTCGCCGACGCAACGGGCCTGCCGACGTCGACGACCGGCGCGCTTCTGAGCGTCACCCCGGTCACCCGCCACGAGTGGACGATCCGCACCCTCGACGCCTACCGACCCCTGTTGGAGCGTCTGGCGGCTTCGTTGTCGCTCAAGCCCACGCTCGATCCGAACATGCCTCATCTGCCCGATGGGCCGGATCAGTTCTTCGAGGGGATGTTCTCGCTGATCACGCCGCTGATGCTCGGCATGCAGGCCGGCGCGATGGTCGGCAACCTGGCGACGCGTTCGCTCGGCCAGTTCGACCTGCCGCTGCCCCGTCCGGCCTCCGACGAGCTCCTCGTCGTGAGCCCGAACCTGCATGCGTTCAGCGAGGAGTGGAGCCTCCAGCCCGACGACCTCTTCCTGTGGGTCGCGCTCTCCGAGCTCACCCATCATGTCGTGCTGGGACTCCCCCACGTCCGCAACCGCCTCGAGGGCCTGGTGCTCGACTACGTCAAGGGGTTCCAACTCGACCCCGAGGCGCTGCAGTCGAGTCTGGAGGGTGTCGACCCGACCGATCCACAGGGCATCCAACGAGCCCTCGGCGACCCGACGGTCCTGCTGGGCGTCATGCGTTCACCCCAACAGGCCCTCCTGACGCCACAGCTCGAAGCGCTCGTCACCGTCATCGCAGGCTACGTAGACCACATCCTCGACACCGTGGGCACCACACTGATCGGCACCTACGGCCAACTCACCGAGGCCCTGCGGCGCCGCCGGCTCGAGGCCTCGGCGGGCGACCAGCTCGTCGAGCACCTCTTCGGCCTGCACCTCGGACGCGACCAGTACGAGCGGGGCTCGGCCTTCGTCGCGGGCGTGCTCGAACGCGGCGGCGACGATGGCCTGGCGCGCCTGTGGACCTCCGAGCGAGAGCTCCCCACGCCTGCCGAGGTCGATGCACCGGGCCTGTGGCTTGCGCGCATCGACCTGCCCGCCTGACCGGATCAGGGTCCCGCGTCAGGCGGTTTGCCGGAAGACGGTTGGCCGGATGACGGTCGGCCCCGACCGATGAGCCCCCTCACCTTGGCAATCGTCCATTCCCACCAGGGGGCGAGATGAAGGTGGCGACCGGTCCCGTAGAGGATCGCAGCGGCGATGCCGGCAAGACCGATCGCCAGGAAACCGCTGTCTCGTGGAATCGGCAGGAGCACGGGCACCAGAGCCCCGGCCACCCAGGTCAACTGGAAACGGGTCTCGAAGCGAGCGAAGGACCGGGCCGCATTGGCGTCGGGAGCATCACGCTGGACGATCGCGTCGAAGCACAGTCGGGCCGCTCCCGCGCAGCTGGACACCGAGAGCGCGGCCACCATCCCCCCGGCCGGACCCGAGACCATGATCGCGGCCAGCGTCGTGGGGACCATAACGATCAGACAGCCGAGTAGGAGGCGTTCCTCGTCTGCCCGTTCGCGCAGGGACGGAACGGCGAGCGAGCCAAGCAGCGAGCCGACGCCGCCCGCCGCGAGCGCGGCCCCGAACCACCACGTCGCAACGTCCTGTTCCCGCAGCCAGAACGCCATCAGGAACGTCAGAAAGCCCAACGCCCCTCGCATCACCGCCATGGCGCCGGCCGCCAACAGGATGCCCGAGCTGCGCAACTCGGCGACCTCGATCGATGTCGGCTTGGCCTCCGCCGTCCTCGTCGCCGGCAGAGGCCAAGCCGAAACCGCTGCGAGGGCAAAGATGACCGTGGCCGCCCCGAGCACCCACGATGGGCTCAGCTGCAACAGGGCCAGGCCCGGGAGCGCCACGGCAAATCCGGCGGAACTGCTGCCGAGAACGAGTTTGGCGTTCGCCTCGACCAACATCTCGGGCCGGCTCACCACTGCGGGCACCAGCGAGGCCTTGGCGATGCCGTAGCCCTTCCCGAGGACGAGCACGGCAAAGGCCTCGGGAAACAGCAGGAGCTTGTTCAGATCATCCGCCAACAGGAAGCACAACCCCGCGCGAACCACCCCGGAGGCGATAACCATCAGGCGCCGACCCCCGGTGCGACGGTCGATCCAGGGACCCAGCAGAGGCGACACCACCGCAAAGGGGGCCATCGTGAGGGCGAGATAGAGCGTGACCCTTCCCCGAGCGGCATCAGGCGAGATGGAGAAGAACAATGACCCCGCAAGCGCGATGGCCACCAGGGTGTCGCCTGCGGACATCAAGGCATTGGTGCGCGCCAAGGACGTGAAGGCAAGGGACTCGTGAGGGAGTGAGGTCAAGCGCGTCAAGCGTGTCACGCGCACCACGAGCTCCCGATCACCCCGTCATCGTAGGACCCATCGAGACCCGCTTCGCCCTCAAGTCGAGCGTGGCAGGTGCCGATACGGGAGACATGGCAGACCTGACTCGTTTACTCAGTGACATCTACGGCCCGCAGACATCCACGGAGACGCCTCAGGAAGGCGTCGTGCCTGACAGCGCCGGCGTCGAGGACGAGATCGAGTCGTTCAGCGATCTCCTGACCGAGGAGATGCCCGCCTGGGACGATGAGGAGCGTCTCGACGACGTCTTTTCCGCGTGGCAGCCCGGACCCGACGAATACGCGGCCGCAGGGGAGCACGAGATGGTCGCCGAAGCCATCGCCGGCGAGGACGTCCTCGGCTGGGCCGCACCCCTGAGCGAGAGCTCGCCGCAGGCCACCGCTCTCGATTGGAACGACTTCGAGGCCGAGGAGTCGGACGAGACCATCGGCTGGGCAGCTCCCGAGGCCGAGGAGTCGGACGAGACCATCGGCTGGGCAGCTCCCGAGGCCGAGGAGTCGGACGAGACCATCGGCTGGGCAGCTCCCGAGGCCGAACGCCTCGACACCCCAACCGAGGAGGATCTCCCCCCTCTCGATGTCGCGACGGCGCCCCTTGACGTCAGTCCTCCACCGGTGGAGAGCTGGGGCTCGCACATCCCCGAGATGCCCGTCGCCGATGTGCAGCCTTCGGCGGAGGCCGTGCGCACGACCTCCTGGACCCGCGCCAACGACGACATCCTGCCCAGCGGCGGCGTCAAGAGCGGGCTGAGCTTCCTGCGTCGTTAGGGACGGCGCCCGCGGGCGCACCGGAGCGCATCGAGTTTCAGCCCCGGGGAATCTCGTACTTGTAACCGAGCCCGCGGATCGTGACGATCCGGGTGGGGACCGAGGGGTTGTCCTCCACCTTGGAGCGAAGGCGCTTGACGTGCACATCGAGCGTCTTGGTGTCCCCGACGTAGTCCAGCCCCCAGATTCGGTCGATCAGGGTCTCGCGAGGTACCACTCGACCAGCGTTGATCAAGAGGATCTCCAGCAGCTCGAACTCCTTCAAGGGCAGGGTCACCTGGGTCCCGCGGATCATCACCTCGTGTCGCTCGGCATCGAGTTGCACGTCCAGGACCCGCAGCACATCACCCGATGGCAACGACCCATCGCCGGCATGCGGGGCACGTCGAAGGGCCGCACGTATGCGCGCCACCAGCTCGCGCAGGCGATAGGGCTTCGACACGTAGTCATCGGCCCCCACCTCGAGACCCACGACGGTGTCGATCTCGCTGCTCTTGGCGGTGACCATGATGATGGGGACATCGGAGCGCGATCTGATGCGACGACAGACGTCGATGCCCGACACGCGCGGCAGCATGACATCGAGCAGGACGAGATCGGGTTGGACGTCCTCGAAGAGCGCCAACGCCTCGGCGCCGTCTCGTGCGACGTGGACGCGAAAGCCCTCGCGCTGCAGGCCGACCACCAGCGCATCGATGAACGACTCCTCGTCCTCGACGACCAATACCGTCGCCTGTTGATCGCTGACCGGCTTCACGACGACGCCCAACCGGGGAGTGGCGCCTGGGCCTGAGCCGACGTCTCGGCGTGGGACGACGTCTCGGCGGGGGCCGACATCTCGGGCTGCGAAGACCTTTGCGCGGGAAGCCGCAGCGTGAAGACCGAACCCTCGCCTTCGATCGAATCGACCCGAACCTCGCCGCCGTGGTTGGTCGCGACATGCCGCACGATCGACAGGCCCAGGCCGGTGCCACCGGTCTCTCGACTGCGTGCCCGATCCACACGATAGAAGCGTTCGAAGACCCGTTCGAGATCACGTGGGGGGATTCCCAGACCACGATCCTCGACGGCAATCTCCACCCAGGAGTCGGTGCGGGAGGTGGAGACCCTGACGGTTGAACGCTCGTGGCTGTACTTGCAGGCGTTCTCGAGCAGGTTCCCGACCGCTGAGATGAGCTGTGGCGCGTCGACGATCACGACGAGATCCCGGTCCACGCCGAGCAGGTCGATGCCGATCCCTCGATCGTTCGCCATCGCCATCACCCGATCCGCCGCAGCGGCGATCAGCTGGTGGAGCGGGACCGACGCGCGTCGGCTGCCGTCATCGACCTCGATGCGGCTGAGATCCAACAGGTCGTCGATCATCCGTGCCACACGGAAGGCCTCCCCGACCATCCGTCGCGCCAAGCGTCTGATGACCTCCACATCGTCCTCGGCAGATATGGTCTCGGCCAACAGACCCAGAGCCCCGACAGGTGTCTTGAGCTCATGGCTGATGTTTGCCACGAAATCCCTCCGAACGTCGTCGAGACGGCGACGTTCGGACACATCCTCGACCACGACCACCGATCCCAGCAGCCGATTTTCCTCACTCAACGGTTGAGCGGAGACCGAGACCATACGCGGCGGCGGCCCGAGCAGATCGAGGTCCCGTTGGGTGAACTCACCGGTGGCGCCGCCTGCGACCAACTCGTCGATGGCCTGTTCGACGAGCACGTCACCGTGCCGAGCCTCGACAAAGACCTGGGCCGACTTGTTCCGAAGGATCGTGACGCCCGCTTCGTCGCAGACCACCAATCCTTCCGGAACCGCGTCAAGGACGGCCTCGAACAGACGATTCGTCCGTTCGAGTTGAGCCGATTGACCGCCTTCTCGCTCCAGCCTCGCCTCGAGCTCGGCGCAGCGGGATTCCCGGGAGCGAGACACGACGAGCGCGAGGCCGAGTACCGCCGAGAGGACAGCGGTGACACCAAGGAGGAACGCGATCACGGCGTCACACGCCGACCACGAGAGCGGTCATGCAGTTCCGCCCAGGTCATCCGGATCCATCTCATCGACCAGGAGAGACGGCGACTCCAAGCGTTCGGCATCGAGCTTCTCCCGCGCGGCGAGCCGTGCTGCGCCGACATGCTCGGGCACCCACCCCGTCAGCATGTACTGGACCCGCTCGCCGATGTTGACCGCATGATCGGCAATGCGCTCGTAGTAGCGACCCACCAGGGCGAGCTGCACCGAGACCTGCACCTCGGAGTGCCGGCGCTCATGAGCCTCGAAGATCGCCTGGATGTAGTCGGCGTGCAGCTCGTCGATGTCGTCATCCATGTCGTCCAATGCCGACGCGAGCGCCGCATCGCCATCGACATAGGCATCGATGGCCAGGCGAAACAGGCGGCCCACCTTTCGCCCGAGCTGGTCGATCATGCCCCGGATGACCGGGTCGAGATCCACGCCGTAGAGACGCCTGGTGCTCTTCATGAGGTTGACCACGAGATCGCCCGAACGCTCGATCTCGGCGGCCATGCGCAGGTCGGTCAGGAGGGTCCGCAGATCGACCGCCATCGGCTGTTGGAGGGCCAGGAGCTGATAGCACCGCTCCTCGATGTCCAGGGTCAACACGTCGATGATGTCGTCGTTCCGGATGATCGACTCCGCGACCTCCAGATCACCGTCCAGCATCGCCTGGGTCGCCTGAGCCAGAGCCTCGGTCACCATGCCGGCCAGGCGCACCACCTCGTTGCGGACAAGGTCCAGGTCATGGTGGAAGCTCCGTCTGATGTCCATTTCCATAGTATTGACGCCCTCCCGATACAAATAGGTTGCATCTAGCCGAAACGGCCCGTGATGTAGTTCTCGGTGCGCTCGTCGCGCGGCGTCGAGAACATGTGCTGGGTGCGGTCGTACTCGACCAGGATGCCCGTTCGACGGTCGCCCCGCTCGCTCACCTCGGTGGTGAAGAATGCACAACGATCGCTCACTCGGGCGGCCTGTTGCATGTTGTGGGTCACGATGACGATCGTGTACTCGCTCTTGATCTCCGTCATCAGATCCTCGATGTGAGCCGTGGCGATCGGGTCGAGCGCCGAGCACGGTTCGTCCATGAGGACGACCTCGGGGTCGACAGCCAGCGCGCGGGCGATGCACAGGCGCTGTTGTTGGCCACCGGAGAGCCCCATGGCCGATTCCCTCAGGCGATCCTTCACCTCCTCCCACAGGGCGGCACGACGCAGCGAGCGCTCGACGATCTCGTCCATGTTGCCCCCGATGCGAGCCACCCGAGGTCCGAAGGCAACGTTGTCATAGATCGACTTCGGGAAGGGGTTGGGCTTTTGGAACACCATGCCGATGCGGCGGCGGACCTCGACCGGGTTGACATCGGGGTGGTAGAGATCAACGCCGTGGTACTCGATGGTGCCCTCGATCCGGGCGACCTCCACCAGGTCGTTCATCCGATTGAAGCATCGCAGTGCCGTCGTCTTGCCACAGCCGGAAGGGCCGATGAAGGCGGTGATCTCATTCGCGGCGATCTGGAGCGAGACGTCACCGACTGCCCGAAATGCGCCGTAGTACACCGACAGGTCGCGCACGTCGAACACGACCTTGTCAGGGTCGATGACACTCTCGGCACGCGGTGCCGCGATGACCTCCCCCGCAGAGGCGTCGACGTGGCCCATATCGACAACGTTGGGATCGGGAGCCATGAGATTACTCCTTAGGTTCATCGCGACTTCTCATAGTGATTTCTCAAAAGGATCGCTGCAGCATTGAGGACGAGCACCACCACCAACAAAACCACGATCGCCGCTGCCGTGTTCGCCTGCCACGAGCTCGGCTGCTTTGCCCAATGGAAGATGACGATCGGCAGAGCGGTGAAGGGTTCACGAATGCCGAGGCCTCCGCCGCCCGTGAAGAACCCCATGACGGCGCCGACCAGGATGAGCGGCGCCGCCTCGCCGACCGCACGCGAGAGCGACAGGACTGTTCCCGTGAGGATGCCGGGGGCGGCATAGGGAAGCACATTGGAGCGGATCACCTCCCAACGAGTGGCACCCACGCCGAAACCCGCCTCTCGCAGGCTGTCGGGCACGGCGCGTATCGCCTCGGCGGAGGTGATGATCACGATCGGCAACACCAGGATGGCCAGCGTCAAACCGGCGGAGAGCACCGATCGGCCACCGGTCAGACCGGGCAACCCTCGAACGAAGACGCTGAAACCGAGGATGCCGTAGACCACCGACGGGACACCCGCCAGGTTGCGGATGTTGATGTCGAACAATCTCGTCAGCCTGGTGTGTGGCGCATATTCCTCCAGGTAGACGGCTGCCGCGATGCCCACGGGAAAGGCGACCACCACCACGATGGCGCCGATGGTCATCGTTCCCCGAACACCTTGGGCAACACCTGCTCGCTGTGCTCGCGATGACAGGTCCGAACGGAGGAAGTCGCCGAGGCGCTCGCTCAACACCGACCAGCCGTCGGTCAGCACCGTGCCGATGAGGATGACCAGGATCAGCACCGTGACCGAGACGGCAAGGAGCAGCAGGACACGAAAGAGTGCGCCGGCTCGATCGAATCGACGGCCCTGCAACCGACGGGCGACGACGTCCGCCGCAACCGGCGAGAGGGCTGCGGGGCTGGAGAGTGCCATCGATGGAACCTCGCTCTCGACCTAGTAGCGCTGACGCACGCGGCGGACAAAGCGCTCGGCGACGATGTTGAGGCCGAGGGTGATGCAGAAGAGGAGCAAGCCCACGAAGAACAAGCTCTGGAAGGCGTTGCCCGAGCCGGTCACCTGGTCGGTGCCCGACGCGAGCGCCGCCATGGCAGCGGTCATGGTCTGGCCCGGCCCCAACACGTCGGTGGTGAACCGGGAACCACCGGTCCCCCCTGCCGCGATCGCCACCACCATGGTCTCACCGATGGCACGAGAGACCGCGACGATGAACGCTGCGACCAGGCCCGACACCGCGGCGGGGATGACCACGCGAATCGAGGTCGTGACCTTCCTGGCGCCGAGCCCGTAGGAAGCCTCTCGTAGTGCCTGGGGCACCGCGCGCATCGCGTCCTCGGAGATCGAGGCCACGAGCGGCACGGTCAGCACGCCCACCCCGATTCCGGCTGCGACAAGATTGAACAGGGTTCCGTCGAAGAATCGACGGACCAACTCGGGCGACACCCACGTCAGGGCGAACACGCCGACCACCACGCTGGGGATGCCGGCGAGCATCTCGAGCGCCGGCTTCAACACGCGTCGCGTCTTCGGCCGGGCGTACTCGGCGAGATAGATCGCCGTCCCCAGGCCCAGGGGAACGGCGAGCATCATGCCGATGATGGTGACCAACAACGAGCCGACCACGATGGTCTTCACGTCGAAGAACCCTCGGCGGGGAAACCACCCACCGGTGCTCCAGAGGGCAGACAGGTCGACGCTGTTGACGAACGAGGTCGCCTCGCTCACCAACGAGACCACGATCAGTCCGCTGATGACGAGGGAAAGCGCTGCCGCACCGAAGAACGCGGCGCGCACCACCGACTCGGTTCGCATACGACGAGGATCGCCGTACAGGTCGTGCACACCCAGAGCCGAACCCTTCAACTCCCCATCACCGGCCCATCATCTCCCTTCTCGACTTCCTTCGCGACTTCCCGCTCGCCGCCCACTTCTCGACGCTCAACTCTCAACTCTTACCGCCGCAGAAAAACAATGGAGGGGGTCGTTATCGACCCCCTCCATCAAGCATGGCCTATTCGGCGCTCACCGCTGAACCTGCGGTGCGTGCCTTCCAGGTTGCCGCGGTCTCGGCGAGCTGATCCTCGGGGAGATCCACATAGCCGGCTGGCCCGACCTCGTCGATGCCGTCACCCAGGTAGAAGTCCACAAAGGAGGAGAGGACCTCGCTCGACTCCGCCTTCGCCTTGTTCACGTAGATGTAGAGCGACCGAGCGATCGGATACGACCCGTCGGCGATCGTCTCGGTGCTTGGGGCCACACAGCCCTCCCCACCGTCGATCTCCAAGGTCCGGATACGGTCGGCTTCCCCGGCGGCAAAGGCAAAGCCCACCCAGCCGAAAGATCCGGTGTCACCCTCGATGCCCTGCATGATGACGTTGTCGTTCGCCGAGCTCTGGTAATCGTTGCGGGTCGTCTTGACCTTGTCCTCGGTGAGCTTGCCCGCCGCGACTCGATCCTTGGCGATGCCCTCGAGAGCGATCTCGATGAACGAGTCGTAGGTGCCCGACTCCTCGCCGGGAGCCGTCATGACCAGATCCACGTCGGGCATCTTGGTCGTCGACCCCAGCTCCGTGGCGAGGGCCTGGGCATCGGACCACTTCTTGAAGCCGACCGACTCGGGCCCGGCAAGGGCATAGAGATCTTCGAAGTTCAGGCAGCTCACCGCTTCGTTCTCCGGTGAGGTCATCACGGTGATGCCGTCGAAGGCGACCTTGAGCTCGATGAACTCGATGTCCTTGGCCTTGCAGGCGTCGGCCTCCTCGGCCTTGATGGGCCGCGAGGCATCGGAGATGTCGGTCTCACCGGCGCAGAAGCGCTTGAAGCCGTCCCCCGTGCCGGGTCCGTCCACCACGAGCTCGACGTCGGGCGCCTCCTCCTTGAAGAGCTCGGCAACAGCCGAGGAGATGGGCTCGACGGTCGACGATCCGGAGATCACGATCTTGCCGGTCAGGTCCTTGTCCGCGGAAGCGGCGTCGTCGTCATCGTCACCGCACGCGGCGGCCAGCAACGCCAGGGAGAGCACCACGACCGGCACTCGCATCCTTCTCCGCCGTGCAACCTGCAGCGTTGATCCACTCAATGTTCGTCCTCCTGATCGATCAAAGGCCAAGGCTCGGATCCCTGACCATTGGCACCTTAGGAGTGTCGGATGGCCGTCGCGCAGCCCTCAGGTGAACGGAAGGTGAACGGAAGAGGAAGCAGAGGCAAACCATTGCCGACCATCCGGTCAACAGGCCATGAACGTCCCGGCGGACGACGATCAGTTACCCTGCGGGGCGTCGAGGAAGGACCAGAGCACCTCGCGGTCCTGGTCGTTGGTGAGTCGCGTCGCCGCCTTGTCCGGAGCCAGCCAGCGGTGCTCGTCGACCTCGTTGTTCGCCCTGAACGCCCCCGAACGCACCGTCATGGCCCAGTAGCGAACCTCCTTTGGGCGGCCCTTGTCGTCCTCGTAGGCGGTGGTGGCCAACTCGTCGCCAAGTGCGCACACGTAACCCGTCTCCTCCTCGACCTCGCGCAGCGCGCACACCTCGAAGGCCTCACCCGGCTCGCACTTGCCCTTCGGAAAAGACCAGTCGTCATACCGGGGCCGATGGACAACCAGCACCTCGACCAGACCCGATTCACCGTCGCGCCACACCACGCCCCCTGCGGCGTGCACACGCAACGGCGAGGGACGCGAAGCCACCGGCTCCACGGGCTGGGCGCGCCCCGCCATGATGGCCTGGAGCCGGGCGTGGGTGTTCACGCCCTTGACCGTCGGCACCTTCGACCACGAACCATCACCATGCAACTCCCAGGCGAGCTCGTCATCGGCAAGATTGATGTCCAGCACCTCCTGCAACTGATCCTGCAGCGAGGGGGCGTCGACCGAGATGACCACCTCGACGCGGCGATCGAGGTTGCGCGGCATCAGGTCGGCCGAACCCAGGTAGTACGCAGGCACCCCAACGCCCTTGGCGTTCGCGAAGTAGTAGACCCGTGCGTGCTCCAGGAATCGCCCGACGATCGAACGAACCCGAATGTTCTCCGAGAGACCGGGTACGCCCGGCCTCAGACAACAGATGCCTCGAACGACGAGGTCGATCTCCACCCCGGCGGTCGATGCCTCATAGAGGGCGTCGATCACCTCGGGGTCGACCAGGCTGTTCATCTTGGCCACGATCCGCCCACGGCCTGCAGGCATGGCCGCCTCATTGGCGATGAGGTCGAGCAGACGAGGGCGAAGTGCCCCGGGTGCGACGAGCAGGGTGCGAAAGCGCTCCTGGCGCCCGAATCCGGTCAGGTAGTTGAAGAGCTGGCTCAGGTCGGCCCCAACCTGGGGATCGCACGTCAGCAGCCCGATGTCCTCGTAGATGCGCGCCGTGCGCTCGTTGTAGTTGCCCGTGCCGACATGGCAGTAGCGGCGCAGGCCCTCGGGCTCCTGGCGCACGACGAGCATGGTCTTGCTGTGGGTCTTGAGTCCCACCAACCCGTAGACGACATGGACACCCGCCTCCTCGAGCGCTCGGGCCCAGGCGACGTTCGCCTGCTCGTCGAATCGAGCCTTGAGCTCGACCAGCGCCACAACCTGTTTGCCCCGCTCGGCAGCCCGGATCAGTGCCGCGACGATCGGACTGCTCGACGAGGTTCGATACAGGGTGATCTTGATCGCGAGCACATGGGGGTCGGCCGCCGCCTGACGGATGAACGCCGTCACCGACGTGGTGAAGGAGTCGTAGGGGTGGTGCACCAGCAGGTCGCCCTCACGAATGCACGCGAAGAGATCGACCGGTTCGTCATTGCCGCCGGCCAAACGGGACTGGGTCACCGACTGATGAGGTGGATCCTTCAGATCGAAGCGCGGCAAGGACCAGAGCGCCCACAACCCTCCCAGGTCGAGTGGGCCGTTGAATCGGTAGACATCGTCGGGAACCAGGCCGAGCTCCTGCACGAGCAGACGCACCATCTCGAGGTCCATCTCGTCATGGACCTCGAGTCGCACCGCCCGGCCGAACCTGCGGCGCCGCAATTCGATCTCGACGGCCTCGAGGAGGTCGTCGGCCTCTTCCTCCTCCAGGGTCAGGTCGCCGTTGCGGGTGACGCGAAACGCATGATGCCCGTCGATGAGCATGCCGGGGAAAAGCGCCCCGAGATGTCGACCCACGACCTCCTCGAGCGGAATCCATGCCTGGTTGTCGGGGAGACCCACGAAACGGGGCAGCAGGTCGGGAACCTTGACGCGCGCAAACCGTCGACCACCGCCTGCGGGGTCACGAACCCACACACCGAGGTTCAGGGACAGGTTCGAGATGTAGGGGAACGGATGACCCGGATCCATCGCCAGGGGCGTCAGGACGGGAAAGATCTCGTGATCGAACATGTCGGCGAGAAAGTGCCGATCGGGCTCGCCGAGGTCGTCCCAGGTCACCAGGTGGATGTCGGCGCCGGCCAGGGCAGGCTTCACCTCGTCGAGAAAGATCCGGCTCTGATGAGCCAGGAGGTTCTCCACACGGCTGCGGATCGCGAGGAGGTGCTCCTCGGGGCTGCGCCCGTCCACGGCCCCGAGACCGACCTCGGCGGCAACCTGATCCTTGAAACCCGCGACTCGCACCTGGAAGAACTCATCGAGGTTCTGACTGAAGATCGCCAGGAACTTCGCACGCTCCAGCAGCGGCACCGCCGGAGCGTCGGCCAACGAGAGCACTCTCGCGTTGAAGTCCAGCCATGCGAGCTCACGATCGATCAGCCGCGGGACACTTTCGCGACCGCTCGCCTCCCCCTGTGACGGGTGAGGACCCGTCGCGATGTAGGTCTCCAGGTCGTTCGTCAGCGACATGGCACCCGACACCTGTGGCACCTCAACGGGGCGATCGAGCGGCGGCGCATGCCCGCATCCTTCAGGAGCGATAGCCGGGGTCGGCGCTCGCCTGATCATCGGGCTGCCCGAGATCCCACTCCAGCGACAGGTTGATGCGCTCCGCGTCACGCACCACTCGTTCACGGTTCCGGCGGAACTGAGGATCATGCGGGGGCAGGAACAGGAGGCGAGCGAGCACGCGCTGACGAAAGTGATCGATGAGCGCCTGGTCGCCGAACTGAGCATGCACTTCCCAGTGGGGGGCCACCGGGCCCATGTACACGATGCGGGCGTGGCCCTGTGGGGCAGGTGACTCGGAAATCGGACTGGGGTCGGACATCGCTCAAGCTCCTGGGATCTTCAAATCGTCGGCGGAACGCTCCAGACTACCCGCCCGATCGCTCCACTCCCCGTGAGCCCAGTTCGGCCTCGGTCGTGACCACCTCACCGTTGCGCTCGTAGCGAATCTCCACCTTGTCACCGGGCTTCATCCCCCCGATGATCTCGACCACCTCCGACGCCGTCCTGACGGTCTTTCCACCGAGACCGATGATCACGTCGCCGGGCTCGAGTCCTGCCTGATCCGCAGCGGTACCGGCGAAGACCTGGCGAATGAACGCACCGGAGTCCTGCTTGATGCCCAACTGCTCGATGACCGCCGGCCGTACCTGGCCGAGGTCAGCGGCGGAGACGCCGAGCAGAGCCCGTCCCCGCACCTCACCGCCCCCTGCCTTGAGGTCGGCGATGATCGGCTCGATGTCGTCGATCGGAATCGAGAACCCGATGTTCTCGGCCGGCGAGGCGATGGCCGTGTTGACACCGATGACCTCGCCCGCCGCGTTCACCAGCGGCCCACCGGAGTTGCCGGGATTGATGGCGGCATCCGTCTGAATCAGGTTCTCGAGCATCTCACCGTTGTTCGCCTCGATCGACCGGCCCAGGGCCGACACGATCCCAGAGGTCACCGTCGGCGTCTCGCCGAGATCGAAGGCGTTGCCCACCGCGACAACGTCGTCGCCTACCTGCAGCGACGCCGACCTGCCGAGGACCACCGTCCTCAGTCCATCGGCGTCGCGAATCTGCAAGAGGGCGACGTCCTTGGACGGTACGCTGCCCAACAGGTCCGCCGTCCTGGTCGTGCCGTCGTCGAGGGTGACCGTGAGGCGGGTGGCGCCGTTGACGACATGGGCGTTGGTGAGCACCAGACCGTCGGCCTGGATGATCATCCCGCTGCCCGATCCCGTCTCGGTCTTGATCGCCACGACGCCGGGTTGCACGGCGGCAAGCACGCCTTGGATGTCGAGGGCCTTACCGCTGCGGACCAGGTTCGGTCGTTGGACCGCCGCCGACCCGGCGTTGACGGTCGCGCCACCGTCGTCGTCGTCGAGCAAAGCCACCAGGCTGCCGGCGACGATCGAGGCAACCAGGGCTCCGACCAGGGCTCCGATCAGAGCGGGACGCCACACCGATGTTGACGATCGTGGGGCGGAGACATCGCCGGAAGCGGAGACATCGCCGGACGCGGCGGCTGGGGTCACAACCGGCTCCTGCTGCCCGTCTGTCCGGTCCGGCCCGATCGCCGGCCTCGGGTCGTTCGTCAGGCCCTGATCGGTGGACGGGCCGGGGGGTTCGAGCGGCGCCTGTTCACCCAGCCAGACCGGACGCTCGGGCTCCTCTGCTCCCAAGGTCGTTCCCTCGCCGTGCTCGCCGAGCTCTTCCATCCTGTCGGCCTCCTCGTTCGCAGCTGTCCTGAGAGTCTTCGCAGCTGTCCTGAGAGTCAACGTCGCAACGATCGCCGGAGTTCCCCGAAATGGAGCGGGAACCTTTTCACGATCCAGGACGTCTTAGCAGGGGACAGGAGGAATCGATGGACAACAACTGGATGCAGACCGCACTGTGTCGGGAGCAACCCCCCAGCCATTTCTTTCCAAGTGACGGCGTCGGCGTCGAGGTGGCTCGTCGCCTCTGCGCAAGCTGCCCGGTCAAGGAACCGTGCCTGGAATACGCACTGGTGGAGCGGATCGACCACGGCGTGTGGGGTGGCACGTCCGAACGGGAACGCCGCCGCATTCTTCGCAGCCGCAGGATCGCTGCGCTCGCCGAGCCCGTCGGGGTCGTCACGCACTGATCGTCAACCGGCGAGGTGCAGCCCTTCGAGCGCACGATCCGCGAAGCGACGCAGACGCTGCACGTTCGAGAGCGATCGCGGCCCGGGAAACGAGCGCACTGCCTCGAGAACCGCATCACCGGGCTCATCGCCGATTGCGGTGATCACGACTCCCTGGTGTTCGGTCACCACCACCCGGCCCGCGATCACGGGGCCCTCCCAACGCCAACCCTCGTCGTCGCCGATCACGACCCTCGTCCCACCCGCGGGCAGTGCCCCATCGTCGATGTGGCCCTCCTCCTCGAAGATCGACATTCCCAGGCCGGCCTTGCGGTACACGAGGTGCACGCCGCCGGGCAGGTCGAATGCCTCGACCAGGGTGTAGCCACCCGCAAGGGTCGGTGGCGCCTGGTAGGGAGCCGCCAACCGGGCGGCGTCAACCGTCGGCAACCTGTCGGCAGTGGACGTCGGCGCTGCTGCAAGGGCTTTGGGCATCGTGAACGGAGCGGTGTCCTCTCGCAACGACCCCGAACCGACGAGGGCGACAACGGCGTCCGCATGCTGTCGGGATGCAAGGGGGACCTGCGTGGGGGAATCGCTCGACGCGGCATTGCTCGAGACCATCGCGACCACCACCAGGATCGCCGCGGCCACCGCGGCATTGGCGATGGGCACGCGCCTGCCTCGAGACCTGCTCCGAGCCGACGCCAGTTCGACGACCTCGGCGTCGCCCTGGCCCACCGGCCCTGTCGCGTCGTCGAACAGGTGGCCGAGAAACCGGGTCGGCGGCTCAACGGCCGGCAACTGCCGCAACGCCCGGCGCGCCATGCGAATCTCGTCGAGCTCGATCGCACACCGCGGGCACCAGCTCAGATGCTCCTGCACCAAGGCCCGTTCGGTGGCCTCGAGCTCCCCGTCGATCAACCCCGAGAGGAGATCGCCGAGGTGCTCGCCGTCCCGGCTTGGCCCGAGGCTCATGTCAGAGCCTTTCGCAGTGCCGTTCGCCCTCGGTGGATTCGGCTTCGCACCGTCCCGACCGGCACGCCGAGCTCCTCGGCGATCTCCTCGTAGGTGAGCCCCACCACATCACACAGGACAACAGCGAGGCGGAACTCCTCGGGCAGTCGGAGCAATGCCTGCTGGAGGTCGTCGGACAACGATCCCTCGGCGATCTCCGATTCGACGTCGTGCGGACTCGGGATCTCCGCCACCTTGTCGCCGTAGCTTTCGGTGGGGCGGCGGCGGCGGCGGCGCACGTCGTCGAGAAAGGCGTTGGTGGCGATGCGGCTCAACCAAGCCTCCATCGAGCCGGGGCGGTAGGCCTCGAGACCCTTGCGAGCCCGAAGCAACACCTCTTGAACCAGATCCTGTGCATCAGCGTGATTCCCTGTCAGTCGGTACGCCACGGTGTAGATGAAGCGCCCGTGGCTTCGGGCGACCTCCTCCCACGTGGGGACTGCTGGGGAAACGCCGTCAGCGGGCGTTGAGTTCCCGATGATCAGCTCTTTGTGTGGTCATTCCCATTTTTGGCATCGTCAGCGGCGCCATCACTCAGACCCTGCTTGAACTCCTTCTGGGCTTGACCGAGCGATCGGGCAAGCTTGGGGAGCTTCGCTCCACCGAAGACGAGCAACACGATCAGCAGGACGATGAGTAGCTCAGGCATTCCGATACTGGACATGTCGTTCATCGTATCGGTCTGTGCCAAGGTACGGAACATGTTGGAATGCGTCGTCAACATCAGCGAGGGACGGCGGAGCCGGGTGATCGACTCGATTGCCCGTGCGGCCGGAGCCGACCTGCTCGACGTCCACACCGACGCCGACCACAACCGCACCGTCTTGACCCTGGTGGGCGAGGACGCTCCCCGGGCGATTGCGTGCGAGGCCGTTGCCCTGCTCGACCTTCGTCGCCATACCGGCGCCCACCCCAGGATCGGCGTGGTGGACGTCGTGCCGTTCATCGCGCTCGAGGGATCGTCGCCTGCGGATGCCGTGGGCGCTCGGGACCGATTCGCCCGGTGGGTCGGCCATGAGCTCGGCGTGCCGGCCTTCCTCTACGGCGACGATGGGCCCACCCTGCCGGAGGTGCGCCGAGGGGCGTTCGCCTCGCTGCGTCCGGCCTTCGGACCCGGCATGGCCCATCCCACTGCCGGTGCCGTCGCGGTGGGGGCCCGGGACGTGCTGGTCGCCTACAACATCTGGCTCGCCCAGCCCGACATGGCGCTTGCACGGTCCATCGCGTCGGGCTTGCGAGGGCCCTCCGTGCGAGCCCTGGCGATGCAGATCGGCGACGCCGTGCAGGTCTCGATCAACCTCGTCAACCCTCGGCTCGTCGGTCCGGCAGCGGTCTACGACATCGTGGCCTCGCATGCCCCTGTCGCCCGAGCCGAGCTGGTCGGCCTCGTGCCGAGGGTCGTCCTGGACGCCATCGATCCCGCCCGATGGCCCGACCTGGACCTCCACGTCGATCGCACGATCGAGGCGCGACGCATGGCCCCGCCGACGCGCTGAAGCGCGGCCGACTCCAGGCCGACTCAGGCCGAGATGACCCCGCTCGACGCCGCTGCCGCAGCGGACGTACGAGCCCGACGGAGGCGACGCCGCTCCCGCTCGCTCATGCCACCCCAGATGCCGAACTTCTCGGAATTGGCCAGGGCGTACTCCAGACAGTCCTCGCGCACCTCACACCCTTGGCAGACACCTTTGGCCTCCCGGGTCGAAGCTCCCCGCTCGGGGAAAAACAGGTCGGGATCGACTCCCATGCAGTTGGCATGATCCTGCCAGCCTTCTCGCTGACCGTTCCCTGCTGCCCATAGATCCACGGTCACACTCCTCTCGGCGAACTTCCTGGTGTGTTCCTACCCAGAAAGGCAGCAGTGTAATTACATATTTGGTAATTACACGTGTGAAATCATGGACGCCTGCGCCGCCTTGCGCAAGGGGGTGTGAAGGAAGATCATGCAATCGTGACGAAAGCCGAGCCTGTGAAACGTGGGCCGAAGCGGTCATCTCTCCCCGGCAGGAGCGGATGGCACCCGATAGTGGCGGCGGTCGGAGCTGCCGTGGCGGCCCTGGTGCTCGGCGCCTGCGCATCGGAGGACCAGGGGATGCAGGTTCAGGTTCGCGCGGAGAGGCCGGTGATCGCCACGACCACCACGGCGGTCGTGGCGGCAGTCGTGCCACCCGTGACCGCTGTTCCGACCCCGACGACGGCCGGCGCTGTTCCGACGACGACGTCGAATGCAATCGTGCCGAGACCTCCCGGCCGGGTCGAAGGCATGCTCCATGTGGCAGCGGGAGACACAACGGCCTATGTCGTGCTCGAACGCGAGGACGGAACCCCTGTGGGACGCTACGAAACCGGCTCGACCAGTCATTTCGCCTTCGATGGCCTGGAGGCGGGAACCTACCGCCTTCGCAACGGCGGCGAGACGACCCCGGTCACCGACGAAGCCGGCGTGTCGCTCGCCTCGCAGTGGACCGCCCGGAGCGAGCCGTTCAACCTTGCCGACGGACAGAGCACCTCTTTCACCTGCGGCCCGAACCAGCAGTCCTGCACCCCCGCCTGAGCTCGAAGCCGGCCCGCCCGGCCCGTTGAGCACGTGCCGGATCGTGAACGTTCCGGCGCGCCAGTAGGTTCAGGCGCTGCACACGCCACGCCTCAGGCGCTGCGCCTCCCGGCGCCTCTGGTGCTCGTGCGCTGTTCCATGAAGTCGATGAGCACGTAGTCGCCGAGGGTATCGGGCGTGGTGAAGAAGGCCCTTCCGCCGTTGAGCTTGGTCAGCTTCTCGACGAAGCCCTTGAGGCCCCGGTCCGCATCGAGCATGAAGGTGTTGATGCGGATACCCGCCCGGGTGCACGCATTGACCTCGCGCAACGTCGCGTCGACGGTCTCCCTCACCGGTGGGTAGTTGAAGAACGGCTCGGCGGCGCCCGGCTCGAAATGGGCAGTGGGTTCGCCGTCGGTGATCATGAGGATCTGCTTCGTGCCGGTTTGGCGCTCGAGCATCCGTCTGCTGAGCATCAAGCCGTGTTGCATGTTGGTGCCGTAGTCGAAGTCCCATGACACGCGGGGAAGCTCCTCGGGCCGGAACTCGTAGGCCATGCGGGAGAAGGAGACGAAGCCCAGGAAGTCCCGAGGGAACTGGCTCGATATCAGCGAGTGCATCGCCATCGCGACCTTCTTGGCCGGCAGGAAGTTCTCGCGCATGGGCATCGACAGCGAGACGTCGAGCATCACCACGGTGGCCGCTCGGGTGACGAACTCGGTCTGTTCGACCTCGAAGTCCTCGGGCAACAGGCGCACCGGCGTGCCCTTGCCGCTGCGCCGGATGGCATTGCGGACCGTCTGTTGGATGTCGAGGTTGAAGGGGTCACCGAACTCGTAGGGTCTCGTCTCGTAGGCCCGCTCGTGGCCCACGCCCATCCGTGCCGCCTCGTGGCGACCCAGCATGTCCTTGTCCAGGCGCTTGAAAAGCTCGCCGAGCGCGTTCTGGCCGATCTTGCGAATCGCCCGCGGCGTCATCTCCAGACGCCCATCCCGGTGCTCGACGAGGCCCGCCTCCTCCAACGTGCGGGTCATCTCGGCCAACTGGCCCAGGCTGTGGGCGGCATCGTCGCCCAACAGGCGACGTGCGGCCTCGATGTCGACCTCGGCCAAGGCCCCCGGGTTCGCCGCCGACCGCATCAGGTTCTCGAGTTGATCGAGCTCCCCCATCTCGTTCATGACCTCCCCCAGGTCACCCAGGCCCATGGGATTGTCACCGTGGAAATGATGGCGACGGTCCCAGCCCATGCCGGGAAAGGCCGCACGCAGGTTGCCCGACAGCTGATCGACCTGCCAGCGGAGATCCATGTCCTCGAGCAACTGGTTGGCAAGGTCCTGCAGCTGTGCCCGCTGCTCGGGCGTCATCGAGTTGAGCATCGCCTGCATCGCTGCCATCCGCTGAGCCATCACCTCGAGCAATTCGTCGAGGGTGCGGGGGTTCTCGGGGAAGAAGTCGCCGAAACGCTCCATGAAGCCGTCGAAATCAGGCTCCTCACCCTGATTGCGCTGATCGATCATGTGGTTCAGCTCGGCCATCATGTCCTTCATGCGGGCCAGATCCTCGGCGCTCATGTTGTCCATGGCGCCGGACATCTGATTGAACATGGATTGCGCGACCTGGGCCTTGAGCTCCTCCAACAGGGCCTCGAAGGCCTCACGCGCCTCGCCGGAGGTGAACTCGTAGTCGGCCAACGCCCTGATCCGGCCCGCAAGATCCGAGGGAAGGAGATCGAGCTCGATGTGCTTCTCGGCGGCGACCTGTTCGGTGATCTCCCGGCGGCGTTCGTCACCCGAGTCACGTGCCTCCTGTTGGAGCTGATCGATGGCGGCACGCTCCTGGTCGAGCACCTCGGAGAGACGCTCCGCGATCTCGCCGTAGACACCACCGAGGTCGTAGCGATCGAGTTGTTCACGCCGTCGCTTTCGCACCTGTTCGAGCAACTCGCGCATGCCCTGCACCCGCTTGCCGTCGCGATCCCGGAAGCCACTTTGCATCATCCGCCGGAGAGCCGCATGGAGATCACCGTGGTAGAGCAGATCGTCGGTCATCTCCGAAAGCACGGCGTCGGCGTCGAGGTCGAACCCGACCTGGGTGCCGTCCCAGCGGGAGTAGCGAAACCCGCGTGTCATGCCCGCCAGGCTACGACTTCCGGGGTCATCGTGCGCCCAATATCCTCCGGAGCGCTTCGAGGGGCGCACGAGCGCCGATCGAAGTAGCGTTTCGCTGGTCGAAAGTCGACAACGTGCGGAGGGAACCATGTCGGATTACAAGCTCTTCATCAACGGGGAATACACCGAGGCTGCCTCGGGGGAGGCCTTCCCCACCACGAATCCCGCCACGGGCGCCAAGATCGGCGACGTGGCCAAAGCCGGGAAGGAAGATGCCGTCAAGGCCATGGAGGCTGCTCGCAAAGCCTTCGACGACGGACCTTGGCCCAAGATGTCGGGCAAGGAACGAGCCGAGAAGGTGCGCCGCATCGCCGAGCTGATCGGACAGAAGTCGGCGCAGTTCGCCGAGATGGAGTCGAAGGACAGCGGCGGCACCATGCGAAAGGCGCAGCTCGCCGACGTGAACGGCGCCATCGAGGCCTACAACTGGTACGCCGGCTGCGCCGAGGGCGAGGACATCGAGACGCTCCCCGGCTCGCCGTTCCCTCCTTCGGAGAACTACATCCGCTACGAGCCCTACGGCGTCACCACGGGCATCATCCCCTTCAACTTCCCCTTCATCATGGCTGCCTGGAAGATCGCTCCCTCGATCGCCGCAGGCAACACCTGTGTCATCAAGCCTGCGTCGCTGACCTCGATCACCGCGCTCATGCTCGGTGAGGTCATGCAGGAGGCGGAGATTCCGCCGGGCGTGGTCAACATCATCGCCGGCCCCGGGGCAACCGCGGGTGAGGAGCTCGCCGTGAACCCCATGGTCGACAAGACCGCGTTCACCGGCTCGACCGAGGTCGGCAAGCGGATCATGCAGCTGGCCTCGGGCACGGTCAAGGCCGTCACCCTCGAGCTCGGCGGGAAGTCGGCCAACATCGTGTTGCCCGATGCCGATCTCGATGTTGCGGCGGCGGGCGTGCTGTTCGGCACCTTCATGCACAACGGCCAGGTGTGCGAGTCGGGCACCCGAGCACTCGTGCACCGCAGCGTCTATGACGAGTTCATCGGCATGCTGGCCGAGCGGGCGAACAAGATGGTGATCGGCGACCCGCTCGACTTCGCCACCGACCTCGGGCCGCTGGTCTCACGCTCGCAGGTCGAGACCGTCGAGCGTTATGTGGCTCTCGGACGCGAGGAGGTCGGTGAGCCGATCTGTGGTGGTTCCAAGCCCGACAACCTTGCCGAGGGCCTGGATCGTGATGCGTTCTACCTGCCCACCATCTTCGCCGGCGTCCCGAACTCGGCCAAGATCGCCCAGGAGGAGATCTTCGGGCCCGTGTTGTGCGTCATTCCCTTCGACACCGATGACGAGGCGGTGGCGATCGCCAACGACTCGATCTACGGCCTCGGCGGAGGCGTCTGGTCGACCGACATCGATCGGGCCAAGAAGGTTGCCCATGGCATGCAGACCGGCACCGTGTGGATCAACGACTACCACCTGTTGTCGTCGCAGCGTCCCTTCGGCGGCTACAAGCAGTCCGGTGTCGGCCGCGAGCTCGGCATCCAGGGCTTCAACGCCTACCGTCAGATCAAGCATGTGCACGTGAACCCCCAGACCGACCGTGGTGGTCACATGCACTACGCCATGTTGAGCAGCGCGCTGTAGTTCGCCCGCACAACCGTTTCCGAACCGGCCCGGGTCTCACCGCCCGGGCCGGTTCGCGCTCGGGAGGGTGTCAGGCGATCCGGCGATCCGGCGATCCGGCGATCCGAACGGTCAGCCGAGGGCCCGGGCTCGCGCGGCGATGGCGATCTCGGGTGGGCCGAGGGCCTGTCGCAACGCCGTGGTGAAGCCCCAGGCGAGGGGGCGGCCGGCGGCGGCGGTGATCTGGCCCCTGAGCCCACGGGGTTGGAGTCCGAGGAGGTCCCGCGCCCAGACCGGCAGCAGATCAACCGCTGCCCGGGCGGCGATGGCGTAGACCGGGCGTTGGTGCCATGGCAGCTCGATGCGGTTGAGCAGGAAGTCAACGGTGTCGAGCGCTGCGGGTGTTGCCCGCAGCGTGGCCCGCACGTCATCGAAGTACGACAACACCTCGTTGCGGGTCACGGGCAGCTCCGATGCCCCGAGGCGCACGGCGACACCGGCAACCTCGGCGAGATAGCGGTTGCACCGGGCCGCATCAAGGCGCCTGCCCGAATGACGCTGATAGCTCTCCAGAAACTGCCAGCTCTCGGCCAGGTGCACCCACTGCAACAGGTCGGGGTCGTTCGCATCGTACGCCGTGCCGTCCGCACCCACACCGTTGACCTGGTCGTGTCGGCTGCGAACCAGGTCCACCAGGTGGGTGGCCTGCTCGGTCGAGCCGAACGTCGTCACCGCGATGAACGACGCCGTTCGCCAGAAACGCTTCATGGGGTCGCTCTGGTAGTCGGAGTGATCAACCACGCCCGCCATGGCGGCCGGGTGCAGCGACTGCAACATCAGGGCGCTGATGCCACCGATGAGCATTGCGGGGAAGTCCGCATGCACCTCCCACGCCACGGCATCGGGGCCCAGGAGGCCGGGGTCTCCGAGCGGCGCTGCATAGAACTCGGGCTGGAGGAACTCGTCGCTCCCCGCGGTCGTCAAGGTGCCCTGCAGTTGGGAGACGACGAACTCGTGCAGTACGGGAATGGCAGCCATGACGTTCCTCCTCATCGGTGAGGACAGTCTTCTACAATGGGCTCATGCGTGTCATCGCAACGGAACGAGCCGCCGAGGTGGTCGAGAAGGCCCGGACCGCGCGTCATGGCCGGTTGACCGTCACCATCGGCACGGGATGTTGCGAGTCGACCGCTCCGTTCCTCTACGAGGACTTCTGGCTCGACCCCGAGCAGGAACAGGTGGGAACCGTCGCCGGCGTCGGCGTCTACGCACCCAGGTACGTGCGAGACCTCTATCCCGACGACGACGGTGTCACGCTCGATGTCGTCGAGGAGATCGCCGAGTCGCTCTCGATCGAGACCGAATGGGGCTACCGGCTGATCCTGCGGGGCAAAGATCAAACGACCTTGTCCGGTCAGGAATCCCAGACCTGTGACGTGCCCGCCGCTTCGAGCGAGGCGATCAGGACGGTCGTGGGCGAGATGCCCGAGCACCTCAGGAACCTTCGCATCCGTTCCTGACCAACGGTGCGCAATCACCGCGATACAAACGGCGGCGCCGTACCGTCGATGCCCTTCACGACCCTTGACCTCAGCGCCGGAGAAGGTCGGTCGGTGCGGCAAGGAGCCGCTTTCAAGGCTCAGATGGCGTTCTGCCGTTCGAGCCGGAAGTCCCACCTGTTGTGAGGTCGGCCCTATGAGCTTGCGAGGCGGCCACGGTAGGTGGCACGGGCCCCGACGGCCTCCTTGTTGAGGCGCTTGGAGAGATGCAGGCCTTCGAGGATGAACTCGACCGCGCAGGCCACCGCGGCAGGGCTCTCATCGCCACCGGTGAGCTTGACCACCGGGGCGCGAAGGGCAGGGATCGAGGAAACCAGCCTGACGTAGTCCCCGGCGGGGACGTCCTCGCCGGCATGGACGACCGTCTGTGCCTCATCGAAGGCCGCCACGACCTCGCCGACGAGGGCCGCGTCGAGACGCTCGCGGAACACGGTCAACACCGCGGCGTGGATCAAGTTGGCGATGATGGCCTCGTCCATCCCCTCCTCGAAGCTCTCGATCTCGACCTTGCCGCTGATGGAGGCGATGAGGGCGTCGAGATCGCTGATGCGGGGCACGACATCGGTCTCGCCCAGATGCAGCGCCCGACGTGCCGCATTGGCACACAGGGTCTCCACGTTCGACACGGTGAGACGCACCGAGACGCCCGAGCGCTGGTTGATGTGCGGGCTGACACGCGCGAGGTGCGACAGGGTCGCCACCACGTCGGCCATCTCGGGGGTGAGGCGCATCTGGAGACCGTCGATGTCGGGGAGGCGGGCCTCCTGATCGGCGATCGCGACCTCCGTCGAGACCTCCAGGGGATAGTGGGTGCGGATCTGGGAACCGAAACGGTCCTTGAGCGGCGTGATCAACCGCCCTCGGTTCGTGTAGTCGTCGGGGTTGGCGGAGGCGACAAGCATGACGTCGAGGGGAAGGCGGACCTTGTAACCCCTGATCTGCACGTCCCGCTCCTCGAGCACGTTGAGCAGACCGACCTGGATGCGCTCCGCCAGATCGGGCAACTCGTTGATGGCGAAGACGCCCCTGTTCGTACGGGGCACCAGGCCGTAGTGCACGGTCAGCTCGTCGGAGAGGTAGCGACCTTCGGCAACCTTGATCGGGTCCACCTCGCCGATGAGATCGGCGATCGAGGTGTCGGGCGTGGCCAGCTTCTCGCCGTATCGGCCATCTCGGTGCACCCAGTCGATGGGGGTGTCCTCGCCCTTGGCCAGCACCAGGTCACGCGCGTGGCGCGACACCGGGTGGTACGGGTCGTCGTTGATCTCCGAGCCCGCAACGATGGGCATCCACTCGTCCAGCAGATCGACGAGGCTGCGGATCATGCGCGTCTTCGCCTGACCCCGTTCGCCCAGGAAGATCACATCGTGACCGGCGAGAAGCGCGTTCTCGAGTTGCGGCAGCACGGTCTCCTCGTAGCCGAGGACGCCCGGGAACAGCGGTTCACCGGATCGAATCCGTGCGACGGCGTTGATGCGCAACTCGTCCTTGACGGGTCGCGAGACCCATCCCGACTCACGGAGTTGGCCGAGTGTGGCAGGGCGTGCGGTCATGGACACACCGTAGCCATCACGACAACCGGTAGACAGGCGGCGTGGCGGCGCTGATCTGCACGCGCTCACCCACCAGGTTGCGGCCGGCGAGTTCGGTCACCGTGGAGGGCTCGGCGACCGCAACCACCCGGGTGCCGTCGTCGAGGCGAGCGACCACCGGCGCCCCGGTCGGCGTCACGCCGTCCTTGTCGTAGGTGATGGTGGCGCCCTCCACCAGAGCGGAGCCTTCGCCGGTGGTGGCGACCGGAAGCGCCGAGGCGTCGATGGCCTCCTGGTCGGCCTTGGTGTCCCCCGCCCGGAATCCCTGCGGCGGCGGCTCGCTGCCGTAGATGCCCAGGCTGTGCTTGGTGATGAACCCGCCGAGGCCGGTGATGAGCCCGAGACCCGGCTCGCCTCGCAGGCGATCGACCATCGTGGCGATCGAGTGACCGACGTAGTTGTTGCCCGGTCCACCGAAATAGGACAGCCCGCCGGTGATGGTCAGGCCACGGGGGTCGTCGAGTGCCAGGCCCACGGCCTCGGCGCCCGCCTCGACCGCCGACGGGAAGCAGGAATAGAAGTCGAACGCCGAGATGTCGTCGACGCCTACACCGGCGGCCTCGAAGGCCCGTCCGGCAGCGGCAGCGATGGCGGGCGAGCCGCCGAGCACCGGGCGAGCGGCCGGATGACGAACCTCGGCGGTGTCGGCGCCGGACCAGACGAACACGCAACGGCCGGCAAGCTCTGCCTCCTGGGCCACGGCGAGCGAGGTGACCAGAAGGGCAGAACCCTGGTCGACGTTGGGGAAGGCGTTCATCCGCTTGGTGTAGGGCTCGGCGATCATCCGGTTCGAGGAATTCGGAACCGCGATGTCATCGGGGCTGAGCACATCCCTGAACCACGCGTAGGGGTGACGGGATGCCACCTCGGTGAACTTGGCGTAGAGGCGGCCGAGGAAAGCACGCTGCTCGGCAAAGCTGCGACCTGCGGCTGCCGCCATGGCGCTCTCGAAGATGGGATACATGGCCGACGGCATCATCAGCCCGCCGTTCATCTCGGCTGCTCCCATGAAGTCGTCGTCCGGGGCGCCCACCATCGGGTCGCTGTCCTCGCCCGCTGCGCCTCTGCCCATGTCGGACTGGAACAGTCCACCCGAGGCCTGCCCCGAGGCCCGCTGGGAACGAGTCGACTCGGCGCCGAGGATCAGGGTTGACTCGAGCTTGCCCTCGGCGATCTCCTTGGCGGCTCGGGTCACGAGCCACTGGGGCGTGTTGCCGCCCGTGGTCGTGGTCTCCACCGACACGCCTGCCAGGTCGAGGCGGTTGGCGACGTCGCTCGCCGGCGTGCGGCCGGCATGCGAGAACAGAACCCCGACCATGGTGAGCCGCTGGACCGTCTTGGCAAGCCCGGGCGCATCGTCGAATGCCGCACGAGCTGCCCGCTCGGCCAACTCGGCAGGGGAGACGATCTCGTCACGTTCGATGGACTGGCCGATGCCGACGATGACCGGCGTACGGGACGGATCAAGGCTCACGGTGCTTCCCCCTGGCGTGGATCACGCCCTTGTGGTGATGATGCTTCTTGTCGTGTTGCTTGGGTGTCGTGTTTCGTGCTCCCCGTCTAGTTCCCGACGGCGCACCCTGTCAACGACAACCTGGCCGCACGGCCACGGCACGGCCACAGCCACGGGCACGGGGAACGGCCACGGTCATGGTCATGGTCTGGTCGAACCGGTCAGCCCTTCGGTCCGGCGAATCGGTGGGTCGAGGCTCGGTCGAACGGTCAATCGAAGATCGGCCCGATTGCGGGGTAGCGGCTGATGAGTTGTTGTCGGATCTCGGCGAGACGCCGAGGGGGCCCGTTCGGCGGACTCTCGTCGGGCGAACCGAACCTGGTGTCGAGCGCCATGTGGCGGCCCCACGCACCCACCTGCTCGTAGTCGTCGCCCACCGTGACCTCTCGGACCCAGTCCGGTCGGCCGTAGACGATGTCACCGCCGATCATGACGAGCTCGACCCACGACGGATACGCGGCGACGACGTTGTCGTAGGGGTCGTGATGTTGACGCTGGAGCACCACCAGATCTGCGGGCCGCCCGGGTTCGAGGCGCCCGAGCCGATCACCGAGCCCGGCGATGTCCGCCGCCTCCGAGGTCACCATGGCCACGAGCCGTTGGGACGTGACGTTGCAGCCCTGCTCGGCGAGGCAGCGTTGAGCGATCTTCATCTCGTGCAACAGGCTCGGGCTACCCGAGGGCATCCAGTCGGCGCCGATCGCAAGCGGCAGACCGGCATCCATCGCGGCCTTCACATCGGTCGTCTCGTTGTAGAGCCGAAGGTTCGACTGCGGGGACCAGACCAGCTTTGCGCCCACTGCCGCCATCTTGTCGAAGTGCGGACGTGAGAGCGCGGTTCCGTGGATCACCACGGTCGCCGCCCCGAACAACGGTGACTCGCTGAACCGTAGAAACTCGTTGATCGACGCCTGGTTGGTCTTGGCGCCCTCGGCAAGGTGGATGTAGTGCGCCTTCACCGAGCCGCTCTCGATCCCCCGCTGGATGCCGGCCACATCATCGGGTCGAAGTCTCCCGAAGTCGACCGTGCTGCGCGCCACCTGGGTTCCGAAGATCAACAGGTCGACGTTGCGCACGAGTGCCTCCGCCTTGTTGGGGTAGTCCTGCGAGGCTCCCTGGATCGCCGTGGCGCCACTGACCACGGCGCGCACCTCCGCATAGCGGGTCATGGCCTTCTTGACCGAGGGTGCCGCCTCGTCGCCGGTCAGCTGATCCCAGGGATCGCGGACCAGCTTCCGGTAGATCGGACTGTTGCGCCACTGCCCGCGATTGATGAACACCCGGGGCGGTTCCCAAGGGGCGAAGATGTTGAACTCCGGGTGGCCGTGCAGGTCGATCAGCCCGGGCAGGATGACACCACCGGTCCGGATCGCCCGCACCCCGGCGGGCTTTCTGCTCGTGATGTCCGTGATGACACCGTCGGCGACGGTGACCCACCCACGGGCCACCGATCTCGTGGGCAGGATCAGCGAGCCCCCCAGCGCCACGGGCTCGTTCGCCACCAGCCCGGCTCGCCGTTGCAGCACAACCGAAGCCCGGCCTCCTGTCGACGACGGCCCGGCGCCCGACGACAGGGCGCTCGGCACACCGGTGAGATAGGCGTCATCGAACGGCGTATCCTCCCCCGCGTGGGCGTCCCGGGTGCCGGCGTACCCGGGGTCGGCATCGAACGTGGCATCGAGCGTTCCGGCATCGAGCGTTCCGGCATCGAGCATGGCGTTGTCCACGGTGTGGTTGTCCGAGGCGCTCACCCGACGACCGGCCAGGTACGGGCCTTCTTCGGGATCGACACGGTGATCGTCGCCCGCTTCGAATCGGCATCGGTTCCCGTCCGCCTGGCCCATGCGTCGAGCGATCGCATCCATGGCGGCGTTCCCACAGGGAGATCGCACGCGGGGATCTCGGCAAGATCGGTCCTGGCGATCGAGGTGCCGTACCGGTTCAACGGCGTGGGCACGTCCTGGGTGATCATCGGATGCAGGGCCACGAGCGCTTCGTTCCAGGAGGTGCACAGACGGGCGAACGCCTCGGCCTTGGTGATCTGACCTCGCCGGCTCGCGGACTCGGGATAGGTCGGGTGCAGCACCGTTGCGTAGGCGGCAGAACAGCTCGAACCCCTCGGCGTTGCCTTCCAGGTCCGGTAGGAACGATCGGCAAGATGCCCGAGCGAGATGACGGCATCGAGTTGGTTGTCCCTCGCGATGGCATCGAGCCACCGGTTGCGGTAGGCGACGATGCCGGGATCGTCGACATGGCGCTCGCCGCCCCCCTGGCCGTAGACGGAGTACAGGAAGGCGTTCGCCAAGACGTAGCTGCGCGTGATGCCCAACCTGGCGAGCAAGCCCTGCACACGTTGGCCCGCCTCGCCGACCAGGATCCGGCGACAGATCGTTTCATGGGTGGCCGGATCCTGACCGATCACCAGGACCCGGGCGGTGCCGTCCAGCCGACCGCGGTGAAAGATCGGGCCCCACTCCACTCGAAAGTCCGAAAGCGGGTACACCGAGTCATCGGGATGATCCGACACGAGCTTGCGGTATCGAGCCCGGACGTAACCAGGATCGAAATCGACACCCATCACTGCCCTCCACCTACGCCGCGATCGAAGGGTCTTGCGGCGTCTGCTCAGGAGAGGCCCGGTAGTCCGGCCCTGATACCGCTTGCTCGAGCCGCAGGGGCATCGCAGCCGCACACCTCTCGACACCGGCCGCACACGTCTCGATACGAGGACCAGGGCGTGCAACGATGAGGAGGTGACATCGGCGCCGGAGAAAAAACGGAGCTATGCCGTCGTGGGGACGGGGGCCGTGGGAGGTTTCTACGGTGCGCGCCTGGCCGGGGCTGGACACCGGGTGCATTTCCTTTTCGTGGTGACTTCGCCAATGCCAAACGGGAGGGACTGGTGGTGGAGTCACCGCTGGGCGACATCCATCTCGGCCCCGACGAGCTCCTGGCATACGGCGACCCACGAGATCTGCCGCCCTGCGATGTCGTGCTGGTCGCCACCAAGGCGCTCGTGCCGAACCCGGCGGCCGATCTGTTGGCCGCCATGCTCGGACCGGGCACCGAGCACACCACGGTGGTCACGCTGCAGAACGGGCTGGGCATCGAGGAGGGGCTCTCGGCGGTGGTGGGGTCTCGTACCCTGCTCGGGGGGCTGTGCTTCCTCTGCTCGAACAAGATCGGGCCGGCCCATGTGCGCCACCTCGACTACGGGATGGTCTCCCTCGGCCAACACGGGCCTGGCGGCGCCGCCCAGGGTGTGACCCCACCGATGGAGCAGCTCGCCGCCGACCTGCGGGAGGCAGGCATCCCCGTCCAACTCGAGGACGATCTGGTGGCGGCACGTTGGAAGAAGCTCATCTGGAACGCCCCGTTCAACAGTCTCTCGGTGCTCCTCGACGCGCTCCCCCAGGAGCTCCTCGCCCTGCCGGAGGCAAGGGCGTTGGTGGGTGCGGTGATGGCCGAGGTGCAGGCAGGAGCTGCCGCCCAGGGACGTCACATCCCCGACGTGTCGGCCCAGACCTCCATGGATCTGACCCGCCACATGGCACCGTACCGAACCAGCATGAAGCTCGATCACGACCACAGGCGGCCCATGGAGGTGGAGGCCATCATCGGCAACCCGATCCAGGCGGCGGCCGCCCACGGCGTGGCGCTGCCCGTGATGACCACGATCTACCGCCAGCTCTGTTTCATCGACGCCCGCAACCAGGGCTCGCTCCCCACGCTCGACACGGCCTGAGCGTTCGCAACGGCTCGGGTCCGCTCGGCGCATTAGCCTGACCGGCGTGCCTGTTCCCGTGGAAGTCGCCCACCCCGCTCCCATCGAGTTGGCCGGCACGTGGCAAGCCACCCAGGCGAACGAGGAGTTGCGTCGCAGCTTCGCCGCCCGTGAGCTCGATGAGCGCGGATGGGAGCCTCTCGAGGTTCCCGGTCACTGGCGATCGGCGTCCGCGTTTGCCGACAGCGACGGGCCGGTGCTCTACCGGCGCCATCTCGAAACGCCCGAGACGGGCTCCGGCGATGGGGCAATGCGCTCCTGGCTGGTCCTCGACGGCCTCTTCTACCAGGGCGACGTCTGGTTCGACGGCGCCTACCTCGGCGACACCGAGGGCTACTTCGTGCGCCACACGTTCGAGGTCACCGACGCGCTCAGGGCTGCCGCCGAGCACGTCCTGGCGATCGAGGTCACCTGTGCCCCCCAGAACAACCGGGCCTCGAAGCGCAACATCACGGGCATCTTCCAGCACTCGGAGTATCTCGACCCCGATTGGAACCCGGGCGGCATCTGGCGTCCGGTTCGCATCGAGCACACCGGACCGGTCCGGGCTCGGGGAGTGCGAGCCCTGTGCACCCAGGCCGACGCCCGCCGGGCAACGGTGACCCTCAGGGCCGAGCTCGACAGCGAGATTGCCCGCCACGTCACCCTGCGCACCACCCTCGCCGGCGTTGACGATGTCGCCGAACGCCCGCTCGCCGCGGGCAGCAACTTCGTCATCTGGACGGTCACGGTTCCCGACCCGGAGCTGTGGTGGCCCCACGCCCTGGGCGACCAGCCCTGTCAGGACCTGGTGGTCGAGGTCCTCGTCGACGGAGCTCCGAGCCATCAGATCACGCGACGCATCGGTCTGCGCTCGCTGAGCTGGAAGCAATGGACCCTGCGGGTCAACGGCGAGAGGCTCTTCCTCAAGGGCACCAACCTCGGCCCCACCCGTATGGCGCTCGGCGAGGCCACGGTGGAGGAGATCACCCGAGACGTCGAGCTGGCCAAGGACGCCGGCCTGGACCTGCTTCGGGTGCACGGCCACATCTCTCGACCCGAGCTCTACGAGGCCGCCGACCGGGTGGGCATGCTCATCTGGCAGGACCTGCCCCTGCATCGCGGTCACGCACGTGGCATCCGCCACCAGGCCGGCCGTCAGGCCGTCGCCGCCGTGGACCAACTCGGTCACCACCCTTCGATCGCCCTGTGGTGCGGACACAACGAGCCCTTCGCACTCGAGGACGAACCGGGCGAGTCGCCCTTCGACGGGCCCGACGCAACCAGGCGCAGGCTTCGCCTGGCTGCTGCCCACCAACTTCCGACCTGGAATCGGAGCATCCTCGATCGAACGATCAAGCGCGCCCTCGAAAAGGCAGACCCCACCCGGCCGGTGGTCGCGCACTCGGGGGTGTTGCCCCATCCCGGTTCGGGCGGCACCGACACCCACAGCTCGCTCGGATGGGCCTACGGCGACGAACGCGACTTTCCGGCGTTCTGTCGCGCCGTTCCGCGTCTGGCGCGCTTCGTGTCCGAGATCGGCGCCCAGGCCGTGCCCTCCACCCACGCGTTCTGCGAGCCCTCCGCCTGGCCCAACCTGGATTGGGAACGTCTCGAACGTACCCACGGCATGCAGCGCTCGCTCTTCGAGCGCCATGTTCCCCCCTGGGCCTTCGCCGGCTTCGCCGAGTGGCATCTGGCCACCCAGGACTACCAGGCACAGGTCATCAAGCACCATGTCGAGACACTCCGGCGGCTGAAGTACAACCCGACCGGAGGGTTCTGTCAGTTCCTCTTCGCGGATGCTCACCCTGCCATCTCCTGCTCGGTGCTCGACCACGAGCGCGTGCCGAAGGCGGGCTATCACGCCCTCAGCCAGGCCTGTCGGCCACTCATCGTGGTGGCAGACCGTCTCGATGCGCTGCTCGTGCCGGGACAACCCATCAATCTCGATGTCCACGTCGTCAGCGACCTGCGCCATCCCATCGAGGTCGCAAGGGTCAGCGCCCGCATGAGCTGGAGCGGCGGTCTTCAGGAGTGGGCGTGGGAGGGGAGCGTCCCCACCGACTCGTGCGTGCGCGTGGGCCGGATCGCCACAAGGGCCCCGGATGAGCCCGGACCGCTCAGCCTCGAGCTGACCCTCGACACCGACAGCCATCTCACCTCGAACTTCGACCGGAGCCTGGTCGCATCGCCCGAATGAGCGGGATTTCGACCCCACGATTTCGTCCCGGGGTGACGGCAATGAGAACATGCCTGCTACATGTACCGGGCCTGGTCAAACTCCTGTCGTGACCGGTCCGTGAACGAAGGGACACCGACGTGAAGGTCCACCATCACAGCTACGACGCGGTGATCGTCGGCGCGGGCGGCGCCGGCCTGCGCGCCGCCATCGAGGTGGCGGGCAAGTGCCGAGTCGCCGTGCTGACCAAGCTCTACCCCACCCGCTCGCACACCGGCGCTGCACAGGGCGGCATGTGCGCGGCGTTGGCCAACGTCGAGGAGGACTCCTGGGAGTGGCACACCTTCGACACCGTCAAGGGCGGCGACTACCTCGTTGACCAGACGGCCGCGCAGATCATGTGTCGCGAGGCCGTGGACGCCGTCATCGAGCTCGAGCACTACGGACTGCCTTTCAATCGCACGCCCGAGGGTCGCATCGACCAGCGGCGCTTCGGTGGCCACACCCGCAACCACGGCGAGGCCCCCGTGCGACGGGCCTGCTACTCGGCCGACCGCACCGGCCACATGATCCTCCAGACGCTCTACCAACAGTGCGTGAAGCGTGAGGTGAAGTTCTTCAACGAGTTCCAGGTGCTCGACGTGACCTTCACCGAAGGACGGGTCTCGGCCGCCATCGCCTACGAGGTGGCAACGGGCGACCTGCACGTGTTCACCACCAAGGCGGTGCTCTTCGCCAGCGGTGGCTTCGGCAAGATGTTCAAGGTCAGCTCCAACGCCCACAGCCTCACCGGTGACGGACCGGGCCTGCTGTATCGCCGGGGCCTCCCGCTCCAGGACATGGAGTTCTTCCAGTTCCACCCGACGGGCATCTACAAGCTCGGCATCCTGTTGTCCGAGGCCGCCCGGGGAGAGGGCGGCATCCTGCGCAACGACTCCAACGAGCGATTCATGGAGCGTTACGCGCCGACCGTGAAGGATCTCGCCCCTCGTGACATGGTCTCACGGGCCATCCTGACCGAGATCCGTGAGGGACGGGGCATCGGGGCCAACAAGGACTATGTCCATCTCGACCTGACCCACCTGCCCCCCGAGCAGATCGACGCCAAGCTGCCCGACATCACCGAGTTCGTCCGCACCTACATGGGCATCGAGCCCAAGACCCACGGCATCCCGATCCAGCCCACGGCGCACTATGCCATGGGTGGCATTCCCACCAACATCGACGGTGAGGTCGTGATCGACGACCGTGGCACGGTCATGCCGGGCCTCTACGCCGCCGGCGAATGCGCCTGCGTCTCGGTCCACGGTGCGAACCGCCTGGGCACCAACTCGCTGCTCGACATCGTCGTGTTCGGCAAGCGTGGGGGGCGCAGCATGGCCGAGTTCGTGCACACCGTCGATCTGCCCGAGCTGCCGGCCGACCCGGAAGGCGAGGTGCGGGGTCGCATCGAGCGCCTGAAGAGCTCGACGGGCGCCGAGAAGGCCGTCCACATCCGCAATGACCTGCAGGAGCACATGATGGACAAGGCCTCGGTGTTCCGAACCGAGCAGTCCCTCGGTGACATGACCGACATCCTCGGCGACCTGGTCGCCCGTTACGACCGCATGTCCATCGAGGACAAGGGCGAGGTGTTCAACTACGACCTCACCGAGGCGCTCGAGCTCGGGTACCTGATCGACCTCGCCGAGGCGCTGGTGGTGTCGGCACGTGCCCGCACCGAGAGCCGCGGGGCACACTTCCGCGACGACCACGCGACCCGAGACGACGAGAACTGGATGAAGCACACGCTTGCCGCCCGCAGCGATGCCGGGACGGTCACCCTCAGCTACAAGCCGGTGGAGGGCAATCTGTATGCCCCCATGGAGAGGAAGTACTGATGACCACGACCATGGATCATGCCGGCGCAGCGAGTCCGGCCGTTGCGGCGCCTCCGCAACTGACCGTGAAGCTGAAGGTCAAGCGCTACAACCCCGAGATCGACAAGAAGCCCCACTGGCAGGAGTTCGTGATCGACAAGGTCGAGCCCACCGACCGGGTGCTCGACGTGTTGCACCAGGCCAAGTGGCTCCATGACGGCACCTTGACCTTTCGACGCTCCTGCGCCCACGGCGTGTGCGGATCGGACGCCATGGTGATCAACGGCGAGAACGCCCTTGCCTGCCACCTGCTCATCCAGGACGTCGGAACCTCGATCACCGTCGAGGCCATTCGTGGGTTGCCGGTCATCAAGGACCTGGTCGTCGACATGGAGCCGTTCTTCGCCCAGTACCGCTCCGTGCTGCCTTATCTCATCACCGCCGATGAGCCCGGGTACAAGGAGCGCTATCAGTCGGCCGAGGACCGTGAGCGTGTCGATGACACCTCCAAGTGCATTCTCTGCGCCGCGTGCACCACGTCGTGTCCCGTCTACTGGGGCAACTCCAGCTACGTCGGGCCCGCCGCCATCGTGCAGGCGCATCGCTTCATCTTCGACTCGCGAGACGAGGGCGGCCCCGAGCGAATGGAGATCCTGAACGAACGCTCCGGTGTCTGGCGCTGCCGCACGGCCTTCAACTGCTCCAACGCCTGTCCCCGCGGCATCAAGATCACCCAGGCCATCCAAGAGGTCAAGCGGGCAATTCTCTACGACCAGATCTAGGAATCTACGACCAGCCGGACCGGTTGCCCCTCTGCGGCGAGCGCCGCCTCGAGCATGGGCGACGCCGTCGAGAGCGCACCGGGCAGCAGCAGGATGGCGTCACCGAGATCAAGAAAGCAGACCTCGCCACCCTCATCGAGACCCCACCGGTGGCGAGCCGTAGCCGGAAGACTCATTTGACCTCGCCGTGAGACCTTCAGATCACCGTTGGACATCATCGCTCCAGTATAGACAAGGCGTATTGCATAAGAGCCTTGTAGGCGGGCCGGAGTCACGAATCACGTCGTTGTCGGTGGTGGCGATGTAGTGACCCTGGAAGTCGGGATCCGGTGTCGAGAGATGTCCACCACGCCTTGTCGCGCAGACGTTGCCGACCCCAGCAACAACCCCATGGGATCCCATGGCCATCGACGTGACGAACGTCACGATAGGATCGATCCCGAGGAAGGAGTGACGGGCGTCACTGGCGAACTACCTGGAGGTCCCAGCAGCGCCAGAACTCACCCCACTTGGCTGGTTGTCCATGATCACATCGCTCCGCTCGCCGGCCACGTGCGCCAACAGCGCTCGCTGCTCAGGTGTCCTGATGGTTGCAGCCATGCTGATCGCCACGAGCGGAACGGTTCTCGCCATCAGCCGTTCGCAGTCGGCCACGACGTACCGGACGTCGGCGGCGCTCAGCCGAGTCTCGGACCGGCCCCCGGCTCCGGTCGCCGAGCCCGTGCTCGCGGCGAACCCGATGACGCCGGTGCCCGGAGCCGAGGTCGTGCCTTCTCCTCCTTCCACCGAACCTTCCCCGTCCACGACCCTTGCCCCGATTCCGGCCACCGTCTCTGCCGCGGGCATCCCCCAGGGGACCGTCCTGCTGGGTCGAGGTGCGCTTCCGGTCGGCAAGGGCATGTGGTTGTACCTCCCCGACCGTGTTGAGGGCGGCGACGTCGACGCCCTGGTCGCCCGTGCGACCACGGTTGGTCTCACCCACGTCTACGTGCGCACAGGTTCGTCACGCTCGGGCTTCTACGCCGCTCCCTACCTGGATCAGCTGCTCGGCAAGGCCCATGCGGCCGGCATCCGTGTGTACGGCTGGGACTTCCCCTACCTCGAGGACGTCAAGGCCGATGTCGACCGGGCCCTGGCGGCCATGTTGCACACCACGCCCGATGGTCATCGCATCGATGGCTTCGCACCTGACATCGAGACCCCCTCGGAGGGGACCAACCTCAACGCCGAGACGGCCGGGGCCTACAGCGCGCAACTCCGAGCAGCGGTCGGAGCGGGCTACCCGTTGATCGCCGTCGTCCCCCGACCCTCGTCGTACATGAAGGTCGTCTACCCCTATCAGGCCATCGTTCCCCACTACGATGCCGTCGCCCCCATGGTCTATTGGCTGAACCGCCAACCCGACACCGATGCGGGCCCGGCCGTGGCGTACTTCCGTGATCTCTTCGGCAAGCCGGTGATCCCCGTGGGCCAGGCCTACGACGGCGGACCCGAGGGCGGACGTCCCGGCCCTCCGCCTCCCGATGAGATCAACCGCTTCCTCGTTGCGTCCGAGGAGGCAGGCGCTGTCGGAGCCTCCTTCTGGTCATGGCAGCATGCCGATCAGCTCATCTGGGATGCCATCCAGGCCGCCCCGCAGTTCCTCTGGGAGGCCAAGCCTCCCACCGAGCTGCGTCCCGCTCAGATCCGATCGCTCCAGGCTTCGCTCGCTCAGCTGGGCTGGACCGTTGCCGCCACCGGCACCTGGGACGACGCCACCACCGCTTCGGTGTCCGCCGTCCAACAGGCTCATGGCCTGGCGGTGACCGGCACGCTCGACCCGGCAACCATCGCCGCACTGCTCATGCCGATGACCCCTCCCCTGCCCTGACAGTCTTTCGGTTGACCCATCCCAGCGGCAGTTCCCGTCGTCTGGTCAGTGGACTGTCAGTCCATATCGCGTTGCGACCGCGACGAGATTACTTTCCGTTTTTTCGATCGACATTCGTTCCTCCTCGCGAAGTGAATGGGTGTGCGATCAAAGATCGCCCAACACTCCCAACCTTCACCCAGGCGGGACAAGTATCGAATACCACTCCACCGTGCAACTCCCCTGGCATCGACTTCCTCGTAGAGAAACTGCGCAAGAAACCGAGTCACGCGTCGGTCGTTGCCGGCAACGATGCCAAGATCAAGTTCGGTCACACCAAAGCGGATCAAACCAGCCTCGAAATCGCGCAAGCGTTTCCGCGAAGCAGACCTCCCGCGACGTCCCAAAATAGGTAGTTCCGTAATCAGCATTGAACGAGTCGAACCGGTTCCCACCTCGTGGGTTTGCATCGTCGACACGCGCGAGCAACCGGCCTGGGTGCGCCGCGTGTCGTCGGCCCACCCGCCACACTCCGGATTCGGAAGGAAAGGTGGTCGCAACCTCGTTATGCCGCATCGACAAAAGAGCGGGCGGCAGCAAGAACTGCCTTCACGTTGCCCGACGCGATGACATCGATCGGTGCATCATCATCGAGCTGAGGGTTCATTCCGATGAACCAGGCCCGAACCGTGTGGATGTCATCAGCACTGAGGAGCAGAACGGCAACTTGGTGGGCAGCCCGAAGCCGTTGTTCCGCTTCATCTTTGGGAACACCCCCGGACTTCCAACGGCTGATCGATGATGGGTCAACGCAGGCAAGGCGAGCGGTCATTCTGGTCCCAAGCAGATCGACAAGAAACTCGGTGACCGATGTAATCGACTCGGTGACGGATTCATGGTGAGCGCGCGCACTTGCCGGCGAGGCCGATCGAGATCCAGCTGCCATGCCACAACCTCCATCGAGAACATCCGGACGAATTTCCCCTACCGATGACACTACATGTATCCACAAGAAATGCAAGAGTTATGCATGGATAATGAGTTATCTATGCACAGCTTATCCACTTGACCAATGGGTGACAGCACCGGTCACGCACTGAGTGTCCGGCGGCTTACCCGGACAAGGCCATTCCATCTTCCGCAACTCGATGGCGATTGAGACCGACGACTCATCCTGATCCGGACCACTCAAGCCAGGCGGTCCCGCCGGCCCGCTCGGTGACGGCGACGGTGACGAGGCGACGTTCCAGCAGCACGGACGGCATGGGCCGAGACGAAGGGAGCAGGACCGGCGCTCGATGGTGGGGCGCAAGGTCCAGTTCCGTGTCACCCATCCGCAGGCTCCGGGGCATCGAGGAGCGATCGGCGATCAACGCCGTCCGGTCACCCAGACGCGCCGTGCCATCAGGGTTGAGCTGCCAGGTGGTGCCGTCGTCGAGCACGCCGCCGCCCCAGCACCAGGCTTGACCGCTCCACGGGGGTAGTCCCCAGAGGTGTTGGCGACCGCCCCACCCGTCGATGGCCAGGGTCTCCGAGCCGATCAGAACCTCGCCATGCACGCGGCACATCATCTGGTAGCCCTTGGCCCCGGGAAGCTCGAAGCTCATGATCTCCGAGTCCGTCTCCCATTCGAGATCGAAACCCAGACCGATCCGGTCGCCCCGGCCCCGGCCCGACGCCTCGTCGGGGTCATCGAGCGCAACGGCAAATGCCTCCAGGCCGACCGACCAGTGATCGAAGGGCTGTCTCGCACACGGCATCGACCCAGATTCCCTCACCCCGCGCCCCGATGCTGTCGGTCTCACGAACCAGGGGAACGTCGTGATCGACCAGATGCACCAACGGATGACCCGCGCGGACCAGGCACCCCCAGACGGGCGCGAATCCCCGATCGGGTTGACGTCCGAGACGCAGGCTCGCCCCCACCTCGCCGTCGGTCGAGATGAAGTCGAAGTGCCACGACTCCTCCCAATCCGCCGCCATGCCGTCGGCGGCCCGGTGACGACCCTCGTCGCGGACCGCAAGCCCTTCCGGCAACGAAGCTGCGGTGCCGGAAGACATGGTCGGATCGTACCGGCATGCGAACATGAGGCATGCCCCGCTTCCTCAGCTCCGAGTGGATCGCCCAGGCGCACACCGCTGCCCAGACCTCCGCCACCCTTGCCGATGCAACCGCAGACGTACAGATCACGATCCAACAAAACGTGACCGACACGCCCCACGGTGATGTCCACTACGTCATTCGCGTCGACCACGGGAGGGTGGAGATCGTCGAGGGCGTCGACGATCAGGCAACGGTCTCCTTCACCCAGGACTGGGAGACCGGAGTAGGCATGAGCAACGGCAGCCTCTCCGCGCAGGACGCCTTCACCACCGGGAGGCTGCGGGTCGGCGGCGACATCCAGGCGATGATGGACGTGCAACAGGCCTTCACCGAGCTCGACGACGTGTTCGTCGAGCTACGGCTCACGACGACGTACTGATAACCAACCTGCCGCTGCCCGAGCCACTGATGCCCGACCTGCCGCTGCCCGAGCCACTGATGCCCGACAGGCCGAACGTCCATCCCCCGAAGGTCCGTCCGTCGAGAGTCCGACCGTCGGGTCCGAAATCGATTCAGCCCAGAAGGCCGAGATCCTCCACCGCCTGGCGCTCGTCGGCCAGTTCCGCCGCGGAGGCGTCGATGCGTGTCCGGGAGAACTCGTTGATGTCGAGTCCCTGCACGATGCTCCACGCGCCGGCCGACGTCGTGACGGGGAACGACGAGATGAGACCCTCGGGCACGCCGTAGGAGCCGTCGGAGCACACGGCCATGGAAACCCAGCTGTCGGCCGGGGTGCCTGCCACCCAGTCGCGCACGTGATCGGAGGCCGACGAGGCAGCCGATGCTGCCGACGAGCTTCCCCGAGCCTCGATGATCGCCGCCCCGCGCTGTTGCACCGTGGGAATGAACTCCTTCTCCAGCCACGCCTCGTCGTCGATGAGCTCCGCGGCGTTCTTGCCGGCCGACCTCGGCGTGGAAGATGTCGGGGTACTGGGTCGCCGAGTGGTTGCCCCAGATCGTCATGCGCCTGATGTCGGCCGTGGGTGTGCTCGTCTTGGCGGACAGCTGGGCCAGGGCCCGGTTGTGGTCGAGGCGGGTCATGGCGGTGAAACGGCTCGGGTCGATTGCCTCTGCGTTGCGCATGGCGATGAGGCAGTTGGTGTTGGCGGGGTTCCCCACCACGAGCACCTTGATGTCATCGGCGGCGTTGGCCGAAAGCGCCTTGCCCTGGACGGTGAAGATGGCGCCGTTGGCCTCGAGAAGCTCGGCGCGCTCCATGCCCTTCGTGCGCGGACGTGAACCCACCAGCATCGCGATGTTCGCACCGTCGAAGGCCCGGTTGGCGTCGTCGGTCTGCACGATGCCCGCAAGCAAGGGGAAGGCGCAGTCGTCGAGCTCCATGGCCACGCCCGCGAGGGAGGGAAGGGCCGGAGTGATCTCCAGGAGCTGCAGGATGACCGGCTGATCGGGGCCGAGCATGGCCCCCGATGCGATGCGGAACAACAGGCTGTAGCCGATCTGGCCGGCGGCTCCGGTGACAGCGACACGAACGGGAGGTTTCACGTCAGGTACTCCTCGTGGAAGGAAGGATCAGCGATGATCAGGACCCGGTGACTTTACCCTTCGGCCGTGTTGGCAACCCTTTCGCTCAGAGCATCAACGCCTTGACCTCGAGGAACTCCTCGAGGCCGAGGACGCCGAGCTCACGACCGTGGCCCGACTGCTTGTAGCCACCGAAGGGAGCCATCGGATTGAAGCTGCCGTCGTTGACCGTGACCTGCCCGGCTTCGATGCGCTTGGCCACGCGGGCGGCACGCGCCTTGTCGGCGCTGTAGACGCCGGCGTGCAGGCCGTAGATGGTGTCGTTGGCGATGCGGATGGCATCTTCCTCGTCGTCGTAGGGAAGGATCGACAGCACCGGGCCGAAGATCTCCTCACGGGCGATGGTCATGTCATTGGTGACGTTCGAGAACACCGTCGGCTTGACGAAGTAGCCCTTGTCGAGGCCCTCGGGCTGCTCCGCTCCGCCGGTGACGAGCGTGGCCCCCTCGGCGATGCCCTTCTCGATGTAGGAACGGACGCGGTCCTGTTGGGTCTTGGACACGAGCGGTCCGAGACGCGTGGCGGGCTCGAACGGGTCGCCGGGGGTGTAGGCCTCGGCGGCGTCCTTGACGAGCGCCACGATCTCATCCTGCTTGTCACGAGGCACCAGCATGCGAGTCCACGCGATGCAGGTCTGGCCCGAGTTGATGTAGCAGTTGCCCACACCGGCCTTGACGGCATCGGCGAGGTTGGCGTCGTCGAGGATGATGAAGGGCGACTTGCCGCCCAGCTCGAGCGCAACACGCTTCACCGTTTGGGAGGCGACCTCGCTCACCCGCTTGCCCGCCGCCGTCGAGCCGGTGAACGAGACCATGTTGATCTCGGGGTGCGCGGCGATGGCCTCACCCACGATGGGGCCGGTGCCGGTCACCAGGTTGAAGACGCCCGCGGGAAGACCGACCTCCTCGATGATCTCGGCGAGGATGAAGGCGTTGAGCGGGGCGACCTCGCTCGGCTTCAGGACGACGGTGCAGCCGGCGGCAAGGGCAGGGGCGACCTTGGCCACGATCTGGTGGAGGGGATAGTTCCAGGGCGTGATGCAACCCACGACACCCACGGGCTCACGCACGATCAGGCTGGAGCCGAGCGGCTCCTCAAAGGCATAGTTCTCCAGGATCGTGGTGTACGACCCCATGACCATGGCGGGCAGCCCTGCCTGCACCATCACCGACAGGGTCATGGGCATGCCCATCTCCTGGGAGACGACCTTGCCGATCTCCTGCATGCGGGCGCCGAGACCCTCCTGGAGCCGCTGGATGTACTTGCCGCGCTCCTCCTTGGGGGTTGCCGCCCACGCGGGGAACGCCGCACGGGCCGCACGGGCCGCACGGTCGACATCGTCGGCATTGCCGTTGGGAATGTGCCCGATCACTTCCTCGGTCGCCGGGTTGACGACGTCGATGACGCCCTTGCCGGCGGAGGGAACCCACGCACCGTCGATGAAGACCTCGTTGTGCTCGTACATCTGCGCCCCCTCGTGAACAGCCTGAATGCATCAAGCCCTTGATGAGACGATACACCCGAGTTGTGTCATCCGGTCCAGAAAAAATGCCTCTGTCGCCGGAAACCGGCCGCCTACAAGCGGTCGATGACGGCGGAGGCAAACTCGGAGCACTTGACCTCGGTGGCGCCCTCCATGAGGCGGGCGAAGTCGTAGGTGACGACCCTGTCGGCGATCGTGGCCTCCAGGGCCGTGATGATGTCGGAGGCTGCATCGTTCCAACCGAGGTGCTCGAACATCAGCACGCCTGACAACAACAAGGAACCGGGGTTGACCTTGTCCTGTCCGGCGTACTTGGGCGCCGTACCATGGGTGGCCTCGAAAATACCGTGCCCGGTCACGTAGTTGATGTTCGCCCCCGGAGCGATGCCGATGCCGCCGACCTGAGCGGCAAGCGCGTCGGACAGGTAGTCACCGTTGAGGTTGGTGGTCGCGATGACGTCGAAATCGGTGGGACGGGTCAAGACCTGCTGCAGGGTGATGTCGGCGATCGAATCCTTGACGAGCACCTTGTCGCCGGGATCGCCGCCGCAGTCGTCCCAACCCACGGCCACGTCGGCGAACTCCTCACGCACGAGGTCATAACCCCAACCGCGGAACGCGCCCTCGGTGAACTTCTGGATGTTGCCCTTGTGCACCATGGTCACGCTCTTGCGTCCACGCTCGACGGCGTATTGCACTGCTGCACGGATGAGACGCTTCGAGCCGGTGGTCGAGATCGGCTTGATACCGATACCCGAGTCGTGGCGAATGTCCCAGCCGTACTCGTCGTGGAGGAAACCAATCAGCTTGGCCACTTCCCGGGTTCCCGACTCGAGCTCGAGACCGGCGTAGACGTCCTCGGTGTTCTCCCGGAAGATGACCATGTCGACCAGCTCGGGGTGCTTCACCGGCGAGGGAACCCCGGTGAACCATCGAACCGGACGCAGGCACACGTACAGGTCGAGGATCTGGCGAAGTGCCACGTTGAGACTGCGGATGCCCCCACCGACCGGGGTGGTCAGCGGGCCCTTGATGCCGACCAGGTGATCACGGAAATCAATCACCGTCTGCTCGGGAAGCCAGTCACCGGTCTCGTTGAAGGCCTTCTCGCCGGCAAGGACCTCCTTCCAGGCGACCTTGCGTCCGTGCTTGGCCGCAGCGGCATCGAGAACTGCCCGTGCTGCGGGCCAGATGTCCACTCCGGTGCCATCGCCCTCGATGAAGGGGATGATGGGCTCGACGGGGACGTTGAGGGTGCCATCGGCGGCAAGCGTGATCTTTTCGGCCATGGCCGCAGTCTAGGACGATGCCCGCCGAAGACCTGCCCCGACCTCCGAAGCGTGCAGCCGGGGGACCGCCGGCACCCACGACAGTACGCTGCGGTGATGTCCGATGTCGCCGCGTCCTTGCGCCCCGAACGCACCGGTCATTTCGACACGTGCTGTTGGACAGCGACCGCTGGGATGCGTACAAGCCACGCCCGAGTGACATCGTCATCACCACGAGCATGAAAGCGGGCACCACGTGGATGCAGACGATCGTGGCCTGCCTGTTGTTTCCCGATGGCCGCCAACCGGCCCCGACCAACGTTCTGTCCCCGTGGTTCGACCTCTCGTTTCCCGCGGTCGGTGATGTCGTGGATCTCCTGGAAGCCCAGAAGCACCGTCGCTTCGTGAAAAGCCACCTTCCGGCGAACGCCATCCGATACTTCGACGAGGTTCGGTACCTCGTCATCGGACGCGACGGCCGTGACGTGTTCATGTCCCTTGTCAATCACTACGAGCGAATGAAACCCGAGATCATCGCGATGGCGAACCACCTGGCCCCACCCGACATACCTCACATGCCGTTGTACTCGGAGGCCTTCGACTCCGACCCTCGTGCGTTCTTCGATCACTGGATCTCCACCGGGTCCGTGCCCTCGGAAGGCGACGGCTCGCCGTTCTGGTCGCACTTCGCGCACATCGCCTCGTGGTGGCCGTATCGACACCTCCCCAATGTGCGTCTCGTCCACTTCAACGATCTGCCGGCCGACCTGGACGGCGAGATGCGGGCGATCGCGGAGTGGCTCGCCATCGACGTTCCCGAGCGCTTCTGGCCCGAGGTCGTCGAGCGCGCAACGTTCGCCTCCATGAAGGAAAAGGCCGACGAGGTGGCACCGGTCCCCTTTGTCTTTGACGGCGGAGGCGACGGTTTCCTGCACAGCGGGACCAACGGTCGCTGGCGTGACGTGCTCTCCGCGATCAGCTGCAACGCTACGAAGCCCGCGTCGGGGCCGTGCTCCCACCGGATTGCGCATCATGGTTGGAACACGGATCGAGCCCGGTTCCGGGCGATTGCGGGTGACGGTCAGCTCAGGGCGAGGTTGGCGTAGATCTCCCGCGTCGCGGTGGAGCGGTTGAGCGTGAAGAAGTGCAGGCCCGGAGCGCCCGCGTCGAGGAGCTCCCGGCAGAGCTCGGTTGCCGCCTCGACGCCGATGCGGCGGACCTCCTCGGGCCGGTCGGCCACCCCGCGCAACCGCTCGGCGAGCGACTCGGGGAAGGTAGCTCCGGACAGTTGGGCAAATCGCTCGATCTGGCCGAGGTTGGTGACCGGCATGATGCCGGGTACGACGGGCTTGTCCACGCCGAGAGCAGCAAGATCCTCGACCATCCGCAGGTAGTCGGCGGCCTGGAAGAAGAACTGCGTCACACCGAAATCTGCGAGCGCCAACTTTGCCGCCAGGTGGCGACGGTCGTCGGTCGAGCTGGTTGAGCGGGGATGGCCTTCGGGGTGTGCGGCAACACCGATCGAGAAGGTCCCCCGCTCGCGGATCAACTCGACCAGCTCGTGGGCGAAGTGGAAGCTGTCGGTCGCAGCCTCGTGGCCGGCTGCGTCAACCGGTGGATCGCCCGCCAAGGCCAGGATGTTCTCGACGCCCGCCTCGCGATAGCCATCGATGATGTCGATCAGCTCCTCGCGGCGGTGTCCCGCACAGGTGAGATGCGCCATCGCGGTCATCGAGGTCTCACGCAGGATGCTCACCACGATGTCGCGCGTGCGCTCACGGGTGCTCCCGCCGGCGCCATAGGTCACCGAGACGAAGGCAGGGTGCAGCGGCTCGAGCTCGACGAGCGCCTTCTCGAGCGCACGCTCGGCCTCATCGGTCTTGGGCGGGAAGAACTCGAACGAGATGCAACGCCGCGCCGCCAAGAGCTCGTGGATCTTTGTCATGGTCGAAACGCTACCTGGCGGTCGATCCCGAGGAGCCGGCAGCTCGCTCGGCAGCGGCGACCGTGTTGGCCAACAGCATCGCGACCGTCGTCGGTCCCACACCGCCCAGACGAGGGGTGATCCAGCCCGCCACCTCGGCGACGGACTCGTCGACGTCGGAGACCAGACGCCTGCCTTCCCAGGTGATGCCACCGCCGATCACGGCCGCTCCAGGACGCACCATGTGCGGCTGGATCAGGTTGGGACTTCCCGCCGCCCCGATCACGATGTCGGCCCGCTGCGTGTGCTCGACCCAATTGGGAACTCCCGTGTGCACAACCGTGACCGCCGCATTCGCATGCGGACGCTTGAGGGAGAGCAGGAGAGCGAGCGGGCGCCCAAGGGTCACGCCTCGTCCGACGATCACGACATGGCGACCGGTCACCGGCACCTCGTAGTGCGCGAGGATCGCCTGAATACCCGCAGGCGTGCAGGGCAAAGGGCCAGGGGCGCCCATCACGAGGCGCCCGAGATTCGCCGGGTGCAAACCGTCGGCGTCCTTGCCCGGCTCGATCGCCGCGAGAACCCGACTCTCGTCCACCGCTTCGGGCAACGGCAGCTGCACGATGAACGCATGCACCGTCGGATCTGCGTTGAAGTTCGCCACCGCCGCAAGCACCTGGTCGGTGTCCGCGTCGGAACCAAGTCGGGCGTCCGAGGACGCGAGTCCGAATGCCGCGCATGCCTCGTGCTTCTTGCGCACGTAGCCTGCACTCGCCGGGTCGTCACCGACGAGGATCGTGCCGAGCCCCGGCGTCACGCCCCGCTCGGACAGTGCCCGGGCACGAGCCGCCACGTCCGCCAGCACACGCTCGGCGACCGGCCCGCCCTCCAGCAGGATGGCGCTCATGGCCGCGCCGACCCCCTTGACTGCAGGGCACATGCTTCGCGCCGGGCTGTCGTTGCGCTCAGGGCACTCGTTGCGTACGGGTCACCCATCAATGGAGGAAGTGCCTTTCACCGGTGAAGATCATGGCGATGCCGTGCTCGTCGGCGGCGCTGATGACCTCGTCGTCGCGCACCGAGCCACCAGGCTGGATGACCACCGCAACCCCCGTGGCGGCCGCTGCGTCCAGCCCATCGCGGAAGGGATAGAAGGCATCGCTTGCGCACGCACCGCCCACCGCTCGCCCGGCGGCCTTCTTGGCGGCGATCTCGCCGGACTCGACACGGTTCTGCTGTCCCGCACCGATACCCCATGCCACCTGATCGCGGACCATGACGATGGCGTTCGACTTCACGTGCCCGCACACACGCCAGGCCATCTCGGCGTCGGCCCATTGGCCCTCGGTCGGCTCCGCCCTGGTCACCACGCGCCACGAGTCACGGGTCGCCACGAACGACGGTGCGTCCTGGACGAGAAAGCCTCCGGTGATCTGGCGCAGCTGAAGCCCCGATGCGTTCGGCGGCCCCGCCTGCAGGAGACGGGTGTTCTTGCGCTTGGCCACCAGCCGGTCGATCACACCGGCCTCGTAGGCGGGAGCGATCACGACATCGGCCTGTGCGGCATGAACCATCGCCTCAACCGTGGCGTCGTCGATGGGACGGTTCAGCGCCACGATGCCGCCGAAGGCTGAGCGCTCATCGCAGGCGAAGGCCTGTTCGTAGGCAGTCGCCAGGTCGTCGGCGATCGCCACACCGCAGGGGTTTGCGTGCTTGACGATGACCGCCGCAGGCCTGTCGCCGAGGTCGTGGACAAGCGCCCATGCCGCGTCGGCGTCATAGAGGTTGAGATAGGAGAGAGCCATGCCCGCGTGTTGCTCCACGTCGTCCCACCAACTCGTCTCACCGATGACCCGGTAGCGGGCTCCACGCTGATGAGGGTTCTCCCCGTAGCGGAGATCCTGCACCCGTGTGAGCGCGAGATGCACCGTCGGCGGCAACGAGGCGGGCGCGGCTTCGCTCGTGTCGGTGTCGTCGAGCCAGCCGACGATCGCGGCGTCGTAGGCGGCGGTGTGCGCGAAGGCGCCACGGGCCAGACGTCTGCGGGTGGCAGCCGACAAACCGTCCTTCCCGGCTGTCCGCAACTCGTCGAGGACGCTGTCGTAGTCGGCCGGATCGACGACGATGCCGACCGAGTGGTGGTTCTTCGCTGCAGCCCGCACCATCGTCGGCCCGCCGATGTCGATCATCTCGATCGAGGGCTCGGCGCGAAACGGATAGAGGTTGCAGACCACGAGGTCGATGGGCTCGATGCCCCGGGCTTCCAGATCGGCCAGGTGGGCGGGCTTCGAACGATCAGCGAGGATGCCGCCGTGGATGGCAGGGTGCAGGGTCTTGACCCGCCCGTCGAGCATCTCGGGCGCCCCGGTGATCAGGGCAACCTCGGTCACCGGAACATCGTTGTCCGCCAGGGCTCGAGCGGTGCCGCCGCTCGAGACCAACTCCCAACCCAGGGACACCAGGCCCTTGGCGAGATCGATCAGACCGGTTTTGTCGTAGACCGACAGGAGGGCTCTCACGAAAATTTCCCTTCGACAAAGGCGTTGATGGTTGCGGGGTACAGATGGCGCTCGACCGCCTTGATGCGCTCGTGCAGCACCTCGATGGTGTCATCGGCAAGCACGGGGACCGATTCCTGGGCAAGGATCGGACCTGCGTCCACCTCGTCGATGGCGAGGTGGACGGTGCAGCCGGTGACAGCGACGCCGGCGCTCATCGCCTCCTCGACCGCGTGCCAACCCGGAAAGGCCGGAAGGAGGGAGGGATGCGTGTTGAGGATGCGACCGCCGTAGGCATCGTGGATGGGCTTGGCCAAGATGGTGCCGAACCCCGCCATGACGACGAGCTCGACCTCATGGCGCACCAGCGCAGCCAACACCCGGTTGGTGTAGGCAACCCGATCGAAATCGTCCCCGTAGGAGTCGCGCTCCACCAACTCGGCCTCGACATCCGCCCGTGCGGCGACCTCGGTGGCAGCACAGGGCCGATCGACGACCACAACGACCACGTCACGACATTTCGCCAGGATCGCCCCGAGAATCGTTCCGCTTCCCGACGCCAGAACCCCAATTCGCACAGCCCGACGCTACCAGCGCGGCCGAGTGCGCCGGCCATGGGCGCCGCAACCAACAGGGCGTGTCGCCCATGGGGGCCGCAAGAACCGAGACTCCCCTGAGACACGTGCGTCCGCCTGGGTCATTCGTCAGGTCATGGCGTTGACCGCCGGCTGCATGCACCTGTCACGGACTCGATGCGGACGAGCACATAGCCGGCGTCGCTCCTGAAGATCAGGATCTGCCCGAAACAATTCGAGGAGACGATCGCGCTGGGTAGATGTCCATCCCTCCGGTGGCGGAAGCCGCAGCGGTGCTGATGGCTCGCTTGTACTCACGTTGCAGAGTCGATCCGGTCAACAAGCCCAACGAGGTGGACGACCGCACGGTGCTTTTGCTTCACCGGTCCGGAGCCCCCGCACCGGCCTCATGAATCGTACGAATCCCCTGTGACGGCGCCGGGACCTCCCGGCGCCCCCCAACCGCCGCCGCCCGGCGTCAACATCCCGAGAACATCTCCGCCCTTGAGTTGGATCGTGCACTTGTCGGGCAGCCGCTCGGCTCGGGCTTCATTGCCGCCCGGGAGCAGCCAGTTCTCCCCCACCGCTCCGGGTCCACCGCCGGCGAGACCCCAGGGCTTGATCCGTGTTGGTGAACACTGTCCGGCCGAGGATGGCGCGCTAGGACCGCTGGGTCCAGAGCGAGGCGATGGGGGCAGCGGAAACCCGATCGGAAAGAGCGAAGGCTGACGGGCCGTGTGGAGGACGATCCCCGCGACGAATCGTTCGCCCAACCGGTCGCGCAACCATTCGAGGTGAGCGGCGTCAGCGCGCCTCGGCGCCGCGGACGCCTTCACCTCGAACGCGATGACCCGATCTCCTGCGAGCTCAGCGAGGAGATCGATCTCGTGCCGGCCGTTCTTCTCACGTAGGTGGAACAGCCGAGGCCGCAGACCGCTCACCGCCATTTCGGGTCGAAGCTGCGCGGCGACGAACGTGTCGAGGACGCGACCCAGGACACCCCCGTCACGTAGGACACTTCGGGAGTCCATGCGAAGCGCCGCCGCGATGAGCGAGGGATCCGTGATGTACCGCTTCGGTGCCTTGACGAGTCGCGACAGCCGATTCGTCAGCCACGCCGGCACGATGTCGAGGATGAAGAGGTTGGCGAGGAGCCGTTCGTAGGCGTCCGCCGTGCGTCTGTCGACTGCCGCCGCCTCGAAGATGGTGCTGTCCGACACGATCCCCGCCGAGTTGAGAGCCAGTGCCTCGAAGTACCTCGCCAGACGCACCGGATCCCGTCCCGAGATAGCGACCGTTCTCTACCCTGCCTGGAGCGCCGCGATGAGATCGGCCCGCCGGTCCGGGTCGGTGGTGACGGGGCCGTAGAAACCGGTTCGCTGGACGAGGTCCCCGAAACGCTCGATCAGACGATCGGCCACGTCGTCGAGCTCGCAGATCACGGCAAAGGTCTCCAGGATGTCGTCGGTGATCAACGCGGCCATGTCGCCCCACCGGCCCTGCTTGGAGAGCACGTTCAGCTCCGTCTGGAGATCACCCCAACCGTGGAGCTCGAGCACCCCTCGATAGGCAGGGGTCGAGCCGTAGAAGGAGATCTGCTGGCGGGCCATGCCGGCCGCCGCCTGCTTCTCGCCCTCGTTCTCACCGGTCACCACAAAGGCGGTGTACGACACCTCGAAGTCATCGGCCTTGGTCCCGCCCGCGGCCATACCCCTCTGGAGGGCAGGCATCGTGACTTCCCTCAGATAGCGATCGGTCGTGAACGGGTGCACAAGAAAGCCGTCGGCGACCTCGCCGGCCACCTCGGTCATCTTCTCACCCACGCCCGCAAGGAAGACCTTCGGCGGTCCGTACGGGTTGGGGCCGGGACTGAAGAACGGGGTCATCAGCGTGTGCTGATAGAACTCGCCCCGAAAGTCGAGCTTGCCACCGGTGTTCCAGCATTCCCAGATGGCGCGCATGGCCATGATGTACTCACGCATACGCGGTGCGGGATGCGACCAGGGCATGCTGAAGCGCTTCTCGATGTGCGGCTTGATCTGGGAGCCGAGACCCAACAACAGCCGACCCTTCGACGCAAGCTGGATGTCGTTGGCCACCATGGCCATGTTCATCGGGTTGCGTGCGAACGCCACCACGATGCCGGTTCCCAGCTCGAGGTGCTCGGTCGCCTGGGCAGCCAACAACAACGGCATGAACGGGTCATGACCCGTCTCGGGCGTCCAAACACCGTTGAAGCCCGCCTCCTCCTGAAACCGTGCCGCCTCGGCCGCTCCCTCGATCCCTGCAATCCCTCCGTCAACCTTCATACGCAGTTGGGCAACAGGTCCGACCTCCGGGCCCGCTGCCCTGCCCCTTTCGTCTGGTTTCCGACCGTCCTACGGCAGTTCGTGTCGCAACGATGATCGTTGCACACCTTCGGGGACCCGGGCGAGAGCGTTGGCGCTGCGCATGGCCGGCCCGAGCCTGACCGGAGCGAGCCTCAGCCGGGTCGTCAGCGCCCGAACGTCACCTCGGGGTGGATCACCACTCGTAGGTCACGCCGGTCATCTGCTCGGAGAGCGTCCAGAGCCGCTTGGCCGATACCGGGTCGCTCGCCGCTCTGGCGGCCCGAACCTTCCTGGGGCTCCCACGCATCTCGAAGAGCCCACCGGGACCATAGAAATCGCCACCCTGGACATCGGGCATCGTCGCGCCATACAGCTGGGGCAGCGCCCCCATGTCGGCGGGCTGCGCGGCAATCGCATTGGATACCGACATGACATGACCGGCAAGACGGTTGCCTGCCATCTCGGGTCCTGCGGCCTGCAGATGGGTGGAGGCATACCCGGGATGCGCCGCCACCGAGACGAGTGTCGAGCCCTGCGCCCGGGACAGCCGATCGAACTCGAAGGCAAACAGAAGGTTCGAGAGCTTCGACTGCCCGTAGGCCAACCACTTGCGATAACCCCGCTCGGCACTGAGATCGTCCCAGTGCATCGTGCCCATGCGATGCATGAACGAGGTCGTGGTCACCACACGAGGGAAGGGCGCCGCCATCAGCAACGGCAGGAGCAACCCGTCGAGGGCGAAGTGCCCCAGATGGTTCGTCCCGAACTGCGCCTCGAAACCCTGAGCGGTCTGGCTCTTCGGAATGGCCATGATGCCCGCGTTGTTCATGACCACATCGAGGTGATCGACACGACCGGCAACATCGTGCGCGCAGGCTCGCACCGAGGTCAGATCGGCAAGGTCGAGAGCCACGACCTCGGGCTCGGCGCCCTGCGCTGCCTCACGCACGACGACGAGCGCCTCGGCAGCCTTTTGCTCATTGCGACAGGCGAGCAACACACGAGCACCGGCAGCAGCCAGCGCCCTCGCGGACGACAACCCGAGACCGCTGTTCGACCCCGTGACCAGGACCACCTTGTCCTGCTGGTCGGGGATGTCCCCGACGGTCCACCCCATGACTACCTGCCGAAGCTTGGCAGCGCGTCGGCACGTGCCTCCCAGACCCGACGCTCGTCTTCGCGCGGAGCCGTCTCCACCCCGCAGGCGGTGCCCAACACCATGGTCTCCCGGGTCGCCGCTGTGTACACGGGCCAGGAGCCGAGCCCGGGCGTCGAGGGATCTCCCCGGTGGGCAAAGGCGATCCAGGCATCCTGCATCAGGGTCGCCAGCGTCTCCGCCGCCTCTCCCTCGCCCGACAGCATGGATGCCCCCGGCGCGTCGAGGGTGCCGAACACGAGCGGCAACTCGATCGCATGACACGAACCGAGCATGGCCATGGGTGATTCCCAGGTGATGAGGTAGGCATAGGTGGCGGGGGCGTGCTCGGCATGCAGATGGAGACAGTGCATGGCCGGTGCACGGAAGAATCGATCGCTCTCCATCGCCCACCACAACTCGGAGGCGATCGCCGACTCACCCCTACCCTCGCGGGCCTTGCGGTAGGCGTCGACCGCCCCCTGGGCGTCGTCGCCCAGGCGAGCCGTCAGACGCGCGACCAACGCAGCGTCGTCCAGGCCCATGGCCTCGGGATCGAGCATGCTGAAGAGCTTCATCTCGTCGCGGTTCGATCCCATCATCAACGTCACGCCCGCAGCCGAGCCGGCGGCGATGAGCTCCCAGGGCGAGGCGGGCAGCACGACACCGTCGATGGTTGGCTCGAAGGGCATGACCAACTCACCGCTCGCGCTCTGCATCACGGCAGTCTGCGCCGCCACGATGTCCTTCACGGGAGCAGTCCGGACCTCTTCGATGCTCGAGAGACCGAGGGACTCGACCAGGAGGTTCGCAACCCGGGTCGCGTCCTCGGCCGGCATCGCCATCGGTGCGCCGCTCTGGCAGATGGCCTTGTGGAACAGTCCCTTCGCCCGTGGCGCCGCAAGGAGGTTGCTCGTGCTCATCGAGCCCGCCGACTCACCGAAGACCATGACGTTGCCCGGGTCGCCTCCGAAGTGCTCGATGTTGTCACGCACCCATTCGAGCGCAGCGATCTGGTCGAGCAGCCCCCAGTTGCCCATTGCCCCCGTCTCGGCGTCAACCAGGTCGGGATGCGCGAGATAGCCGAGGGCCCCCAGGCGATAGTTGATCGTCACCACCACGACATCGCCGCGCTGCGCCAGGGATGTTCCCGCATACATGGCCGAACTGCCCGATCCGAAGATGAAGGCGCCGCCGTGGAGCCACACCATGACCGGACGGCGGCCGGCGTCGAGTCCCGGTGTCCACACGTTGAGGTACAGGCAGTCCTCCGCGTCGGGCTCACCGCCGCCCATCATCGCCGCCATCGGAATGTCCGCCTGCACGCTGATGGTGCCGAAGGCCGTGGCCTCGCGCTCGCCCTGCCAGGCATCCATGGGCTGCGGCGGACGGAAACGCAGGTCACCCACCGGGGGCTTCGCGTAGGGCACGCCCCGAAACACGGCGAGGTCGCCCTCGACGACCCCCCGCAACGTGCCGGCCGTGGTTCCAACGACTGCTGCCATGTGATGCCCCCCTCGAAAAGACCCGATCATTCGTCCGCGACATGCTACGCCGGCACCCGTCCCGCACGCCCGTCGAGATCGTGATTCGAATCGGACGCCACAGAACAATCGACCTCGCACCAACGCCCTCGGTCCCGATCTGGTCACCCATGACCGGGGCACCCACCGATGACCGGACACCCGGACATCCGCCGGGGCCCTCACAGGAGGTAGCGGATCTCCCCCTCGGAAGCGACGATCACGGCCTCGGCAGCCTTGATGAGCTTTTCGTGGAGCACCATGAACTGGTCGGCTTCGGCATCGGGATCATCGTTGAACCGTGGTGCTTCGTGACTGATCGCGTGACCTGCCGGGTGGCCGCTCTCCTCCGGCTTGGATGGCCAGTCGGAACCGTCCAGCATGGCAAACTCCGCATCCCAGTCGGTGCGCTCCGCCGCCAACTTCAGCCGCATGGCCGGGGCCTGGATGAGCGCACGCTGCAGGTCTTGCACAATGGTGACCACCATGTCCGTCGTCGTGCGAACGCCCGGGGTTGCCAAGAGGTGAAGCGCCTGCAGCTTCCGCATGGCCATGGCGGCCACCATGACCGGGTCGCCCAGCTCGAGCACCGCGGCGTCGACGGCCGAAAGGTTCAACGAGACGGTCTCGGGCACCTTGAACCAGCGTTGGAGGGTTGCGAACATCTCGGTGGTCACGTCGTGGAGTGCAAGCAGTTCATCGGGTTTGGCGATGGCATCCGGCTCGTCGCTCACGACAGGGTCACTCGTCCCGGGGGGCGCCCTCGACTGCCTCACCCACGGTGGGGTAAAGGTCGAAGACTCGGGTCAGCCGCGTCACCTCGAACACCTTTCGAATCTGAGGCTGGTTGCAGACCAGCCCCAGACTGCCCCCATGTGCCCGTGTTCGCTTCAACGCCCCGACCAAAACCCCGAGGCCGGTGGAATCGAGGAACCCGACACCGTCGAGATCCACCACGATGCGGTTCCTCCCCTCGGCGACGAGGCTGTGGAGCTGCTCACGCAGACGGGGCACCGACGCGACGTCCACCTCACCGAAGACCGCGATGACCGAACAGGACCCTTGCTGGGTGACATCAAGGCCAAGATCCATCTGGAAGTCCACATCCTCGTTCACGCCGACGTCACCTGACAATGAGCCACCAAGCGCCGGCCCGGCTCACACGGTAGCCAGGCGGGGCGCCGAGGACCAACACGACCGGCAGGTCCGATTGCACGCGTCAGGACGGGGTGGGACTGCGAACGCCTCGATCCGGCCATTCGATCGAGTCATCGTCATCGTCATCGTCATCGGGGCAGCCTTCAGCCGGATCCGAAGATCGGTGGGAGCCTCAGACGGGAACGGGACCTCCAACACGCCAACGCTGCGACGAGCAGAGCCGTCGAGGCCGCTGTCGTGGCGGGCGTGCGCGACGGCCTCGCTCCCGGGTCGGGCATAACGGCCAAGGCCTGCGAGTCGGCGGCGGAACCGGCGGCCGGCGGCAGCGAACTCGGCGCCGGCGAACTCGGCGGTGCAGTCGGCGCAACGGTGATCGCGGGGAGCTCGGGCGGCAGGGCCATGCTCCGCGGCGTCCTCACGACGGTGGCCGGGACGGTCTCCGGAGGAGATTCGACCACCGGGGTCAGCACCGACGTGACGGGGATCAACTCGGGTGTTGCCTCGGTCGACACGGGGGGCGCCGAGACGGTGAGCTGCTGGAGGGTCTGCGGAACGCCCTTGATGGCGGCCGACAGATCAAGGCGACCCGCACCGAACACCGCGTCCCGACCCGGGGCTCCCAGGTCACGGGCAGTCCCGAGAAGGCGATCAACGGCCTCCGCCGGACTCAGTCCCAGGGAACGGAGGAGCGCTGCTGCACCGGCCACGTGTGGCGCCGCCATCGAGGAGCCCGCCATGGCGGCATACAGGTTCGATTGCCCACGACTCCAATAGGTCGAGGCAACGTCATCGCTGATCTCGCCGGCGCCGGCTCCTCCCGGGGCCGCCATTGCCCACTGAGCATCCCCAACGGGCCTGGCATAGCCGGCTTGAGCATCATGACGGTCGGTAGCCGTCACGACGATTGCAGGGACCTTCGCGTAGGAAGGCGACGACGTATCAGCCCCCGACCCCTTGTTGCCACTGGCCAGAACCACGATCACCCCCTTTGCCCACGCCTGCTCGATCGCCGATGTCAGGCTGCCGGGGAACGGACCTCCCTGTGCCGTCACCTCGGTGACCGAAAGGTTGATGACCGCCGCCCCGTTGTCGACGGCCCACCGAACGGCTGCAACAACCGCAGCCGGGGTTCCCACCCCTTCGTCGTCCAGGGCCCGGATCGGCATGATGCGCGCCTCGGGGGCCACGCCGACGACACCGAGCTCGTTGCCACGAGTCGCCGCGATTACGCCCGCCACGTGGGTACCGTGACCGTTCACGTCCTGAGGTGTCCGATCGCCGTCGACAAGGTCGTTGCCGGGAACCAGTTGTGCAGCCAGGTCCTCATGAGCAAGATCGACCCCGGTGTCGATCACCGCGACGGTGACCCCCTTGCCCGTCGTCTGACCCCATGCCACCTCGGCGCCGATCACATCCAACGGCCATTGGTATGGTCGCAACGGATCCGTACCGAGGGTTTGGGCGCTCGACGGAACAACGCCGACGACCAAGGCGGCGAGCAGTGCCCCGGCGCCCAGGATCACGCGCGAGGCGCCGAACCTCCGGGTCGCTCCGATCCCGATCCTCCCGAAGTTGGTCCCCGATGACGCCGACATGGGGTGTCAGACCCGCTGTTTCCCTGTGGGGAGCTCGTTGCGTCGTGCCGCCTGCACCTCACGTCTGGTCAGCACCTGCGCCGTGTCGTCCCCGCTCGTCGTCACCATCGACCACTGCGCGCGACTCCGGAGATCCACTTCCTCGGCTGCCTCGGCATGAGCAAGCTCGCGACGGATGAGCCGGACGAACATCCATCCCACCACGAGGATGAGACCGCTCGCCACCGGGACGAGCACGGTCCGGCGCTGCGACGTTTCCTCGCCTGCGCCCAACTCCTCGAAGATGTCACCACCGCCCTCGGTGTCATCCGCGCCTGCGTCTGCATCTGCCGAGAAAGGAAGCCGATCCGCATACCCCGTGTCGATCGTGGTCGGCGTCTCGGACGGGGGAGCCGGTTCGTCGGAGCTCTGAGGCTCGAGCTCGATGGTCCGCGAAAGGCCACCGGTCTCGCCGCTCGTCTCGGCGGCGGCCTTCGCGCCCGGCCTCTCGGCCGACTCGGCGGCTGAGCCCAGCGGTGTGATCGTCTTCGTGCTCGGGGGTGCCTTCGGTAGCGTCGTCGGCGGCGTCGTTGTCGTGACCGGCACGCCGACGATGGGATCGGAGACCGGCTTGCCCGCGGTGACGACAACCATGACCGGAGCGCCAGAATCGACGCGATCATCGCCGGACGGACCCTTTCGGATCGCCACGAGCTTGTAGGTGTACCTCGCTCCGGCCACCGGAAGGTCCGCGTCCACAAAGGAGGTCGGGACACCGGCGCCGATCTCCGTCAACGTCACCAGGGATTGATCGTTGACGGCGCGATCGATGCGGTACCCGATCAGGTCCAGCTCCGTGTTGGCAAGCCACTGCAACTCGATGCGCCCCGTTTCATCGTCACCCCCGGAAGCAACCCAGCCGGTGCTCGAAAGCCCGGCGACGGGGGCCGGAGGCATGGCAACACGCAACGGCAAGGTGCTCGACCACATGTCGGCGGCGTCGATGCCCTGCCGAGTGTTCCACGCCTTGGCGACGACCGAATAGGCCCCGTTGCAGGGAAACGCCACGTCGACCTCGAAGGGGACCGCTCCCCTGGTGCCCGAGGGAGGGCGAACACTCGAGACGAGAGGACTCGGCGAACACGGGTCGTTCGCCGGGAATGGATTGTCGATGGTGATCTCGATCTTGTCCGTCGAACGACCGTCGTCGTTGTGGGTCATGACGGCAATCTTCCCCGTCTCACGGAGCACAGGGTCGCCAAGCGTCGGACTCGTCCATTCGATGGTCCGCGATGCGGCCATCGCCGGATCAGCACCCAGGAGAACCGCTGTGATGATGCCTGCCGCCCCACCCAGGAGGCGCAGGCCTCCGCTCCTGATCATGCCTGGGTGACCGCCCCCTGGAACGCGGCCTTCACCACAAGTCGTCGCGCCGCCGATCCCTTGGGCTCGCAGGTCGTCAGCGTCAGCGTCGCGGTGTCCGTAGGGTCGACGACGGACAGGTCGGTCGGTGCCACCACGAACGGGTCCCGATCGATCTTGTAGCTGCAGCGTCCGAGTGGCGTCTCGAGAACGATCTCGTCGCCCGGCTTCAGTCGGTCGAGGTTGTGGAACGGCCGACCATAGGTCGTGCGGTGTCCCGCGATGCTCACGTTGCCGGTCTCGCAGGGCAACGGCGTGGAAGGATAGTGTCCTGCCCCTGCCTTCAGCGCACTGGCGGTCGTGCCCTCGACGACGACCACGTCGACGTCAATGGCCGGAATCTTGATACGGGTGAGGCTGTCACCGGTCTTGACGGCCCGGTCGCGGTAGGCCTGTTTGATCTCCGGGCTGGCCAGTTGGCTGTCGAGCCTGTCCTGCACCCGGTTCTGATACAGGTTCGTGTAGAAGGGGTAGCCAAGCACGCCGACGGCCCCGAGAAGAAGCAGGACCGAAAGCCCCGACAGGAGCCGACGGGCCCACCCACGCTTGCGCAGAAAGGAGACGAGGCCCCCAACTCCCGGCGTCGGCATCGGCGAGTCGGTTGTGGAGGCCTCGGAGTCTGAACCATTCATCACAACCTCCAGCATTTCAGAGTGAACGGGCCCCGGAGCGTCACCCCGGGGCCCGTTCGTTTCTCATTACCACTCCGTGAAGACTCAGACGGAGGCACGACCCCTTCGGGCCAGACGCCGGGCGCCGAAGGCCAAGCCGAGCAGTCCGAGTCCGGCAAGGGACATCGCTGCGTCGCCACCCGTACGAGGCAGGACGTCCGCAGCCTTCACCTCGGTCTTCACCGTGGTCGGGGTGGTTGTCGGAGCATTCACCGTCGTGGGGGAAACGGCTGCCGGGGCCACGGTTGCCGGAGGTGCGTCAACGATGGCGGGAGCGCCACCGGCCGTCGCCTGGGCATTGCCGATGCTCAGCACCGCGCCACCTGCGAGCCCAGGCAGGACCTCGACCTTGAACACGTCCGAGGAGGACTTGGCCTCACTGCCGCCCGCAAGCTTGCCGGGGCCCTCATCGGTCACGACCGTCGTGCCCTTCATGAAGGTGATCTTCACCAGCGTGCCGATGATCGGCAACTTGATCTGCAGGGTGCCGTCCTTCTCGATGAAGTCGAGGATCTCGAAGCGCCTGCCCTCGCCGAGGCAGTCGGCCGGATTGGCAGCGCTGAACTGCACCGCCTCGGGATTGGTCTTGCCGCTGCTCTTGGCCGTCTTACGGTCATAGGAGGCGGACGCCTCGCTGTGGCCCATCTTCAGGCTCAGGATGTCCTGGCCGCACAGGCCGTTCGGCAGGACGTTCAGGGAGAAGCCATCAGAGCTTGCCGCAGACTTCACCTTGGATCCGTCAACCTCGACCATCGACTCGGAGCTCCCGAGCTCCAGGGAAAGGAGGCTGACCGTGGCGATCTCGCCGAAAAGCTTCTTCCACAGCGCGTCGTTGATCGGCTTGCCCGCCAGGGGGTTCAGATCGATATTCATGGCCTTGGCGGTGTCCGCAGCAGCAGCGGCATCAGGGGCTCCGCCGATGACCTTGGAGAACAGGCCCATGAGCGTATCCTTGGCCTTGCCGAGAAGGATGGATTCGTACTGGAGCTCGATTTCGGCGGCATCGGCCGAGCTGGAGGCCGAAGCCATGCCGCCCTTGATCTTCGCCTTTGACGTTGCACACAGCAGGCTCACCTCGGCCACCAGGCCGACCGGAAGAGGCGGAATCTCGCCGGTGGGGCACTGCTTGGAGCTGTCGGAGACATCTTCGGCGCCCTCGACCTTGGCCGCGCTCTTGAGGACGTTCAGCAAGGGGACCTTGACCGCATCACCCGTGGTGGATGCCTTCGGACCAACCGAGTCGAGTTCGGCAGCGGTTCCGCCGACGTTGACACCGACGCCGGCAATCGACAACTCCAACGCCTGGCCACTGGCCGAGGCCTGATAGGACTCGGGCCTCGCGGCATGCGCCTGAGACGAGCCCAACAGTGAACCGGTCACAAGCAGGGATACTCCCACTGCACCGATGGTCCGAATTCTCTTCATACTCCGACTCTCCTCAAGGTTGTCCAGGACCCAAGCCCTCAGCCATTTGCAAACTGTAGGTTGTGTTGCACGTCACAGTCGAATGGACTGCCCATTCATTTCGCTCTCGACCATGGTCATTCCTTCCCGCAGTCGGATTCGACACAAGCTAACCGCGCATCCCCCCGCCTGTCGCATGAAGATGGTGTTGCGGAACGCAGAACGCCTCCGGTCACTGTTCGACACGCATGGTGGCCGTTCCCTCCAAGCGAATGTCGCCGATCAGTGGACCCACCAGCGGCACGTTCGTGGGCGACCGGTACTGCAACTGGACGCTGACCCTGGTTCCCGGACCACCTCGACCGGATGTGCTGACCGTCATGCGATCTCGATCAAGCGAGGGGCTCGAGGCCATGGCCCCACGACGAGCAGCGGCCTCGGCGGGATCAACCGCAGCCTCTCTTGCGCCTTCACGCGCTGCGTGGATGACGAGAATCTGATCACGGACCACCACGGCGACCTGCAGGAGGACCAGGACCAACATCGCGAGGAGCGGGAGGACGAGGGCAAACTCCACGGCTGCCTGTCCCTCATCCCCCTTGCCCCGCTTCATCAGCCGATCATCTTGAGCAGATTGTCGAACACCGAGTCCATCAGCTTGCCGATCATGTTGGTCTTGCGAGCCCACAGCGCGACGAGCAGCGCGAGTCCAGCGGCGCCCAGAAGGACCAGGGCGTACTCCGCGGTGGCCTGTCCCCGTTCGTCGCGCAAACGTTCCAGTCGATGTTCCGCTCGCAACGAGAACATCAACGCGATGACTTGGACGTGGACCAATAGCCTGGTTGCAGGCATGGCTCTCTCTCCTTGTTTGTTTTGGATGGTTCCTGTCGTTTGGATGGCTCCGGCTCAAAGCCGCAGTGCCTTGAAGGCGCCGGCCAACACGGGTGCCATCGTCAGAAGCCCGAATGCGGGCAGGACGCAAAGCACCAGGGGGAAGAGAAGCTTGACCGGAACCCGACGAGCGGCTTCCTCGGCACGACGCCGGCGTTGGCCTCGGACCTCGTCCGCCAGACGACCAAGCGTCTCGGTCAGCGGAGCGCCGTAACGCTCGGCGCCGACCAACGCCGAGATCAGTGGGCGCACGACCTCGTCGGTTCTTCCGATCACATCCTCGAGAGCATCGGCGAGTCGACGACCCAATGCCGCCTCGTCGGTCGCCCGTGCGAGCTCCTCCGCAAAGGGTCCAGGGGCGCGTCGAGCGACGGCCGAGACGGCGAGGGAGACGTTCATGCCCGACCCTGCCGCGAGATGCATCAGGTCCACCACCTCGGGCAGATGACGGAGGAAGGCAGATGAACGCCGACGTCGATCGGAACGTTTGCGAAGCGTCGGCAGCGCGAATCCGGCCAACAGCACAACCGCTCCAACAGGTGGGAAGACGAGGAGACCGCCGGCCACGGCCAGGACTCCCCAGCCGACTCGCCGCGCGCTGCCCGGTTCCTCCGGACGTCGCAACAGGCGGAGACCCACACCGCCCACACGCTCGATGAGCCCGATCAGCCCGGTCAGGACCTTCGCCGCCGCTCCGAACTGCTCCACCGAGGACGGCGACGCCGAGACGAGCGCACGCACACGCCTCGGAGCGGGTCGATGATGCCACGCAAGGGCAACCACCAGTGCCGACGAGGCAGCCGCCGGAAAGGTGGCAGTCAAAGCTCCACCCGGGCCAGACGCCGCATCCACAAGGCGGCGATTCCGTCGAGGGCCAGTCCGCTCGTGAGGCAGGCCCAGCCTGCCGGCGTGCGGAACAGGAAGGAGGCCGCTGAGCCGTCCGCTGCCGATGCCAACAGAGCGAAGACCACGGGAGCGGCCACCAGAACGAGAGCAGAGTACCGAGCCTGAGAGGAAAGTGCGCGCACCTCCGCAGCGAGAGCGAGCTCGCTGCGCAAGGTCGCCGCGACCCCGTCGATGGCCCGGGCGTGGGCGCCCCCCGTCTCGACCCCGAGTGACAGCGCGGCAACCGACAGCCGCACCCCGGGCAGTGGGCGCCGAGCTTCCCAGCGTGCAAGTGCGTCGGCGAGCGATACGCCGCCGGCCATGTCGCCGACCAGCGACCGGAGATCATCGGCGATCGGCTCACCAGTCGCGGCAGCGCCCTCCTCCAAAGCCATGCGCAGCGAGGCTCCGCTGCGCATGGAGCGCGCGACGGATTCGAGGAGGATCGGCAGGTCTGCCCGGTAGCGATCACCGGAACGTTCGCGCATCGCCCACAGGAGTGTCGACGGGACGCCTGCCACCGTTGCTGCAATGAGGATTGCCGGACCCACGCCCGCCGCAAGCCGGGCGATCACCACACCCGATGCTCCCGAGATCATCCACGTCGGCCACAGGAGCTCGGGCGCCATCGGCACGCCGGCACGTTGTGTCGCACGACCGAACCACGTCGGCGCCTGCAACAGCGACGGCAATCTCGCCATGGTCGCCTCGAGTGGTGGAACCGGGGGCGTTCGATCGGACATCGGCCCGGCAGGGACTGGCGGCCTCGCTCCAACCGCCGGCAGACGACGGCCCACGGATGCTCGCCGCGAGACCAGCGTCGCGTGGCGAATCGCGATCATGCTCAACATCGCCATGGTCGACACCCCGACGATCCCGACGGTGGATGCCACCGGGCGCCCTACCTCCATCATCCGCGCTCGAATCCAACGGTTGGGTCGCCGCGGCCGGGTCGCTCGGGCACCGCCTCCACCCCGCCGGCGCCGGCCAATCGGCGAACCCGACAGGGGCCATTTCCGGGGGCATCGGGACAGACCTCGCCAACTTCGATGATCGAGCGCGATCCGTCCGGTCGGCGAGCCACCTGGATCACGAGATCCAGGGCGGACGCCATCTGGTCCCGCACCGCCGCCAGGGGCAGGGCAACCGCGCCGGTGAGCACCATCGTCTCGATCCTGCGCAGGGCATCAACGGGCCCGTTGGCGTGACAGGTCGAGAGCGATCCCTCATGGCCGGTGTTCATGGCCTGAAGCATGTCCAACGCCTCGGGACCGCGAACCTCGCCCACGACGATGCGATCGGGACGCATACGCAGCGCATTGCGCACCAGATCGCGTACGGTCACCTCGCCCGCTCCCTCGGCATTTGCCGGCCGCGCCTCCAGTCGAACGACATGGGCGCCCGGAAGCTGGAGCTCGGCGGTGTCCTCGACCGTGACGATGCGTTCGCCCTCGGCGATGCGTGCCGCCAGAGCGTTGAGCAAGGTCGTCTTCCCGGCTCCCGTGCCTCCGGAGACGATGATGTTGTGGCGCGCGTGCACCGCGCGGACAAGGAGCTCCTCAACCTCGGGATGGCAGAAGTCGGCCAGCGGAATCCGTCGTGCGCCGAAACGCCGAATGGTCAGACATGGGCCGTCGATGGCCAGAGGGGGAACCACGGCATTGACACGAGACCCGTCGGGAAGACGGGCATCGACCAACGGCGAGGAGCGATCGATCCGCAGTCCCAGCGGAGCCACCACCCGCTCGATGAGCTGTTCAATCGCCGCCGCGTCCAGAGGATCGCTCAGCATGACCCGCTCGAGACGGCCACGGCGCTCGATCCAGACCTGGTCGGGACCGTTCACCATGACCTCGGTCACGGTTTGGTCCTCCATCAGCTGCTCGAGTCGACCGAGTCCTGTCACGCGAGCAAGGACCGCTTCGACAAGATCGATGAGATCGCTGCCACCCAGGAGCGGAGCCTCCTCCCGGGCACGACGCTCGACTTGCCCTCGAAGCAGCTCCTCTGATCCCGACATGTCCCCGGCTTCCAGCAGGAGCCCGTGCAACCGATCGGCCGTGAGGCCGGGAGTCCGCCGCTCATGCTGCATGGCGAAGCGCCCGTTCGAGGCTCCTGGGCAAACGTGACGACAGCACGCCGGCATCAACGGCGCGGGCAACCGCTGGATCGATCATCACCTCGGCCCAAACCGGCACGCCGAGTGCGCCCTCCACATCGTGGCGACCGAGCGAACGATCCGGCTCGGTCACCAACACGACGCCGGTCGGACGCACCGGAGTCGCCAGCGCCTTGCAAAGGGCCAGATAGCAGGGTCGCAACACCAGGAGCGAGATGGGCGCTGCCGCCGCAAGGGTGAGGGCAGCACCCGTTGGTTGCGTCCCGCAGTCGACGACCACCTGGCGAGGATCGACGGCCAGCAGAGCTGCCAGGACCTCGGATCGCCTCTGGAGATCGTCCTCGTCGACCCGCCTGTCGAGCCGGCCGGACGGCAGGACGTCAATGCCCCCCGGCCCTGCGATCTCGAGACGGGAGAGCGAATCCGATGGAACCTCATCGCCCGCAAGGAGCCAATCCAACACGCCGGGACCGTCGTTCCTCATTCCCAGCAGTGCAGGGATGTCGCCGGCGAGATCCGCAAGCAAGGCTCCCGTGGATCCTTGACGAGCGGCGAGGGCACCAAGCGCTGCGGCGATGACCGTGGTGCCGCTTCCACCCTTGACGGACCAACAGGCAGTGATCACGAGGAATTCACCTCTCCACGACTGGCACTCGACCTGCGAGTGCCGTTTCGTACTCCAGGGGGAAGTGGAGAAAGCTCAGGGTATCTTTTCCGGCTATATCATGTCAATTCAGTGATTTTCACGCTGAGTACCTTCGGGCGATCGAATGGGCAAAAGCAAGGAGGCCGGACGTCCGTACGGACGTCCGGCCTCCTTTGGTGAAGGACTTGAGGTTTAGAACTTCACCGGGATACAGGCGAGGCGCGCACCGGCGGTGCCGTCGGGCGCGGTGGGAGCCGCATGGATGACGACCGAGCCGGCGCCGCCCTTGGGAATCACGAACGGCACCTTGGCCTTCGACGACGCCCGTCCTTTGCCGTCGATGACGAAGTCGAGCCATACCTCGGTCTGATCGGTGACGACACGACCTGCGGTCCCCGGCAGACCCGTGCTGTTGTAGTGCGGTCCGGCGAGAGCACCATCGCCCGCAACGCAGGGGCCCACGTGAACGTGCGCGCCGTACTCGACGCCCGCAAACGCCGAGTCCAGCCCGCGAAGGGAAAGACGAATCGTCGTTCCGGTACTCGTTGCCAGTGACTGGACCACGGCCCTCGCCCCGTCGGTCGGATCAACCGTCGCCGAGAGATCCCTCAAGGGACCAACTGCCGTGATCGAGGTCACCGCTGCTCCTGCCGGCGTTGCCGCCAGGAGGACCGCAAGACCGGCAGCGCCGGCCATGCCCAGTGCTTGCCTCTTCTTCATCTTCTGCATCGCTCGCATGATCGAATCCTTTCCCAGCCTCGAGACCATCCCGTGGCCTGCACCTGCTGTCGCGGACGCTAGCCCAACCGGTTCGCCTTGAACAGAGGAAGCTGCACCACCCGCGCAACCCCACGACATCGGGAGTCACCTAGGCTCAAGACGGTGGAGGCGGCCTTTTTCGACCTGGACAAGACGGTGATCGCGAGGGCCTCCATGGTGGCCTTTGCCCCGTCACTCCAGCGGGCCGGGTTGTTGTCCCGCCGGATGCTGGTACGTGCTCTGGCGGGCCAATTGATCTACATGCACTTCGGCGCGGACGAAAAGCGCCTTGCCAAGGTCCGCTCCACGGCGCTCGCGCTCACGCGGGGATGGGAACAGGCAAAGGTCGCCGCCATCGTTCGGGCGACCCTCGAGGAGGTGATCGAGCCGATCGTCTACGCCGAGGCGCTCGAACTCATCAGGACCCACCGACAGGCAGGTCGGCTGGTCATCATCGTCTCCGCCTCACCCGAGGAGATCGTCGCTCCCCTCGCCGACTACCTCGGGGCGGACCACGCCATTGCCACCAAAGCCAGGCTCGACGCCCGTGGCCGATACAGCGGCGAACTCGATCACTACGCCTACGGTCCGGGCAAGGAGACGGCGATGCGTACGCTGGCCGAGGAGTGGGGCATCGATCTGGCGGCCAGCCACGCCTACTCCGACTCGGCCAGTGACGTTCCGATGCTCACCTGCGTCGGCAATCCGGTGGCGGTCAACCCCGATCGTGCGCTGCTGCAGGTTGCCAGGCAGCGAGGATGGGACGTAATGCAGTTCGTCCAACCCGTGCGCGTGCGGTTGCGACCGGCGGGCCCCAGGCGCGCAACAATCACCACAGTCGCCGGTGGAGCAACCTTGGTGATTGTCGGCTTCGTGCTTTGGTGGTTCCGCCGGGTGCCCGAGGCACCGACGACGCTGTTCAGGCGTCGCGCAGCTTCTTGGTGGCAACAGCGCCGAGGATGACCAGAACGGTGAGGATCAGGAGCTTCTTCATGAGCCTCACCGTAATGGCCTGGTTCCGACTTCGCCAGACCGACGCCTGATCAAACCGCAAGCAGGTCGCGCGCCCCGGTGTCACTGGAGGGATGGCGGAGCTTCGACATGGCCCTCGCCTCGATCTGGCGAATCCGTTCACGGGTCAGGTTGAAGTGCTCGCCGACCTCTTCGAGGGTACGGGGCTCACCACGGTCAAGACCGAAGCGAAGCTTGAGAATCTCGCGCTCGCGCTCATCGAGTGGGGCCAACAGCCGTGCGATCTCCTCGGGCAGCAACGCGGTGGCAGCCACCTCGAAGGGGGACTCGGCCGAACGGTCCTCGACCACGTCACCGAGCTCGGCGTCGCCGTCCTCGCGAAGAGGCTCGGAAAGCGACAACGGCTCAGCGGCAAAGCGAAGCGCCTCGGTGACCTTGTCCTCGGGCATCTCGACCTCGATCGAGAGCTCCCGAAGCGTCGCCGGGCGGCCGAACTTCAGCTCGAGACGGGCCCTCGCCTTCTGGAGGCGGGCCAGTGTGTCCCCTGCATGGACCGGAAGCCGAATCGTACGGCCCGTGTTCGCGATGCCCCGGGTGATCGCCTGGCGAATCCACCACGTTGCGTAGGTGGAGAACTTGAAGCCCTTGCGCCAATCGAACTTCTCGACGGCGTGCATGAGGCCGAGATTGCCCTCCTGGATCAGGTCGAGCAGCGGCAGACCCGATGCCTGGTACTTCTTGGCAATCGAAACCACCAGACGGAGGTTCGACTGCACGAACGTGCGCTCCGCGTCCTCGCCGGCCTTGAGGATGCGACGCAGTTCCCGCCGCTTCGCCGGCGTCAGGTTCTTGCCTGCAGCCTCCATGGCCTGTCGAGCCTCCGCTCCGGCCTCGATGGCCTGAGCGAGACGAACCTCATCATCCTTGGTCAACAGAGGGTACTGACCGATGTCGGTCAGATAGAGACGAACAAGGTCTTCCTCATCGCGCTCGACACGTTCCTTTGCCACGTTGCACCTTCCGTCCAAGACTGCTGGGCAGCGACACCGCAACGAATCGCTACAGGTCGCTGCTTACGATACCGATAAGGTCAAGCCCTTCCGCCAAGAAAAAGGAAATACCACTCAACGTGCGTTTTCCCCAGGCGCGTCCGGCAACGGACTTGTTCGCCACGACGTGGCTTGCGACCTGCCCGCCGGGCGGCCGGCCCAGGTTGATCGGGTCGCGAGCACGAGGTGGAGGACTCGCAGGATGGGGCCGTCCGTCATCGGTGACGCCGCCTCCAGATGGCTTTCATAGAGCCCGGCCAGATGGGGAAGCACCTCGTCGTAGAGGATCTCCATGCCCTCGGTTGCGCTCGGAAGGTTCGGAACGTTCGGGAACCCGAGGCTCAGGAATCCGGCATTCGGAAATGGGTCGCTCTCGCCGAACCGGTTCGTTCGAAGGTCGGCGAACGCCTGCCCTGCTGTCGGAAACTGCGCCTGCCACAACTCGCCGTGCCAGGCGTGGTATCTCGCCTGGGTGCCCAGGAGCACACGATCGGCTGGGGCGAGATCGGCCGCTCCCGGCTGTGTCGCCCATCGACCGAGCGTGTGGAACAACTCGACCTCAATCCGGTGGTACCAGCTGATGCGCCCCATGACCGCCTCGAACGTCGACAGGTCATCACGGCTGTCGGGCAGACTGCGCTTCGCGTCCATGGCCGTCAATCCTCCGCGCCGAGCGGTCCATGTGGGTTCCCCGTCATCACCGACGAAACCTCAGCCGCTGTAGCGGTTCGTGATGGGGAGGCGCCGATCCTTGCCGAATGCCTTCGGGGTCACGCGCACCCCCGGTGGCGTCTGGCGGCGCTTGTACTCGGCAACGTCGATGAGACGGGTGATGCGGTTGACAAGAACGGGGTCGAAACCCGCCTGCTCCAACTCGGCCCGGGTCAGGTCGTGCTCGACATAAGCCTCGATGATGGGGTCGAGCAACTCGTAAGGCGGAAGGCTCTGGTCGTCGCGCTGGTCGGCGCGCAGCTCGGCCGATGGCGGCTTGTTCAGGACGTCCTCGTTGATCAGGCCGCCGGCCGCCTGGCGATTGCGGTGACGACACAACTCGTAGACCAGCGTCTTGGGCACATCCTTGATGACCGCGAACCCGCCGGCGGTGTCCCCGTAGAGCGTGGAGTAGCCAACGGCCATCTCGCTCTTGTTCCCCGTGGTCAGCACCATCCAGCCGTGCTCGTTCGACAGGGCCATGAGCAGAACCCCGCGTATACGACTCTGCAGATTCTCCTCGGTGAGGTTGGGAGGACGGTCGCCGAGCGACGGGTCGAGCATCGTCAGGAACGCCGCATGCGCCGGCTCGATGGGAATCGAACGCAAGGACATCCCCAGTCGCGCCGCCAGGTCGGCCGCGTCGTGCTTCGAGCCCTCGCTCGAAAACCGCGAGGGCATGGAGACGCCGTGCACGTGCTCGGGACCAAGGGCGTCCACCGCAACAACCGCGACGAGCGACGAGTCGACGCCACCCGACATGCCGATCACCACATCGGTGAAACCGTTCTTGTTGACGTAGTCACGCGTGCCGAGCACGAGTGCCCGATAGACCTCCTCGGTTGCATCGCTCCGTGGTGCGATCTCATCCACGGCGGACTGCCATTCGCACCCACGTCGCTGCCATTCGCACCCACGTCGATCTCGATCACCTGCAGGTGCTCGACGAACTGTGGCGCACGCGCGATCAGGATTCCGCGTGCATCGAAAACCATCGATGCCCCGTCGAAGACCAACTCGTCCTGGCCGCCGACCTGGTTGACGTAGACCAAGGCGCAGCCGTTCTCCGACGATCGACGGGCCAACATCTCCTGCCGTTGTTCCACGCGACCGGCATGGAACGGCGATGCATTCAGGTTGACCACCACTTGCGCTCCGGCATCGGCCATGAAGGCGACCGGGCCGGCCGGAAACCACACGTCCTCACAGATCGACACCCCCACCGTCACGCCGCCGACCTCGAACAACGGCGGGGGGCCTTCTCCCGGCTTGAAGTAACGCTGCTCGTCGAAGACGGCATAGTTGGGCAGGAGACGTTTGCGATAGGTGCCGATCACCCGCCCGTTCGCGCACACGGCTGCCGCGTTGTGGAGCTGCTCGGAAGACCCATCCACGAAGCCGACGACGACGGTCACCGGCGAATCGGCGGTTCCGGCTGCCACCGCGTCGAGGGCGCGCAGGTTGTCGGCGATGAAGCCCGGCTTCAACAACAGATCCTCGGGCGGGTAGCCCGTGATGGTGAGCTCCGGAAAGACCGCGAGATCGCCCTTGCGAACGTCGACCTCCTTCATCGTGGCGAGGATGCGCGCCACGTTGCCGTCGAGGTCGCCGACCACCGTGTCGATCTGACAGAGAGCCACCCGCAGACGAGCCATGACGCCCAGCCTACGCCACCGATTTCGAGCCATTCGGATGAACCCGGGGGGCATCCCTCACGCGTGGACAACGACCACCGGCGTCACGAGGAGGAAGTTCCGGTCGGTCGACCTGACAGACTGATGTCATGTCACGAGCTGACGGGAAGGTGGTGCCGCTGCTTGACCTGGACACCGACGACGCCGGAGATCCGGTCTCGGTCGCTCGCGCCATGCACCGCCTGGAAGATGCCCACCCGGGCCTCCTCGATGAGCTCGGCACGGACACCGGGCTGCGACGAGCGGTCATCGCCGTCTGCGGGGCGAGCAGGTCGCTCACGACGCTTCTCGTCTCCGACCCGGGGGCCATGGAGATCCTGCGTGATCTCGACACTCGACCCCTCGGGGCGGAATCCGTCCTCGACGAAACCGCTCTACAGCGATGGAAGAACCACGAGTACCTGCGCATCGCGGCGCGAGATCTCACGGGTCGCGACGAGTTGCCCGAAGTCTCGGCGCACCTCGCCGAGCTTGCTCGCGACGTGCTCCTCGTGAGCAGCCGGCTTGCCCATGCCGAGCACCTGTTGATCGTCGGCATGGGCAAGCTGGGAGGCAACGAGCTCAACTACGCGAGCGACATCGACATCATCTTCGTCAGCCCGAACGACACCGACCCGGCACGGGACGAGTCCGCAGCCCGTGAGATCATGCGAATCGCCGGGCGGTGCTTCCGGGTCGATGTCAACCTTCGTCCCGAGGGGCGCAGTGGCAGACTCACCCGAACGCTCCCCTCCTACGAGGCCTATTGGCGACAGTGGGCAGAGCCATGGGAGTTCCAGGCCCTGCTGAAGGCACGCCCGGCCTCCGGCCCTGCCGAGTTGGGTCGCCACCTTCTCGACGCCATCGACCTCCACCTGTGGGAAAGGCCGTTCTCGGCTGATGAGCTCCGATCGCTTCGCACCATGAAGGCACGCGCCGAGGCGGAGGTTGCCCGATCCAAGAGCGCCGGCCGGGATCTCAAGCGCGGAGCGGGCGGGATTCGCGACGTCGAGTTCTCGGTTCAGTTGCTGCAGCTCGTCCATGGTCGCCACGATCCGGACCTCCGGTCGCCCACAACCCTGGATGCGCTGAACGAGCTTTCGTCAGCGGCCTACATCGACCACCAGGATGCTTTCGTGCTGAGCGGTTGCTACCGCTTCCTTCGTACCGTCGAGCATCGCCTCCAACTCGTCGACGAACAACAGGTGCATGCCGTGCCGAAGGATGACGCCGAGCGCGAACGCCTTGCGCGGGTCCTCGGTTACCGGCCCGACGCCGATCTCAGCGCGCTCGGCGCCTTCGACGCCGAGCTCATCTCACGTCAGGCAACGGTGCGCTCCGTCTACGAACGCCTCTACTTCCGTCCGCTCCTGGAGGCCTTCTCGGACTCGACCGGCAGGCTCAGTCGCATCGCGGCAGAGGAACGTCTCGCTGCGTTCGGGTTTCGTGAGTCCGAACGAACCCGCGAGGCGGTCCAGGAACTGACGCGTGGGCTCACCCGTTCCTCGAGGCTCATGGATCAGTTCCTGCCGCTGCTGCTGGGATGGTTGGCGGACAGTCCGGACCCCGACCAGGGGCTTCTCGGGCTTCGAACCCTTGCATCGGGCACCCAGCGAACCACCGAGCTCGTGCGCTCGTTTCGTGAGTCACCCGAGGCCGCTCGGCGCCTCAGCCTGATCCTGGGAACCAGTCGACTCCTCGGGCGGCTGCTCGAGCACAATCCCGACCTCATCGCCGAGTTGGCCGAGAACGACCCCATGGCACTGCAGTCCCCCGATGAGCTGATCGAGACGGCGCAAGCCATGCTCACCTGGCGTGATCCGAGCGAGCGCAACGTCGCGCTCAGGCGCAGCAACGAACGCGAGCTCGTCCGGATCGCCACCCGCGATCTGCTGGGATTCAGCACCCTGCAGGCAACCGAGGCCCATCTCACCCGGCTGGCGGAAGCCACGTTGCAGACCGCATTGGGGGCCTGCGACCCTCGCATTCCCTTCGCCATTGTCTCGTTGGGCCGCTTCGGAGGCGCCGAGCTCTCGTATGCGAGCGATCTCGACGTCCTCTTCGTCTATGAGGGCGCCGATGCAGCAGCCCTCGCAGAGGCCGAACGGGTGGCAACCGCTCTGCTCCGCTTCGTCGGCGGGGATACGCCGGTCGAACGCATCTGGGCGCTGGACCTGAACCTGCGACCCGAGGGACGTCATGGTCCCCTTGCCCGGAGCATCGAGGGTTTCGATGCGTACTTCCAGCGTTGGGCAGATGTCTGGGAGCGCCAGGCCCTGGCCCGTGCCCGGCCCGTGGCAGGCGACATGGCCCTGGCTGAACGATTCATGAAACTGGTCGACCACCATGTCTGGCAGCTGCCCTTCACCGACGAGCACATCCGCGAGATCCGTCGGGTCAAGGCTCGTATCGAACGCGAACGCCTACCTGCCGGCGACGACCCACAGTTCCATCTGAAGCTCGGTCGAGGCGCGCTCGTCGACGTCGAGTTCTGCGTGCAACTCCTCCAGCTGCAGCACGGGGCCCGCTCACCGGGGACGATGAGGGCCCTCTCGCTTCTCGCCGAGAGCGGCAAGGTCACCGCAGCCGATGCCGCCGTCCTGGGCGAGGCCTACGTGCTCTGCGAGGAGACCAGAAATCGGCTCTTTCTCATCCGTGGCGTCCCCGACGACGCGCTGCCCCGAGCTCCAGAGCAGCTCAGCAGTCTGGCCCGCTCGTTGGACACGACTCCTTCGGAGCTTCGTGAGCACTATCGGCGGGTCACGCGTCGGGCTCGTCAGGTCGTTGAACGTCTTTTCTACGGACGGGTGCCGGAGGGACCATGAATCGTTCCCTGACCCGACGCTCGGAAGTGGTATCGCTCTGCCTTGCGGTCATCTCGGTTCTCGGTTTGGTCATCTCGGTTCTCGGTCCGGGCTCGCCCTCCCATGCCCAGGGCGTGGGGCCCGACACAGGCGACACCACGGTTCCGCCAACGGCCCCGACAACCACCCCGACCACCCCGAATACGGAGCCGGCGACGACCGTCCCCACGGTGCCCACGACGGCGGCTCCCGAGCCCACAACCGCCGAGACCCCGCCCCCGACCGGCGAGACGGTCCCACCCGAGCCGGCGGTGGAGGAAACGGTCCCCCGCAAACGCGAGCCTGCACCCACGACCAGGCCGACCTTCGTTCCCCCCGCGGGCAACCCCGTTGTCGTCCCGGACACGCCCGGTTCGGGACCACTGAATGGCCCCGGGACCCGGTACCTGCCGCTGATGGTCGTTCTGTCGCTCGGAGGCTTCGCCGTCGCCGCCGGCGTGCTCGGTGCACAGTGGTACCGAACCCGCCCGGGTGTCTGAAACGCCAACTGCCGACCCCATCTTCGCGAGGTCGGCAGTTGGCGTCGAACAAGACGGCCCGGCTTTACAGGTCGTAGTAGAGCATGAACTCCCATGGGTGGGGACGCAGGCGAATGGCATCGACCTCGTTCTCACGCTTGTAGGCGATCCAGGTGTCGATGACGTCGTCGGTGAACACGCCGCCTGCCTTCAGGAAGGCGTTGTCGGCCTCGAGGGCCTCCAAGGCCTCGGGCAAGGAGCCCGGAACCTGAGGAACCTTGGCCAACTCCTCGGGAGGCAGGTCGTAGAGGTCCTTGTCGACGGGAGGCGGAGGCTCGATGCGGTTCTGGATGCCGTCGAGTCCCGCCATCATCATCGCCGCGAACGCCAGGTAGGGGTTGCAGCTCGGGTCGGGGCAGCGGAACTCGATGCGCTTGGCCTTGGGACTCTTGGACGCAAGGGGGATGCGCACCGAGGCGGAACGGTTGCGCTGGCTGTAAACCAGGTTGACGGGAGCCTCGTAACCGGGAACCAGACGCTTGTAGCTGTTGGTCGTGGGCGCAGCGAAGGCAAGCACGGCGGGAGCGTGCTTGAGCAGGCCACCGATGTACCACCGAGCGATGTCCGACAGCCCGCCGTAGCCGGTCTCGTCGAAGAACAGCGGCTCGCCGCTCTTCCACAGGGACTGATGGCAGTGCATGCCCGACCCGTTGTCCTGGAACAGTGGCTTGGGCATGAAGGTGGCCGACTTGCCCGCCGCCCATGCCGTGTTCTTCACGATGTACTTGAAAAGCATCAGGCGGTCGGCCTGGTTCAACAAGGTGCTGAACTTCATGCCGATCTCGGACTGGCCACCGGTGGCCACCTCGTGGTGGTGCAACTCGCACTCCAGGCCGACCTTGGCCATGTTGAGCGCCATCTCCGAACGGAGATCGGCATAGTGATCCATGGGGGGAACCGGGAAATAGCCCTGCTTGGAACGGGGTTTGAACCCGAGGTTGGGCCCCTCGTCCCGCCCCGTGTTCCAGGTTCCCTCGATCGAATCGACCTGGTAGAAGGCCGAGTTGGTGTTCTGGCCGAAGCGGACGTCGTCGAAGATGAAGAACTCGGCCTCGGGTCCGAAGAAGCAGGTGTCGGCGATGCCCGTGGAGGCGAGGTACTGCTCGGCCTTGCGGGCGATGTAACGAGGGTCACGGGAGTAGGGCTCGCCGGTCACCGGATCGTGCACGTAACAGTTGATGATGAGGGTCTTGTGCTGCCGGAAGGGGTCGATGACCGCCGTGTCCGGGTCGGGGAACAAGACCATGTCCGACTCCTGGATCTCCTGGAAACCCCGAATCGACGAACCGTCGAAGGCAAACCCTTCGGCGATCGCGTCCTCGTCGAATCGATAGGCAGGCACGGTGAAGTGCTGCATGAGGCCGGGCAGGTCACAAAAACGGAAGTCGATGAACTCGACGCCATCGCTTTTGACCATGTTCACCACTTCGGCGGCCGTACGTTCCTGCACCGTTTCCTCCTTCAAGCATGCTCCGTGGACGGCAACTGCGTTGCGAAGCTTGCCGCCCACGGTCGCGGGGCGCAACTTCCGGCCTGTTTCCGGATTGTGAACGTTCTATGAACCCGCCGGCCCGATGCAATGGACATCGCCCGAGGAATGCGAAGATGGATACAGCTCGTCAACTGTGCTCGGAGGCAGCGTGGAACGTCAACAGGATTATGTGTTGCGAACCGTTGAGGAACGTGGGGTGCGCTTCATCCAACTGTGGTTCACGGACGTCCTGGGAACCCCCAAGGCGGTGAGCATCACGCCCGCCGAGCTCGAGAACGCCCTCGAAGAGGGCATGACCTTCGACGGATCGGCCATCGACGGTTTCAGTCGAGTGCAGGAAAGCGACATGCTCGCCAAGCCCGACCCCAAGACCTTCCAAATTCTCCCCACGGCCGAGCACAACGCACCCGTTGGCCGGGTCTTCTGCGACATCGTCAACCTCGACAACACGCCATTCGAAGGCGACCCTCGCAACGTGCTGCGGCGCTCACTCGAACGCGCCCGGGAACTGGGGTTCTCCTTCTACGCTGCTCCGGAGGTCGAGTACTTCTACTTCGCCGACGACAACCCCGCACACCCCCCGGTGCTTCTCGACCAGGGTTCCTATTTCGAGCTCACCGTGTCGGACCTGGCCAGCGATCTGCGCAAGCAAACCGTGTTGACCCTCGAGGAGATGGGCGTGCCGGTCGAGTACTCCCTGCACGAGGACAGCCCCAGCCAACACGAGATCGATCTTCGCCACACCGATGCGCTGACGATGGCCGACACCGTCATGACCCTGCGGCTCCTCGCCAAGGAGATCGCTCAGGCTCACGGTGTGTACGCCAGCTTCATGCCCAAGCCCATCGCGGGCGTGCAGGGCTCGGGCATGCACACCCATTTCTCGCTCTTCGAGGGCGACACCAACGCGTTCTACGACCCCGACGATGCTCACGGACTGTCGAAGGTGGCCAAGGGCTTCATCGCCGGGCTCCTCCGCCATGCCCCGGAGATCACCGCCGTGACCAACCAGTGGGTGAACTCCTACAAGCGCCTCGTCGTCGGCTACGAGGCGCCGGTCTATGTCGCATGGGCGCGGAACAACCGCTCGGCGGTCGTCAACGTACCGCATGCGAAGCGCAACAAGTCCGAGTCGACCCGGGTCGAGTACCGAGCGCTCGACCCGGCGTGCAACCCCTATCTCGCCTTCGCCGTCGTGCTTGCCGCCGGGTTGAAGGGCGTCGAGGAGGGATACGACCTGCCTCCCGAGACTCAGGGCAACCTCTACGAGCTCACCCCCGAGGAGCTGCTCGCCGAGAACATCGGTGCACTCCCCGGCAACCTCCACGAGGCCATCACGATCATGGAGCGCTCCGAGTTGGTCGCCGAGACCCTTGGGGAGCACGTCTTCGAATGGTTCATCCGCAACAAGCAATCCGAATGGGCCGATTACAAGACCCAGGTGAGCCAGTTCGAGCTCGATCGCTACCTTCGCAGGCTTTGAGGTGAGCTTGTGGAACCTCTGATGCTGTTTCCCGACCCGCCTGCGCCGGAGCTGTCCCAGGCGCTCGACCTCGGGGGCTACCCGTGGAAAGCGGTCAACAACGTCGAGATGGCCACCCGGCTGGAGCCCGAGAGCGGCTGGGCGGGGGCCATCATCTGTGCCGATGAGGATCCCGACACGGCCTTCACCCTGTGTCGTGCCCTGAGGAAGCGAGACATCCCGTTCGACCCGCTGTTGCTTCTGGTCAACACCACCCAGCTCACCGACCTCTCCCTTCGGGAGGACCTCTTCGACGACTTCTGCCTCACGCCGATACGGCCGGCCGAGCTGGGCGCTCGACTCAAGCACCTTTTCTGGCGCACCGGCCGAGGAACGCGCCCCGAGCTCATCGAGTACGGCCCGCTCGTGCTGAACCTCGAGACCTATCAGGCCGCCATCTCGGGCAAGCCGCTCGACCTCACCTACATGGAGTACGAGCTCCTGAAGTTCCTCGCATCACATCCGGGAAAGGTCTTCACCCGAGAGACGCTGCTCAGCAGGGTCTGGGGCTACGACTACTACGGGGGGCGCGAACAGTGGACGTCCACGTTCGTCGGTTGCGTGCCAAGCTCAGCGAGGAACATGCGCCGCTGATCCAGACGGTTCGGTCGGTGGGCTACCGCTTCGGTGAGTCGCGCTGGACCCTTTGAGGCGGATCGTCTCGCCCCGATCGCCGAGCACTGCCTCCCGAGAGAGCACTGCGCCATGAAGCGGCTCAGATGTTGAGGTCGATCAGCTCACTGTCGGCGTAGCGGTCGTCGGCGTCCGCCTTGAGCAACAGGCCCAACAGGGCCGCCATGCCACCACCGCTCATGATGACCATGGGCGGGAAGACGACCAACAGGACGACGATGAGGACCGCTGCTCCAATCACGACTTCAGTCTGCCCGATCGGAGCGGGCTTCGCCCACATAGGCCCACGATTCGATCTCGACGGCCGCACCGAAGGGCAGGGCTGCCACCCCGATGGAGGAGCGAGCCGGGCGGTGCGCCCCGAAGCCGGCGAGGTACGCCTCGTTCATCGCCGGAAAGTCGGCCATGTCGCACAGGAAGACCGTGTTCTTCACCACATCGGTGAGCGCCGCGCCCTCGGTGGCGAGCAGGGCCCGCAGGTTCTCGATCGCCACACGCAGCTGGGCGCCGACACCGCCCTCGACCAATTGGCCCTCGACGATGCCGAGTTGGCCCGACACGATCAGCCAGTCACCGGCGCGGACGATGGGGGAATAGGGACCAACGGGTTTGCTCACATGCTCTCCAATGGTTGCTCGACTCGGCTTGATCGTCGTCACGATTCTCGCCCATCGCGTCAGGACCGTCAGCCTCGGGACCGTCAGCCTCGGGACCGTCAGCCTCGGGACCGTCAGCCTCGGGACGTCGGCCACGTCGGCCCAAGGCCGTCCGCTATCCACGCCGCTGCGGCAACGGCGGCGAACACGGCGTCGGAACCCGACACGGCCGGTCCCGACTCGTCCACGATCTCCAGCTCGATGAGGGGGGTGTCGACGGCACGCAGCACACCGAACGAGCGGATGGTGAGATCGTGCACGACTCCCTGCTCGTCCACGGCCAAGCCCTCGCTGCGAACCCATCCCAGCGCCATGTGCGCAGCGCCGATGCAGTAGGAACGCAGGACCACCTCGTCGAGCGGCGCACCGCAGCCGACCCGCAGCCGCACCCGACCATCAGGCTCAATCGAGGCGGTCGCAGTCGCCCCTGCAGGCGAGCGAACCGTGACGGGTTGCTCGTTGGTCAGGCCTGCAAGCAGGACCGCCGCCTCGACCCAGCCTGCCCCCCGGAGGTCGATCGAAGTCGGAGGGCCGGGGATGTCGACCTCCTCCACGACCAGACCGGAGGCAACCGACGTGATGGCCTGCACGATGCCCGGGGTTCGGACAACCCGGACCACGCCCGTCCCGTCGGCCCGGATGCCCGCCGCAATCGGTGGGCGCTTCGGGCCGAGGCGGACGCAATCCTCCCGAGACAACACGACCCGGACGGGCCGCCCGGTCTCATCGGCGAGGCGACGGGCCGTCGCCGGGGCCGGCGATGAGGTCTTTGCGCCGAAGGCGCCACCGTTCGCCAAGGGCGTCGCAGGCTCGCCACCGGGCACACACCAGGAGGCGTCGGTTTCGAGATACGCGGGCTCCACCCAGGTCGTTCGCAGGGTCAGGGCCCAATCACCCTCGGGCACCTCGATCGGATGGCGCCGATGAAGCGTGCTGCGCCGACCCTGCACCTTGCCCGCACGCGCACGTGCCTCGGCAAGGGTCTCGCCGAGGACCCAGCCCCCTTCGGCGTTCGGCACGGCGACCATGGCATCGGGGGGACAGGTGTCCTCCGCAAATCCTCCCCGACCCAGGGCGACATCGACCGCGACCCGTTGCGTCGTCCCACCCTCGATGGTCGCTCGCCGGCCGGCGGCTTCGAGATCACGGCTTCCGTCCACGCCGGCCTGCGACGACCCATGGAACAGATCCCAGGCGTCGAGGATGGTCCGCCACCCCGTACAACGACAGAGGTGCGCACTCAGCGCACGTTCCACCGGCGCATCGGCATCGAGCGAGGACAGGCGGGTGATGATGCCCGGGGTGCAGAAGCCGCACTGACTTGCGCCCGTGGCCACGAACGCCTCCGCCCACCGCTGTCGAACTTCGGCAGGAAGGCCGTCGAGTGTGGTGATCCTGCGGCCGGCAACGCGGCGTGCCGGGGTCACGCAGGCAACCCGAGGCACGCCGTCGACCAGCACCGTGCAACACCCGCACTGGCCCTGTGGGCTGCAGCCGTCCTTGGGTGCGCGGCGACCCAGCGGGCCACGAAGCACATCGAGCAACGACGAGCCGTCGTCGTCAACCTCCACGGGCTCGTTGTCAACCTCGAAGGCGATGCGCAGATCCACGACCGTCACGATAGGTTCAAGCACTGATGAATCCTGAACCAGACCCGGGTTCACCGGGGCCTCCCTCCCTCTCCCGTCGCTCACTCCTGGCTGCGGGAACGGGAGCGTTTGCACTGCTGCTCGGGGCGTGCTCGTCGGACTCCGGCACCAAGAAGGCGGTGAAGGCGACGACGGCGACGTCCGGAGCGACAGACGGGAAGATCTCCCTCGCCCAGATGTTCGACCCCCGCGTCCCTGTCGGAACGCCGCTGCGCCTGCCCTTGGGCCTCGTCGACGCCGAGGGTGTGTTCCTGAAGGATCCCCCTGCGGCCATCTCGGCCCGTCTCGGTCCCAAGGACGGCGATCTCGGCCCATCCATCGAGCTGTCCCGCCGCGACAAGGGTCTGGAGCGGGCCTACTACCCGCTTCTCACCACGCTGGCCACCCCGGGCTCGTGGCGTCTGGAGGTCACCGCCGCAGGCCAGACGCTCGAGAGCACCCTTTCCGCCCTCGGGCCCACGGACATGCCGGGACGAGTGGTCCAGCCCGGTGAGCAACTTCCGGCCATCGCCACACCCACGATCGCATCGCCGCGGGAGGTCGATCCGATCTGCACGGCGAAGCCACCCTGTCCCCTGCACGAGGTGAGCCTCGACCGGGCGTTGACGCTCGGAAAGCCCATCGCGCTGTTGGTGTCGACCCCGGCGTTCTGCCAGACATCCATCTGCGGTCCCGTCCTCGACCTGTTCGTCGATCAAGGCCGGGCGTTCGGCGAGTCCGTCACCATGATGCACATCGAGGTCTACACCGACAACACGGCCAAGAAGACCGCCGACACCGTCGAGGCACTGGGGCTCACCTACGAGCCGTCACTGTTCCTTGCCGCTCCGGACGGAACGCTGAGCGAGCGTCTCGACTTCATCTTCGACACCGGCGAACTTGCCGAAGGGCTGGCCCGCCTCGTCCCCTGAGGTTCGTTCGTGCCCGACCCGCAGGTGCACGGGCCCGCAGGTGCACCGCCCGGCGGTCATCAGAAAGCGGGTCCGAAACGGGCGATCGGTGCAGACGAATCTGCCGCTCGACGCCGGCCTACCGGTCCGATGCGAGGTGACGGGAGGGTAAATGGTCAGGAGAAGGAGTTGCCACACCCGCAGGTGCGCTGTGCATTCGGGTTGTTGATCGAGAACCCGGTCTCCTGCAGCCCGTCCTTGTACTCCAGGGTGGCGCCGGTCAGGAGCTGGGCGCTGGAGGGATCGACCACAACCCGCACCCCGTTGAACTCCTGGGTCAGGTCCTCGCCCGAGGTGTCGCCGTCGAAGAACATCTCATAGCTGAAGCCGGAGCATCCGCCGGGCCGAACGGCGACCCGCAGGGCCAGAGAGGTGTCACCCTCGGCCTCAAGCAACTCCTTGACCTTCGATGCAGCTGTTTCGGTCACGGTGATCATGATTGCTCCTTCATCGCCAAGCTTGAGACGGACTCCGGGCAAGTGTAGCGAACGAGGGCTGCTGCGCACCATGGACCGGTAGAATCATGGCCATGGGCGAGCCCAGAACTCTCACACCGACCGACGACGACCTTCTGGCCGTGCTGCGCGGCGTGATCGACCCCGAGCTCGGCAGCGACATCGTCGACCTGGGCATGGTCCGCTCTGCGACCATCGATCCGGGCGGCGTCGTTGCCATCACCATCGCGCTGACCACCGCAGGGTGTCCCCTCAAGGGCCAGATCAAGAAGGACGTGGAGGCTCGCGTCGCCACGCTTCCCGGCGTGGCGACCACGGCGATCACCTGGGAGGAGATGACCGCCGCCGAGAAGACGGCCTGCATGGCCAAGGCTCGCTGGAACGCCCGTGGCACCCTGTCGACCACGGTGTCTCCCACAACCAAGGTCGTCGCCATCGCCTCGGGCAAGGGGGGTGTCGGCAAGTCGTCCCTGACCGTCAACCTCGCGGCTGCGCTCGCGCAGCGAGGCATGACCATCGGGGTGCTCGATGCCGACATCGGGGGCTTCTCCATTCCCCGCATGCTCGACATGGTCGGTCCCCTGAGCGCAGCGGACGATGAGGACGGGAAGCGCCGCATCATTCCCCACGTCAAACCCATCGGCACGGGAACACTCGAGGTCGTGTCCATGGGCTTCCTCGTGGAGGATGAGGACAGCGCCCTGTTGTGGCGCGGCCAGATGCTCAACCGAGCGGTGCAGCACTTCCTCGAGGACGTCCAGTGGGGGGAGCTCGATTACCTGTTCATCGACCTCCCGCCCGGCACCGGTGACATCCAGATGGGTCTTGCGCGCCTGCTTCCCCAGACCGAGATGATCATCGTGACCACCCCCCCGGTCGCCGCGCAGAAGATTGCCGCCCGGGCGGGTGACCTCGCGCGCAAGACCTACCTGCGCGTAGCAGGTGTGATCGAGAACATGTCGGCGTTCACCTGTGAGCACGGCACGAGCTACGCACTCTTCGGCGCCGGGGGCGGCGAGGCCCTGGCGGCCGAACTCGGGGTGCCACTCCTCGGACAGGTCCCCCTGGAGGCGTCGGTCGCCGCCGCCGGCGATGCCGGCCTGCCGGTCGTTCTCGGCGACGGTCCCGCAGCGGATGCCTACCGGGCGATCGCCGAGCGCATCGTGACCGAGGCCATTCCGCCCATCGAGCTCGCGAGCTGCACCGCACATCTCCTGGAACAGATGGAAGCCGCCCTCGGCCCGGCCGGGTGAGCCGAGACACCGCCCGCCTCAGCCCACGCCGCGGGCCCGGGCCACGAGGTCCTCGATCTGTTGGACCGTGAGTTCGCCGCTGACCCGCTCCACCACCTTTCCCTGCGCGTCGACCGCGACGAAGAACGGGAATGCGGTCAATCCGTACGCCGTCGCCGCCGACCCCTGCTCGTCATCGGCCAGAACGACCGGCTGCCATCCCTCCCGCTCCAGCCACGCCGAGGGTGGATAGTTGGGCCGCTCGGCAACCGTCGCCGTCGCGATCGAAACCAGTGCCACCCCCTCGGGAGGCCCGTTCTGTTCGATCCAGTCAGCGATCACCGGCACCTCCTTCTGACAGTGCGGGCACCAGTGGGCGAGGAACATCAACACCTTCGGCGTGCCGTCGTTGCTGATCGCCACGCCGGCACCGTCGAAGGCCGCACCTTTCACCTCGGGCGCCCGCAGGCCAACCGCAGCATCGACGCCCTCGCCGTGCGGCGGCAACGCGGCGCCTGCCACCGAGACCGGCCGGGTCTCACGGATCGATCCCGTCACGGACGATCCGGCTTCCACGCCCGAACCGTCGTCGTCACCGCCACGGCTGAGCAGAACGGCCACGAGGCCGAGCACGATGATCATCCCCACCGCGATCGGCACCAGCGGGAACGGGCGTGGGGAGCGTTGGTCACTCATGAGACGGTTCCTTTCAACGCGACGAGGGGGTCATCGGAAGGTGGATCAATCGGAGCCGGGTCGCCAACCCACAACAGGGTTGCGATCAACAGGAAGGCGGACAGTGCCATGGTCGGAATCGTGAGGTACCCGAACCGCTCCACCCAGATGAGGCTGCACGGGTTGGTGGGATCACAGGTCGTGGATTCGAGCGAAGGGAAGCGCTCCACGGCCATGTGGTAGCCGGAGACCGACGCGCCGAGGAGGGCGATCACCATCACCACCCGCTGCAGGACGCGTGACCTTCCCCAGGCCGCCACCATCAGGATCGGAACAAGCGGGTACATGACGAAGCGCTGGTACCAGCAGAGCCGACACGGTGTGAAGTGCGCGACCTCCGAGAAGTAGAGGCTGCCCGACGTGGCGACCACGGCAACGAGAACCGCGAGGGAGGAAGCCTGTGGCTCCAGGAATCGCCTCATGGAGCCGCCGAGCCGAGCCACCGCGGGAAACCGCCGCCCGGCGATGCTCAGCACAAGCACGGTCGCCACGGTCGCCTGCGCCAGGACAGCCAGGAAGGCCAGCAGCAGGGTGACGGCGTCGGTGCTCATGACGATCGCCCATGCTTGCAGACCAGTCGGCCGCCGGGGGCGCACCCCGCCGGCTCGCGGCAACGGTCATCAGGCGGCCAGGCTGAGGTTCATCGGCCGTGGGTCTGCGCGTATTCCTCGTACGTCGAGCCGACCAGGCCACTCGCGAGACCGGCGCCGTAGGCCAACTTCTGCAACGCCGCCACCCTCACGGCCTTGCCCCTGAACGGACCTGTGGCCAGGAGCGCGACACCCCCGCCGACCTCGACTGCTGCGGCAGCCACCCGCTTGGCTCGACGGGGCCATGAATCCCGGAGATCCCGTAGGCACAGGCTCAGCGTGTTCCCCCGGCTGTAGGCCCGGCGCACGAGCCAGCCCACCGAGATCCGTGACGGAGGCACCAACTCCCGGACGATCGCGTCGTCGGCCCAGGCGATGTGAGCGCCGTTGAGTCGAACCCGCATGAAGAAGTGCGTGTCCTCTCCTCCCGTTGTGGCGTACCGCTCATCGAACGGTGGCCATGGATCACGCAACAGCCGGGCGGCGATGAGCACGTTGCTGGTCCGCGCGTAGGTCAGCCGGGTGCCCGTCGGGAATCGAGGGCGATCGTAGAACTTGCCCTGCACGACCCAATCGGGCGGCGCCTCGGCGAACTCGGGGATCACGGGGCCGGTCACCACATCGGCTCCCGTCGAGGCCTGTACGTCGAGCAACCCGGTCAGCCAGTCGGCGTCGGGAACCTCGTCGTCGTCGATGAACGCGACGAGGTCGGCGTCTGCGGAGATCGCGGCCGCGACGGCGGCGTTGCGTGCCTGGGCGATGCCTCGACGGGCCTCGATGACATAGGTGATCGGAAGGGCCGGGGAAGGGCGGACCGATTCGACGATCGCCTCTCCCGATCCGAGCTCGTCGTTGTCGACCACGACGACGGACACGGTGACGCCTTCGGGAACGCGCAACAGGTGCAGTGCAGCGAGCAGGGAACTCAGGCCCTCGGGTCGGTGAAAGGTCAGCGCGCAGATGGCGACATGCATGGACAGCTCGACTATCATTTCGCTCGTGAGGATCCTGCATTGAGCATAAAGCTGAGTGCTGTGATCTGCACCTTCAACCGTGTTGATCACGTACAGCTTGCCATTGAAAGTCTCACCTCACAGACGCTGCCGGCCGATGACTTTGAGATCATTGTCGTCGACAATGCCTCCAGTGATGCGACGCCAGACGTCATCGGACAACTCCTCGCCTCCATTCCCAACCTGCGTTACGTGCGTGAGGACACGATGGGGCTCTCGCACGCGCGCAATCGGGGAACCGCGGAATCACGGGGCGAGATCATCGTCTTTCTCGATGACGATGCCGTCGCGGAACCCGACTGCCTCGCCGCACATCTACGTGCCTTCGCCCAACAGCCGGCGCCGGTCGCCACTGCTGGTCGCATCTATCTGCGTTGGCCGGCTGAACGTCCTTCGTGGGTTCCGGTGAGCCAGGAAAGCTATTATTCAGGGCTTGATCTTGGTGACTCCTACCAACTGTTGACGTTCCCGCAATATCCTTATGGCGCCAACATGGCCATCGACAGACAGACCCTGATCGACCTGGGAGGCTTTTCGGTCGAACTGGGACGAATCGGCACCAATTTGATCTCGGGAGAGGAGAAGGATCTCTTCCTGCGGATCCATCGATTGGGCAGGAGGGTTGTGTACGTTCCCGATGCCGTCGTGCATCACCACGTGCTGGAGGAACGTACCGAGAAGAGATGGCTCCTTCGACGTTCGCTCGCCCAGGGTCGATCGGACATCGTCATGGACGCCATCGCCAAGGGCCCGCCGCCGCTCGCTCGACTGACTGCTCGCACCTCGTTGCACTGGGCCCGGTCGGGCAGGCGACTTGCCGCTCTTGTGGGGGCGCTGGTCCTCCGTCGCGACGCCGCGGAGATCATGGCCCGCGCCGGCCTGAGCCTTCGTTGGGTGGGCGCCGCATGGGAGGGGACGCTCATGATGGTTCGTTCGAGGTCGGCCCGGGATGAGATCGAACCGCAGCCGGCTCCCGCTCGTGGCGAGGGCGACCTGGGTTCCTGAACGTCAGGACAGCCGCTCGATCGAGACTCCCAGGACCTCGGGCGTCCAGCGAGGCGATGCCGTGAGAAGGGTCAGCTGATACTGGAGATAGCGCCCTCGGATCCCCATGGGAGCACCGGACGCTCCCGGGCGGATCCAATCGGACCACGACAGGTCCGGCACCTCCACGTCGCCGGCCCGGAAGGCCGCCCGGGCGCCGGTCATCGTCAGTGCCGGTGATCGCAGCGTCGTGTGTCCCCAGGTGCTCGACACACCGAGGTCGATCACCCGGGAGGTGAAGGTTCCCGACAGCGGGAAATCGGACGTCCGGATCCAGCAGACCCCCAAGGGCCCCGATCCGCCGGGGGCACCGATGACCGGCCGCAGCGGTTCACGCAAGGGGATCCGATGTTCGGCGATCGTCCGGCCGTCGACGGCGAACAACGTCAGGCCCGCGTCCCAATCGACCCGGAAGCGATGTGGCTCACCGTGGCGGAAACCCGGAACGGGTGTGACCAAACGGCTTCCCCCGACCGCATTGACGGCACTGAGGCGACCTCGATCGTCCACGACGAACGCGATCGATGTCTCCGCGTCGACCTCCCCGACCAAACCGAGGTATTGGCCGGGGGAACCCGAGAACCGGACCTCGGCCTCGAACGAGCTCCCGGCAGTCACGGTCCTCGACGACCGCAGCACCGCCTCGACGACCTCGACGACCTCCGCGGTCCCTCCCTGGTCCGTCACGGGCAACCCGCCCACAACGGCATCCCACCCCGCGAATCCCGCTCCCGCTGCCGGATCGAGCAGGATCCCCGGGGAAAGGACGAGCGCACCGCCGCCCGCGCTGCTCAGCACCGTTCCGTCATGTGACCCGGCACCGAGGTCGAGATCGACGAGCGCCGGGAGTCCGGGCACCACGTGGCCCTGTGCCCTTACCTCCGTCCTACCTCCGTCGTGCCGGTTTCCTCCGAGCAGAGGATCTCGTGGCGACCGGAGCGCGCCGGGAACACGACGTGGGTCATTCCCCACAGCTCCTCGACCTCGAAGGGGATTTCGGCTCCTTCGCAGGTCACCGAACGCACACCAGAGCAACCGGGGGGCAGCGGGACCAGGGCGGTGAGACCCGGAGCGTCCTCCGACGCCGTGACGGCAAGGCGCAGTGCGTGGCCGTCGCGTTCGACGGGGCCGAACGATGACGCGGAACGCCCATCCAGCCAGGTGAGCAGTTGGCGGGCGCTGATCACCGGCACGCCACGGCGGCGGGCCTCCGCCACGATGGCATCCGATCCGCTCGACGCGCCGAGATCGGTGTGCATGTTGGCCGTCAGCACCGTTGCCCGCCCGACATCACGGAAGGCCTGGTCGAGAGCCACCTCGATGGTCTCCGGGTAGACCTGACCGGTCTCGTCGTTCAACTGCGTCGCAGCCTGATAGCAGTCGATGATCTCGCCACGCAGCGAGGCGAAGCGCATGGGCAGGCCCGAGCCCGTGAAGAGCCCGATCCGCCCGGCAACCCACGGGGCGGGGTAGAAGTAGTAGTTCGTGTCGAGCCGAATCCCGTTTGCCCGCTCCACCTCCGCCTGCGTGGACCAGTCACTCCACACCACGCAGTGCGTGCGGTGGGTGCTCGGGGGATGGAGGCTCGGATAGCGCCCGCGAAAGAGCTTCAGCTGCCTGCGGTACGTGCGACTGAGCGATCCCAGGTCGTACTCGGTTCCCTTGGTTGTCAGGTGCAGGGAGATCTCGAATCCCTGCCGCTCCAGGGCCAGAGCCTGTGCGTCGGTCAAGGGGCTGTGTGCATAGACGTACGACGTGGCCCGGACCCGACCCCAGCCGCACCGATCACCCCGATCACCAACCGCGTCGTCGAGAGACTGGAAGTCACGAAATCGTTCGGCGGTGCCGTTGAGCGCGTGATCGTCACCGGTCATCACGATCGCGGCAGCCTGGCGTTCCGGCAGGTACCAGAACCGCGGCAGGGTCGTACGGTCGGCACACAGGTGAGTGAGAACGTTCGCCATCAGGCGCTGTTGCTCGTCGGCCTGGGGCACATCCAACAGCCCGGGGTCGACCCAATCGCGTTGCACGTCTCCCTCTGCGGCGCCGAAGAACAGGTCGTCGGATCGATTGAGGAGATCACCGTCGCGGTTCTGGCCGACCCAGGCCGGATTGCCCTGGCGAGTCTGAACCACCGAGAGCGCCAGGTCATAGGTGAACGCTGCGGCGCGACCGCCGGCCTCACCGACGACACGGGTCACGACCGCCGGCCACCCGGCGGGAGCGTCCGCATCGGTGAAGAGCTCCGCGATGACCGTTGCATCGGCAACTCGATGACCGTCCGCCGTCCCGTGGAACTGCATGACGCGATCGGTGATCCCCGCACCCGGCGATCGGGAGGTGTCCACCCTCAGATATCCCTCGTCCAGCGAGCGCCCCACGGGTTCGATGCCGAACAACGGCGCCAGTGCATGATCCGGGCGCATCGCAAGCAGCCTGCCACCTCGCTCGACCCAGTCGGTCAGGAGATCGACGTCCCGAGGGGACAACGACATCCTGCCGAGGAGCACGACGCCATGGGCTTGAAGCCTGTCGGCGCTCAGCTGCGCCAGGGAAATCACGGCAAAGCAGTTCGCCCCCTCCGCCCGCAGGATCTCGACGAGATAGCGACTGAAGTCGTCGTCGTTCCCCACGATCACGAGCAGCGGGCCACCTGGGCCCTCATCACGCACGAGGAGGGTCGGCCGCATGCGTTGATGACGTGCAACCGAGAGACGGCGGTCCGCCCGGCCAACCAAACGAGAAGCCGTACTGCGGGTTCTGCGATAGACGCGCCTCAGGAGATCAGGACCCATGCCGGGCTTCACCCGTTGTCGATCTCGGCCCACTCGGCGACAACGTAAACGGGCGAGAGCCGCACAACCGCCTGTGGCGCCGGGTCGAGGAAGTTCCCGATCACGTCCACGGAAGTGGCCGGATGCCAGGGGATGAGATCCTCGTTGGCCTTGTCGGTAACGCTCATCCAGAGGTAGTAGCGACCGTGGGGCAGAGGAAGCAGCGGAATCGTGCACTCGAGGGTGGTCACACCCGCCTCGAGATCGGTCACCCTTCGCAGCACGAAGATCGGGGTGGCAGCGCCTTCGCTGACCCCGACGTAGACCATGCTCCCGGACTCCGCCTCCTGCACCTCGAGCCGCAACGTGATGGTCAGGACCTCATTGGTTCGGGCACTCGCCCCGTCGGGTCCGGCGGTCGTGATGCCGAGCAGGTGTGCTCGGTCTCCCTCGTGGAAGTTCGTTCCGGCAGTCTCCTCGATCGATCGGCGATACGCCCCGAGGAGCGGTCGGATCGGCCCCTCCAACTCGACCACACCTTCACGCAGCCAGATCGCCCGGGTGCACGTGGCCTCCATCGCCGCCAGGTCGTGTGACACGAACACAAGGGTCGTGCCGTCGTGAAGCACGGTTCGCATGCGTTCCAGACACTTCTGTTGAAACGCGGCATCGCCCACCGCGAGGACCTCGTCGACGAGAAGCACGTCCGGCTCGAGAAATGCCGCCACGGAGAACCCGAGGCGCATCTTCATGCCACTCGAATAGAACTTGACCTGGCGATCGATCGCCGAGCCCACCTCGGAGAACTCGACGATGTCGTCGAAGCGATTGGCGACGTCCCGGCGACTGAGACCCAGCAGCGTGCCGTAGAGAAAGGCATTCTCCCGACCCGAGAGGTCCGGGTGGATGCCGGCCACAACCTCGATCAGCGCGCCCACGCGGCCGGCCACCTCGAGCGAGCCGGAATGTGGTTGCATGACACGGCACAGGACCTTCAACAGGGTCGACTTTCCGGACCCGTTGGACCCCAGGAAGCCAATGGCCTCACCTGGGGAGACCTCGAGGTTGACGTCCTTCAGCGCCCATCGCCAATCGCCGTCCGAGGTCCCACGCAGACGGGATTGGAGGTGCTTGACCTCGTAGCGAAGCTGGGAGAATCGACGGTCGGCGCGGAAGCGCTTCCAGAGATGCTGTGCTCGGATCGTCCCGTCAGGCAACATCGGCGATCCCACCCTCCAGCCGCTTGAAGATCCAATAGCCGAAGACCAGAACGGTCATCGAGGTGGCGGAGCTGATACCGAAGTACTGCCAGTTGGGACCCTCGTCGAACAACACCGTTCGGCGTAGCCCGTCGATCACCGTCACCAGGGGGTTCACCCCGACGTAGAGGGTTCGCAGGTGCTCGGGCACCGAATCGAGGCTGTAGGCGATGGGGGTGGCAAAGAGACCCAGCTGCAGAGCCAGCGGCAGCGTCGTGCGCAGGTCACGGAGGTACACCATGACCGAGGACATGATCAGAACGGTGCCAACCGTGAAGGCGAACAACATGGGAAGGTAGAGGGGCGCATAGACCGCCGTGCCCTTCGGCGCGGTTCCCTCGACGACAAAGAGGACGAGCAACGCCGTAAAGGCGATGGTCGTGTCCACGATCGCGAGCACGATGCTGCCGAGGGGGAACACCTCTCGAGGGCAGTAGACCTTGTTGAGCAATGGGACGTTGGCGATGAGGCTGACGCTGCCCTGCGAGACGCCGGTCGAGAAGAAGCCCCAGGGCAGCAGACCGAGATAGGAGAACAACGGGTAGCCGGCACCTTCGGTATCCACCCGCACCGCACGCTTGAAGAACAGCGTGAACACGATCATCAGGAGGAACGGCGTGATCACAGCCCAGGCGATGCCGAGAAACGTCTGCTTGTAGCGCGCTCGCATCTCCCGTTCGGCAAGGCTGCGAATCATGTGCCGGTCATGCCACAGCTCGCGAAGCTTCATGATCAAATTGAGCTTGGGGCGATATCGGAGCTCCGGGGCCGGAGTGCTCGGGGGTTGGTCTGTACGAGTCCAAACCCCGTCGACCACACTGCCGGCTTGATCCCCTGCATCAGTCACGGAGGCCAAGAGTAGTGGTTTGAGGGGGTATTCATGGACCACTTGCAGGATTGGGGAAGCGGTACGGCGAATGGAGATCGGGTGCCCCAGCAGACGCGCCGCGCCCTGACCCAACACCCCCGACGATGCAGTTGCCATCCGCCGATGACGACCAATAGGGTTCCTTTCATGCACACCGCGTTACGTGTCGTCCGAAACGCGAGTGGTGGCATCGCGTGGGGTGGGATCGTACGCTCCATCACGGCAGTCCTCGCGGTTCTCTCCGGCTTGCTGGTCTTCCAACCGACCGCTCAGGCCGCCGGCCCCTGCGACGCCCCGGTTCAGAGCGTCATCCAGTGCGAGAACTCAAAAGCAGGCACGGCGAAAAGTCAGTGGGACGTCACGGGAACCGGCTCCTCCAACATTCTCGGCTTCACGAACGACATCAGCTACGCGCCGGGCGCTGTTGTCGACTTCCGCATCAAGACCACTTCATCGAAGTACCGCCTCGACCTCTATCGCATGGGCTACTACGGCGGTGCGGGCGCTCGAAAGATCACGACGTTGCGACCGTCGGTGACGCTCCCTCAGACGCAGCCCGGCTGCAGGAACGACACGACGACCGGGCTCATCGACTGCGGCAACTGGAAGATCTCGGCAAAGTGGACGATCCCGTCCTCCGCCGTTTCCGGCATCTACTTCGCCAAGCTCGTTCGTGAGGACGGCACCGCCGGCAACAATCACATCGTGTTCATCGTTCGCAACGACAACAGCGGCTCGAAGTTGCTGTTCCAGACCTCCGACACCACCTGGCAGGCCTACAACAAGTACGGGGGCAACAGCCTCTATGCCGGCAAGCCTGCCAACCGCGCCTACAAGGTCAGCTACAACCGCCCGCTCACGGTACGTTCCACCGCCCCGCAGGACTCGGTCTTCAACGCCGAGTATCCGATGGTCCGCTGGCTCGAGGCCAACGGCTACGACGTCAGCTACACCACGGGCGTCGACACGGCTCGTCGAGGATCCGAGCTCCTCGAGCACAAGGTGTTCCTGTCGGTCGGCCACGACGAGTACTGGTCGGGACCTCAGCGCGCCAACGTCGAGGCAGCTCGCAACGCCGGCGTGAACCTCGCCTTCTTCAGCGGCAACGAGGTCTACTGGAAGACCCGCTGGGAGAACAGCACCACTTCGCCCATCACCTCGTATCGCACGCTGGTCTCCTACAAGGAGTCGAAGGACAACGCGAAGATCGACCCCGATCCCGCCTGGACCGGAACCTGGCGTGACAATCGATTCAGCCCACCCTCCGACGGTGGCCGACCCGAGAACGCGCTCACCGGCCAGTTGTTCATGGTCAACGGCCCGCAGTCGGAAGCGATCAAGGTGCCGCAGCCGGACGGGCTCCTGCGCCTCTGGCGCAACACCTCGGTTGCCACGCTCGGGACCGGTGAGGTTGCAACGTTCCCCGCCGGCACGCTCGGCTACGAGTGGGACGAGGACATCGACAACGGTTTCCGTCCTGCCGGCATGGTTCCGTTCTCCACCACCACCGTCGATGTGCAGACTCGTCTCCAGGATCTCTGCTGCACCTATGGACCCGGCACCGCCACCCATCGCCTGACCCTCTATCGTCACAGCAGTGGCGCACTGGTGTTCGGTGCGGGGACGATCCAGTGGTCCTGGGGACTCGATGCCAATCACGACCGCAGCGGCCCCCCATCTGATGTTCGCATGCAGCAGGCGACCGTCAACCTGTTGGCCGACATGGGCGTCCAACCGGCCTCGCTGCAGGCGCCTCTGACCGCGGCAAGCGCGTCCAGCGACACGGTCGCCCCGACCACGGCGATCACCTCTCCCCTGAGCGGCGCCACCCTGCCGATGAGCTCGCCCGTCACCATCTCGGGAACCGCAGGCGACACCGGGGGTGGACGAGTTGGAGCGGTGGAGGTGTCGACCGACAACGGCGGCACCTGGCACCGGGCGACCGGTCGTGAAAGCTGGAGCTACTCCTGGACACCGTCGGCCTCCGGTCCGGTGACGTTGAGGGCACGGGCCGCCGACGACTCGGTCAACCTGGGAGCAGCCGTATCGCTTGCCGTCACCGTGGGGTCCGGCGCGCCGGCCGACACCACGCCTCCCACCGTGACGTCACAGACGCCGGCATCCGGCGCCACCGGCGTTTCCCAGGGCACGAACGTCCTCGCGGTCTTCAGTGAGCCCATGCAGGCCTCGACCATCGATCTTCAGCTCAAGGATCCCAGCGGGACCGTCGTGGCCGCGGCAGTGAGCCACGACGGCTCGACGAACACGACCACGCTGGACCCCACGGCGAACCTGACGCCCAACACGACCTACACCGCCTCGATCTCGAACGCGCTCGATGCGGCGGGAAACAACCTCACCGGACCCGTCAGCTGGTCCTTCAGCACCGCCGCATGTCCCTGCACCATCTGGGCGCCCACCAGCGCTCCGGGCGCGATCGAGACCGGTGACACCGCAGCCGTCGAAGTGGGCCTGAAGTTCCGATCCGACGTCAAGGGGTTCATCTCAGGCGTCCGCTACTACCGCGGTGCAGACGTCGCCGGGACACGAACGGGAAGCCTCTGGAAGAAGGACGGCACGCTTCTCGCACAGGCGACCTTCACGGGCGAGAGTGCCACCGGTTGGCAGCAGGTCACGTTCTCGTCGCCGGTCGCCATCGCGGCCAACACCACCTACATCGTCTCGTACCACACGACGACCGGCGCCTATGCAGCCGACCTGTACGCATTCAAGAACGCAGGCGTCGACAGCCCGCCGTTGCATGCTCTGAAGGCCGGGGTGGACGGAGGCAACGGTGTCTACATGTACAACGCGACGCCCAAGTTCCCGTCCAACGCCGCCCCCAAGCAGACCAACTATTGGGTGGACGTGGT
>CAVURO010000004.1:0-238393 GCA_963743945.1 uncultured Actinomycetes bacterium
GGGTGAACCCTGGAGATTTATCATGCCGCTTATTCTCTCGCTCCTGGAGGGTAAGAGCCCTTCCTGGGCCGGGCTCAGGCGATCAGACCCGGATAACGTCGAGGCCGGCGACGTCCACGTAGTCGTCGTCTTGCGTGACCACGGGCACTCCCAGCGACATCGCCGTAGCGGCGATCCACGAATCGTTCACCGGCATGCGTTGGTTGGTGTCACGAAGCAACAACCGGAGCCTCGCCCACGACTCGGACACCCGGTCATCAACCGGCACCGGTTGAAGCGTCAGCGCTTCGGTCAGCGTCCCCAAACGGCGATCACGGGTCTCGACGTCGAGCGCTGCCAAGACGCCGGCACGCAGCTCGCCGATCGTTATCACCGACACCCCGACCTCGCTCGGAATGGCATCAGCGCGTATGGGCCGCCCCGATTCACGGGCGATGAATACCGTCGTGTCGGCGAGTCCTCGGGTCACGGCAGGGGCAGGTCGTCGGTCGAGTCGGGTGCCAGATCGCGGAGCTCAGCAGCGAGGCCCGCATCGGCCTGGTGGGCCTGGACCCTGCGCACGAACTCCTCCCGCGGAAGCCAGCGCGGACGACGCGAAATCGGCTCAAGCAAGGCGACCGGACGACCGTCGACAGTGATCGTGACCGACTCACCGGCCTCGACGCGGTCAAGTAGCGCTCTCGTGTTGTTGCGCAGTTCGCGCGAGGCAATTTCCGTCATGCAACAAGCGTAGCAACCGTGCTACGTCTCGACGACACGATTGTCCCGATGCTGCGGATGCACCCAGGACTTCTACATGTATCATGTACTACATGGAGTCTGTACTAGTATGCCAATAGAATCACTTATCGACCGTCACGATGAACAGGTCAAGCTTCAAGCGGCATGGGAAAAAGCTCAAGCAGGAAGCCCTCAGCTCGTCGTGCTCTCGGGTCGCCGCCGAGTCGGAAAGACCTTCCTGTTGCATCACTTCGCGCAGCCATACCGGCGGGTCGTGCACACCATGGCCAAGGACTCTTCGCAAGCTCAGGAACTCAGCCGACTCACAGCCTCGGTGGCCGAGACGCTCGGCCAGCCCGCTCTTGCCAGCTTCGGCGGGATGTTCCAGGGCTGGGAGCATGCGCTTGGCTTCCTTGCCCAAGCAAGCACCGAAGACCCTCTCCTCGTCGTCCTCGACGAACTCCCCTACGCACTCGCCGCAAGCCCCGAGCTTCCCAGCCTGATCCAGATTGCGTGGGACCGGCTCGTCACCACTCACCGCCACAAGCTGATGCTCGTGCTGACCGGGTCGGCGGTTGGTGTCATGAATGAACTCGTTGGCCCCGGACGCCCGCTACTCGGACGAGCTACCCAAAACCTCAAGATGGCACCCGTCAATCTTCGTGCCGCTGCTGAGTTCCTTCCAACCCTTGACCCGATCTCTCTCATCGAGGCCTACGCCGCTTGTGGCGGTTATCCACTTCACCTCAAGCATTGGGACCCAACGATCACTACCGACGAAAACCTGCGTCAGCTTGCATTCTCGCCCGGTGGGCTACTCCTCGAAGATGCCCCCAGTGTCATTGCGGAGGAACTTCCCTCTACTGGTGGCTACCGACGAGTTCTCAACGCAGTCGGAATGGGCCACACCCGCTACGACAAGATAAAGAACGCAGCGGACCAACGCATCGAAGGGCCTTTGCGCTTACTGGAGAGCACTGGGCTGATCGAGCGTGAGACTCCTCTTGGCGCCCCCCGCCGATCAAGGCCGCTTTACCGAATCACCGACACCTACCTGCGCTTCTGGCATGCGGTCCTGTCGCCAAGCTATGGCTTGATCAGCGGAGGTCAGGGCGAAGCTGTCCTACGCCGAAGCTCCCCTGCCTGGACAACGCACGTCGCGTCCGTCTTCGAAGAGGAATGCCGCCGCCACGCCATCGGTCTCGTCACGATGAAGGTGATGGAACAAGACATGGTCATCGGGCGCTGGTGGTCGCAGGGGGGCCAACCCTGCGAAGTAGACGTGATGGGAATGGTCGACTCGACCGTTGCCCTGGTGGGTGAGGCGAAATGGACCAAACATCCCATCGGCGACAAAGAGCTCAGTCACCTGAGAGCGAAGCTGCCGCTCCTGCCAGGAAAGCCGACAGAGCCGCTCCTCGCCCTTTGGGGATCAAGCGGAGTGCATGACAGCGTTCGACCACAAGGTGTCATGAGCTTCGACGCCGGCGATGTCGTGACCGGGCAATAGACAACAGATCGGTGCGGCATCATCCTCTCATCAGTTGGCAGCGACAGCATTGTGATAGCGGGTTCCTTCCTCCGCTCTCGCTATCAGCCGGAGCGCTGGTCGAGTTCGTGCTCGACAGCACGACGGATCCAGCTCGACACCGACCGGTCATCGGCCTCAGCGGCGCTGCACAGCGCATCGAGTGTCTCCGGGTCGAACCGCACAGGGACAATCTCGCTGAGTGTGCTCCGTCGTCGTCGGCGGGCCGGACCCTGGGGTGCCTGGTGCTCGGGCTGGGCGTAGAACTCGTACTCCTCGTCTCGGGTCATCTGCTTCTTGGTCATCGGTCCTCCCTATAGCGCTCGGCAAGGCGAACGGCTGCTTCGTAGCAACCGATCGGGCGACACTTCGTCGATTCGCCCGAATCGGGCGGAGCGAGTGGCACGACTAGAACGCGGCCGGCAACCTCGCCGACCATAAGCCACTGTGCAGGCGGCTCGGCTGGGTAAAAGAGCGGATCGGATTGCCATAGCTCGTACACGTCCTCCACGCCGAGCCTCGGATGTTTGAACAGGTGCGCAGCCTGGTCATCGATCTCGAACGGATCCTTGTCATCGAGCTGGTCAAGATCGATGACTTCAGCCACGGACTAAAGTGTAATACACACGCGTACGGTACACACTGCGCGGCCTTGCTCGGGGGTCGGGGCCGGCGCCGGCACCGCCAAGGCGTCGCTGTGGCCCAGTTCCTCGAACGCATCGAGCGCGGCGGGCTAGAACTCGCGCAGCATCGAGCGCAACTGGTTGAGCTGGCGGCGCCGGGTCCAGATCAGGCTCTGATGAGCCCGAGCCAGGACCTTGATCGCCTCCGCGAGCTCGCTGTCCCCGGCGATCGTCCGATGCTGATGGGCGTCGGTGCGGGCCAGATCAGCCAACACCTTGGCGTCGCCGGGATCCGACTTCGCCCCGGACGTCGAATGTCTGTCTCGGTAACGCGACGTCGACAACGGGTTGACCGCCAACACCGTGTAACCCGCCGCCACCAACGCCCCGACGAACAGGCCCCGATCGGTCTCCGTCGCGATGATCACCTCGGCCGGGTCATCGCAATGGGCGCCGACGAGTTCGTGGAACCGGCGCACCCCTTCGATCCCTTCTGGGAGCCGGCCACCACCCAGACGCCGTCCGTCGCTGTCGACGACGAACACGTCATGGTGGGTCTCGGCCCAGTCATGACCCACGAACACCTTGCCCATCGCATCCTCCCTTGTCCGATTCGGAACAAGCCCCGAGGCGACCAGCAGCTTCCTGATGGATCAGTGCTCGAGGCACGACATCCCACCAGCCATCCAAGGTCCCCTCACCAACCAGTCGGCGCACGATCTAGCCGTAGAACTCGAAGTCCAGCCATTGCGAGTGCTGACCTACCGGCGGGCTCGGGATCAGCCTCCCCCAACCGAGGGAGACCGATCGAGTCCCATGAGCCGAGTAGGAGAAGCGCCTCAGAGCGCGCGTTCGAGGGCCGTGCCCAGGGCGACCAGGCGCGCTTCGCAGCCTGGGGGCGCGACGAGTTGCAGACCGACGGGAAGGCCCAGGGGGGTCATCCCGCAGGGAAGTGAGAGGGCGGGAAAGCCGAGGAAGCTCCAGGGGATGGCGTTGCGCGAGAGCACCGTGAGATAGCGGGCGAAGTCCTCCACCGGAGGCGCCACGACGATGCTCGTGGGCATGGCCAACACGTCATGGCTCTCGAATGCCCGCAGGAGGCGTTGGCCGAGGTCGACCCGCAGTCGCTGCGCATCGAGGTAGTCCATCGCGATGACGCGCTCGGCCTCCTCGAGTTGCTCGGCGACCTCCTGCCAATAGAGCGATCGATCGAGACCGAGCGAGCGGTGAAACGTGGCCGCCTCGCAACGACTCACGAGGAGTCCTGCCGCGTTGGCCTGGGCGAGGTCGGGCCCCGAGGGAAGGCTCGAGGAACCCACCTGACAGCCAAGGTCGGACAGGGTCCGCAGCGCGTCGTGCACCGCGAGCTCGACATCGGGCTCGCACCCCTCGAAGGCCGCCTCGGAGGGTCCGATGCGCATCCCCTCGACCGATGCGCCCACGAATCGCGAGAGCTTCGGCTTGTCCATCAGCACATCGAGCATCAGCACGGTGTCATGAACCGTCCGGGCCATCGGAGCGACATGGTCCATCGTCCACGAGAGCGGCACGACTCCCTGGGTCGGTATCGCCCCGAACGTCGCCTTGAACCCCACGACGCCCGAGAGGGCCGCGGGCACCCGGATCGATGCGCGGGTATCGGTGCCCAACGAGCCCAGGCTCATACCCGTCGCCACCGCGATCGCCGAACCACCCGATGAGCCTCCGGGGATGCGGGTGGGGTCATGGGGGTTGCGGCTCTGTGGCGTCGTGACGCCGAGGGCGAACTCGTGGGTCGTCACCTTGGCCAGGATGACGGCGCCGGCAGCACGAAGGCGCGCGACACCGGCCGCGTCCACGCCGGGCATGTCGACATAGGCGTCCGAGCCCGCCCCCGTGGGAAGGCCGGCGACGTCGATGATGTCCTTGACCGTGATGGGAATGCCGTGCAGCGGGCCACGCGAAGTCCCCGCCGCCAACTCCCTGTCGAGCTCGGTCGCCACCGCGAGAGCACGCTCCGCGTCGAGAGCCACCACGCCGTTGAGCGGGGCGTCGTACTTCTCCACCGCCACGAGTGCCTCGCCGACCAACTCGTGACACGACTGTTCCGAACGAGCCAGTCGCCCGGCGGCGGCCACGATCGTGTCGCCCCCCACCGGGCCATCCCAACTGATCGGCGCCCGCTCCACAGGGTCGAGGCCGAGCTCGCCCTCGTAACGCTCGGGGACGAATCGGAACCCGGGGGGCTTGGATGAGGGATCGGCTCGGTAGCGCTGCAGCACCTCGCGCGCGTCCGCAAAGGCCTGGTGGGCCTGTGAGCCGGAAAGGCTCACAGGCCTTCACCTTCCAGTGCCGCGAGAAAGGCCGATGACGGGGCAACGGCGCCGAAGACCCCACCCTGCATCGTCACCATCTCGACAGCCGCGAGATAGTTCCCGTGATCGGTTGCGCCCGTGCAGTCCTCCAAGAGCAGGCATTCGTAGCCGCGATCGTTGGCCTCGCGCATGGTCGTGTGCACGCACACATCGGTGGTTATGCCGGTGAACACCAGATGGGTGATGCCGGCGGTACGGAGCACCAGATCGAGGTCGGTCGCGTAGAAGGCCCCCTTGCCCGGCTTGTCGATGACGATCTCCCCAGCCACCGGAGCCACCTCGGGAACGATCTCCCAACCCGGTTCACCTCGCACCAGGATGCGCCCGCATGGACCCGAATCGCCGATGCCCGCGCCGATGCGCTTCGATCGCCACAGCTTGTTCGGCGGGCAGTCCCGCAGGTCGGGACGGTGGCCTTCCCGGGTGTGGATCACCAACATGGCCTTCCGACGCACTGCTGCGAGCACCGCCGCGGTGGGACCCAGGCCCGCACGGGTCAACTTCAGGTCATAGCCCATGGCGTCGACATAGCCACCCGGCCCACAGAAATCGACCTGCCAGTCGATGCAGACGAGTGCCGTGCGCGCCACGTCGAGGACCTCGTCATAGGGCCAGTTGTAGGGGCGGGCCTCAACAACGGATGTACTCATCTACCTCTCCTGACGTCATTCGGAAACTCGGACACGTTCACTCGGACTCGTTCACTCAGACACGTTCGCCTCGGACTCGTTCGCTCGGACCCGGGCTTGGAGCTCAGGCGGTACTCGGCACCGACAGCGCCGCCAGGAGCGCCTGTGTGGTGCCCACCGCCCCAAAGATGCCACCCGACATCTCCACCATGGACAGCGACGGCGGCAGGGCCGAGGCCTCGGTGGGACTCGACGCATCCTCCAGGAGCAGGCATTCGAAACCTCGATCGTTGGCGCTGCGCAAGGTGGAGTGCACCGGGCCCTGCAACCCGAGGCCCGCCACGACCAGCAGGTCACGTCCCGCTGCGCGCAGCTCCGCGTCGAGACTGCTGGCGAAGAAGCCGTCGAATCCCCACGCGTCGATGACGACATCACCCGGTTCGGGCTCGATGACCAACTCGGCGCCCGGACTGCCGAGAGCCGGCAGTCGTCCACGCGCCGACTCACGTCCCACGGGACACAGGTGGCGCACAAGGAAGATCTTGACCCCGATGCGACGAAGGTGCGCAGCGATGGCGGCGGATGTCGCCGCCATCGCCTGACCCTCGTCCGTCCGCTCCGCCCACCACCGCTGGGCCCCGGCCACAACCAGGGCCAAGCGGTGAGGGATGAGGTCTTCGTCATACGGCCACGGGTAGGGGGATGACCCGGCAACCGTGACCGGCGGAGCGTCCAGACGGATGGCACTCACTAGGAAGGCATCTTCCCGACAACGCCCTTGACGAGGTAGTCCATGTTCTCGAGATCGGCGTAGCTGGGGATGGTGCCCGCGGGTACCTTCTCCACACCGTCCTGATCGACAACCGGTCCGGCAAACGGCGAGCCTGCGCCCGAGATGTCGGCCTTGGCCTTCTCGACCAGTGCCTTGGTCTCGTCGGTCACCATGGGACCGAAGATCGACTGCACCAGTGGTGACAGCTCGCCCTCGGCCGGGTCGGACTTGTAGCCGGCCCGGAAGTTGTCGTTGTAGCTGCTGCCGGTGAAGTCGCCGGCGAGCACCGTCTTGACCATGTCGACGTACAGGGGTCCCCAGTCCCATTCGGAACCGGTGATCCAACCCTTGGGAGCCAGGCTCGATGCATCGGCGTGGTAGCCCACCGACATCGCTCCGGCCGCCTCGGCGGTCTTGATGATGGTGCCGGTGCAGTCCTGGTGCTGGGTCAACACATCGATGCCCTGACCCAGGAGGCTCTTGGCCGCATCGGCCTGCTTGCCGGGGTCACACCACGAGGACGTGAACACGGTCGAGGTCTCCACCGCCGGGTTCACCGAGGCCGCCCCACGCTGGAAGGCGTTGATGTTGAGCAACGTCTGGGGGATGGGGAAGGCGGCGACGTAGCCCAACTTGTTGGTCTTGGTGGCCTTGCCCGCCGCGATGCCCGCCAAATAGACCGGCTCGTAGACGTTGCCGAAGAACGTGCCGATGTTGGCAGGAATCTCGCCCTCGATCACGTTGCCCTGCTGTAGGACCGCCACGTCGGGATGACGCTCCGCGATCTTCAGGGCGTAGTCCTTGTGACCGAAGCTCGTGGTGAAGATGATCTTGGCGCCCTTCTTGATCATCCCCTCGACCACCCGCTCGGCCTCGGCGGTCTCCGGAACGTTCTCCGCCTGGAGGATCTCGAGGTCCGGGTAGGCCTTCTTCACCGCCTCGCTGCCGTCGTAGGCGGCCTGGTTGTATCCGAAATCGTCCTTCGGGCCGACGAAGATGAACCCGATCGCCTCGCCGCCGACCCCGGGGGCCTCGCCCGTTGCCTCGGACGACGTCTCGGATTGCGCCGTGGTCTCCTCATCATCCGAATCGCCACAGGCACTGAAGAGCAGGGCTGCTCCTGCCATCAACGCCAACGATCTCTTCCAATGCTTCGTGAAGCTCATACTTCCCTTTCCTGTTGCGCTGTCTCGTTGTTGAGAGGTAGCTGTGGAATTGCTCGGTGCTGTGGGCCGCCGAACACGACGTCAGCTGACCGGAGGTGCGTCGAACACCTCCGCCAAGCCCTCGGGCGCTCGTTGGAAGCTGCGCTTTGCCAACACGATGAGCACCACCAGGGTCATGACGTAGGGCAGGGCGTCGAGGACGAACTGGTTGACCCCGACGTTTCGCACCTGCAGCTCGGGCCCCAACGCCAGGGCCGCTCCGAACAGATAGGCGCCGCCCATCGCCCACAACGGATGCCACGATGCGAAGATGACCAGGGCAACCGCGATGAACCCTCGACCCTGGGTCATGTTCTCGAACCACGTCAGTGCCACGGCGGTCGAGAGTTGCGCGCCGCCGATGCCGGCGAGCAGGCCGCCCAGTCCAACGGCGATGTAACGGGTCTTCTCGGGCGAGTAGCCGTACGAGGAGAGCACCGGCGCCCGCTCGCCGGCGCCTCGCAGCAGCAGACCCCACCGGGTGCGGAACAACAGGAACCAGACCGCCGGCCCCAGTGTGAACGAGAGGTACGTCAGCGGATCGTGGTTGAACAAGATGTCGCCCACGGCGGGAATCGACGAGAGCCCGGGGATGGCATAGGGCTCGAAGCCGTTGATCTCGCGACTGACATAGGACGCCCCGAAGAGCGAGGTCAGGCCAAGCCCGAGGAACATGATCACCAGACCGTTGGCGAGCTGGTTGGCCCCCCGGGCGATCACGAGATAGGCATGCAGCAGAGCCAGCGCGCCGCCGACCGCCGCAGCTCCGAGCACGCCGACCCAAGGATTGCCGGTCTCGGCGGTCACGGCATAGGCGCTCATCGCTCCCGCCAGCATGCAGCCCTCGGTGCCGACGTTGATGACGCCGGCCCGCTCGGAGATGGTCTCCCCCAGTGCGGCATAGAAGATCGATGTGCCGCTGCGGACGGCGCCGACCAGGACCGACACGATCAGAAGCTGGCCACCGACGTCGGTTGCGGCCTGTGCCGCGATCATCGTGACGCTCCCGCAAGACGAGGCTTCTTGCCGAGGACGGCGAAGAGCACGAATGCCATCAGGACGTTGACCGAGGCCGCGGGAAGACCCGCATCGATCTGCAGGCTGTCGCCTGCGACGGCGATGGCCCCGAGCAGCAGCGCTGCGCCTGCTATTCGTATGGGATGGTGTCCGGCCAGCCAGCTCGCCAGGAACCCGATGTAGCCGAAGCCGAAGGTCATGCCGGGCCGGAGCTGGCCCTCGACGCCGGCGAAGTGGACGGCCCCTGCGAGCCCTGCCATCGCTCCGCCGGCGATGAGTCCCGAGAGAAGCAGCTTGGCCACCGGCAGCCCGGCACGTCGAGCCGCCTCACCGTTGCCACCGGCGACCCGAAGTTGGAACCCCCAACTGGTCGATCGCAGGAGGAGCCAGATGCCAACCGCTGCGGCCATGGCGATGAAGACTCCGAGGTGGATCCGTCCGTCGCTTCCGAACGTCGGCAGGCGGGTCTCGTCGGCCAGCGGTTTGCTCGCGAGCTGCCCGAAGCCCGCGCTGTCCTTCCACGGTCCCGAGATCAGGTAGAGCAGCACGTCGATGGCGATGTAGTTGAGCAACAGGGTGGAGATGGCCTCGTTGATGCCCGCTCCCACTCTCAACACGCCCGCAAGCGCCGCCCACAGTGCCCCCGCTGCCATCGCCCCGATGAGCATCGCCACCATGACCAGCCCCGAGGCCACGTTGCCCTCGAGGCCGAGCGCGATCCCCGCCGCAGCGACACCACCCATGACGATCTGGCCTTCACCACCGAGATTGACGAGGCCACCTCGTGCGGGAACCGCGACGGCGAGAGCCGCCAGCAGGAACGGAGCCGCCTTGATGAGGACCTCGCTGAGCGAGGCGGAGTTCATGAGCGTCGAGTCGAACATGTCCCGGTAGGCGACAAGGGGATTGACCCCCTTGACCGCCATGAAGGCGGCGAAGACCGCCAGGGCGCCGAAGTACGCAACCACCCAGCTCCCGACGCGCCGGGCCAGGTCGTTGCTTGCCTTGGTGGGCGCCTCGGGCACCACCGTGATCTCCTCGGGGGGCGAATCGAGGACCGTCATTCCGAACCTCCGAGCATGAGTTGGCCAATGGCATAGCGATCAACCTCGGCGGGGGTCACCACGCCGGCCAGATGGCCGTTGTGCAACACCGCGATCTGATCCGACAGCTCCATGAGCTCGTCGAGGTCCTCCGAGATGAACAGAACCCCCGCTCCCGCCTCGCGCTGGGCGAGAAGGAGCTCCTGGGTGCGTCTGGTCGTCGCCACGTCCAGACCACGACTCGGATAGGCCGCCACCAGCAAGGTGCAATCGACCCCGAAGGCCCGGGTCAGCATGACCCGCTGCACGTTGCCACCGGAGAGATCCGCCACTGTTCGGTCGTGGGCGACCATGCGCAGCCCGATCTGTTGGTCCAGCTCTGCGACCAGTTCGCGTGCCCGGGCCCAGTCGATGCCCAAGCCCTTGCGCAACGACGCCAGATTGCTCAACGCGAGATGCTCGGTGACGTCGAGACCGGGAACGACCGCGTCGCTGATGGGGTCCTCGGGGATGCCCACGGCGCCGAGGCCGATGGCGGCGCCCGGGTCGCACTTGGCCATCTCGACCGCAGCGATGTGGATGTCGCCGGTGTGCAGCGGTCGAAGGCCCAGCACCGCCTCGTAGAGCTCACGCTGGCCACTGCCCGCGACCCCCGCAACGCCCATGACCTCGCCGGCCCTGACCTCGAGGTGGATGTCATGCAACGCCGTGTTGCCCCCGTCGCCACGCACGTGCACGCCCGTGACTCGCAGGGCCGCTGGTCGATCGGCCGGCGGGTCGGAGCGATCGATCGGCAGCGGCGGCACGTCGCGTCCGACCATGGCGCTGATGAGCTCACGATCATCGACCGTGGAGGGGTCGATGCCGCTGCCGACCATGCGCCCCGCCCGCAGGATCGACAGTCGATCGGCGATGGCACGGGTCTCGTGAAGCTTGTGGGTGATGATGACCACCGCCAGGCCCTTTGCCCGCAGGCTGCGAATCGCCGTGAAGAGACCGTCGACCTCCTGGGGGGCGAGCACACTGGTGGGCTCGTCGAGGATCACCAGCCGGGCGCCGCTCATGAGGACCTTGAGGATCTCGACCCGCTGACGTTCACCGATCGAGAGGTGGTGCACCAGGGCCTTGGGGTCGACCGAGAACCCGAGCTCGGCGCCGGCTTCGAGGATCTGGCGCTCGACGGCCTGACGACGGTACCGGAACCCACCACCGGGCAGCGACAGTGCGATGTTCTCGGCGACGGTGAAGGCTGGTATGAGCCGCAGGTCCTGAAAGACCATGCCGATGCCGAGCGCACGCGCATCGGCAGGCGAGTCCAGGCTGTGCACGACCCCGTCGACCAGGATCTCACCGGCATCGGGTTGGTAGACCCCGTAGAGCAACTTCATCAGGGTGCTCTTGCCCGCGCCGTTCTCTCCCAGCAGCGAGTGCACCTCGCCCGGTCGCACGTCGAAGTCGACGCCGCCGGTTGCCACGAGGTCACCGAAGCGTTTCGTCAGACCCCGCACCTCGATGATCGAGGGCGACTGGTCGGTCCGCTCCGCCGATGGCTCCAACGTCACAGTGCTCATGGCTGTCCCTTCCACTCCGGTGATCCCTCGGGCCGTTCGCCGGCGATCATGCGGGCCAGCGCGAGTGCAGCTCGCTCCTCGACGACCGCCATCGACTCCCCCAGGTGCGCGAGCAACGCCGCAGCCGCGTGATCGACCTCACCGCTCTGCAGCGAGGTCACGATGCCCAGGTGCTGGGTGATCGTCGCTGCCACCCGCTCCGCGGTCAGGAAGTCGTGCATGCGCACCACCCGAATGCGCTCGTTGACCCCGGCGAGGGCCTCGACGATCACCCGGTTTCCGGCGGCGCTCACCAAGCCGAGATGGAACTCCTCGTCGACCAACACGAACTCGGGCGAAGGCGCAGGCGGGTCGAGCGCGAGCACCGACCACTCCTCGATGAGACGCTCGATGACGGCCTGGTCATGGCGCACCCCCAGCCGTTGGGGGCGAAACATCGCCTCACGCTCGAGGGCGATGCGCATCTCGTAGAGCTCGTGGATCTCCCCGAGGTCGGGGATGCTCGGGCGGTAGCCGCCCTCGGGATGACGATCGACCAGGCCCTCGTGACGCAGGCGGCTCAGCGCCTCGCGAATCGGCGTGCGGGACACCCCAACCAGCGTGGCCAGGCGTTCCTCACCCAAACGCTCCATCACCGGAAACTCACCCATCAACAGGCGTCGCTTCAGGTCGCCGTAGGCCCGATCTGCTCGCGACTGCCCAGGGGCCTCCCGATGGTCTGCCGTGGACAGCGCTGTATACACGCAGCTCAAGATAGGTATTTGGAACGTCTGGAGGATTTCCCCCCTGTATCGGCTCGGTCAGCAGATCATGACACTTTTCTGACTGCGCCGAGGCTAAATTTCGCTCTTCGCCGTTTCATCGCTTCGATCAGTGGCTGACCAAACCCCTGGAACGACCGCAGCAAGGGCTCGAATGACCTCACAGAGGGAACAAAAAAGGGAAAGAGACTGGCCCGGGGGGGGTGGACCAGCCTCTTCCCTGTATTTCGAGCAAGGAATCGATCGGGGGGGGATCGGTTCCTTGCTTCGTGTCATCATCATGACCGACCTCGGGTGATCTGTCCAACAGGTATTAGGAATACTTGTTATCATCCAGAGCGATGGACCTTCGCCAGCTTGCTGCCCTCACAGCCGTCGCCGACGCGGGAACCTTCTCGGCCGCGGCCGATCTGCTCCACACGGTGCAGTCGAACGTGTCGACACATGTCGCCCGCCTCGAGCGCGAGATGGGCGTCACGCTGGTCGACCGCTCGGCGGGCTGTCTGACCGAGGAGGGAAGCCTCGTCGTGAGTCGGGCTCGTCGCGTGCAGGCCGAGCTCGACGCACTCATGGCCGATGTCGCCTCGCTTCGCAACGTCGTTGCCGGCCAGGTCCGCATGGGCATCATCGGCACGACCGGACGATGGCTGGTCCTTCCACTCCTGACGACCATGAGCGAGCTGCATCCCCAGGTGCGCATGTCGGTCCTCGAGGGCAACACGACCGTCCTCCTCCCCCAGTTGCTCGCCGGATCGATCGACCTGGCGGTGGTCAACCTTCCGGTCACCGACCCCGACGTGGTGGTCAGTCGCCTCTTCGAGGAGGATCTCATCCTGGTGGCCCCGTCCCGTCATCCGTTGGCATCCCGAGAGGCAGTCACGGTGCAGGATCTCGCCGCGCACGAGTTGTTGCTGCCCCCACAGGGAACCTCCATACGAGTCGAGCTCGACCGCGTGGCCGAGGAGGCAGGAGTCGTGATGCGACCCAAGGCCGAGCTCGACGGTCTCCGCCTCCTTGCCTCCCTTGCCTTCGACGGCTTCGGGGCCGCCGTGCTGCCCTCGAGCGCCGCCCCGAGTTGGCTGAGCGGCAGCTGGACCCGGGTTCCCATCACCGGCATCGGGCGCCGCCGTGTGGGCATGGCCAGACGGCGCCGAGGCTTGCTGTCCGCACCCGCACGCGCGTTGCAGGAGGTGCTCCATGCCATGGTCACGGAGAGCTCCGGTTCCTACGCCGGCGTCCACCCCTCGCCCACGGCCATCAACTGATGGCCCTCGCCGCCCACCCCGCTTCCGGCCGTGGCGCCACCACGCTGCGGTCCCGCTCGAAGGGAACCGTCTCCGCCCAGGTGACCGACCTCGGTGGGTGCACCGTGGTGCAGGCGCGCATCGATCCGACGGTCCGGCGCGGCGCCCTCGATGAGATCAGCGGCCTCAACCTGGCAGCCGCCGCACGCCTGGCGCTCGACGAACGACTTCCCCTCGTGGTCGTGATCACCTCGAGTGGCGCCGACGTCAACGACGGCGTGGCTGCGCTGCACGGCTGGGGCACCGCCGCAGCGGCGCTGGCCGCCTGCAGCGGCGTGGTCCCCACCGTCTTTGTCGTCACCGGCCCCACGGTGAGTGGCCCCTCGCTGCTCCTGGGCCTCGCCGACATCGTCATCTTCACCGAGAAGGCGTCGGCCTACGTGATGGGACCGGGCTCGGTCGAGTCCTTCACGGGCGAGGTGGTCACGGTGGAGACCCTCGGGGGCGCCGGCGTGCACCGTTCCCACACCGGCGTTGCCGCCGCGATCGTCCCCGATGAGCTTGCAGGACTCGAGCTGGCCGAGGTGATCCTCTCGTTGTTGCCGGGAAATTGCGACGAGGAACCCCCGTCCTGGACGAACACGGACCCGATCGGGCGACTCACGCCCGAGGCGGGCGACTGTCTGCCGACCACCGCAACGGGCAGCTACGACATCCGCAAGGTGATCCACGCGATCGCCGACGATGGCGACCTCGTCGAGCTCTGGGCAGGATGGGCACGCAACATGGTTGTCGGCCTCACCACCATCGGCGGCCGGACGATCGGCGTGCTCGGCAACCAGCCCATGGCTCTGGCCGGCACGCTCGACATCCCCGCCAGCCAGAAGGGCGCACGATTCGTCGGGTTCTGCGATGCGTTCAACATCCCGCTCGTGACGCTGGTGGACACACCCGGATTCTTTCCGGGCAAGGATCTCGAATGGCGGGGCATGATCCGCCACGGCGCCCAACTCGTCGGAGCCTACGCCCGGGCGACGGTCCCTCGGGTGTGCGTGTTGTTGCGCAAGGCCTACGGCGGGGCCTACATCGTGATGGACTCCAAGCGGATGGGCAACGACATCTGCCTCGCCTGGCCGACGGCCGAGCTTGCCGTCATGGGCGCACGTCAGGCCGTCGAGGTGCTCCACCGACGCGAGACCGCCGAGGTGAAGGCCCGCCGCGAGGCCACCTACGCCGAGACGCTGCTCAACCCGTGGATCGCGGCGGAACGAGGTCTGATCGACATGGTCATCGAGCCGGCGGAAACCCGCCGCGTCGTGGCCGAGGCACTGGAGATGCTGACCACGAAGAGAGAGGTCCTCGCTCCGCGCCGCCACGACAATCTGCCGCTGTGACGGAAGGCCGCGAGGTGTTGGAGGTCTCCCGATCGCTTCGCATCCCGCTCAGCGAGATCAGCATTCGGGCGACGACGAGCAGCGGACCGGGCGGCCAGCACGCCAACCGGTCCCAGACCCGCATCGACGTGCGCTTCGACGTTGCCGGCTCCTCCTCGCTCGGACCCCGGCAACGAGCGAGGCTGCTGGAGCGACTCGGTCCCGTGGTGCAGGCCGTGGCGGGCGACGAACGCTCGCAGGCACGCAATCGCCAACTGGCCCTCGATCGTCTGGCGGCCAAGCTCGCCGATGCGCTGAAGGTGGACGCCCCTCGCCGGGCCACCCGCCCCACCCTGGGTTCGGTGACCCGACGCCTCGACTCCAAGCGCCGGCAGTCGCAGCGCAAACAGCAGCGACGCGCCACCCACGACGATTGAACGCAGCGAGATGTGATGGCGAGCTGTGCAGTGTCGTGCGCCGTCGAGTCTGGTGGGCCGTACAGGACTTGAACCTGTGACCCCTTGCGTGTCGAGCAAGTGCTCTGCCAACTGAGCTAACGGCCCCTATTCGAAAGACAAAGCTAGCAGCCATGGCCAGGCGAGCACGACCGGCAGACAAAGCCGCGACGACCCTACAGGTCGGGCACGAAGCCCTGGCGAAGCGTGTTCTCGGTCACGACACGGGGGTCGAGGAACTGCAGGAGGTAGTCCGGCCCACCGGCCTTGGAGCCCACCCCCGACAGCCCGTAACCACCGAAGGGCTGCCGGCCGACAACCGCTCCCGTGATGCCCCGGTTGATGTAGACGTTTCCCGCCCGCAACTCCTCCGAGCACCGGGCGATGCAGGCGGGCGAACGCGAGAACAGACCGGCGGTCAGGGCATAGTCGGTGCCGTTGGCAAGGGCGATGGCCTCGTCGAGGTCGGCGGCGCTCGACACGGTGAGAACCGGTCCGAAGATCTCCTCGTTGACCAGCCGGGCCTGGGGCTCGATATCGACCACCACGGTCGGCCCCACGAACCACCCTCGTTCCGGAAGGTCGTCACGCTGCAACGCCACCGTGCCCTCCTTGCGGGCCAGTCGCTGATAGCCGTGAACCCGTTCGAGGGCATCGGCATCGATGAGCGGGCCGACCTGGGTTCCCATGTGGCGGGGGTGGCCGATCTTCATGAGCCTGGTCGCCCCCACGACGCGCTCGACCACCTCGTCGTGGAGCGGGCCCACGACGATGAGCCGCGACGCCGCCGAGCACTTCTGGCCCGCGTAGCCGAAGGCCGAGGCAACCACCGCCGGAACGGCCTGATCGAGATCGGCATCGGTGTCGACGATGATGGCGTTCTTGCCTCCCATCTCGGCGATGACCCTTTTCACCTGCGCCTGACCGGGTCGATGCACCGCCGCCGTCGCGTTGATCGCCAACCCCACGGCCTTCGAGCCCGTGAAGGCCACGACCGCCACATCGGGGTGTTCGACCAGTCTGGCGCCGACCTCCTCACCGCGGCCGGGGAGGAAGTTGAGCACCCCCGGGGGCAGGCCTGCGACCTCGAGGGCCTTGACCAACATCGCGGCAACCGCCGGCGACTGCTCGGCAGGCTTCAACACGACGGCGTTCCCCGCGACCAGGGCGGCGGTGACCATGCCGCACGGGATGGCCAGGGGAAAGTTCCACGGAGCGATGACCGCAACCACACCCCGCGACCGATAGCGCAGGGCGTTGGCCTCTCCCGGGGGCGAGTCGACGACCCCTCCCGCCTCGAGACGGAGCATCCGGCGCCCGTAGTACTCACAGAAATCGATGGCCTCACACACCTCGACATCGGCCTCGGCCCATGGCTTGCCGACCTCGATGACGATGAGCGCAGCCACCTGGTGCCGCCTTTCGCGCAACCAGGCGGCCGCGGCAAAGAGCACCCCGGCACGCTCGGCCACCGTCGTGGCCGACCAGCGACGCCACGCCCGCACGGCCGAGCCGACCGCATCGTCGGCCTCGCGAACCCCGCAGGCGGCGCTTTCGGCGACGGTCACCGAGGGGTCCGCCGGGTCGACCGAGACCAGTGTGGACGGCGTATGGACCCGCTTGCCCGCGATGACCGCAGGCACCGGGACCCCCAGACGCTCCACGGCCTGATCGATCGCCGCGCCGAAACCGGCGCGCACCGGCGCTCGGCGCCATTGCGCTGGTGGCTCGGGCACATACGGGCCGGGTTCATCCACATCGGTCGGGTGACGCCGGATCAGCGCCTCCTCGGGCGTCGCATCGACGCGGTGGAGATCGGCCACCGGTGGAACCAACAAACCCCCGAGGGCCCGGCCCTCCGCGAAGCGATGTCGAACAAACGATTCGTTGGAGGTGTTCTCCAGGAGGCGACGGACCAGGTAGCCCATGCCCGGCACCAGGTCGCCCACGGGGGCGTAGACCCGCAGGCGCATCCCCATCCCGGCGACGGCGGCCTGGATGGGCTCGGCCATGCCGGCCAACATCTGGACCTCGTAGCCGTTGTCGGCGATGCCGAGCGAGCGGGCGTAGGTGACGGCATGGGCGATCGAGCGCAGATTGTGCGAACCGAACGCCGCCTTGACCTCTCCGTGGTGATCATGGAGCAGGCGAGTGCACCGCTCGTAGTTTGCATCGGTTTCGTGCTTGTTGGCATAGACGGGCGAGGGCCAGCCGGCAGCGGCGGCGGTCACGGTCTCGGTGTCCCAGTAGGCGCCCTTGACCAGGCGGACCGTCAGTGGGCCCCGACGTCTCGACGACCACGCGATCAGGTCGGACAGGTCGCGATAGGAATCACGCAGATAGGCCTGCACGACCACCCCGATCTCCAGCCCGGCGAAGGCCGGCTCATCGAGCAGGTCCCGGACAAGCTGAAAGGTGAGGTCCTTGACGTCGGCATGCTCCATGTCGACGTTGACGAAAGCCCCCCGCTCGGCCGCAAGCGCCAGGAGAGGCCGGAGGCGGCTCTTGGCCTGGTCGAGGCCCGCATCGCGGGTCAGCGGACCGTAGGAGGGGGCCAGAGCCGTGGGCTTGATGCTGACGTTGACCCTGGCGAGGCCGCCGCGGTCGTCCGCTTCGAGCACGGGCCGAGCCGGCCACCTGGGAGCATCGTCGAGCAGGACGTGCATGATCTCGGTCACCCGTGCCGCGTAACGATCGGCCTCGGCCTCCGTCACCGTCTTCTCGCCGAGCAGGTCGACGGTGGCAGCGAAGCCGTCCCCCCAGAGGCGACGCAGCGCATCACGCGCCTCGATGGCCGTGGAGCCGACGACGAAACGGCCCGCCACGCGGGCGATGCCGCGCCGAGCGACGCTCGCGGCAACGGGGGCTCCCGCTCCGGGCAGTCGGCCCGCCAGACGCAACCCGTGCCGGATGATCCCCGGGGAGTGCTCGTCGGTGAGGTACTCGCCCAGATGCCCGAGGACATCGTCGTTGTCACGCGTCGCCGGAAAGACGTCCACGAAACGAAAGAGGTCGGTCTTGAAGCCCGGATTCGCCATGGCCCGATCGAGCAGGCGTTCGTTCCACCACGACACGCGGAACAGCCGTGAACGTCTGCGGGCCCCGCCGGCGGCGATCTTCTCGGCCAGGGTCGAGATCTCGGCGTCCAGTGCGGTGGCCACGGTTTTCACGGTAGTGCGGACGTGTCGGGAAGTCGGGCATGCATCGACCCCCGAGTCCCGGTCGCCAGAACCGTGCGAGCAGACCCCGTGCGGGCAGACCCCGTGCGGGCAGACCCCGTTCGGGCGTCAGCCTCCCTCGCTCCTCACGACCGCGGCCAGCTGCGCGACCAGATCGTGGTCAACCATCTCCTGGGCGATGCGCAGTGCACTGAAGATCGCCCGCTCGGACGACGATCCGTGGCTGATGATGCAGACCCCGTTCACGCCGAGCAGCATCGCGCCTCCGTTGTTGTCCGGATGGAGGCCATCGATGACCGGCTCGAGAGCGGGCCAGACCTTGGCGAAATCCCGCTTGAGATCGTCGGTGGCCGTCATGGCGCCCAACATCGCGCTCTGCAGGGCGTACAGGCCGCCCTCGAGGGTCTTGAGGGCGACGTTGCCGGTGAAGCCGTCGGTCACCACCACATCGACGGCATCGGTCATGAGGTCGCGACCCTCCACGTTGCCGATGAAATTGATGCCCTTGACGTCACTCAACATGGCGTGGGCCTCCTTGACCAACGGCGTGCCCTTGGTCTCCTCCTCGCCGATGGACAACAGGCCCACTCGAGGCTGGTCGATCCCGTAGCGAGTCGTCGAGAACACCGACCCCATCTGGGCGAACTGCACGAGCCAGGACGCCTGGCACTCCGCATTGGCCCCGGCATCGAGCAACACGGTGGGCGTTGAGCCGGGGCTCGGAATCGGGGTTGCGATGGCCGGCCGGGCGATGCCCTTGATGCGGCCCATGCGCAAAAGCGCGCTCGCCATGGTGGCCCCGGTGTTGCCGGCGCTGATCATTGCCGAGGCCCGGCCGTCACGAACGGCCTCGGCGGCACGAACCAGCGACGAGTCCTTCTTGCGGCGAACCGACGAGCCGGGATCGTCGTGCATCGTGATGACCTCGCTGCACGCAAGCACCTCCAGCGACCCGGGATCGCATTCCTCTATCCGGTCGGGCTGACCCACCAGCAGGATCGGAAGCCCAAGTTCACGCGCAGCCCTCTTGGCCCCCCGAACGATCTCGGCGGGGGCTTCGTCGCCCCCCATGGCGTCGAGAGCGAGGGGAAGTGCCGTCAATCGACGTCAACGGCCTGGCGGCCGCCATACCAGCCGCAGGTCTGACACACGACGTGGGGCACCTTCGCCGCCGAGCAATGTGGACAAAGGCTGCGGGCGGGCGCCGAGAGTCTCCAGGCGGACGCCCTGCGACTACGGCTCTTCGACTTGCTGGTTTTCTTCTTGGGGACAGCCATGACGGCTCCTGATTTCTCGATTGCGATGCGGCCGGACAAGGGTAGTGGGAACGAGCACGTTCAACGAATCCTCTCGTTCACCCCACCGCACCGTCGCTCGGATGGAAGTTCAGTCATTTCCGGCGTCGAGTTGCAGCCGTTCCAGGCCCGCCCATCTCGGGTCGGTCTCCCGATCCGAACACGCACAGGGTGCGATGTTACCGTCCGCACCGCACTCCGGGCACAAACCCGCACAATCGGCACGACACAGGGGCGCCAAGGGCAGCTCCAACAGCACCCCATCGCGCACGACGGGCTCGAGGTCGAGCTGGTCGCCCGCCAGCGGACGGGTCTCACCCTCGACCGGATCGCGCACGAAGATCTCGTGCACCGCGGGGTGAAGCGTCCCCGCTACCGGCTGCAGACACCGACGACACCGACCGTTCCAGGCGAAGCTCAGCGAGCCCCGAACCACCACGCCCTCATTGAGCGACTCCAGGCGCAACTCGACGTGGATGGGTGCGTCGTCGGGAACCCGACTCTCCAACACGACAAGGTCGTCCAGGCACACATCGAACACCTCGTCACGCTGATCACCCGCACGGCGCAACATCGAGCCCACCCTCACGATGAGCGCATCTCGCGGGCCGGCCATCACCGCCCGTCCTGATCGAAGAACGCGTCGGTCGCTCCCAGTAACTCCGCATCACCGGCATGATCCTCGTCACGCGCAGGAGACAGGGCCTGCAACCGGGACCGACCCGCCTGGACCGTCTTGGTCACGCGGTCGAGCACGATCTCGAATTGCGCGAGCCGCTGATCGCAGAAGTCCTCGGCCTCGTGGCGCAGGCGACGAGCCTCCGCCTCGGCGTCATCCATGATGCGACGCGCCTCGTGCTGGGAGGCACGCACGACCTCGGTCCGCTCCACCATGCGCTCGGCCCGGGTCCTTGCCGCTTCGAGGATGTCGCCTCCCTCCCGCTTCACCTTGGCCAGGAACTCCTCGCGCTCGCGCAACAGCCACCGGGCCTCACGCAACTCCTCGGGCAGGCGACCCAGTGCCTCGTCGACCAGCTCGAGCATCTCGTCACGATTGACCATCACCGACGAGGACAGGGGCATGGGTCGCCCCGATGCCACGACATCGCCCAGGCGACGAATCAGGTCTTCGACATCGCCGGGGGCGGGAGGGACCCCGTCGGCATACGGCTCATCCGCATCGCCGTCCTCGCCGAAGTCGTCGTAGTCGCTCACGCGCCAAAGGCCTCCGACAGGCGCTTGCTCACCGGGGACGGAACCATCGACGAGACATCGCCCCCGAAGCGGGAGATCTCGCGAATCCACTTGGAGGCGACGAACGAATGCGCCGTCGCGGACGGGATGAACACCGTCTCGACCCCCGAGATCGCCTTGTTCATCTGGGCCTGCTGAAGCTCGGACTCGAAGTCCGACACGGCTCGCAGGCCCTTGACGATGAAGTCGGCTCCGAGCTCACGCGCCACATCGACCACGAGCTTGGAGAAGATCTCGATCTGCACATTGGGCAGGTGAGACAGGGACTCCACCAGGATTGCCCGGCGATCCTCGAGCGAGAACAGCGGCGTGCCCTTCTGGGGATTTCGCATGGCCGCGACGATCACTCGATCGAAGAGGCGTGAGGCGGTCTCGACCAACTCGACATGACCGTTGTGCAACGGATCGAACGATCCCGGGTACAGGACGGTGGCCATCATTGCCTTTCTCTGTCCGTCGTCAGCGCGGCTCCCTGCCGGCGATCGTCACCACGGTATCGCCATAGCGACCCCGGCGGTGCAACGAGAGCCCCTCGGGCAGGTCGATGTCGCGGTTCGTCTCGATCACCAGCGTCGTGGCGTCGAGTGCGGTCAGCAGGGCCGACCATTCCTCGTCGGTGGTCGCATACGGCGGATCGAGGAACGCCAGATCGAAACGGCGCGGCTCGTCGGCCAGAAATCGGGCGACGTCCCGCCGGAGAATCGTCGCGACATCGCCGAAACCGATCGTCTCGACGTTCCCCTGAACGACCGAGATGGCCTTCGGGTCACGATCGACGAAGGTGGCATGACGCGCTCCTCGGGACAGCGCCTCGATGCCGAGGGCGCCCGAGCCGGCAAAGGCATCGAGGACCTCGGCGTCCTGCACCACACCCAAACTTCCCAGCGCATTGAAGGTCGCCTCACGCACCCGATCGCCGGTGGGTCGAGTCGCCCGACCGGCCGGAGCCGCCAGACGCCTTCCCTTCGCCGAGCCGGCAACCACTCTCATCGCCCACCACCGGTGGACGGCGCCCCAAGGACGATCAGGACGCGGGACGCCCGACTTTTTGGACCTTGCCCGCCTTGATGCACGAGGTGCAGACATGGAGGCGCCGTGGCGATCCGTTGACCAGAGCCCGGACACGCTGGATGTTCGGGTTCCAACGACGCTTGGTGCGCCGGTGCGAATGGCTCACGCTCATGCCAAATGACGGGTGCTTGCCGCACACCTCACATACTGCAGCCATCGGAATGCACCTCATCGTTGGATCTGGATCGTGGGACCCTACGGTCCTGGACCAGTCGAGGTTAGCAGGTGTGTCCCGTCGTTCCATCTCGCAGGGATCGCACCGGGCAGCCAACTACCATCGCGGCAATGACGACAGGGCGCCGAGCATGAGTCGCCGCCTCAGCCGGCTTGCCGAGATCCCGGTCACCGAGCTTGCCGGCGTGGGACCCAAGAAGGCCGAGGCGCTTGCCTCGATGGACATCACCACGGTGCTCGACCTCTTGATGCACTACCCCCGCCGCTATCTCGACCGTACGAACGAGGCCCGCATCGGCGATGCCCCCATCGGCGAGGAGTCCATGGTCCTCGGGATCGTCCGAAAGGTGCAATCCCGACGCACCCGCAACCGCCGCACGATCGTGCAGATCGACGTGTCGGACGGGTCGGGCTACCTGCGCTGCACCTTCTTCAACCAACCCTGGCGTGAGCGTCAACTCACCGAGGGCACCAACGCGGTCCTCTTCGGCAAGGTCGAGATGTTCCAGGGTCGCAAGCAGATGACCAACCCCGTCGTCGACCTCATCGGCGACCGGACCGGGCGCATCGTGCCGATCTATCCCCAGTCGGACAAGGCCCAACTCACCACCTGGGAGATCGGCGGCTGGGTGGAGGAGGCCCTGCGCCGGGCCGGAACCTTCGAGGACCCGGTCCCCGATGCGCTGATCGATCGCTTCGACCTGGTCGATCGCGACGAGGCGATGCACGGCATCCACCTTCCCGAGTCGACGGCACAACACGCCGCGGCCCGCCGCCGTCTGGTGTTCGATGAGCTGCTGCGCATCCAGGTCGCACTCGTTCGGCGCAAGCGCGAGCTGGAACGCACCTCGGTGGGAATCGCCCATGTCGTCGGCGGTGCGCTGGTTCACGAGTTTCACGCGAACCTCCCGTTCCCGCTCACCGGAGCCCAGAAGCGGACGATCGCCGAGATCGATGCCGACCTGGCCAGGCCCACCCCGATGCACCGCCTGCTCCAGGGTGACGTGGGCGCCGGCAAGACGATCGTCGCGGTGACCGCGCTGCTGACAGCCGTCCAGGGCGGCCATCAGGGCGCCCTCATGGCGCCGACCGAGGTCCTCGCCGAGCAGCACCACGCGGGGATTCGCACGCTGCTCGATGGCCTCACCCTCAAGGACGACAATCTCTTCGGCGAGCGCCCGGTGCGCGTCGAGCTGCTGACGAACCGCACCACCGCATCGATGCGCACCAAGCTCGGCGCCGCACTCCTCGCAGGCGAGGTCGACATCGTGATCGGCACCCATGCCCTCCTCGAGGACAAGGTCGCGTTCCACTCGCTCGGCGTGGCCGTGATCGACGAGCAGCACCGTTTCGGCGTCGAACAGCGCGCCGCGCTGCGCTCCAAGGGCGAGGTCGTGCCCGATGTGTTGGTCATGACCGCCACCCCCATTCCGCGAACGGCAGCCATGACCGTCTACGGCGACCTCGATGTGAGCGTGCTGGACGAGTTGCCCCCCGGGCGGACACCGATCACGACCAGTTGGGCCCGCGGTCCACTTGACGAGGCCGCTGCGTGGGCCCGCGTGCGCGACGAGATCGCCGCAGGACACCAGGCCTATGTGGTCTGTCCCCTGATCGAGGAGTCCGACAAGCTCGAGGTACGGTCCGCCGAGGAGACCTTTGCCGAGCTGCAGGCCGGTGAGCTGGCCGGACTGCGCCTGGCCCTGCTCCACGGACGGATGAAGTCCGCCGAGAAGGAACAGGCCATGGAGGCCTTTCGTGCCGGCCGGCTCGATGTGCTGGTGGCCACGACGGTCATCGAGGTGGGTGTCGACGTGGCCAACGCGACCGTCATGGTGATCCTCGACGCCGACCGATTCGGTATCGCCCAGCTTCATCAGCTTCGCGGTCGAGTGGGTCGTGGCGCGGCCGTCTCGTGGTGCTTCCTGCTCGCCAAGGGTGAGACGCCCGAGTCCGAGGCCCGCCTCTCGGCCCTGGAACGCAGCACCGACGGTTTCGAGCTCGCCGAGATCGACCTCGACCTGCGAGGCGAGGGAACCATCATGGGCGCACGCCAGAAGGGCAGGAACGATCTGCGCCTTGCCTCGTTGCGCCGAGATCGGGACTGGGTGGCCAAGGCCCGGGCGGTTGCCTTCGAGCTCGTCGACGCCGATCCGACCATGGCATCGCACCCTGCCCTCGCCGAGGAGATCGACCTGCTCCTCGGCCCCGACGACGAGGACCTCGCCGAGGCTCCCGACCGCACCGACTACCTGTTCAAGTCGTGAGCGATGAGCGCCTCTACCCTCAGGTGGTGCGGTCGAACGCCGCGTCGTCCCCACCCGGGATGAGCAGGTCCCACCGGTCGAGGCAATCCCGGCAGCGATAGGTGACCAGGTCGCCCGGCTGCCAACCGAACTCGGGGGCAACGGTCAACAACCCACACGGCCCTCCGCAGTCGATGCAGTCGATCATCGTCTCGGGTTCGAAGGGCGCCATGGGTCAAGGCTAGGAGACTGCTGAGCAATCGGGGGTAGCCGGGTCTCGATTCGCGAAGTGGGCGCGGATCGAAGAGCATGGCTGGATGCAGGGTTGGGACTGACTCGCCCCTCCGACACATTCGTCGGTACACAGTCTCCGGGGTTTCACGGCCAGGTATGGATCGTGGGGGAGGCAGGTCCGAGTGCTGCGCTGAGCGTCGTGAGGTCTTCTGGGTCGCCGGTCAGGATGTCGTCGCCCAGGCGAACGGCGGTGATCACCAAGTGGGCGTCGACGACGTCTGTTGTTCTGGTCTGAGCGAGGAGCTGTCCGATTTGGCGGCCGTCGTCGAGCGGGTGGATCGTGATGGTCTTGAGGAATGTCGCGAGTCGGGCTTGTCGGGGTCCGTTGCGCCACACTTGCCCGACGACGGGGTGGGTGGTGTGGAGAGCGGTTTCGGATCTGCTTGCAGCGGTCAGGAACGCGTGGGCGGTTTGATCACTCCGGTCGACGGAGATGAGGAACCCGGCGTCGAGAATCACAGGTCGTATCGTTCGGCCATCGCAGCGACGTCTTCTTCTTTGACCGGACCCTGTTCGGTGTCCCACTCGGCGAGAAAGGCGCTGAGGGCGTTCCGGCGTTTCCGGTCGGCTGCTAGGCTGCGGAGGGCTTGGCGAATTGCGCTGGAGCGCCCGCCGTACTCGGGCGCGAGCATGTCGAGGAGGGCTTCGTCTTCGTCGTCGAGTCGGACTGTCGTGGTGCTCATGAGTACGAATATAGCACGTTCGTGCTACATTCGTACTCATGAGTCTGACGGCGGCCGTATCCGGCTTTAGGCTGCTGGCCGGCCGGCTCGACCGACATCGGCCTGATCGCCGCCGGCAGCATCACCCAGCGCTACACGCGCTGCACCTCCGCAGACTGTCGCTGCAACGCAAACCCGCCCCAACCGCACGGCCCCTACTACCGGTGGACGGCCAAGGTCAGCGGCAAGACAGTCACTCGGCGACTCCGTCCCGAGCAGGCGCGCCTCTACAAAGAGTGGATCGCCAACGACCGCAGGCTACGGGCCCTCATCGCCAAGATGCGCGACGTCGCCACCAAAGCCACCGACCTGATGCTCAACGACGCTGCCGCGACCTGAACCCGGGGTTCAATCGCAAGCTCAGCCAGTTCATCAGTCAATGTCTTGCAAGTAGTTTGATTCCATCGCTGAGTATAAATCTTGAAGAGTAACGAGGGGAACCGATTCATCGAGCGACGGTGCCGCACCAAATTCCTCTTCCATCCAACACACCAACTCGGCTAACCCAATCGAATCTACGCCAAGATCTTCGGCCAAGAGAGTGCCTCCGGCCATTTGAGCTTTCCCCTCCAAGAGCGGCAACAGCTCGAGCGGCAGCTGGCCGACAAAACTGTCAAATGAAGGTAAGCGGCTGGAGGAAAGGGTTGGCTGGCTAATAAGTTTATCCAGCCTGTCCGCTTCGGCAACGAACGCCGCACGCTCCATCGCTAGAATAACGAGATCAACATATTGACCATCATGGTAGATATGACCTTGAAGCCTACCTTCTTCAGAAACGCAATCCCAAGATGAAATAAGTCGTGTCAAACCATAGAGAGCGAGATCAGAAGTTTCAGCATATATTTTCCGTAAGTCGAAATGGGAGAACATGTACTTCAAGAACAAGATGACACCCTCAGCCATCGTTGTTGAAGACCTCTGCACTTTAGGATCAACCAAGATACTCAAATACGCGATACGATTTGCTGTGTCATGATTAAATGCTTGGACAAGTCCAAGTGGCTCATTTGGAGAAATGGGATCAATAATGATCATCTGGGCGAGTACACCATCCCACAGTAATGATGGAAACTGTTCAGGGCTTGGGGTGAATCCACGAAATCGCCACGTTGTACTTGTTGGGGGAATTGTCGCCCACCTGTACAACGGTGAATAGTCAGATTGGAAGACCGCCCTCAAGGCATACTGTCGTCCCTGAAACTGATCGGCATCGGATTGAAAACCAAGGTCTGTCCCGCCGTTCAACTTAACACCTCTCCAATCGTCTCTATAAGTTTCTGCTGGTAGTCCTGACAGGGTTGCGAGTCTGGTAAATCAAGCGTATTTACCGTGCAGAGGATCGTCGGGAAAAGAAGCATAACTTCAGATAGATGATCACCATCACGTATCGTCAAGGATGTTCCATAGATGCTTCCGATTGGTACATCATCTTCAAGACTGGCTACAGCATAAATCACCATCTCTGGTCCCCCAGGCTGGAGGACTGTGCCGGCCGCCGGCAAGAGAGTCTTGCCTGCAAATTCTTCCTGCATCATGCCCGGGTGGCTCACGAGATGTGGTCCCTATAAGGCCATCAATACCTCGTCGGCCAATAAAGACTCCTACCTTCTTGACCCCTGAACTGGTCATGACCGAGGCCTTTTCAATAGCGATAGGGCGCAGGCCGGGTACCTTTACAACTGACATCCCTGACCAAAACTCCTCGCCCGCTACAATCTTTACGGCAGTAGAAGCTACTGAGAGATTCAGGGGTACTCCCTGAAAGTCAACTGCAACCGGCTATTCGTGTCGTCCAGGATTGGTGGCCATTCTTTGATACGTTCCGCAAGAGACTGATTGGGCTGCTCCAGGCGCCTCGGTACTGCTCCGATGACTCCTATCAGTGCATGCACTGATAGGAGTCATCGCTACAGCAAGGAGGACAAGACTTAGGAAATTGCCTCTGAATATTCCCTTCACGGCATAGCCAAAATTGGCCCAACATTTCCGCTGGCTTGCTGCATAATTTGCAGTATTGACCCCACACAGATTTTTATTTGACGAAGCAGTATTCGACCAGACTTGGGTAACTACGCTCGCCACTTGTTGTTCTGATTGCCAACGGTGTTTGCCCCTGTGAAGGACCCAGATTTCCCATTGATCGATGCATTGACTGTAAAGGATCCTCCAAGGGTGTAGCTTGAGGTACCCTGCCTCTGAAAAGTACCCGGGCGCATGGAGACCTGAATTGCCAGCGGGGCAGGCCTGAATTCCTCCATCCTCATTGGTCTGAGCAAAACTGTTCTGCCATTCACCAGGGATGGTTACCGCGGCAACAACCGGCCAATTTCCGACACTAGCCGGAGGCGTAGAAGTGCTTGTCCAGCAGCGGTATTCATCGTAACGATGGGCCGTGTTGATTACCTGTTTCCGGTTCGTTGCGGTGCTGTTCTGACCCTGAACATTTCCCGCAGCTTCGACTCCAATTGCGGATGACATCGTCCGCGTGCCATTTTTGCCAAAACTGAGACCACCGGCGCCCACTGTCCAAGAAGACGCCGTATCACGAGTACTTGTCTTGGTGGTTGAATAAATGATATTTGAGTTCCAGAATATTGCATCCTTGGCAATTTGATGGTGGCCGACCTGCGTAGGGGTTGAACCAATGTAAATGGTGTTGTATTTGGTTAATTGGGTATAACACGTAGGAGCCGAGACGGCCACTGAGACGTCTCCACCAGCGTTGACGCCTCCGACCGGGCCGAGCTTGAAGTGAGGCTGCTGTGCGCCGGCGGTACTTACAAGACCGTCGCCACCCAATGGCGCGTCTACCTTGAGGAGTTTCCATTGGCCGGAAGGCGAACCTGCATCCTGGGTGTACTCGGCGGTCACCATCTGAGGCAAGGCCACCTGCCCATCTTGGGAGGCTATGAACACGAGGTCGGCGCGCCCCTTGTCGAACAGCCTACGTGCAGCCATCGAGGGGATGCCCCTGAGAATGGCGACCCCATCCGATCCAACGACAGCCCTTGTCAATTCAACGAGGTCGTTTTGTTTGGCATAAGCAGGCCTCACATAAACAACGACCTCAGCGCCTACTGCCGGCTGATCATCAACCGCCGAGACCCGCACAGTTTCCACCAAGGGCAAATCGAGGTTCCTCACCGCATTGGGCCGGGAAGTCGGAGTATCGCCTTCACGGCTCGATTGCCCAACCGCTGGAGATACTGAGGAGGCAATCGATGCGACAGCCGCCGTTGCCAACATCGCTTTCGGAAAGGCTGACGACCGTCCGGCGCTTCGCTCTCCTTCGGAACCACCGCGGCGCTCGACCAGCCCCCACAGGACGTGCCCCTGTTGTCAGGGCACTAGGTACCCGTGTGTGTGTGTGTGTGTGTTTCATCGTGCTCCTTATCGTGCGATGGACAGAGACGAAGCGGCTGAAATATCCCCAAGCCAAAGCAAACCCAGCTGCCCGCTTCAGGGCCGAGCCTTGCATGGGATCCGAGAGCCGTCAAGCTTTTCAGCAGGACAGCAAGTGCCGAGCTACGACCGGGAGATGCGTTGCCAACCAGGGTCGACCGGGCCGATGCCGCTGCCCAGATCGACGCCCGCAGCGATGGCGTGGCTGATGAAGTGCTTTGCCGCGACGCAGGCGTCCACCGGGTCCATGCCGAGGGCCAGCTCTGCGCAGATCGCGGCGGAGACGACACATCCGGTCCCATGGGTGTGGCGACCCGGAATCCGCGGTGATTCAAGCCATGTCCCCTCACCGTCCGCCCAAACGAGGTCCGGAGAATCCGGTCCCGCCAGGTGGCCGCCCTTCACGAAGACCACCCGGGGCCCCATGGCGGCGATCCGGCGCGCCGCCTCGACCATGGCGCCTCGATCATCGACCTCGATGCCCGTCAGCGCCTCGGCCTCGGGAAGGTTCGGTGTCACCACGGCCGCCAGTGGCAACAGACGGGCTCGCATCACCACCACGGCATCCTCGCTCAGGAGACGGTCGCCGTGCTTGGAGATCAGGACCGGGTCGACCACCAAGGGCACCGGGCCGACCTCCGCCAGCGCTTCGGCGACGCATTCGACCAGCTCGGCCGAACCCAGCATCCCGCACTTGGCGGCGTCGAAGCCGATGTCACCGGCAACGGCCGCTATCTGAGCCCGCACGAGGGAAGGGGGCAGCAGGCCGACGTCGTGAACGCCGATCGTGTTCTGGGCGGTCACCGCGACGACGGCGCAGGAGCCCCAGACCCCATGGGCCTCGAAGGTCTTGAGGTCGGCGACCACGCCGGCTCCCCCACCTGAATCGGTCCCCGCGATCGTCAGGGCGACCGGGCGTCGTCCGCTCCTGTCCTGCGCCGGCCTGTTCACAACCACGGCCTGTTCACAACCACGGCCTGTTCACAACCACGGGCTGTTCACCATCAAGCTTTTCACCATCAAGCTGTTCACCACTGATGATCCCATCCGCCCGGAGGGAGCTCCCCTGCCCCCAACCGATAGTCTCCGCGCTCCGAGGTGCACGTCCCGATCAGCAACGGCGGCGGAAGGCCGGCCGATCGAAAGCCCTCCTCCAGGCGGTCGGGGTCGGGAACGGCGATCAGCAACTCGTAGTCGTCACCGCCGGCGATCGCCTCGTCGAAGGTCGCCCCCGGCGCCACCGGGACCTCGTCGAGGACCGCCCCCACGCCCGATGCCTCGCCAAGGCGGCGGAGATCCATGGCCAGGCCATCCGAGAGGTCGAGCATGGCGCTTGCGCCCGCATGTCGAGCCGCCGAGCCGTTCGCCGTGCGAGGCGTCGGGCGGCGATGGGCGTCAACGGCCGACGCGACCTCCTCGGGAGATGGGGAGCCAGGAGCGTGGCCGCCCGACGCCTCGCACGGCGACTTCCCCGCTTCGGCGCGCAACATCCTCAATCCGGCAGCGGCCGCCCCCAACGGGCCCGTCACCATGAGGCGATCACCGGGCCTCGCCCCGCTGCGGAGCACCGGCCCGGGTCCCCCGTCGGCGACGGTCCCGGTCACGGCCACGGTCACCACGAGAGCCGGCCCACCGGAAAGGTCGCCGCCCACGATGGGGCAGCCGAACATCCGAGCTGCCTGCTCCAGGCCCTCGTAGAGCCCATCGAGATCAGCTCCACGTCCCCGAGGCACCACGACGGTCACGAGCGCATGGAGTGGGCACCCACCCATCGCGGCAAGGTCACTGACGTTGACGGCCAGGGCCTTCCAGCCCAGATCGGCCGGCGTCGTGACACCAAGGTCGGCGTGCACCCCCTCGACGAGCGTGTCGGCCGCCAACAACAGCACACCCGCCGGAGCCTCGACGACGGCGGCGTCATCGCCGACCCAGACCTGGCCGGAGGGTGGTCCCGGCAGGCGCCGGGTGAGATCGGCGATCCAAGCCGACTCGTTGCTCAGGAGTGGGCTCCGATATTCTCCATGAACGCATCGTAACGAGAGGGGACAGGCCGTGGACAGTCTCACCAAACAAGGCGTCGTCAAGGCCTACGATCCCGGCACCCGGCAGGGCACGATCATGTGCGACAGCGATCTGCTCGATTACGACCTCGCCCCCGCCGCTCTGGAGGGGTCGGTCTTTCGCATGTTGCGCCAAGGTCAGCGAGTGGTGTTCAACCTCGACGACCAGGGGCTGGCGTCCCACATCCACCTTGGCTCCGAGGTCGACATGGGCACCCCCGGCTTCACCTCCGCAGGGGTGGCGATCCCCACCGGGGAATAGGTCCACATGCTGGGGCAGGACGCGCAACTCGAGGGCACCACGGGGGGAACCGTAACCGGGGAATTCGCTTCCCATTCTGGACATTGAGGAGTACAACTTGAGCACCACACCGCCGACATCGAATGCCAAGCTCCTGTCCTGGGTCCAACAGGTCGCCGCCCTCTGCGAACCCGATGCCATCGAGTGGTGCGACGGCTCCGAGGACGAGTACGCACGCATGTGCGATCTGCTGGTGGACGCGGGAACCTTCGTGAGGTTGGACCACGAGAAGCGACCCAACAGCTTCCTTGCCCGCTCGAACCCCGACGACGTCGCGCGCGTCGAGGACCGCACCTTCATCTGCTCCGCCGAGGAGATCGACGCCGGTGTCACCAACAACTGGCGCGATCCCGCCGAGATGCGCTCCACCCTGAATGGCCTCTTCGCCGGCTCGATGCGTGGACGCACCATGTACGTCGTCCCTTTCTCGATGGGCCCGCTGGGCTCGCCCATCTCCCACATCGGCGTCGAGCTCACCGACTCCCCCTATGTCGTCGTGAACATGAAGCTCATGACCAGGATGGGCTCGACCGTCCTCGACGAGTTGGGTGACGGGGTCTTCGTCCCTTGCCTGCATTCCGTGGGAGCCCCGCTCGAGCCCGGGCGGCCCGACGTGGCGTGGCCCTGCAACGCCGACAACAAGTACATCGTTCACTTCCCCGAGTCGAGGGAGATCTGGTCGTTCGGCTCGGGCTACGGGGGCAATGCCCTGCTCGGCAAGAAGTGCTTCGCCCTGCGGATCGCCTCGTCGATGGCCCGAGACCAGGGCTGGCTCGCCGAGCACATGCTCATCCTCGGCGTGACCCCCCCCGACGGCGAGAAGCGCTACGTCGCCGCCGCGTTCCCGTCGGCATGCGGCAAGACCAACATGGCGATGATGATCCCGACACTTCCCGGCTGGAAGATCGAGACCATCGGCGACGACATCGCCTGGATGAAGTTCGGCCCCGACGGCCGGCTACGTGCCATCAACCCCGAGGCCGGCTTCTTCGGTGTCGCTCCGGGCACCTCCATGAAGACGAACCCCAATGCCATCGCCACCCTGCAGGAGAACTGCGTCTTCACCAACTGCGCCGAGACGCCCGAGGGAGACGTCTGGTGGGAAGAGCTCTCCAAGCCCCCGCCCCCCCGCCTGATCGACTGGCTCGGCGAGGTCTGGACGCCGGAATCGACGACCCCTGCCGCTCATCCAAATGCCCGATTCACCGTCCCCGCATCGCAGTGTCCGTCCATCGCCCCCGAATGGGAGGACCCCGCAGGCGTCCCCATCTCGGCGATCCTCTTCGGCGGGCGGCGGGCAACCACCATTCCCCTCGTGACCGAGGCGAACTCGTGGCGCCACGGCGTCTTCCTCGGCTCGATCATGAGCTCGGAGAAGACCGCTGCTGCCGCCGGCACCGTGGGCGAGGTGCGATTCGACCCCTTCGCCATGCGACCATTCCTCGGTTACAACGTCGGCGACTACTTCGCGCATTGGCTCCGTGTCGGTGAGACCGAAGGGGCCGAGCTGCCGAAGATGTTCTGGGTCAACTGGTTCCGCAAGGACGAACAGGGCAAGTTCCTGTGGCCCGGCTACGGGGAGAACGCCCGGGTCCTCAAGTGGATCATCGGACGGATCGAGGGCACCGTCGAGGCCGTCGAAACGCCGGTTGGCCTCGTTCCCGCTCTCGGCACGCTCGACCTCGACGGCCTCGACCTCGACGAGAAGCGGATCGTCAAGATCCTCGCCGTCGACGAGAGCGAATGGCGTGACGAGTTGCCGTTGATCGAGAGCCACTTCGCCGAGGTTGGCGAGCGCCTCCCGGCGGAGCTTCGCGACGAGCTGCAGGCACTCGAAAAGCGCCTGGCCGACTAGCTCTCGGGCGTTGAGCTGTCCTTGTTCAACGCCAGACGCAGGCCACGCTGGACAACCGAACGGGCAGTCCCCAACAGCACCGTCAGGTCGAGAAGCAACGACCAGTTCTCGACGTAGAACAGGTCGAGTCGTCGGTAGGCGTGAAACGACGGATTGTCCCGCGCCTCCAACTGCCACAATCCCGTCACCCCGGGCTTGACCTGAAGCCGATCGAGCAATGCATCGTCGAACTGCGCCACCTCATCGGGCAGCGCCGGGCGAGGGCCCACCATGCTCATCCTGCCCTGCAGCACGTTGATCAACTGCGGCAGCTCGTCCAGGCTCGAAGCGCGCAGGAAACGCCCCACCCTGGTCACCCGGGGATCGACCCCGTCAGCCTTGAACAAGGGCCCGCTCCGTTGGTTGTGCGCCTGCAGCTCCGCGCGCTTTGCCTCGGCGTCGACGACCATCGTGCGCAACTTGAAGACCACGATCGACCTGCCGTCCTGACCGACCCGGACCTGCCGAAAGAGCACCGGCCCACGGTCGGACAGCTTGATCGCCACGGCAGCCGCCGCGAACAGCGGTGAGCTCATGATCAGAACCCCTGTCGCCGAAACAAGGTCGAGAGCCCGCTTGGCGATCTCCTGACCCCGGGTCAACGAGAACGGCTCGATGTAGAAAAGGGGTTCACGCGCAACCGGCAGGGCACGGATGCGCCGATAGTCGAAGCCGGCCAGGCCGGTGGAGAAGTGCACGTGGAGTTGGCGGAGTTGGGCAGAGCGAACGATGTCGTTGACCTCGGAGGAGTTCATCGCCGTTGCGGCCATCACGATCCCCGATGCGCCGACCCTCTCGGCCGCAAGTGTCGCGTCAACCAACTTCCCGAGGCAGGGAAGGCCCATGGTCTCCTGATCCCCCTCGTCACCCACATAGCCGACCGGGGCGTAGCCCATCTCGGGATGGACGAGGAAGAGCTGCGTCAGTCGTCGCGCCTCCTCGTCTCCCCCGACGACCACGATCGGACGCATGAAGCGGCCCTTGACCCGCGCCCCCTGCAACCAGTGACCGAATTGGCCGCGGGCGACCAGGAGCATCCAGAGGGAGAGCCCGCTGCCCCCGGCGACGCGCATGAACGAGGTCTCGACGCCGATCCAACGATCCAGGCCATAGGCGATCAGCAACGCCACCACGCTGAGGCGAACCAGCCTGGTCACCTCGTCGGCGCGCACACTCGAGACACGGGCCAGGTAGAGCTTCTGCCAGTTCGAGAGCAGGACCGTGACGGCGGCCATCGCTGCGGCAAAGAGCCCTGCGTCCACCCAGGCGCCTTCATCGAACACCTTGATCCACACCGCTTCGACCGTCATCCAGCCGAGAAAGGCGGTCACCACGTCGATCAACACCAGACGCCGGCGGAGGTTGGCCGGCTCCTGTTCCCCTTGCAACATGGGAACAGCGTATGGGGTCGCAACCGCCGTGCCGGCCATGGGTGAGGGCGCTTCCAGAAGCTGCATGCCTACCCCTTCATGACGCATCCTGATCACCACCACCGATCTGATGGCCGACACTCGAGGCGTACCGTCCCGTGTATGAAATGGAGAGCTGCCGACCCGCCCGTTGATACACCGTCGGACCTCGATCAACGCCGCGCACGGTCAACCACCCTTACGACCCGCATCAGGACTGATGGGGAAGCCCCATCGCCTGGCACTGGCGAGTCAGGGTCGCGATCTCCTCCTGGAAATCGCGCAGATCGATCACGCCCCCTTCGAAAGCCAGGTGCGTCTCGAGAAAGGTCAGCTCCACCAGGTCATTCACGAGCTGCTCGAAAAGGCGCTCGACCAACTCGTGGTTGTCACGCACCAGATAGATCGTCGCCAGGAGGTCATCGATCTGCCGGTTCACCTGCGCGTGGGCCTCGGCGACACTCATCACTCCCAAACCTTCGACGTCGAGAGCGCAGATCCTGCCGAGGATCAGGAAACGGCGACCTACAAGCCGACGCCGTGGCGTGGGGCCCGATACGATACGCGCACCATTTCCGTTCGAGGAGGTTCCCGGTGGTCAGCGCCTACATCTTGATTCAAACCGAAGTTGGCAAAGCCGCAGCCGTTGCCCGGGAGGTCGATGCCATCGATGGTGTCGTCTCCTGCGAGGACGTGACCGGACCCTACGATGTCATCGCCAAGGCGGAGGCCGGCACTCTGGACGACCTCGGCAAGATGGTGGTCAGCAAGGTGCAGCTCATCGACGGCATCACCCGGACGCTGACCTGCACGGTCGTCAACCTCTGAGAAGGTGACAGCCTGAGGTCGCTCGGGGGTTATGCCGAGCCCTTGAGCATTGCCCGAATGCCGAGGCCCATCAGGAAGAGGCCACCCAACCCGTACAGCAGATGGAGCCGGTGCTCGAGCTGCTGTCGATACGAATAGATGATGCCGACGGCGATGATCGCCACGAAGCCGTAGAACATGTGGAAAGGTGCGGGCTCGATGCCCTCGCCCGCCGTCAGGGCCACGCCCATCGTGACCTGGATGAAGATCGAGAGCTCGGCCCCAAGGGTGAACCACCACAGCGCGCGGGTGCGCAGCCCGGGCAGCCTGATCGCTGCGAGGGCCCACAGCCCGGCAAGCCCGTTGCCGATGATGACGATCCATGCCCATCCAACGTGAAGGTCGCGGAAAAGCAAGGCGAATGGCATGGAACGATCATGGCCGGTGTCCCGAATCGGTGCGAGTCGGCTCCGGTCGGCGCTCTCAGCTGAAGAACACCTCGGCGACCTCGTGAAAGAGCTGCGGGTCAACGGTCTTGAGGCCACGAACGTCCTCGAGCGGGACCATCACCACCTTGTCACATCGGATGGCCACCATCTGGCCGAAGGCGCCGTCGTGGACCGCGTCGATCGCCGCGATCCCAAAACGCGTCGAGAGAACCCGGTCGTAGGCCGAGGGGGTGCCCCCCCTCTGGATGTGGCCCAGGATCGTGACCCGGGTCTCAAAACCGGTCCGACTCTCGATCTCGGGGGCCAGCACATTGGCGATGCCGCCGAGGCGGATGTGGCCGAACTCGTCAACCCCGGGATCGGCGAGCTCGATGGTTCCGGGCTTGGGCAAGGCCCCCTCTGCCACCACGACGATGGAGGCGAATCGGCCCTTCTGATGACGCCGGGTCAGTGCGGCGCACACCGCGTCGACGTCGAAGGGTTCCTCGGGGATGAGAATCTGCGCCGCTCCCCCTGCAATGCCTGCGTACAGGGCGATATGGCCTGCATGTCTGCCCATCACCTCAACCACCATCACCCGGTCGTGGGACTCCGCGGTGGTGTGCAGACGGTCGATGGCCTCGGTCGCGATCTGCACGGCGGTGTGAAAGCCGAACGTCACCTCCGTGGCGGGAATGTCGTTGTCGATGGTCTTCGGCACCCCGACAACAGGGATCCCCGCTGCCGCCATCTCCCGGGTGATCCCCATCGTGCCCTCACCCCCGATGGAGACGACCGCGTCGATGCTCAACTCCTCGAGGGTCGTCTGGCATCTCTCGAAACCGCCATCTAGGTTGAAGGGATTGGCCCGTGAGGTGCCGATGATCGTGCCCCCCCTCGGGAGGGTGCCCCGAAGCCGTTCGATGTTAAGAGGCACATGTCGTTGTTCGATCACACCCTGCCACCCGTCGAGAAAGCCGACGAAGCGATCCCCGTGGACCCTCTCCCCTTTGCGAACCACGGCGCGAATCACCGCATTCAGGCCCGGGCAGTCACCACCTCCGGTGAGGATTCCAACTTTCATCGGGGGCAGGCACCTCCATGGTTCGGGCAGTTCCGAATGAGCCTAGTGACCAGACGCGCTCTCGGGATCGTGATTTGTCTCACAACCGCTGCGTTTGCCCTCTCGGTTCCCGCTCATGCCCAGTTGGCGCCCACCACGACCGGGGAGTTGCAGACGCAGCGCAACCAATTGCTTCGGCGCATCGCCGTGCTCACCGATGGCGCCGAGGCATCCCAGGCCCGCTTCGTGGCCGCGCAGCTTCGCCTCGCCGAGGCCAACAGCCAGGTCCGATGGGCCAAGGAGATCTTGACCGATCACGCCGTCGCCTCCTACATCCGGATGGTCAACGGCGTGGACGCCGAGGAGCTTCCCCGAGAACGCATGTGGAACCAGATCGTCGGCAACATCGATGACTCGGTTCTCGACCGGCTGTCCGAGGCCCAGAGCGAAGCGGAGGACGAGAAGCGAAAGGCCGAGGCCGAGGCCGGAGCCTCGCTGCGGGCAACCGAGGAGCTCAACGCGATGCGCAATGAGCTCGAGAACACCATCGCACGCCAGCAGAACGAGGAGCTCGCCGAGGAGGCGAAACGGAACGCCCAGGCACGCCAGGCCGCTCGGGAGGCGGCCCGCAATCAGAGCGAAGTGGGCCCACCGCCGGGACCGAGAGGCGGCGAACGCCATCGCATGGCCACCGAACAGCAGGCGGCTCTGCTTGCAGCCCACCCCTTCGGCGTTGTCGAGGGTCTACCCCCGGGTTTCACCCCGACCGGCCAGTCCTTTGCAGGTCCCGCCTCGTGGTATGGACCGGGCTTCGACGGCGCGACGACCGCGAGCGGAGCGATCTTCGATCAGGAGGGCTGGACGGTGGCCCACCGCAACCTCCCCTTCGGAACCATCCTTCTGATCACCCACGGCCCGACGACCGTCATGGCGCTGGTCAACGACCGTGGGCCCTACGTCGCGGGACGCGTGCTCGATCTGAGTCACGGTGTCGCCAGTGCCCTCGGAACCGTCTCGGCCGGGGTCGCCGACGTTCAGGTCGAGGTCGTTCAACCACCCGCCGACTGATCCGCAACCTCGACGGCAACCTCGGGCCAGCGGGCATCGGCGATGCGGGCAAGGACAGCGATCTGGCGACGCTCGCGGGCACGAAACGGAGGGCCCTGACGACCGAGGATCAAACTCAGGCCGGCGTGTGGCAGGGCCGCCCAGGCAACATCGTCCGGACCCGTGTGGATCATCTCCGGGTTGTTCGACATCCGACTTCCCTCGGTGAAGGCCGCCAACCAACGCGCCGTCGGGTGTTCGCCGACGCTCACTCGAATCTCTGCGGTGTCGAGCGTCGCGTGCGTCAACACGACAACCCAGGCAGCGGTGAAGTCGGTCTGCGTGTGCTGCACCAAGGACTGGGTCAACTCGTCCACCGATTTCGCGCCAACCAGGAGAGCCGCGGCCTCCAGGGCGTCGAGACGCGGATCATGGGGGCCCCTCGGGGCAGGGCGAATGTCCTCGACCGCGACCCCGTCGACGGCGGTGATCTCGGCCACCAGCAGGTCGATCAGCGTGTCGTCGGGCAACTCGACGATCAACTCGTCGATCGCCTGACCGCCGTCGCGCTCGAGGATGTCGATGCCGACAACGTCGCCCCGAACTGCTCCGATGCGGCTCGCCACCTGGCCCAACGCACCGGGCCGATCGGGCAGCCAGACTCGGACCACATAGGTTTCCATCGTTTCAGGCTAAGGCGCCAAGATGAACGCACCATTACCGATTCACGAATGCACCGTTTGAACGCCGACGAATGGATCGCTGTTCTTGACCGTTCGGTCAAGAACACCTAGGTTCCCGGCATGGAACGCCGACTCACTGCCCGTGGTCGCGAGCGTCGCCGCCAGCTTCTGGACTTTGCCGCAGAGCGATTTGCCACACGTGGGTACCATTCGACGTCGGTCACCGACATCATCGAAGGAGTCGGCGTCGGAAAGGGCGTCTTCTACTGGTACTTCTCGTCCAAGGAAGAGCTCTTCCTCGAGATCCTGCGTGAGGCCATGGTCGAGCTGCGAAAGGCCCAACAGGAGGCAATCGCCGACGAACCCGACCCGGTCCACCGAATCGAGGTCGGGATCCGTTCGTCCCTCGTCTGGCTCGATGCCCATCGCAACCTGTTCGCGCTCCTCGAATTCGCCGTGGGCGAGGAACGGTTCGGTCCGGCTCTGCGCCACGGTCAGGAGATCGCCGTTGCCGATGTGGCTCGCCAGGTTGAGATGGGGATGGAACAAGGTCGGATTCGCCACGGCGACCCCGAGCTGTTGACCCACGCCATCCTCGGCGTCACGAATCAGCTCACCAGGGTCTTCATCCACGAACGAGGCGGCAGGGGAAGCGACATCGCCGACGATGCAGTGGCATTCTGCCTCGGGGGACTCCTCGGTCAGGACAAGATCCTGTCCTCGGCTCTACCCCACACCACGGTTCGCTGAATCCCCACCAGCCCGTCACCCCACCTGGGTGGCGATCCCGATCCCTTCGATCTCGCCCGGCGGTTGCCCGGGATCGAAGACGACCAACCGTTCCATCACCTGCGCGAGCTCCCGGGGATCGAGATCGGTGTCGGCCTGGATCACCGTTCCATCGACCACGAACTGGGCGAGCCAGCCATCTTCGGGACTCCCCACGACGTAGCCCTCGTCTGCCCTGCCGGGTCGGAAGTCCTCGGCGCCCGGCGGTGGCACCAGATCGAGGCCCTCGCAATCGGTGTCGAACACGAAGAGGTAGAGGTACCCGCCCTCGGAGTCCCCGGAGCTCTCGTAGTCGATGGTCACCTCCTCACACCCCTCTGCGGTCTCGTCGGCCGGCGCCACATCCGCCAGCGTCAGGAGCCAGCCGGAAGGGATGGCCGCAGGCACGAGCACCGGTGAGGCGTCGAACGCATCAATTGCCTCCTCGTTCACCTGTGGCGTGGCGTCGAGCTCATCCGACGCCGGGGGCCTCGATGGAGACCTTCACTCCCCACACGAAGTTGACGGTGATGTCGGAATGCACCGAATCACCCCGTTGGACCAGGGTGTAGCCGAGGATCGTTCCGTCCCTCTCGGTTCGCAGGGAAAGGGTCATCCGGTCGAACGCCACCCCCGTTTGCTCCGGGTCGGGCAACACGTCCTTCGGGTCGAGGTCGAGCGCCAACACGTAGGCGGAGCCGTCTCGGGTGACGGTCTTCGGCGCCTTGGCCACCGCCAGGAGCTCAGCGAGAGCCAAGGGCCCTCCGCTGCTCGGGTCATTCGGGTCGAGGATGGGACCCCCGTGGTCGGGATTCACCACACCTGGAGGAAGCTCATGCTTCGCCCACAACACGTCGTCCAGACCCGCTGCCTTTTCTGCCTGCCGCGAGTAGACATCACCGGCGACCACCAGTGCCTCGGTGACTCCGCCGGAACCAAGGTCCAGACGCATCAGCGAACGATCGGGCCACGCCACCTGTCCCTTGAGCTTCAGACGCTGAACGACGGAGGTGCCCGATTCGCCTGCCTTGTCGCCCCCGCCCGGGGCCTGACCCAGATCACCGGTCTCAACGGTGCCTGAGCCGCTGACCGTGGCGGTCCTGGCCTGGGCGACAAACTTCTTCGACGCTGCAAAGAGCTCGGCGGCGCTCGGCTCGTCGTCCCCACCGAGGACCAGAGCCGCAGCCACCCCTCCTCCGATCACCACGATCAGAGCCACTACGATAAGGAGGACCTTGCCACCCCTGCCCTTTCCACTGCCGACCGTAGGGGCGGGCGGGTCGCCGCCGGCCGAGGGCGTCGTCGACCACCCTGTGGGAACCGCCCCCGGCGCTCCGGGCACATCGGACGCGGGTGGCCCCGGCTGCGCTCCCGGCTCGGCTCCCGGTGCTCCGGGCACATCGGACGCGGCTGGCCCCGGCTCGGCTCCCGGTGCGGACGAAGGGTTCGCCCACGGCGAAGGAACCTCCCCCTCACCTGTTGGCTGTTGGTCCATTCCCCCGCTGACATCGCTCATGGACGAGATGGTACCGAGGCGGCCAATCCGCTGCGTGGACCCTCGATGCGATCAGAGCTTGGTGAGGACCCGTCGCAGGTTGCGGACCGCCTGGGTGGTGCGCTGCTCGTTCTCGATGAGGGCGAAACGAACGAAGCCCTCGCCGCCTGGGCCGAAACCCACGCCCGGGGAGGTGGCAACGTGCGCCTGGGTGACGAGGTGTGACGCGAACTCCACCGAGCCCATCTCCTCATAGGCGCTCGGGATCGGTGCCCAGAGGAACATGGTTCCCTTGGGGGGCGCGACATCCCAGCCGATCCGGGCGAGGCCCTCGCACAACACGTCACGGCGGCGCTGGTAGATGGCACAAACCTCATCGGGATACTCCGGAGCCTCGTTCATGGTGACCGTCGCGGCGATCTGAATGGGCTGGAACGTGCCGTAGTCGAGATAGCTCTTCAACTTGGCGAGGGCGGCGATCACCTCGGGGTTGCCCGCCATGAAGGCCATGCGCCAACCCGCCATCGAGAAGGACTTCGTCATGGAGTACAACTCAACGGCAACGTCCTTCGCTCCCTCGGCCTGCAGGATCGAAGGAGGCCGCCAGCCGTCGAAGCCGACATCGGCGTAGGCGAAGTCGTGCACCACGATGGTCTCGCGCTCGCGGGCGAAATCGACCACACGTTGCATGAATGCCAGGTCGACGCAGGTGGTGGTGGGGTTGTGCGGAAACGACAGCACGATCACCCGCGGCTTCGGCCAGGAGTACTCGTAACGTTCCACGAGGGCATCGAAAAAGTCCTCACCGGTCGTACCGAGGGGGATCTCGCGAACCTCGGCGCCCGCAAAGAGCGGCCCGTAGATGTGGATCGGATACGAAGGTGAGGGCACCAGCGCTGCGTCACCGGGCTGGAGCAGCACCCACATGAGATGACTGAACCCCTCCTTGGCGCCAATGGTGCTGATGACCTCGGTCTCGGGATCGAGGAGAACCCCGAACTTGCGCTCGTAGAGTGCCGCGAAGGCCTCCCGGAGCCTGGGGATGCCCCGGCTGGCGGAGTAGCGATGATTGCGGGCGTTGTGAGCGGCCTCTGCCAGCTTCTCGACGGCGATGGCAGGCGAGGGGATGTCGGGGTTGCCGAACCCGAGATCGATGACGTCCTCGCCCGCTCGGCGTGCCTCTTTCTTCAGTCCATCGATGATCGTGAACACATACGGAGGCAGCGAGCCGATGCGACGAAATTCCATCGGCCGATGCTACAAGCCCGGTGTTGACGGAGAAGCCTCGGCGGCCAGGAGCGCAGCGCCGATGGCCCCAGCCCGGTCGCCGAGCTGAGCGGGCACGATCGCAACCGCGGGCCGGTGGCTCGCCGCCAACAATCGGATGGCGAACGAGCTTCGAATCGGTTCGAGCAAGGTGTCGCCCGCTGCCACCAAACCCCCACCGACCACGCAGCGCTCCACGTCGAGGATGTCGACCAGATTGGCAAGCCCGACGGCGAACCAGTCGGCAAAGCGCTTCACCAGGGCACGCGCCTCCGGGTCGCCATCGGTCGCCGCGGCCGTCACGTGCTCACCGCGGACGTCGATGATCGAGCCCCCGGCGAGCGCCACCCAGGACGCGCCGATTCCCTGCTCGGCCGCCTCGCGCCCCATTCGTCCCAGCGCGTTGCCCGACGCATATTGCTCCCAGCAACCACGGCGTCCGCACACACAGACGATGCCGTCCGCATCGACGACCATGTGGCCGATCTCACCGGCAAAGCCCCAGGCGCCACGCATGACCCTGCCATCGAGCACGAGCCCCCCGCCGATACCCGTACCCAGGGTGACGAGAAGGACGTGGTCGGCGCCGACGGCGGCGCCGACGGCGTACTCTGCTCTCATGGCGCATGTGGCGTCGTTGTCGGCTCGCACCACACCGGCGCCTGTTGCCGCTGCGAGTCTGGAACCGAGGTCGGCGTCACGCAGCCCCGCCAGGTTGGGGGCGAACTGCAGGCGTCCCGAGCGATCGACCAGGCCGGGCAGGCCGACACCGATGGTCGGCGACCGTGATGCCGTTCGGCCGATGTCGTCACCTAGTGACTCGACCACCTCGGCCAGGGAGGCCACGAGTGCATCCGCGTCGCCGGCCTGAGGCGTGTCCCGCCGTTGCAGGGCGATCACCTCTCGGCTCTCGCCGAGGGCAACGCCCAGGATCTTCGTGCCCCCCACGTCCAGGCCGACAAGCATGCGACCTCAGTAACGCAGCAGTGCGCCGATGCCGCCGAGCACATCGAGATCGGCGCACTCGGCGCAGATCTCGACCCGACAGGACTGGAGCTGTGCTTCCTCGATCGCCTCCTCGACGACATCGTCGACCTGATGCATCTCGGCCTCGCACAACACACACGTACGACCGACCGCCGCGACCATCCGGCATGAGCTGCAGCGCCAACCGGCCACGGTGAAGTTGTCGGAGATCAACAGCGTGTCGACACGCCGCTGTGCGAGCGCTTCGAGCGTAGGTACCAGGCCTGCGACACCGCGATTGCCCGACCCCACGGCCTCACGAAGCTTGTCCACCAACTCGCGCTCCTTGCGACGCTCGACCGCAGCCTCGACGACCAGCGCTGCGGAGCGAATCTCGTCGAGCGACGCGTTCACCGGCAGGGCGCAGCGTGCTTCGAGCCGCTCCCTCAGGTAGGGATGCAGCAGCGGCTCGAGCTCGGAGGCCACGTCGTCGGTCGCCGCAACGATGATCCGGCCGAAAGGTCGATCCCGCAGGACGTCGAAGGCAACCTTCGCCGCGTGACGCAGATGTTGGTGCCCAAGCTCGTCGACGTGATCCCTTACCCGTCCACGATCGAGACCGCGGATGACGTCGTCACCGCGGGGAAGTTGTTCGAACAACTCGCGCACCTCGACGATCTCACCGAGATCGAACACCACGAGCCGGGCGCGCTGACGATCGACCAGCAACACGGCGAACGGCTCGTACTCGTCAAGGATCGCCTCGAGCTGACGAATCGCCGGCGACTGGTTGACGACGAGCTGGTTCTGCACCGGAACCGGCAGCTCGACGACCCGCCAAAAGTGGGTGGCGGAGCTCGAAAAGAAGGCGAGACCTCGCGTTCTGGAACGATCGATGCCGCCCTTCACGTATTCCTCGATCAAACGCAGGTCCTCGATCACCGAGCCTCGCCCGTCTGCCCTTGCCCGGCCCTCACGCAACAGTCGGGCGAGTTGATCGGCCACGTCGCGGCGCCTGGTCAGGCGACTTCCGTCAACGTCGAGGTAACAGGAGGTCACCGGATGGCCATCGCCCTGAAAGGCGGCCAACGCACGAAGGTCATCCTGGGTGATCGTGGTCATGAATCCTCCTCGTCTCGATCCGGCTGTGGTGCAGATTCGGTGGCAAAGATGCCGGGCGTCTCCACCAGGGCCTCCGCCGCATCCAGAAAGGCGCGTGCGGCGGCAATCATCGAACGCGTTGCGGTGTGCAGATGGGCCACCGCCGCTGCGACAGGTTCGGCCCGACCGTTCGGTTGGCTCGAATCAGTCGGCAAGGCCGACCTCTTCGCACCGTCGCTTCAGCTCATCGAGCGCGGTGGTGACGATCTTGCCCTCGGCGCGACGCTTGAGAAATCCCGGTAGCGGAACCGCCAGCTCGATGGCAAGGCGGTAGGTCACTGCGGTGGCGCCCGGTTCGGCCCCGGCGTCGAAGCGGTACTCGCCGTCGAGGCGGCGCACGATGTCGCCGGCCTTCAGGGTCCACACGATGCGGGAAGGGGCCTGGGAGTAGTCATAGGCAAGCACGTAGTGCGCGCTGTGACCCATCGCCGCCGCCTGGAAGGAGACCTGTACGCCCCTGCCCTGCTCGTCACGCTCGAGAACCTCGGCGCGCTTCACGTCCAGAGCCCATTCGGGGTAACGCTCGAAATCGACGACGACGGCGAAGCAGGCCTCCGGCGTCGCGCCGACAGCCACCTGTTCCGTTGCCTCTTCGATCATCGTCATCTCCGTTCTCCGCCGTCGTTCACGGACAGCACCATGCATTCTGACATGACCCCGACCCCTCCCGCGATGGGCTGTCCGAAAATCGCCACCGGCACACTGGGCTCGGTTCACGGCGGACCGCCCCATCGGGCGCCGATCAAGCCCTGGCCGCGGGCCGATCAGATCACCTTCCGGAGGCGCTCAGCCAGGAGGTCGTAGGAATATTCGGCCTCGGCCCGTGCGCGAGCGGCCTCGCCGTACCGTCTGCGGCGTTCGGGATCGTCCAGGAGCGCTCCAAGGGATTCGACGATCGCATCCACATCGCTCGGGTCGGTCGCGAGCAGCCCCGTCGTCCCATGAACAACGGCCTCGTGGGCGCCGCCGCCGCATCCCGCGAGGCTCGGCACCCCCGCTGCCGCCGCCTCGAGAAAGACGATGCCGAAGCCCTCCTGTTCGAGCCCGAGCCAGCGGTCGCGACAGAGCATCGCGAACACATCGCCACACGCGTACAGATCGGGAAGATCCTCGAACCCGACCCGACCCAACAGGCGCACCGGGGCCTCGGTCCGATCGATGAGGCGCTCCAATCGATGGCGGTCACGGCCCTCGCCTGCGATCACCACGTTGAGGTCGGGTCGGGTCATCCGGAGTCGACCCGCTGCCCTGATCAGCACGTCCATGCCCTTGCGGGGCACCAGTCGACTGACGCTCACCACGAGACGACCCTCCACCGGCAACCCGAGGCGCCGGCGCGGCATCGATCCTGGCGGACTCGCCGAGGGGACGGAACCACGCGGTGTCCACGCCGGGCGGAACCTGGGTGACGGGAAGCGCCCGGCCCGCGGCGCGAACAGCCTCCGCCTCCGGGTAACCCCCGGCGGCGATGATGGAGGAGGCACCTTCCAGGACGTGACGGAGCAGGCTGCGCGACCCGGGAAGCCGGCCGGGAAGCGTCACCTCGGCGCCGTGGAGCACCAGAAGATAGGGCAAGGCGAGCCGAGGGCCGACAAGCCCGAGAGGCAGTGCCGGATCGAGCACGACCGACGTCGCACCGATCTCGTGCGCGAGCGAGTCGATCCGGCGAACCAGCGACGGGGTGGGCAGCAGAACCCGCTGCGACGTGCGCTCGACCCGGAAGGGCTGTTGGGCGTCGAACGCCCGGTCGCCGTCGTAGGGGGTCGTCAGCACCACGAACTCGTCGACCGGCAGTCGGCGCCACAACTCCCACAGGTACGACTGGATGCCCCCCACCTTGGGAGGAAAGTCATTGGTCACCAGGAGATGGGTCACCGCGGGTCGCCCGTCCGCCCGTCGCCCGTCCGCCCGTCGCCCACCTGCGACGAGACGAGCGCGAGCTCCTCGATCACGAAGGGATCATGCTCGTCCGCCAGGACACGATCGAAGAGGTCACGGCGACCCAGACGGGCGGCTGCCCACACGGCATGGCCGCGGACCAGGGCATCACCATGGCCCAGTGCCCTCGACAGCGCCCGGCTCACCCGAAGGTCACCGCCGTCGCCGACGTTGCCGAGCGCAACGAGGGCGTTCCGTCGAAGAAATCGGGCCTGTCGCTTGGGGATGTACCAACGACCGTGACGCCGCACGAGCTCGTCATCGGACGCTTCCAACATCGCCACGAGATCCACAAAGGCTCCTTCCTGGTGCGCCGTGTCCGCGTCCGCCGTGTCCGGATGCGCCGGGCCGTCGCGCTCGGAACGCCTGTTCACCGGACACACCTCCTGACAGTCGTCACAGCCGTAGATGCGTCCGCCGAGCGCTTCGCGCCACTGCAGCGGAAAGACCCCGTCGGCCTGCAGCAGCCAGGCCAGGCAACGGCGCGCATCGACCACGCCGGGGGCGACGATCGCTCCCGTCGGGCATCCGTCCAGGCAACGTGTGCACGAGGCGCATCCATCCTCCACGCGAGCCTTCGCCGGCGGAAGTTCGGCGTCGGTCACCACCGATCCGAGCACGAACCACGACCCTTTCCCCTCCATCAAGAGGTTGGCATTCTTGCCGTACCAACCCAGCCCCGCACGGTAGGCAGCCTCCCGATCGACCAGCCCGTTGTCGTCGCAGAGCACGCGGGCGCGCCAACCGCCGGCCTTCAGACGGTCCGCAATGGCGCTCAGGGCGCTGCGAAGCGCCCCGTAGTCGTCCCGCCGGACGTATCGGGCAACCTGGCCCGCAGGACCCACGGGGTACGGAGGGTCGACATCACGATAGGAGCGGGCGGCAACCACAAGGCTCCGAGCGCCGGGCAACGCCATCGTCGGCGTCGTCGCTCGTTCGGGGTTGCCGTACGTGAAGTGCATCGTCGCGTGGAGGCCCGCCTCGCCGCGGGCCTCAAGGTCTCGGCGTGTCGAGACGAAGGGATCTGCAGACGCCACACCCAGCGCGTCGAGACCGTGACGCAGCCCTATGGCTCGCAACTCGTCGACCAATTCGGCAGACGCCGAGTCCGGGTACGACTCAGAACGCGATCGCACGAGCCGGCCTCAGCGATGTCGGACTGACAGCGGCGCGGTTCTGCGCCTCGTTCCCTGCTGAGGAGCATCGTCAACCGGCCCGGAGGCGCCGGCCCGCTCCGCCCGGATGACAGGACGAGAGCGCAGGGCGTGTGCGGCCTGTCCCTGTTGCGCCCGTGCCGTGATGTCGGCCGCGCTCGCTCGTCGCTCGGTGGGCGGTTGGGGCCGGCGCCGCCGGGTGATGCCAGGGGACGTCTGCCTCGCGACGGGCGCTCCGACAGGGCCACGAGCGACCGGGACGGCCGGAGGGGGTCCGGGTGCACGGACCCGCCTAGCGGGCTCGATACCCGAAGTTCGAGCTGGCGGGTAGACACCACCACGTCGAGCCGCGGGAACAGCCAGGCCTGTAGGGCGAGACGGCGCCGTGCCGGCAGCCGGAGGCGGCGCATAACGTGGCGGCGTCACCTCCTTCCTGGTGGGCGCGGCCTTCCTGGTGGGCGCGGCCTTCCTGGTGGGCGCGGCCTTCCTGGTGGGCGCGGCCTTCCTGGTGGGCGCGGCCTTCCTGGTGGGCGCGGCCTTCCTGGTGGGCGCGGCCTTCCTGGTGGGCGCGGCCTTCCTGGTGGGCGCGGCCTTCCTGGTGGGCGCGGCCTTCCTGGTGGGCGCGGCCTTCCTGGTGGGCGCGGCCTTCCTGGTGGGCGCGGCCTTCCTGGTGGGCGCGGCCTTCCTGGTGGGCGCGGCCTTCCTGGTGGGCGCGGCCTTCCTGGTGGGCGCGGCCTTCCTGGTGGGCGCGGCCTTCCTGGTGGGCGCGGCCTTCCTGGTGGGCGCGGCCTTCCTGGTGGGCGCTGCCTTCTTTCTCTTGGAAACGGGCTTCCTCCGTACCGCCGACGCCCTGGTGGCCGGAATGGAATTCGGGCTTGTCGCTTTCGAGCGTGCCCGACCTTTGACATACGCGAGTTGAGCTCCCAGGCGGTTGCGGGACGACAGCTCGTTTGCGTCAAGATCCACCAGCCATTCGGCTTGCTGGGCACGACCCCTCGACGTGTAGCCGAACGTGACCAGCCACATACCTTCCTCGACCTGGTGCGCCCCCCAGCATGCGTCGTACTCGTCGTCGGCGAGATGAATGCCCCGCTCGGCCACATTGCGCCGGACTGCGGAACCGACCGGATGGCCGGAAAGACCGAAGCGGGGCTTGTCGTACACCAGCTCCCGCGCCCGGCTGATCACCCGCGCCTGTTCGGCGATCACCGGGGCGGCAAACCGACTCACCCATTCCGTCGCAACGTCCGCAGCCTCGGCCACCTCGGCTATGGACCAGCCCGCACGCAGACGATCCTGCATCTGGCGAGGCGTCAACAGGCTGGCAGGAAGGCTCTGAGCGCCGAGGTCGTGGTTGACGTCGGCCCCCTGACCGTTCCGGTCCGTTGCTCGCCTCTTGTCGGTTGCACGCCTCGCGCGGTTTCGTTGGGGCGTCGGCGAGGCCGCTCCACGGCCCTCAACCCCATTTTGGGGCACCAGTTCCGCAACAGCATCGAGCACAGGCGCGTCGAACTTGATGACGTAGCCGCCCGACTTGGCACCCTTGCGGGTGCTGAATATCAATCCGTCCAGCTCCGAGGTGGGCCCGACAAGGTGAAGCTTCTGCACGCTGCACTCCGACAGTGGGCCCGCTGATCGAGCCGTCCAGTCTACGAAGGTACCACTGCGTAGCGAGACGACCCCAGAACTCAGCGCCGCCGGTTGGGGCCCGGGCGTCTCGTCAGCCGGCCTCGCGACGGTCAATGGTTGACCGATGGCGAAGGTGGGGAACCAGCCCTGCTCGACCGAGGATCCGAAGTGCTCTCGCCTCGTCGACATCGATGATCACCGCTTCGCCCGGTTCGCGCCCGCACAGGAACGTGACCACACAGTCGCCGCAGGCGTCCGACCCCTCCATCACGCACTCCCCGCAGTCAATCGTCGTGGACCTGACTGTCGTCACCATCGCAAACCTCCTCGCATCACCGTTCACCGACCGGCCGTTCACCGACCGGCCGTTCACCGACTCACGCAACCTACCGATGCGGTGTGACAGCCATGATGATTGCACCGTCCGGAGCGGTATGGAGGAAGCTCCCGGGGTGGTGGTCCTGTGGCCGGGTCTGACACCGGATGCGGCTACTCGCCCGGGCGCACCCAGCGAAGGTCGGCGAATCGCGCGAAATCACGATCCAGGGAGGCAAGCCCACAGCCGTTGTCGATTGCCACGGCCGCAAGATAGGCATCGGGAGTGAGATCACCGGTCGCGTCGGCCTTGGTGCAAAGCTCCTCGAACAGCCTCAACTGCCGTTCACCGGGAACGACGGCAACATGGTGCGGCTGGGAGCGCGTTGCCCTCAAAAAGGCGAACGCCTCCTCCAGCGGCGTCGCCGCGATGAAGATGCGTCGATTCGTCGCAAGGCGGATGAACGAGGCCCACACCGTGTCGGGAACCGTGAAGGCCTCGTCGCCTGCGAGCAGCCCGTCAAACCATGGCCGCACGGTTTCATGATGAGGATGGTCGGCCCGATGTGCAGCGAGGAGGACGTTGACATCCAGGAGGATCATCGCAACTGCTCGATTGGCCGGCCGTCATCCAGCGCCTCGTAAAGTGCTCGGTTCGAACTGATGTCGACACCGGGACGCACACCCCCTCCCCCACGAAACACCGGGACAGCAGGCCTTGGCACGCTTTCGCTTTCACTCCGGCGCGCGAGCTCATGACGCAGTGCCTCCTCCATCAGCCGGCCCAGGGTCAACCCCCGCGTGCGGGCCTCGTCCTTGGCCGATGCCAAGAGGTGATCATCGATGGCAACCGTGGTGCGCATGATGCTCATCCTACCGCATCACATGCATCACCCAACCTGAAAATCGGTTCGCAACCGGGTCGTCGAGTCGCCCTGTCCGGGACTCAGCCCGTGGATTCCTGCTCGACAGCGTCCAGTTCGACAGCGCTCCAGCTCGACAGCCTCCAGCTCGATGACCTCGATGGCCTTACTCGATCCGCACCAGCGACAGGTCACCTCATCGAAGACCTCGTCGAGGATCTCCTCGTCCTCCAGGTTGAGATCGCCCCCCACGGTGAAGTGGTAGTAGGCCTTCAGCCGGCGAGTGACCACGACATCGAATCGGGTGAGGTTGCCACACGCGGCGCAGCGATACCTGGACATCTGCCCATCGTAGGCGGGCAGGATCGACGGGCCCATCCGACGAACTACCAGGAATGCTGTTGGCCGCCTCGATCGCGCTTGGGCTTGTGACTACCATGGGAAGCGTGGCTGCCCTCTTCGTCTGGCAAAAGCACAAGAACGCGCCGCTGTTGGACCCCGAATTTCCATCATTGGCCCCGGCGACCTGGACCCTGTCGCCAAGGAAGGCCGCTCGGCTCCACCGCCGGGTGCTCGGTGTCATACGGACGGTCCAGTCATGCTCCTCGGCAAATGCTCATCGCGTCCCGCCCAATCGCCAGGTGACCAAGCTCACCCGGGACATCATCCAGGAAGCCATCGTGCTCGACGACCAGCTCGTCGCCACGAGTCACATGGGTCGAGGTGTGGGGCGCCGACTCCTGGGCCTCATCGAGCCACAGGTTGGCCACCTCGAGGAACTTGCCGGTCGCCTGGCGATCATGACCGGTGGATCGTCCCGACCGGGCACGGCATCGGCGACGGCACTCGTGGCCATCGACGAGCGACTCGGCGCGATCGAGGCGGCCCACCACGAGATCATCCATCTCGAAACGCTGCTCAGCTCGAGTGTCGACGAGACCCCTCGGGCCATCGCCCCTGGCGCCACAACCCCCTGGCCGGATCCTGCCGCACATGAGGGTCACCAATCACCGGGCGATCACCCGAGCGACCCTCAGGTCTGAGCTTTCGTCACGTTCGACGGCGCCAGGATGACCCCGCAGCCTCGGTGACCTGTGCCTCGAGACGCTCCAGGGACTGTTCAAGATCGAGTCGATCGAGTAATTTGCCAGAGGCAAGCACCAACCGTGCGCCGGGCAAACGCCCGAACGAGGAGGGGGAACTCCGTGAAGGATCTCAAGGGTAAGACCGCAGTCGTCACCGGGGCAGCGAGCGGTATCGGCAGAGCCGTTGCCGAGAAGCTCGCGGGCGAGGGCATGAACGTCGTGCTCGCCGACATCGAGGAGAAGTCGCTCAAGGCAGCCGCCAAGGAAATGAAGGCGGACGGTGCAAACGTGTTGGCCGTGGCGACCGACGTGTCCAAGGGCGATTCGGTCGACGCCCTCGCCGAGGCGACGTTGAAGAAGTTCGGCGCCGTGCACGTGGTCCACAACAATGCCGGCGTCGGTGCAGGCGGCATGTCCTGGGAGCTCACCACCGAGGACTGGGAATGGGTGCTCGGCGTCAACCTGTGGGGCGTCATCCACGGCATCAGGGCCTTCGTGCCGCACATGGTGGCCCAGAACGAGGGTCATGTGGTCAACACCGCATCGATGGCAGGGCTCATCTCGGGCATCGGCATGGGCCCGTACAACGCCAGCAAGCACGCCGTGGTCACCATCTCGGAGACCCTGTTCTACGAGCTGTCGGTGATGGCGCCCAACGTGCATGCCTCGGTGCTGTGCCCGGGTTGGGTCAACACCAAGATCCTCGAATCCGAGCGCAACCGCCCCGACACGCTGCGCAACGTCGACGACGACAGCGGGTTCGCCACCGGGCCGATGGCTTCGATGGTCAGCCAGTGGGTCGCCGATGGCCTCCCGCCTGCCGAGGTGGCGAACCTGGTGCACAACGCCATCATCAACGAGCAGTTCTACATCCTCACCCATCCGGAATGGGCCGGGATGATCACCGACCGAACCGACGACATCGCCAACCAGCGCAACCCGCGCTTCCCCTCGATCCCGAGCTGACGCTGCAGAGGCTCAGGCCTCTGCCGCCTTGGCCTCGTTCTCACGGGCTTCCTGCGAGACCGCGATCAGCCGTGCCAACACTGCCGCCGCCGCACCATCGTCGATGGAGCCGGCGGCTTTGTTGTATGCGGTGGCGAGGTCATCGGCAGCGCCGCCGACAACCAGGCCCGCTGCCGCGTTGAGCAACACGACCTCGCGATGCGCCCCCGGTTCGCCGGCCAGGACCCTCTGGGCAAGCTCGGCGTTGCGTGCCGGGTCCCCACCGCGGAGAGCCTCGGCCTCGACAAGAGCGATGCCGAGGCTCACCGGGTCGAGGTCGTAGGTGCGAAGCTCGCCGTCACGAAGCTCATGAATGGTCGAGGTGGTCGTGATGGTCAGCTCATCGAGCCCGTCGTGGCCACTCACGACCATGGAGCGCTCGGCCCCTCGTGCCGCCAGCACCCCGATCATGCGCTCGGCCATGCGCGGGTCGGCCACACCGATCACCTGGCGACGAAGGCGAGCGGGATTGGCCAAGGGTCCGAGGACGTTGAAGACGGTCGGCACCCCCAGCTCGCGACGCACCGGCCCGACAAAGCGCATCCCCGGATGAAATCTGGGCGCCAGACAGAAACCCATGCCGGCCTCGGTCACACAACGAGCGACGCCCACCGGCCCGAGGTCGATCGCCACGCCGAGCGCCTCGAGCAGATCGGCCGAGCCACTCGTCGACGACGCGGCCCGGTTGCCGTGCTTGCACACCGCCACGCCCGCACCCGCCACGACCAATGCGGCAATCGTCGATATGTTGAGCGCTGCCTCACGACGGGGTGCGGCGCCCCCCGTTCCACAGGTGTCGATCACCACGAGATCGGGCGACAGGACGACGCGCTCGGACGCGACGGTCATCGCCTCGACCATGCCGACCATCTCGTCGACGGTCTCGCCCTTCACGCGCAGCGCCACGATGAACGCCGCCACCTGGGCAGGCGTGGCGCCACCCGCGAGGATCTCGCCGAGTGCCGTCGCGGCGCTCGGCGTGCTCAGGTGCCCACCGGACATCACCCGCCCGAGGATGGCAGGCCAGCCACCGAGCGCAACGAAGTCCGGTGACGGGACGTGATCGGTCATCGGCGGAAGGCTACGCCGTGCGTCGACGCTGACGAACGATACGACGGCGGTCACGTTCGGTTGCGCCTCCCCAGACGCCTTCGTGCTCCCGACCGATGAGTGCGTACTCGAGACAGGCGACACGAACCGTGCAGCCTGCACAGATGTCCTTGGCGCTCTCGGCCTCCTCGTCGGTGACCGGATAGAAGATGTCGGGGTCGAGACCCCGGCACGCTGCTTGCTCGTGCCAGGATTGTTGCGTGATGGGGGGGGTCACTTCCGTACTCATTCTTTGATCAGTGGACAGGCACGGCTCCCGCCGGGCCCCATCCAGCCGTGTCCCTGGATTATTGTCCAGAGGAACTGGCTCGTCCAGACCGGCTGTCAGACTCGAAGATCACCCGCCAGCGACGCCTTGGCTGCCTCGCCGAGCGTGATCTCCTCTTCGTAGGCAGGGTGCGCAACCGCCAGGGTGACCGGCCCTTCGACGAAGGCGGCGATCTGTTCGTCGGTGAAGGCAAAGGTCACGTAGTGCACCGAGGCCGTCATGTCGGATCGGGTGAGCTGCTGCTCATGTGCGGCCTCGGGCGTGCAGCGCACGACCCCCCCCTCGCTTCCCTCCAACAACCCGAGGCGGAACTCGATGGCGCGTTCGATCCCCACCAGCGCCGGCAGCCATCGCTCCATCTCCTCCTTGGACGTGAGCTCGATGAACACGGTCGCCGCGAGGTGGTTGGACTCAGGAATGAGCGGGTTGTACGCATCCAGCTCGGCCTGAATGGCCTCGTCGGTGATCAGACGCTCGGCTCGTGCCATCTCGTGGATCTGGAATTGCACCGTGTCTCGATTTTCGAACACCAGCGTCACCACCGGGCCGATGCTGACCCGCCGATCACGTTTCAGGGCGATGATGCGATCGCGAATGGTCTCGCGGTCGCGCTCGTAGGCGCGAAGGTCGACGATGTCGTCGATGGTCAACTTCTCCTGTGTCATGACGTGGTCGTCTCCTCGGCGATGCCATAGGCGCGGGCCATCACCTGAAGCGGGTGCAGGGCCCGGCGAGCTGTCTCCTGTTCGATGGCGCCGTTCGCGAGGTGACAGTCCCCTGCCACGACCTCGCAGTCATGGTCCTCGATCGCCGTGGCCAACGGCTGGGCCACCATGCGGGCGAGCTCGTAGTTCTCCGCCCGATAGCCCCAGGTGCCGTCGATGCCCGAGCACTTGTTGACGAGCTTGATCGTCGTGCCGGTCAACTTCATCAGGTCACGGCTCTTCAGGCCGATGTTCTGCGCCTGGAGATGGCAGGACACGTGATACGAGATCGACTCGGGGACCGAGCCATCGAAGGAGGTGTCGAGCTCGGTGTCCTCGCCCTTGTGCAGCTTCATCAGATACTCCGCGGCGTCGTAGGTGTTCGCCCCGATCAAGGCTGCATCGGGACCACCCACGTAGTCGGGGTAGTCCTTCTTCAGCACGTAACCGCAGGTCGGCTGGGGCACCACGATGTCGCGCCCCGCACGCACCTCGGCGGCCAGGATCGGGACGTTCTTCCCGGCCTGGCGCAGGAAGGAGTCGAAGTCGCCGGCGTGCAGGAAGGGCGCCCCGCAACAACCGGCGCCCTCGGCCAGTGAGCATGCAACACCGTTGCGCTCGTAGACGGCGACGAGGTCCTTGCCGATGGCGGGGTTCTGGTACTCGACAAGACAGGTCGGAAAGACCGTCACGGAGCCCTGCCGACGGGTGAGGGTCGGCGTCACACGCTTCTTGAACCACGTGCTGAAGCGTTGACGCGGATAGGGGGGCAACATCCGCTCGGCCGCGATGCCCGTGACCTTCTCCATCACCCGACGGGGAAGCGAGCCCGGCGTTTGGGTCACGGCATTGGCGAGGGGAGCGACCATGGTCGAGAGCGTGCCCACCAGATCGGTTCGCCCGAGCGCCTGGTCGGTCAGCTTCGCTCGCAGACCGTCGTCCTTTCGACGAACAACCGTGTTGCGCAGCATCAGACGCGGGAAGTCGAGCTCCCACTCGTGGGGGGGCACGTAGGGACACTTCACGTAGCAGAGCTTGCACTGGTAGCACTCGTCGACGACCTTGTCCTGCTCGGCGACGCTGAGCGCCTCCACGTTGCCGTCATGGGCATCGATGGCCTCGAAGAGGCTGGGAAAGGAGGGGCACAGGTTGAAGCAGAGGCGACAGCCGTGGCACAGGTCGTAGACACGCAAGAGCTCGCCGCGCATGTCGTCCTCATTGTCGTACCGCGGATGTGTGGGGTCGTAGGTCGTCGTCATCGTGGCTCCTCGCCGGCGCTCGGATCGTCCTGTTCGGTGATCGTCCTGTTCGGTGGTTGGCGCAACCCCGCCGGCTTCCCGGGGCCAAAGGTGGCGCCCGGAAACCCGTGAGGAACGGCACTGCCCGGCTGGACAGTGCCTTGGTTCGCAATGCTCAGGAGGTGGACTCGAGCCCCTGGGTGAATCGACCGGCGTGGCTCTTCTCGGCGCGGGCGAGCGTCTCGAACCACTCGGCGATCTGATCGAGGCTCTCCTCGCGGGCGGTCTTGGCGAACCCGGGATACATCTCGGTGTACTCGTAGGTCTCACCTTCGATGGCCGACTTCAGATTCGCCGCGGTCTCACCGACGGGAACGCCGGTGACCGGGTCGCCCACCTCGGCGAGGAAGTCGAAGTGGCCGAAGGCATGGCCCGTCTCGCCCTCGGCAACGGAGCGGAACAACGCGGCGACGTCGGGGTAGCCCTCGACATCAGCCTTCTGCGCGAAGTACAGGTAACGCCGGTTGGCCTGTGATTCGCCCGCGAAGGCCTCCTTCAGGTTCTCATGGGTCTTGGTGCCGTTCAGCTTGGTCATGATGTCGCTCCTTGCTTGATGGTTGATGGTTGATGGGGATGGTTGATGTTTGATCGAACGAGTCAGGGTCGCCGACAGGAGGCACAGCGACCCCGGAACACCACCTCGGTGCTGGTGAGCTCGAAGTCACCTGCGGCTGCCGGCAGAACCTGCACCTCGGGAAACGCCGCGTAGATGTCCTGGGCACTGCCGCACTCGATGCACACGAGATGATGGTGGGAGTCGACGTTGGGGTCGAAGCGAAACGAGCCGGTGCCGAGGTCGAGTTGTTGGATCTCGCCGAGCGATGCCAGGTCGTTGAGGGTCTGATACACCGTGCGAAGCGAGATGGACGGCATCTTGGCGCGGGCTTCGGCGAAGATCGCCTCCGCGGTGGGATGGGCGGTCGAGCCGTGGAGAAGCTCGAAGATGCACTGGCGCTGTGCGGTGTTCTTTCGACCGGTGGCCCGGAAAAGCTCACCGAGCTCCGTGGGACTCCTCATGGGTCGAACCTAGCAACAAGCATTGCTAGTTGACAACTATTGTTGATATTTCACCAACCGCCCTGCCGGCACCACCCCTCGTAGGATGCCCTCATGGCGACGGAGTCCGCATTCAACCGGGACCTCAGTCTTCGTCGCCTGGCAACGGAGCGCTTCGACGTGCTGGTCGTCGGCGGCGGCATCACCGGGGCGGGCGTCGCGCTGGACGCCGTCACCCGAGGGTTGAAGGTTGCCCTGGTCGAGCGCCACGACTGGGCGTCAGGAACGTCCTCGAAGTCCTCGAAGCTTGTCCACGGCGGGCTTCGGTATCTCAACCAGCGGGACTACCGCCTGGTCTACGAGGCACTGCACGAACGGCAACGGCTGCGGCGCAACGCGCCACATCTGGTGCGCCTGCTCCCGTTTCTCATTCCGCTCTTCGGCAGGGACGGCCTCATCGACCCGAGGTTGGCGAAGGCCGTCAATGGGGTTCTCTGGCTCTACGACCTCACGGGGGGATGGCGGATCGGCAGGCTCCATCGGCGCATCGGCGCGGACGAGGCCCTCGGACATCTTCCGAGCCTCCAAACCGACCGGGTGCAGGGTGGGTTCATCTACTGGGACGCGCAGACCGACGACGCCCGCCTCACGCTCGCGGTGGTCCAGACCGCCGCACGGCACGGCGCCGTGGTGGCCAACCATTGTGAGGTCATCGACATCAACGGCGACCGCATCACCCTTCGCCCCTCGACGACCGGGGTCGCCACCGGTCCGTCACCCGGGACCCCGGACGGCGAGATCGTGGTTCGGGCGACGGTCGTGGTCAATGCAGGCGGGGTCTGGGCCGATGTCGTCCAGGCGCTCGGCGACCGGGCGCACCCCGATCAGGGGCCCGGCACGGACGAAGTCGCGGTTCCCCGCCGAACGCTGCGGCCGGCAAGGGGTGTGCACCTGAGCGTGCCCCGTGGGCGACTGTCGAATGACATCGCGGTGGTCCTGCCGGTGCGCGGCACCAAGCGCTCGATCTTCGTGGTGCCCACCGGTGAGCACACCTACATCGGCACGACGGACACCGACCATGCAGGTCCTCTCGACGAGCCGCTCTGCACGACCGATGAGCTCGACGAGCTCCTCGGTGCCGTCAACGCCTGGGTGAGCGACCCCCTCACCCGCTCCGACGTGCGCGCCACCTGGGCCGGACTGCGTCCGCTGGTCGCCTCTGCTGCCGATGGCCGCACTGCCGACCTCTCCCGACGTCACTCGGTCACCGTGTCACCTGCCGGCATGGTCACCGTCACCGGCGGCAAGCTCACCACCTATCGACGCATGGCCGCCGACACCGTCGATCTCGTGATGGGCCGCCTCGGTCGACGGGTCGGGCGCCACAACCGCTGTCGGACGGCTTCGCTCCCACTCTGGGGAGCCGAGGGTTTCAAGGCGATGACCGATCCCTCCGCTCCCGCTGCGCTCGGCATCACGCCCGAGGTGACCGATCACCTCGCCCACCGCTACGGAGGCCTGACCCCTGGCCTCGTTGCGATGATCGAGGCGGACCCGAGCCTGGCCGACCCTCTGGTGGAGGGCCTTCCCCATCTGCGGGTGGAAGCCGTCCATGCAGTTCGCCACGAGATGGCCCTGACGCTCGACGACGTGCTGAGCCGCAGGGTTCCCGCACGGTGGTTGGATGCCTGCGCTGCCGCAGCAGCAGCTGAGTCCACGGCTGCGCTGATCGGCCCCGAGCTCGGCTGGGACTCGACGGAGGGCGCCCGTCAGGCGGCCTCCTTCCGGGAAGCCGTCGCCCATGAGCGCTCGGTCGCCGGTCTGTCGACCCCCGCCAGGTACCCCACGTCGAGCGAGACCAGGCCGAGCGAGACCAGGCCGAGCGAGACCAGGACCGAGCGAGACCAGGCCGAGCGAGACCACGACAGAGCGGCGGCTGCCGTGACCACGCCCCCCGAACCTCGACGGCCGGCGCCGGGGCGGCCCACTCCCCTGCTGGGCGACGCCGGCTACCCAACCGCCGGCTCCCCGCTCCAGGCGCGCTTCGCCGAGGCCATCGTGGAACTTCCGCAGGACTTCGTCGCCCAGCTCGAAGAGGTCTGTCCCGCTGGTCGACACCGGGGACCGGGACCGAGCCGAGGCAGGGGTCGACTGGTGGCCGTTGGGCGCGCTCTGGATGCTCGACGGCGACGATCGATCGAGGCGACTGCCGTCGTTGCCCGGTGTCGTGGCACGCCCCTCGTGTGCCGAGGAGGTGGCCGCCGTGCTGCGGCTCTGCAGCGAGCATCGGGTGCCGGTGACGCCGGCCGGTGGCAGAAGCGGGGTCTGTGGCGCAGCGCTGGCGATCCACGGCGGCGTCGCCCTCGACCTCTGCGCCCTCAGCGGCATCGTCGGCGTGGACGCCGTCTCGGGCGTGGTCGAGGTGGATGCGGGAACCTTCGGCGACGTGTTCGAATCCGAGCTGCGCTCGAGCCACCGGCTGACCCTGGGGCATTGGCCTCAGTCCATGGCGCTCTCCACCGTGGGCGGGTGGCTCGCCTGTCGTTCGGCGGGGCAGTTCTCCACCCGCTACGGCAAGATCGAGGACATGGTCGTGGGCCTCGAGGTCGCGATGGCCGACGGTTCGTTGGTTCGCACGGGCGGCGCACCACGGGCGGCCGTCGGACCCGACCTCACCCAGCTGTTCGTCGGCTCGGAGGGAACCTTGGGTGTCATCACCCGAGCCCTACTGCGCTGTCACCCACTTGCCGCGGCCGAGGCTCGCGCCGCCTACGGGTTCGCGGACTTTGCATCCGGCATCGATGCCTGTCGCCGCATCGTGCGTCGCGGCGCGACGCCGGCGGTGCTTCGCCTCTACGACCCGGCGGAATCGGCCCGCAGCCACCACGTGGACGACCGAGCCGTCCTGTTGGTGCTCGACGAGGCCGACCCTGCGATCGTCGCCGCGACCATGGGCATCGTCGCCGAGGAGTGCGCCGCCGCCGACCGGCTCGATGCGGCGCTCGTCGAGCAGTGGCTGCAGCACCGCAATGACGTGTCCGCCCTGGGCGCCCTGCTCACCAAGGGCTGGGTGGTCGACACCATGGAGGTTGCCGGCCCTTGGTCGATCCTGGCCGACCTGTACCGGGACGTGCTCGAGGCACTGGGATCGGTGGAAGGCATGCGCAGCGCCTCCGCACACCTCTCGCACAGCTACCTCGACGGCGCCTGCCTGTACGTCACGTTTGCGGCCCGCCCACCCGAGCCGGCCGACGGGATGGCCCGTGAACGCTGTTATCTCGAGGCATGGAACACGGCCACCGGTGCCGTGCAGGCATCGGGCGCTGCCCTGAGTCACCACCACGGCGTCGGATTGAACCGCCATCGCTTCATGCCAGACGCCCTCGGCCCCGCGCTGTCGGTGCTCAACGCGATCAAGGGCGCCCTCGACCCGGCGGGCGTGTTGAACCCCGGCAAGCTCGGCCAGATCGACCCATTCGCCGAGCTCAGTTGGCCATGACCCGCCATCGGTTCCCTTCCTTCCGGTCAACATTCTTTCGTTCCGGCCAACATCTCGACCCCGCATCCAGGAGGCCCCACCCCATGAGCATTCTCGTCATCGATGTCGGCACCAGTGGTGTTCGCACCGCGGTCGTGCGTCCCGACGCAACCGTCGACGGTGAGCACCATCGAAGCTTCCTGCCCTCGACCCCGTTGCCCGGCTTCGTCGAGCTCGACGCCTCCGCCCTGGCGGCCACGGTTCTGGAGCTGGCGGCGATCACCCTCAACGAGGCGGGCCCCGTGGACGGGGTGGGCATCGCCAACCAGCGGGCGACCACGGTGGTGTGGGACCGGGCGACCGGCGAGCCCGTCGGCCCCGCCATCGGATGGCAGGACCTTCGCACGGTCGGCAACTGCCTGATGCTGCAGGCACAGGGCATCCGGGTGTCACCCAGTGCGACGGCCACCAAGGCCGCCTTCCTGCTCGACCAGGCCGACCCCGATCGCACGCGTGACCTGTGCGTCGGCACCATCGACTCGTGGGTGACCTGGACGCTCTCCCAGGGCGGCGCGCACGTCACCGACCTGTCGAACGCAGGGGTCACCGGACTCCTCCAGGCGGACGGGTCGGGGTGGTCCGCCAGGCTTCTCGAAGCCCTGCGCATCCCCGAGTCGACCCTGCCGACGCTCGTGGACTCCACGGGCATCGTCGCCACGGCGAGCGCGCTCGCGGGAGCTCCGCCCATCGCCGGTCTCGTCGGCGACCAGCAGGCGTCGCTCATCGGTCAGGGCTGCGTGCTGCCCGGCCTCGCCAAGGCCACCTTCGGCACCGGGGCCATGCTGGATCTGTGCCTCGACGCCAACCGACCCACGTTCGAGGCTCGCGGTGAGGCCGGGACCATCCCCATCGTCGCCTGGCGCTCGGGGGGCAGGCTCACCTGGGGCATCGAGGCCATCATGCTCTCGGCCGGCACCTCGGTCGAGTGGCTGCGGGACGATCTGGCCATGATCGCCACCGCGGCGGAGTCACATGATGTCGCCGCCGCCTGCGAGACCGCCGACGGCGTGTGGTTCGTGCCCGCACTCCTCGGCCTCGGCACCCCTTCCTGGGACTACGGCGCGCGGGGAACGCTTCTCGGACTGACCCGTGGGTCGGGACGACCTCAGATCGTTCGGGCCGTCCTCGAGGGCGTGGCACATCGCGGCGCCGATCTGCTCGAGGCCGCCGAGACCGACGCCAACACCAAGCTCGCGTCGCTGCGCATCGACGGCGGCATGAGCGCCAATCCCACGTTCGTGCAGGCACTGGCGAACGCGACCCAACGCCCCATCGAGGTCTCGCCCATGCTCGAGGCCACCACCCTGGGCGCCGCCTTTCTGGCGGGACTCGCCACCGGCGCGTGGGCCGGCTGGGACGACATCGCCGCCACCTGGTCGCCAGTCTCGGTCGTGGAGCCCACGCACCCTCTCGACCGCGACCGCTGGGCCGAGGCCCGAACCCGAGCTTCGGGCTGGGTGCCCGAACTGTCCATGCTGGACTTCTGAACGAGCCCGCCCGATACGCTCGAACACATGGGCGACGAGGCCGAGGGTGACACGGTGCAGGATCGGGAGATGCCGGACCGGGAGGTGCAAGAGCGGGAGGATGGCGCCCGGGAGGATGGCGCATCGGGGCGCTCCCGATCAAGGGGCAAGGACAGGATGAAGGATCTGGACCGGGCCCCGGCGCCTCGCTCCCGGAAAGATGACGGACCAACGGTGCACGAGATGATCGAGGGCGCGCTCGCCGGCCATGTCGCGCAGTTCCTCGGCTTCATCAGCGATGTGCCCCTTGATCGTGACACCGAGGACGTTCACCAGGCACGGGTGGCGATCCGGCGCATTCGATCCGACCTGCGCACCTTCGGACCCCTCGTCGACACCCCGGCGGTCGAACCCGTGATCGAGGAGCTCACATGGATGGGCCGGAGCCTCGGCGAGGTTCGCGATCTCGACGTCCTAGTCGAACTGCTGGCCGGACAGGTCGGGTCCATGTCGCCCGAGGACATGGATGGCGCAGCTGTCTTCCTCGATCGGCTGAAGGACGAGCGCGACAACGCTTTTGTGACCATGGCCGAGACGTTGGCCGGAGAGCGGGCCAAGGCGCTCGAGGGAACCCTTCGCTCCTTGGTCGCCACGCCGCCGGTGCTGGCGATCTGCGGGCCCGCGCCCGCACGTCCGGTCGTTCCGGCCCTCGTCAATCGTCCGTTTCGCCGACTCGTAAAAGCCGTGCTCGCGCTCGGGGACCACCCAACCGACGAAGCGCTGCACAACGTGCGCCTCCTCACGAAACGTTGTCGCTACGCGGCGGAGGCGGCAGAGCTCGTGGTGGGAAAGCCCGCGACGCGCCTCGCCGATGATCTGGCTCGACTCCAGACGATCCTGGGCAACCTGCAGGACAGTGCGGTTGCCCAGCATTGGCTTCGGGAGGCCGCCGGCACGGCGACGCCCCGACAGATCCTTTCCGCCGGATTGCTGATCAAGGTGCAGCAGGACAGGGCGGAGCGATCACGGCGGGAATGGAAACGTGCGTGGCGCAGGGCCGCCAGACGCAGAAACCACTCGTGGTTGCGTTGATGACGACCACCTCGCCCGATGAGGCCACGCCGTCCGATGAGGCCACGCCGGCGGGCCCAAGAACCATCCGCCTTGCTGCCATCGACATGGGGTCGAACTCGTTTCACCTGCTCGTCGTCGAGGCGCATGCCGATGGTCATTTCGACACCCTGGTGAGCGAGAAGGAGATGCTCGGACTCGGAGAGATCGTGGCAAATCACGGTTTCATCACCGAGGAGGCGGCCGAGCTCGCCGTCGACACCATGCGCCGGTTCGTGACGATCGCCCGATCGAAGCAGGCCGAGGAGATCACCGCCTACGCCACCAGCGCGATCAGGGACGCCGAGAACTCCAGCGAGGTGGTCGCCCGCATCTCCGCCGAGGTCGACGTTCGAGTCGAGGTGATCAGCGGCCAGACCGAGGCGCGCCTGATCTTCGCCGCGATGCGAGCCAGCATCACGATGGACGCGACACCGGTGATCGGCTTCGACCTCGGTGGCGGCAGTGTCGAGATCATGGTCGGCGACCAGCAGTCCATGTTGTGGGCCACCAGCGTCGGGCTCGGCGTCGCCCGTCTCACCACCTTGATGCACGACGACCCACCCAGCCCCTCCGATGTGAAACGAGTGCGTGATCACCTCACCGGTGTTCTCGGACCGATCGCCGATCGGGTCAAGCCGTTCAAGCCTCGACTGGCGATCGGCAGCAGCGGCACCCTCAGCGATCTCATTCGCATGGCCGAGATCCACCACAGCGGCCGGAACCCCCCAGGCGTCAACCAGCTCACGGTTCAGCGAGCCGACCTCTTGGCGGTCCATGAGGAGCTCATCGCCCTTCCCCTGGCGAAACGACGCCGACTCCCCGGCCTCGAACAACGCAGGGCGGCACTGGTGCCCGCGGGCTCGCTGTTCCTCACGGTTGCCATGGAGCTGTTCGGCCTCGGCGAGCTCACCGGTTGTGAGTGGGCGCTTCGCGAGGGCATGATCCTCGATGCCATCGCTCGTCACGACCTGGTCGACTGGACGGGGGAGGATTCGGCCATCCGTCAGACCTCGGTGCTCGCGCTCGCCCGACGCTGCGGTTGGAACGAGGCGCACGGACGTCAGGTCGCACGCCTCGCCACGGACCTGTTCGACCGAACGGCATCGCTGCACGGCCTCTCGTCCGCCGACCGCGAGCTGCTCGGCCACGCAGGGCTGTTGCACGACATCGGCGAGCACATATCGGTGAACAGCCACCACAAGCACAGCGCCTATCTCATCGAACACGGCCGCCTGCGGGGCTTTGCCCCCGAGGACATCGCCATGTTGGCCACGCTGGTGCGCTTCCATCGAGGCAGTGACCCGAAGGGATCGTTCGAGCCGTTCCGGAACCTGCCGGCGCCACGCCGGGATGACGTCGAGTGCCTCCTGGCCCTCCTCCGCCTCGCCGATGGACTCGATCGTGGCCACGCCTCCATCGTGGAGGAGGTCGGCGTCGAGATCGACGACCGCAAGGTCCGCCTCACCCTGTCGGGAGCAGGCGACCTCGATCTCGAGTGCTGGGGGGTACGCAACAAGCGCGCCCTGTTCGAACGTCTCTTCGCCCGACGCGTCGAGGTCACGAGCAGTGGCCATCCCAGCCTCACCCGTCTCGGCGGGGGCTAAGGGACTGCCGTGGACGGCGCTGATGACCTGCAACTCGCGTTCGACTCGTCAGACCTGGCGGCGGACGTCGCGCTTCGATACTTTCGGTCTGGCGTTTCGGCAACGCCGAAACCCGACGGCACACCGGTCACGGAGGCCGACCGAGCAGTTGAACGATTGATTCGCGAGACGTTGGTCGCGGCAAGACCAGAAGATGCGCTCCTTGGCGAGGAACTCGGTCAACTCGGTGAGTCAGATCGGGTCTGGATTGTCGACCCGATTGACGGCACGTCGTTCTTCACTCGGCGAGATCCGAACTGGCGGGTTCACCTTGCGCTGGAGGTTGCCGGGAGCACGGAGATCGCTGTTGTCACCGCTCCTGCGCTGCGACGCTGCTGGTGGGCGACCCGAGGCGGGGGTTCGTTCGAGTCGTCCTGGCCACGCGAGGATGCCGAAGCGAAGCGCCTCGAAGTCAGCGCGACTTCGATGCTCGATGACGCTCGGATCGATGCTCTCGACGACGTGTCCAGCTCCCGTCTCCCACCGAGTGCTGCCCGCGCACCCGCAAGCCCACTCGCGCTCGTCGAACTGGTTCAAGGCGAAATCGACGCCTTCCTGGCCAAGTGCTGCCAGATCTGGGATCACGCGTCTTGGATTCTTCTCGTCGAGGATGCGCGCGGCCGTTTCACCGTCGACCCGGAGGTCATGCGGTCGATGAAGGCTCTGGCCTGTAGTGCTCAAGCCAATTGCACAGGGAGTGCTCGCCGCCCTGCAATATCCGGAGCGAGTCTGACGCCCGACTCGGCCCGCGGACGCCGGAGATCACACGCCGGGCTGCGGGCGTCGCCGGGCAGCGAGGCCGACGAGGTTGCCCTCGGAATCACGGATGAAGGCCATCTCCTCAGCCTCCCCGGCGGGTCCGAACTGCCCCATCTCGTCGTCGAAGATCACGTGCGGTTCCGCTTCGATGGTCACGCCAAGTGCCCGCAGTCGTTCGGTGGTTGCCGCCAGATCGTCGACGCCCAGGTACAGCATCGCCGGCGGAGCGCCGCCCTCGAGAAGGAGCCGGACGCCGCCGAGATCGAAGAAGGCCAGCCCGGGAGGGTCGAAACGGGCCACGAGCTCCAGCCCGAGAACGTCCCGGTAGAACGCCACCGCTCGGTCGAGGTCATCGACATGTTGGGCGACTTGATGCAGGTGTGTCCGGGGCACGTCGACAGCCTCAGGGTCGCCGGCGGGCCTCGTCGACCAGGCGTTCGAGAAGTGATCGCAACGGTGGGGAGACATCCCGCTCGCCGATGGTGATCTCGTGGCGCCTACCGTCCTGTTGGATGACCAGGTCGTACTGGAACCGATCCGGCGGACCTCCACGACGGGTGCTCCCCGAGGTCAACTCGTCGAGGTCGACCTTCCCGAGCATCGCCTCGACCTCCGCCGCGTCGTCGGGGGCCAGAGCGGCGGTGTCGATGGCGCTTCGCAACTGCACGCCGGCGACACCGCCGCTACGGGTCATCTCAATTCGACAAGGGGTCACATCACGCTCCGCATTCCGACCTGTTCACAACTCGATGCCCACCGCGCCCCATCCGTCGCCGACGGCCTTGGACTCGACGCTACCGTCACCATAGAGCCGACCTGCCGCTCGCTGGGTCGCACGGGCAAAAGTGCGGAACCGGGCCCGTGGCTTGATGCGACTGTCACGCAGCGCTTCGTACCAGATCTCCCCCGCACGCTCCCAGGCATAGCCGCCGAGAGCCATGGCCACGGTGTGGAACGCCTTGTTGGGGATGCCGGAGTTGATGTGGACCCCACCGTTGTCCGAGAGGGTCGACACGTACTTGGTCATGTGCGCAGGCTGGGGATCCTTGCCCAACACGGGGTCGTCGTAGGCGGTGCCCGGGTTCGCCATGGAACGCAGCGCCACGCCGTTGACCCCGGGAGCCAACAGGTCGGCGCCGATGAGCCAATCGGCCTCGTCCGCACGTTGGCCGAGCTTGTACTGCTTGACCAGGGAGCCGAACACGTCCGACATCGACTCGTTCAACGCACCCGACTGACCCCAGTACTCGAGGGCGGCCTCGTCCTCGGTCACCCCGTGGGCCAGCTCGTGGCCGATCACGTCGAGGCTCTTGGTGAAGCGAAGGAACAGCTCGCCGTCGCCGTCGCCGAACACCATGCGCTGTCCGTCCCAAAAGGCGTTGTCGTACTGACTTCCGAAGTGCACGACCCCACGGAGCGGCAGGCCGTCACCGTCGATCGAATCACGCTCGAGGACGTTCCAGAAGAAGGCGTACGTCGCCCCCAGGCCGTCATAGGCCTCGTCGACGGCCACGTCACCGGTAGCAGGGTCACCTTCTGCCGCGTACCACAGGGCCTTCCACGTTCTCGGTGTTCTGGGCCGTGCGAATCGTTCGCCGAGGCATGCCCGCAAGGGCCTCGGTCAGGATGTCCGCTCGACGGGGTCCGCTCGCTCGGTACTGCATGTTCTGCACGCGGGCCATCCGCAGCGAGTGATCTCGGGTCAAGGTGTCCATCGCCCATCTGCGCTGCGCCTCTGAGCCGTTCTCGGCGATGCGCTCGAGCATCTGGGGCGGGACCAGGCAATGGATCGGATGGCGACAGGAATGACTCGATGATGTCACGGCAATCTCCTTCATCTCCTCGCGGCCGTCGATGAGGGCCGTCGATGGAGAAGAGGGACAACCCGCCCGCGTTGATACAGCAAACCCGTCGCGGACGTCGAAGGTCGGCGACCTGCCCTGCCCGCCGATGTCACAGGGTTGTGCGAGCATGGGACCCATGGATGGACCGGTCAGCGACGCCCCCGCCGACGGCATGGAACTGGCCGCGAACCGGCTGGCCGAGCTGTTGAACGGGTCGGCGACGACGTTGAGCGACTCGAGCGCGGTTGCCTCGATGCTGGAGTTCGAGACCACCGTCACCCTTCGGGCGCTGGCCCGCCACCCCATCGCTCCCGATGCATGGGCGGTCGACGGTGGCCAGGCCATGATCGCCGACGCCCGTTGCCTGCAGCTCATGGTGACCCGCGCCGCCCGTGTTCGGTTCCACGACGGCGCGTGTGTCGTCGAGGACGAGGGGCCCTTGCATGCATGCCTGCTGGGCGGCGATCACGAACGGCGCGCAGCGCTCGACGCACTGGGACTCGACGTCCTCGCCGACGACACCTCGGTCGACATCAACCTGTTGCGGGACCGGTGGGAATGGGACGCGGTTGCCCGCTGCATCGAGGAGGCCGAGCCCGGGTCGTTGGTCCTCGTCGATGGTGACCTGCAGCCCGACTGGCGCATCCCTTCATCGTTCCTGGCGGCTCTGCTCACCCGGGCCGAAGCACGGGGCGTCGTGCCGATCGGGGTGACCAAGCACTCCTCGCTTTCCCGTGGTGGCGCGCCGTTGATCGGCCAACTCGAACGTGAGGCCGAGTCGACCTACGGCCCTCGTGCCATGTGGTGGGCGCCGATCGCCCGCACCCGTGGCGACGTGGGACATGGTGGCGTGCAGGTTGTCGCCGCCCGTCTCGACCCCGACGCCCGCTTTGCCTTTCGGGTCGATCTGCCTGCGAGCGTCGAGCCCGAGGCCGTCCTCGGCATGCTCGCCTCGCTCTGCGACGATGCGGCGTTTCCCGGCTACCCCTACCCGCTCTCGGTCGCCGACCGGCTTGCGGCATGTCCGGGCTGGCTCCGAGCCGAGACACGCAGCCGCCTCGATGAGCTGCTGGAGACCGCCGGCGTGCCGCTCGAGGTGCGTGATCGAGCCTTTGCCGACCGACACAACCTGATGGAGCGAGTTTGACCACCACCAGTCGAGGCCGACTCTTCGGCAAGAACGTGCTGGAGGGCACTCTGCGCGCCGCTCCCGACGAGGACCTGTTCCTCGGCGAGTTGCTGGTGGCCGTCGACGAGACAACCGGGCGGCGCTATCTGTTTCGCATCGTCGACGTGACCTACGGCACCGAGCACCGCGAACCCGGCTGGGCCGAGCGGGTTGCCGGCACCCTGTTGGCCGACGACACCCGGGGCGAGTCCGGAGCTCACCCCCTTCACGAGCAGGCCCGGCGCACCTACCGGGTGGCCGAGTGCCGCTGCCTGGGCTACCTGACCCCGCCGGGCCCCGATGGCGCCCAGGAGTTCCGCAAGCCCAAGAGCCTGCCCACCCAGTTCTCGCGCGTCGTGGCACCCGAGGCATCGGACTTCGAGTTCCTTCGCACCCGCATGGGCGACCTGCCCGTCGGGAGTCTTCGCAGCGGCGAGCTCGTGGTCGACTTCGAGGTCGGCGTCCCCGGGCGAAGCCTCGCCACCCATGTCGGCATCTTCGCCACCACCGGCATGGGCAAGTCGAACCTCATGAAGGTGCTCGCAGGCGGCGTGCTCAAGGCCGGGGGCCGCTACGGCCTGTTGCTGATCGACCCGCATGGCGAGTACCGCACCGAGTTGCCTCGCCACCCCTGGGCCGGCGAACGTCTTCGCACCTACGCCGCCCGGGCGCTTCCCAACACCTCGACGCTGCGCATCAGCCTGGGTGAGCTGACCGTCGACGACCTGCGCACCGCCTACGAGTGGAGCCGGCCCCAGGAAGAGGCGCTGTTCGAGCTGGAGCGCCACCTCGGCCGGGACGGCCAAGGGTTGGCATGGCTCCTCGCGTTCGCCCAGGTCGACGACCTCCCGGGTTTCCGTGACGTCGAGCTCAACGGCCGGGTCGCGCTCAACACCTTGCAGGTCGTTCACCGCCGAGCCCGGCGGATCATCGATCTGCCCTGCGTGACACCCGACCCCGCGGTCTCGGTCGGCAGTGCCGTGGTGCGGGATCTCGAGGAAGGCCGCGTCGTGCTGATCGACGTCAGTGGCCTGGGCTCCACCGAGGAGGTGCTCGTCGCCTCGTTCCTCACCCGTCGCGTGCTGGAACGCTGGTCTGGCGCCTATCTCGATGACCCCGAGCTGCACGAACGCCTGCCGGTGGTGGCCGTCGTGCTCGAAGAGGCGCAGCGGGTGCTCTCGCGCTCGACCGATCGCGAGTCGAACGTCTTTCCCCGCGTCGCTCGTGAGGGACGCAAGTTCAAGGTCGGCCTGTGCGCCATCACCCAACAACCCAAGCTGCTCGACGACGAGTTGCTCAGCCAGTTCAACACCTTCTTCATCCTCGGCCTTGCCGACGAGAAGGACCGCACGATCCTGCGCAGCTCATCGAAACAGGACATCAGCGCGCTCGGTCCCGAGATCCAGACCCTCATGCCGGGCGAGTGCCTGATCGCGAGCCTGGACGCACCCTTTGCGCTCCCGGCCAAGGTGCACCTGTGGGATGACCTCGTGCGCACCACACCGCCCCCGCCCGCTCCGAGGCCCATTGCCGCCCCGCACGTTTCAGCCCTGGTGGATTAGCCCGATGAAGGTTGTCGCACTCGGTGATGCCCACCTGGGCCGCTCGTACTACTCGTTCACCGACCCCGAGACCGGGGTCAACCAGCGCGAGCGTGATTTCGAGATCAGCTTCGAGGCCGCCATCGAGCTGGCCCTGGCCCAGCGCCCCGATGTGGTCCTGTGGCTCGGCGACATCTTCGACCACCCTCGCCCCACCTATCGCTCGTTTCGCATCGTGCAGCGAGCGCTGCAGCGCATCAGGGATCACGGCGTGGCGACCGTGGTCATCAGCGGCAACCACGACACACCCCGCCTTCCGGGTACCGGCAGTCCCTATTCGGCGCTCGCCGACACCTTTCCCGAGGTTCATTTCGCCCATCGCCTCGCCTATGAGCGCTTCGAGCTTCCCGGCCTGGTCGTGCATGCCGTGCCCCAGATGCTCACGGTGCAGAACACCCTCGACGCGCTCGATCAGGCCGACCACTCACGCAGCCTGGACAAGTCGAACCTGTTGTTGACCCATCCCCGCATCACCCAGGTCGAGCCCCGCTATGCCGACATCAACGAGATCGAGATCGACGCAGGGGCGCTCAGGTCCGACTTCGTGCTGCTCGGTCACTACCACTTCCACACCCGGGTCAACGAGGCCATGTGGTACGCCGGGTCGACCGACAGCTTCTCGTTCGCCGATGATCCCGACAAGGCCAAGGGCATCGTCATGCTCGACACCGACAGCGGCGAGTGTCGCCATCTCGCCATCGAGGGACAACGACAACTGGTGACCCTCGAGACCGTCCAGGCCCTCGGCCTGTCCCCCGCCGAGGTCCACGACCAGGTCATGGCCCGCGCCGCCACGGCGCCGAATGGAGCGGTGGCGCGCCTCTATCTCGACGGCGTCGACCCCGAGGCCTACCGCCTGCTCGACCTCGAGGAGGTGCGGGCGACGGCCGGCGCGGCGCTGTTCCTCAAGCTCGAACCCAGCTTCGTGGGCGTCACGGCGCACGCCGAACTGCCCGATCTCGACTCGCTCGCCGCCCGTTGGGAGCGCTACCTCGAGCACCAGGACACCACCGGCTTCGACCGCGACCTGCTGGGCGACCTTGGCCGCCGGTACCTGTCCAGGGCCGTCGAAGAGGCCGGGTAGATGCGCATCACCCGTCTCCATCTGCGCAACTACCGGGTCTACGAGGACGAGCTCGACCTGGAGATCCCCCCCGGGCTCGTCGGCATCTACGGCCCCAACGGCGCAGGCAAGTCGTACCTGATCGAGTCGATCCGCTGGACCCTGTTCGGCAAGTCCCGAACGCCCAACGAGGAGGTTCGCACCGCCGGGGTCAACGGCGAGTGCGTGACCGAGGTGGAGTTCGAGCACGAAGGTCACCTGTACCTCGTTCGCCGAACCCTCAGCGGCATCAACGCCACGGTTCGGGCCGAGGCCTGGGCGGACAACCTCCAGGTCGGCGAGGGCGTTCGGGACGTGGCCCAGTACGTGCAGTCGATCCTGGGCATGGACGACGCCGCCTTTCGCTCATCGGTCTTCGCCGAGCAGAACCAGGTCGCCGCCTTCAGCCAACAGACACCTGCCAAACGTCGAGATCTGGTGTTGCGCCTGCTCGGCATCACCCCCCTCGACCAGGCCCGCGACGATGCCCGTCGCGATGCCAAGGCGGCGATGAGCGCCTACGAGACCCTGCGCACCCTCCTGCCCGATCTCGACGAGCTGACCAGGCAGATGACCGAGGGCGCCGCTCTTGCCGACGAGGCTGCCAAGGCGGAGGAGGCGACCGCCGAGATCCTGACCGCCGCTCGCGTCGCCCAGGATCTCGCCGAGGCCAAGGCCCGCTCGCTCGACGAGCTCGACCGCACCTATGACGAGCTCGTCACGGCGGGGAAGGTGGCCCGCCAGGCCCACGATCAAGCCGCCGAGGAGCTGGCCCGTCTCGACAAGGAGCTGGCCGAGCTCGACGGTGCCGGCGAGGAGTTGGCCAGGCTGACCCCACTGGCCGAGGGGCTCGAGGACGTCGAGACGCAGCTTCGCCTGGTCGAGGCCGTGGTCGCCGCCGAGACGGCCCTGGCCGCCCTGCCCCTTGCCGATGCGTTGGCCGAACCCGACGAGCGGCGCCGCCAACAGTCGCAGAACGCCGCCGACGAGGCCCGGAGCCAACTCGCCGTGGCCGAGGCAGGCCTCAAGGCCGCCGAGGAGGAGCTCGCTCGAGTCGATCAGGCCCACCGGCGCTCGGCGTCGCTCTCCACCGAGCACGACTGCCCTCTGTGTGGACAAGAGCTCGGCGACGCCTTCGAGCAGGTCCAGGCCCATCGAGCGGCGGAGCTCGACGATGCCCGAGCCCGCCTGGAACGCTCCCGGCAGGTCTGCGCCGAGGCGAAGGCTCTGGCAACCCGGACGGCGAGCGAGCTCGATGCGGAGACCCGCACCTACGAGGGGGCCAGACACGCCTGGGCAGCCCACGAGGAATCTCGCCGTCGTCGCCACGATGCCGACGAGGCGCTGAGCCGAGCCCGCCACGCCCTTGCCGCCGCCGCCCCCGAGAGTGCCCTCGAGGTGGAGTCGGGCTCGACCGACAGCCAGGCGATGCTTGCCTCCTTGCGACAGGACACCCAGCGACGGCGCCAGGCAGCGGCCGACGGTCAACGGCTCCGGGGTCGCCTCGATCGACAACAGCTCGCACGCGAGGAGCGCGAACGGGCCCATGTCCGGGTGATTGAGGCCGCAGCCCAGCGCCAGGCGCTGCTCGACAAGGTCGAGGCACTCGGCTATCGGCGAGCGGAGCGGGATGCCGCGCACGAAGCCCTGCTCGAGGCTCGTCGACGCACGGAGGCAGCGGTCGCCGGCCACCAGGCAGCAGCGGTGAACGCCGGCAAGGCACGCGCCGATGCCGATGCGGCGAGCCGGAGGCTTGTCGAAGGCCAGGACCAACACGAGCGGGTCCGGAGCGAGGCCGAACGAGCACGGCACCTGGGCCGGGCTGCGGAGCTGCTGAGCAGGTTCCGAAACACGGTCGTGGCCACGGTGGGACCCCGCCTGGCCGCCCAGGCAGCCGATCTGTTCGCCGAGCTGACCGACCACGAGTACGACCGCCTGGAGGTCGACGCGGAGACCTACGAGATCCAGATCCGTGATGCCGGGCGCCTCTACGGCATGGACCGCTTCTCGGGCTCCGAGACCGACCTGGCCAACCTCGCACTGCGGGTCGCCATCAGCGAACACGTTCGCTTCCAGTCGGGGGGCGCGGTTGGCCTGCTCGTGCTCGACGAGGTGTTCGGCCCCCTCGACGACAACCGCAAGGAACGCATGTTGCTCGCCCTCGAGCGCCTCAAGGGCCACTTCCGCCAGGTGCTGGTGGTCACCCATGCGAGCGAGGTGAAAGAGCAGCTGCCCAACGCCATCGAGGTCGTCAAGCTCCCCGGACGACGGGCCACCGCCCGCCTCCTGCTGACGTCCTGACCTGCCGGCCTGGTGTCGGGCCGGCCTGGTGTCGGGCCGACCTGGTGTGTGCTGACCTGGTCGTGCTGACCTGCCGGGGCCGGGCGATGCGCGCCCGGGTGAGAGCTGCGATACTGGTCGGGATGGTGAGTCGGTTGGGTGGCCGCGGCACGGCGGGACAACCGACCGTGTCGAGGAAGGTCGGGACTCCGTAGGGCAGGGTGCTGGAGAGAGACCAGTCGGGGTGACCCGCAGGAAAGTGCCACAGAAAAGAACCGCCGATGGCGAGCGCGAGCCCGCACAGGCAAGGGTGAAACGGTGCGGTAAGAGCGCACCAGCGCACAGGGCGACCTGAGCGGCTAGGTAAACCCCACTCGGAGCAAGGCCAAACGTGGGACGGGCTGCCCGTCCGATGTCCCCAGGTAGGCCGCACAGATGGATGGCCACCCAGGCGCTTCGGCGCTGGACAGAATCCCGCCTACAGACCGACTCACCATCGCCATCTCCGCACCACCTCGCCGATTCCCGTCGATCTCCTGCGTCTCGGGGGCCAGGTGGCGAGCACCAACGGGCCCCAGGCCCGCCATTCCGGCGCGGTCGAGCGTCGAGTGGTCGACTCGATCCCCCCATGGTCGCGGTCCGAGAACCAGAAACCCCTTCTGCGCTGGACTTAAGTTGGTGGCGAGGGCCGGATTTGAACCGGCGACCTTCGGGTTATGAGCGCCGGGGTACGTGTCGCGGATCACAGCCCGTGTCGTGCAGTTGTTCTACCAGGGCTTTCGCGTCGATCTCCGGACCGAACGACACGGCGTGGGCTGGTGCGGACGGACTGCCGTTGTGCAGACCTGATTATAAATCGTTAGGGGATGCGATTCACGGTCGTACTCGGCCTCCATCAGTCCAGTCCAGCGCGATTGATGAACATCCGAGGTCGCGGTCAGCTCAGCGAGCAGTCCGTCTCCGACGGGCCATCGAAAGAACCTGCGAGAGCCGGTGGGTCGCCGCTTCGTACGCCGAGAGCGAGCACGTACCCGGTCTGCGGCCGTTGGCTCGCGTCGGCGCCATTTGCACGTTTGCCCAGGTCAGGCGCCGGATTCGGATCGTCGACCGGCTGCTCTCGTCGGCGCTCGTGGGCGTCGGGAGGTCGGTGCTGCGTTGACAAACGCGTTGGCAACGGGCTCACGCGACAGTCCGCCCGAGGAGGTGGCGGTTCTTCTCGACCGACCCCGGAAGGATGGCGAAGTGGACCTGCCCGTCGTCGTCGACGGCAACGATCCGGACGACGGCCTGGCCATAGCGGTTGCCGGCGAGGAGCATCACGCCGGGACGGACACGGTCGGGATCGTGGGCGTCAGCGAGCGTCGACCAGCCGAGGCCGTCGTCGTCCTGGGCGTTGAGATCGGCGGTGAGATCGATGTCCATCCCGGCTCCCGGGCTCGCGTGTTCAGTCCTCATGGTACGGGTTAATCCATCCCTGGTGCTCACATTTCGTGAGTCGAGCAACGCCCGTGTCGAGGTCGTCGAACGCCACCGTGAAGTGGCGAGGGTTCCGGCCTGTCGCTTGGAGTCGGAAGCCCGCTGCCCGGAGCACGCCGACCCGCACGAGAGTCAGCACCTCGAAGCGAACGAGCGGCGGCTGCTGGGCAAGCTCGTCGACGGTGATGCCACGGGCAGCGAAGACCGAGATACCGAACTCGGCGTAGATGTCGTGGTATCGCCGAGCATCGGCGCGAAGCACAACGGCGTCGAGCTCACCTCCGCGGACCACGACGACATCGTCATCCTCGAGGTGATCGCCAACCCGGAGGTGTCGCTGCTTGGGCACTGTCACAGCATCGCCCGCAGCGCATGGACCGATCGGACATTGCCCCGCCGCCGCTCTTCGCCAGCGGCGCTCACCTTCACCTGTCCGAACATCGCGTGCGCCTCACGGACCAGTTCACGTCTGCTCGCGCTGGGCGCGGTAGTACTGCGCGTCGTCCTGGCAGAGCGTCCACCAGCCATGCCACGGTTCCTCGTCGTCTCCGATGAACAGCAGTTCCGTGATGGCCGCCAGCTGCACAACGGTGCCACCAACGCTCAACAGCCCGCGGATCTGCCGATCCCGGCCCTTTGGCAGCGCCGAACGAGTCCGATTGCGGATCTCACTATCAACGTGCTCGTGGCTCGGCCAGTCGGGGTGGAGGCGGACGTAGCCGCCGGCGAACGGGAGCGGTGGTAGCGGAAACCCGGAGATCTGGTTGTCTGCGTCCCGCTTTACGAGCGACGGGTCGCAGGACTCGAAGAACGCGTAGGCGTCCATAAGCCTGTCGACGAGCAAGCGGCCGGCGACGGCATTGTCGTAGCTGAGGGCGTAGTCGGTGTTGAGCTGACCGGCGCTTCTTGTCGTGGTGCTCGAACATCGCCGTCGGCATCAGCGCGCAGTCTGCCGGCGCGGGAAGATCACGCAGGTCCCGTCTGGCAGACGGCTCGGGCAAGGTCGGGGTCGACAACGTCAATGTGATGCACAGCGTTGTTCCGCACTGGCGTCAAGCCCCGCACGACCCCACCCGTGGGCGAGCCAGCCCGTGCCGCTTGGTACACGGTCCTATCTGAGGGCTCGAGGACCTCCAAGTCGATGGTCCGGACCGAGACCAAGGCGTTGTCGAGCGCATTGACGACGTCGTCGAGCTCGTCGAGCTCCAGGATGCTGCCCGGCATCGGCCCACGGAGCCGACGCGTCGTAGACGTCTCGGATACTGGTGGCCAGGCTCCGCATCTTGAGCTGGCCCTTCCCCAAGCGATCGGAGACGACCTTCACCGGGAGCCTCGGTGCTCGCCCAGAGCGGAGACGTAGATCTCCAGGCCGTTGGGATCGGTCACCAGACGACCTGCGACCAGTACGGCGCCTCACGCGAAGCCTTGTGCTTGTCGGGCGATAGCGGCCTTCTCGCCGGCGGTGAGTTCGGACGCGACGTTGTTGTTCGTGTTCGCTGGGTCGGTCAAGGCAGCGGAGGTGATGTGGTCGCGCAACCATTCGAGGGTCGTCTGCATTCGCGCGGCGATGCCGCCGAGGTACCGGTATTGAAGGGAGCGGAGCGTCGCGAGTTCAAGGGCGAACGACGGGAACTCAAGCGTGTGTCGCTGCTTCCAGCGCTTCATCAAGCGGATCGTACATCTTGGCCACCGGTGGCGAGCTTGCCCTGGTCGCCCGTTTCCCCGACAGTGGCGAAGTCGAGATCTCCTTCGATGAGCTCGCCCGCCATGCCCAGGGTTTCGACCCCCAGTCCTTGGCCCAGGACTGAAAGCACGACTCTTGGCTTCGATCTGTGCCTCGTCCCTACCCTTCCGAGTTCCGTGCTCGGGCGATCGCGCTTGTCCGTTCCGGCAAGGAGGTCAACCAGACCGCTCTCGAACTCGAGATCTCCGCCGGGTGTCTGCACACGTGGCTTCGACAGGACCGGATCGACCGCGGCGAGATCGCGGGCACCACGACCATAGAGTCGGCCGAACGGCGCGCCGCTCGGAAGCAGGTCCGTGAGCTCGAGACGGAGCCGGCGATCGTGAAGCAGGCCGCGAAGTTCCTCGGCCCGGGAGCCGCGGACGCAAAAGGGATTCACCCGGTGATCAACCGCCAGGCCGACACCGGGCTTCCTGCAGGAGCAGACCCGCCGCCATCTGCGACTGTTCCTGTCAGAGGTAACCGGCCTGACACTCCGCAACCCCATCGGACCCGGCCTCGTCGACGGTAGGATCCCTGCCATGAGGGTCGTCGAAGAGGTCAGGACACCATCCCCCGGGAGCTGCATGACGCTCTCGGGATCGGCGCCCGGCGCCGAAGGAAAGTTCGAGAATGCACAGGCGAAACCCGATCATCCTCATCGCGCTCAGATCCTGATGACGTTGTCCTGACCGTGTCCCGTCGTGTCATCCTTGCCTCTGCCTCGCCCGCGCGGCTGCGACTGTTGCAGCAGGCCGGCTTCGACGTGGAGGTCATCGCGAGCGGCGTCGCCGAGGACGAGGTCGACACCACCGACACAAGGACCGCCGTGGCAACGTTGGCCGAGATGAAGGCCCACGCCATCGCCACTCGAGTCACCGACGCACTGGTCATCGGCTGCGATTCGCTGCTCGATCTCGATGGTCGGGCGATCGGCAAGCCACGATCACCCGCTGAAGCTGCCGAGATCTGTCGTGCGCAACGCGACCGCCACGGCACGCTGATGACCGGCCAGTGCGTCATCGACACGGTGACCGGAAACAGGGTCACCTCGGTAGGTGAGACCCTCGTGCGCTTCGGCCATCTGAGCGACGCCGATATCGATGCCTATGTCGCCACGGGCGAGCCGTTGGAGGTCGCCGGCTCGTTCACACTCGACGGGTTCTCCGCACCGTTCATCGAGGGCATCGACGGCGACCCGAGCAACGTGATCGGCCTGTCGCTCCCGTTGCTGCGCCGCCAACTTGCGCAACTCGACATCCGGATCACGGATCTGTGGCGGTGACCCGGTGGACTTGATTCGTGTGGGCTTTATTCCTGTGGCGGTGACCTGGTGACGGTAAGCCCGGTGGATGTGAAGCCGGTGGATGTGAAGCCGGTGGATGTGCATCACGGGGACCGGACCGTGGCGCCCCCTCCCCCGTTGAGGCTCGGACCCATCGTGGTCGACCCACCGGTCGTGCTCGCGCCGATGGCGGGCGTGACCAACGTCGCGTTCCGACGGCTGTGCCGCAGCTACGGGGGCGGGCTGTTCGTCAGCGAGATGATCGCCGCCCGAGCCCTGCTGGAGGACAATCCCAAGACCCGTCGCATGGCGTCCTTCGCTCCTGACGAGCCCGTACGGAGCATCCAGCTCTACGGCGTCGACCCCGACGTGATGACCGCTGCGGTTCGACACCTCGTCGACGAGGACGGAGCAGATCACATCGATCTGAACTTCGGTTGCCCCGCCGCCAAGGTCACCCGCAAGGGCGGTGGTGCGGCCCTGCCGGCACACCCCTTGCTCTTTCGCTCCATCGTCCGAGCCGCCGTCACCGCAGCGGGCGCCGTGCCGATCACGATCAAGATGCGCCTCGGCATCGACGCGGAGAACCTCACCGCACTCGCGGCAGCGGCGATTGCCGAGGATGAGGGGGCAGCGGCCATCACCGTGCATGCCCGCACCGCCGAGCAGCTCTACTCCGGCAAGGCGCACTGGGCGGCCATCGGCGAGGTCAAGGCCGCCGTCACCTCGATACCCGTCCTGGGAAACGGCGACCTCTGGCAGGCTCACGATGCCATCGACATGATGGCCGAGACCGGGTGCGACGGGGTGGTCATCGGACGAGGCTGCCTCGGGCGACCCTGGTTGTTCCGTGACCTCGCCGCAGCGCTGCGCAACGAGCCCACGCCCGCTCCACCGTCACTCCGGGAGGTCTGCGCCATCATGGGCGAGCACGCCGTCCTGCTCTGCAACGCGCTCGGCGAGTTTGCGGCCATGAACGACTTCCGCAAGCACGTCGACTGGTACCTGGCCGGCTTTCCGGTCGGACGCAAGGTTCGTTCCGCCCTCACGTCGGTCACGTCGCTCACCGAGCTGTGCGGGCGTCTCGACGACGTCGGCCGACGGGACATGGCCTTTCCGTCGGACGCGCTCGCCATGACCCGTGGTCCCCGCAACGGTCCTCGCCGTGTCGCCCTCCCCGAACGCTGGCTGGCGACAACCGAGGACCCCAACCCGCCTGCCGGCGCCGAGGCCTTCGCATCGGGCGGTTGAGGAGTGAAACTCAGGAGCGAAGGGTCGCCGGGGCGCATCCGATCGGTCCATTCCCGAAGGGTCAGGTCACGGGCAGGAGATCAAGCTCTCGGAGCCTGCCCGATGTCAGATCGATGGCATCGAGGATCGCAGGGGCATCTGCGTGGTTCATCAGCGAGGCGTAGGTCGCTCCCGCGCAGGCCAACGTCACGGCAAGCGCCTGACGTTCCTGACTCGGGACCTCGAGGAAGCCGAGCGTCCGTGCGCCCTCGATGAGGTGAAACCAGTCCAGGAGCCCGGCGACGGCGATCTCCGGTCCCTGGCCGAACTGTCCGGAATGTCGGCGAAACGAGCTGAGTTCCTCGGCGCAGTACCAGGCGTCCCCGGCGGCGAGGAGTTTGAGCCACAGGGCGACGTCGCCGTTGACCTTGGGGTACCAGCCGGGGAAGTGCCAGAGACGTTCGGCGTCGACGGCGTTGCGGCGGAAGAGCACGGTCGAAAGCTCGCCGATGCGATTGCAGTTGGTCTCGAGAAGATGATCTCCGAGGAGGATCCCGGGAATGCGACTACTCGACTGCACGATGGCCGTGGTTGATGCGTCGTCCGGACAGACGTGGCCCGCGGCGTCGATGATCCGGCGCTTTGAGGTCGCCATCACGATGCTCTGATCCGATCCCATCCCCGAGAGGAGGTGCTCGATGCAGCCAGGGTCGAGCAGATCGTCCTGGAGCACGAACTTGACCAGATCGGACGAGGCGGCCTTCAGGAGTCGGATGGGATTGGCGAAGATCCCGATGTTCTCGTGTGCATCGAGACGGACCCGATCGTCCTCGGCCTCGAACTGCCTCACGATCTCCGGCGTGCCATCGGTCGACCCGTCGTCGGAGACGATGATCTCGAGGTGCTCATGAGATTGGCGGAGCACCGATGCAAGCGTCTGAGCGACGAACTCCCCACCGTTGAAGGTGGGGATCAGCACGCTCACGAGTGGGTTCCCGCTCATGGCACGGAGGCGGCTGCGGGGTGCGAGCCGGCGCGCGTCCGCGCTCCCCTGACAGCCTCGACGACCGCGCTTGCGGTGCCGCTCCGGTGTGCAGGACCGATGGGGAGACTGAGGCAGGTTCGCGCCCATTCCTCGGCCACGGGGAACGAGCCCGTCGCAAGGTCTCGGTAGGCACCGCTGAGATGAGGCGGGATGGGGTAGTGGACGGACGTCTCGATGCCCTGTCCGTGCAGCGTGCGCGCCAGGCCGTCGCGGTCCCCGTCTCGCAGCACGAACAGATGCCAGACGGGCGTCGCACGTGGGTCGACCACGGGAAGGGTCACCTCGGCATCCGCAAGACCCTCGAGGTAGATGTCGGCAAGCCTTCTTCTCGACGCGTTCCATGCATCGAGATGCGTGAGCTTTGCGGACAGGACCGCTGCCTGGATCTCGTCCAGGCGTGAGTTCCCTCCGATGACCTCGTGGTGGTACCGCTCGGTCGAACCGTAGTTGCGGAGACGCCGAACACGCTGCGCCAGCTCCCGATCGTTGGTCACCACGGCTCCGCCGTCACCGATGGCCCCCAGGTTCTTTCCGGGGTAGAAGCTGAATCCAGCGGCGCGGCCGAGGGATCCGACCCTTTGGGAGTGCCAGAGGGCACCATGCGCCTGGGCGGCATCCTCGATGACCGCGAGCCCATGCCTCTCCCCGATCCTGGCGATGGCGTCCAGGTCGGCAGGGCCTCCGTAGAGATGCACGGGCACGATCGCCGCAGTCCGAGGAGTCACGGCGGACAGCACGCACGAAGGATCGATGTTGCCGGTGTCCCGTTCGACATCCACCCCTACGGGTGTTGCGCCCGTCGCGGTGACTGCCAGCCAGGTGGCGATGAAGGTGTGGGCAGGGACGATGACCTCGTCGCCCTCGCCGATTCCGAGGCCGGTCAGGATGAGACGCAGGGCATCGAGACCGTTGCCCACGCCGATGGCGGCGTCAACGCCCACGTAGTCCGCCCACTCGGCTTCGAACCGCTCGAGCTCAGGGCCGAGCACGTATCGTCCCGACCCCACGACCCGCCGGACGGCCTGATCGATGGCCTCGCGGGCATCGGCACTCGCATCACCGACGTCGTAGAAGGGGATCCGCATGCCGGCGTTGTCGCTCACGACGAGGCTTGACGCAGCGCGTCGATGGCGAAGTCGTTGTACTCGCGGTAGTAGTCGGCCTCGTCGTAGGGGGCGCTGGCAAGCACCAGGCAGACCGATCCGCCGGAGAAGTTGTCGATCTCCCGCCACACCATCGGGCACACGAGCAGCCCGTAGTTGGAACGGTTCAAGTGGAAGCGTCGCTTCCCGAAGCCGTCGTCGAGGACCACGTCGAAGCTTCCGGACATCGCGATGATGAGTTGTTGCAGGTCCCGATGAGCGTGGCCTCCCCGCTCCGCTCCTCCCGGCACGTCGTAGAGGTAGTAGACCCGTTCGATGGCGAAGGGGACATGTCGGTTTCCCTCGATGAAGCTCAGGTTGCCGCGCTCCTCCTTGACCACAGGGAGGTCGACCACTCGACATCGCTCGACCGGCCTGAGTGCCTTGCGATCCGTCCGATCCGTGTCGTCTGCGGCAGCGACATCCCAGTCCTGCGGCGTTGCCGATGTCATGGTGTCCCATCGGCATGGGAGGTCGCGTGTTGAGGGTGGCCGAACCGGTCCCCGGAGCCCGTACGGGGTGGACGCGATCCGCTGGACAGGGTCTACAGCGGACGACGAGCGGTCACGCCGATGTTGGCCAACATGGACGCGGGCATCTCGGAGCTGATCCGGTTGCACGCGGCAAGGAGCGCGGTCGGCAGGTCCAGCATCATGGCGTTCGGAAGCATCTTGAGGAAGTAGCCGAACTCGCCCACCACATCGAAGCCCGCCGCTGCGAGATCGTGTCGCAAGGTGTCGATGCCGTAGACGCGTTGGTGGCCGACGAGGCGATCCCGTTCGGAGAGTGAATCAAGCTCGGGTTGGATTCCCATGAGGACGGCGAGGCGTCGGTGAAGTGATTCCCTGTTCGGCGTCACCGCCGTGAGCACTCCGCCGGGGTGAAGCCATCCCCGGATGTGGCCGGCGAGGCCGACCGGGTCGTCGACGTGTTCGAGAACATGCAGCGCAAGCACGGCGTCATACCGATCATCCGGATCGAAGGTCTCGAACAGGTCGGTGTGCACGACGAGGCCGGGGTGGCGCCGGCGTGCGACATCGGCAAGCACGGGTGATCCCTCGACCACCTCGACCTGCAGTCCGGCCCTCAACAACTCCGTGGTGATGCAACCTGTTCCGTAGCCCATCTCCAGAACGCGCCTCGTGGTGTCCAGGGTCTCGAGGATGCTCGCGATGCTCTCGCGCTGGGCCATCTCCTCGATGTCGACGTCCTCGATCTGGTCGTTGAGGTAATAGGTGTGGGCGAACGAGTCGAGGGTTTCGGGGGTGAGCGTCATCGGTCTGCCTTTCAGATGTGGAGCGCGACGTCGCTCGCGGCGCCGACGAGGATCCCCTGGAGGATCTGTTCGTTGAGGGAGTCGGCTCCGGGGCCGAGAATGCCACCGACGAGCTCGACCTCGAGTGCTCGATTGTGGAACGCCTCCAGTCCTTCTCGATGATGGGCGACAGCGGCTCGAGTCGGAGCCCGGACGATGGCTGCCCGAAGTTCGTGGACGATCTCGATCGGCGTTCCGAGCCGGGCGATTCCGCATCGATCGAGCGCATCCGCGACGAGCGGTGCCGTGGGTCCGGCGAAGTCGTGAGCCGACTCGACGACATGGAGCCGAAACCCCGGCCTGGTGATCCCTCCGTGGCTCACTCGCAGGGCGGGTAGATCGGCGTCGCCGATCAGGATGGTCGAAGGATCGTCCGCGATGTCCTCCTCGGCGACCTCGGTCCAGGCGAGGTGCATCTGCAACCGGGGCGATCCGTACTCGATCCCGCAGGCGCGGAAGACCTCGTCCGCACCGAGTCCGATGATCGGCCGCGCGACATCCAGCGAGCGGCCACACGAGAATGCAAGGTTCGTACGTCCCCGCGTGCCGGCGCCGAGTGCGACCAACGTGGCGACGGCGTTCACCTCGACCAGCGGATGGGAGACGACACGGTCGATCAGTCGCTGTACGACGGTGTCGCATCCGCCCGAGGCATCCACGTGGAAGGGTCGGTACGGGCGATAGGAGGGTTCCCGGCCGCGAGCGGCTTCGCCGACGGTCCTGGGGTGATAGAGCGGCATCCAGGTCTTTCGCCGGAGCGCCGCGACGACGTCGGCCGATCCGTTGGGCGTGATCTTGGTGCACAGGGGCTCGATCAACCGCTCGTGGAAGGTGTCGCCATGGTTCGCCCTTGAGGCCGTCTCCAGGTCGATCTCCCAGAGGTCGACGCCGGCATCGAAGACCCCCGAAGCGCCGAAGTGTTCCATGGACCGGTCGGCTTCGCCTGCGATGAGGTCGGCCGTTTCGTCCCCGACGATCTGTCGGAGCGGGGAGAGGTCGGCGGTGACGTGGATGTCGTCGTGAACCCTGCCCTCGAAGGCGAGACGAGGACGGCCGACCTCGAAGAGCTCACCGTCGGTCATCTCGTCGATCCACGTCCGGATCAACGAGATGTACGGCGCGTGGCCGACGGGTCCCGGCTGATAGGCCTCGAGAGGCGGCGGCCGGGAGGTCGCTCCGTAGTCGAGCTCGAGCAGGCGCAGGCCCAGCTGAAGGGTTCGGCCGGCGACCTTGTGCGATGCGAATCCGCCGCACAGCGGGCCCTCGGGTACGAAGAGCTCAACTCGTTGGCCGGCGTGCGCGAGGGTGTCGGCGGCAACGAGAGCGGCAACGCCACCTCCCACGACCACACGGGGGTCACCCATGGGCGAGGACATAGTTGATCGCAGCATGGTCGGGGAGGTGGCGTGCCGCCTCGACGAGACCCTCGAGAACCACGTCGGGCAACAACGCCATCTGGTCGTTCGCGTACGGCTTGAGCATGATTCCTCGGCTTTCCAGGAGGTGAAGGTCGGCGTCCGAAAGGAGACGCGCGAGCTCGTCGGCCGGCATCAGGCGGAGGGTGCCATAGGCCTCTCCCCGGGAACTCACCGCCAGGAGATCGTCGATCAAACCGGTCTCGAGCGCGACCAGTCGATGGATCGATCGCGGGTTCTGAAGCGTCACGTGAACCAGGCCGGTGGGTCGCAGGCGACTCCGACAGAGAGCGAGGATCTCGGAGGGGTTCGAGACCTCGTGCAGGACATTGCACAAGGTGATGTGGTCGTAGCAAGCCGAGTCGCCCGCGAGGTGGGCGGTGATGTCCGACTCCACAAAGGTGGCCTGGCCGAGGTTCCTCGCCCGGGCCCGCTCGAGATACCGAATCGATCGATCGACGCCGACCACGGTGACGCCTGCCTGCACGAACAGGGTGGTCATGAGGCCGGTCGCACAGCCAAGCTCGAGGAGCCGCTCTCCCGGAGCGAGGCGCTCGACGATCGCCCTGGCCGAGGCGATCGAGTACCAGGCGTCGAAGTCCGAGTCGGGGTCATAGATGGTCGAGTAGTCGGTCCCACTCTTCATGTCATCGGCCGATCTGACGCACGAGATCGAGACGCAACTCACCGGCGGCGCCGATCGCCCGCTTGAACTGGATCAGGCCATGGTTGGGAACCCCGGCCTCGGTGGCGATGCCGAGGTCGACGGTTGTGACACCGCCTGCGAGGGCGAGGTCGACCACGTTGGCCGCCAGCACGTACATCGGTGAGCTCGGAAGTCCATGGCCGACCTCGTCGCCCCATCGGACGACCACGTCCCTCCCTGGAGCGACGCGGTAGATCAGGGCGGCCGCAACCATGGGGTGGGTCCCGAGGCCAACCATGGTGATGCGATCGGGAAACGTCTCGCGAGCACGCTGGACATACTCGTAGGTGAGGTTCATCGGTCGACCCTTGGCTGCACGATTCCTGGCCAGCAGGTCGAAGGCCGTTCGCCAGTCGTCATCGGACTCCAAAGGTGCAAACGAAAGGCCGAACGCCTCCGCCTTGGCGAGGGCCTTGCGTGCCTCCTTCTTCAAGCCGGCACGGTAGGCATCGGGCGAGGTCGTGTGTCGAAGGTCGATCGTGAAGTTCAGCTCTGCCATCTCGATACCGAAGCCGGCCTGAAGCAGCGTCTGTTGGACCACGACTTCGCCCGCCGACCATGACGCAGGTTTGCAGCGCACCCGGACCGTGGTGATCCGTTGCTCTCGAAGGGCATGGACAGCCCCCTCGACGAGGAGGATGATCTGCTCCGGCGGTTCCCAATCACGTACCAGGTCGATGCCCCCGAATGGTGCGCGAAAGCCGGAGACGAGCGATGTCCCCTCGATGACGCCGCTGAAGGAGCCCACCAGACGCCCCGTGGCGTCGTGATGGTCGTGATGGAAGAGCTGTTGATCCTCGCGCCGATGCAGTTCGTGATAACGGTCGTCGTTGAACAGGCAAAGGTGGTGACGCAGCGCTGGGGAGACAAACGACACCCGTTCCCAGTCGGCACGGTGGCTGCGTGTGTGAGCATGGTGGAGCGAGAACCTTCACAACGTCGCGGAAGTGCCGACGGTTTGGGTGCACGGGTAGCCGGCGCTGGTGCCGTTGCTCCCCCGACCGAGGACGGTGGCATGGAGGACCTTCCGAAGTGCAGCATCATCATCCCCCTGTACAACAGGGTGGACCTCACGCGGAGTTGTCTGGAGTCTCTCGTCGAGCACACGCCACCTTCCACCTATGAGGTGGTGCTGGTCGACAACGCCTCCACCGATGAGACGGGGGCGCTGCTGAGCCAACTCGACGGCGATGTGGTGATCATTCGCAATGAGACGAACCAGGGGTTTGCCATCGCGTGCAACCAGGGAGCTGCGGCTGCCTCATCCGACCTGCTCCTGTTCCTCAACAACGACACGCAACTCCTACCGGGCTGGATAGAGCCGTTGTTGAGGGCAACGGTGGAACAGCCGCAGGTTGGCGCGGTGGGGGCAAAGCTGATCTATCCCGACGGAACGATCCAACATGGTGGGGTCTCGATCATCCAGAACCGCATCGGCGGCTTGTTCGGCGGTTGGCACGATCACGTCGGCAAGCCGGCATCGTGGCCGGACGCGAACGTTGCCAAGTTTCGCAATGCCGTCACGGGGGCGCTCATGCTCGTACGCCGGAATGCCTTCGAGCAGGTGGGCGGGTTCGACACCCGCTATTGGAATGGCAACGAGGACGTCGATCTGTGTCTCGCTCTGCGCGAGGCTGGATGGCAGGTGCTCTACGAGCCCGCCAGCACGGTGATCCATTACGAGTCCCAGAGCGGTCCCGAGCGTCACATCAGTGAGAACGAGAACAACGTGCTGTTGAGGGACCGGTGGAACGATGTCGTGTTGCCCGACATCGTCCTGATGCACGGCAGGGACCTTGCGGCGATCGGGGGGTTTCCGCACCTGGCTCGCCGACAGCGCAAGAAGCGCACCGGAAGTGCCAGGCGGTGATCTCCTTCGGTTGTTGCATCGCCTCGGAGGAGAAGTTCGCCCGGCACGCAGCGCCTGGACTCACCTTGAGCGCGGAACCCGACTCGCAGGTTGTCGAAACCTCCCACGCCACATCGATCCTCGAGGCCTACAACGAGATCCTCGATCACTACTCCGGCAATGACGACCTCGAGGCCCTGGTCCTGCTCCACGAGGACACCGAGATACGTGACCCCGCGTTTTGCCGGAAGGTCCGAATGGCATTTCGTGACCCGTCGGTCGGCATCCTCGGTGTGATCGGGGCACAGGAGGTGACGGGCCTGAGATGGTGGGATGGGAGCGGCAAGGGTCGGGTCGGGGAATCCCGTGGTCGCATCGACTTCGGCCCGGGCGAGTCGGATGTCGATGCGGTGGATGGGCTCCTGCTCGTCCTCTCACCCTGGGTCGTCGCCAACCACCGTTTCGACACGGGTTCCTTCGCCGGCTTCCATGCCTACGACGTGGACATCTGCTTTGCCGTTCGGGCGGCCGGCAAGCGGGTCAGGACGCTCGACGTCGACGTGTTCCATGCCACCAAGGGTGGATACGGCGACCAGGCGGCCTTCGCGCAAAGTGACGCCGTCTTCCGGAGGAAGTGGAACCTGAGCTCAGGCGGGTGAGCTCAGGTGATGCGTCTCGCCGAACGACACGAGCGACGGGCCGGTCGGCGAGACGGCGATGCGGGTGATCGAAGCAGGCGCAACGTGCATGCGCCATGACACCTCGATGCCGACCTGCAAGGCCCACGCCACCGCCGCCTTGATGGGCGACACGTGGGTGACAACCACGATGTCGCGCTCCGCTGCCTCCTCCGCCAGTTCGGCACATGCGTCTCGGACGCGCTCGGCCATGGTTTGCAGCGACTCGCCCGAGGGGGGCACGAAGCCGGGGTCGCTGCGCCACGCCTGCCAGACCTCCAACGGGATGTCCCGCATCGGCTGCTGGTCGTAGTCGCCATAGTCCAGCTCGATCCAACGTTGGTCGACGGCAACGGGATACCCGAGGGCCTCGGCTGTCTGTCGGGTGCGGGCCAGCGGGCTCGCCACCACCCGCATGGGAGGACGTCCCGCCAGCAGACGGGCCAGGTCGCCGGCCTGCGCGACACCCAACTCGTCGAGCGAGGGGTCGGCGCGCCCGAGCAGGAGGCCGGCGGCATTGGATGCGGTGCGGCCGTGACGAGCGAGGATCAGCATCGGTTCATGCCGGGGCCTTCAGTCCACCAGACCGCGATCGAGGCGGCCGGTCCTGAGGAACAGTGAGCGACGGGCGGCATCGCCGAGATCGAAGCGCCTCCAGGCCCAGATCAACACCGCCAACCCGGCAAGCTCCAACGGAACGTTCAACAGGCCTCGTTCGAGGCTGGGCAACCGATCGCCGGAAAATGACAGACCGCCGAGCGGCCACCAGAACGTCGAGGTGTCGGCCCACATGCCGTCGAACACGAGGTGCAGGAACATGCCGATGGGCACCACCAACAACCTGCGCCGCAACAGGCGTCTCCCCCGGGTCGCCAACATGACGATCGTCAGCACCGCCACGCCTGCCAGGAACGTGTGCGCCACTCGGGGCGCCCCCCAAGGGGCGTCCACCACGTCGGGGGCGAGAGCACCGACCATGACCAGTCGATGGTCGAACGAAGGGTCACGAAAGACCAGCCACACGGCAAGGAACGAGGAGCCGGCAAACCAGAACAGCATGGTCTTGATCGAAACGAGCTCGGGTTCGGCGCGCCGCTCAGCGCACCAGGAGCCGTCCGCATTCCTCGTGAAAGAGAATCGCTCCCGGCGACGCGTGACGAATGGCATCGAGCTCACCGGAGGGCAAGGCGAGATGACAACCGAGACATCGACCGGCTTCGAGGCGCGAGATGGCCACACCACCCAGGTGGGCACGCAGCCGCTCGTAGGTGACCATGAGGTCTCGTGGGACTCCCGCCGCCAGTGCATCGCGTTTCGCCGTCACGTTGGCCAACTCGCCGTCGATGGCCTGCTCCGCCTCCGCGATCAGAAACCCGAGGCGCTCGGCCTCGGCCTGGTGGATGGCCGTTGCCTCCTCGATCTCGGCCAAGGCGGCGCCCAACGGCTCGGCCTCCTCCATGACCTCGATGACCTTCTCCTCCATCAGCGCTCGTCGACGCGTGAGCGCCTCGATCTCGGCCTGCATGGCCTGCAGGTCACGGGGGGAGCTCACCGTCCCCGAGTACAGGGAACGGTCGATGTCGGTGATCTTCGCCGTCACGGTCGCGATCTCGTCCTCCTGGCGGCGCTGGGCCCGATCGAGATCGTGGAACTGCACGGCCGTCGTCCGACCTTTCTCGTCGAGCGCGGCCAGCGCCCGCAACTGGTCGGCGCGCAGCGCTCGTTCGGGGATGGACTCCCTGGTGTGGCGCAACTTATCGGCAACCAGATCAGCGGCCTGCACCTCGAGGAGGGTTTCGAGGATCACGTCGGAGCTCAGCGCCATCACCCGCCGGTGGAGCCCGACCCGAAGGGCAACGGGAAGGACGGGGTAGAGGAGGGAGGGGGTGTGGAAGGGGTGGTCGGGGCAGGAGTGGTCGTCGTGGTCGTGGTCGTGGTCGTGGCAGGAGTGGTCGACGTCGTGGGCCACGTGATGACCCGGGGAGTCGTGGTCGGTGTCGTGTCCGGGACCGACGTCGTGGTCGAGGGCTGTCCCGGAATGGTGTCGGTGGGCGCCGGTAGCAGACCCGCATCGATCTGGCGCTGCAACTCTTCCTCCATCAATCGTGCCTCGAGCTCTTCTCGTGTGGGGTCGGTCTGCAGGCGAAGATACTGCCCCCCGGCGGCACGAGCCGTCGGGAACGTGGCCTTCTCCCTGCCCTCCATGGCCGGACCCATGAAAGCCTGCCAGATGCGCGCCGGGAAGGTGCCACCGAAGACCTGGCTCAAGCCCGCCACGTTGGTCATGGACTCGAGCCCGGTCGCCGAGCCCATCCAGACCGCGGTGGCCAGCTGCGGCACGTAACCGACGAACCAGACGTCACGATTCTTGTTGGTCGTGCCCGTCTTGCCGGCCACCTGACGCCCGTCGGCAAATCGGGCTCGGGTACCCGTGCCGCCCGACACGACCCCTCGCAGTGCCTGGTTGACCAGACGGGCGGTCTTGGAGGAGATGACCTGTTCGCCCTTGCCGTCCTCCCGGAAGATCACCTTGCCGTTGCGGTCGCTGACCTCCTCGATGTAATAGGGCTTGTGGTAGACGCCGTCGGCAGCGAAGGTGGCGTAGGCGGCCGCCATGTCGAGAGGACGAACCTCGATGCCCCCCAGGGCCATCGACGGGTATTCCGGGAGCGCGGTGGTGATGCCCAACTTCTTCGCGGTCTCGGCGACCTTGTCGACTCCCACGATCAGGGCCAAACGGGCATAGGCGCAGTTGATCGATCGACTCGTTGCCGACCACAGGTCGAGGATGCCCCCACCCGCGCCCCTCACCGTCCAAGGTGTCGCCTTCGGCGACTCGCGAATGGTGCACGGGCTCGTTCCGTCGATGGTGTCGTTCGGTGATCGGCCGTTCTCGAGGGCCGCAGCGAGCACAAAGGGCTTGAAGGACGACCCGGGCTGGCGACCGACGCCCTGGGTGGCGATGTTGTAGTTGAGCTGCTCGAAACCGGGACCTCCCACCAGGGTGCGAACCGCACCGGTCCCTGGCTCAACACTCACGATCGCCGCGGTGAACCTCCCGTTGGTGTCGGGCAGGGTCGAGTTCACGGCATCGAGCGCCTGTTGTTGCAGGCGAGGGTCAAGGGTGGTCTTGATGGTCAGACCACCCTTGAACACGGCGTTGTATCGCTCCCCGACGGTCTCGCCCATCCGCTCGTCCGCCATGAGCAGGCGCACGACCTCCTCGGTGAAGTAGTCGGTGGGCCTCTGATTCGCGACACGTGTGGCTTCGGGCAGCGGCGTCGCATTGACCTGTTCGGCCTCTTGATCGTCGATCTGGCCGAGCGAAACAAGGCGATCGGTGACTGCCCGCCTACGCCGTCGCGCCTCGTCGGGCCGCGTGATGGGGTCGTAGCCGACGGGGTTGCGGATCATGCCTGCGATCAGGACGGCATCGGCGAGCTCGAGATCCTCGACGTCCTTGCCGAAGTAGGTCTCCGCTGCAGCCTGCACCCCGTAGGAGAAGTTCCCGAGATAGACGGTGTTCAGGTAGCGCTCGAGAATCTCGTCCTTGGTGAGGTCCTGTTCGAGACGCCGTGAGAGCACAGCCTCACGCAACTTGCGATCCAGCGTCTGCTCGGGTGTCAGCAGAGTCTGTTTCACCAATTGCTGGGTGATCGTCGACCCACCTTGCTCCACGCCGCCTGCGGCGACGTTGGACACCAGCGCGCGAACCGCGGCCCGAAGGTTGACGCCACCGTGGGTGTAGAAGGCCTGGTCCTCGACTGCAAGGATCGTGTCGATCAGCACCTGGGGCACCTGATCGATGGTGATCGGGGTTCGGTTCTGATCGTGGAAGAGCGATGCCAGCGTCGAGCCGTCGGAGGCAAGCAGCATCGAACGTTGCGGAAGCTGGTCGACCGCGAGAACGCCGGCCGCCTCGCCTGATCGCAGGATCATGGCGATCTGGGGCACGAGGAAAGCGACGCCGACAGCGAGACAGATGCCCGCCTGCGTCACCACCTTTGCAAATCGCCACATCAACGCACGGCCCACAGCAACTCCACGCTACTCAACCGGCCGCTGTGCCACAGGGTCGGACGCTCGACGCTCACCTGCGGAGCGGCACCGACATCGGTCGAGCCCTAAGGTGGGGCCGAACCAAGCGGAGGGGGAACTCATGACCGTCAGCGTAGGAATCTTCCCGCCCAATGAACTGCTCATGGGCAACCCGGCCGGCCAGGCCGCCTGGCTGGACGAGGTCGACCGGGCGGGGGTCGATCACGTGTGCGTGGGCGACCACGTCAGCTTCATCATCGGTATCGGCTTCGACGGGCTGATCCTCGCCACCAGTCTCTCGGTCCTGCACCCCACGTTGCCCGTGCACACGGGGGTGTACCTCCTGGTCCTGCGCAATCCCGTCACGGTCGCACGTCAGCTGTCCAGCCTTGCGACGTTGGCTCCGGGCCGACTCGTCCTGGGAGTGGGCATCGGAGGCGAGGATCGCCACGAGGTCGAGATCTGCGGGGTCGACCCCGCCACCAGAGGTCGACGGATGGACGAGAGCCTCACCATCCTGCGCGGCCTGCTCACCGGTTCGCCCGTCGACTTCGACGGGGAGTTCTTCCAGATCAGCAAGGCCACCATCCTGCCGCCGCCTCCCAAGCCGATCCCGATCATCGTCGGCGGCCGCTCGGATGCGGCCATTCGCAGGGCAGGGCGACTGGGTGATGGTTGGCTCTCGATCTGGAAGACGCCCGAGCAGTACCGAAGCGCCATGACGCTCATCGAGAAATCGGCTGCGGACGCAGGTCGGAGCGAGACGCCGAGGCACAACGCGCTGCAGGTCTGGTGCGGGTTCGGCTCCTCCCGGGAGGAGGGTCGCAGCATGGTCGCGCCGGCCATGCAGAGCTTCTACCAGGTGCCGTTCGAGCGCTTCGAGAAGTACACGCCCTACGGCACCCCCGAAGAGGTCGCCGAGTTCCTCGCCCCCTTCGCCGAGGCAGGCTGCACGACCTTCGACTTCATCACCCAGGCCCCCGACACCGCCACCGCCCTCAACGGCGTGGCGGAGGTCAAACGCCTGCTCAATCAGTCGGACCACGCACGATGAGCACGACGCCGGTCTCGCGTCAACCGTGACGGGAGGCGTCCCCGCAAAGAGCGGCGACCGCGGGGCCAGGAACGGCGACCGGTGGAAGGTGATCGTCATGTCGCTTCTCTCCCTGCTGATCTGGTCGGGGTTCGCGGGCAAGGAGGCATGGCCGCTGACCTCCTGGCGCCTCTTCAGTCGAGTCCGCACCGCCGAGCAGGTCTCCTGGGCGGCTGTCGGCGTCACGGGCGCCGGCGAACACGTCATCGACTTCGGGTCACTGCCTCGCCGCTATCACGGAGCGGCCTCGGTCCTGAAGACCTGGCCAGCCATGAGTGCTCGTGATCGCCTGGCCGTCTGTCGTGTGTGGTTGACAACCATGTCGGACACCACCCCGACCCTCCAGGGCATCCGGGTGTATCGGAGCGTCCGACGGATTGACCCCGACCATGCGCTTCGGCGCCCCGTCGAGGTCAGTCGCAAGAGCTACGGCGGCTGTGATGCCTGAGACCGCGACACGCCAAACGCTGTCGCAGGGACAGGTGGTGGTCGCCGGCCTGAGCCTGCTGATCGGTCTCCGCATCGCGCTTGGTCCCTATCGATCGTTGGCAGGTCTGCCCCAGGAGCTCTTTCGCCCCGTCGCCATCCTGGGATGGCTGAACGCCATGCCCGACCTCGGCGTCATCGTGGCCGTCCAGGTCGTGGGGGTGTTGGGCGCGGTCATGGCCGTCTACACGTTGTTGAACGGGCGCCGGTGGCACCCGGCCCTGTTGGTCTCGTGGGCGGCGCTGGTCTTTCTTGCGGGCCTCCGTGGGAGTCTCGGGAAGATCCTCCACAACGATCTGCTCGTGATCCTCGTGGCCGTCCCGTTCATCGTCGCGCCAACCCGACGCCTCGGTCATCGTCTGGAGCCCGAACCCTGGGTCGGCGAAGCCGCCGTTGCCGTCATGGCGGTCGCCTATTTCTTCTCGGGGTGGTGGAAGTGGCGATCCAGTGGCATCGAGTGGGTGACGGGCGGGAACGTCCGCTATCTGCTTGCGTGGGGAGCCACGAGCGGCAAGCCACTCTGGAACGAGCCCGCCGCATTTCTGGCGGGGCTACCCGTGCTTTGTCGGCTCGGGGGCGGCATCATCCTGGCCGCCGAGCTGACCTTCCCGGTGATCGTCTTCTGTCGACGACTGCGCCCGGTTTACGGCCTCGTCATGATCGGCCTCCACGTCCTGATGTGGCTGACGTTGGGTCTGGACTACTGGTCATGGGCCGCCCTGGTCGCCCTGGTGCTCGTCGTGCCCGAGGTCCGTGTCATCAAGCGGAACGGCTCCTTGACGCGGAACGGCTCCTTGACGCGGAGAGGACAGGTCCGAACGGCTGAAGTGCCGCTCTGACCTGTCCTTGTATTGGCAGTCCCAACGGGATTCGAACCCGTGTCGCCACCTTGAGAGGGTGGTGTCCTAGGCCTCTAGACGATGGGACCAAGAGGTCGACATGGTAGCGCAAGCGACGAGGCAAACCGCTTCGAGCCCTGCCATCTCGACCGGGTACTGCAAGCTCGGGGGCGAGGACTCGAACCCCGAATAACTGGACCAGAACCAGTTGTGTTACCGATTACACCACCCCCGAAGGGCTGTGAAAGAGATTAGCCCGCGCGAACAGGAGTGGCACACCTCAGCCCTGGTCAAGATTGAACAGTCGGCGATAGCCGATGATGCGTCCGGCAGCCACCGCCAAGGTTTCACGAACAAGGTGGACCGTCCGGTCGGCAGATCCCGCGGACTGCCCCGACGTGGGCGACACGTGGCCCTCCATGCCGACCTCGCCTGCGATGTGCTTGATCCGCAACGAGTGATACGGGCTCGACACCATCAGGATGGTGTCGATTCCCTCCCCTTTCAGGAAGCGTGCCGTTGCCGCAAGGCTCTGCCACGAGCTCACCCCGCTCGCCTCCAGACGAAGCGCCGACTCGGGGACACCGCGGCGAAGGAGCTCGCCGGCGGCCACCGATGCCTCGGTCCAGCGGTCACCGGCGCGACGACCTCCCGTCACGACCACCACGGGTGCCAGACCACGGTGGTAGAGCTCGGCGGCATGGGCGGTCCTTGCCTCGAGGACGGGCGAGGCCTTGCCGTTGTACTGCGCCGCGCCGAGCACCACGATGGCGCCGGCCATGCGCGCCTCATCGGCACGTGAGGCGCTCCACACCTGCACGAAGGTCACCACCAGGTAGGCCACGATCACGAGCGCGCCGATCACCACCACCTTCAAACTGCGTCGCAACAGACCGAGCAACACGGGGCTCCAGGCCTCAGAGACGGCCGCGGGCGCCCCGCAGGCGGGTGAGCACGGTATCTCGTCCCATCACTTCCAGGGACTCGAAGAGGGGCGGACCCACGGTTCGGCCGGTCACCGCGACCCGTACCGGGGCCTGGGCCACCTTCAACTTGAGCTCCAACCCTTCGCCTGCCTCGATGAGCGCAGCCTTCAGCCGGTCCGCCTCCCAGGGGCAGGTCTCGTACGCGGTGATGACGGCATCGAGCAACTCCGCGGCAGAAGGCTTCATCGCCTTGGTCCACGACCCCTCGTCGACCGGCGCCTCGTCGAGGAAGACAAAATCGACCATCGCCGTCACCTCGCTGAGACGAAAGACCCGTTCCTGGACCAACGGGGCCAACCGGGCGAATGCCGGCGGATCGAAGGCCTCCGTCTCCCAGGGGGCATGTGGCTTCTCCAGCCAGGGGGCCGCCCGGACGATGAACTCGTCGACGGACATGGCCCGAATCGCATCGCCGTTGAAGGCACGCAACTTCGCGACGTCGAAGAAGGCGGGCGAGTTCCCCACGTCCTCGATGCGGAAGTTGGCCAACATGGCCTCGACGGTGAGCTTCTCCTCCCCGTCGGGCGACGACCATCCGAGCAAAGCGAGGTAGTTGAGCATCACCTCGGGCAGATAGCCCTCGTCGCGATACTGCTCGAGGGCGACGGGATCTCGCCGCTTCGAGAGCTTCTGGCGCTTCTCGTTCACCAGGACGGGCACGTGGGCGAACGTCGGGTGCTCACCCCCGCCGAGGGCGTCCCACAACAACAGGTACTTCGGGGTCGTCGGCAGGTGCTCCTCGCCGCGGATCACGTGGGTGATGCCCATATCGAGGTCGTCGACGACGTTCGCCAGCACGAACATCGGGTCACCCGAGGATCGGACGATGATGGGGTCGTCCAGGGTCGCATGATCAAAGCTCGGAGCGCCTCTGATGACGTCGGCAACGATGGTCGCCCCCTCGTCGGGCGTGCGGAACCGCAGGGCACGTCCCTCACCTGGACCCAGTCCCCGTTCGCGGCAGAACCCGTCGTAGCCGGGGGGACCCTTGCGGGCCGCGGCCCGGGCGTCGACGGCCTCCCGAGCGCAGTCGCACCGATAGGCGAGACCGGCGGCCTCGAGCTTCGCAGCCGCGTCGACGTACAGCGAGCCGCGCTCGGACTGGCGATACAGCTCGTCCCAGTCGAGACCGATCCAGCGCATGGAATCGAGGATGCCCTCGACCCACTCCTCACGGTTGCGTGCCGCGTCGGTGTCCTCGATCCGCAGGATGAACGCTCCCTGCGCCTGACGCGCCACGAGCCAGTTGTACAGGGCGGTGCGCACCCCCCCGACGTGCAGGAAGCCGGTGGGCGAGGGGGCAAAGCGCGTTCGAGGAGCCACCGCATGAGGGTAGCGGACGAGCCCCCACCCCCTGCCGACGAACGTCGGCCCCGGCGAGCGCCCTGGCCCTCCTGGCCGTCGGCGCAGGGCGGCTCCAGCCGTCGGCGCAGATGCGGCGGATGATCTCCCGGAGTTGCATGGGGGCGATGTCGTGGTCGAGCTGGCACGTGCCCGCGTTGTTGTGACCGCCGCCCTCGTAGGCCAGCATCAGCTCACCGACATGGGTGCGCGAGCTCCGATTGAGGATGGACTTGCCCACGGCAACCACGACGTTCCGGCGTTCCCGACCCCACAGCACGTGGGCGGAGATGTTCGCCTCGGGGTAAAGGGCGTAGAGCATGAACCGGTTGCCCGCGTAGATGATGTCCTCGTTGCGCAGATCGAGCACGACGAGGTTGCCGTGGACCTCCGAGCAACGGTGAAGCTGCTCGACGAACATCGGCTCGTGCTCCCGATAGAGCGCCACGCGCTCGGCGACGTCGTCCAGCGCGAGGATTTGGTCGATGCTCATGGTGCGACACGCCTCGATCAACTCCATCATCAGCTGGTAGTTCGAGATGCGAAAGTCACGGAATCGGCCAAGTCCCGTGCGGGCATCCATGAGGAAGTTGAGCAGCACCCAACCCGTAGGGTGCAGGACCTCCTCGAGATCGAACTGCGCCGCGTCGGCCTTGTCCACCGCCTCCATGAGGTCGGCGCCGATCCCGGGAAAGGCCTTCTCGCCGCCGTAGTAGTCGTACACGACGCGTGCCGCAGAGGGCGCCGACGAGTCGATGACGTAGTTGGTGTGCGACTCGGGATTGTTCCGCAACGTCTCGCTGGCGTGATGGTCGAACACCAGATAGGCGCCCGGCACATACGGGAGATTCGTCGTGATGTCGCGACTGCTGATCTCGATCTTGCCGTCCTGCATGTCCTTGGGGTGCACAAACGTGATCTCGTCGATCAGGTTTCGGTGTCGAAGCAGCACGGCGCAGACCAGGCCGTCGAAATCGCTCCGCGTCACCAACCGAAATTGCTGGTCCAACATCACCATCGTGAAAGTCCTCCTCGCTGCCTCTTCCTTTCGGCACCTTACGAACGCGCTTGACCGGTTTTCGAGATTGCCCGTCTGCCATGACCGGTCTGCCACGACCCGTCTGCCACGTCCCTCGACATCGGTGGGGACGCGTATCAACGAGACGAGACGCTCCTCCTTACCGACAAGACCCACATCCAAGATGAGGAGAACGTCATGTCGACCCTTCCCGTGTTTCGCCTGGCTCCCGCCGATGTCTCGACCAACCGGTTGATCGATGCCTCGGAGCGCATCTTCGCCATCAAGGACGACTTCAAGGTCGCCGAGACGGGGGGCCGCCTCTCCCTGCAGGCTCCCCCGTTCGTGGTGGAGATGGAGACCGCAAGTGGGGGCATCTGGGCCGCCGATGAATCCCAGCTCTTCAACGCCCGGCTCAAGCCCACCCTCCCGTCCGCCGATGAGGCCTTGCAGATCGCGGAGAAGCTCGTGCTCGGGGGCGACCTCCTTCCGAAGCTGCCCAAGGGCATGGGCTGGGGGAAGCCGGTCGTCGCGGGCACCCGGATGGCAACCATGACCCGGCGCAAACGAACCCAGCGGGACCTCGACGTGCAGGTGGTCTTCCCGGTCATGATCGGTGAGCTTCCCGTCGTCGGAGGCGGGGGTGATTTCACGGTCGTGCTCGGCCACGACGCTCAGGTGATCGGCTTTCACGGCGTGTGGCGAGAGGTCGTCGACCGCTTCGAGTCCGTGGTCACGTCGACCCAACAGATCGAGGACGAGTACTACGCCCGCTTCGAGAACGGGCCCCTCAAGATCGAGGACGTGCGCTCCCATCTCGCCTATTACTCCGCTCCGGGATCCGAGAGCCAGGAGTTCCTCTACCCGGTCCAGGTTCTCAGCGCCCACGCACGGATCGGTGACGAGCTGATGCCGCTACGGGTCTCGACGCTGCCGGCCACGGAGTTCGGCCCCAAGGTCGTCCTTCCCGAACCTGAGATTCCCCGTCCCACCAAGGCTCGGGCCCCGCAGAACGAACGCAAGGAGCGTGACGGCAGGAAGCGGCGGAGCTATGCGACCGCCCCTGCAACCACCGCCGTGGACGCCCACGTCGCGACGGCAGCCACCAAGCCATGGGAGGCGGGGACGTCATGGATCGGCGTGAGCGGCGGCCTCTCCGGGAGCAAGAAGAACGCCCAGGGCTTCGTCGACCAGTGGAACGGCGACGGCTGGATCATCGACTTCAACTGGGGCGATGCCAACGCATGGGAGTCGGACTGGCGACGCAACGACGACTCCTGGGTCGACAACGCCGACTTCGTCTTCTACACGGGTCACGCCAACATGAACGGGTGGACCCTGGCTGCCCCCGATGATGGAAGCCTTCGGTTCTCCGAGCTCGGTGCCTCACCGGGGTCACCGGGAGACCTGTGGGGTCAGAACGACCTCGAGTGGGTGGTCATCGCCGCATGCGGACCGCTGCAGGACGAGTTGCTCGCCGACGGTGGAGGCGACGTCCTCGGTCGTTGGGACGGCGCCTTCGACGGACTCCACCAGCTGATGGGCTACGGAGCCATCACCTTCGACAACGAGGACGAGGGCCGCAAGCTCGCCAAGTACGCCCGGGAGGGTCAGACCCTCAAGGACGCCTGGTTTCGCACGGCAAAGGAGATCCAGCCCGCGACGAACGGCGCTGCCGCACCCGACGGCCCCACCGTGTGGGTCGGGGTGATGTGGGCCTCGAAATCGGGTGCGAATCCCATCAACGACCACGCATGGTCACACGGCTCGGTGTCCGCCGACCCCACGTCGCCGACCACCCTGTCGTGCATGTGGACGGTCTGCTGAAGGACGGTCTGCTGAAGGACGGTCTGCCGAAGGAAGCTCAGCCGAGCAGCTTCTTCGCGATCACCACACGCTGGATCTGGTTGGTGCCCTCGTAGATCTGGGTGATCTTCGCATCGCGCATCATGCGCTCGACGGGAAAGTCCTTCGTGTAGCCGTTGCCGCCGAGGAGTTGCACGGCGTTGGTCGTGACGTCCATCGCGACGTCGGAGGCAAAGCACTTCGCCATGGCGCCGAGGGAGCTGAGATCACCCCGGGGGTCACCCTCGTCAATGGTGGCGCAGGCCCGATGGACCAGGCCACGGGCTGCCTCCAGACGCATCGCCATGTCGGCAACCATGAACTGCAGGCCCTGCAACTCGGCGATCGGCTTGCCGAAGGCGTGACGCTCCTTCATGTAGGCAACGCCCTGGTCCAGCGCTCCCTGGCCGATGCCGATCGCCTGCGCGCCGACCGTCGGGCGACTGCGATCGAGGGTCGCCATGGCGATACGGAAGCCTTCGCCCTCCTCACCGATGCGATTCCCGACCGGCACACGAACCTCGTCGAAGACCACCTCGCCGGTGGGACTCCCCTTGATGCCCATCTTGTCCTCGAGCTTCGCGACGTGCACCCCCCAGTCACGCTCGACCACGAAGGCCGAGATGCCCCGATGGCCGGCGGCGGGATCGGTCTTGGCGAACACCGTATAGAGATCGCTGATGCCGGCGTTGGTGATCCAGTGCTTGGTCCCGCTGATCACGTAATGGTCGCCGTCCCGCACCGCCCTCGTCCGCATGGCGGCGACGTCCGACCCGGCATCGGCCTCGGAGAGGCAGTAGGACGCCTGGCTCTCGCCCGACGCGATGGCAGGTAGGTACCGCTCCCGCAACGCCTCGCTTCCCCAGTTGATCACGGGGATCATGCCCAGCTTGGAGATGAGCACGATGAGACTGGTCGAGGCGCATACCCGGGCGATCTCCTCGGCCATGATCGCCTGGGTGACGTGGTCGGCTCCGGCGCCGCCGTACGCCTCGGGGATGCCGACCCCGGTCAGACCCATCTCGACGCAGGCATGGAAGTTGTCCCACGGGTACTCGCCCCGCCGGTCCACCTCTGCGGCGTTGGGTGCGATCCGCTCCTCGCAGAATCGCCGCAGGGAGGCCCTGAATGCGTGTTGCTCCTCGGTCAGGGTCATCGGTTGGGTCATGTCCCGCTCTCCTCCTCCATCCCGAGCAGCTCACGCCACCCGACCGGGAAGCTCGCCCGAATCTGTGGAGGGGTCATCGCCAAGGTCGATTCGGGCACGGCATCGGCGACCGAGCGCTGACGGTGGTGGTGATGTGCGGCGCCGGCCAGATGACTGCGCCGACAGACGACCAGCTCGGGTGGGGCCGCCCCGAGGAAGCCGAACAGGGTGAAGGCGATCTCGAGGTCATGGACGACCGGCGCCCGCCCGAAGATCGAGGCGCGCTTGAGGGCGACCGCGACGCAGGCTGCAACCACGTCATCGTGGACCTCGCCCTCGGTCACCACGAGGCGATCCTCGAACGAACGGGCCAGGAGGAGCGCATATCCCTGATCGGGACCCGGACGGCCGAGTGAATGGCCAACCGGTTGTTCCGATCCGAGAGCAGCCGGACGCGCCTGTCCCTTCGAACGGCGAGCCGGCGGCATCGGCAAACCTGCCCTCGGCGCTCGATGACGTGTGTCGGTTGGTACGTAGTCAGGTGCCGCCATCGTCGGTCTCCTCAGTCGCTTGCCTGTCCATGTCGTGGTGCAACAGCCCGTACACCACCGAGTCGGCGAGGGCCTGCCACGAGGCCTCGATCACGTTCTGTGAGACTCCGATGGTCGACCAGGTCTCCTCGCCGTCGGTCGAGTCCAACAGCACCCGGGTCACCGCTGCGGTCCCCTTGTCGGTGTCGAGCACTCGGACCTTGAAGTCCGTCAGATGCACCGCATCAAGGGCCGGATACTTCGAGCCGATGGCTTCGCGCAAGGCCGAGTCGAGTGCGTTCACGGGCCCGTTGCCCTCGGCGGTGCGAATCACCCTCTCGCCGTCGACCACGAGCTTGACCGTCGCCTCGGTGGTGAACCCCCCGTCCACGCGATGCTCACTCGACACCCGGAAGGACTCCAGTTCGAAGAAGGGCTGGCGCCAACCTCCCGCGCCGCGCATGAGCAGCTCGAGCGAGCCGTCGGCGACCTCGAAGTGATAGCCCCGGTGCTCCAGATCCTTCAACTGGTCGAGCACGGTGGTCAGCGCTGCCCCGTCGAGGTCGAGTCCCAGCTCCGATGCCTTCATCTGGAGGGTGGAGCGTCCCGCCAGCTCGCTCACCACCACCCTCGTGCCGTTGCCGACACTTTGGGGGTCGATGTGCTCGTACGCATCACGGGCCCGGACCAGTGCACTCGTGTGCAACCCGGCCTTGTGGGTGAACGACGAGGTGCCGACGTAGGGCCGGCGGGGATCAGGCGTCACGTTGACCAACTCGGCGATGTGATTCGAGACCGGCGTGATCAACTCGATGCGCTCGCGGGGGATGGTCTCGACCCCCATCTTCAGGGTCAGGTTCGGAATGGCCGCACACAGATCGGCATTCCCCGTCCGTTCGCCGTAGCCGTTGATGCAACCCTGCACCTGCTTGGCGCCCAGACGCACCGCCACCAACGCGTTCGCGACGCCGCAACCACCGTCGTTGTGGAAGTGCACGCCGATGTCGGCATGGGTCGCGGGAATGACCTCGCGGAGGATCTGTTCGACCTCGTGGGGCAACGTGCCACCGTTGGTGTCGCACAGCACGAGACCCTCGGCGCCCGACTCCTCGGCGGCGCGAAGGACCCGCATCGTGAACTCGGGGTTGCGCTTGTAGCCGTCGAAGAAGTGCTCGGCGTCGAAGAAGACCCGCAGATCGGCTCGGCACAGGAACTCGACCGACTCGCCGGCCATGCGCACCGCTTCGTCGAGGTCGGTGCGGAGTGCCTCGGTGACGTGATAGTCCCACGCCTTGGCGACGATGCACACGCTCGAGGTGCCTGCGTTGACAAGTTGGCGCAACGTCTCGTCGGTCTCGACGTTGCCGCCGGGACGGCGTGTCGAGCCGAACGCCACGAGCGTCGAGCGCGCCAGACGCAGCTCGGTCGGCGCACGTTTGAAGAACTCCTCGTCCTTGGGGTTCGCGCCGGGCCAACCACCTTCGATGAAGGTGACGCCGAGGTGATCGAGTTGCTCGGCCACCCGGAGCTTGTCATCGACCGTCAGCGACAGACCCTCCTGCTGCGAACCGTCCCGCAGGGTCGTGTCGTAGATGTCGACGGCGTCGAGCATCGCCAGATCACGGGGCAGACCGTGGTCGTGGTCCGGGCCATGCCGGTGGCCGGGGACGCGCGTCGGGTCAGACGGCAAGCTCGCACCAGTCCTTGTAGCGATCGATTTGGCCACGCACCGCCGAGAAGTAGGTCTCCTGGATCTTTCGGGTGATGGGCCCCGGCTCACCGATCTCGCGATCGTCCACGGAACGAATGGGCACGACCTCGGCCGCGGTGCCGGTCACGAACGCCTCATCGGCAAGATAGAGATCGGAGCGCACCAGGTTGCCCACGGTCGCCTCGATGCCCAGGTCACGCGCGATGGTCATGACGGAATGCTGGGTGATGCCCTCCAGGGCTCCGGCGGAGGCCGGCGGGGTGATGAGGCGACCGTCCTTGACCACGAACAGGTTCTCGCCCGTGCACTCCGAGACGTAGCCCTGCGGGTTCAGGATGATGGCCTCGTCGTAGCCGGCCTTCAGCGCCTCGACCTTGGCGAGCGAGGAGTTGATGTACATGCCCGTGCCCTTCGCCGCAGGCGGAATGGCATTGGGGTCATGGCGCTGGAACGACGAGATCTTCATGCGCACACCGTGCGCGACCCCGTCGTCGCCCAGGTAGGTGCCCCACGGCCACACGGCGATCGACACGTTCACCGGACAGGGCAGCGGGTTGAGGCCCATCTCGCCGTAGCCCAGATAGATGAGCGGACGGATGTAGCACGAGTCGAGCCGGTTGATCGCCACCGTCTGCCTGGTCGCCTCGATGATGTCGTCCACGGTGTAGGGCACGTCGATCATGAAGATCTTTGCGCTGTCGAACAGGCGCTTGATGTGATCGGTCAGGCGGAAGATCGCAGGTCCCTCGGCGGTCTCGTACGCACGAATGCCCTCGAACACCCCGGTGCCGTAGTGCAAGGTGTGGGTCAGGACGTGAACGGTTGCGTCGTCCCAGTCAACCAGCTCACCATCCATCCAGATCTTGTCACTCTTGGTAATGGGCATCGTCACACCTTTCCGGCGATCTCATCGCCGATCTGCGTCGTGGTTCCAGTCCTATCAGACACGGCGGCCACCGCCTTTCGGATGCGGGCTCCGGCCACGTCCTCGCCGAGGAACTCCAGCATCATCGCCGCCGAGAGGATCGCCGCGCAGGGGTTGGCCTTGCCCGTGCCCACGATGTCGGGCGCCGATCCGTGGACGGGCTCGAAGAGCGACGGTCCGGTGCGGGCGGGATTGAGGTTGGCCGAGGCGGCCAGGCCGATGCCACCGGCCACGGCCCCACCGAGGTCGGTGAGGATGTCGCCGAAGAGGTTGTCGGTGACCAGCACGTCGTAGCGCTCGGGTGCGGTCACGAAGTGGATGCACGCCGCGTCCACGTGGTTGTAGGCGAGCTCGACGGCGGGGAACTCCTTTGCCACCTCGTCGAAGGTGCGCTGCCACAGATCGCCGGCGAAGGTCAACACGTTGGTCTTGTGCACCAGGGTCAGGTGACGCCGGGGGCGGGAGCTCGCGAGTTCGAAGGCATAGCGCACGCAACGCTCGACGCCCATGCGGGTGTTCACCGAGCCCTGGGTCGCCACCTCGTGGGCCGTGCCCCTGCGCAGAAAGCCGCCCTCGCCTGCGTAGGTGCCCTCGGTGTTCTCACGTACCACCAGGAAGTCGATGTCGGGAGGGGACAGGAACGGACGCAGATTGATGTAGAGATCGAGCGCGAAGCGAAGCTCGAGCAACAGCCCGCGCTCCAGGACGCCGGGAGGGACCTCGGGCGTGCCGATCGCCCCGAGCAGAATGGCGTCGACGCCACGCAGCTCGTCGAGCACGGCCGCCGGCAGCGTCTCACCGGTGGCCAGGTAGCGCCGCCCGCCGAGGTCGTAGTCGACGCAGTCGAGCTCGACCCCCGCAGCGCGTACGACCTTGAGGGCCTCCGCCACCACCTCCGGGCCGATCCCGTCGCCTCCGATAACCCCGATTGTGTGCCCCATGGACCTTCTGCTCCCGTTCGTGGACAGTCCGCCCAACGCTACCCGCCGATCACGGTGCCCTTCTGGTCTGCTGCGACGAAAATGCCGGCTATCCTCACAGCATGGCCGATTCGCAAGCCCCCCATGAGCTGTCGAGCACCGCATACAACCGGCTGAAGGCCGAGTACGACGAGCTGGTGGGGGCGGGCCGGGTGGACATCGCCGCGAAGATCGAGGCAGCCCGAGCCCTCGGCGACCTGTCCGAGAACGGCGACTACCACGCCGCCAAGGAGGAGCAGGGCAAGATGGAGGGTCGCATCCGCCACCTCAACGCCCTCCTGCAGAACGCCGCCATCGTCGACGACACGGTCAGGGGTGAGGTCGTCGCGGTCGGAAGGGTCGTGACGATTCGCTTCCAGGGCGATGACGAGACGGAGAAGTTCCTCATCGGCTCCATCGAGGAGCGTCACGAGGACTACGAGCTGGTCTCACCGGGATCACCGCTGGGCCGCGCCCTCATGGGCGCCGCTCCTGGTCACGTCGTGAGCTACGAGGTCAGCTCGTCCTCGATCGAGGTCGAGATCATCGCCCTCGACTGAGTCAGGTCCTGCGTCTACGGCGATGGCTGCATGAACATCTGCATGTCGAAGTAGTCGCGCCAGGCGGCAATCTTCCCGTCACGCACCTCGAAGACCCCGGCGACGGGCAGCTCGATCATGCGTCCTCCCATCAGGAGGCGATCGATCCGTTCCGTGAACACGATGTCGCCCGCCGAGGCGATGTGCAGGATGTCGAACTCGATCGACTCCGACGGGGCCACGATCATCCCGAGGAGGTTGCGGATGGCGTCGAGTCCCACAGCGGCGGGCATGGGGATGTTGTGATAGATCCCGTCCTCGGTGAACCAGCTCAGGATCTCCTCGATGTCCCGGCGGCTCCACACAGCACAGAACTCGTTGACCACGGCTTGTGGGTCAACGGCGTGCGGGTCAACGGATTCGAGCTGAGAGGTCATGTCATGACTCCTTTGGGTGGCCGCTACGGCCCCCACATGCGGCCCCACCATCAGGGGTGACCCTCCACCATACGCGGGGTCGACGAGATCGTGGTGGTGCCGGATGACGTTCGGCCTCACGTCCCGGACCTGAATCCCCCGTACCATGGAGGCGATGATCGTCCGTGGGCAGCCGGCCCGGGCCGCATCGACGGGCCGGGGGTGCTCAGTCGGGACGAACAAGACCCGAGGAGGCCGCCTCGATGGCTCGGGCCGCTCGCATGACCGCTTCGCCGTAGCGGCGGCCCGGTGAGCGACTCACCCGCTCGATGGGCCCCGAGATGCCGACCGCGGCGATGACGGCCCCCTCCTTGTCACGCACGGGGGCACTGACCGAGGCGACACCCGCCTCCCGCTCGCCGACGCTTTGGGCCCAGCCCTTCCGTGCCGGCTCGTCGGCGCCCCGCAGCACCGCGCCCGCCGAGCCACGATCGAGGGGCAACACCGCACCGAGGGCGACGATCGTGCGCAGACCGTGCGGAGACTCCATCGAGACGATGCAGACACGCTGATCGTCACGACGAACGTAGAGCTGCACGCTCTCGCCCGTCTCGTCCCGCAGTCGTCTGAGTGCCGGGCGGGCGGCCTCGGCAAGGGGATAGGCCTCCCCCGCCGCATGGCCGAGCGCCACCAGACGCAGACCCAGGGTGAAGCGACCCTCGTCGTCGCGACGGACCAGGCCGTGATCCTCGAGCGCCACGGCCAGTCGGTGTGCCGTCGGCCGTGGGATGCCCGTCGTCTCCACGAGCTCGGCGAGAGACAAGGGCCCGGGCTCGAGGGCGCCCAGGATGAGCACGGCCTTGTCAATGACGCCCACACCACTTACACTTGTGTCCATAGAGCAAGACTAGCATCTCACTATATGAGACGGAGTGCATGATGACGCAACCTCGCACGATGAGCGACAAGGTCTGGGACCGCCATGTGGTCCACGCAGCGGAGGGAGAGCCCGACCTGCTCTACATCGACCTGCACCTCATCCACGAGGTGACCTCGCCCCAGGCGTTCGACGGCCTCCGACTCGCCGATCGTGGGCTCCGCCGACCCGAGCTGACCGTGGCCACCATGGACCACAACGTCCCCACCGCGGGCCTTGACAAGCCACTCGAGGACCCCATCTCGGCCCGGCAGATGGAGGTGCTCGCCGCCAACTGCGCCGAGTTCGGGGTGCGCCTCTTTCCCATGGGCGATCCCGGCCAGGGCATCGTGCACGTCATCGGACCCGAGCAGGGCTTCACCCAACCCGGCATGACCATCGTCTGCGGCGACAGCCACACCTCGACGCACGGCGCATTCGGTTCGTTGGCCTTCGGCATCGGCACGAGCGAGGTCGAGCACGTCCTCGCCACCCAGACCCTCCCCCAGACCCGACCGGGCACCATGGCCGTCTCGGTCGAGGGAGAGCTTCCTCCCGGCGTCACCGCCAAGGACCTGGTGCTGGCGATCATCGGTCGCATCGGCACCGGCGGGGGCATCGGCTCGGTCATCGAGTACCGGGGCTCGGCCATTCGAGCACTTTCGATGGAGGGTCGCATGACGGTGTGCAACATGTCCATCGAGGCCGGCGCCCGTGCGGGCATGATCGCCCCCGACGAGACCACCTTTGCCTACCTGCAGGGACGCCCCCATGCTCCGACCGGCGCCGAGTGGGACCGGGCGGTCGAGGACTGGCGATCGCTCGTCACCGACGAGGGCGCCGTGTTCGACAAGGAGGTCGTCATCGACGCGACGACGCTCACGCCCTATGTGTCCTGGGGAACCAACCCGGCACAGGTCGCTCCCATCGACGCCTCCGTGCCCGACCCCGCCTCCATGGACGACCCGGACGCCAGGGAGTCGGCGGAACGGGCGCTTGCCTACATGGGCCTCACCGCGGGCACCCCGTTGCGTGACGTCCCTGTCGACACCGTGTTCATCGGTTCGTGCACCAACAGCCGCATCGAGGACCTCCGGGCTGCCGCAGCCGTGGCCGAGGGTCGCAAGGTTCGCGAGGGCGTGCGCACCCTGGTGGTGCCCGGCTCGTTTCTCGTGAAGGCCCAGGCCGAGGAGGAGGGGCTCGACAAGATCTTCCGAACGGCAGGCTTCGACTGGCGAGAGCCCGGCTGCTCGATGTGTCTGGCCATGAACCCCGACAAGCTCAGTCCCGGGGAGCGATGCGCGTCGACGAGCAATCGAAACTTCGAGGGCCGACAGGGCCGAGGGGGACGCACCCACCTCGTCTCGCCCGCCGTCGCCGCCGCCACCGCAATCGCCGGCCATTTCGCCACCCCTGCAGACCTGGAGGCCTGATCATCATGGAACCCGTTCGCGTCATCACCGGCACTGCGGTCCCCCTCGACCGCAGTGACGTCGACACCGACCAGATCATCCCCGCCGAATGGCTCAAGCGCGTCGAGCGCACCGGCTTCGGCGCCGGGCTCTTCTCGAGCTGGCGTGAGTCCGACCGTGACTTCGTGCTGAACCAGGCCGCCTACGCGGGGGCCTCGATCCTGATCGCCGGACCCAACTTCGGCACCGGGTCGTCCCGTGAGCACGCCGTATGGGCGCTGACCGATTTCGGCTTCAAGGCCGTCATCTCGCCACGGTTCGCCGACATCTTCCGCAACAACGCCACCAAGGCAGGGCTCGTTCCCGTGACCGTGCCGGCGGATGTCGCGGAGTCCCTGCTGCGAGCCGTCGAGGCCGATCCCGGCCTGGAGATCACCATCGACATCGAGCGTCGCCTCATCGCCGCGCCGTCCGCAGGCATCGAGGCGTCGTTCCCCCTCGACGACTTCACGCAGCACCGCATCCTCGAGGGCCTCGACGACATCGGCCTCACCCTGCGCAACCGGACAGCCATCGACACCTACGAAGCCGGCCGGCCGACCTGGATGCCGACGAGCGCCTGAGGACCCGAGGTCGTCGATCGAAGCCTGGCCTGAGGCGGATCCGGCTGCATGACCGGGGGCGGCCCCGATTGCGTGACCGGAGGAACCAGCCGGGCGATCCCGGCGTCCAACCTCTCAAGTAACGATCGCTTCAGGCTTGGGAGGCTCACATGCGACGGACGATGACGGTTGTGGCAGCGGTGGCGGCGGTGTCGGTGCTCGGCGCATGCAGCGAGAGCAATGGCGGCCTGGGAACCCAGCTCAGTCCGGGGACGCGCCTGATCGCCTCGTTGCAACCCTTCGATGCATGCGACGACCTGCTCGACTGGTTCCATGCCGAGGGAGCCAAACGAGTTGGACCCTACGGCCTGCCCGGCCTCGGGGGCTACGGGCTGGTCACGCCCATGGCGGCCTCCGGTCGATATTCCGCCGATGCCGTGGCCGGCGCCGCAGCTCAGGCCAAGGACGCCGAATCGATCGAGACCGCCGCGCCCGCCGCGCTCCAGGCCGGCTCCGACTACTCGGGCACCAACGTGCAGGAGGTCGGGGTCGACGAGGCCGACGTGGTCAAGACCGACGGGCGACGACTCGTCACCATCGGCCTCAATCGCCTGCAGGTGCTCGACACCACCGGTGAGCAGCCAAGTCTGTTGGGCACGGTGGCCCTTCCCAGCGAACTCTGGAACCACCAGCTCCTGCTCGACGGTGATCGAGTCCTGGTGCTGTCGAACGGCATGGGCCCGGTGGAGGGGATGAGAGGCGAGCCCGGGGCGAGCCCCGACGAGGCTGCCAGGTCGATCATGTCCCCGTTGCCCGGGACGAACACTGCCGTCCTGACCGAGATCGACCTCGGCGACCCGACCAAGCCACAGATCGTCGCCTCCCTGACCATCGACGGCGCGCAGGTCTCGGCGCGATCGATCGGCCACACGGCGCGGATCGTGGTCCGATCCGACCCATCGGGCATGGGCTTTGTCTACCCGCAGGGATCGAGGGGCGAGGACGTCGCCACCGAGACGAACCGAGGGGTTGTCAAGGAATCGACCCTTGATCAGTGGCTGCCCTCCTACACCCTCGATGACCGTCGCCCCGAGGGAGGCGCCGACGCCAAGGGTCGGCTCGTTCCGTGCGACCACGTCAGTCGACCACCCGAGTTCTCGGGGTTCGGCGCCCTCTCGGTGCTCACCATCGACCTGAGCAAGCCCCTTGCCCTGGGCGATGTCACGAGCGTGCTGGCGGGCGGCCAGAACGTCTACGCATCCACCGAGCACCTCTTCGTGGCCACCACCCGCTACGACCAGGCGGTGGCCGGCTCGTCGGCATCGCCATCGGCATCGGCGCCGACGACCGAGGTCCACGCCTTTTCGATCACCGGAGCAGACCCCGCCCGCTACCTGGCCTCCGGCCAGGTGAAGGGCACCCTGCTCAACCAGTTCTCGATGTCCGAGCACGAGGGCCATCTGCGGGTCGCCACGACCACCGAGCCCATCTTCGGAGCCACGCCGATGGCCGAGCCCGTCGGGCCGGATGGCGCCGTCCAATCGACGACCGATTCATCAGGGGCCGAGTCGACCACCGCCGTCTCCGAGAGCATGGTCAGCGTGTTGGCCTTCGACGAGGGACGGCTCAGTCAGGTTGGCCAGGTCGCCGGACTGGGCAGGAACGAGCGGATCTACGCCGTGCGCTTCATCGGCGACCGCGGCTACGTGGTGACCTTCCGCCAGACCGACCCGCTCTATGTGCTCGACCTGTCCGACCCGACCGCCCCTGCCGTTCGAGGCGAGCTGAAGGTTGCCGGATACTCGGCCTACCTGCACCCGGTCGGCGAGAACCTCCTGCTGGGGCTGGGCCAGGATGCCAGCGAACAAGGCCGCACGCAGGGAACGCAACTCGCCCTCTTCGACGTCTCCGACCCGGCCAATCCGACCCGCCTCCATCACTTCACGATGCCCCAGTCGTCATCGGAGGCCGAGTCCGACCACCATGCCTTCCTCTACTGGCCGAGCACCGGCCTCACCGTGATTCCGATACAGGCCTACTCCTCTCCGAACCCCTTCGTCGGCGCGCTGGCAGCAACGGTCGACCGCACGGCCGGCATCACGGAGAAGGGTCGGATCACCCAGCCCGTCGCGAACCCCTGGGAGGGCGCCATCCGCCGTTCGCTCATGATCGGCGATCACCTCTACACCGTCTCGGAGGTTGGCGTGCTTGCGGTTGATCCCGCCACCTTGGCCACCCAGGCCTGGATCGCCTTCCCGGCCTCGTAGGAGCGGACCCAACCGCCACCGGTTGCGTGCTCGCTCCAAGCCCTGTCCATCGCCGCGGTCCTGTCCATCGCCGCCGGTCCTGCCCATCGCCGGCCCGATCCCCGCCCGATCCATCCCCGCCCGGTCCATCCCCAGCCCTGTCCATCCCCCTCGTGTCATCTCGTTGTCACACCGACCTGGGAGGATGGGGGCATGGGAATCACGGCGGTGCGGGAGCTGGGCGAGCAGTTGCATGCGCTCGTGGGCGCCTTCGACGCGCAATGCTGTGACGGCGAACTTGCCAAGCAGTACGTGGAGGCCTTCGCCCGTCTCGAACGCCTTGCAGGTGCGGGAAAGACCCTGGCGCTGGGCCAGGTGGATCGCACCCGTGCCTGGGCACACGGCGACAGCGCTGCACGTTCCAGCGCCGATTGGTTGGCGGGACGAACCGGCACCTCGCTGGGCGATGCCGTTCGTGAGACCAACACCGCTCGCAACCTCGAGGCTCTCGGCGCAACCGAGGAGGCCCTGCGCAACGGGGAGCTCTCGGGTCCACAGGCAAGCGCCATTGCCGATGCGGCCGCTCAGGTGCCCGATGCCGAGGAGAGTCTCCTTGCGCTCTCGAAGAAGGGCTCGCTCGAGGAGCTTCGCAGGCGTGCCCGACAGGAGAAGGCAGCAGCAGACGACGACCGCCGACGTTCGCAACGTCAACACTCGTTGCGTCGGGCACGTCGTTGGACCGATGCCGAGGGCATGCGCTGTTATGGCATCTCCTTGACACCCCGACAGGCGGCGAGCTTCGAGCCCATCTGGGACCGCTTCACCAATCGGGTGCTCAACGATGCCCGCCGCAGGGGACTGCGGGACTCACACGAGGCCTGTGCCGCCGATGCGCTCATCGAGATGGCAAGGGCTGCACGCATCACCGGCGGGACACCGGCCGGAGGCGGGCAGGGCGACGACGGTGACGCACGGGACGGTGGTGACGGGGACGCGGACGCGCAGGGCGGTGGCGACGCAGGGCGGTGGTGACGGGCAGGGCGGTGGTGACGGGCAGGCCGGTGGGGACACGCAGGGCGACGGTGGCGGGCAGGGCGGTGAGTGGGAACCCAGGGGCGGGCGTGACGGCCCATGCGCTGTTGGTCATCGATGCAGCGGCGTTCCATCGTGGCCACACCGATCCCGGTGAGATCTGCGAGGTCGCCGGTGTGGGTCCGATCGACGTCGCATCGGCCAAACAGCTCTTCGGTGACGCCATCGTCGACATCATCGTCACCGACGGGGTGGACGTGCGCACGGTTGCCCACGCGGGGCGCACCGCCAACCGTCGTCAGAAGGCAGCGCTGCTGGTGAACTGGGAATGTGAGATCCGAGGCTGTCACGTCACCCGCAACCTCGAGATCGACCACATCGTTCCCTACGCCGAGAGCGGACTGAGCGACTTCGAGCACCTGGGGCCGAAATGTCGTTGGCACCACCACCTCAAGACCCACAAGGGCTGGCGTGACGGGCCACGGGACGCCGACGGCAAACGGACGTTGATCCCCCCGAAGGGTCCGGACCGAACGAACGAGCGCGCCGGAGACCATGAGCCCGGCGGGTGGGAACAACAACGGTTCAGCTGAGCGCCCGACTGACGGCCCGACCCGGGCCCCCGACCGCCGGACGCGAGCCCGGTCCCCTGGCAGGCCCGGCCCCGCGCTCGACCGCCGGCCGATCCTGGACGACCGAACTCGTGGGTCCTTGGGGGCCCACCCACGTGAGGGTCTGCCCTGCGCAGGCTTCAGTTGCTCGCCAAACCGATCAGGGCGTGGCCTCGGGCATGCGGCGGTCCTTTTGATCACGCAGTCGCACGACCTTGTTGACGGCGTTGAGGAACGCTCGGGCCGAGGCTTCGACCACATCGGTGGAAAGGCCGCGTCCCGATACGCGCACGCCCTCGGCCTCGAGTTGCACGATCACGTCGCCGAGGGCATCGACGCCACCGGTGACCGACGAGACGTTGAAGTCGGTCAGCGCTCCCTCGACACCGGTGGCCGCCTTGATCGCCTTGCAGGCCGCATCGATCATGCCGTCGCCCTCTGCGGTTGCCTCGACCCGGTCGCCGCCTCGCACGAGCACCACGGTCGCCTGGGGTGTGCCAACGGTCCCGCCGCTCACCTTCAGGGAATCCAGCTCGAAACCGTCGGCAACATGACCGCCGATCTCCTCGGCGACGATGGCCTCGAGGTCGGCGTCGGTCAGCTGGACCTTGCGATCGGCAAGCTCCTTGAATCGCTTGAAGGCCGCATCGAGTGCCGGGCCCTGCAAGGTGAGACCCATCTTGCCCAGGGTGTCCGAAAAGGCATGGCGACCCGAGTGCTTGCCCAGCACGATCTGGCTGCCGGTCTGGCCCACCGAGCCGGCGTCGATGATCTCGTAGGTGGTGCGCTCCGCCAACACCCCGTGTTGGTGGATGCCCGACTCATGCGCAAAGGCGTTGCGACCGACGACCGCCTTGTTGAACTGCACCGGATAGCCCGTCAGGCGGGCAACGAGTCGGCTCGTACGGGCGAGCTCCTCCGTGTGGATGCCGATCTCGACCCCCGGGAACTGGTCCGGCCTGATCTTGAGCGCCATGACCACCTCCTCGAGCGCGGCATTGCCGGCACGTTCGCCCAGGCCGTTCACGCACACCTCCACCTGACGGGCGCCCGCCTGTATGCCCGCCAGGGAGTTCGCGGTCGCCAACCCCAGATCGTTGTGGCAGTGCGTGGAGGTGACGTAGTCGCCCTTGACCTCGCGGCGAACGTACTGGATCAGTGCCCCGAAATCCCAGGGGATGCCGTAGCCGACGGTATCGGGGATGTTGAGGGTGTTCGCCCCGGCGTCGACGGCAGCCTGAAGCACCTCGATCATGAAGTCGAGCGGCGTGCGGGTCGCGTCCTGGGGACTGAACTCCACGTCGTCGGTGTGCATGCGGGCACGGGCGACGCCCGACCGGGTCTCGGCCAGGACCTGCTTCTCGTCCATCTTCAACATGTGCTCCATGTGCTGGGGGCTCGTGGAGATGAACACATGGATACGTGCCCGCTGGGCATGGCGAACGGCGTCCCAACAGCGGTCGACATCGGCCAACTGGGTGCGCGAGAGGCCACAGATCACCGGCCCCTCGACCTGTTTGGCGATCGCCTCGACCGCCTCGAAGTCACCCTGGCTCGCAACCGGAAAGCCTGCCTCGAGCACATCGACACCTAGACGGGCAAGCTGCTCGGCGATCTCCAGCTTCTCCAGGGCGTCAAGGGAGATGCCCGGTGACTGCTCGCCGTCCCGCAATGTGGTGTCAAAGATGATGACCTTGTCGGTCATGTCGCCCGCTCCCGTTCTTCCGTGCCGGCCGAGAAGGAACCGACCCCTCAGCCTGCCATGGCATGAACTGACACGATACCCGGGGCCTTGCGCAGATGGTCGAGCAATGCCCCACCGACCTCCTGATCGGTGGCCAGCACCATCAGTGCCGCATCGCCCTTGGGCGAACGTCCCACGTGGATGTCGGAGATGTTGATGCCCACCTCGCCGAGCGAGGAGGTGACGAGACCGATCATCCCGGGACGATCGTCGTTGCGCACCATCAGCATGTGGGTCGCCGGCGGCACCTCGACGGTGTGATCGTCGAGCATGACGATGCGGGGCTCACTCTTCGCACCGGCGAGGGTTGCGCTCATGCGGTGCCCACGGCCCATCAGGGTGATGAGATTGACGTAGTCCTGGGTGGATGAGGTCTTGGTCTCACGAACATCGACGCCGTGCTGCTCCGCCAGCTGAGGCGCGTTGACGTAGGTGACCGGCTCGTCCAGCACGCCCCCGAACACGCCCTTGAGCACCGACAGCGTGAGGATGCGGGTGTCGTAGTCGGCGAGCTGGCCCTGGTACTGGATCTCGAGGGTGTCGGGCACTCCCCCGTCGAGGGAGACCAGGAGTCGGCCCAGGCGCTCGGCAAGCGGAAGGAACGGCCGCACCGTCTCCGACGCCTCCGATGCGCTCACGTTCACCGCGAACGGGACGAACTCGGCGTTCAGCGCAAGCACCACCTGTTCGGCGATGGTGACGCCTGCCTTGTCCTGCGCCTCGGCGGTGCTCGCGCCCAGATGCGGCGTCACCACGACCTGGTCGAGGGCGAACAACGGTGACTCGGTCATGGGCTCCTTGGCGAACACGTCGAGCGCAGCCCCCCCGATCATGCCCTCGGAGATCGCCTCCGCCAGGTCCGCCTCGTCGACGATGCCGCCACGGGCCACGTTGATGATTCGAAGGTCGGGCTTGGCCTGGCGGAGCAACGCCTTGTTGATCAGCCCGGTGGTCTCGGGCGTCTTGGCAACGTGGATGGTGATGAAGTCGCTGCGCGCCACCAACTCATCGAGACCGGCGAGCTCGATGCCCAACTGACGAGCCCGTTCGCTCGACACGTAGGGGTCGTAGGCCAGAAGGTGCATGCCGAAGGCCAGCGCTCGTTGGGCCACGAGTGAGCCGATGCGACCCAGGCCGATCACCCCGAGGGTCTTGCCGTAGAGCTCCACACCCTCCCAGCGGGAGCGCTCCCACTTGCCTGCCTTCAGGGCGCTGTGCGCCTGCGGCACGTTGCGGGCCTGGGCAAGCAGCAGAGCCATGGAGTGCTCGGCAGCCGAGAGCACGTTGGACTGAGGGGCGTTGACCACCATGACGCCATGGGTGGTGGCCGCAGCCACATCGATGTTGTCGAGCCCGATGCCCGCCCGACCGACCACGACCAGATCGGCTCCCGCCGCAAGCAGCTCGGGCGTGACCTGGGTGGCGGAGCGCACGATCAGTGCCTGGGCACCCACCACGGCCTCGATGAGCTCCTCGGCCGAGAGCCCGAGGCGCACATCGACGTCATGGCCCGCCTTGGTCAGGAAGTCGAGTCCTGCAGGAGCAAGTTGTTCGGGGACAAGGATTCGGGCCATGCCCCATGGTGGCCCCGGTAGACCGGCATCGCCAACTACCCGTCGTGTGCCTGCCGAGTTGCATTGCCGAACCGGCCCGAGCTGCATTGCCGAACCGGCCTGAGCCGGCTGTCGAACCGCATTGCCGAACCGGCCCGAGCCGGCTGCCGACGGGCGGTCCGCTAGACGCGTTCGGCGAGCAGGCTCGCCAGGCGTCGCAGGCCCTCCTCGATGTCCTCGTCGGCCAGCGCGAACGAGAAGCGGGCGAACCCGGGCGCGCCGAAGGCCTCCCCCGGGACCATGGCCACCTTGGCCTCGTCGAGCACGACAGCCGCCAGGTCGAGGGTGGTCGCGATCCTGCGGCCGCGAATGGTCGAACCGAGCACCTGTCGAAACGACGGGAAGGCGTAGAAGGCGCCTGCGGGACGCAGGCAGACGACGCCGTCCATCTCGTCGAGCATGGCGACCATCCGAACCCGACGGCGATCGAAGGCCTCTCGAAAGCGCTTCACGTCGTCGAGGCCTCCCTCCAACGCCGCCAGCGCCGCGAACTGGCTGACGTTGGCCACGTTCGAGGTCGTGTGCGACTGGAGGTTGGAGGTCGCCGCCACCACATCGGCCGGGGCGATCATCCACCCCACCCGCCAACCGGTCATGGCATAGGTCTTGGCCACGCCGTTGACCACGATGCAGCGTTCGGCGAGCTCGGGCACCAACGTGGGCATCGACGAGAACACGTTGCCGTCATAGGTGAGGTGCTCGTAGATCTCGTCGGTGATGACCCAGATCCCTCGTTCCAGCGCCCAGCGGCCGATCGCCTCCACCTGCTCGGGGGTGTAGATCGCTCCGGTGGGGTTCGACGGCGAGACGAAGATCAGCGCCTTCGTGCGATCGGTCACCGCGGCGTCGAGCTGATCGATCGTGACGCGGAAGCCCGTCGTCTCATCGGTCGCCAACACCACCGTCGAACCGCCCGCCAGGGCGACCGGCTCGGGATAGGTGGTCCAGTACGGGGCGGGAAGGAGCACCTCGTCGCCGGGGTCGATCAGCGCGGTGATGGCGTTGTAGATGGCGTGCTTGCCCCCGTTGGTGACCACCACGTTCGCAGGCCCGACCTCGAAGCCCGAGTCACGCATGGTCTTGTGCGCGATGGCCGCGCGCAGCTCGGGGAGCCCCGCTGCAGGTGAGTAACGGTGGGTTCGCACATCTCGACATGCCGCCACGGCTGCTTCGACGATGTGATCCGGCGTCGCGAAATCAGGCTCACCCGCCCCGAAGCCGATGACCGACTCGCCCGCCGCCTGCAGGGCCTTCGCCTTCGCATCCACGGCCAGGGTGGCAGACTCGGCGATGGCGGCCACGCGACGGGAGATGCGTGGGAGGTCTGGACTCATGGCAATTCGCTCCTTCGACGATTCACTCGCGATAGTGGCACGTGTGAGCATCGACACCCCAGCTGTTCGTATCCCAGCCGACCTTCTTCCCGGTGACGGCCGCTTCGGGTGTGGACCGTCGAAGATCCGCCCCGAGGCCCTCGCCGCGCTCGCCCACGCGGGCGACACGTGGATGGGAACCAGCCATCGTCAGGCCCCGGTCAAACGGGTCGTCGCATCGGTTCGCACCGGGCTCGCCTCACTCCTCGGAGCCCCGGACGGCTGGGAGATCATGTTGGGCAACGGCGGAACCACCACCCTGTGGGATGCACTGACCTTCGGGCTGATCGACTCCACCAGCCAACACACGGTTTTCGGCGAGTTCTCGTCGAAGTTCGCCGAGGCGGTGGCCGCCGCACCGCACCTCGGAGCCCCACAGGTCATCGATGCCCCCTACGGTTCCCATGCCGTGCCCGAAGGATGCCCCGGTGTCGACCTCTACGCCCTGACCCACAACGAGACCTCCACCGGCGTGGCCGTGCCCATCGCTCGACCACAAGGCGCCGACGCGACGGCGCTCGTGGCAGTCGACGCCACCTCGGCTGCAGGGGGTCTGCGTGTCGATCTGGCCGAGGCCGACGTCTACTACTTCGCCCCCCAGAAGTGCTTCGCGAGCGATGGCGGGCTCTGGCTCGCGGCCTGCTCGCCCGCGGCGATCGAGCGGATCGGACGCATCAAGGGTTCCGGCCGCTGGATGCCCGCGTCACTCGATCTCTCGATCGCCCTCGACAACAGTCGCAAGGACCAGACCTACAACACCCCGGCGCTCGCGACGCTGTTCCTCCTCGATCAGCAGGTCCGGTGGATCAATGACCACGGTGGGCTCGAATGGGCGGCGCTGCGCTGTGACGAGTCTGCCTCGATCCTCTACGGATGGGCAGGCGAACGGAGCTGGGCGACGCCCTTCGTTGCGAACCCGGCGGTGCGCAGCCATGTGGTGGGGACGATCGACCTCGACCCGGCCATCGACGCCGCGATGGTCTCCAACGTCCTGCGGGCAAACGGGGTGGTCGACATCGACGCCTACCGCAAGCTCGGCCGCAACCAGATCCGGGTCGCCATGTTCCCCGCCATCGAACCTGGCGACGTGGCAGCGCTCTGCGCGTGCGTCGACTGGGTGGTCGACGCTCTGGCCTGAGTGCCCCGCGCCCGATTCAGGGCGCGGAGGGATCGGTGTCGCGTCGCTGGGGAATCGTGACGCGGGCGATGGTGCCCCCACCGGTACGGGGCAGCAGGTCGATGTCGCCACCGAGCGAGTTCGCCAATCCGGCCACGACATAGAGGCCCAAGCCCAGGCCGCCGTCCGGCTCGGTCGATATCAGCGAGATGCCACGGCTGAAGGGCGTGAACAGTGCCGGCAGCTCCTCGGCATCGACGCCCGGTCCGCGATCGGTGATCTCGATGCGCACATCCTCCCCGAATCGTGAGGCGGTGACCCCCACGGCCCCACCCTGGGGCCCGTAGCGAATCGCGTTCACCATCAGGTTCACCAGTATCTGGCGCAGGCGGCTCGGGACCGTCTCGATGACCAGGTCGTCGGGCACGTCGACCTCGAGGCTTGCCGGCTCGATCTGGGTCATCAGCGAACGACAGGCGTCACCGATGACCTCCGAGAGCGCCACCCGGGTGGAGGGAACACGATGCGACCAGGGGTCACGACCGTTGCTCATGATGAGGATGTCCTCGACGGTCTCGTCGAGCTGCGACGCCTGGCGCAGGGCAACCTTGAGCAACGAGGTCACGGTCTCGGGCGGCAGATCCGCGACCAGGACCGTCTCGATCGTCCCCAGGATGGAGGTCAGCGGCGTCCTCAGCTCGTGAGCGAGGAGCTGGCGAATGCGCCGTTGATCGCCGACGGCCTCACGGTGCTCGTCGAGCGCAGCGCGAAGACACTGGATGGTGTCCGCGTAGGCGCCACAGAGCGAGACAAGACCTGCAACGTCGTCCTCGGCGGAAAGGCCCGCGTGTGGCTCCATAGGCAACATATCCACACGGTCGGCCTGCGAGCCTCCCAACTTGAGCCAATTCTTCGATCCTCACCCCCCGAGATACGCCGCCTTCAACCTCGGGTCCTCCAGCAGCAGATCGGACGGGCCGTCGGCGACGATGCGACCCTGCTCCAGGACGTAGCCCCGATCGGCGACGCCGAGCGCGAGGCGAGCCATCTGCTCGACGAGCAGGATGGTCGTACCCTCGGCCGCCAACGTCCGGATGATCTCGAACATCCTCTTCACCAGGATGGGCGCAAGGCCGAGCGAGGGCTCGTCGAGCAGCAGGAACGACGGCCTCGCCATCAAGCCGCGGCCGATGGCCAACATCTGTTGTTCGCCGCCCGAGAGGAATCCCGCCATCTGCCTGCGACGTTCGCCGAGGACGGGGAACCGCTCGTACGCGAGGGCCAGATCGGATGCAATCGCCTCCGCCTCGCCACGGCGACGGTAGGAGCCGATCAGGAGGTTGTCGTCGACGGTCATCGCCGGAAAGATCCTCCGCCCCTCGGGCACGTGCGCCATCCCGAGGCGAGCGATCTTGTTGGATGCCATCCCGTCGATTCGCCTGCCCTCGAAGGTGACCTCACCGGTGGAGGTCTTGAGCATCTCCGCCATGCCCGAGATCGTCTTGAGCGTTGTGGTCTTCCCGGCCCCGTTGCCACCGATGATCGTCACGACCTCGCCTCGACGCACCTCCAGGCTGATGCCGTCGAGAGCCTGCGCCGCGCCGTAGCGCACCGAGAGACCACGGACCGAGAGCGCGACCTCGGCCTCACTCATGCCGTCGCCTCCTGGCCGAGGTAGGCCTCGATCACCCGTGGGTCGGCCTGAACCTCGCCGGGCGCCCCCTCGGCGATCTTGAACCCGAAGTCGAGCACCGAGACCCGGTCGGACACCGACATCAGCAGATCCATGTGGTGCTCGATCAACAGCGTGGTGATGCCGCACGAGCGAATCTCGCCGATCAACTCGGCCAGCCCGCTGACCTCGCCTGGGTGCATGCCCGCTGCCGGCTCGTCGAGCAACAACAGGTCGGGGTTGGATGCCAGGGCACGGGCGATCTCGAGTCGGCGAAGATCGGCGAAGGGCAGTGCGCCCGCCAGATCACCGGCACGACCGTCGAGCCCGACAAAGGAAAGCATGCCGAAGGCATGGTCGCGCATGAGGCGCTCGCTGCGGCGACCGAGACCGGCGAGCGCGATCGGCAACGAGGTGGCATGGGCGCAGTGAGCGCCGACCATCACGTTGTCGAGCACCGTCATGCGCCTCCAGACCTGCAGGTTCTGGAAGGTACGAGCCATGCCCATGCCGGCCCGGCGATTGATGGTGGCGTGCGTGATCTCCGCTCCCCCGAAGATCACCTCCCCCGATGTCGGGTGATAGATCCCGCTGATGACGTTCACGAACGTCGTCTTGCCCGAACCGTTCGGCCCGATCAGCGCATGCACCGACCCCCGGACGATGGTCATGTCCAGCGACGTCAACGCAGCCAGCCCTCCGAATCGCTGCGTCAAGGCCATGACCTCGAGCAACGCCTCCGGCTCCGGCGTCCCACTCGGGACGGCCTCGGACCCTGCGTCCCCGAGCACGGGACCCTGTCGGGACCTTGGGCGCGACCTGGCCGCCGAGGACGACGACGCCAGGGCGACGTTGCGGTCGACCCCGAGACGATCGATCGGACCACGCAGTCGGCCCATGATCCCCTCGGGCGCGAGGTACACCGCGACAAGCCCGAAGCCGCCGTAGATGAGCGTCGTGTAGTCCTGGAGGCGGTCCTTGGCGAAATCCAGCCCGAAGCCGAGGGTCGCTCCGATGGCGGCGACAACGGGACCGGCGATGCTGCCTGCGCCTCCGACGAAGACCATCACGACCAGGCTGAAGGACTGACCGGTGTCGGCCAGCGAGGGCGACACCGAGATCCGCTTCTGGGTGGCCACGGCGCCGGCAAGGGCGACGATCGCCGCGGAGAAGGAGAAGGCGACAACCTTGACCCAATAGGTGTCGACCCCCGACGCCTTGGCCGCCATCTCCGATTCGCGGATGGCCTTGAAGGCTCTTCCCCAGCTGCTCTGCACCAGGTTCCGGCACAGCCACAGGCAGACCAGCAGGGTTGCGACGGACAGGAAGTACAGGCCCCGGAACGGATCGCCGTCGGCGAACGGCAGCGACTCGGCCGCGATGATGCCGTCCGATGGAACGCCCTTGCCCGCCGTCCCTCCGAAGATGTCGGACAGCGCGATCGACAACGGTGTCATCAGCGAACCGAAGGCCAGGGTCACCACGGTCAGGTAGAAGCCGCGCAGCCTCCCGCACATGAGCGCGAGCACCACACCCGCCAGCCCGCCGAAGATGAACGCCACGCCGAAGCCGAGCCACGGGCTGAGCCCCCATTCGATCGCCCAGACCCCCCCGGCATAGCCGCCCAACACGAAGAAGGCGGCATGACCCAGGGAGAGCAGACCGGTGTAACCCATCAGGATGTTCAGGCCGAGGGCCGCTGCCCCCAGGAGGAGGGCGTCAGCTCCCAGCGACATCCAGTTTCGGTCCCCGACGAAGTGTTGGGCATAGACGACCGAGGCTGCGAGGAACACCACCAGCGGTGCGAACCGCGCGAGGCGGCGGACCATCGGGGTCGAGCTCATACCTTCTCGACTCTTGCCTCGCCGAAGATGCCATTGGGTCGAATGACCAGCACCCCGAGGAAGAGCACGAAGATCACGGTGTCCTGCCAACGTGCTCCCAGCCAGGGAATGGTGGCGATGATGGCGTTCGCGAAGCCGATGAGATAGCCGCCGAGCATCGCCCCTCGGGTCGAGCCCAATCCCCCGAGGACGGTGGCCACAAAAGCGGTCAGCCCCAGCGCGATGCTCCCCTGGAACTGGACCCCTCCGAAGCGGGGGGCGATGAAGACCGCGGCCACTGCGGCAAGTGCACCGGCGAGCGCGAAGGCGAAGGTCACCATGGCGCCCGTGTTGATGCCCATCAGCGCAGCGGCAGGACGATCCTGGGAGACGGCACGCAGGGCCCTGCCCAGCCTGGTCCGCACCTGGAGCAGCTCGAATCCGACCATGACGACGATCGCGACCAGCACCAGTGCGACGTCGCTCGCCCCGATCGCAACGTTCGACACGACGCTTCGCTCCCAGCCGAGGAGCGAGCCGACGGGCTCCGGCAACGCCCTCGAGGCATTGCCGATCGTGATGCGCACCAGCTCGACCGACATGATGCCGGCCGAGAAGGTGGTCAGGATCCATCCCACGTTCGCGGATGGGTCGAAGCCTCCGAGGGGCCTGATGGCAAGGACCTCGATCAACATGCCGACACCTGCCATGAACACCACGCCGAGGAGGAACGCGAGCAGGAACGGTAGGCCCAGATGGCCGTCGTCCCAAAAAGCAAAGGTCACAAAACCGCCGACCGCGAGCATCGAGCCCTGCGCGAAGTTGACGATGCGCGTGGTGGCGAACACCAGGGAGTAGCCGAAGGCGACCAAGGCGATCGCCGAACCGACGGTGATGCCGGACACGAAGATCTGCAAGAGGTCAGTAACCATGAAGGCTCCGAACGTCAGTGGATCTTGCAGGTCTTCTTCATCACCACGTCTTTGCCGAGATCATCCGGGGGCGTCTTGGAGCACTGGGTTCCCCAGCCCTCGGTGAGGACCTGGTTCATCTCCTTGGGCCACTTCTTGCGGTTCTTGGCCAAGGTGGGGCGGGGCAGCAGGACCGGCCCCGCGTACCCGTCCTCCAGCACCTCACTCCACTCCCTGCCGTTGACGTAGGCCGGGTCGGTCTTGATGGGCGTCTCACGCTCCAGGGTGTAGAGCACGACGTCGTTCTCGTCGAAACGAAGGTTGCCGTCGGCAAAGCCGTAGGGCAGCGATGAGAAGCCGTCGAGCGCCTTGGTGCTCTGAAGCGCCTCCACGATCGCCGAGCCCTTGGTCGAGCCTGCGATCGCCACGGCCTGGAGCAGCGCCGAGAGGCTGTCGGCCACGATCTCCTCGCCGCCCGTCGTGACCGCACCCGTGGCCTTCTTGACCCATTCTCGAAGGTCGTAGAACGGTCCCGACGTGAGGCCCGCCAGGTGCCACGCGGTGACGGAGCCGGCCTTGGCCGCCAAGCCGGCCTTCTCGACCCAGGTCTTCTCGCCGGTGCCGGCGGGAGACCCGATGATCTGGGGATGCCACTCGTCGCTCAGGGCAGCGTCGCGATCGATGTAGCCGGCCCCCGCGTCGTCCATCTGCTTGACGAAGGTTCCCGAACCCTCGGCGAGACCCCAGAAGAACACGGCCTGAGGCTTGCCCCGCCGCAAAGCCTGGATGTGGGGCCCGAACTCGTTGGAGAAGAAGTTGTAGACCTCGATGCCCGTGTTCTCCACGCCGAGACGCTTGCACTCGGTGCGGAAGAAGTCGGCGGCCTCGGCATTGCCGGCGAGGATGTTGTCATGCACGAAGGCCACGCGTTCGTAGCCACGATCCTTGGCTGCGTACTCGACCAGCGCCGGAATCAACATCTTGACGGGGATACCGGTCTGGAAGATGTTTGCCGGACCCTTCGGATACAGCCGGTCCAGGGTGTAGAGGTCGGAACCCGACATGATCGGGATGCCGTCGCGCTGGAACAGGGGCAGCAACGACTCGAAGCCGGGAGAGCCGAAGGTGAAGATGCCGATGAGATCATCGGTACCGGCGAGATCGTTGTAGGCCTTCTGCGTCGAGTCCGACTGCTCCACCGGCGTGTCGATCTCGATGATCTCGACCTTGCGGCCCATGAACTTGTTGTCGAGCTCGAGCAGCGCGCCGGCGAGACCGCGCTTGGCGATGCCGCCGAGGAAACCGCCCAGGCCGCTTGTGGGCATCATGAGACCGATCTTCAGCACCGCGGGCACGGACTTGGGCAAGGTGCCCTCCGTGATCGACTTGCCGGCGGTCGTCTCCGTGCCCGTCTTGTCGGTCGTTCCGGTCTTCTTGGTGGTGGTGGCCGAGGTCGACTTCTCGTCGTCGTCGGCACAGGCGGCCAAGAGCGGACCGCCCACTCCCGCTGCCGCTGCGGCGAGCCCGGCGCGGCGGAGGAACCCACGGCGATCCATGCCCTTGTCGTGGTCGTGACCCGGGCTCATGGCGCCTGCCTGATCGTCGTTCACTGCATCCCCCTTCAGGGCGTGTCCAAATCGTCGGTGGGCCATCGGCACTTCTGCCTTCACCATGAGCATTCTCCTTCCGGAGCCTCAGATCAAGGACCCTCGCAACCCGAACGAATACGGAACGTGCAGAAAATGCAGAAAAGCGGCGTCGGACCCAAAGGCCTGACGCCGCTTTTCTGCTTTTCTGATTCGGGAAGACCGAACCGGAGGAGCGGTCAGCCCCCGCTCACGTCCTGGACGCGTTGGCGACCGGCGGAGATCCACGGCATCATCGCCCGCAGCTCTTCTCCCACCTGCTCGATCTGATGAGCACGCCCCTCCTCCTGCAGCGCCTTGTAGTTCGCCCGGCCGCTCCGGCTCTCGGCGACCCACTCGCGGGCGAATGCGCCGGAACGGATCTCCTCGAGGATCGCCTTCATCTCGGTCTTGACCCCTTCATTGATGATGCGCGGCCCGCGGGTCAGGTCGCCGTACTCGGCAGTGTCGGAGATCGAGTAGCGCATGCCGCTGATTCCCTGTTCGTACATGAGATCGACGATGAGCTTCAGCTCGTGCAGGCACTCGAAGTAGGCGGACTCGGGCTGGTAGCCCGCGTCGACCAGGGTCTCGAAGCCCGCCTGCACCAGGGCCGTCAGACCGCCGCAGAGCACCACCTGCTCACCGAAGAGATCGGTCTCGGTCTCCTCCGCAAAGGTGGTCTCGAGCACGCCTGCGCGGGCGCCGCCGATCGCCGCCGCGTACGACATGGCCGTGTCACGGGCCTTGCCACTGGCATCCTGGGCCACGGCGATGAGGCACGGCACCCCGCCGCCCTCGGTATAGGTCCGCCGCACGAGATGTCCAGGGCCCTTGGGAGCCACCATGGCGACGTCGACCCCGGCAGGCGCCACGATCAGGTCGAAACGGATGTTGAAGCCGTGCGCGAAGAACAGCGCGTCACCCTCCTGCAGTTGGGGGGCGATGGATGCCTCATAGACGTCCTGCTGCTCGGTGTCGGGCAGGAGGATCATGATGAGATCGGCCTCGGCCGCAGCCTGATCGATCGAGGTCACCCGTAGACCTGCCTCGGTCGCCTTGGCCGCCGACGATGAGCCCTCACGCAGACCGACGCGGACATCGACGCCCGAGTCCCTCAGGTTCAGGGCGTGGGCATGGCCCTGCGAGCCGTAGCCGATCACCGCGACCTTGCGACTCGCCATGATGGAAGGGTCGGCATCCTTGTCGTAATAGACGTTTTCCATGTCAATTCCTTTCCCCGGGGAGACCGCTCACCGCAGCGCTGCCCTCTTCGTTGGACCTCTTGCTTCGTGAACCTGTTGCTTCGTGACACCTGTTGCTTCGTGCCTGACCTGTTGCGCCTGACCTGTTGACTAGCCAGTCCTCGAACCTCCCGATCGCAGACGCAACTTCGGAGCCTCCCGCTCGAGCCGGGGCAAGGCGACGCGACCGGTCCGCTGGAGCTCGACGATGCCGAAGGGCCTGAGAAGATCCTCGAAATCGTCGATCTTGCCGGGAGAGCCGTCGAGCGAAACCGTCATCTCGTCGTGGCCCACGCCAAGAATACGCCCTTCGAAGATCTGCACCAGCTCGACCACCTGACTGCGCATCTCCACGGGGGCGCGCACGGTGCACAGAAGCAGCTCACGCTCGACCGAATCCATGGGGTCGAGCTCGCTGATCTTGACCACGTTGATGAGCTTGAAGAGCTGTTTGGTGATCTGCTCCAGCGGTGAGGACTCGACGTCGACCACGATGGTGATGCGGCTGAACTGCTCGTCGTCGGTGGGCGCAACGGCCAGGGAATAGATGTTGTAGCCACGTCGCGCAAAGAGGTTCGCCACCCGCGCCAACACCCCTGCCTTGTTCTCGACGAGCACCGAGAGCGTGTGGTGCCTGTAGGGGCCGGACATCAACGACCCCCGTGTCCGTGGCGTCCCTCTTGGAACGGCGGGACCACGATCTCGTCGTTGCTGAGGCCCGACGGCACCATCGGGTAGACCTTCTCCCGGGCATCGGTGCGAAAGTCGATGACCACGGGACGGTCGTCGATCTCGTTGGCCTTGTCGATCACCGGCTGCACCTCCTCGGGCGATTCGGCGCGCAGGCCGACGCACCCCATCGCCTCGGCCCACCGCACGTAGTCGGGAAGGTCCGGTGACAGGTACACCTCCGAGTAACGCTCGTCGTAGAACATCTCCTGCCACTGGCGAACCATGCCGAGGTAGGCGTTGTTGAGAATGGCCACCTTGATGGGAATGCGCTCACTGGCCGCCGTGGTCAGCTCCTGTGCGGTCATCTGGAAGCAGCCGTCGCCGTCCACGGCCCAGACCATGCGGTCGGGTCTGCCCACCTTGGCGCCGATGGCGGCAGGGACGGCGAAGCCCATCGTGCCGAGTCCCCCGGAGCTCACCCACGTGTAGGGGTGGTTGAACCGCCAGTACTGACTCGCCCACATCTGGTGCTGGCCCACCCCCGAGACCACGATCGTGTCGTCGGGAGTCGAGTCACGAAGGTGCTCGAGGACCATCTGCGGCTTGAGTTGCTCACCTTCGGCCGCAGGTTCGTAGGCGTAGGGAAACTTCTCCTGCCAGCCGCTGATCGTCGCCTTCCAGGCGGAGCGATCAGGTGTCTCGGCCCCTCCGGCCACCAGGTCGCGCACCGCGGTCACCAACTCCTCGATCACGAGGCGGCAGTCCCCCACGATCGGCACGTCGGGGCGCCGCACCTTGCCCAACTCGGCGGGGTCGACGTCCACGTGGATGATCTTCGCCTCGGGGGCGAAACCGTCGACCTTGCCCGTCACCCGGTCGTCGAATCGCGCGCCCAGCGTGATGAGGAGGTCCGACTTCTGCAACGTCGTCACGGCGGTGTAGTTGCCGTGCATGCCCGGCATGCCGAGACAAAGGGGGTGGTCGTCGGGGAACGCACCTCGCGCCATGAGCGTGGTGACGACGTGGACGTCGATCAACTCGGCGAGCTCGCGCAGCGCCTCGGCGGCACGGGCCTTGAGGATGCCACCGCCTGCATAGATGACGGGGCGGCTCGACTCGACGATCAGGCGCGCCGCCTCCTTGATCATGCGGGGATGGCCGCGCAGGGTCGGCTTGTAGCCCGGGAGATTCACCGAATCGGGCCAATACCAATCCATCGAGGCGTTCGAGATGTCCTTGGGAACGTCGATGAGCACGGGACCGGGTCGGCCCGTCGTCGCGACGTGGAACGCCTCCTTGACGATCCGTGGGATGTCCTGGGCGTCGGTGACCAACCAGTTGTGCTTGGTCACCGACATGGTGATGCCGGTGGTGTCGCACTCCTGAAAGGCGTCGGTGCCGATCGCCGAGTAGGCCACCTGGCCGGTCACCACGACCATGGGAATGGAGTCGAGATAGGCATCGCAAAGCGGCGTCACGATGTTGGTGGCGGCGGGACCACTCGTCACCATGGCAACACCCGGACGCCCCGTCGCGTGGGCGTAGCCCTCGGCCATGTGTCCGGCGCCCTGTTCGTGGCGCACGAGGATGTGGCGTATCGAGCTGTCGATGATCGGGTCGTACACGGGCAGGATGGCACCACCGGGAAGGCCGAACATGACTTCGACCCCTTCCATCTCCAGGCTCTTGATGAGGGCTTGGGCGCCGGTCAATCTCATGGTTCTCCTGCAACGCTGGATGGGCCAAAACTGCGACGACCTCCCGGTTGGGAGGTCGGTGGGTGCACACGCGTCGAGCGACGACGTGTGCTACGAAACGACGAGCAGACGATGAAACGTGTCAGACATCGGAGCCATTCTCGCAGATCGATACTCGGGGTGCAAACCGGCCGAAGTCCTCAAGCGGAGTCGGATGCCTGCCGAGTAGTTGGTGATGCACAAGACAAAGCTCCTCGTTCGCTTCGGCGCGGTGACCTTCGCCCTCCTTGTGATCCTGGGATCCGTGGTCTCGAACGCGGTGAACCGCACCATCCGAGATCGAACCCTGCAGTACTACACCCAGACCGTCGAGAACATGATGGTCCTCATGGTGGGCAACCTGATGACGCCTGAGGACTTCAACGGCAAACCGTTCACACCGGAAAAGGCAGCCATCCTCGACAGCCTCCTCGGCGACTTCACGTTCCTGGGCGCCGAGCAACTCACCGCAACCCTCTACAACCCCGAGGGCGTGGTGATCTACGCCACCGATCCCACCCTGCTGGGCACGAAGGCCAAGCTCACCCCGGCACAGAAGAAGGCGCTCGGCGGAACGACCTCGTCCCGGTTCACCAACACGCCCGACATCAAGGCCAAGGGCGGGCAGGTCATCCAGTACACCCTTGCCATCCCCATCAAGGGCAAGATCGTCGGCGTCGCCCAGGCCGACACGCCCGACTACGTCATCACGGTCCAAACGGAGCGAGATCTCAAGAAGATCCAGCTCATCCTCGGCGGCGGCATGTTCCTCTTCTGGGTGGCGCTGTTCCCCATCGCGATGACCGTCGCACGGGCACTGCGTCGACAGGCGGCCGAGAACGAGCACCTCGCCATGCACGACCAGCTCACCGGTCTGCCCAACCGCAACCTCCTGAAGGACCGCCTCGAGCAGGCTGTCGCGCAATCAAGTCGCACCGGTCACCAAACCGGCCTGTTGTTCATCGACCTGGACCGCTTCAAAGAGGTCAACGACGCTCTCGGTCACCAGCAAGGTGACATACTGCTGGGCCAGATCGCGGCTCGGCTCGCCGACGCCGTGCGCGATGCCGACTCGGTTGCACGCCTCGGTGGCGACGAGTTCGCCGTCGTCGTTCCCGACGTCACCGAACCGGCAGTCCTCGTCGCTCTGGCGGAGCGTTTCACGGAGCTGTTGCGTGTGCCGTTCGAGATCAACAACATCACCGTCAACGTCGACGCGAGCATCGGCGTGACGATCTTCCCCGATCACGGCACCGATGCGGACACGCTCATGCAGCGGGCCGACATCGCCATGTACGCAGCCAAGGAGGCGGGGCTCGACTACACCTTCTACAGCGCCGAGCACGACTCCAACAGTCCCGTGAAGCTTGCGCTTGCAGGCGAGCTGCGCCGAGCCCTCGACAACGACGACGAGCTGGTCATGCACTTCCATCCGCTCGTCGACGTTCGGACCAATGCGGTCACCGGCGTCGAGGCGCTCATCCGCTGGAACCACCCGACTCGTGGTTTCGTCCTCCCCGACGACTTCATCCCCCTTGCGGAGCAGAGTGGGCTCATTCGCCCGTTGACCTACAAGGCCCTCGATCTCTCGCTCGCCCAATGTCGAGCGTGGGCGGACGCGGGGCTTCATCTTCGGGTGGCGGTCAATCTCTCGGCACGAAACCTGCGCGAGGCCGACCTTCCCGAGCGGGTGGCGGACCTGCTGGACCGCCATCAGGTGGATCCTCAGGACCTGGAGCTCGAGATCACCGAAAGCGGTCTGCTCTCCGACCCTGCCTACGCCAACATGCTGCTGCACCAGTTGGCCGACATCGGGGTTCACCTGGCCCTCGACGACTTCGGCACGGGGTACAGCTCGTTGAGCTACCTCAAGAACCTGCCGGTCAACCAGCTCAAGATCGATCGCAGCTTCGTCAACAACATGAGCAACGACGCCACGGACGCGATGATCGTGCGGAGCGTGATCGAGCTCGCGCACAACCTCGGGCTGGATGTCACTGCCGAGGGCGTCGAGACGGCCGATCAACTGACGCACCTCCGGAACCTGAGCTGCGACACCGTCCAGGGCTACCACCTCACGAAGCCGTTGGCCGCAGGTCTCATTCCCGGATGGATCGCCGGCCACCACCACAGGAACGGCGTTCAAGAATTGCCTCAAGCTGCACGACATTCCTTCCGATCAAGTCAATGACCGCGGGGATGATCGGTCCTGCGCCCGGCAAGAACGAGGAACGATGCGGGAATCCAGGCTAGGACACTCAAGGGCGATGGCGACCTTCGGGGTCGTCAGTCTCGTGCCGATACTGCTGCTGGGCGTCTTCCTCACCCGCACGGTCCGATCGGCGCTCGAGAGCGGAGCCCTGGCTTCGTACGGCAACTCGGTCCAGCTCATGACCGGCGGCATAGGAAACCTGGTGCTCACACCTGAGGCGTTCGCCACCGGCGCCATCTCCCCCGAATCGGGCGCCCTGCTCTCGAAGGTCACCCAGGAGCTGGTGGGACCCAAGCTCGAGCGCCTCGAGGTCCGCCTCATCACCAGGGAGGGCAAGGTCTTCTGGGCCACCAGGCCGGAGCTGAACACCGGTGTCGTACCGGTTTCGCCCGCCTTCACCGACGCCCTCAACGACGAGTTGGACGCCCGGTTCGTGGTCAGCGGCGGGACCCGGATCGCTCGGTTCTACATCCCCATCAAGTTTGCAGGCAACCCACAGGTTGTCGGCGTCGTCGAAGCGACCACGAGCGACTCGGTCGCGACCCAGGCGGTCACCGGTCGGCTCCGTGCGATCTACCTCGTGCTCGTGATCGGGTTGGTGGGGCTGTGGATGTCGCTGTTCCCGATTGCCATGGGGGTTGCCCGGGTGCTGCGACGTCAGGTCGAGGAGAACGAGCACCTCGCGATGCACGACACCCTGACAGGGCTTCCCAACCGAAACCTGTTCAAGGATCGGCTCGACCAGGCGCTCTCCCGCTCGACCCGCAGCGGCCATGCCACCGGCCTGTTGTTCCTCGATCTGGACCGCTTCAAGGAGGTGAACGACGCCCTCGGGCATCGACAGGGTGACGAGTTGATCAAGCTCATCGCCCACCGCCTGGTCTCGGCGGTACGCGATGCCGATTCGGTCGCCCGCCTCGGGGGCGACGAGTTCGCCATCATCGTGCCCGACGTCTCCAACTCGTCGACGCTCGTCGTCGTGGCCGAACGATTCACCGAGCTGTTGCGCGAGCCCTTCGAGATCAACGACATCACGGTCAATGTCGAGGCCAGCATCGGCGTCGCCCTCTATCCCGACCACGGCGAGGACGCCGACACCCTCATGCAACATGCCGACATCGCCATGTACGCGGCCAAGGACGGTGCCCTCGACTACGCCTTCTACAGTGCCGAGAGCGACTCGAACAGCCCGGTGAAGCTTGCGCTTGCGGGCGAGCTGCGCCGTGCCCTCGACAACGACGACGAGCTCGTCATGTACTACCACCCCCTGGTCGACCTCCATACGGGCGACGTCACCGGCGTCGAGGCGCTCATCCGCTGGAACCATCCGACCCGCGGGTTCGTCTATCCCGACGACTTCATCCCGTTGGCCGAGCAGAGCGGACTGATCCGTCCGCTCACCCTCAAGGCGCTGGATCTTTCGCTCGCCCAGTGCCGCAAATGGCACGACCAGGGTCTCGACCTCCGCGTGGCGGTGAACCTCTCGGCACGCAACCTGCGTGAGCCCGATCTGCCCGATCGCGTTGCCGCTCTCCTGCGCCGTCACGGGGTGCCTGCCTCGCACCTCGAGCTGGAGGTGACGGAAAGCGGTCTGCTGTCGGACCCGGACTACGCCAACACGCTGTTGTGCCGGCTCTCCGCTCTCGGCATCCATCTGGCGCTCGACGACTTCGGCACCGGCTACAGCTCGCTGAGCTATCTCAAGAACCTGCCGGTCAACCAGCTCAAGATCGACCGGAGCTTCGTGAACAACATGAGCGAGGACGCCACCGACGCCATGATCGTCCGAAGCGTCATCGACCTCGCCCACAACCTGGGACTCAACGTGACCGCCGAGGGCGTGGAGACACTGAACCAGCTCGACCACCTCGCCAACCTGAGCTGCGACACGATCCAGGGCTATCACCTCACCAAGCCATTGCCCGCCGACGAGATCGCGAGCTGGGTCAACGGCTACAACGACCAGGCCGCGCGGGCCTCGGCAGGGCGTTCCCGCTCCGTACGCAACCCCGTGCCCATCGCCTTCCAGTAGCCCGGCCTTCCAGTAGCCCGGCCTTCCAGTAGCCCGGCCTTCCAGTAGCCCGGCCTCCCGTACCGCCGGGTCCGGGACCCCGCTCAGCGGCGAGGTCACGCCTCGGTGATCGCGCCCCGATCAGCCCCGGTCACGAGGCGGGCGAACTTGGCCAGCACCCCCGTGGTGTAGCGGGGCTCGGGCAGCTTCCACTCCCCACGTCGACGCTCGAGCTCTGCCTCGTCGACCATCAGGTCGATGGATCGGGCCTGAATGTCGATCACGATGGGATCGCCGTCCGCAACGAGAGCGATCGGGCCTCCGACGACCGCCTCGGGGGCCACATGGCCGATGCAGAACCCGTGGGTGCCACCGGAGAAACGTCCGTCGGTGAGCAACGCGCAGTCGCCCCCTCGACCGGCCCCCTTCATCGCTCCGGTCACCGCCAACATCTCACGCATGCCGGGGCCACCCTTGGGCCCCTCGTACCGGATCACCACCACCGTGCCGGGCTCGATGGAGCCGGCGAGGATGGCCTCCATCGCCCCGTCCTCCCCGTCGAAGACCCGAGCCGGACCCTCGAAGTGGTCGAAATCGATGCCGGCCACCTTGATGACGCTCCCCTTGGGGGCCATCGTGCCGGTCAGGACCGCGATGCCACCATCGGCATGGAGCGGGTCGTCGAGCAGATGGATGACCGTGCCGTCGGGCCGCGGCGGATCGAGCGCTGCAAGGTTCTCGGCGACGGTCCGCCCGGTCACCGTGAGGCAATCTCCGTGCAGAAGGCCGGCATCGAGCAACTCGCGCATGACCACAGGAACACCACCGATGCGATCGACGTCGCTCATGTGGAACTTGCCGTGCGGCTTCGTATCGGCGATGTGCGGCACCCGAACGCCGATCCTGTTGAAGTCATCGAGCGTCAGGTCCACCCTGGCCTCGTTGGCGATCGCCAACAGGTGCAGCACGGCGTTGGTCGAACCCCCGAGGGCCATCACCACCGCGATCGCGTTCTCGAAGGCCTCTTTCGTCATGATCTGTCGGGCGGTGATGCCCCGTTCGATCAGACGGACCACGGCCTGGCCGCTCGCATACGCGAAGTCGTCCCGGCGGCGGTCCACCGCGGGGGCCGAGGCGCTGCCGGGCAACGACATGCCGATCGCCTCGGCGACCGACGCCATGGTGTTGGCCGTGAACATGCCGGCGCAGCTTCCCTCCGTGGGGCAGGCCAGCCGCTCGATCTCGCCCAGTTCCGCGTCGCTCATCGACCCGGTCGCGTGGGCGCCCACGGCCTCGAAGACACTGACGATGTCGAGGGCCTGATCACCCCTGCGACCCGGCAGGATGGAGCCGCCGTAGACGAAGACGGAAGGCACGTCGAGACGTGCGGCTGCCATGAGCATGCCGGGCAGGGACTTGTCACAGCCTGCGAAGGTGACGAGTGCGTCGAGGCGCTCGGCATGCATGACGGTCTCGACCGAATCGGCGATGACCTCACGACTCACCAGGGACGCCCGCATGCCCTCGTGGCCCATGGAGATGCCGTCGGAGACCGCGATGGTGACGAACTCGATGGGATACGCACCCGCCTGACGGACCCCCTCCTTCGATCGTTTGGCGAGTCGGTCCAGTGGCATGTTGCACGGGGTGACCTCGTTCCACGAGGAGCAGACCCCGACCTGGGACTTGCCCCAGTCATCGTCGGTCATGCCGATCGCCCGCAGCATGGCCCGGGCCGGGGCACGCTGGGGACCGTCGGTCACCTCAAAACTGCGGGGCTTGATCGAGATCGGTGTCTCCGTGCGTTCGGCCATGGGCCAAGACTAGACACCTACGGGGGGACGCTCAGCCTTGGCCCCGCTCACGGAGCAACTTGTTGACGACCTTGCCGTCCGCCTTGCCCTGGGTCGCCTTCATCACGGCGCCCACGAAGAACCCCGTGATCTTGGCGTCGCCTTCCCTGAACTTCGTCCACGCATCGGGGTTGGCGGCGATGAGGTCGTCCACGATGGTCGCCAGGGCGTCGTCATCCATCGCCTCGAAGCCCTTTTCGGCGGCGATGGCAACGGGGTCGCCATCGGCCCCGGCCCCGACCAACTCGGCAAGGACGACCTTGGCCTGGGTCGCGGTCAGCCTGCCGTCGATCTCCATGCGGGTGAGCATCGCAAAGGGAGATGCCCCCAGCGCGTCGGAGGTGACGCCGGCGAGGTTGTGCTCGGCATGGGTCAACAGCCGACCGGCATCGCCCCCCTCCGAAATGGCGGCGAGCACCAGGTCGTCGAGACCTCGTTCGACCACCACGGCCGCCTCACCGGGCGTCACCCCTGTCGCCTCCGCAAGGCGATGACGACGCTGCGCCGGCAGCAGCGGCAGCGATGCCGCGACGGCCGCTCGCCACTGCTCGTCCGGCGCCAGCGGAACCAGGTCGGGCTCGGGAAAATACCGGTAGTCGTAGGCCTCTTCCTTCGAACGCAGCGTATGCGTGCGTCCGTCGTTCTCGTCCCAGTGACGGGTCTGCTGCACCACCTGCTCACCGGACTCGAGCAGGTCGACCTGACGACGTGCCTCGTACTCGATCGCCCGACCCAGGGAGCGCACCGAGTTCAGGTTCTTGATCTCGCAACGCGTGCCCAGCGCCTCGGAGCCCTGCGGGCGAACGGACACGTTCGCGTCGACACGCATGCTGCCCTCCTCCATCTTGGCGTCCGAGGCCCCGGTCGCCACCAGGATGGCCCGCAGCTCGTTCGCGTAGGCGCGGGCCTGATCGGGGGTGCGGAGGTCGGGGCGACTCACGATCTCGACCAGCGGCACCCCCGCACGGTTGTAGTCCACCAAGGAGTGGTCCGCCTCGTGGATGCGACCGCCACCGCCGACGTGGGTCGACTTGCCCGTGTCCTCCTCGAGGTGAGCACGCTCGATGCCGATGGGTGTGCCGTCGGGAAGCTCCAACACGCCGTTCGCATTGATCGGCACGTCGTACTGACTGATCTGGTAGCCCTTGGGCATGTCGGGGTAGAAGTAGTTCTTCCGGTGGAACAGGCTGTCCTGGACCGTGCATCCCAGAGCAAGGCCGAGGCGCATCGCCAGCTCGACGGCCTGTCGATTGAGCACCGGCAGCGACCCGGGCAATCCCAGACAGTTGGGACAGACGTTGGTGTTGGGGTCGTCACCGAACACGTTGGGGCATCCGCAGAACAGTTTGGTGGCCGTCGCGAGCTCGCAATGCACCTCGAGGCCGACGACCATCTCCCAGCGACCGGCTTCGGTCACGATGACACCCGTCGCCGCCACATCGGGTGCGGCGCCGTCCGCGGCTGAACTCATCGCTCACCTCCCTGCGCGCCGGCTCCCTGTGCCGTCGGAGCCTGTGCCACGGCTCCTCGTGCCGTCCCTCCCTGTGCCATGGCCCCCGGTGCCATGGCTCGTTCCAACGACGCCGCTGCTCGGAACATCGCAGCCTCACCGAGCACGGGGGCCAGCAACTGCACCCCCACGGGCAGGCCGTCGTCACCGACACCGAACGGCACCGACATCGCCGGCGCCCCCGCCAGGTTCGACGGGATCGTGCACACGTCGGAGAGATACATCGTCATCGGGTCGGCCACCTTCGCCCCCAGCTCGAAGGCCGTGGTCGGCGTGGTCGGTGAGATCAGCAGATCGACCCGGCGATAGGCGGCTTCGAGGTCGGCGATGATCAGCGTGCGCACCTGTTGCGCCTTGCCGTAGTAGGCGTCGTAGTAACCGGCCGACAGCGCATAGGTGCCCAACATGATGCGCCGCTTCACCTCGGGCCCGAAGCCGGCGCTCCGCGTGGCCGTGTTCATGGCGGCGGACGTGGGCGCATCGGCACGCATGCCGTAGCGAACGCCGTCGTAGCGCGACAGGTTGCTCGACGCTTCGGCCGGGGCGATCAGGTAATAGGCCGACAAGCCGTAGCGGGTCGCCGGCACGGAGACCTCCTCGACCGAGGCGCCTGCCTCGGCGAGCGACTCCGCGGCCGCCTCGACACGTCGACGCACATCCGGGGCGATGCCCTCCCCGAGGAGCTCGGCGATCACACCGACCCGCAACCCCTCGACGCCCTCGGCGAGTGAGGCAACCAGGCTCGGCGCAGGCTCACCGATCGACGTCGAGTCGAGGGCATCGTGACCCGCGATGACCTCGAGGCACCGTGCGGCGTCGGCAACGTTGTGGGCGAACGGACCCACCTGGTCGAGGCTGCTCGCAAAGGCGATCAAGCCGTAGCGGCTGACCAGCCCGTAGGTCGGCTTGACCCCCACCACCCCGCACAACGCCGCCGGCTGGCGGATGGAGCCACCCGTGTCGGAGCCGAGGGCGAGGGGGGCGAAGCCGGCCGCCACCGCTGCAGCACTTCCTCCACTGGAGCCACCCGGCACCCGCGACGTGTCATGGGGGTTGCGCGTCGGGCCGAAGGCCGAGTTCTCCGTCGACGATCCCATGGCGAACTCGTCGAGGTTGGTCTTTCCGACCATCACCGCACCCGCACGGATCATGCGCTCGACAACCGTGGCGGTGTAGGGAGGACGCCACCCCTCGAGGATCCGCGACGAGCACGTGGTCGGCACCCCCCGCGTGCAGAGGTTGTCCTTGATGGCGACGGGAACCCCCGCCAGTGGACCGGGGTCGATGCCGGAGGCCACCTGGGCGTCGACGGCGTCGGCGGCCTCTCGGGCCTGCTCGGCCAACACCGTCACAAAGGCATGGATCTCCCCTTCGCCGGCCGCGATGGCCGACAGGTGCGTCTCGAGCACCTCTCGGGCGCTGCGCTCGCCCGATCGAACGAGAGCGGCAATCGTCGAGGCCGATTGTGGAACCGCGTCCAGGCCGGCCATCAGGGCTCCTCCCCCAGCACCGGTGGAACCCGGAAGCGGTCGTCCTCGACCTCGGGCGCACACGCAAGCACCTCGGCCCGATCAAGGCTCGGCCGCACGAGGTCGTCACGCAGCACGTTGCGCAACGGCAAGGGGTGAGCCGTCGGAGCGACGCCTTCGGTGTCGAGGGCGGCAACATCCTCGGCGTGGTCCAACACGGCCGCCAACTGCCCGGTGAAGAGGTTCAACTCGTCGTCGCTCAACTCGAGACGGGCCAGACGGGCCACGTGCGCGACCTGGTCGGCGGTGATGCGTTCAACCATGCCCGCATCGTAGGCGACGCCAAGGGGGACGGCCCGCGCCGACAGGCTCAGGTCGACCGGCTCCGGACGACCGGCTGCGACATCCCCGAGGCGCGGCCTGCGCTCCCGATCACGGCGACCGGCGACTCGGAGCTTCCAGGGTCCTGATGAAGGCAACGGTCTCGGCCGCCACCTCGTCCTTGTCGTAGTCGAGGGTGGCGACGTGGTAGCTGCGGTCGAGAAACACCCGACGGACGGGACCCGAGACGCTCGCCGCAAGGTGATCGCTGTTCGAGGGCGGCACGACATGGTCGTTGCGGCTGGTGACGAGCAGCAACGGGCAGGTGATCGACGACAGGACGCCCTGGAGTTCCTCGATCGCCTCGAAGAGCGAGAGCACGGGCTCGAGCGGCGCACCCAGGTAGGCCGACTCGTGGCCTTCGGGGTCGGCGATGTCCGAACCCACACCGGGCGCGATGGTCTCGCCGGCGGCCACCATCTGTCTCACCATCTCCACCATCATCGGTTCCTGAGGTGAAACCATCGGATTGATGCACACGATGCCGGCGATCTCGGGATGGCGGGCGGCCAACCAACACGTCAGCATGCCGCCCATGGAGAGTCCAACGACCACGACGGACTCGCAGCGCGCGGCAAGCCTTCGGTAGGCGGTCTCCACCTCACCCGACCAGTCGGCGAACCTGGTGGCCAACATGTCCTCGATGACGGTTCCGTGTCCCGGAAGGAGCGGCAGCTCCAGTGAGAACCCCTGCCTGAGGATCTCATCGGCCAGGGGCCGCATGGTCGACGGGTTTCCGGTGAAGCCGTGCAGCACGAGGACCCCAACCTCCCCCGCGGCCACCGACCGAGGCTCCGCCCCGGGAATCAGCGCACGACGCGAAGCCACATCCTCTCGCATGGTCACGAGGATAGTTCTCCTGCGGTTGACACCGGCAGCACCGCCGGCATCGCCGGATCGACACGGCCCGAAAAGGATGACGACGAGCGGATCAGCGAGGCGCAGCACATCGAGCCTCCCGCTGCGACAGCCCCCAAGAGATAGGCCCAATGGTAGGAGCCCACGAGGCCGGCATGGTCGAGCATGCCGGCCTGGGTGGTCTGGAGAAGCTGGATTCCGGCAACGACCCCGACCTGCACGCCGAGCTGTTGGGTGGCGCCGACAACACCCAGGTCGTCGGATGCCACGGCATTTGCCACCGTTGCGACCATCGCCGGCGACATCAGACCGAGACCCACGCCCGAGAGGGCCAGGGCCCCGATCATCGCCAGATCGGTCATGCCGGGGCGGACCAGCGCAAGACCCACCATCGAGGCCATGACCATGAACGCGCCGCTCATGCCTGCCCGACGCTCACCGAATCGCATCGCCAGCGTGCCACCGACGGGTCCGGCGATCGCAAAGGCCAGCGGGCGGGAGATCGAGATCAGCCCGATGCGTGTCGGTCCGTAGCCGAAGGCGTCGGCAAGAAAGAACGGGGTGATGATGAACCCACCCATGTAGGAGAAGTTGGCAAGCAACTGGGTGACCGCCGGAGCCGCCACGTTGCGGTCGCGGAAGTAGGCCAGGTCGATCAGCGGGTGGATCGCACGTCCCTCCTGTTTGACGAAACCCGTCAGGAGGACCGCTCCCACCACGAAGCCTCCCAGGACCAGGGGGCTGGTCCAGCCCCACACCGAGGAGCGGTTCAGCGCAACCAGAACGCCCGTGACCCCACCTGCGAGGAGCAGCGCTCCGGGGATGTCGAAGGTGCTCCAGAGCCCTCGCCCCGGCGGCCGGCCGGCATGGAGAGCTGGAGCCGTCGAACGCGCAGGCAGCACGAACCATGCCAACACGAAGGCGAATGCACCCAGGGGCATCTGCCCCACGAACACCCACCTCCAACTCATCGCCTCGACGATCGGGCCCCCTGCGACCACACCGAGCACGGGGCCACCGGCCACCACCATCGACCAGTAGCCCATGGCACGAGGGCGCTCGTGGGAGGGAAAGACCGAGTTGATCATCGCCATGGAGGCGGGCCCGCAGGCCGACCCCGCTGCCGCCCCCAGGATGCGAAACGCGATGATCGAGGTTGCGTCCCACGCTCCCGCGGTGCCGAGTGCAAAGACCGTCGCACCGGCGATGCCCACCAGGTAGACGCGTTTGTGGCCCCACAGGTCGCCGGCTTTGCCCGCGACCGGCCCCACGACACCGAAGGCCAGCATGGGCCCCGTGATGACCCACGTCAGCGTGGCCGACGACGAGTCGAGATCCTTGGCGATGGTGCTCAACGAGACGGCGAGCAAGGTGATGGTGAAGCTCACCGAGAACATGCCGAAGAGCGCAACGGTCAGGACCCTCCACGGCGACTCACCTGGCGCTGCGTCACGGGTCACACCACGACGGTACCCAGTCGGTCCCGGGACGGCGAGCGAATTCCGTGCAGCCCACAAACGCGGGGACCCCGCCTCCCGGCGGACCGGGCAGGCAAGTCCGGTGAAGGGGCCAAAATAGCCGCTGGGCCCCGGTGAGGGAGCATGTCACGGTGGCTGGGGACACCACGACCGCTCGACCAAACCTTAGGGCCCTGCGACAACACCATTCTAGCAGAACGGCTCCCGCCCCGCACAAGAGGCGAGCCGGAAAACGGGCTACGAAGCGGCCAGCTTCTTCATCTCCGACTGCAGCTCGGCAACCGACCAACGATCGTTCTTCTCGATCGAATCGGCCATCGCCCAACCCTGCATGAGGCGAATCTGGCCACCCTGCACGAAGAACACCTTGCCGGTTTCCGGCGCATCGGCGGTCGCCAGATAGGCCACCAGCGGTGAGATGTTCGCCGGGTCCCAGACGTCGAACGCACCCGCATCGGCAGGGGCCTGGATGATGTCGCCCAGCCCGGGGGTGGCTTCGGTGAGTCGGGTACGAGCAGCCGGCGCGATCGCGTTCACCCGCACGCCGTAACGGGCCAACTCCTGAGCACAGATGATGGTGAACGCGCCGATGCCGGCCTTGGCGGCGCCGTAGTTGGTCTGTCCCGGGTTGCCGAGCAGACCCGAGGTCGATGAGGTGTTGATGATCGCCGCGTGCACTTCCCTGCCCGCCTTGGTCTGTTCACGCCAGTAGGTCGCTGCCCATCGTGTCGGCACGAAATGACCCTTGAGGTGCACATGGATGACCGAATCCCACTCCTCCTCGGTCATGTTGACCAGCACGCGGTCACGCAGGATCCCGGCGTTGTTCACCAGGACGTTGAAGTCGCCGAAAGCCTCGACGGCGGCGTTCACGAGACGCTGGCCACCTTCCCAATCGGCAACGTTGTCCGCGTTGGCGATGGCCTCGCCACCCATGGCCTTGATCTCGTCGACAACCTGCTGCGCAGGAGTCCGGTCGTCGCCCGAGCCGTCCATGGCTCCACCGAGATCGTTGACGACGACCTTGGCCCCTTCGGCAGCAAAGAGCAGAGCATGCTCGCGACCGATGCCGCGACCTGCTCCGGTGATGACCGCAACGCGTCCTTCGAGTGTGCCCATGGTCAGGTCTTCCTTCGCTTGATGGTCCGGCTCCGTGGAGATTGGAAGCCCAAACTAGCAAGCGTCACCCGAGCGGGCGCTCACCTCTTGAGAATAATGTCGACCTTGGTTCCACGTACCACCTTCTGGCCGCTGTCGGGATCGGTGGAATCGGGCTTGCCCCGCCCGTTGCCGAAGACCTCCCCGACAACCAGGCCGGCGGCCTCGAGCCGATCGTAGGCCTCTTCCAGGGTCAGGCCCTTGATGGACGGGACGGTCACCAGATCGGGGCCCTTCGAGACCACCACCGTCACCTTGGCGTCACGGGGAATCTCGCTGCCCGTCGCCTCATTGGTCCGAATCACCTCACCCGCTTTCACCGTCGGGTGGAACTCCTCGACCGCCGCCACACCCAGGCCGATCTTTGCAAGCTCCGCGGTCGCCTGTTCGAGCGTCATGCCGGCCAGGCCCGGCACCTGCCGAGGTGCCGGGCCGGCGGACAGGACAAGGTCGACCTTCGATCCCTTCGGCACGGCAGCGGGACGATCGACCTCACCGAACCGCCAGGTGAGCAGCTGCCCGGCGGGCGCCGCCTCGTCCGCCTGGGTCACCACGGCCCCCTTCCGGAGACCACCGGCGACCAGCACCGCCTCGACCTCGGGCTCGGTCCTGCCGACGATGTCCGGCGGCACGGCGACAGGAGGCGGGCCGTCCGAGACGATGAGGGTGATGCGACCCCCGTCGTCGAGACGTTCGCCGGCGGGCGGCTGCTGACTGACGACCGCTCCCTGCTGCACGGTCTCGTTGAAGGACCTCCTGACCGTGATCTTCCACGCCAATCCGTCTCCCGCCGCGCGCTGCGTCTCGGACAACCGCTGTTGCGCGTCCGCCAGAACCATGCTGTCGACGTTGGGGATGGTCGCACTCGCCGGCCGAAGTGCCTGCCAGACGAACCAACCTCCGCCGATCAGGCCCGCGACCAACACGAGCGCCAGGCCGATCCGTAACCGGTTCGCCCTGCCCGACAGGCGCGACCCGTGACCGCCGCCTGCCGGTGACGGCCCGGCCGGTGGCTCCTCTGGCGTTGGCTGCCCTCCCGGTGACTGCCCTGGCGTTGACTGCCCTGGCGGTGACTGCCCTGACGGTGGTTGGCCGGCCCGGTCGATCGGGTGCCCGCCGTCGATCTTCTCCTGGTCGAAGAGGGCAACCCGTTTGGGGGAGGGGCGTCCCTGGCCGATGGGCAAACCGGCGTCGTCGGCGTCGGTGGACAGACGGGAGCCGGGCATCATGGTCGCATCGCCGGGAGCGGTCGTCGCGCGAAGGTCGATCGCACCCACCAGGGGAAGTGGGGCATCGCTGCCGAGCCCGGGACCGGTGACGGCGGTGAGCGCCTCGATCACCTCGTGGGCAGTCGGACGATCCGCCGGAAGGGGTTGGCCCATGCGTTCGAGGATCGGACGGAGAGGACCCATCGCCTCGGGGACGGGCACCGCCTCGTTGCTGCGACGCATGATGATGCCTGCCATCGTCTCGGCAAGAAGGGGGACGGTGCCCGTCACCGCCTCGATCAGCACCAATCCGAGGGCATAGATGTCCGCCTTTGTATCGAGTCGAACGCCCGTGGCCTGTTCGGGGACCGCGTACTTGACCGTACCGATCGGACCACCCCCCGGCTCGGTGAACGCTGCCTCGATCAGCGAGGAGGCGAGCCCGAAATCGGCGATGCGCAGTCGGCCGTCGTCGCCGAACAAGAGGTTGGCCGGCTTGATGTCGCGATGGACGTAACCCTCGGCATGGGCGACCTTCAGCGCCTCCGCCGCCTCGATGCCCACCTTGCGCACCTGGGCAAGGCTCAGCCGGTACCCCGTGTCGAGCAGCGCTCGCAGACTGCCACCGGCCAGGTACTCGAGCACGAGGTACGGTTCGTCCTCCTCGCCCTCGCTCCAGTCATGGACGCCGACGATGTTGGGATGGTTCAGCTTCGCGATGGAACGGGCCTCCGCCCGGAATCGCCGGAGGAACACCGCGTCCTGAGCGATGCCCGAGTGCAACAGCTTGACCGCCACCTGGCGGTGCAGCCTGACGTCGTCGGCCAGGAAGACGTGAGCCGACGCACCTGCGCCGACGGGAGCGGTCAGACGATAGCGATCGCCGAGCACCCGTCCGATCTGGTCGGTCATCCTCGACGTTGCCACGAAATCAGGCTATCCCCTCTGCCGAGTGGCCTCATCGATGGCCCCGAAACCGGAGCCCGACCGGCGGCGAAGGCACGGAAACGCTGCCGGCGCTCCACCTTTGCTGTGTCATGATCGCGAAATGGCCGCACCTTCCGAAAAGGGCCGAGCCCCGAGTCCCACGCTGCGCCAGGTTGTCACCACCGTGATCGTCGCCGCCGCGCTGGCCGGCTTTGTCTGGGCCTTCACCCTCGGCGACACCTCACCCACCGTACGTACGTCGGTCTCCGCCGTCGAGCGCTTCCTGCCGGCGGAGAACAGTTCGCTCGAGCTGCGTCAGACCCAGGTGGGCGTCGACCTCGCTCCCGGCTGGATTGGTGCGCTCCAGATCGACGACACCCCCATTCCCGACGATCAGCTCAACTGCTTCGCCATCGAGAGCTGCGCGGCAAAGGCGTCCGGGGGGGTCGACCCACAGAACATCTTCTTCTTCGTCCCGGGCGAGGGAAAGGTCATCGACGAGTTGGGGCCCGGACCCCACTGCGCCACGGCCATGCTCACCCCGGTGGAGGGGACGACGACGAACACCGGCCCCCAATCCGTGAAGTGGTGCTTCAAGGTCGCCTGACCGCCCATGCCTGACCACCGAGCCACCGCTGCAGCGTCTCGGTCGTCCACTTCGCCACGCCGGTGCCGAGGAAAGTCGCTGTCGTTCGTTCCAGCAGCCGACCGATCGAAACGCTATAACCATAGCTGCCTTGCGATTTGGTCGAATTAAGGTACGATACGGGCATGGCAATCACCCACCAACTCGACGAGCTGCTCGCCATGCTCGACGCCGACGCCCGTCTCGTCGACGGGGATGGCCACGAGATCGCGCTCGGCGAAGACGTCGCCGAAGCGTTCCAGGCAGCCATCGCCGAGATGCGCGCCGGCGACACCGACGAACTCACGACGCAGGAAGCGGCTCGACTCATCGGCGTATCCCGACCAACGCTGATTCGCCTGCTTGACACCGGAGTGCTCGCGTTCCGACGCACCAACGGCACTCACGGTCACCGCCGCATCTCGCGACGCGACGCGCTCGCCTATCTGCGCGCCGACCTCCAACGCCGCCGCCAAGCACTCGACGAGCTCGCAGCCGACGCCGAGGCATTCGGCTTCTTCGACAACTGATCCTCCCGTACGCACTCGTCCGACTCAGCCAATGAACCGCAACCGCCCGGTCAAGGGATCACTCGTTCTGCTCGACGCGAACGTGCTCTACCCGACCTCGAACCGGCCAGAATCGAGCGCCGCTTCAAGGCCTTACGAGCAGCCACCGACGGCCACGACCAGCCCGTCGCCCGCCGCTTCGTGACCCCGACTGTTGACCACCAGTGTCGCCACCCCAACTCCCATCCAACTCGAAGACAGCCACCGCCGCGGATACGGGCGGTCCTGAAGGCTCAGCTCGGCAGCTCGCCCGTCTCGAGCAGCCGCACGAAGGCCGGCTCCTCGATGACCGGGACACCGAGTTGCGTGGCCTTCGTCAGCTTCGAGGCGCCAGGGGCCTCGCCGACGACGACGGCGGTGGTCCTTGTCGAGACGCTTCCGGGCGACGAGCCGCCGCGGGACTTGATGGCCTCTTCGGCCTCGTCGCGACTGAAGCCCGCCAGTGTTCCGGTGACCACGATCGACTGACCGACCAGCACCTGGGGCGCGCTCGGCGCGTCGACCCGTCCCATCTCGACGCCGGCGCTGCGAAGCCTGTCGACCAGCGAGGTGTTGGCGTCGAGCGAGAAGAAGTCCACCACGCTCTGCGCAATGATCCCACCGATGCCCTCGACCTGGGCCAGCTCGTCGACGGACGCGGCCGCGATGCGATCGAGGTGGCCGAACGCACGTGCCAGGAGCCCCGCTCCGGTTGGGCCCAGGTGGCGAATGTTCAGCGCAAAGAGCAGGTTGGCCAGAGGGCGCGTTCGCGAGCCATGGATCGCCTCGATCAGATTGCCCGCCGAGATCGACCCGAACCCGTCGAGGTCGATCACATCGGCGACGCTCAGGCGGTACAGGTCACCGGGGTCGGCGACCAGCCCGGCATCCAGCAGTTGAGCCGCCGTACGCTCCCCGAGGTGCTCGATGTCCATGGCGGCGCGGGAACCGAAGTGCTCGAGACGGGCCAGACGTTGTGCGGGACACTCGACGTTGATGCAGAAGGTGTCGCTCGCACCCTCATCTCGCACAAGCACCTCACCGCAACGAGGGCATGACCGGGGGAAGGTCCAGGCGGGCAGGCCATCGGGCCGCTCGCTCAACACCGGCTTGACGACCTCGGGAATGACATCTCCCGCCTTGTGCACGATCACCACGTCACCGGGTCGCAGGTCCTTCGCCCGGACCTGGTCCTCGTTGTGCAGGGTCGCCTGGGAGACCGTCGAACCCGCGACCACGACAGGCTCGAGCTGGGCGAAGGGCGTCGCACGACCGGTGCGCCCGATCGAGACCATGATCGAGAGCAGCCTGGTGGTCCGCTCCTCGGGCGGGAACTTGTAGGCGATGGCCCAGCGTGGGGCCTTCGAGGTCATGCCCAGCTCGGCGCGCAGCGCGAGGTCGTCGACCTTGACCACCACGCCGTCGATCTCGTAGTCGAGGTCGTGACGGTGCTCGAGCCAGTGCCGACAGAAGGTGCGGACACCCTCGAGCGAGTCGACCGTGCGAATCTCGGGGTTCACCGGAAGGCCCAGGTCCGCGAGCCAGGCGAGGGTCTCCGTGTGGGTCGCGAGACGTCGTCCGCCCTCCATCGCCCCGATGTCATAGGAGAACAGCGCCAACTCGCGACTTGCCGTGACCGAGGGGTCCTTCTGGCGAAGCGATCCAGCCGAGGAGTTCCGCGGGTTGGCGAACAGCCGATCTCCCTTCGCCGCCTGGCGCTTGTTCAACGCCTCGAAGGCCGAGACGGGCATGAAGACCTCCCCCCGGACCTCCATGAGCGTCGGGACGTCGCCGGTCAGATGACCCGGAACGCTCGCGATCGTCCGCACGTTCTCGGTGACGTCCTCACCGACCCGCCCGTCGCCTCGCGTCCCCGCCTGGACGTAGCGACCCCCCTCGTAGCGAAGCGACATCGCCACGCCGTCGATCTTCAACTCGCAGACGAACGATCCTGCCCGAGAGGCCCGGCGCTCCAGACGTTCGCCCCATGCATCGAGCTCCTCGAACGAAAAGGCGTTCTCCAGAGACATCATCGGCACCTCGTGCACCACCGGGGTGAAGAGCGACGACGGAGCGGCGCCCACCCGCTGGGTCGGCGAGTCCGGCGTCACCAGCTCAGGATGTGCAGCCTCCACGGCCAACAGACGACCCACGAGCGCGTCGAACTCGGAATCGGCGATCTCCGGGTCGTCCAGGTGATGGTAGCGGTCGTTGTGGTGGGCGATCTCGGCCGTGAGCCGTGCTGCCATGGCCGCCGGGTCCTCGCCGAGCACATGGGCGGGACATGCGCAGGCGGACATGGCGCCCAGGCTATTGGCCGACACCGATCGTTGCCGGCTCGGGCCTTTCGCCTCTTCATGCGGCTCCTACTTGGCCTTTCGTCCGTTCCTGAGTCAATCTCGACGGATGATCTCGCCCCGTGGCATCCAGTGGCTGTTGCGCCTCGGCTGGGTCGTCCTGCCGTTCATCGCGGGACCGACGTTGGCCGACGCGCTCCATGACTGGTCCGTGCCGCTTCGCACGACGGCTTCGGTCGGGCTGTGGGTTGCGTGGGCGTTGGGCGTGGTGGCCGCGGTGATTCCCGGCACGCCCGGTCTCGTGATCCTGCGGGTCATCGCCCTCGGCGCCCCCGTGGTGGGCGTCGCCGCACTCGTGGATCAGTCGGCCGGTCCCCTCGGGCCCGCCCTCGCCGCGGCCGTTGCCCTGCTGGCGTTCACCCCCCAGATCGGCGAGATCGCGATCAACGCCGGCTCCTACGGCGATGAGCGGCGCTACATGTTGCGACCACCCGGCGCCCTCTATCTGGGCCCCCTGCTCGTGGCCTGGGTGCTGATCGCCCTGGCCGTGACCGCAGGGCCGCTGCTGCTCGCCGACCGCCGGTGGGTGGCCGGAGGGCTCTCGATCGCCGTGGGCGTGCCCGTGGTTGCCGTCCTGATGCGTGCCTTCCACAGCCTGTGCCAACGTTGGATCGTCTTCGTGCCCGCCGGGGTCGTGCTCAAGGACCACCACGCCGTCGTGGACCCGGTCCTCTTTCGTCGCTCGGAGATCGAGTTGTTGCACCCGGCCCCCGTAGGCACGGACGCCCTCAACCTGACCAGCAACTCGCCGGGCCTTGCGCTGGAGCTTCGCCTGCGGGAGAAGGTTCCCATGATGCGCGTGATGCCCGGCCGCCAGGCTTCGCAACCCGGCAAGGCGGCCCGGCTCCTCTTCACCCCGACCCGACCCGGAGCCGTGCTCGCGGCGGCAAGCGCCCATCGGGTGTGCGTGGACCCTGCCGCGGTTGCCCACGTCGGTCACCTCGCCGCTGACCCCGACGAGCATGACGACTGACGAGCATGACGACTGACGAGCATGCCGATGAGCCCGAGCCGGCGGCCGGGGATCAGGTCGAGGACTCAGCCGCGTCGGACCTCGCCCGTCGGGCCATCCCACCGACGACGACCTCGTCGTTGCGATACAGCACGACGCTCTGACCGGCCGCGACGCGCCGGGAGGGCTTGTCGAAACGCACGGTGGCGGTCATCGGGTCGAACGTGGCCGCCACGGGCTCACCGTGCGCGCTGCACTGTGCGAGGACGGGAAACACCTGTGCGAAATCGGGAGCGTGCCCGTCGTCGACCCAGGACAACCTGGTCAGCGTGACCTCGTCGATCAACAGGCCCTCGGCCACGTCCACCACGACCCTCGCCCCCGCCACATCGACGTCGACGACGTATCGGGGAACCCCGCCGCCCGCCAGACCAAGACCCTTGCGCTGGCCCACGGTGACCAACTCGACCGCCGTCACCGTGCCAAGTGCTCGACCGGCCGTGTCGACCACCGTCGCCGGCGTGAAGGAAAGCCGCTCGGCGAGAAACTCCTCCCGACCCCCCTGCGAGGTGATGAAACAGACATCCTGGCTGTCGGGTTTGGACGCCGTACGCAAACCGAGCGCCGCTGCGCGCCGGCGCACCTCGAGCTTGGTCAGTCGACCGACGGGCAACAACGTGCGGGCCAACTGCGCCTGGCCCAGCATGTACAGCACGTAGCTCTGATCCTTCGCCCGATCCGCGCCGCGCCGCAGCTGCCACCGAGCACCCTCATGGGCGACCACCGCATGGTGTCCCGTGGCAACGGCATCGAAGCCGAGCGCGTCGGCCCGCTGCAACAGACGATCGAACTTGAGCGAGCGATTGCACTCGATGCAGGGGTTGGGCGTCTCGCCCGCGGCGTGCGAGGCGACGTAAGGGGCGACGACCGAAGCATCGAAGTCGTCACCGAAGTTGAAGACGAAATGATCGATGCCCAGCTGCTGAGCCACCCGCCGTGCGTCATCGACATCGGCCACCGAGCAACAACCGGAGTCGCCGGCGCCGCCCCACAGGCGCATGGTGCAGCCCGTCACCTCGTGACCCTCGTCGAGCAGCATCGCTGCCGCCACCGACGAGTCCACCCCGCCGCTCATCGCGCACAGCACCTTCATCGATCCGCCCTCATGGTCCCACCGTCATCCTGGCTCCCGTAGCGCGTCATCATCGCACCGCCGCCCGTCCTGGCTCCCGCCGAGTCATCGCACCGCCGCCCGTCATGGCCGAACGGCCAGTGGGCTGCGATCCCGCAGTCGGGCGACCAGAGCGGGAATGACCTCCAACGCGCGATCGACGTCGGCCTCGGCCGTCGTCCATCCGAGGGAAAGTCGTAGCGAGCCGACCGCCAACTCGGTGGAAACCCCCATCGCACGCAGCACGTGCGATGGCGCCATCGCGCCGCTCGCGCACGAGGAGGCGGCGGTCGCACAGATGCCGGCCTGGTCCATCAGGACCAGCAGCGCCTCGGTCTCGACGTCGGCCAACAGCAACGAGCACGAGCCTGCCACCTTGTTCGACCGATCGCCCGACTCCGTGCAGCCGGCGACCGTCGAGGTCAGTCCATCGGCCAGTCGATCACGCAGACGGGCGACCCGGGCGACCGTCGAGGTTCGCTCGCGCACCGTGGCCGCCAACGCGGCGGCCATGCCGACGATGCCGGCCACGTTCTGGGTGCCGCTTCGCCGCTCCCGCTCCTGGCCGCCGCCTCGCAACAGCGGGGTCAGGGTGATGCCCTCTCGTATCGCAAGAGCGCCCACCCCCTGGGGACCACCGAACTTGTGGGCGCTCAGGGCAAGCAGGTCCACCCCTGCGGCAAGGTCGGCAACGTCCAGCCACGGGATGGCCTGGACCACATCGCTGTGCACCACGGCCCCCGGGGCGTGCTCGGCCACAAGGCGCACCACCTCGGCAACGGGCTGGATCGTCCCCACCTCGTTGTTGGCCAGCATCACGCTCACCAGGCAGACCTCGTCGTCGAGCACCTCGACCAGCTCGTCCAGATCGAGGCGACCGCCGGGGTCGACGCCCACGGTCCTTCCCCCGAGCGCCTCGACGGCGTCCAACACCGCATGGTGCTCCACGGCGCTGCACACCACGGTGCCTCGACGTTGGCCCACGACCCCGGTGACCGCCAGGTTGTCGGCCTCGGTTCCTCCGCTGGTGAACACGATCTCACGAGGCATGCACCCCAGGCACTCGGCGACCACATCACGCGCCTCGTCGATGGCCTTGCGCGCCGCTCGGGCAAAGCTGTGGCTGCCGGAGGGGTTCCCATAGCGCTCGCGCAACCACGGAAGCATGGCCTCGAACGCATCGGGCCTCACCGGCGTCGTCGCCGCATGATCGAGATAGGTCGTCGTCACCACCTCCCCAGGCTACGACCTCCCCGACCTCCCCCGGCCACGGACTCCCCCGCGACCCTGCGTTCCACATCCTGCGTTCCACGACCTGCGCTGCACATCTCCCAGGCGGCTCGGGCGAAGCGGGCGCTCTCCCTTGGGCGAGCCGAGCCTCTCAGTTGGGAGCGCTGAAGCCGTCGTCCGGGCCCTCAGGGGCAGTCGAGGGCGGCGGCTCGGGCTCCGCCACAGGTTCGGCGGGGGACGACGGGTTCGGAGCGACCCACACCGAACCCGTCGTCGCCGGGACCGGAGCGACCGACGCGTCGGGGACTGCACGACCGGCCCACGCGGCGATCGGCTGCTGGGGCCAGGCCTGCACCCCCGCTCCGCCTGCGGTGTGTTGGCATGCCGAGAGCACCGAGACGAGAAAGGTCTCGGGGTGCATGTCTGCGGGAGGCGACACCTTGAGGCGCCGGGCGGCAGCGGTTCCGAACTTGACGGCAAGCGCCCACCGAACCTCGGGTGAGAGATCCTGCACCCGCAGGAGGAAGGACCTGATGGCCTGGTGCATCTCGTTGTCGACCCGGCTCACGTCGAGCGTGCGGGTGAAGTCCTCGGAGCCCGAGTGAGGGATGAACGCCACGGGCACGGCGGTTCGACCGACGACCCGGCGTGAACGGATCACGAGCGTGCCGGCGGCCATGTCGCCGAGTCGGCGACCCTCCCTGCTCGCGAGCACCGACACCACCGCTGCCAGGCCACCCGTCAGCTGAAAGTCGATCAATCCCACAAAGGCACGAATGGCTGCGTGTCGCAGGCGGATGGGTGACCCCTGCGAGGTGACCACACGCAGGCCCATGACGGACTTGCCGATCGTTCGCCCGCGCCACAGGGTCTCGGACGCGATGGGGTAACCGAACAGGACGATTGGAATCCCGACGGCCACGGCGACGAGGACGACGGTCCCGGAATCGTCCCCGAGGGCTGCGATGCCCACAGCGGCCATCAATCCGCTGAAGAGCATGACCATGACCACGAGGTCGATCAGCGTGGCAAGAACCCGAGAGCCGAGACCTGCCGTGTCGAGGTGGAGCTCGACGGCCTCGGGAGTGACCAACATGGGTCGTTCCGGCACGGGAGCCAGCATAGCGAGGGCCGGGTTCACCGGTGAGTACGGTGGGTCGAGCATGGATCTCGACCATTTCCTCGCAACACACCAGGCCGGCTGGATGCGACTTGCCGAGCTGACCCGCAGAGCGCGAAAGGTGCGGGGGCGGCGCAAACCATGGCAACGCAGACCATGGCAACGCAGACCATGGCGACACAACGCCGCGATGCCCCTGGACGCCGTCGCCATCGACGAGTTGGTTCGCCTCTACCAGCGCGCCTCGACCGACCTCTCCTACGCCAGGACCTACTACCGGGACCCGGCGCTCGATGCCCGGCTCACGATCCTGGTCGCCGACGCCCAGGCGGTCGTCCATGGCGCCCGAACGTCGAACGTCGCGGGCCTCGCCCATTTCCTTGCCGTGAGCTTCCCCGGAGCGGTGTGGCATCTTCGGCGATTTCTCGTCGTCGCCGCCGCGCTCACCTTCGTGCCGGCGATGGCCTTCGGCGCCTGGCTCGCGGTCTCCGGACGAGCCCGTGAGGCAGCGGCACCCGAGGAATACCGGGCGGCCTACCTGGCCGAGGACTTCGAGGACTACTACTCCTCGAAGCCTGCCGAGCAGTTCACCGCCGAGGTCTTCGCCAACAACGCACAGGTCGGTTTCCTGGCGTTCGGCGCGGGCATCGCCGTATGCGTGCCGACCGCCTTCGTGCTCGTGAACAACGGACTCAACCTCGGCTTCGCGGCCGGACTCTTCACTGCGGCAGGCGAGGCCCCCAAGTTCTGGGGCCTCATCCTTCCCCACGGGCTCCTCGAGCTGACCGCCGTGGTGATCGCAGGAGGGGCCGGTCTGGCGCTCGGATGGAGCATCATCGCGCCGGGCGATCGGCGTCGCAGCGAGGCGCTCGTCGAGGAGGCACGACGATCGGTCGTGCTGGTGCTGGGCCTGATCGCGGTCTTCCTGGTGGCCGGGCTGATCGAGGGCTTCGTCACCGGCCAACCCTGGCCGACCGCGCTGCGGGTCGGCATCGGTGTCACCGTTTGGCTGGTGTTCTGCGCCTACATCGTCATCCAGGGCGGTGCCGCGACCCGGGCCGGGTTGACCGGGACCCTCGACGAGCTCGACGACCTCGGCCTGCAGGTCTCATCCGTCCGACATGGCGGGGTCGGACCTCGGTCCCTCACAGCCGTCCGGTCGCCTTGACCTTCAGATAGGCGTCGGCAAGACGCGGAGCGAGCGTGCCCGGCGCCGCGTCGACCACGGTGACGCCCAGGCGCCGCAGGCGGAACGTGACCCGGCGCCGCTCCTCGATCGCGGCGATGGCGGCCGCCTTCTGATAGACGCCCTCGGCATCGAGCGGCACGCCGGTGGCCCAACGCTGCACTGCCGGGTCCGCCACCGCCGCAACGACGACGACGTGATCCCTGGCGATCAGCGGGAGGGCCGGGAGGAGCGATTCCGTCACGGCCTGCTCGGCCAGGTCGCTGAACAGCACGAGCATCGAACGGCGGCGAAAGCGCGCGAGCGTCGCCACGAATGCCCCCTGGTAGTCGCTCTCGACCAGTCGGGGCTCGAGGGCGAACATCGCCTCGGTGACCGCCTGGAGGCGACCGACGGCGTGACCGGGGGCAACGATCGCACGCACCTCCGCATCGAAGGCCACAAGCCCCGCCCGGTCGCCGAGACGGGTCGCGACATGCGTCAGCATCATCACGGCGTCCATCGCGTGCTCGATGCGTGGCTCGTTCTCGATCCTCGCCGCCATCGTGCGCCCGCAATCGAGCAGGCACATCACCTGCTGGTTGCGCTCCGCCCGATAGGTCCGCACGATGGCCCGTCCGGCGCGGGCGGTCGCCGCCCAATCGATACGTCGCATCTCGTCGTCGACCGTGTAGTCGCGCAGGGAGTCGAACTCCGTACCCCCGCCGTGGCCCCGCGTCGAGCGCAGACCGACCTCGGCCATACGGGTGCGATTGATGCGCAGCTCCGCCTCGTCCCGCGATCGGAAGCGAGGGTTCACCCGCAGCAGCCCCGGAACGCCGCGGCTCGCCTGGCGGGCGACCAGCCCGAGGGGCCCCTCGACGCGCAACGTCATCACCGAGGGCTCGAAACGGCCTCGTCGGGACGGCGAGATGGTTGTCATCGCTGCCGCCGTGGCTCCGGCAGGCACCTCGATCACCGCCCGGCGATCGCCGGGGTGAAGTGAGGGCACGAGGTCGTCGCACAGCCCCACGGTGATGTCCCGCCTCGAGCCGTTGCTCACCCGCCACACCACGACCCCACTGCTTCCGAGGGTGAGCGAACCGGGCATCTCCCGGGTCACGCCGAGGAGACGAACCTCGATGGCCAACAGCCAGTCGACCAGGGCAGCGACGATCAAACCGGCGTTGATCACCAGGAGGGCTGCGACGAGCCCGAAGGGAAGCGCCGCGGCAACGACCGCCATTGCCGCGGTGAGCACCGCCAGGCGCCGCGTCGGAACGGGGAGGGCGAAGCTCACGACCGCGCGATCAACGAGGGACCGGAACGCTCGCGAGCAGACCGTCCAGAACGCCGTCCGGTGACCCACCCTCGAGCTCCACCTCGGGCCGAAGCTGGATGCGATGACGGAAGGTCGGGCGGACCATGGACTTGACCTCGTCGGGTGTCACGTACGCCCTCCCGGAGAGCCAGGTCCAAGCCTTCGTGGCGTGCAACAACATGGTGGCCCCGCGTGGCGACACGCCGAGCGACAGCGACGGTGACTCGCGGGTGGCCCGGGCCAGGCTCACCATGTAGGCGAGGACCGCCGGGTCACAGCGAATCGCCTCGACCTCGGCCCGAGCGGCGGCAAGTTCCCCTCGACCGGCTACGGCATGGATGCCGGTCGCCGCCAGGTCATGGGGGTTGAGACCCGCGTCGTGGCGGGCGACGATGTCCAACTCCTGCTCCTCCGAGGGGTAGGGAACGATCAGCTTGAGGAGAAAGCGGTCGAGCTGTGCCTCGGGCAGTGGATAGGTCCCCTCGTATTCCACGGGGTTCTGCGTCGCGACCACGATGAAGGGGTCGGGCAGCGGCCGTGCCACACCGTCCACCGACACCTGGTGCTCCTCCATCGCCTCGAGCAGTGACGACTGCGTCTTGGGCGGAGTCCGGTTGATCTCGTCGGCCAGCAGGATGTTCGTGAACACCGGACCTTCCCGGAATCGAAATCCCGACCGGTCCCCGCCCTGTTCGAGGATGCTCTGGCCGGTGACATCGGAGGGCATGAGGTCGGGGGTGAACTGGATGCGCCTGGTCTCGAGATCGAAGGCCGCCGCCAGGGCCTTGACCAGCAGGGTCTTCGCGACGCCGGGCACACCCTCGAGGAGCACATGGCCACCGACCAACATGGCAACCACGAGGCCCGACAGCACGCCCTGCTGACCGACGATGACCTTCGCCACCTCGTCTCGGACCGCCATCACCGCCGCACGAGGTGAGTCCGACGGGCTCGGCTGTGACGGGATCGGCTGTGACGGGATCGGCTGTGACGGACTCGGCTCATCAGACATGGCGGACCTCCCGGTCGATCTGTTCGAGGGCGACACCGAGCGCGACCAGGTCACGATCGGTCTCGAGGGGTGACGGAACAAGAACGGCCTCGAAACGCTCGATCGCCAGACCGGTTCGTGCGGCAGCGACGGCGGCGACCTCCCGGTCGGGGAGGCCGGGATCGAGGTTGAGACGACGCGTCAACCTGCGGCGCATGTCGTCGTTGAGCAGACGGCCAACCTGGTCGCGGGTCTCCCCTTGGTGCAGCAGCCGCCCCATGGACCGCACCAACTCCGATGCAGCGGGCTCCACCGGGAGTGGCTCGGAAACCGGAGGCCCCAATCGCCGGGCACGCCAGAGCACGTAGACGAGGAACCCGAACGCGAGCTGGAAGAGGCCCTGGTGCACGCGATCGCCGAGGAGCTCTCGGATGGTTTCGCCTCCCCCGCCCACCTGGGCTGCACCGACCAGGGCCACCTTCGTGCCGGGCCTGGGCGCCAGCAGCGCTGCGATGAGCACGGCATCGTCCTCGTCGTCGATGTTCTCGTTGGTGAACGGCTCGGGCCCGCCGAGTGCCACGACCATCCCCCGACCCACGGGGCCGATGACGACCTGTCCTTCGGCTCCGTCGCCGAAACAGGCCACCGATCCTTCATCGGCGTGGAGGACCTCGAGGGTTCCGGACATCGATCTCACCTCGGCGAGCGCGGCGATGTCGCAGTTCCTGTCCGCCGGCTCCTCGGGAGCCGCATTGACCGAGGCGGTGTAGGGATTGAGCGGCGACAGGGTGTCTGCCACGACCAGGGTCCCGCCCCCACCCACCCAGGCGTCCATCGAGTCGAGCTCCGCATCGCCCAGGCGGTCCTCGAGCACCAGTGCGACGTCATGGTCGTCGAGGGGCAGCTCGTGGACCACCTCCACCTGTGCCCCCAGTCCCTCCAACAACAGCACCAGGGCCTTGGTCCCTCCGGGTTCCGAGGAGGCCGGGTCGAGGTACCTGCCCTCGTCGAAGCCGGAGGGCGCGATCATCGCAATCACGGCGACGACGAGCACGGTCGCGCCGACCACGAGGAGGCCGAACCTGCCTCGGCGCGAGCGGGCCCGCGTGTCCCCACCGTTCCCGGATGCCCCACCGTTCCCGGATGCCCCACCGTTCCCGGATGCCCCACCGTTCCCGGATGCCCCACCGTTCCCGGAGGCCCCGGAGGCCCCATCGGTCGCCGAGGCCCTACCGCTCGCCGATCTCATGGCGGGAGCGCTCACGACGGGAGCCGCCCCGTCTCGCCGTCGACCGGACCCGCGCGCGTCCCGGCGACGGCCAGCGCCCGGTCCGCCAGCGCCTGGAAGCGACGTGCCTCATCGGGCCCGACGGCCTGGTTGCCGTACCAGGCTGCCTCGAACAGCTCGGTGGCCCCGGAGAAGGGCTCCTCGAGGCTCGGCAGACGCCGACGGGCCTCCGCCCGGTACTCGCCTGCCGTGCGGCCCGCAACGTCGGCCACCACGCTGCGGTCGATCAACTCCGCCAGCAATGCCCGATAGCGGCATCGCAACGCCTGGCGCCAGGCGCCCGTGCGCTCATGGTCCTCGGCTTCCCGGCGCCACGCCTGCGCGGTCCGCCTCGTCACCAGGGGCACGCTCTGCTCTCGGCGCCGCCCGGCGCCCAGTCGCATCGTTCGTGTCAATCGGATGACAAGGAGGACGACCAGCGCTGCCAGGACCGCCGTCACCATCCAATCCAGTGCCGAGAGGCTTCCGACGGAGGGCCTGGAGAACGGGCTGAACAATCGATCGACGACGTCACCCATCCAGCTCACGAATCGCTCGACCAACGATCTCGATCGTGGCCGGAACTCCTGACGGGAGAGGACCTCCACGAGCCTGTCGCGCGCCTCCCGGGCGGTGTGCTCGGGGATCGGAAGTTCGTCGCTCACGGGCCGGTCATGCCTGTTCCGCCAGCAGGCGATCGGCGATGATCTGGAGATCGAGGCCCTCGGTGCGAATCCGACCGTCGAGGTACTGCAGCGTGGCCACGAAGGCCACGAACGGCTGGGTGATCAACATCGTGATGATGGTCGACGCCGTGATCAGCACCCACCCGCCCACGCCGCCCAGTGCATACCCGATCGTTGCCGGGACGATGGCCAGGACCTGGGAGACGATCGAGCTGATCAGGCCCGTCAGCAGGGCAACGCCCGCCACCGGCCAGAAGCGACGGCGCATGAGTCGCCAGGAACGACGGATCGACGTCACCGGACCGAGATCCTCGCTCACCACACACGGGGCCACCGCCACCGAGAGGGTCATCACCACGAAGCCGATCGGGACCAGGAGCACGAAGCCGATTCCCAACAGGGCCAGGGCAATCGTGTCGTTTCCCCCGGCCCATACGGCGAGCGCCGGTGCGGCGAAGACGAGGAATCCGGACGCCTCCAACAGGTGGACCAGCAACCATCCCCCGAGCAGCGCCCAGCCCTTCTGCCGCACCCGACCCAGCACCCCGGACAGAGACGGCTCCCCGCCGTCGTGTGCGACGATGACCACCTGACACGCGACCCCACCGATCAGCGCGACCGATAACAGGCCCAGGAGCATCGCCGCCACCGCGAACACGACATCCCACGAGGAACCCGAACCGGTGGCCACGAATCCTCCGAAGGCCGTCCCACCCACGGCGAAGTCCTCGGGAACACCCGAACGGACGTTGGCGGCAAAGCTCAGGATCTGAGCGGGGACGATGAAGACGGCGGCAGCCGGGAAGACGACGCGGGCATGGTTGCGCAGCAATCGGAACGATCCATCCAACAGTTCGGCCACCGTCATCGGGTGCAGCTCCGCCTCGCTGCGAGCATGGAGGGACTGAGCCACGTCCGGATGCTAACGAACCGCCGAGACCATACGAGTGATGAGGCGGCCCGGGGCCCGGTGATCGCCCGACCCGAGATGATCGTCGCCGGTCACCCGAGGCGATAGCGTCTCTGACGATGAGTCAACTTCGTCTCAACCCTCTTGCCGGGCGGTGGGTCACCATCAGCCTGGATCGCGCCGCTCGTCCATCGGCCTTCACCGCTCGCACGCTGCCGGTGGAGGCCGACCCCGATCGCCCCTGTCCCTTCTGTCCGGGCAACGAGGAGGCCTGCCCGCCGGCGCTGCAGGTCTACGGCCCCGAGGACGCCTGGAAGCTCCGGGTGGTTCCCAACCTGTATCCGGCATTCGAGGGCAAGGGCTCGCTCAGCGCCATCCACGTCGGCCCGATTTTCACCGAGGCCCCGGCCACGGGAAGCCATGAGGTCGTCGTCGCCTCCCCCGACCACGAGACGGAATGGGCAGACCTGGAACCCGAGCAGATCGATCTGGCCATGCTGGCCATACGGGACCGCTTCCAGGCGCACGTGGGCCAGTCCGGCGTGCGCTACACCCAGGCCATCATCAACCACGGCCGCGAGGCGGGCGCATCGGTGAACCACCCCCACGCGCAGCTCCTGGCCATGCCGTTCGTCCCGAAGGGCATCGCCGACGAGGAGGCGGGATTCGAGCGTTTCGCCGGCGGCTGCGTGTTGTGCACCACGATCGAGGCAGAGGTGAGCACCGGGCATCGACTCGTGATCGAGGACGATCTGGTCGTCGCGGTCGCCCCCTACTGGAGCGGCAGCCCCTTCGAGATGCTGATCATGCCGCGCACGCACGAGAGCCACCTTCACCGCTCCGCACCCGAGGATCTCTCGGCCGTGGGACGAGCGCTGCGCACGAGCCTGCGACGGCTGCGCAAGGTACTGGGTGACATCGCCTACAACGTGGTGATCCACGCCGCCCCGCACCACCACGACAACCTGTACCACTGGCACATCCACGTCATACCCAAGCTCACCACGGTCGCCGGCTTCGAGTTGGGCACAGGGGTCCTCATCAATGTCGTTCCCCCCGAGGCGGCTGCCATCGAGCTCAACCGGCGCACCTGAACTCGGGCGGCGAGCTTCGCGTGAGTCGCATCAGGGTGAGCAGGACCATCAGGGCCACCCCTCGGGAGGTTTGGGCAGCGCTCGAGGACATCGAGTCGCACGTGACGTGGATGGCCGATGCCGAGGCGATCCGCTTCACATCGTCCCGACGCCACGGGGTCGGCACCGCATTTGCCTGCGACACCCGGGTCGGGCCGATTCGCCTGACCGATCACATGGAGGTCACCACCTGGCGCCCGGGACACGAGATGGCGGTCCACCACGTCGGCATCGTCACCGGTCACGGCCGCTTCCGCATCCGCCGTCGGGGACGTCGCCGAAGCCGTCTCGTCTGGGACGAGCAGCTCACCTTCCCCCTGTGGTTGGGCGGACCCGTCGGCGCCTTCGTCGCCAAGCCCCTCCTCCACGCCCTCTGGTCGGGCAACCTGCGCCGCTTCGCCCGCATCGTCGAGGGCTGAAAGGTATGGCTCGGGGGCTACGGCTTGGTGGCTACGGCTTGGGGATGCCGAGGTGATCGGTGTCCAGTCCGAGCTCCTGGCCGAGTGAGCGCAGCTCGGGGCTTCCCTCGCCACTGGTCAACGCCTCGTAGACCAGCTCCTGAGCCTGACCCACATCGAGGTTCATCCCCAGGTTCTGGGCGAGTCGGCGCACCGCAAGCGCTCGCTGCGCATCGACCCGAGCGGTCATGACGTGGTGCTCCCACACCTGACGCCCGTTGCCCTCGCCTTCCACGTTGCTCTGCGCCTCGCCGAGCACGTCGAGGAATGCCTCCAACCGCGGATCCTCACCCAGCTCGACGAGCAGGTCCATGGACTTGGCGGCATAGCGCAAGATCTGCACGGTCTCGAGCCCGGCGAGATCCCAGAAGAACCATCCACACGACGTGTACATCAACATCGCCTGACGTTGGTGCTCCAGGAGGGTCAGCGCTTCGCGAACCTTCACCTCGTCGGCGCCGGCGTCGACCACGTGCTCGGCGACGAAGCGGTCACGATCCGATGCCCCGAGCAGCACCTGGATGTAGGCGTCCCGTGCCGCCCACGGATCCGTGAGCACCTTGGCGCCGCGGCGTTCGAACACCTCGATGCCGTGGTCACGCACCAGGTCGAGCGCGTCGCGCAACGGCCGGCGCCAGGCCTGGTTCGCACCCTCGACACCGCCGGTGGAACAGCCGCAGTCGCTCTGCCAGCGCCCGACGCCGTGCACGCACGACCAGGAGCTCTCCTGAACCTCGACCTGCCAGACCGGTCGGTGTTCGCGCAGCACCGAGGCGAGCGTGCCCACCCGCAATCCGTCCCGGGGAATGGCAACGGGCAGCGCATAGGCGAGGGAGCGCTCGGTGAACCGGTGGTGATGCCCGAAGGTCTCGCCGTCGGCGGCAGCGCAGAGCATGCCGCCCTCGACGCTTGCGGCCCGCACGCGGGCCGCAAGGTCCTCGGCGGTCATGGTTCCGGTGGCAAACGCGATCTCATGGGAGAACGGGCCGTCGTAGAACACGATGTCCAGACCCAGGGACGGGTTCGTCGGATGCAGCCATCGATAGGGCCGATGGACCACGATGGAGCCGTTCGGCACCTCGACCCACCTCCCGACCGACCCGCTCGCTGCGCGGCCCGCCGGCGTGGCGCCTGCGGTGTCGGGGAGCGGACGGACCCTCACGGCCTGGTGCGGGGCAAGCGTGACGAACCGCACCCCCTCCTCGGCCAACACGGCAAGGGTTGCCTCGTTGACCGCCGTCTCCGGAAGCCACATGCCCTCCGCCGGACGACCGAAACGGTGGGCGAAATCGGCCAGTCCCCATCGCACCTGCGTACGGACGTCGCGCTCGTTTGCCAACGGCAGGATCACATGGTTGTAGGCCTGGGCGATGGCGCCTCCCCCCTCACGATCACCCTCCAGGATGCGGGCATACACACTCGGCTCGTGCTGCTCCAGCCAGGAGAGGAGGGTGGGGCCGACGTTGAAAGAGAGGTAGGCGTAGTTGTTGACGATGCCCACGACCAGGCCACGCTCGTCGAGGATGCGCGCCCAGCCGTTCGGCCGGTAGCACTCGGCGGTGATCCGGGCGTTCCAGTTGGGATACGGCGCCGCCGAGGGCTCCATGGAGACGACGTCGGTCCATGGGTTCTCACGGGGTGGTTGGTAGAAGTGCCCGTGCAGCACGAAGACCGGCGCGGGTGCTTCAGGCACGGTCGCACCGGTCGCGGGAAGATCGGTCGCAGGAGGATCGGTCACGAGCCGCCCACCCCCTCGTCACGGACCCCCTCGTCACGAACCCACTGGTCACGAACCCCCTGCTCCGGCGCAAGCCACACCACGGCCAGGGGCGGAAACGTGATCTCGATCGAATGGCTCATGCCGTCCCAGGCAAGGTTCGTCGCCTCGACGACCGGACCGACATGGGTTCCGCTGCCGGCCAGCTCGTCGGCATCGGAGTTGACCAAGACCTCCCACCGCCCGGCCCATGGCACGCCCACTCGACGATGCTCGCGTGGCACGGGCGTCAGGTTGGCAACGCACAGCACCGGCCGTGCGTTCGGGTGCGAAGCGCACGGCCAACGCAGGAACGCGTAGCAACTCAGCTCGGCATCGTTCGCCTGGACCCACTGAAAGCCGGACTGGTCGAAGTCACCGCTCCAAAGTGCCGGCTCGGCCCGGACGAGCTCGTTGAGGTGTCGAACGAGCCGTTGCACCCCCGTGTGGTCGGAAGCGAGCAGGCAGTCCCACTCCACACTTCGGTCGTGGCCCCACTCGGCCACCTGGGCGATCTCGTCGCCCATGAAGAGGAGCTTCTTGCCCGGGTGCGCCCACATCCAGGCATACAGCGCGCGAAGGTTGGCGAACTGCTGCCAACGGTCACCGGGCATCTTGCCCAGCATCGAGCCCTTGCCGTGCACGACCTCGTCATGGCTCAACGGCAGAATGAAGTTCTCGGTGAAGGCGTACAGCAGGCCGAAGGTGAGCTGATGGTGATGATGTCGACGGTTGATCGGGTCCTGCGCGAAGTAGGCCAACGTGTCGTGCATCCAGCCCATGTTCCACTTGTGACCGAATCCGAGGCCACCGGTGTCGACGGGACGGCTCACCCCCGGCCACGCCGTCGACTCCTCGGCGATCGTCATGACGCCGGGGTGTCTTCCGTGCAGGACCGTGTTGAGCTCCTGGAGAAACGCGACCGACTCGAGGTTCTCGCGACCGCCGAACATGTTGGGAAGCCACTCGCCCGATTCGCGTGAGTAGTCGAGGTAGAGCATCGAGGCGACGGCATCGACCCGGAGGCCGTCGACGTGCATCTCCTCCACCCAGTAGAGCGCGCTCGCGAGAAGGAAGTTCCGCACCTCGTTTCGTCCCAGATTGAACACGAGCGTTCCCCAGTCCGGGTGCTCGCCCTGGCGCGGGTCGAGATGCTCGAAGAGCGCGGTGCCGTCGAAGCGGGCGAGGGCCCACTCGTCCTTGGGGAAGTGCGCCGGCACCCAGTCGACGATGACGCCGATCCCGCGTCGGTGGAACGCGTCCATGAGGAATCGGAAGTCGTCGGGCGATCCGAACCGCGCCGTCGGTGCGAAGTATCCCGACACCTGATAGCCCCACGAGGGACCGTAGGGATGCTCGGCGACCGGCATGAGCTCGACGTGGGTGAAACCCATCTCGGCGACGTAGTCGACCAGGGAGACCGCCAACTCACGATAGGTAAGGGAGCGATTGTGCTCCTGCGGGACGCGGCGCCACGACCCCAGATGAACCTCGTAGGTGAGCAGTGGGCGCTGCAGGTGATCGGCGCCTCGGCGCCGATCCATCCACTCCTGGTCGCCCCAGACGTAGGTGGATTCGTGGACGATCGATGCGGTGGCGGGCGGCGTCTCGGTGGCGAAGGCGAACGGATCGGTCCGCAGGCACAGGGCGCCATCGGCGGTGACCAACTCGAACTTGTAGCGGACGCCCGGCTCCACGCCGGGAACGAACAGCTCCCAGACGCCGCTCGACCCCAACGAGCGCATGGGGTTCACCCTTCCGTCCCACTGGTTGAAGTCCCCCACCACCCGCACCGCCCGGGCATTCGGAGCCCAGACCGCGAAGGTCGTGCCGGCCACCCCGTCGAGGGTCCGCACATGCGCGCCGAGCACCCGCCAGAGCTTCTCGTGCCGTCCCTCGCCGAACAGGTGAAGATCGAGCTCGCCCGCCATCGAGGTGATCGGTCCGTCCGACGTTGGACTCACACGCTGCCCACGATGCGTGCCACGGCGGCAAGGGGGATGCCGACCCAGTCCGGGCGATGAGCCTGCTCGTATCCGACCTCGTAGATCGCCTTGTCGAGCTCGAAGGCGGTGAACACCACGTCCTGGTCGAGCTCGCCGGGCGGCAACAGGGCCCCGATGCCCTCCACGCCAAGGTAGCCCTCCAGAAACGCATACCTGCTGCGACGTTCCCATGCCGCGCTCAGCGACACGATGCGTTCATCGATGGCCTCGGCGCGCTCGCGCAACGCAACCTGGGCGACATAGTGGAACGATCGAATCATGCCGGCCGCGTCACGCAACGGCGACGACCGATCGAGGCGTTCCTCCGACGACGAACCCGGTTCGCCCTCGAAGTCGAGGACGAACCAGCCGGTGTCGGTTCGCATGACCTGGCCCAGGTGGTAGTCACCGTGGGATCGGATCGCCATGCCGGCTCGAAACACCGATCGAAGCCGGTCGAACACCGCGTGCACGAGTTCGGGGTCGATGCCCGCAAGCGAGGCCTGCGCGAACCGCTCCTCCATGACCGCCGCCCAGTGGGAGGCATCGGCGCGCACGGCAGGGAAGGCCTCCGCGAGCGCGAGGTGCAACCTGGCGGTCACCGCTCCCAGTCGACGGGCGTCGGGGGCGAAGTCCCCACCCGCCTCCTCGGGGTCACAACGACAATCGTAGAGATCGCGCAGCGAGGTCAGCGCCAACGAGAAGCCGTCCGCGCCACCCACGAGAAACTCACTGACCAAGGCATAGTCGTTGACCTCGTCACGCCACTCGGCCACGGGCGTGGCGACGTTGGCGAAACCAACCCTGGTCAACGCTCGCGTGATCTCCGCGTCGGGGTTGCGACCCCCGGCCCCGATCCGTCGGAACAGCTTCATGATGAGCCGCTCGTCGAACACCACCGAGGTGTGGGTCGATTCGGTGCTCACCAGCCGCCCACGCTCGGCATCGGTGCCCGGAAACACGGCGTTCACGAGCGCGACGGTCAGCTCGGGGTCCGCGGTTGCGTCGTAGACAAGGGCCGGACCCATCTCGGTCGCCACATCCATCGCGACGACCGCCTCGGGACGTCCACTGAGGAACTCCTCGTGACCGCCCGCCGGACGCACGCCGATCACCAGTTGGTACAGCGCCGACTCCCCACCGGGGACTGGCTCCCCATCGAAGACGGTCTCCACGAGAGCCCGCAACAACACCGGCGGACCTTCGACGAGGGTATCGAGGGTGACCACCTTGCACAAGGGCACCTCGTCCTCCCTGCCGGCGAACCATCGCTGCCTGACGAGGTGGGCTCCGAGGAGGCCTGCGAGCACATCGTTGTCGATCATGGGCGCTCCACGAGGTTGAACCAGAGGAAACCATACGGCGCCAGGGTGACGAAGTAGGGAAGCGTCCCAACGGCAGGGAACGGGACGTGGCCGAGCATCTCGATGGGAATCAGCCCCTCGTACTGGGCAAGTTGCAACTCCACCGGTTGCGCAAAGCGGCTGAGGTTGAACACGCACAACACCACATCGTGCTCATCGGTCTGGTCGTTGTGCAAGGTCCGGTTGAACGCCAGGACCGAGGGGTTCTCGGCCGTGAGCAACTCGAAGCTGCCGATACCCATCACCGGGTGCTGATGACGCACCTCGAGCATGCGCTTGACCCAGTGCAACATCGAGCTCGGATTGCGCAGGTCGGCCTCGACGTTGACCGCCTGATAGCCGTAGACCGGGTCCATGAGGGGCGGCAGGTACAGGCGGGCGAAGTCGGCCTTCGAGAAGCCGGCGTTGCGGTCTGGCGTCCACTGCATCGGCGTGCGCACCCCGTCGCGATCGCCGAGATAGATGTTGTCGCCCATGCCGAGCTCGTCGCCGTAGTACATGATCGGCGAGCCCGGAAGGCTGAACAACATCCCGTGCAGCAGCTCGCCCACGCGCCGATCGTTGTCGATGAGCGGCGCGAGGCGGCGGCGGATGCCCACGTTCACCTTCATCCGCGGGTCGTTCGCGTACTCGGCATACATGTAGTCGCGCTCTTCGTCGTTGACCATCTCGAGGGTCAGCTCGTCGTGGTTTCGCAGGAAGATGCCCCATTGACAGCCGTCGGGGATGCTCGGGGTCTGGGCCAGGATCTCGGTGATCGGGTAACGCTGCTCGCGGCGGATGGCCATGAACATCCGTGGCATCAAGGGGAAGTGGAAGCACATGTGACATTCGTCGCCGTCGCCGAAGTAGTCCACGACGTCAGAGGGCCACTGGTTGGCCTCGGCGAGCAGCACCTTGTCCGGATACAGGCGATCGACCTCCTCACGCACCCGTCGCAGGTAGGCATGGGTTTCCGCCAGGTTCTCACCGTTGGTGCCATCGCGCTCGAAGAGATAGGGCACGGCATCGAGGCGGAAGCCGTCGAGGCCGATGTCGAGCCAGAAACGCACCACCTCGAGCATGGCGTCTGCGACGGCGGGGTTGTCGTAGTTCAGGTCGGGCTGATGGTGAAAGAAGCGATGCCAGTAGTACTGCCCACGCTGGGCGTCCCACGTCCAGTTCGACGCCTCGCTGTCGATGAAGATGATCCGCGCCTCGTTCCAGCGGTGATCGTCGTCGTGCCACACGTACCAGTCGGCCTTCGGGTTGGTCTTGTCCCGGCGGGACTCCTGAAACCACGGGTGTGCGTCACTCGTGTGGTTCATCACCATGTCGGCGATCACCCGGATGCCGCGGCGGTGCGCCTCGGAGATCAACTCGACGGCGTCGCTCAGGTCGCCGTACTCCGGCAACACGGTGAAGAAGTCGCTGATGTCGTAGCCACCGTCGCGCAACGGTGACTGGAGGAACGGAAGCAGCCAGATGCAGTCGATGCCGAGCCACTGCAGATAGTCGAGCTTGTCGATGAGACCCCGAAGGTCACCGGTCCCGTCGCCGTCCGAATCGTAGAACCCGCGTACCAGCACCTCGTAGAACACGGCTTTTCGATACCACTCCGGGTCCTGGATCAAACCCCCCCCGGGCGCCGGCACGTGCAGACCCGGGCGTGGGTGCACGTAGTCGGCGTCGTCGGCCGCCTGATGCGACGGATGGTCGGCCGCCTGATGCGACGGGTGCTCGGAGCGATGGTCGGACGAACCAGGGTCCTGGGGGTTGGTCACGGTGCGGCTCGCAGGTGGAACACATGTCCCGGTTGATCGTTGGGGTCAAGATGAACGTAGTTGGTCCGACCGTGCCACACGTACGTGGCGCCGGTCAGCTCGTCGTGTGCCTCATAGGCGTGGTGCTCCGGTAGGCCGAGTTCGGCGAGGTCGATCGTGATCATGTCGTGATGAGCCCCGTACGGGTCGAGGTTCACCACGCACAACACCACATCGGATCGGTCGATGGTGAAGCGCGAATAGGCGAGCACGAGATCGTTGTCGCCGTGGTGCATCATCGTTCCCCGAAGCTGCTGCAGGGCCGGATGCCGGCGACGCACGCGGTTGACGCGGGTGATGAACGGCGCGATCGAATCGGCGGCGTCCCAATCCCGCTGCTTCAACTCGTACTTCTCGGAGTTCCGATACTCCTCGTTCGTGTTGCTCTGCGGCTGGTTCTCACCGAGCTCGTAGCCGCTGTAGATGCCGTAGGACGGCACGAGCGTCGCGGCGAGGAGCACTCTCAGCCGAAACGCCGCAGGCGGGCCGTCGCGCAGCGGGTCGGCGAGGATGTCAGGGGTGTTGGGCCAGAAGTTGGGCCGTAGCCAGTCGGCCGTGGGACCGCTCGCAAGCTCACTCACGTAGCTCGCCAACTCGTGCTTTGCGGTCCGCCAGGTGAAGTACGTGTAGCTCTGGGTGAAGCCGACCTCGGCCAACTTCGCCATCACCTTGGGTCGGGTGAACGCCTCGGCGAGGAAGATCACCTCGGGGTGCGCCCGTTGGATCTCGGGAATGAGCCAAGCCCAGAACGCCATGGGCTTGGTGTGCGGGTTGTCGACGCGGAAGATGCGCACCCCGAGGCCGATCCAGTGGTCGAGAATCGAGCGACAGGCCCCCCAGAGGGCCCGACGGTCCTCCTCCGCGGCCGGCCAGAAGTTGATGGGATAGATGTCCTCGTACTTCTTGGGGGGGTTCTCCGCGTACTTGATCGTCCCGTCCGGTCGATGGTGAAACCACTCGGGGTGCTCGGTCACCCAGGGGTGGTCAGGCGAGCACTGCAGGGCGTAGTCGAGCGCGATCTCCATCCCCAGCGACGCCGCCTCGTTCAGGAGGTCCTTGAAGTCCGCCTCGGTCCCGAGGTCGGGATGGATCGCGTCGTGGCCACCCAGGGCAGAGCCGATCGCCCACGGCGATCCCACATCACCGGGCCCTGCCCGAAGTGTGTTGTCGCGACCCTTGCGACACGTCTCACCGATAGGGTGGATCGGCGGGAGGTAGACCACGTCGAATCCCATCGCCGCGACGCCGGCGAGCCGTTCGACCGTACCCACGAAACCGCCCTCGGAACGGGGAAACAACTCGTACCAGGTGCTGAAGCGCGCCCGCTCGCGATCGACCCAGACCCTCATGGAGGCCGAGCCGCCCACCTCGCCGGCGGGCCCCCTGCCCTCGAGCGCTGCCGCAAGGTCCTCGTCGAGCGCGGCTTCGAGGCGGACCCGCTCCGCACAGGAGCTGCGGAGCACCCCGAGCGCGCGGGACACAACCTCCCCACCGACCCTCCGATCGTCACCGGAGAGGCCCGCGAGCGCATCCTCCAACAACAGAGCCACCTCGGCGAGCTCGGTCTCCATGTCCTGCCCGGCCGCAACCTTGAGCAACGCGTCGTGACGCCAGGTCGCGAAGCGATCAACCCACGCCTCGACGACCACCTCGTGGGCGCCGATCTCGGTGAAGGAAACCGACGCGTCCCAGTGGTCGTTGCCCCGGTCGACCATCGACGCGACGAGCCAATCGCCGTTCCCCACACCCCAACCGCGCCACTTCACCTGTGCCGCGAGGCGATCGTGGCCATCGGTGAAGATGCTCGCCGACACCTGCACGACCTCATCGACGGACGCCTTGGCAGGGAAGGCCCCCGAGGGCGTCCGCGGTCGGAGATCGTCGATCACAATCCTCTCGATCACGCCTCCACCGCTCGTCGTCACCACTTCGGATCCATCGGCATGATCATGCCCTTTCGCAGCGCCCGGGGTGGCGCAGCACAGCCAACGTTCACAGATTCGTCACAGGCGCACAACACTCAACGGGCGCCTGCACCCAATAGGCTCGCTGCCCATGAAGGCGACGCGCAGTTTCTCCGTCCGACCCCGATTGCCTCAGGCCCTGGCCCCGCTCGACGATCTGGCGATGAATCTTCGCTGGTCATGGGACAAACCCACCCGCGATCTGTTTCGACACATCGACCCCGACGTCTGGGAGGAAGGCCACCACGACCCGATCGGCATGCTGGGCTCGGTGCGCTACGAGCGACTGGTCGAGATCGAGGCGAACACCGACTTCATCGCACGGCTCAGCGAGACGAGCCATGCGTTGCAGCACTCGCTCGAGCAGGATCGTTGGTTCCAGACCCGCGGGCCGAGCCCGCTTCGCCAGGTGGCCTACTTCTCGCCCGAGTTCGGCATCGCCGAGGCGTTGCCCCAGTACTCCGGGGGCCTGGGCGTGCTGGCCGGCGATCACCTGAAGGCGGCATGCGATCTCGGTGTTCCCCTGGTGGGCGTCGGGCTCTTCTATCGCCACGGTTACTTCCGACAGTCGCTCAACGCCGACGGCTGGCAACAGGAGCGCTACCCCGCCCTCGACCCGTTCGCCATGGCGATACGGCCAGTCCCCGACGTGCGCATCGAGGTCGACCTCGCAGGAACCCCCCTGTTCGCACGACTGTGGCGCGCCGATGTCGGACGAATCCGCCTGTACCTGTTGGACAGCGACGTCGACGAGAACCACCCCGACCAACGAACGGTCACCGACCGCCTCTACGGCGGCGACACGGAGCACCGTCTGCGCCAGGAGATCCTGCTCGGCATCGGCGGCATCCGTGCGCTGGAGTCCGCCGGCGAGAACCCGCAGATCTTCCACACCAACGAAGGCCACGCAGGGTTCCTCGGGTTGGAACGCATCCGCCGCTTGATCCACGACCATGGCCTGAGCTTTCCCGAGGCGCTCGAAGCGGTCAGGGCCGCGAGCATCTTCACCACCCACACTCCCGTTCCTGCCGGCATCGACCGGTTCCCCCGTCCACTGATCGAGCGCTACTTCACCGCGTACGCAGCATCCTGCGGCATCGGCTTCGACGAGCTGTGGGCCCTCGGCCGGCGACCCGCCAACCATGAGCCCGATCCGGAGAGCGAGGAGACGTTCAACATGGCCTACATGGGCCTGCACCTCGCCTGTCGCTCCAACGGCGTCTCCAGGTTGCACGGCGAGGTGAGTCGATCGATGTTCTCGCCTCTGTGGCCATCGGTGCCGGAGGAGGAGGTGCCCATCGGGTCGATCACCAACGGTGTGCACACCGCTACCTGGGTGTTTCCCGAGATGAGCGACCTGCTCAACCGAACGCTGGCTCCCGGGTGGAGCCAGGACCACTACACCGAGTGGGCCAACCTCGGCGATGTCCCCAACCACGAGCTGTGGCGCGTGCGCGAGCAGGGTCGGGAGCACCTGGTCACCTTTGCCCGAGCCCACCTTCGCACCTCGCTCGCCGCTCGGGGAGCAAGCCTCTCCGATGCCCGTTGGAGCGAGGAGGCGCTCGACCCTCACACGCTGACGATCTGCTTCGCACGTCGCTTCGCCACCTACAAGCGGGCAAACCTGCTGCTCTCCCAACCCGAGCGTCTCCGCTCCCTGCTCTGCTCGACCGATCGCCCGGTGCAGTTCGTCTTCGCAGGAAAGGCGCATCCGGCCGACGACCTGGGCAAGGAGATGATCCGCCAGATCGTCATGTTCTCGGCCGACCCCGACATCCGGGACCGATTCGTGTTTCTCGACGACTACGACATCTCGCTCGCACGCATGCTCTATCAAGGCGCCGACGTCTGGCTGAACAACCCTCGTCGCCCGCTCGAGGCGTGCGGCACCAGCGGCATGAAGGCCGCGTTGAACGGCGGACTCAACTGCTCGGTGCTCGACGGTTGGTGGGACGAGTGCTTCAACGGCGAGAACGGGTGGGCGATATCCTCGGTCGAGGACGTCGAAGATCTCGCAAGGCGTGACCAGATCGAGGCGGACAGCCTGTTCGCGATTCTCGAGCAACAGGTCGTGCCCCTGTTCTACGACCGCGGTGACGATCAGGTTCCCCATGAGTGGGTGCACCGGGTGAAGGCCTCGCTCTGCTCCCTGGGTCCCTTCGTCACCGCAGGCCGCATGGTCCAGGACTATGTCCAGGCGCTCTACGAGCCCACTGCGGCACACGCCGATGCGATGGCCGCGTCGAGCTTCGCCCCCGCCTGCGACCTGGTCCAGTGGAAGGATCGCGTCATCGGCGCATGGAAGGACGTCCACATCGACACGGTCGATGTGACCCCCGCAACCGAGCTGGGCCAGACCGCCACGGTCGAGGCAGTCGTGGCACTCGGCGCGCTCCGCTCCGGCGACGTGGCCGTGCAGCTCCTGCACGGCCCGGTCGGTCAGGGAGACGAGATCGCCGAGGTGGTCACCCTCGACCTGGCTGAGGCGGGCTCGTTCGATGCGCAGCACCTGTCGTATCGAGGGTCCTTCACCTGCATGCGGGCCGGGCGCTACGGCTTCACGGTGCGGATCGTCCCCAAGCACCCCCACCTCGTCACCCCGATCGAGATGGGACTCATCGCCTGGGGCTGACGGTCGAGGATCGATTGTGTGAGAATGCGACTCCACGCACCATCACCGCGGAGGCACCGTGAAGAACGTGACCATCAAGTCCATCTGGAACGATTTCGTCGCCTTCATCATGACCGGCAACGTGCTCATGCTCGCTGTTGCCTTCGTCATGGGGGGACTCACCAAGAAGGTGATCGACGACTTCGTCGCCTTCATCATCAACCCGTTCATCGGCGCGATCGTGGGCAAGCCCCAGTTCTCCAACACGCTCAAGATCGGTAAGGGCGTCATCGAGTACGGCGCCTTCATCAACACGGCGATCAACCTCGTCGTGACCGGCGCGGTGCTCTTCGTCGTCGTGAAGGCCTACGACACCTATCGGGCCCGCAGGACCGCAGCGGGCCAGGAGCCGGAGACCCCGAGCGAGGAAGTGCTGCTGTTGCGCCGCATCGCCGAGTCCCTCGACAGCCGCGCCGGCTGAGGGACAGCCCCCGAGCGCCCTGACTCGGGTGCCCTGGCGGTGTCGAGGGATGTGATTCCCATTGGCGGGCGACGGTAAACTGCCGGGAAAGTGTCTCGGAACCCCCAACGCGCAGCGGACTGGGACGTGCCCCGGTCGAGCCGTCACGTGAGCGCGTTGCGGACGCGTTGGACGAACGCGACCAGCTCCACCTCCCCGAGCCCTTCGAGTAGCTCGTTTGTCGTCATGGGCGGGTTCTTCAGCTGTCCCGCCTGCGTCTCGACGACACGGAGAACAGTTTCGATGTCGTCATCGGCCAGGTCGGTGACGAACGCGTCTGGCGAGACGACGAGGAGCTCCTCTGGGACGTTGTCGACAGGGAAGTCGTCGAGGTTGTTGGTGACCAGGTGCGTGGCTCCCGCCCTGATCGCGGCTGCCGGCACGTGATGGTCGTCAGGGTCGGGGAGGTTCTGCTCCTCGATCAGGTCCTCGTAGTCGGCGACGATCGCATCGGGCAGCGCAGCCGTCATACGTTCACGCGTGCGGTCCAACCGTCCGTCTGCGAGATCAGGTCGGTTCTCGACAAGGTTCTCGAAGCATTCGTCGAGGATCTGTTCGCTCCAGCGAGCCTGATAGAGGCCGGCGATGTCGAGCCGGATCAGCAAGTCACGCAGTCGCGCCGGGTACAGCACGTTGGCGTCCAGCAACGCCACGGGACGCGCCATGTGGGGTCAGTAGATCCCGAGCTCTTGGGCCTCAGCGGCGAGAGCGTTCGCGGCGACGAGGCGGCGCGCCTGGTCGATCTCGCGATAGCGGAGCACGTCCGAGAGTTTCAGCCGACGCCGGGTGCCGACCCTGCGTGAGGGGATCTCACCTCGGTCGACGAGCCCGACGAGGTACGGCCGTGACACGTTGAGCAGGTCGGCGGCCTGTTGCGTGGTGATCTCCTCGTCGTCCGAGATCACTCGCACTGACTCACCTCGCCGGGCGTGGTCGAGCACCTCGGCCAGGACCCGTACCACGGACTCAGGAACCTCGACCGGCTTGCCCTTGCGCCCGCGGGGCACGACGACGACTCGACCCTTGGCGAGCGCGCTCGCGGCAGCGTCAGCCTGGTCCACCTCGGATTGGATGCTCATCGCCTCACCTCCTGAGCGGAATGAACGAAACCAACGAAGTGAGTGTAACGAGTTAGGCGGACGGCTACGAGGCGAGCAGGTCTGTTCGTCAGGGGCCTCCGGCGAGCATGTCCTCGGCGGCGGCGACGATTCGCCTCGCTTGGGCTCGGATCTCGTCCTCGAGCTCGATGCGCCGTGCCCCGAGGGCGGCCCCGCCAGGGGCCATAGGAGCTAACGGCCCTTGAAGACCGCCTTCCCGGGGCCCGACTCCAGAAAGGTGCTCACACCGATGCGGCTGTCCTCGGTGGTGAACACCTTTTCGAACAGCTCCTGCTCGCGATCGAGGCCCCACGCCAGGGTGGTCTCGATTCCCTCGTCGATGGCGGCCTTGGCCATGCCCTGGGCCACGACGGCGCCGGCGGCCAGCTCGGCCGCCTTGGCCAAGGCCCGTTCGAACACGTCGCCCGCGGGCACCACCTCGTCGACGAGGCCGATGCGCAACGCCTCCTCCGCCTTGACCTGGCGGCCGGTGCAGATGATCTCCTTGGCCCGGGCCACGCCGATCAGGCGGGCCAGGCGTTGGGTGCCTCCACCACCGGGGATGATGCCGAGCAGGATCTCGGGCTGACCCAGGCGGGCGTTGTCGGCGCAGATGCGCCAGTCGCATGCCAGTGCCAGCTCGCACCCGCCACCGAGCGCCACGCCGGTGATGGCGGCAATCGTGAAGCGCGGGATCGCCGCAACGGCGCCGAGCGCGTCCCGAAAGAGTCCGCCGATGCGGCGAGCCTCGTCGGGGCCGCCGAACTCGGCGATGTCCGCGCCGGCGGCGAACACCCGCTCGCCACCGGTCACCACGACCGCTCCCGGAGGGTCGGCGATCAGCTCGTCAGCGGCCCCACGGAGCTGATCGAGCAGCTCCATGGAGAGCGCGTTGACCTTGGGACGATCGAGGCGGACGACCGCAACGCCGTCATCGCGCCGCTCGACGCGTACGAGGGGCGCGACGTCGGCCGGGCCGGTGGCATGCAGGTTCTCGGACATCGCCGCACCCTAGCGGGATATTCCGGGCGGTCGCGTGGTGGTATGACGGATCGTGGCGAGCCGGGGTGAGCCCGGCTCGCACGTCGATCGAGCGAGCGGAATCAGTCGCGTGAGCGGGAAGGTCCCGATCGCCTCGACTGGCCGTTGCCCGTCCGAGGGCCGCCGCCTTGACCACCGGCTCGTCCCACGGAGGGACGACCACCCGTTGGGCGACCGGAGGATGGACGACCGCCCGTTGGGCGACCCCCCGTTGGGCGACCGGTGGAGGAGCGGCTCCCCGATGGGCGATGGCGCTCCTCGGGCTGGTACTCGACAGCACGTTGCTCGAGCGGCTCGAGGAACGAGTCCTCGGGCTTGTCCACACCGGAGGGCAGGCCGAGCCGGCGCTGCATGCGCACGATCTCACGGCGCTGCTCCTCACCGACGAGCGAGACGACCATGCCGTCCGACCCGGCGCGGCCCGTCCGTCCGGAACGATGCAGGTAGTCCTTCTCATCGGCCGGTGGGTCGAAATGCACCACACAACTCACGTCGTCGACATGGATGCCCCGGGCGGCGACGTCGGTCGCGACCAGCGCCTGAACCCGGCCGGCCGTGAACGAGGCGAGGGCACGCTCGCGCTGAGCCTGGCTGCGGTCCCCGTGGAAGGTCGCCGCCTTGACACCCACTCGTTCGAGCAGCCCCGCGACGCGATCGGCGCCGCGCTTGGTGCGACAGAAGACGATGGTCGAGCCATGACGGCCCACCAGGTGGGCGGTGATCCCCACACGCGCCTCGCGTGGCGCCTTCCAGAAAAGGTGCTCGACGGCGCCCTTGTCCTCCTCGGGCACCACCAGCTCGTGGCGTACCGGGTCCTTTTGATAGTTCCGGATCAACACGTCGACGGCGCCGTCGAGGGTCGCCGAGAACAGCAGCGTCTGGCGGTCGGGCTTGACCGCGTCGAGCATGCGTCGCACCTCGGGCAGGAAGCCCATGTCGGCCATGCGGTCCGCCTCGTCGAGCACCACGATCTCGACATCGTCGAGTTGCACCGCACCCCGACGGATCAGGTCGCCGAGACGACCGGGACACGCGACGATGATGTCGGTGCCACGACGCATGGCATTGAGCTGCGGGCCGAAGCCGACACCGCCGTAGAAGGCCTCGATCGTGCGCTTGCGAGCCCGAGCCAGCGGCATGAGGCCCCGTTGGATCTGGGAGGCGAGCTCACGGGTCGGCACCAGGATCAGCGCCCTGGGTCGATGCGGGCGGGCCTTGCCCACGCGCATCACCAGTGGGATGCCGAAGGCCATGGTCTTGCCCGAGCCGGTGGGCGCACGGCCACAGACGTCTCGTCCGGCAAGCGCATCGGGAAGTGCCTTCTCCTGGATGGGGAAGGGGTGCTCGATACCGGCCTTGTTCAGGCAGGCGAGCAACTCGGCAGGTACGCCGAGATCAGCAAAAGTCGTCATCAAGCAACTACTCCAGCGCGCGTCCGTTCAGGACACACTTTTTGGGGGCAGCGACGGGCCCATCGTGGATCTTCCCGTAGAACGTGGCCTTGGCCACGTACTGCGTCGCGTGCAGCAGGAAGGTTGGCCGCACACGAAGGCAGACCCTCCACAACGGCTCACCGGCTCGAAACCGGTGCTCACCTGGCGCGCCGCCAAAGGGCGGTACAACCAGGGGACCTCGTCATACTAGCAGGTCGGCGGCCGCCTTCCCCCCTCAACACGGAGAAAGACCTGTCCCGGGCTCAGGCCGTGAGGGCCCGAATGATCTCGTCGGCCGCGCTGTAGGGGTCGAGGCGGCGCTCCACGACATCGGCGTGGAGGCGCTCGAACGCCGCTCCGGCCGTGAGGCCGATTGCCTTCTCCTCCAGTCGGTACAGGACGATCGAACGCAACTCGTCGCGCAGTCGCCGGGCACGGCGCTCCGCCAGCCCACCCGTCGACTCGAGGTGCGCACGATGCTCGCCGATCGCCCTCCACAGATCGTCGACCCCCTTGGACTGCATGGCCACCGTCTCGATGATCGGCGGGCGCCACGACCCGAGGTTGCTCAGCTCCAACATCAGCTCCAGGTCGCGGCGGGTCTCGCCCGCACCCGCACGATCCGCCTTGTTGATCACGAACAGATCGGCGATCTCCAACAGACCGGCCTTGTTCGCCTGCACCGCGTCACCCCACCCGGGGTTGACGACCACCACGGTGGTGTCGGCCGAGCCGGCGATCTCGACCTCCACCTGGCCGACGCCCACGGTCTCGACCAGCACCCAGGGCTTGGCGGCGGCATCGAGCACACGAATCGCCTGAGGCGTGGCCAGGGAGAGCCCCCCGAGGTGACCACGGGTGGCCATGGATCGAATGAAGACACCCGGGTCGAGGGCATGGTCCTGCATGCGCACCCGATCGCCCAGGATCGCTCCTCCCGAGAACGGCGACGACGGGTCGATGGCCAACACCGCCACCTCCTGGCCGGTGGCTCGAACCTCGGCGATGAGGGCATTGGTCAGGGTGGACTTGCCCGCCCCCGGCGCGCCGGTGATGCCGACGGTGTACGCCGAGCCGCCGTGGCCGAACGCGAGGCGACCCACCTCACGAGCCGGTGCTCCGCCCTCCTCGACGAGCGTGAGGGCACGGGCAAGCGCTGCCCGGTCTCCGCCGCGAGCGGCGTCGACGAGTTGACGGGGGTCACGGCCGCGCGTTGCCATGGTGTGGTTGGTCTCTCCTCGAAAGTCGGACGGTCGACCGTGCAGGCGGAAGACGCCGACAGGTCAGGAGGCGATGTCGCCCAGGGCCGCCGTCGAGACTTCCACCACTTCGGTCACACCTTCAACTCGATCACGCAGGATGCGCTCCACGCCTGCCTTGAGGGTCTGCGCCGAGGACGAGCAGCCGACGCAGGCGCCGATGAGCTCGACGGTCACCACACCGGTCTCCTCGTTGACGTCGTGCAGGACGATGTCGCCGCCGTCGGCCTGGAGCGCCGGGCGCATCACATCAATGGTCTGGAGGACTTTGTCTCTCATGTCGCTTCTCTCATCGTGGGTGATCGGGGCTCGGGCTGTACGAAGGTCGGCTGTCAACATCCCCATTGTCGCCGTCCGGGGCACCAAGAACAACACCGCGGTCTCCGGGAGTGTTCCCCGGACCAACTCGCCTACGATGACCCGGCAAATCGAAACCTCGAGAGGAGTGATCACATGCACCGTTTCCTGCGATCAGGGTTGGCCGGCGGCGGGGCCGTGGCGATTGCTCTTGCTCTCGGGGCCTGTGGTGCCGATCAGAACCCCACGCTGGACGCCGATCAAACCACCAGGCCGTCCGACGGTGTGACGACCTCGAGCACCCTTGCGCCGAACGTGAAGCGCTTCGTCGTGTCGGTGACGGGGAACAAGGTGGATGGAGGCCCACAGGTCCTCGAGGTCAAGGTGGGTGATCCGGTCCGCGTCGAGGTCACCAGCGACACGGCCAACGAGGTGCACGTGCACGGCTACGACCTCACGGGCACCCTCGACCCGGCCAAGACCACCCGCATCGACCTGGTCGCCGACAAGGCCGGGCAGTGGGAGATCGAGCTCCACGACGGCAACGTCCTGTTGGCCACCCTGCGGGTCGACCCCTGATGCAGCTCGGGGCCGTCCTGGCCCACGGGGTCGGCGGACGCTCCGACCTGCCCCTCCCTGTTTGGCTCTTCGCCTACGGCGCAGGCTCCGCCCTGTTGATCTCGTTCGTGACGCTGCACATCCTGTGGCGACGACCCCGTCTCGACACGTTGAGCGCCGGGGTCTCCGCTCCGGCCTGGATGGCGACCGTGGTGCGTCCGGCAGCCTTCATCACACGCGCCCTCGGCCTCGTCGCGTTCGGGGTGGTGCTCGCCGCCGCATGGTTCGGCGACGAGAGCCCTGCGGCGAACATCGCACCGATCCTGGTGTACGTGATCTTCTGGGTGGGTCTGCAGGCAGGCTCGTTCCTCCTCGGCGACATCTGGTCACGCCTCAGCCCGTGGGACACGTTGGCTCTCGGCTTCGAGAAGCTTCGCCGTCCTCACCGGGCCGGGCCAGGTGGGACGGGGACGGGTGGAACGCACTGGCCGGCGGCAGTGGGCATCGCCGGCTTCGTCTGGATGGAGCTCTGCTATCACGACCCGTCATCGCCACGGGTCCTCGGGGTGGCGCTCGCCCTCTACAGCTTGGCGATGGCAGTCGTCGTCGCCCGTCACGGCAGGGCAGGACTTCGTACCGCCGACCCGTTTGCCGCCTGGTTCGCCCTGCTCGGCGCGATGGCACCGTTCTTTCGAGACGACCACGGCGCGTTGCGACTGCGTTGGCCCTTCACCGGTCTCGCCTCCGTACGTCCACGATCGGGAACCCTCGGGCTCGTCATGGTCGTGTTGGGTTCCACGGCTTTCGACGGCCTGTCACGCACGGCCTGGTGGCGCGACCTCGCTGCGGGCCGGACCGGGTGGGGTGCAACGGCGGTGGCGACACTGGGCCTTGCCGCGACGGTGGCGGCCATGGTCGCCATCTATGTCGCCTCCATGAGCGCTGCAGGCCGGATCAGCGGTCGAGGACCCGCCGATCTCCGGGTGGCCTTTCTTTCGTCGCTCGTTCCCATAGCGTTGGCCTATGCGATCGGCCACTACTTCAGCCTCTTCGTGTTCGAGGGCCAACAGGCCATCGCGATGGCCTCGGACCCGCTCGGCAGGGGATGGGACCTGTTCGGGACCATCGACTGGGCCATCAACTACCGGCTTCTCTCGACCGACGTCATCGCGTGGGTCCAGGTGAGCGCCATCGTGACCGGCCACGTCGCCGGCGTCGTCGTCGCCCATGACCGTGCCGTATCGAGGTTCGAGCTCGCCACGGCAACCCGCAGCCAACTTCCCCTGCTCGCCGTGATGGTCGCCTACACCGTTGGCGGCCTCGCTCTGCTGTTGGGAGCCTGAGACCATGATGCCGTTGATCGCCCATCAGGGAGGCTGGGACGAGGCCATCTACGTGGCCGTTCCGCTCGTGGTCTTCGCCGCGCTGCTGCGCATCGCGAAGGGGCGAGCCCAGCGCGAGGCGGACGCGGAGCACTTGGCCCGGCATTCGGACGACGCCGTCGAAGCGGCCGCGTCGCCGGTCACGGAGGACCCACGACCTCGCGACGAGTCCCGGGCTTCCTCACCGGTCGACCCCGACCTGCCGATCTAGCACCCGTGGCCCACATTCTGCGTCGTTGCCCTCTCGACGAGGAGTTGCTCGAACGATGGGTCAGGCCACGGGACGACCTGGTCGCCGAGCGCCTGAGCGCACGAACGCACTCGGATGGCCACACGGCGGCGACCTGGACCTTCGAGGCCGTGCACGGCCCGGTCCGACGATATCGCCGGACCGTGACCGCCGAGGGCGACCGGCTCACGGTCGCCACGGACTATGCACTCGGCATTCCGTACTTCGGATGGCTCGTGGCCCTTCCCTTTCGTCGCACGATGGCGCGTCCACCGGCGTCCGAGGGTGAGGGGGGTCGACAGCCCTGGTGGGCGCCCCCCGATCGTCTGGACCACCGAGGTGCAGCGGTGCTCGCCACGCTGGCCGCCGCCACGCTGATGTCGGGCTACCTCGGAACGCTCATCACCCAGACGATCACCTACGTCGCCGACGACTTCGGGCTCGACACCACGCATCGGCAAAGCCTGGTGCTCGCGTTCCTGCGCACCGGCATCGTCATCGCACTCGCGCTGACGACCATGGCCGATCGAGTCGGCCGACGGCGGGTGCTCATCTGGACCGCAGCGGCGGGCTCGTTGGCGGGCGGGCTCGGGGCGCTGGCCCCGCAGCTGGAGTGGCTGATCGGCGCACAGCTCATCTCGCGGGCCATGGCCACCGCGCTCGCGGTGATCATCGGCGTGGTCGCCGCCGAGGAGATGCCCAAGGGTTCGCGCGCCTACGCCGCGAGCCTGCTGGCCATGAGCGCGGCGCTCGGGGCGGGACTGTGCGTCATGCTCCTCCCCCTCGCCGATCTCGGCACAAACGGGTGGCGCCTGATCCATGGTCTCGTGATCCTGGGGCTCCCGCTGTCCTTCTCGATCTCGAGGCACCTGCCGGAATCCCGCCGCTTCGTCGCACCCCATCGCGAGGTCTCGCTCTCGGGACACGGCAGGAGGTTGGTCCTCCTTGCGGTCTCCGGCGTGCTGCTCCTCTCCTTTGCGACCCCTGCTTCGCAGTTCCAGAACGAGTTCCTGCGTGACGAACGGGGCATGTCGGCCGCGGCGATCAGCCTCTTCACCCTGCTGACGGTGACCCCCGCAGGCATCGGCCTCGTGATCGGCGGCCACCTTGCGGACACCCGGGGGCGTCGCCGAATCGGCGCCGTGGGCGTGGTCGGCGGCACCTTGTTGACCCTCGGCATCTACTTTGCCGAGGGATGGGCGATGTGGGCGTGGTCCCTGGTGGCGGGCATCGTGGGCGGACTGGCCATTCCGGTCCTTGCGGTCTACGGTCCCGAGCTGTTCCCCACCTCGTTGCGCGGAAGGGCAAACGGCATCATCACGCTCTTCAACGTCATCGGCAGCGTTGTGGGGCTCCTCATCGGTGGCGTGCTGGCCGATCATCTGGGCCTGAGCAGGGGCCTCGCGGTCCTGGCCGTCGGGCCCCTGATCCTGGGGGTGCTGTTCGTCACCCTGTATCCCGAGACGGCACGGCTCGACCTCGACGAGCTCAACCCCGAGGACCGTCCCGCCCTGCCGCCGGCACACCAGGGCTGAGACGACGACCTCCCGCCGCACCCGATGGCGAGCGCGGGACGGGATCAGATCGGCGTGGGACGGGTCAGACCGACGTGAGCCAGGCGCGGACCATCGCCGTGATCGCCTCATCGGCGCCCGAGAGATCGTGGCGTGCGCCCTCGACCCATTCGATCGTGACCGGACCGGGAATGGCCTCGACCGCAGCAGTCAGCTCCTCGGGAGTGCCGAAGGGGTCACGGGTTCCCGAGATGAACAGGCACGGTAGGTTCAGACGGGGAAAGTGCTCGACGCGGAGACGTTCGGGCTTTCCCGGTGGGTGCAGCGGATAGCTGATCAGCACGAGACCCTTGGACGCCAGGCCCTCGGCCACCGCCATCGAACAGATGCGCCCGCCCATGGACCGCCCGCCCAGCACGACCCGCTCGGGATCGACGCCGGTCCGGCCGGTCAGATCGCCGACGGCTTCGACCACGGCCGCAATCAGCTTCGGAGCCCGATCGGGCGCCTTTCGGCCCTCGCGTCGATAGGGAAAATCGAGTCGGCACACGTGCAGGGGTGCGACCCCCTCCTCGATGGCCACGAGCGTGTGGTGGTCGCGGTCGCTCCCCGCTCCGGGCGTGAGCAGCAGGGCTTCTGCTGCGCCGGCGCCTGATCGGCTCATGAACCTCGGGCCTCGTCACGTGCGAGCAAATCGTCGAGCAGGATGCTCCGCGCGTCGGCAAGTTCGACGATGCGTTGGCCCGCGTCCTCCGTCACGCCGCCGTGATCGGGGTGCGCCTCTCGCAGGAGCTCACGAAACCGGCGCTGGATGTCCTTACGAGTCGGCGTCTCGCGAACGTCGAGGTCCACCTCCACGTCATCGGCGAATCGAAGCGTCACGAGCGCCCACGCCAAGGGATCGCCGAGCACGATCGAAAGCTCCGACCGGGCGCCGGAGCCGCCGGAGCCGCCGGACAGATAGGCGAACAACAACGCGTCGACGGGTCCCTGCCAGGTGATCGAGCGTCGAAGCAGGGGGACCACCTCCCTCCGGACGGGGGGCGCCATCTCGCCGGCCGCGTACACCGCGCCGAGCACCTGCGAAGCGGGGCCGGCGTGGTCGTCGAAGGTCGCCTCCAGTCGTCCGTCCCGGTCGTGGAGGCGGTGGCGGCTGCGGGCGAGCCCGATGCGATCGACCTGAAAACGATGCCGCAGCCGGGGCTGGGCGATGCGCCGACCGCGCTCGACGTCGTGGAGGAGCTTCTGCAGCTCGGGGATCATCTCGGGGTCGAGGTCCTGGGCATGTGCCGCAACCACCGCCCCGAGCAGCAGGCCGCCGGCGCCGGGAGCCGGATCGGTGGGCAAGAGGCTGTGACCCAGGGCGACCCTGCGGGTGGGGGCAATCGGTCGACTGTGCCAGATCTCCAACTCCGCGAGCAGCACCTCACCACGGTAGCGGGAGGAACACGCTCGGCAGGCACCGCAAGCGGGCGCAGGTCGGCCGGTGGACAGGTCGGCCGGTGGACAGGTCGGCCGGTGGACAGGTCGGCCGGTGCAGGTCGGCCGGTGGCAGGTCAGCCGGTGTGCAGGTCAGCCGGTGTGCACGTCGGGGCTCGCATCAAGGACGTGGCGCTCGAGGACGTGGCGCTCGAGAAACGTCTCGACGCGTGCGAGCTCGTCCATCACCGTCTCCGGGCGACCCCACCCGTGGCCTTCGCCCTCGTAGAGGTGCAGCTCGACCGTGCGACCCAACGCTGCGAGCTGATCGGCGATGGCCTGCGATTGCGCAGGCGGGACGACCTTGTCGTCGAGGCCTTGGAGGATCAGGAGGGGGTCCACGATGTCGCCGGCACGATTGACCGGTGAGCGGCGGCGATAGCGATCCTCCTGTTCGGGTAGGGGCCCCACCAGGGAGTCGAGATAGTGGGCCTCGAAGCGATGCGTGGTCAGCGCCAGATCCACCAGGTCGGCGACCCCGTAGAGGTCCACGCCGGCAGCGCACAACCCGGGGTGCGACGCAAGCAGATTGAGCACGGTGAACCCGCCGGCGGAGCCACCCATTACGACCAGACGCCGCCGGTCGCCCCAACCGTTGGCAACCGCCGCCCGCAGCCCTGCAGCGACATCGGTGACATCGAGCTCTCCCCATCGTCCCGCCAGAGCCTGGACGAAGGCACGACCGTGACCCGTTGAGCCGCGGTGATCGGGCACCAGCACGGCCCAGCCCCGTTCGACCCAGTACGCGATGCGTGCGTTGAACGACACGCCCCATTGGTCGGTCGGTCCCCCGTGCACCCATGCGATCAGCGGCGGCGCATGCCCGTCGGGCGCCGTGTCGTCGGGTGCCGTGTCGTCGGGCGCCGTGTCGTCGGGTGCCGTGTCGTCGGGCGCCGTGTCGTCGGGTGCCGGGTCGGCGGGGCCGGCGGGGCGTGGACGATACAGACGACCGGGGATCGACGTGCCGTCGTCGCTCGCCCAGCGCACCACCTCGGGCTCCACGAGATCGGCCTCCTCGAAGCCCGCCACAGGACCGACCGCAAGCGTCTCACGGCTCGGGAGGTTGATCCCTTCCCAACCCACCACGCACGTCGGCGTTCGAGCACCGCTGCGCACGGCCACGAGACGATCGCCCTCCAGAGGATCGCCCACCCAGTGGAGGCCCCCGTGAAGGCCCCGGGACACCTGCCTCCGCAGGCCGGGCTCGTCCCCGTCGATCGCGACGATCTGCAGGGATCCGAAGCCATCCTCGTTGCGGCAGTAGGCAACCGAGGCGCTGTCGGGCGACCATGCCCATGAACGCTGTCCCTGACCCCACGACGGACCTCCGTGCTCGTTGGCCTCGACGACGAGGGGGACGGGGTCGTCACCTTCGGGCCAACGACACCCCCATAGGTTGAGCCGACCACCCTCACCCGCGTCGCAGAGGAAGCCGAGCCAGTCGCCGTCAGGAGAGAAGCGCGGTTGTTGCACCTCCACGCCCTCACCGCCGGCGATCACCCTGGGCCCGCCGGATCCGTCGGCGCGACGAACCACGATGCGACTCGCATCCCACGGCATGGCGGGCACATCCCACTCGTGCCATGCCACCCACACGCCGTCGGGGGACCACGTGGGGTCGAAGCAGAAATCGACGTCGCCCGAGAGGCGGACCGGGCCCGAGCCCCGATCATCCGAGCCCCGATCATCCGAGCCCTGATCATCCGAGCCCTGATCATCCGAGGCGATCGCCGACCCTGTGGGCCCGGTGGACCCGGTGGACCCGGTGGACCCCATCCCATCCATCACGTCGAGGCCGATGACCTCGACATGATGGGCGTCGACCACGTAGGCCACCGCCCGCGAATCGGGCGAGACCGAGGGAGCCGCCAGGAGGCCATCGGCGATGCATCGCGCAGGTCCTCCCCGGGCCGGCTGCAACCACAGGCCCCCGCCCTGCTCGCCGCCGCCTGCAGCGGCGTAGACCAGCGCGCTGCCGTTCGGCAGCCAGTCGAAAGCGCCGCCCCCATAGGCACGGGAGGGCACTGCCGATGGGGCCGAGGTCAAAACGGTCTCGGGGCCCCAACCGCCACCCGACCGACGTTCGCGAACCACCAGTGCGCCGCGCCCCGCCGTGGTGGCCAGGAAGGCGAGTCGGCGGCCGTCGCGTGAGAGACGGGGCTCGGCGACCACCCGCCCGTACGCGCACATGGCAGCCGAGATCCGCGGTGGTCCGGACCCGGCCATTCGATCGCCGGACTCGGCCATTTGATCGTTCGACACCCCGAGATCATGGCCGAAAGTCTCGTGACACGGCGGCGGGTCATCGCTAGGGTCGCTGTGCATGACTCCCCCGGCCGCTGCGCGAGCCCTCAACGCGACCAAGATCTACGGCAGGGGCGACACGGCGGTCCACGCGCTCTCGGACGTTTCGGTCGAGCTGCACGCCGGGCGCTTCACCGCCATCATGGGCCCGTCGGGCTCGGGCAAGTCCACGCTGATGCACTGCTTCGCCGGGCTCGACACCTTGACGTCGGGACAGATGTTCCTCGGCGACACGGAGCTCTCGCAGCTCGATGAGAAGGCGCTGACCCTCCTGCGCCGTGACCATGTGGGCTTCGTGTTCCAGGCCTACAACCTGGTGCCCACGCTCACCGCGCTCGAGAACATCACCCTCCCCATGACCCTGGGCGGTCACAAGCCCGACCAGGCCTGGCTCGACAAGGTCGTCAAGACGCTCGGACTCGGCGACCGCCTCTCCCATCGACCGTCCGAGCTCTCGGGCGGCCAGCAGCAGCGGGTTGCGGTCGCCCGCGCCCTGGCGGGTCGTCCGCAGATCATCTTCGCCGACGAGCCGACGGGCAATCTCGACTCACGATCGGGCGCCGACGTGCTCCGATTCCTGCGCAACGCCGTGGACGAGTTCGCCCAGACCATCGTGATGGTGACCCACGACCCGGGCGCCGCCAGTGGGGCCGACCGGGTCATCTTCCTCGCGGATGGCGCGGTCGTCGGCGATCTGGAGGAGCCGACGACCGACGAAGTGCTCGAACGCATGCGGATGTTCGGACCCTGACATGTTCAAGCTGCTGGTGCGCAACCTCCTCGCGCACAAGTTCCGCTTCCTCCTGACCGCCTTCTCGGTGGTTCTGGGCGTCGGCTTCGTCGTGGGTTCGTTCGTGCTCACCGACAGCCTCCGGAAGTCCTTCGACGAGGTCTTCGATCAGGCGACCTCGGGACTCGATCTGGCCGTCCGCGCGAAGTCGGACTTCGACAACCCGGCCGACGACCGCGCCCCGATGCCCGAGGCGCTGCTCGAGGTGGTTCGTGCGACTCCCGGCGTCGACATCGCAGCGGGTGAGGTCAGCGGCTACGCACAGGTGGTGGGTCCCGACGGAAAGCCGGCAACGACCCAGGGGGCTCCGCTCATCGGCACGTCCTGGACACCCTCTGCCGAGCTCAGCGCCCTCAGGCTGAACAGCGGGAAGCCTCCCATGGGCCAGGACGAGGTCGTCCTCGACACCGACACCGCGGCGGGTCTCGACATCGCCGTGGGCGACCGGGTCACCGTCCTGTTGCAGGGACCCAGTCGGGTCTTCAGGGTCTCGGGCATCGCGAGCTTCGGGGAGAAGAACCAGCTCGCAGGCGCCCGGATCACGTCCTTCGATCTCGAGACCGCACAGGAGGTCCTCGGCAATCCGGGAACCCTCGACGGCATCTCGGTGGCGACCACCCGTGATGGCGACGTGGCCGAGGTCCGCGCGGCGCTCGCCGCTGCGCTCCCGAGCACCGTTGAGGTCGTCACCCGCCAAAAGGTCATCGACGAGAGCCTCGATCAGTTCAGCGCCTTCGTCGATGTCTTCGGCACTGCGCTGTTGGGCTTTGCCGCCATCGCCCTGTTCGTGAGCTCGTTCGTCATCACCAACACCTTCACGATCATCGTGGGCCAACGGACCCGAGAGCTCGCACTGCTTCGGGCCATCGGCGCGACCCCGGCCCAGGTGCGGGCAGTCATGATGGGCGAGGCGCTCACCGTGGGCGTCGTGGCCACGGTCCTGGGCCTCGGCGTCGGACTGCTCATCGCGCAGGCAATCCGGGCGATCTTCGACGCCGGCGGGGCGGCGCTGCCCGACTCCTCGACGGTGATCGCCCCCCGCACGATCGTGGTCGCCCTGGTGGTCGGCATCGGCGTCACCGTTGTCGCCGCGCTGCTCCCCGCACGCAAGGCGTCTCGCATCTCGCCCATGGAGGCCATGAACGCCGGCCTCTCGGCCGAGAACGACCATGCCCGCGCCCGAGTCGCCATCGCCGCGGGCATCACCTTGGCCGGAGCGGCGGGGCTGCTCAACGGGCTCTTCATCAGCGATGGGGCGTTCTCGACCTGGCTCAGCCTCGGCGCGGGGTCCATGTTGTTCTTCATCGGCGTGGCGGCGCTCAGTGCCTACGTGGCGCGTCCTATCGCCCTGGTCCTCGGCTTCCTCTACCCCCGCATGTTCGGGATGACCGGCGCGCTCGCACGGCAGAACGCTGCTCGAAACCCCTCACGCACGGCGTCGGCGGCGTCGGCGCTCATGATCGGCCTTGCCCTGGTCTCCATGGTCTCGGTCATCGGCAACTCGATCAAGACCACCGTGGTGAATGGGGTTCGCGACTCGACCCGGGCGGATTTCATCATTCAGTCCGACGGCTTCACCGGCTTCAGCAGTGAACTGGCCAAGGATCTGGGTGGTCTGGCCGAGGTCCGAGACGTCGGGCGCCTCCGCGTCGCGCGACTGCGCATCGACGGCGACACCAAGCAGGTCACTGCGACCGACGCGGCGACTCTGGGGTCGCTCGTCGATCTCGACCTGGAGGCGGGAAGCATCGGTGCGCTCGTCGACAACGGCATTCTCGTGCACCATGACCCTGCCGCCGACCTGGGCCTCTCGGTAGGTGACACGATCACCGGCTCCTTTCCCGCCACCGGCAACCAACGGCTTCGAGTCGCCGGCATCTACGGCGACGCAAGCCTGATGGGCAACTGGATCATCGACATGGACACCTACGAGGCCAACGCCGCGGACCGACTCGACTTCCTCGTGTTCGCTCGGATCAACGACGGTGTGGACCCCGCCCGTGCCCGTTCTGCGATCGAGTCGGTGACGGACTCCTTTCCCCAGACGACCCTTCGCAGCCAACAGGAGTACCGGGACAACCAGGAGGCTCAGCTGGACCAGTTCCTCGCGGTCGTCAACGCGCTGCTCGGCCTGGCGATCATCATCGCGCTGCTCGGCATCGTCAACACCTTGGCCCTGTCGGTCATCGAGCGCACCCGTGAGCTGGGGCTGCTGCGGGCCGTGGGCATGACCCGGCGTCAGGTGCGACGCATGGTGCGCTGGGAGGCAGTGCTGATCAGCGTCTTCGGCGGCCTGACCGGCACGGCCATCGGCATCCTCTTCGGCGTGGCCCTGGGTACGGCGCTGCCCGACAGCCTGGTCAAGACCGTCAGCGTGCCCGGTGGTCAGCTCGTGGGCTTCGTGGTCATCGCCGGGCTGTTCGGCCTGTTCGCCGGCTCCATCCCCGCCCGGCGCGCCGCCAAGCTCGACATCCTCACGGCCATGGCGAGCGCCTGAACCGCCCTCCTGAACCGCCCGCCTGTTCTCCCGCACGGCGGGGGGTAGCCCCCGGCCACCACCCCTCACCGTGCGCGATCCGTGTCACCGATACAGCCGAGCAGCCAACCTCCGCTGGGCGCCGGGCAACACCACATGGCCCAGGTCGTATCGGTCGAGCACCGCGGTCATGCGCTCGAGGGCGAGCGACCCGTGGGTTTCGATGGGGATGAGGGGCCGGTTCCGGCGGTCGAAACGAACGCCCTGAAACGACAGGACGCTCGGTCGGGTCGGCGCATAGGTCAGGTAGGTCCGCTCGGCCAGGTCGTCCTCACGTCCGAGTGGGATCACCCCGACGTGACCACCGAAATCCCGGAGTGCCTCGTCGAATCGGTGATGCACGGGCTCCTGCACGATGACCCCCTGGTTGGCCACGACTCGACATGCGGGCTGGATCGCCAGCAGGTCACCGCCCGCGATGTCCAGGGTCCGGGAGAGGAAGCCTCCGGAGGCACAGGCCACGCCCGCGAGCATCACCTGGATGCAGCGCACCCCCTCGTGCATCGAGACCAGATGATCGGGGACACCAACGGATGCGGGCAGGCGAAGACCGATCGGCCCGCTCGCCACCAACTCCGAGATCACCGCCCGCGCCTCCCATGCATCGAGGCCCTCGGCAAGAGCGGCCCAGTCGGTCACCGTGTCCAGACGCTCCGGGGTGGTCGTCACCCATGCCGGAGCGTGGGGCGAGCGCCCGCAGAGCAGGTTGAGCCGCTCGCTCGCCCGCACGTCGCTCGATGCCGTGAGGACGTAGATGTTCGCAAAGCCGTGGAGCGCCACGGACCCGGCGACGACCGCACGCGCCGCGATCTCCCGGTGCGCGGGATGTGCGAGGCGAAGCGCGGACGTCGTCGAACCCGGCCCCTCGACCTTATCGGTCCCGACCTCATCGGTCCCGACCTCATCGCCCTCGACCTCATCGACCATCAACGCGTCCCGAGCGATCATCGCCTCTCCTGCCGGTCATATCGTCCTGACTGCCGCATCCTGACTGCCGCATCCAACCGGACCGACACAGCATCAGAGTCCGCCGGACCGGCTCTGATACGGGAGATCCGGGAGATGTCGCCCGAATGCCGCTGCAACCGCAGCCGACAGGCGCGCGCGTGACCTCACCGAGAGCGGCGCCGACCTGCCTTATGGCCCGGTTCGCGCCGGCCGCCTAGGGTGAAGCGGTGCTGGACGTGGTGGTGGTGGGAGCAGGGCCGAACGGTCTGGCCGCCGCCATCACCTGCGCCGAAGCCGGTCGGTCGGTGCTCGTGCTGGAAGCAGCCGACACGGTCGGGGGAGGTTCCCGGAGCGCCGCGCTCACCCTCTCGGGCTTCGTCCACGATGTGTGCTCGGCCATCCACCCGTTCGCGGCGGTCTCGCCGTTCTTCGCCGCCGCCGGGCTGGCGGAGCACGGGCTCGAGCTGGTGCACCCCGAGGTGCCGCTCGTGCACCCCCTCGACGGTGGCCGAGCCGGCGTGCTGCACCGATCGCTCGCCGACACGGTCGAGCAGCTCGACATCGACGGTGCGGCCTGGGATCGCCTCATCGGCTGGACGACCCGGCACTGGCCGAACATCGCCGACGAGCGTCCTCGGGCCCCTCCTGCGGGTGCCGCGCCACCCGCTCACCATGGCCGGCTTCGGGCTGCGGGGCGCTCCCCCGGCCACGCTGACTGCCCGCACCTTCCGGACCGACGAGGCCCGCGGCCTGCTCGCCGGAGCCGCCGCCCACTCCTTTCTGCCCCTGTCGCGCCCGCTCACCACCGCCCTGGGACTGATGCTCCTCGCGTCCGGGCACGTGGCCGGCTGGCCCGCCGCCCGCGGCGGCTCCCAGGCCATCGCCGACGCCATGGCGAGCCGGTTGCGCCAACTCGGCGGCACGATCGAGACCGGACACCCCGTCCGGGGCCTCGACGACCTCCCCGACTCGCGGGTCGTGCTCTTCGACGTGGGCCCACGCGCCCTCCTGCAGATCTGCGGCGATGCCCTCCCCACCGGCTACGTCCGGCGCCTGGGTCGGTTCCGGTACGGACCCGGGGTCTTCAAGATGGACTATGCGCTGTCCGAGCCGGTTCCCTGGACGCATCCGGACGCTCGGCGGGCCGGGTCGCTCCACCTCGGCGGCACCCTCGCCGAGGTGGCGGCCTGCGAGGCGGACGTGGCGGCCGGCCGCCACCCGGAGCGGCCCTTCGTGCTGGTGGCCCAGCCGAGCCTCTTCGACCCCACCCGCGCCCCCGACGGCCGGCACACGCTGTGGACCTACTGCCACGTCCCCGGCGGCTCCACCCTCGACATGACCCACGCCATCGAGGCCCAGATCGAGCGCTTCGCTCCCGGCTTCCGCGACGTGGTGCTGGAGCGCCACGTCGCCGACAGCGCCTGGTACGAGGCCTACAACCCGAACCTCGTCGGCGGCGACGTCAACGGCGGCTCCTTCGCCGGCACCCAGCTGGTGCTGCGCCCCCGCCCCGGCGTGCACCCCTACCGGACGGGCAACCCGAGGTTCCTGCTCTGCTCGGCGTCCACCCCGCCCGGCGGTGGCGTCCACGGCATGTGCGGGGTCCACGCCGCCCGAGATGCTCTACGTCTGTTGTCCGCCGGCACCCGATAGCGACGACGGCCACTTCGCGGAACGCGCTGCACCCTGCCCCAGCGCCGGAGAACTCCGAATCCCGTCCACGACGGAACCAGGGCGACGGATCGGGCCACCACGATCATCAGACTTGTCCACCGAGAGCTCCTTCGGCACCCTGCCATCGAGCTGGACGACGATCACATCGACCAGCCGGCAACATCTCGCAGCGGCGCCCCGACCCGCGGGCAAGGGCACGCCAGGGCTCACGGCAGGGCTCACGGCAGGGCTAGGGAGCGAGGCCTGCGCGCTCGGCGAGAACGCTCGTGCCCCGGCGGGCTCGGAGACCGGGACCGGGGGCGGTGCGGACGTCATCGGCCTCGAGCGGCTTCCCACAGGCCGAGCAGCACACGGTCGCCACCGTCTCCGACCCGCAACCGGCGTGGGTGAAGCGAGCCGGTACGCCCTCGTCGCCGGCGGTCCAGCGGTCACCCCACGCGGTGACGGCGAACAGGGCGGGCATGAGGTCGGCGCCCCGTTCGGTCAGCAGATAGTCGAAGCGCGGCTGGCGCTCCTGGTAGGGGCGGCGGTGGAGCAGGCCGCCGGCCACGAGTCGCTCGAGGCGGTCGGTGAGCACGTTGCGGGCCACCCCGAGGTCGCGCTGGAGGTCGTCGAAGCGGGTGACGCCCAGGTGCACGTCCCGCAGGACCAGCACCGACCAGGAATCGCCCAGGACGGCGAGGGTTCGGGCCAGTGAGCACGTGAACGCCGAGAGGTCGGTCCTTGCCATCGGGCCATCCTACGAGTTGCCGGCGGCAACCTGCTCCACGTAGAGTCAAGTTGCTCATCGAAACTCGACTCCGAGGAGGGTGCTGTGTACCGACGAATCGTGGGCCGGAAGGTGCGGAAGGCGTGGGGCCATGTGGACGCGAGGGAGGTCGCCCCCCTCCTCGATGGCTTCGCCGCCACCTTCGAGTACCGCTTCGTCGGCGACCACGCTCTCTCCGGCGTGCGGACCACCCGACCGACCATGGAGGCGTTCTTCGCCCGCCTGTTCCGGCTCCTCCCCGACGCCCGGTTCACCGTGGAGGACGTCATCGTACGAGGCTGGCCCTGGGACACTCGCGCCGTCGCCCTCGTCCGGGTCGACGCCCCCGGCGACTACCGCAACGAAGTGGCCCAGACCATCGACATCCGCTGGGGCCGCATCGTGGCCATCACCACCCTGGAGGACACCAAGAAGCTGAGCGACGCGCTCGATGCGCTCGCCGCCGCCGGCGTCGGCGAGGCCGCCGCCCCGCCCATCACCGACGCAGGCCCCGTCCCCGCCTGACCCAGACCTCGAACCACGGCGCAGTGCCGGTGCAACGGCTTCGATGAGACGATCTTGCGACCAGCCCACACGCGATCCCATTAGGCTCGCCGTCGATGACGATCCGGATCGTGCTGGCCGAGGACAACCCGCTGCTCCGGGAGGGCATCGAGCGAGTCCTGGAGCGCGCGGACGGCGTGGAGCTGGTGGGAGCGGCAGGCGACCTCCCGGGGATCGAGGCCCTGGTGGAAGCCGAATCGCCCGATGTCGTCGTCACCGACATCCGGATGCCCCCCACCGGCACGGACGAAGGGATCCAGCTGGCGACTCGCCTCCGCCAGGAGCACCCCGAGATCGGGGTGGTGGTCCTCAGCCAGTACGTGGAGCCCGCCTACGCCCTGGCCCTCCTCGAAGCCGGGTCACAGGGTCGGGCCTACCTCCTGAAGGAGCGGGTCAGCGAGGTCGACGAGCTGGTGGCGGCCATCCTGAAGGTGGCGGCCGGCGGCTCGGTGATCGACGCCAAGGTGGTCGAATCGCTCGTCGCTGCTCGCAGGCCGGCCACCTCGGACCTCGACCGGCTCACGCCCCGAGAGCGTGAGATCCTGGCGGAGATGGCCCAGGGCAAGAACAACGCGGCCATCGCCACCGCCCTGGTGCTGTCCACCCGGGCGGTGGAGAAGCACACCAACTCCATCTTCTCCAAGCTGGGGCTCAGCGAGGAGGTCGACGTGAACCGGCGGGTCAAGGCGGTCCTGCTGTACCTGGCCGCCGCATGAGGCGGGGAAGGTAGCCACACCACGGCCACACCTGGCCGCACCCTGGGAGGCAGCTCGGTGCCCGACGAAGATGAACAGGCGATGTCTTCCGGAACCGACGTGGTGACCGTGCTGGTCGTGGACGACCAGCTGCCGTTCCGCCTCGCCGCGCGCGCCGTGCTGCGTCGCACGGAGGGCTTCGAGCTGGCGGGAGAGGCAGTGGACGGCGACGAGGCCGTCGGCGTGGCAGCGGAGCTGCGGCCACGCCTGGTGCTGATGGACATCAACATGCCCCGCCTCAACGGCATCGATGCCACCCGCAGGATCCTCGAGGTCGTGCCGGACACGGTGGTGTTCCTGTGCTCCACCTACCAGCAGTCCGATCTCCCGGCCGAGGCGTCGACATCCGGCTTCGCCGCCTACGTGAACAAGGAGGAGCTCGACCCCGGGCTGCTCCGGCGCCTCTGGGACGGCCGTTCGGCGTCCACCGACGGCGGCTGAACCCCCCGGTGTCCTACGGAACGGGGATGGTGCCCACGATCCTGGCGCCCCGGCCCGGCGCAGAGGTCCACTCGACCGTGCCGCCGATGGCGCCGACCCGATCGCTCATGTTCACGTAGCCGTGCCCGGCGGTGGCGGCGGCCACGTCGAAGCCGGGACCATCGTCGATCACGGAGAAGTGCACCACGCCCTCATCCTCGGTGACGGACACGACAACCTCAGCACCGGGGGCGTGCTTGGCGGCGTTCTGGATGGCCTCCATGCAGCAGAAGTACACGGCGGCCTCCAGCTCGGTGGGGTACCGACCGATCCCGTCGGCCTCGACGCTGACCGCGAGCGGGCTGCGGTTGGCGGCGGCCCGGAGGGCCTCGGGGAGCCCGCTGTCCATGAGCAGGGGCGGGTAGATGCCGTGGGCGAGGTCCCGCAGCTCCTGAATGGTGTCCTTCACCGCTTCGGCGAGCGCATCGAGCATCTCGACCGCACCATCGGGGTCCTCGGCCAGGATGTCCTTCGCCAGCCGGAGGTTCACGGCCAGGGCCACCAGGTGTTGCTGGGCACCGTCGTGGAGGTTGCGCTCGATCTTGCGGCGCTCGGCGTCCCCAGTGGCCACGATGCGGGCCCGGGATGCCTGCAGGTCCTCGTTGGCCTGCTCGAGGTGCTCCAGGCTCTCCTGGAGCGCCGAGTCGAGCCGCACGTTGTGCAGCGCCAGCCCCACCTGGCGGGCCAACTCGGTGAGCACGCGATCGTCCTCATCGGTGAAGGCATCGCCGCCGTGGGCCCGCTCGATCACCAGCAGCCCGAGCAGCTCGCCGGAGTGGGCCGCCGGCGCCACGCGCAGCTGGGAGGCGGTCCGGCCTTCGAGCAGGTCCGGGAGCCACACCTCGAGCCAGGCGGTGCCGGTGACCCCGGCCCGCGCGACGATGGGCTGCTCGTCGGCCGACAGTCGCAGCGGGGGGGCCGCTCGATCGGGTACCGACACTGCCAGATCGAGGCGATCGGGTGATCCCGTCCAGATCTCCGCCCGCTCCAGCGCCAGGACCTTCCGCAGCGACTCGGCCAGCTGCAGGAGGAGCTCGTCCATGGGGATGGCCCGGGTGAGGCGGCTGCCCCACGTCCGCAGAACCTCGTCCGGTGGGTGCCGTTCGCCGTACACCAACCGGTTTGCCGTCTCCTCCAGGCGTTCCCGGGCCGGGACGTAGGCCAGCGCGGCGACGGCGGCGGCCAGCATGGAGAGCACGAGGAGGGTGCGCTCGGACCGCGCCGGCGGCCGGCCGAGGCCGATGACGACCACGAGGTACACGACGACCACCACGGCGGTCAGACCGGTGGCCGACACGGTGTGCACGAGCACCCGGCCGACCCAGCGGGCGACGCCCGGGAACGTGCCGGCGACCACGGCGAGCGGCACGAGAGCACTGCCGGCCGCCGCCACCTCGGCCCAGTGGGTGGGCCAGTCGACCAGCAGGTGGAGGGCTGCGGCCACCAGCGCCACCTCGAGGAGCACCGCCACCGCGCAGCCGACCAGCTGAAGGCGCTCGCGGGCCCGGCCCGCCGACCGGAGGTAGATCTGGTGCGCCGCCGGCACCCCGAGGAGGAGGGCGACGACGACGGCCGCTGCCACCGCACCCGCCGCCGGCTGCCGGCCGTCGAGCGCGAGCCCGATCCCCACGACGGCGGCAACCGAGTAGGCCGCCACCACCAGCGCCCGCCGGCCGCCCGTGCCCAGCCGCCCCTCGGGGATCACCAGCTCCACGTGCAGGGCCAGGGCCGGCACGAACGAGGCCGCCACCATGTGGAGCGCCTCCACGGCGTCCGCGCGATCGGCGCCCGCCGTGGCTGCGCACACCCCGCCGACCGCCGCGGCGGCCGCGGTCACGAACGCAGGCGTCGGATCGCCCCGGCGGGTCAGGACCAGCGCAGCGAGCGCCCAGGCTGCGACCAGGCCCGCCCGCACCCAGGTGCCGGCCACCACGTCGTCGTGGGCCAACCCGACCGCTCCTGCGCCGATCGCCACCGCCGCGAGCAGGCCTGCCGAAGCCCGGGCCACCGAGCCGCGGCCGCCGATCTGCACCTCGAGGGGCCGTTCCAGGGAGGTCGGCACGGTGGTCATCGAGGTCGGCGAGGCGTCTATTGGGTTCCCGGGTCGATGACCCGGCCGTCCTGCATACGGGCGATCCGCTGGGCCGCGGCCGCCACGTCGTCGTCGTGGGTGACCATCAGGATGGTCTGGCCGCCCTGGTGGAGGCGGCGGAAGAGCTCCATCACCTCGTGGCCGCCCTCGGAGTCCAGGGCACCCGTCGGCTCATCGGCGAGCACCAGGGTGGGCTCGTTGGCCAGGGCCCGGGCGATGGCGAGGCGCTGCCGCTGCCCGCCGGAGAGCGAACCCGGCGCCGCCTTCGCCTTGTCCGACAGGCCGAGGAGGTCGAGGAGATCGCGACCGCGGGTCTCGGCGTGCTTCCGCTTGAGGCCGGCGACCATGGCCGGCAGGGCCACGTTTTCGAGCACGGTCATGCCCTCGAGGAGGTTGAAGAACTGGAACACGATGCCGATGCGCCGGCGGCGCATGCGGGCCAGTTCGTCCTCGGACTTCCCGGTGATCTCCTCGTCGACCAGGCGGATGGATCCCTCGTCCGCCTGGTCGAGGCCGGCGATCAGGTTGAGCAGGGTCGACTTACCACAGCCGGAGGGGCCCATGATCGCCACGAACTCGCCCGTGGCCATGTCGAAGTCGGTACCCCGCAGGGCGCGCACGGGGGCGTTCTCCGCCTCGAAGGTCCGCCGGACGCCGCGAACCTCCAGCACGAGATCGTGGCCCACGGGTGTCGTGGACAGCGCAGGTCCAGTCGCGGTCATGGCCGCCTCCAGGCTATCGGTTCGATTCGGTAGGTGCTGACAGGAGTGGCTCGGCCCTTGACGAGCTCGGGGGGGTTTGCGGTGGCGTCCGGGCGCTCGGTGAGGCCCGCCCAGGTGGCTTCGCTGAGGATGGTCTGTCCGCCCGGACGTGCCATCTCCTGCAGTCGTTGGGCGAGGTTCACCGTGTCACCGACCAGGGTGTACTCCAGGCGTTCCTCCGAGCCCAGGAGCGCGGCGGCCGCCTTGCCCGTGGACAGCCCGATCCCGAGGAGGAACTCCTCCCGGGCGGTCCCTTCCCACGCCTGGTTGAGGGCGTGCTGGGACCGGTGCATCTCCAGGGCGGCTTCGAGGGCCCGGTCCGGGTGGTCGGCTTGGGGGAACGGGGCGCCGAACACCGCCATCACCGCGTCGCCGACGAACTGCATGACCGTGCCTCCGACGCCGATGATGGCCCGGTTCATGGCGGCCCGGTGCTCGTTCAGCTGGGCGGCGAGCTTGGTGGGCGGGGTCCGCTCGGCGATCGACGAGTAGCTGCGGATGTCGGACATCAGGACCGTGACCTCGAGCTCTTCGGACTCGCCGATGTGGCGGCCCTCCGCCCGCAGCTTCTCCGCCAGGCCACCGGGGAGCAGGCGCGAGAGCGTCTCCCCCTGCTCCTCCCGGTCGACGATGGCCTGGTGGAGCATACGGAGCCGGCGAAGGGCGCTCTCGGCACCGGTCGAGGCCCCCTTGGCCAGCTGGAGGAACAGGCGCTCGACGGCGTCGGACACCGCCTCGGGCGTGGTGGCCCGGGTGACCGCGATGGCCTTGATCGGCTTCCCCTCGGCGACGAAGGTCAACAGCTCCTGGTCGGCGGCACCCAGGTCGTCGCCGTCCTGCACCGGTCGCACCAGGGCGTCGACGATCACCGGGTCGAGCAGGGTCCCGCCGGTGGCCACCGCCCGGATGGCATCCACCAGCTGGTCGCCCTCGGCGAGGCGGTCCTTCAGCAGGTACGAGTAGCCGGCCGCACCGTCGGCGAGGAGGGACACGGCGTACTCGGGATCGTCGTACTGGGACAGGATGACGATCCCGGTGCCCGGGTTGCGCCGGCGGATCTCCCGGGCGGCGTCGATCCCTTCGCGCTGGAAGGTCGGCGGCATCCGGATGTCGCTGACCACCACCTGCGGCTCGTGTCGGAGGGCGGCCGCCAGCAGCTCCGGGTGGTCGGCCGCCTCGCCAACGACCTCGATGTCGGATTCCCGGGCCAGCAGTGCCCGCACGCCGGAACGGACGATGAGGTTGTCGTCGGCCAGCACCACGGTGATCGCGCTCTCGGGCATGGCTTCCATCCAGCCACGTCGCGCCGGCGCCGGCGAGGTGGCAGCCATGCGATTCGGCAGGGGTGCCGGCCCCACCCCGTGACACCTGCCGGCACCCTTGGTGGAGCCCGCCGCCGGGCCGGAAGGTGGAGGTGTCCGGATCAGGAGGCATCCGGATCAGGAGGCATCCGGATCAGGTCGAGGACGAGGAGGACGTCATGCGGATCGAGTCGAGGGTGGTGGCGGTGTCGTGGATCCCGTCGGAGGCCCTGAAGGGGGCCATGAAGGTGCCGTTCGAGCTCGGCATCGCCCGCTACGACCAGCCCCTCCCGGACACGCTCGGCGACCTCGAGGACTGGCGGGCGCGCGATCTCTTCCGGGTGGCGAACGATCTGCGGGCGTGGATCGAGGTGGATGACGACGGGGTCGTCATCGACCAGGGCTACGCCGGTGGTGGCGTGATCGGCGCCACCACCATGTCGATGGGCGGGGCTGCCGCCACCTTCGCTGCGGTCGCCTATCCGGACCTGCAGGCGCCTCCCGAGGTGGGCGACGGCTGGGTCCGCTTCCGCCAGACCGTGGGTGGCCGCACGGGCGTGCCGGCCCCGCGCCGGGTGGCCACCCCGCCGTTCGTGCAGTACCACGCTCCCACGGCCTGGTCGGCGCTCGCCCTCACCATCCACGCCGGCGGGGAGGCCGAATGGGAGCTGGCGGGCGCCAGCCCGTTCCCGCGCCACTGGGTCTACGGACCTGATGGGGCGCTCGCCGCCAAGAGCGGTCTCGTGGACTTCAAGGACTGGTACCGCCACGCGTTCGGGGACAACAGCCCCTGGGGCGGTGAGGACTCCCCGGCGCTGGTGGCGGCGGTCGAGACCGCCCTGGAGCGCCGGCTGTCCTCGGTGATCATGGGGCAGGGCAAGCCGAAGGTGCGCAAGCTCAAGCAGGGCGCCACCCTGACCGAGCAGGGGGCCGAGGCGGACGCCCTGTACCTACTGCTCGACGGCATCCTCCGGGTGCTGGTGGACGGCGAGGAGGTGGCGGCCATCGGACCCGGCGCCCTCATCGGGGAGCGGGCGGTCATCGAGGGGGGCCGGCGCACGGCCACCCTGGTGGCCTCGACCCCCTGCAAGGTGGCCGAGGCCCGGAAGGTGGAGCTCGACCTCGACCTGCTGGCCGAGGTGAGCCGGGGCCATCGGCGTGAGGAGCAGGATCGGGCGTGAGGGTCCACGTGCTCGGCGTCCGGGGGTCCACCCCCGCGCCCGGGCACGCCTTCGCTCGCCACGGGGGGAACACCTCGTGCGTGGCGCTCGCCCGGGACGGTGAACCGCCCAGTCTGGTGCTCGATGCCGGCACCGGTCTTCGCGGCCTCGGGGCGCTGCTCGGGGAGCGGCCCTTCGACGGTGCCCTGCTGCTCGGCCACCTCCACTGGGACCACACCCAGGGCCTCCCGTTCAGCCGCGCCGTCGACGCCGACGGCGCCCGCGTGCGGCTGTGCCTGCCGGACCAGGAGGACGGCGCTGCTGCGCTGGACGTGCTGGCTCGGGCCATGTCGCCACCCCACTTCCCGATCGGGCCGGAGGGCCTGCGCGGCCACTGGTCGTTCGAGGGCCTGACGCCGGGCACCCACGAGGTGGCCGGATTCGAGGTGCTGGCCCTCGACATCCCCCACAAGGGCGGCCGGACCTACGGCTACCGCATCAGCGACGGGCGGTCCGCCGTCGCCTACCTCTCGGATCACGGGCCCGTCGCCCTCGGCCCGGGCCCCGACGGGTGGGGTCCCTACCACGAGCACGCCATGGCCCTGGCCGACGGGGTCGACCTGCTCCTCCACGACGCGCAGCACACCGCCGCGGAGCTCCCCGCCCGGGCCGGTTGGGGCCACTCGGCCGTCGACTACCCGGTCCACCTGGCCCTGCGGGCAGGGTCGCGGTCCGTGCTGCTTTTCCACCACGACCCCAACCGCACCGACGCCGAGCTCGACGCCATCGTCGAGGGGTTCCGCGACGCATCCGTCCCCGTGGCTGCCGCCGCCGAAGGCACCACGATCGAGATCTGACCGATTCGCGCGACGAGTGGGGCTACCACCCCCGCTGCAGGGATGGCTGCAGGCTTGTGGCCAGGGTGCGTGGAGCATCTAATGAAGCGGTGAATGGGGCCATCGCTCTCTGGGTGCGCGCCGACTGGCGTCGTCGAAGGCGCATGCTCGTCGCGCTGACGCTGATGGCCGGCCTCGCGGGCGCGGTCGTCCTCACCGCGACGGCGGGAGCTCGCCGCACGGCCTCCAGCTTCGAACGCTTCGTCGAGGTGTCGAGCGGTGCCGACGTGGCGGTCGACATGAGGTCCGCCGATCCCCGGATCGTCGACGACATCGCGCATCTGCCGATGGTTAAGGAGTCGGGTTCTTTCACGCTCGTGCTCGCGCTGGTCGAGGGCGTGGAGGCCGACCTCGGCATTCGGATCCCCCGTGACGATCGGATGGGGGTGCAGATCGAGCGGTTCAAGGTCCTCCGAGGGCGCACGCCCAGCCCCGATCGCCCCGAGGAGGTGGTCGTGAACGAGCCGGCTGCCGCGCTGGTGGGAGTGGACGTCGGTGACGAGCTCGACGTCGCCACCCTGACCTCCGAACAGGTCCGGGCGGAGGCGTACTTCCCGCCTCAAGGTCCCACGCTCCCGTTCCGGGTGGTGGGGGTGGTCCGCGGCACCGATGACATCGTCGAGGGCGCTGACGGCGGCTTCTTCGCCGGCCCGGCCCTCTACGACGAGGTGCACGGCCAGGTCGATGAGTTCACCACCTATCTCGGGGTCACCCTGATCGATGGTGCACGACGTGGCGGACTTCGAGGCCGCCGTCGCGGAGCTGGTGCCGCGAGACCTGGAGTACCAGACCCTCTCCCTGGAGGATCGATCGAAGGCGGTTCGGGGCACGATCTCTGCGGTCGCCTCCGGGTTGGCGGTCTTCGCGCTCGTGGCCGGCCTTGCGGCGATCGTCGCGGTGGGCCAGGCCGTGGGTCGTCACGTCGCCGGCGCCCACGCTGACGCCGAAGTCCTGCAGGGGCTCGGTGTCACCAGCTTCGCCCGGTCCGTCGCGCTGGTGCTCATGGCGCTCCCGGTCGCCGTCGGAGGAGCAGTGGTGGCCGTCGTCGGAGCCTGGCTGGCATCGCCGATCATGCCGCTCGGGCTGGCACGACGGGCGGAGCCCGATCCCGGACTGGCGGCGGACTGGCTCGTGTTCGTCGCAGGCGCTCTGGCAGTGGTCGCCATCGTCCTGGCGGCCGCGGCACCGGCGGCGGTGTGGGTGGCGCGAACGCAGAACGCGCCACCCACCCGTCGGAGGCCCTCGGCGCTGGCCGCGGCCATCGGTCGCGCCGGTGCCGGCCCGGTCCCGACGAACGGCGTGCGCCTGGCGCTCGACCGGCGCGCCCCCGCACTGCCCGTCCGGTCCGCCATCGGCGGCATCGCGATGGCGATCGTCGGCGCGGTCTCCGTGCTCACCTTCTCGAACAGCCTCGATCAGTTGCTGGCCAACCCGGAGCGTTGGGGGTTCGGATGGGACCTCATGCTGAACTTCACGGCCGACGACGTGGACGCCGCTGCGGAGCGGGTTGTCGACGACGATCGGGTCAGTGCGGCTGCCCGGTGGGACGGGGGCTTCTCCTACGTCGAGGGCACCGTCGTGCGCGCCTACGGCCTGACACCGCTCTCCGGCGACATCGGCTTCGCCCTGCGCTCAGGCCGCCGGCCGGTCACCCCAGGTGAGGTGGTGCTCGGCCCGGTCACCGCCGAAAGGCTCGGCGTCGAGCTCGGCGACCGGGTCGAGGTCGCACCCGAGCGCGACGCCGACGCCTCGCCCGTGGTCGTCGTCGGCACCGCCCTGTTCCCCGACGACGGCGAGGGAAGCTTCGCGGGCTCGGTCGGCTACTTCGACACCGCCTTCGCCGAGCACGCCACCGCCCCCGACCTCTTCGAGGCATCCCAGGTGGTGGTTCGGCTGCCTCGCGGTGCCGACCTCGACACCACCGCCGCGGCCTTCGACCACGACTACCCGGGGTCCGTGTCCGGCGAGAGCCTCCCGATCATGCCTGCCGAGGTGGCGAACCTCGGAAGCGTCCGTGCCCTCCCGCTCTGGCTGGCGGCGTTCGTCGCCACCCTCGGGATCGCGTCGCTGGTCCACGTGCTGGTCACGACGGTTCGGCGTCGTCGCGGCGAGCTGGCGACACTGCGGACCCTCGGCATCACCCCGCGGCAGGCCCTGAGCTGCATCGTCTGGCAGGCGGCCACGATCACTGCCATGGGCATGGCGGTCGGCATCCCGCTCGGGCTGATCGCCGGTGACGCGGCCTGGTTCGCGATCACCGATCCCGCCGGGCTCGGCACCGATACCAACCGGCCGGTGCTGCTCTACGTCGCCATGGGGATCCTCGCGCTGCTCATCGCCGCGACGGTGGCCGTGCCGGCCGGTCTGCGGGCCGGACGCCAACGACCGGCGGAGGGCCTGCGAGCCGAGTGACCGTCTCGGTTCGCCCGAGGTAGGGCCGCGCCGGCCAGGTTCGACTCAAGCTGTCCGCAGGGGCAACACCATCGGTCATGACGGGGTGTGGCCGTCCTCGATCGGTGGTGCCGTCCTCGATCGGTGGTGCCGGCCCCACCATGATCGGCATGCCTGCACCCTGGAGCGGAGGTCCCGGTGGTGGGTGAATGGAGCCCATGATCCGCTCTCGTGCCGCGACGGTCCTTGTGATCGGGACGGGCGCGGCCGGCATGCGCGCCGCCATCGCCGCCCACGACGCCGGCGGTGAGGTCATCATCGTTGGCAAGCGTCCGGCGCTTGACGCCCACACGATCCTTGCCTCCGGTGGGATCAACGCGGCGCTCGGCACCCGTGACCCTGAGGACTCCTGGCAGCAGCACGCCGCCGACACCCTCCGTGAGGGCTACTGGCTCGGTGACCCGAGCGTGATCGAGATCGTGTGCCAGGACGCCCCGGACGCGATCACGGAGCTGGCCGAGTGGGGCTGCCCGTTTGCACGAACACCGCAGGGAACGCCGGACCAACGCTTCTTCGGCGCTCACCGCTGGCGCCGCACCTGCTTCGCCGGCGACTACACAGGGCGCGCCATCCTCCAGACGTTGGCGCGGGAAGTCGAGCGGCGGGCCATCACCATCGTGGAGAGCACCTACGTCAGCAAGCTGCTCGTTGCCGACGGCGTCTGCTTCGGGGCGCTCGCCTTCGACCTGCATGACGGTGAACGCATCGCGTTCACCGCCGGCGCCGTGGTCCTGTGCGGGGGCGGCCACACTCGTCTGTGGCGGCGCAGCTCCTCGCGGCGCGATGAGAACTTCGGCGAGGGGATGTTCCTCGCCCTCGAGGCGGGGTGCTCGGTGCGCGACATGGAGCTGGTGCAGTTCCACCCCACCGGGATGGTCGCGCCCGAAGAGGTGGCAGGCACGCTCGTGACCGAGGCCGTGCGCGGCGAGGGAGGACGGCTGTTCAACGCCGAGGGCGAGCGCTTCATGGAGCGCTACGACCCACAGCGACTCGAGCTCTCCACCCGCGATCGGGTTGCCCTTGCCAACTACACGGAGATCCGCGAGGGTCGCGGTGGACCGCACGGCGGTGTGTTCCTCGACATCACGCACCTCGCGAAGGAGCAGATCCTCGAGCGGCTCCCGAGGATGCACCGGCAGTTCATCGAGTACCAGATGCTCGACATCTCACGCGATCGCATGGAGGTGGCACCCACCGCGCACTACTCCATGGGTGGCGTCGTGGTCGACGCCGAGACCCACGCCACGGATGTTGCCGGGCTCTTCGCTGCCGGTGAGTGCGCGGGCGGACTCCACGGAGCCAACCGCCTGGGAGGCAACTCCCTCACCGAGACCGTCGTCTACGGAAGACGGGCCGGGAGCGCTGCCGTGGCGTTCGCGTTCACCGGCGACGTCTCGGTCAGGCCGGGCCAGGTGATCCGCGCCGCGGCGGATGAGCTCGACGACCTCGTCCGTCCGGGCACCGAGATCGGACGCCGGCTCCAGCGCGACCTGCGAGACCTCCTCTGGGAGTGCGCCGGAGTCGTCCGGGACGACGCGGGCCTCCAGGTGGGCTTGGCCCGACTCGCAGACGTGCGGGCCGCAATCGCGAGCGTCGACGTGCGGTTCAGCGCTGAGGGGTGGACCGACCTCGCGCACGTGCTCGACCTGCGCGCCGGGGCCGCCCTGGCGGAGGCCACCCTGCGAGGAGCCGTCGCCCGTCGGGAGACGCGCGGCTGCCACAACCGATCGGACCACCCTGACCTCGAGCCGGCTATGGCGGTCAGCTTCCGGGCTGCGTTGGACGGCGACGGACTACGCACCTGGGACGTCCCCATCGAGCCGCCACCACCAGAGCTGGGTCCCTGGCTCGCCGAAGCGGCCGACTTCGACTGGTCCGAGCGCCTGCTCGAGTGATCGGTGACGGAGAGCCGGCACCCCGTCGGGCACAATCAGCTCAAGAGCGCCGGCATCCACACCGCCCGGGTAGGGCCCGAGCGATCACACCCGAATGTCGATCGGTGCATCAAGGCTAAGCTGCCCCGATGAGCTCAGGCATCAAGCAGGTTCCGGATCGCAACTTGGCCATGGAGTTGGTGCGCGTCACCGAGGCTGCCGCCCTTGCGGCGGCACGATGGATGGGCCGGGGGGACAAGGAGGGCGCGGACGGCGCTGCCGTGGATGCGATGCGCATCGTCCTCGAGACGGTGCCCATGGACGGGATCGTGGTCATCGGCGAGGGTGAGAAGGACGAGGCGCCCATGCTCTACAACGGTGAGCGAATCGGCGACGGCACACCCCCCCAGGCCGACATCGCGGTTGACCCCATCGACGGCACGACCCTGACGTCACTGGGTCGCGGCAACGCCCTTGCCGTGATCGCCGTGGCCGATCGAGGCTCGATGTTCGACCCGGGACCGTGCGTCTACATGGAGAAGATCGCCGTTGGACCCGAATGCGTCGGGGTGATCGACGTCACCAGGTCGCCGACCGAGAACCTCGAGGCCATCGCCAAGGCCAAGGGTGAATCGGTGCGCAACATCACCGCGGTCATCCTCGACCGTGACCGTCACCAGGACCTGATCGCCGAGGTTCGCGCGGCCGGCGCACGCATCCGCCTGATCCCCGACGGCGATGTCGCAGGGGCCATCTCCACGGCCTGGCCCAACTCCGGCGCCGACATCCTCTTCGGCGTGGGCGGCACACCCGAGGGCGTGATCAGCGCTGCCGCGCTCAAGTGCATGGGAGGCGAGCTCCAGGGCCGGTTGTGGCCACGCAACGACGACGAGCGTGACGCCGCCATCGCCGCCGGCTACGACCTCACGGCGGTGCTCCGGACCGACGACCTCGTCCGCAGCGACAACTGCTTCTTCGCGGCAACCGGCATCACCGACGGTGAGCTCCTCCGTGGCGTGCACTACGACGCCCGCGGCGCGCACACCCAGTCATTGGTGATGCGCTCGAAGTCGGGGACGGTGCGCCTCATCGACGCCCATCACCGCCTCGACAAGCTGGGCGAGTTCTCCACCATCGAGTTCCGCTAGATCCCAGCCCGCCCGATCACGGGTTGCCGGTGTGAAGCACCCGGACCAGGTGCAGGCGATGGTCCCGGGCGTGGGTCTCTGCGAAGCCCGCCGACCGCAACCAGTGCTCACCGGACGAACCCGCCGGCACCCAGGCGCTCACCTGGGACGCTCCCTCGTCGGCCATCGTCGAGACGAAGGCCCCCAGCAGGTGACGTGCGATGCCGTGCCGGCGCTGATCGGGCGCCACGATACCCGATTCGATCACTCCCACATGACCGCTTCGGTGTCCGACCAGGACCCCCACCAGTACGCCGTCGTGCACCGCTCGCAGCACCAGGGGCCTGACGGCGGACTCGGCGACACCAGGCCAGTCCCACTGTTCGTCGACCGATGCGAGCTCGTCGACCGTTGCGAGCTCGTCGACCGATGCGAGCTCGCCCGGCTCCTCCTGCTGCCATGAGGCGACCGTCGCTCGCGACCAGGCGTCGAAGCACTCGCTCGGGATCAGCTCCAGCTCGAAGCCACCTCTTCCGACCACGACGGGCTCGGCAAGGACCGCATCGAGGAACGGGACCCACCGGCGGTGTCGGTGCCCGTCGTGGGGCTGCTCATGCAACAGGTGCACCCGCTCGACGGCGAAGTCCACCCGGAAATCGGCCAGCGCCACGACCGCAGCCTCGAGGCGAGTCGGCTCCCCGGAATCGCAGATGGTGACGTGGGGCGTGAACGGCCAGGTCAACGTCCGACTCAGGGGCCCGACGAAGACACGCGAACGAAGCGCCACCAACGCATCGAGATCACCGCCGACCTCCAGGTACAGGACGGGGTTGTCCGGCAGGAAGGTGGCCGGGGGCCCGAGCGTCAAGGTGAACGGCCGGGTCTGCGACGCCGCCCGCCGGAGCACCGACAGCGCCTCGCCGACCTCGTCGCGGCGCACGTTGACCGGTGGCACCAGCGTCAGGTGGGGAGCCATGCGCCCGTGATCGCCACAGGCCCTTCGCAGCCCCTGCACCTCCCCCGCAAGCGGGGCCGGAAGCATCAATGCCGCACCGAGGCGCAGACGGGACATCAGCTCTCGCTGCCGTGGTCGTCGCTGCCGTGGTCGTCGCCGCTGCCGCCGGTCAACGGGCCGTCGCGCCCAGCCCCGCTGTGAACCGGGCCGTCGTGCCCGGGGCCGTTGTGAACAGGGCCGTTGAACTCAGGCAGTGCCGCCGGCGACCTGCACACGGAGTCGGGCCCGGGCCAAACGTGCAAGGGCCTCGGCGTCATCGACCTCCATCGTACGGCGCTCGCCCTCGTCGAGCGCACGCTGCGCGCGTTGCAGATCGATCTGACTCGCCAGCTCGGCGACATCGGAGAGGATCGTCACCCGATCGTTGCTCACCTCGACGAAGCCCCCGTGCACCGCTGCGATCTCGTCGGCTCCCTCGACGGGGCGAATGATCACCCTGCCGATGCCGAGCGAGCCGATGAACGGCGCATGGCCGGTCAGGAACGCGATCTCACCCTCGGAGGTGCGAGCGAGCACCATCTCGGCCTCACCGCTGTAGAGAATGCGCTCCGGGCTGACCAGATCGACCTGCATCGTCACGAGATCAGCTCTCCTTCAGCTGCTTGGCCTTGGCCATGGCCTCATCTGCGCCGCCGACGTTGAGGAACGCCTGCTCGGGAAGCTCGTCGAGCTCGCCCTTGACCAGGGCCTCGAACGACTCGACCGTGTCGTTGACCGGCGTGAACACACCGGGCAGACCGGTGAAGACCTCGGCCACGAACATGGGCTGCGACAGGAAGCGCTGGATCTTCCGGGCACGGGAGACGGTCACACGGTCCTCCTCGGAGAGCTCGTCGAGCCCGAGGATGGCGATGATGTCCTGCAGCTCCTTGTAGCGCTGCAGGATCTCCTGCACCTGGCGGGCAACGTCGTAGTGACGCTGACCGACCACCTCGGGCGCAAGGATCGTCGAGGTCGATGCCAGCGGGTCGACGGCGGGGTAGATGCCCAGGGCGGCGATGTCACGCGAGAGCTCGGTGGTGCCGTCGAAGTGGGTGAAGGAGGTGAACGGCGCCGGGTCGGTGTAGTCGTCGGCGGGCACGTACACGGCCTGCAGCGAGGTGATCGAGTGGCCCCGGGTCGAGGTGATGCGCTCCTGGAGCACACCCATCTCGTCGGCGAGCGTGGGCTGGTAGCCCACGGCCGAGGGCATGCGGCCCAGCAGGGTCGAGACCTCGGAACCGGCCTGGACGAAGCGGAAGATGTTGTCCACGAACAACAGCACGTCACGGCCCTGGACGTCACGGAAGTACTCGGCCATGGTCAGCGCCGAGAGTGCGACGCGCAGGCGCACGCCCGGGGGCTCGTCCATCTGGCCGAAGACCAGCGCCGCCTTCTCCAGCACGCCCGACTCACCCATCTCGATCATGAGGTCGGTGCCCTCACGGGTGCGCTCGCCCACGCCGGCGAACACCGACACACCACCGTGCTGTTGGGCGACGCGGCGGATCATCTCGGTGATCAACACGGTCTTGCCCACGCCGGCGCCACCGAAGAGGCCGATCTTTCCGCCCTGCAGATACGGGGTGAGCAGGTCGATGACCTTGATCCCGGTCTCGAACATCTGAGCCTTGGGCTCGAGGGTGTCGAAGTTGGGGGCCGGACGATGGATCTCCCAGCGCTCCTTGACCTCACCGATGCTCTCGACGTCGAGGGGCTCGCCGATCACGTTGAACACGTGACCCAGCACCTGATCGCCCACCGGCACCTGGATGCCGTGTCCGAGGTTTCGCACCGCCGTGCCACGAACGAGTCCGTCGGTGGGCTTGAGGCAGATGACACGCACTCGGCTGTCACCGATCTGCTGAGCCACCTCGGCGGTCACCACCACGGGTTGACCGTCGACCACGAGCGTCATCTCGACCGCGGTGTTGATCTCGGGCAGCGCATCGGGGGGGAACTCCACGTCGACGACGGGGCCGGCGATGGCGATGACTCGGCCATCCTTGCGTTCGGTTGTCTCGCTGGTCATGGTCATGGCTGGCTTGCTCCTGAAACGAGTGGGTGACGGCTAAACGTGGTCGTGATGCGCTTGGTCACGATGCTGGTGAAACAGGTCCTGGGCGCCGATGTGGTCGATCAGGAGGTCGTCGTCGTCGGCCGCCCCCTGCGATTGGGCCTCGGCCCCGCCGACGATCTCCATGATCTCGGTGGTGATGGCGTCCTGTCGGGCACGGTTCATGATGCGGCTCAGCTTGATGATGAGCTCCTCGGCGTTGTCCGTCGCCGACTTCATGGCCCGCTGACGCGCCGCATGCTCGGAGGCCGCCGCCTCGAGCATCGCCGCGAACAGGCGAGCCTCGGCGTAGCGGGGCAACAGGCGCTCGAGGATCAGTCCCGGGCCCGGCTCGAACTCGTAGTCGGCCGCAGGACCCTCGGATGCGGTGACCTCGAGCAACGCGGGGTCGATGGGCATGAAACGACGTTGGGCCACCCGCTGGGTGCCGGCGGAGAGGAACTGGGTGTAGACGATCTCGACCTGGTCGTAGTCCCCCGACTCGAAGCGCTCCGTGACCGCCGCGGCGACCAGGCGTGCATCCTCGTAGCCGGGCTGATCGCTCATGCCGACGAAGGACGCATCGATGGTGTATCCCCGAAACTTGAAGTAGCTCTGCGCCTTCTTGCCCACACAGATGAGCCCGTAGTCACGGCCCTCGGCCTTGGCGGCAAGAATCGCCCGCTCGGTCGCGCGGATCACGTTGGTGTTGTAGGCGCCGGCAAGGCCTCGATCGGCGCACACGGCGACGAAGCCCATCTTGGTGACCGTCTCGCGAGGGCTGAGCAGCGGTGAGGAGAGACCGGCTCCCCCGGCGGCGAGGTTGCCGATGACCGCGGTGATCTTCTCGGCATAGGGTCGCGCCGCCGCGACCCGTTGCTGGGCCTTGACGATGCGGCTCGCGGCAATCAGCTCCATCGCCTTGGTGATCTTCTTCGTCGACTGAACGGACTTGATCCGCCGACGAAGGATGCGCTCCTGGCCACCGGCCACGGACTAGCTCCCTGCCGAATCGGTTGAGGCGCCGACGGGCGCCGACGCCTGGAACATCTCGGCGAAGCCCTTGATGGCTGCCTCGAAGGTGTCGGCATCGGGCAGCGCGCCGGTGGTTCGAATGGTCTCGAGCATGTCGCTGTGACGGGTGCGGAACCACTCCAGCAACTCGGTCTCGAAACGACGCACGTCGACCACGCCGATCGGGTCGAGATACCCACGGGTCGCCGCGTAGAGCGAGACGACCTGTTCCTCGACGCTCAGCGGCGAGTTCAGCGGCTGCTTGAGCAGCTCGGTGAGGCGGTAGCCACGGTCGAGCTGAGCCTGGCTGATCTTGTCGAGCTCGGAACCGAAGGCCGCGAAGGCCTCGAGCTCACGGAACTGGGCAAGGTCGGTCTTGAGCGTGCCGGTTGCGGCCTTCATGGCCTTGATCTGTGCGGCCGAGCCGACTCGTGACACCGAGATGCCGACGTCGATGGCGGGACGCACGCCCGACTTGAACAGGTCGTCCTGCAGGTAGACCTGGCCATCGGTGATGGAGATCACGTTGGTGGGGATGTACGCCGAGACGTCGCCCGCCTTGGTCTCGATGATCGGCAGCGCCGTCAGCGAGCCGGCGCCCAGCGCATCGGAGAGCTTGGCGGCACGCTCGAGCAGGCGGCTGTGCAGGTAGAACACGTCGCCGGGGTAGGCCTCACGCCCCGGTGGGCGACGAAGCAGGAGGGCGATCTGGCGATAGGCCTCGGCCTGTTTGGAAAGGTCGTCGTAGACGATCAGGGCGTGCTCGCCGTTGTCCATCCAGTGCTGGCCCATGGCGCAGCCCGCATAGGGGGCGAGGTACTTGAACGGAGCGGGGTCCGACGCGGGGGCAACCACCACGACCGTGTAGTCCATGGCGCCGTGCGCAGCGAGGGTGGCCACCGTCGTGGCGACGGTCGATGCCTTCTGGCCGATGGCGACGTAGATGCACTTCACCCCGAGGCCACGCTGGTTGATGATCGTGTCGATCGCAACCGTGGTCTTGCCGGTCTTGCGGTCGCCGATGATCAGCTCACGCTGGCCACGGCCGATGGGGGTCATCGAGTCGATCGCCTTGATGCCGGTCTGCAGCGGCTCGTGCACGGGCTTGCGCCCGATGATGCCCGGCGCCTGCACCTCCATGCGGCGGTTCTGCACGTTCGACAACGGACCCTTGCCGTCGATCGGTGCGCCCATGCCGTTGACGACGCGGCCCAGCAGGCCGTCGCCGACGTTGACCGAGAGGATGTTCCCGGTGGCCTTGACGGCCTGGCCCTCCTCGATGTGGCCGACCTCGCCGAGCACGACGGCGCCGATCGAGTCCTCGTCGAGGTTGAGCGCGAGGCCCATGGTGCCGCCCTCGAACTCGAGCAGCTCGTTGACCGCGGCGCCCGGAAGCCCGCTCACGCGGGCGATGCCGTCACCGACCTCGATCACCCGTCCGACGCGGGCCATCTCCGTTTCCGGCGAGTACCCGTCGAGGTTCTTGCGCAGCGCCGCGGTGATGTCGGCTGCGTTGATGGTCAGCTCTGCCATGTGATGTCTCCTCGGGCCGCGATCTGAGCCCGGATCGTGCGTGGAACCTGCGTGTCTGAAATCTGCGTGCGTGAAACCTGCGTGCGTGAAATCTGCGTAGGTGAAATCTGGCGGGCGTTCATGCGATGGCCGCGCGCATCTGATCGAGGCGGGCTCGGACCGAGCCGTCGATGACCGTGTCGCCGACCTGGGCGACGATGCCACCTATGACGCTGGGATCGACGATGACCTTGACCGTGACCGCCTTGCCGGTCGCCCGGCTCAGTGCCTCGCCGAGACGGGCCTGGCGGTCGGCATCGAGCTCGATCGACGAGCGGACCTCGGCGACGACCTTGCTGCGTGTTGCCGCCACGCGCTCCACCAGGCGATCGATGATGGCCGGCAGCTCACGGGCCCGGTCGGACGCGACCAGGAACGACACGAGGTTGGTTGTCGTGGGTGACGCCTTGGCGCCCAACAGGTCGGCGACGACACCCTTGCGCCGCTCCACCGGAACGGCGGGATCGGTCAGGACCTCGCGCAACTCGTCGGATGCCTCCAACGCACGGGCGAAGCGGAAGAGCTCGTCCTCGACCTCGTCGAGGGAGCCCTCGACCCGGGCCACCTCGAACAATGCCGTGGCATAGCCGTCGATGCGTTCGGCGTTCATCGAGTCATGCCCTCTGTTGGCCGACGCTGTTGATGTAGTTCTCGATCAACTGCAGATTGGCCTCACGGTCGAGGGATGCCTCGACGACCTTCTCCGCCAGCTCGATGGCGAGGCTCGCCACCTGGCCCTGCATCTCGGCCATGACCCGCTCACGTTCACCGGCCACCGCCTCGGCGTTGCGGCGACGAAGCTCCTCGGCCTCGGCCTCGGCACGGGCGATGAGGTCACGGCGCACACCGTCGGCGGCCTGGCGGGCCTCCTCGATGATGCGCGACGCCTCGTTCTTGGCGTCGGCCAAGCGGCTCTCGTACTCGTTGCGCACGGTCTCGGCGTCCACCTTGGCCCGGTCGGCGGCGTCGAGATCGCCCTCGATGCGAGCCGTCCGGTCATCCATGCCCTTCTTGATGGCGGGGTAACCGAACATGGCGATCCCGATGAACACCACGAGGAAGGCCAACGTTCCCCACACCATCTCGTCGACGGCGGGGAGGATGAGGTTCGGCGCCTCTTCGCAGGTCTTGATCTCGGCATGGGTGTCACCCGCCTCGATCTCCTCGGCGGCGTGGACCTGCTCGAGCAGGCACTCCTGTTCCTCCTCGGCGCCCGAGGCGTGGGCCACGCCCGGGATGGCGAGGAGGAGGGCGCCGGCAACGACGGCGCCGGACAACAGCACTTTCGTACGCATGGGGCTCCTTACAGGCCGAGAAGGATGAACACCACGAAGCCGATGAGGGCAAGGGCTTCGGTGAAGGCAATACCGAGGAACATGGTGGTGCGGACCATGCCGGCAGCCTCGGGCTGGCGAGCCATGGCCTGGACGGATTGACCGACCAGGTAACCGATACCGATGCCGGGGCCGATGGCGGCGAGGCCATAGGCGAAACCGGCTCCGATGGCGCCACCGGCGCTGATGAGGTCTTCGCCGGTACCGGTGATTTCTGCAAGCATGGGCAGCATTGTCTCTTGGTCTCCTATGTGCTGAGGGTTACTACGTCGTCAGATGTACGGATCGAGATGTACGGGTTGAGATGTACGGGTTGAGATCTGGGGGTTGTCGGGGGTCTAGTGCTCGGGGTGCATCGCGCCGCCGATGTAGACCGCGGCGAGAATCGTGAAGATGTAAGCCTGCAGGAAGGCCACCAACACCTCGAAGCCGGTGAGGAACACCAGCATCAGGAACGGCAGGGGAACGATGACCAGGGTTGGCTTCGCCGCCCAGAGCGCCGCGGCGAGAACGCCGAAGGTGACCAGCAGGATGTGGCCCGCCAACAGGTTGGCAAAGAGTCGAACGGCCAGGGAGAAGGGCCGGACCAGGAACGTGGAGATGAACTCGATGGGCGTGACCAACAGGTAGAGAGCCTTGGGCACACCCGGGGGGAACAGCACGGACTTGACATAGCCGAAGGGACCCTGGTGCTTGATGCCCACGGCGATGAACAGCACCCAGATCATGACCGCGAAGACGAGCGGCATGGCCATGCGCGCGTTTGCCGGCATCTGGACCACCGGGATGATGCCGGTGATGTTGGTGAAGAAGATGAAGAAGAACAGCGACGTGAGGAACGGCACCCAACTCAGGCCGTCACGACCCATGGTCTGCATGACGACACCCTCACGGATGAAGTCGACGCTCGACTCGACCACGTTCTGCACGCCGGTGGGCACGAGGGCCTGGCGCCTGCCGCCGATGATGAACAGGCTCAGCGTGCACACCGCGGCGAACAGGAAGATGAGCGTGATCTTGTTGACGGCAAAAGGTGAGTCCTCGAAGAGGAACGCCGGCCATTCAACCAGGTGGCTGATGGGTGGGAACTCGAGCGCGAAAGACGCCACGGGTGATGAAACTCCTTCTTACGAGCCCGATGGGGCGGAGATCGGGGCGGGCTTGAGACCTGGAAAGGCCGCCGACGCCGAGACGTAGCGGGTCTCCCAGAAAAGCAGACCGACGTGGGTGACGATGAGACTCAGACCGAGCGGCCACAGTTTGACCCATCCGGCGTCTTTCACCAAGACGACGGCCGCGAAGATGAGTCCGAGGCGCAGCACGTAGCCGACGAGCGCCGTGCCCATCATGAGCGCCAGCGAGATCCGCGCCGACCACGTGAGCAATGCGGCGGAAAGCAGGAAGTTCACCAGCACCAGGAACACCGCATAGCCCGCCGAGAGGGCTCCGCCGACTCCCCAGCCGATGGCGCCGATCAAGACCAGAACCGGCGCAACGGGCAACCCCCGGCGGACCAGATCGTGGGCGATCTCCCGCTCCGTCGAAGGGCCATCGAGGCGGGTGACGAACGACTCGCTCACGCGACGCCCCTCGACGTGTCGACCAGGGCGCCCGGCGCGACTTCGGCTCGTGCAACCTCGGCTCGTGCAACCTCGGCTCGTGCAACCTCGGCTCGTGCAACCTCGTCGGGCGCAACCTCGACCTGCGCAACCTCGTCCGGCGAGACGACTCCACGGGACACGCCCGATCCGGGGGATGTGCGGGCGGCCCGGGTGGCCCAGGGGCCGCTCCGGTCGTGCTCGCGCATCTCCATCTCGTAGCGGAACCAGGTCATGTAGCTGACACCGATCAGGGCGAGCACGCCCAACACGACGGCGAAGACCGGGGACGTGTCGAGCCAACGGTCGAGCATGATCCCCGCGCCTGCGAAGAGCAGTGGGGTGAGCACCAGCTCCATGGCGCGCGACATGCCTGTGTCCAGGCCGTTGTTCAGGTCGCGTCGCTCGCGGAGATCCACGTCAATTCTTCCCTTGGCAGTGGTGTGAGGCGCTACGCGTCGAACGCCCGAACGCGTGCTTGTGAAACTTTGCGCAATGTAAAGGAGGTTCGGGCGCGGAGCAAATCATCCGTCGCCCTCGTCGCCGTGGCCGACGTGGGTCTTCGTCGGCTCCTGGAGGTCGAGCTCGAGCTGTCCCTGCACCTCTGCTCGGGCGCGGCGAACCTGTGGATGCAACACCGTGTAGAGCGTGACGGCAAGCGCTGCCACGGCGGCCGGCACCATGGCGCTTCCCTGCTCGGTGTAGGCGGGGTACAACACGATGCCTGCCAGAATGGCCGTCCACGCCCAGAGGATGAGCACCGCTCGACGTTGCCCGTGACCGAGGGCGATCAGGCGATGGTGCAGATGCTCCTTGTCGGCGGTGGCAAGCCCGCTGCGCCTGCTCGCCCGACGCACGACGGCGAAGACCGTGTCGAGCACCGGCACCCCGAGGATGACGAAGGGGATGAACAGCGGCGCATAGAAGAAGAAGGTCTGTCCGCTGTAGGTGTCGACGGTCTGGCCGGCCACCAGCAGGGTCGAGCACGCCATGAGCAGCCCGAGCAACAGCGCTCCCCCGTCACCCATGAAGATCCGCGCCGGGTGCCTGTTCAGGGGCAGGAAGCCGATGCACAGCCCGAGGGTGATCACCGCGATCAGCGGGCTGACGGAGTCGCCGAGCAGGCCGACGTCGAAGAGCCGGTCGCTGTAGAGCGCGAAGGCTCCGGCCGCGATGGCCACGATGCCGGCGGCAAGGCCGTCGAGGCCGTCGATGAGGTTGATGGCATTGGCCATGACCACGACCCACATCACCGTGACGAGCGGGGCCAGGTCGGCCGAGAGCGAGAACACGTCGAGGAACGGCAGACGGAAGTACAACATCGTGACCCCGAACATCGACAGCACGCTTCCGGCGAGCACCTGTCCGGCGACCTTTGCAGGAGCCGACACCTCCCGCAGGTCGTCGACGACGCCCACGAAGACCATCACGGTCGCGCCCAGCACCACGCCCCATGCCTCGGAGGTGTTGGTGAGCACCGAGTCGAACTGGGGGATGAGCGTGGCGGCGCACAGGGCGGCGAGGAAGCCCCCGTACATGGCGAGGCCGCCGAGGGTGGGCGTCGGCCGCTCGTGCACCCGGCGCTCGTCGGGCGCGACCACCGCGCCGATGCGGATGGCGAGGCGGCGCACGAGGGGCGTCAGAGCGAGCGTCGTGAACGTCGCGACGGCCAGCACGATCAGATAGCCCGACAACGAATCTCCTGGTCGCCGGTCACCGCAATCATCTCCGAACCGTAGCGCCCCGGGCACACCCGAGGCGGAGGCCGGCGCCTCCCCGACCGTTCGCCGGGTGTTCGGGAGACCGGTGGCGCCTGGTAGATCGCTCCTTGCTGTCCTGGGATTCAGAGACGGCTGAACACTTCACCGATGAGCATCTCGGCGGCGCCATCGATGTCGTAGCCATCAGGCCACTGCGCGACGAGCGGCACGAGGTCGTCACGGAACGCCGGATCTGCCAGCTTGTCGCGCAGGTTCAGTTCGGCACGCCGACCGGTGTAGCCAATAGGGCGATATGGCACGAAACACGCCACGAGCTCCTCGGGGTCCACACCCAGGCGCGTGACGGCAAGCCACAGATCGAACAGGTCTCGGCCCTTGCTGCGTTGGAACAACGCTCGAACCTTGGTGCTGACCAACTCGGCGAGCGAGAACGTCGTGACGTCGGCCGAGCCGGCGAACCAGCTCGAATCGACAGCGTGGTTCACCTGCACGAGCGGACGCACTGGTGATCGCTCGAAAGTGTTCATCTCGACCTTGATGCGCATCACACCGGTGCCGCTCTCGAACGGCACGCGGAAATACACCTTCGGCTGGCGGCTGATCTGCGTGTTCACCTTCATGTCGAGCCGCTCGCCGATTGCCGTCAGGGCCCGGGTGAGGTCAGCGATCCCTCCGGTGGTGCGCCGCACGTAGTCGAGGTCCTCGCTGTAGCGATGGGTCGTGCCCGTGAAGAGCTTGTGGAGGCAAGTTCCGCCGCGGAAGGCGAGCTCGTCGCGCAGGTACTCGTCGCCGGCGATCTCGACGATGAGCCGCGACAGGAGCAGGTCCTGCTCAACCTGTTCCTGCGTCGGCCACGGGACCCGCCGACCCCACTCCACGATCGCCGGCTGGGGGATCACAGATCCGGCTCGACGCTCGTGTTCACGATGACGTTCCACCCCTCGTCGACCGGTCCCTTGCGCGCTCCGTGGGACGCGAGGGCCGTCGGCGTCGCCCGCCGGGCCGCCGCACGGTGCAGCGCGTCGAGTTGGATGTCGGCGCCGAGCTGCTCCGCAACGAACTCGAGCAGCCAGCCTGTTCGTTGGACAACCGCCCCGGGATAGGTCGGAGCGACCGCCGCGAGTTGCTCGCCATCGAGCACCTGGTCGCCCAGCATCTCACCCAGGATCGTCGCGACGTTGTGGAGACCCCCGCTCCTGCGCGGCATCTCGACAAGGTCAAGGGCCGTGACCTCGGGCGTCGATACACACATCGTCCCTGTCGGCGTGTTCCTCATAACCACCGGGCGTTCCGGAACGCGCGCCGACGTGATGAACGACATCCGGACACGTCCGAAGGTCCGGTCTCGAAGACGTGCCGGCGTCATCACCTGGAATACCTGTGGCCGCTGATGGGCGAACCCGTGGACCTCGGCCGCCGAGAGCAACGCCACGTAGTACGCGTGGCCGAGATGGCGCATCAGGGGGTCGACGATGTGGGCCGCGGGCACCGCTCGCCACGACCGGTACTCCGGTGGGATCGGGACGTAGACGCCCTTGGTCGGGCTGAACAGCAGGCCCTTCCCCCGCGACCGCGTGAGCGTCGGCGAGACGTGCCGCTTCGGGATGCCCAGGAGCACCGCGGCCTCCTCGGTCGTCACCCAATGACGGCCGCGCGCCAGCAGCCAGTCCGCCAGTTCACGAGGGCCATCGGGCGCTTCGTCAGTCACGCACCAATACTAACCAGGAGATTTGCTATTGATGCGTTATCGACAGAGTATGGAGGTCCGCGACAGCGCACCAGACATCAGGCGATCGTACTCGTCGATCTCGGCGCGCAGGTCGTGGGCTTGCGCGGCAACGGCGTCGATCTCGAGCTTCTGGAGCCTGGTCGGCTTCTTGCCAACCTTGGCTCGCAGGTTCGCGAGCGCCTCCTCGAACTGGGCAAGGTGCGACTTGGTCGAGCGGTACTGAACGTCGTTGGTGATCATGTCGCTCCTCCGAGCTTCAGGACGACGATCCCCTTCGCTTCAGCCGGTCTCCGAATCGAGCTGTGGCAGCACCCCACAACTTTATCGTTGTGGTGGGTCACTTGCTGCCTGTTGATCGCTGGTGCAATCAAGGAGGCTAGTAGGCGCCCTTGCGGGTCAGCACTGCCGGAACGGTCCGCAGCAGGATCTTGACGTCGAGCAGCGGTGACCACTCCTCCACATAGCGAAGGTCGAGCTTGACCGACTCGTCCCAGGAGAGGTTGGAACGCCCGCTCACCTGCCAGAGACCGGTCAGGCCGGGCTTGACCTGGAGACGCCGACAGGTGGTGGCGCCGTACTGGGCAACCTCGGTCGGCAACGCGGGGCGTGGTCCGACCAACGACATGTCGCCCCGGACCACGTTGATGAGCTGAGGCAGTTCATCGATGGAATGGCGCCGCAGCCGGGTGCCGAAACGCGTGCAGCGCGGGTCGTTCTTGATTTTGAACAGCACACCGTCGTGCTCGTTCAGATCGATGATCTGGTCAATAAGACCGTCCGCTCCATCGACCATGGTTCGGAACTTGTAGACGTCAAAGATTCTGCCGTTGAGACCGACCCGCTGCTGGCGGAACAGGGCAGGGCCCAGGGCTGGTGAGTCGCACGATCGCGGCGATCACAAGAAAAGGGACAGCAAGGAGCAGCAAAGCCACCGCGGCGAGCGAGCGCTCCAACAACGACTTGGCTTTTGGCATCCAACCCATCAGACGGACGTTGACGACAGGTTGCGACGCCAAGGTGTCGCGCAGGTCGATGACCCCCGCTGCCTCATCGGCGGAAACCAGCCGCAGAACGGGGGCCTCAGCGGCGATTTGTTCGAGCTCCAGATTTGTCACCGGCACCCCTCTCGCTCACGGCCGAGCGGCGAAACGCTCCGAATCACACCAGCAATCGTCGCTGAGCTTAGAACCCGTTTCGCCGGGATGGAAGATGCATTTGGTGAACATCTCGTTTCACCCAGGTCACCGGCTGCTTTTCACGGAGCGAACTGGCGGGTCAGCCAGTCGGTCAGCGCCGCCGATGTCTCGGCCAACCGGGCATCCTTGCGCAGGGCCACGGGCAACTCGATGTGGATGGCCCGATCGAAGAACTTGAGCGCCAGCATGCCGATCGCCTTGTTCTCCTTGGCGTTCCACTCGATGGTGTCGACTGGCTCGATCACCAGGCTCACACCCAGACGATCGCCCCATGCCTTCTTCGCCGCGCTTGCCTCCGCGGCGCTCACACCAACGGTTGCCACCTGGATCGAGGCGGCATTGCTGTAGCCGTGGATCTCGACGTAGTTCCGCACATGGGAGGCCATGGCAAGGGCGCAGGTGCGGAAGCGGTCGTAGATGTTGCGCGCACGGGTGGTCCTGCGTTCGACCGAGCCGCCGACGAGCTCGGTCGGACGATTGACGTTGGCCCGGGTCGAGCTCGTCTCGTAACCCTTGGCCACCACCCGATTGGCTCCGAGTGCCGGGCCCATCCGGTCGACGATGCGCTCGGTGCCCGGATCGTAGATGCGCCACGCGAGGTTCTCACCCGTGGTCGAGCCGGTCGGCACGTGGCCGTGGGGGGCGACGATGGTCCATGACGCGGAACCCACGGCCGTGGAGGTCATGACACCGGTGCCGAAGCCGAGCTTGCCCTTGTCACAGACCGTGACGGTCTCCGCGGCGCCCACCGGCGCCATGGTCAAGGTCCCGGCCCCAACCAGGCCGGCGGACAAGGCCCAAGCAGCGCACCCTGCCAAAACGGGACGACGAACCAACGAACGACGAGACATGCACCCAGTCCTTCCTCGCAAGACGAGAATCGAGGGGAACCCTACCGCAGCTCGGTCACGTGCACCACTTGACGTGGGCCTGCTCTCACCCAGAGGGCCCAGATCACCGCCGAGGCCGGCAGCGTTGGGGCTCTTCTACCGGTCCTCGAACGGCGCCGAGGCGAGATCAAAGGCGCGATCAAGGTCATCGGCGATACCCAACTCGGAGGCCCACCGATGGAGATGGTCGAGATCGAGGTGTCGCTGCACGCTGATCATGGCCACCACATCATCGAGCTGCCGCTGTGAGCCACCTGCCTTCCCCCATTCGAGCTTGGCCAGGATCGTGTCCTCCACCGTGGCGACAGCCGTGGAGACCCCAAGAATTGTGACGGGTTGGCGACGCTCGAATTCCGCTCGACTGAACGGCCGATCCTTCCGCAACAGCAGATCGACCTTCCAGCCGGTCATGGTGTCGATCAGGTTGAACTGGTCTCGCAGGACCCCATCGACGACCGGGTTTCCGAGGTAGTAGCGGGAAGGATCGAAGCAGTCGACAAACATGGTCACCTGCTCGACCTCGGCAACAATCACCAGGTCGATGTCCCGCGTTGAACGAGGTTCGCCGTGGTGGGTGGAGGCAATCGAGCCGGCCACCATATGGGCGATGCCGGCCCGATCAAGGTGCGCCACCACGAGAGCCAGGGTCTCAGCAAGCGACATCGGGACCATTGGCCGTGTCGATCCGAACCCCGTAGAGCGTCTCGATGAGGGCGTTCAGCACGCCGCGATCGGTCAGCGACGGGTTCCGGGAACGCATCGCCGCCACGGTGATGGCTCGCAGCTCCTCGGACATCTCGATCGCGAGCTCGACCCGCCGTCCCGGCGTCATGGCGCGATAGAGGTCGAGATGTCGAGAGCGGGTCAGGGCGTCGGTGTCCACAACCACCTCGGTGAGCCTATCCACCTCGTTCTCGACTCGTTCTCTCATGCAGGGCGAGGTCCTCGCTCCACAAATGCCCGTGGCGTCAACACCACGGGCCCATCGACGAGGCCATGGGCCATCAGTGGGCCAAAGTCACCGGTGTTGCCAGGAACGTTGGCATCGAGAAAGACCCGTTCACGACGGGCCACGATCACCCCAGCGACTGAGGGATTCCCTCAATTCGGAATCAGGGCCACAGGACGCTGATCGGGGGGCCCACCCATCGTCGGCTCGGGGCGTCACGCCCGCAGCGGGTTCGACCCGGTGAGACCGAGCAGCTCCGCGCTCGTGTAGAGGCGGCTCGGCCGGCCTCGCCCCGTGGGTTGCACCGTGCCGTGCTCAACCAGGACGCCGGCATCGACCAGGTCGCGCAGGCCGGCGGTCGCCGACTTCAAGGGGATGTCAAGCTCGCCCGCCACGATCGGCCCGGTGAGCACGAGGAGCCGAGGCAACAGGTCGAGCACGCGCCATGCCGCCGCGTTGCTCCGCAATCGCCTCGCCGCTTGTCGGGGCGCGGCGAGTCGCTCGCGCCACTCGCGTTGCAGCCGCTCAACGGACGCCACCATCTCCTGTTGCGCTCGACCGGCGCCCGAGACGGCGTCAGCAAACCAGCGGACCCATGTGCCGTGGTCTCCCATGCGAAAGAGCACGAGCCCGGAGCTGTAGCCGCCGACATCCGCGGCGATCCGGGCGCTCACCGGAGGAGCAGTGACCAGCGACAGACGGCGAACGAGGATCCAGGCGATCAGGACGCGCCCGACTCGACCGTTGCCGTCGGCGAAGGGGTGGATGATCTCGAACTGGGCATGCGCTATCGCCGCCTGGGCGACCGGGTCGACGTCGTCGCGGTTGACGTACACGATCAGATCGTCGATGAGGGCCGGCACGTCCTCGGGTGGCGGCGTCACGAGGTGGGCGTCCAGCGGTGACGTCCCGCCGATCCAACCCTGTTCGGCGCGAAGGACCCCGACGTGCTGCGCCGGCGTTGGGCTTGCCGTCATCAGGGTCCTGTGCCAGTCGCACAGGCTCTCGATCGTGAGAGGCCCGGCGTGCGCGTTGGCGACCGCGTCGGTGACCGCAGTGAGGTTCGCCGCAACCCAAGCGGCGGCCGACGGCGCTCCGCTCTCGTCGGCCTCGGCGAGGACGATGTCGACGACTGGTGCGGTCACACCCTCGATGAAGGACGACGCCACGCCCTCTGCTCGCAGGAGCAGCCGGGCCAACGCGGCGAAGTCCTCGGGCATCGTCTCGGCGCCGTGCTCGACCGCGGCCTGCGCCCTCGATGCGCCCGCCACGCTCCGGGCATCGAGCGAGAGGTCTCGGTCAGCGAGGCGGGTCGGCACGAAGGCGCGCGCACGGCGGCCTCGCCACACGATGAGGACCTCCGCTCCGGCTACCTCCACGACCCCTTCCTTTCGTACGTTTACCTTGGTAAGTGTACGTTATTAGTGGAAGGCTTCCCGGAGGCGAATGTTCGGGTGCTCCGCTATCGAGGCGCCGAACGTCCGCGTGGAGATCTTCGACGACTGCGTCGAGATCGAGGGTCGAGAGCCGGTCATCCGACGGCGGCGATGCTCATTCCCTCGGTCCTTGCCGCTGCGAGCAGCGCACGGTCGCCGGCGACCATGACGAGATCACGATCGCGGACGCGATCGGCAGCGGCGAGGTGGATGGCGTCATAGCCCCGCAGACCATGCGTCTCGGCGAGGCGCCCTGCATGGCGCACAAGCGTGTCATCGATCTCGACGAGGTCAAACTCCCCGTATCTCGAGTCGAGCTCGGCCACCGCAGACCGAAGCCGGCGAGCCGTCAGCCGTCCCAGGCGGTGCGCTCGAGCAAGTGCGGCCCGGCCCTCGGGGTAGACGAGGCGGGCGCTCACAACCCGATCGGCCCCATCCCAAAGCGTTGCAGCACGAGGCGAGCCTGCCTCGGCGACAAGCAAGGGCACCACCGCGGAGGTGTCGAAGTACGCGATCATCGCCGTTGGTCGGCGACCAGGTCGGAGACGGTGCCCTTCGACTGGACGGGATGTCCGGCTCTGCGCTTCGGCGTCTGCGCCGGCGTCACGACACCCTCCGCGATGAGCCGGTCGAGAACGCGCTCGGTCCCGATGGGCAGCATGCGGGCGATCGCGCACCCTCGGTCGGTGACGACGACCTCCTCGCCGTCGCGTACACGGGCGAGGTAGCGGCTCAGGTGGTTGCGCAGGTCTCGAACGCCGACTTCCATTGCGGGAAACACCTCCGTTGTAGCCACTGGAGCGATATCAGTGTAGCCACATTGGGCCACATGCGGCGGAGTGGGTCGCTACCGGGGAACCTCGACCTCACAACGAAGCATCGGGGCGGCGGCAAGTCGTTGGTCGAGCGTGAGCAGCGTGGCACCGAGGGCCTCGGCAAGAGCGACGTAGAGAGCGTCATAGCCCCGCAGGTTCGCCCGGAGCTGCCAGGCTCGTGTGAGCAGCGGCCGATGCGACCATCGCTCACCTGGCCAACGGCGCAGGTCGTCGACGGCTTGATCTGCCCCTGTTGTGTCCAACGCTCCCCTGCGGTAATGGGTCTGTATCACCGACAGCACTTCCGCATCGATCAGATGGGGCGCAACGTGGTCCGGATCGATCGCTATCCGTTGGCGAATGCTCTCCGATTCGGGCGTGTCGGCCACCACCTCGAACAGGACACTGGCGTCAATCACCAGCAAGGGGCCACTCACCTCGAATATCGTCGAGCGCTTCGAGCACCTCGGCACGAGCAATTGCCGAGGGACGCCGACGTGTCCGCTCGAGCCACTCGTCGATCGTCGGTCGACCCGCCAACCGAGTCGCCTCTCGTCGCAGGAGATCAGGAACGCTCAAGCCCGCCTCTGCCGCCCGCCGCGCCAGCGCCAAATACACGTCATCGTCGATATCACGTATCTGCACGGTCTTGGGCATCTTTGCATCATATCATGCGTCATTGCATCTGCTGAACCGCCGCGACTTCCGCGTTGTGCGCCCGAGGCACTGCGACGCGTTCGAACTCCTGCCGTAGGGTCGCGCGTCATTTCACGATGGATCTGGCCCGCTACCAGCACGGATAGGCGCTGGACCTGCACGACCTGGAGTCGCCGGATCACATCCACGATCCGAGGATCAGCTTCTGAGGATGGAGAGTTCAGGAACGTCGCGGAAGACAGAGTCGTCGGACACGAGAGCCAGGTTCAGTCGAATGGCTGTGCCGGCGATCCATCGGTCTGCCTCGGATGGGCGGCGCTCAACGCTCAGCGAGCGCCTTCTCGAATGCCTTCCACTCGTCGTCGGTGAGACCCTCGATGGCCAACGCTTCATTGCTGGGAACCGGACGAGCTTGCTTCAGTGCCTCCAGGGGACCAAGAACGGTGAGGGCGCCGGGTTCGTCCGGATGCGGGACAAAGGACATGTCCCCGAGTGTACGCCGGCTCTCCACTGCGGGAACGTCCTCCAGGCGGCGATGGAGTGGGAGGATCACGGTGCTCCCGCTTGTGGTAGACACAACAGTCTACAGTCCCGTAGACTATTCTTCATGAGCACGACGATCCGAGTCAGTGAGCAGACGCGGAGCCGTTTCGCCCGGCTGGCGGACGCAACGGGACGGCCGATGACCCAACTACTCGACGAAGCCGTGGATGCGCTCGAACGCCGTGTCTTCTTCGACAAGCTTTCGGCCCGGTATGACGAGCTGCGCGCAGACCCCGGCGCGTGGGCGGAGATTGAGGCCGAACGAGCGGTCGAAAGTGATGCGCTCCGTGATCTCTCGGCATGACTGCTCGTCGCGGCGAAGTCTGGCTGATCGATTTCGGTGAACCAGTCGGATCCGAGCAGGCAGGTCGACGGCCAGGCGTGGTGGTGTCCGCAGATGGTCTGAACGAGAGTCGCGCCGGCGTCGTCATCGTCGTGCCCTGCACCACGACACGACGCGAGCTTCCTTCCCACATCGAGATCGAGGCGGGCGAGTCGGGACTCGACGAGACCAGCTACGCGAAATGCGAGGAGGTCAAGTCGGTGTCGGAGCAACGCCTCCTTACCCGTCTGGGAGCGGCCGGCGACGAGGGCCTGTTGGCGATTGCCCGAACCCTCCGCTTCCTCATCGACTTCTGATCACGCCGCGAGGCGCCCCTCCCAGGCCCCGCAGTAGATGCGGAGGCGAGGGGGCCGTCAGGCGGGATAGGGGGTGTGCTTGGCGCACAGGACACCGACCTGCTCACGGACGGCGTCGAGCGCCGTCTCGTCGTCACGCTCGCGCAGGGCACGGGCGATGAGGTGCGCGATCTCGACCATCTCCGGAACGTCCATGCCGGCGGTGGTCACCGCGGCGGTTCCGATGCGCACGCCAGGATGCAGCCCCCCCGAGGGCCGCGAAGCGTCTTGTGGGTGGTGAAGGTGACGACGTCGGCAAGGGCCACGGGCGAGGGATGCGCGCCTCCGGCATCGACGTTGCCGTGGCCCCAGAGGTGGTCACGGTTGAGGTGGCTGCGCTCCCAGCGACGTTGCCGCCGTTCCACGTCGCCGCGTCACCCACGCACACCGTCACGGGGTGGTTGTCGACCTTCCAGTCCGACACGCCGTCGATCCACGACTCGGCGATCGTGTCGCCGTCGGTCAGGTTGTCGCCGATGTCCTCACCGACCTCGTCGGTGGTGGTTCCGTCCCACATGTCGTCCCAGGCCCCGCAGTAGATGTGGAGGCGATCGAAGATCGGCCACATGGCCCCGACGTTGGCGAGATCGACCGTGTGACTCGAGTAGCGCCCATCCAGCGCGCTGCCACGAGCCGAACGCGTCGTCTGGAACGCAAACGACAAGGCCGCTGAAGAAGCATATAGGCTTGGGGTATGTCGATGACCGTGAACGTTCCAGACGACGTCGCTCGCCGTCTGGAAGCAGCTGCAGCGGAGCGCGGGGTCACCGTCGAAGAGCTCGCCGCCGAGGTTCTCACCGACAACGTCCCCGACGTTAGTGGCGAGCCACGCCGCCGGCATCTGTCGTTCGCTGGGATCGGAGCGAGCAAACACGGCATCAGCCACCAAGTCGACGAGCTCCTCGCCGACGGCTTCGGTCGCGACTGACAGTGCTGATCGTTGACACCGGCCCTCTTGTCGCTGCTGCCGATCGAACAGACCGCCACCACCACGCCTGCCTCGAGCTCCTCGAAATCGCTTCCGGGCCACTGGTGACCACTGCTATGGTCGTTGCCGAAGCGGTCTACCTGCTGACACGAGAACTCGGCCCACACGCCGAACCAGCGTTCTACGACGCGATCATCAACGGTGACCTCACCGTCGAAGCTCTCACCAAAGCCGTCACGCCGAGTCGACGTTGACGCGCATCACCGTCGACTGGAAATCATGGGTGGGGTGTCGTGCGTGCGCGGCCTGCGCTTTCCTGTGGCGTCAGTCGTGGCGATGCTTGCCGACGGGATGACCACGGGCGAGATTCTTGGCGAGCACCCTGATCTTGTGGCTGACGACATAGCGGCCCCGAGGGGTTGGAAAATGCATCTCCCGTCGGCGTTGCGCTACTCCGTCGCCTTTGGGTGACCGACGTGGGCGTCGGTGAGCCAGACGGTCTTCGCCTTGTCGTCGATGCAGTACCAGAGTCGGCCACCTGCGGTGACCTCGTACTGCCATTGCTCCATGTCGACGCCGTTGACGCATCGCCGGCCCAGTGAACCCTTCAACGGATGTTGTCGGCCGTCACGCCGACGCGGATCGGCCGTGATCCGCTCCCACGCCGTCCGAGCATTCGACGCAGCCACGGCACCGATCTGCTCCCAACCCTTGACGGCGTCGCTGTTGGCGTAGCGAAGGTCCCACCCGCCTGCGCCAGGAGGCGGCGCTACCCGCTCTTTGCGCTTCGCCATCGGCCGTCAGCTGACGGGCGATGCGACAAGCTTGCCGTCTGCTTCGATCTGCTTACGGAGTCGCCGAGCGAGGGTCGGGTCGGCATGGATCTCTGCTGTGGCCGTCCACTCCCGAAGGAGCTGCGCCACGGGCGAGTAGCTCTCGACAGACGCTGCACCGACGAGTGTCCTGGTGAGCTCCTCGATGAAGAGCCGGCGGTCCGCATGCGGCAGAAACGTGACCCACGCGAAGACATCGTCGACGGCGCCGTCCAACGCTGCGGGACTGTGCACGGCGAGGTTCCGCAGCAACCGTGCGAGCGCATCAAAGGTCTCGAACCGGTCATCGTCCCGGTCGGCCCGGCTCAAGCGCAGCGCAGGAGCGTTCCGGCGGCGGAGCAGCACGTCATGGTCGGACAATTCAGCCACGACATCCTTGGGCCGACGCAAGAACTCCGAGAACGGTCGCTCGACAACGGTCATACAGCCAAGAATATCTGAATTACATCAGAAGTCAATGGCTCCCATCCTGGTGACAACCGCTCGATCGCCAAGGTGACTTGGTTGGCGACCAGGTCAGAGACGGTGCCCTTCGACTTGACGGGATGTCCGGCTCTGCGCTTCGGCGCCTGCGCCGCCGTCACGACACCTTCTGCGATGAGCCGGTCGAGAACGCGCTCGGTGCCGATGATCGCTCTACAATCAAGGCATGTCTCTGATCGTTGACCTGTCTGACGAGGTGCTCCGTCGACTGGAGACCGAAGCGGCGCGGCGCGGCGTGCCGGTTGAGTCCCTGATCGCCGAGACGCTCGAGCGCGACTTCCCGGCGGAAGCCGTCGGATCACGGAAGCTGAGCTTCGTCGGCATCGCCGAGGCGAGAGACGATCTCTCCGAGAAATACAAGCAGATCCGTCGTGACCTGGCTGCCGGCCGAGCCGGCGACGCTTGATCGTCGTCGACACCGGAGTCCTACTCGCGGCAGTCAGCCCCGATGAGCAAACCGCCACCCTCGAAACCCAAGAGCGTTTGACATGCGCTGTTCGGCCAGGACCTTATCCTGATGCCCGGCAGAGCCGGTTGGGTCGCTACCGGGGAACCTCGACCTCACAACGAAGCATCGGGGCGGCGGCAAGTCGTTGGTCGAGCGTGAGCAGCGTGGCACCGAGGGCCTCGGCAAGAGCGACGTAGAGAGCGTCATAGCCCCGCAGGTTCGCCCGGAGCTGCCAGGCTCGTGTGAGCAGCGGCCGATGCGACCATCGCTCACCTGGCCAACGGCGCAGGTCGTCGACGGCTTGATCTGCCCCTGTTGTGTCCAACGCTCCCCTGCGGTGATGGGTCTGTATCACCGACAGCACTTCCGCATCGATCAGATGGGGCGCAACGTGGTCCTGATCGATCGCTATCCGTTGGCGAATGCTCTCCGATTCGGGCGTGTCGGCCACCACCTCGAACAGGACACTGGCGTCAATCACCAGCAAGGGGCCACTCACCTCGAATATCGTCGAGCGCTTCGAGCACCTCGGCACGAGCAATTGCCGAGGGACGCCGACGTGTCCGCTCGAGCCACTCGTCGATCGTCGGTCGACCCGCCAACCGAGTCGCCTCTCGTCGCAGGAGATCAGGAACGCTCAAGCCCGCCTCTGCCGCCCGCCGCGCCAGCGCCAAATACACGTCATCGTCGATATCACGTATCTGCACGGTCTTGGGCATCTTTGCATCATATCATGCGTCATTGCATCTGCTGACGCAACAGCGGTGGCGGCCCCCCTTTCGTGGGCATGGTGCTCGTTGTTGGGATCAGCGCTTGGGAACTGGGCGTCCGTAACGTTGGCGAGCGGCTTCGCCTGACGTTCCAACCATGGCTCCGATCGCGGCCCATGAATGCCCCTCGGCGCGTGCGACCGACACTGCGTCGGCGAGGTGGCGATCGGCATCGGCCCGGGCCTGGAACGCGTGGCGAACCGCTCGCAGCGCTGCCGCATCGGTGACGTCGGTCGGGTCGGGCTCATGGGTCTCGAAACGGGCAGCGAGCTCATCGGCCTGATCGAGGATCTCCTTCATGGTGCGGGGCATGGGCATCACCTTCTGTACTTGGGTCGGGCAGGCATCGCGTGGACGATGATGGGTCCTTCGTTGGAGGCTACGACGCCTACCTCGAAGAGATTGCCTGCAATGCAAGCTAACTTGTTACACGGTCACCGACTTGACGATCTACGGGGGCGTGTCCGACTTGTGCAGAGCGTTTGGTCGATGTTCTCGAGGTCTTCACGGTCAGATTTCCGACAGGTGGTCCCGCGGGACCACCTTTGTCCACAGGTTCGGGGTGTCTCGACAGATTCGCCATCGTCAGGGCATCCGTGAGCTCGTGGCATTGACGCCCAGAGGGCCCAGATCACCCCTCCGGGACAGGCGGCCCCAGGTCTGATTGCCCCAGGTCTGATTGCCCCAGGTCTGATGCCGCGGGTCTGATGCATCGGGCGATGGGTCGGGCGGGCGGGCAGGCGGGCAGTCAGGCGGGCGGGGCCGTCAGGCGGGATAGGGGGTGTGCTTGGCGCACAGGACACCGACCTGTTCACGGACGGCGTCGAGCGCCGACTCGTCGTCACGCTCGCGCAGGGCACGGGCGATGAGGTGCGCGATCTCGACCATCTCCGGAACCTCCATGCCGGCGGTGGTGACCGCGGCGGTTCCGATGCGCACGCCGCTGGTGACGAACGGGGAGCGGGGGTCGCCGGGGATCGCGTTGCGGTTGAGCGTGATGCCCGCTCGATCGAGCACCTCCTGGGCCTGCTTGCCCGTGAGCTCGGCGTCGAAGGGACGCAGGTCGACGAGCATCAGGTGGTTCTCGGTCCCCCCCGAGATGAGGCGGAACCCCTCGCCGGCGAGCGCCTGGGCGAGCGCCTGGGCGTTGGTCACGACCTGGGCGGCATAGGTGCGAAACGACGGCTGGGCAGCCTCGGCGAACGCGACCGCCTTTGCCGCGACGACGTGTTCGAGCGGGCCGCCCTGCAGGCCGGGGAACACGGCCTTGTCGATCGCCGCCGCGTGCTCGGACTTGGTCAGGATGCAGCCCCCCCGAGGGCCGCGAAGCGTCTTGTGGGTGGTGAAGGTGACGACGTCGGCAAGGGCCACGGGCGAGGGATGCGCGCCTCCGGCGATGAGCCCGGCGATATGCGCCGCGTCGAACATCAACAGGGCGCCGACCTCGTCGGCGATGGCCCGGAAGGGCTCGACCTCGATGCGTCGGGGATAGGCCGTCGCCCCGGCGACGATGAGCTTGGGTCGCTCGCGCAGGGCGACGTCGCGCACCTGATCGAAGTCGATGCGCTCGTCGCTCTCGTTCACCCCGTAGGAGCAGAAGCGGTACATGCGTCCGCTGAAGTTGACCGGCGAGCCGTGCGTGAGGTGTCCCCCGTGGTCGAGGCTCATGCCCAGCACCGTGTCACCGATCTCGAGCAGGGCGAGGTAGACCGCGGCGTTGGCGTTGGCGCCCGCATGGGGCTGCACGTTGGCGTGCTCGGCGCCGAAGAGCCTCGTCACCCGTTGGCGAGCCAGCTCCTCGACCTCGTCGATGTGCTGGTTGCCGCCGTAGTAGCGCTTGCCCGGATAGCCCTCGGCGTACTTGTTGGTCAGCACCGAGCCCGTCGCCGCCATGACCGCAGGCGAGGTGAAGTTCTCACTGGCGATGAGCTGCAGCGTCGTGTTCTGACGCTCGAGCTCGGCGTCCAGGTAGCCGAAGAGCTCGGGGTCGCTCGCTCGAATGTCGTCGGAGATCATGTGTCGCTCGTTCCTTCCTTGCCACCCACCGGGTCAGGTGCCGCCACAGTGTAAGGCGGCGCCGTGCCGAGCGGCGCACCGGGAGCACGGAGCGGGGCCGGGCCACGGCGGGTGCACCGAGCAGGCCAGGGCAGGTCAGGTCAGGCCGGGTCGGGGCAGGTCAGGGCCAGAGCAGATCGACCAGCCGGGTGGTCAGGTCGTCGAGCTCGTCGGCGAGGTCCTCGAACGCGCTGCGGCTCTGTCCGTAGGGGTCGGCGATGTCGTCGAGGGGCGACTCACCGAGCAGGTCACGTCGTTCCCGACCCTCGTGTCGGGCCTCCAACCAGGCGTCGAGGGTCTCGTCGCCACGACGAGGGCCCACGAGCTCACCGCGACGAACCAGCTCCTTGAGGGTGAAGGCCCGGGGCCAGACAGCCGGGACCACGCTGACCGCATCGCGCACGTGCTCGCGGGCCATGGCGAGCACCAACCCGGCGGGTTCGAGGATCGACGCCGAGCTCGATCGGCTGCGGTGTCCGCCGATGTCGATGCCCCGCTGGGCCAACACGTCGACACCGTGGCGCGCAGCCGGGACGCCCGCTCTCCAGTCGTCCCGCCGAGTCGACCACCGCCGGGACCCCGCGCTCGGCGAGCAGCGCACGGAGCATGCCCTGCGCCATGGGCGATCGACAGATGTTGCCCATGCACAGAACCACGATCCGGAAGTCCTCGGCCATCTCCTCATCGTAGGAGTTGGCGCTGCGAACCCGGCGTCGCCGTCTGCGACCCCGCCGGCGAACCCGGCGCCCCCGATCCTCGGCTGTCGCCCGCCGCAGCCCGTTCGCTACCATCCCGACCATGTCGCAGCTCCCCGAAGACCTCTCCTCCCCCGGCCACGACCCCGAGATGCCCGAGGCGATCTACCTGCCCGAGGCCACGTCGGCCGACGGCGTCGAGCGCGTCCTGCCGACCGACCTGGCGCGAGGGCCCTGGGACCCCGATGCGCAACACGGCGGGCCTCCTGCGGCGCTGCTCGCCCGTTGCATCGAGCGCCACGAGCCCGAGGACACGCTCTTTGTGAGCCGTGTCGCCGTCGAGCTGTTGCGACCCGTGCCCATCAGCCTCCTGACACTGACCACCCGCACCATCCGTCCCGGCAAGCGGGTGCAACTGGTGGAGACCGTCATGCGAGCCGGCGAGGTGGAGATCGCCCGGGCGACGGGCCTTCGCACACGGGTGACGCCGCTCGAGGAGACGCCGGCGACCCCGGCGATCAGCCTTCCCGCTCCGGCCGAGTCGCTTCCCTCCATGCCGGCGTTTCCCGCCATGCCCGGCCAGGGCTTCATCACCCATGCGGTGGAGCTGCGGCCGATCTCGATGGGCGCCATGGGCGGAGGCCCTCCCGCACAGGGCATGGTGTGGTTTCGTGCACGGGTGCCGTTGGTGGCAGGCGAGGAGCTCACCCCCACCGCACGGGTGCTCATGGCCGCCGACGCCCAGGGGGGCATGAGCGCGGTGCTCGACTTCACCCGCTACACGTTCATCAACCCCGACCTCACGGTCTATCTGCACCGTGCCCCGGTCGGGGAATGGATCGGCGTCGAGTGCCAGAGCTGGGTGGAGCCGAGCGGTTCGGGCATGGCCGAGAGCGTGCTGCACGACGCGCAGGGACGCATCGGCCGGGGCGCCCAGGCGCTGTCCATCGCGCTTCGCTAGGAACACGCCATGCCAAGGAGCCGGCCCCGTTTGCCCACTCGGCGAGGAGTTCAGGGCGCAGACCAAGGTTCTCGACGAGTAGTTCCGCTCCGGGACGTCGAGGAGTCTTCCGCTGGATCGAGCGGGAGCCCTGTCCATCGCACTTCGCTAGAGCGAGGATCCCAGCAGCGTTAGTCAGTTCCCTGGGTGCGACTGGCGGGCGCCTTGTGGCGGGTCTTGTCCCAGGCCAGACGGGGCGGGGGTCATTTCATAGGTTCCCTAAGGCGTAAACAAGAAGTTGCTGACGTAGTCGGACCCAGCGCGGTCGCCGTGCTCGATTGGTTGCATCTCCGGACCGTCAAACTCCGAGATCGGGTGAAACGACCCCCAACGCATGAACGCCCCGGTTCCGTACCCCAGTTCGTCGAGAAAGTAGGCCGCAGTTCGTTCAACCGTTCCCGCAGCGTGGCGCTCTTCCAGTTCGATGAACACTACGGGTCGGTTTCGGCGCAACGTGTCGTGTGCGCCCTCAAGGGCCTGTGCTTCGTGGCCTTCCACATCAACTTTCACGAACGACACGCCGGACAGAGCCAGGGAATCGATTGTCATCGTTCGAACTGAGAGGTCTGCACCCTCGCCAGCCAAGCCTCCTTCCACCAGATGGGCCTCACCGAGTCCCTCCGGAACCCTCAGGGTCGCGGCGCCTGCTGTGTTCGACGCTGCTGCACCGTGGACCACAACCCCCCGAAGCCTCGCGCGATGTAGGTATGAGGCGAGCGTGGGGTTCGGCTCAAACGCGTGGACGGCGCCAGCTCGCTTGGCGATCCAATAGGTGTACAGACCGAGATTCGCACCGACGTCGAGGGCTGTGGTTCCGGGCACAACGAGCTCCGCAAGAAGACTGGCTGGCGCTCCGAGACCGTGCAGCGCCCGCCGGTTCCGGTGTCCGCGGATTCGAAGCCCGAGTACTGGCATCAGGCGGTCCCTTGCCCGCAAGGTCACTGTGGAATCCTAGGTGCGACCGAGGCCAAGGGCGGGTTCGCAAGCGCCGGGGATCCGATCGTCCCCGAAGGGCTCCAGAGTGAAAGCCGACCAAGTTGCGCGGCGGCTTCAACCACGAGGCCGATCCCCAAGACGTGAAACCCATCGAATGCGTCGGCGCCGCTCCAGAAGCGAATGAGGAAGTACAGAACGAGAGAAGCCCTGAGATACTCTCGCTGTGTCGTGGTCCGCTGTCGGGCTGAAGCCATCGCAAGCCCCAAGCCAAGCGATGACCACAGCTCAGCGCGGATGGTGGCCACCCTAAAGAGCGCCGACATATACCCGGGGCCGGACAGGAACATTCCGCTGGCACCGAATCCAAGTTTCCTGCCCGAACACACCGCGGATACCGGAGTTGGTTTCCCTCCCCATCGACCGCAGCAGCGTGGTCTTACCGACCTGGCATGCCCCCGCCAGCACTACGACACCAAACGTCGCCGTACGCCGTCCGACGACGGGGGCGACAAAGCGCACGAAATGCATGTACCCAGTCTACCAGGAAGGGCAACAACATGCGGCCCCGATGTTGACGAACTACCCACCACCACCACGACCACACCACTGCCTTCCGAACGCGGTGGCAGGCATCGCCAGGCGCTCGCCCTCGCTCAGATCCGGCCCCCGACCTGGCGAGCCCGGCCCCGGACTCCGGTCGGGCCAAGGTCGTGTAGCGGGTCGCCCGGCGAGTGCACGGATGTCTCGCACGAGGTCCCACGCGATGTCCTCACGGGTCCGTTCGGTCGGGGTGGCCGGTCGAACGGCTCGACAGCCACGCTCGCGGCGCCAGAGGCGTCGATCACGTCGTTCTTCCGGCGGCCACCACGTGAAAGCTCCCGCACGCGTGAGGTCGCGGTCGTGGCCACGTCCAGCACGACCTCGTCGTGGGCGATCAGCCACGGCGCGGTAGGCGCACTGACCGGTACCCGATGAGTGGTCCTCGCGTCGATGCGAGTTGTGGCTGTCTGTTGGTCCAGTCCTCGGTGAACTCGGCGGGGTGAGGCCGCCGTGAGCACTATGGGGTCGGTTGGTGTTGTAGTCAATTCGCCAGTCCTCGGTGAGCACCTGGGCCTCGAGCAGGGAATCGAATTGCCGGCCGTTGAGGTGTTCGTCGCGGAACCGGCCGTTGAATGATTCGATCCAGGCGTTCTGCCACGGTGAGCCCGGGTCGATGAACATGGTGCAGGTGCCCTTGAACCGACACCAGTCGGCGACGGCTCGAGCGATGGTACTCGGGCCCGTTGTCGAAGCGCACGTAGACCGGTGCGCCGCGTTGGCGATGCGGTGCGGTCGAGACACGCCACGACACCATCGGCGTCGATGGGATCGGGCGTACGACGATGGCGAGGCATTCACGGGAACGTTCGTCGATCACGTTCAACAGCTTCAGGGTGCGACCGTCGCTGGTCTGGTCGAACTGGAAGTCCAGGGCCCACAACACGTTCGGGCGGACCGGCACACATCGCCCCAACGATCACGCCGACCCTGACCTGAACCCCTGAGATCGGTCCACGTGTTGTGCGAGTCCGTTGCCCCAAACTGGGGCGAGGAGGACAGCACGATGAAACGGACACGGCATACGCCTCAGCAGATCATTCGCAAGCTCGAGGAGGGCGAGAAGCTCTTGGCTCAGGCCAAGTCGATCGAGGAGGTGGTTCGTCATCTCGAGATCACCGAGTCGACGTGGCATCGTTGGCGGAACCAGTACGGCGGTATGAAAGCCGATGATGCGAAGCGTCTCACGGCGAGCGGTACTCACGCTGGTCGACAAGTTCGGGGTCTCCCAACGCCGTGCGTGTCCGTGTGATTGGTCAGCATCGTTCCACGCAACGCAGCGAAGCGCCACCGATCACCGACGAGGAACAACGCCTGCGGTCGTGGCTTCGTGCGTCTGCTCGAGCGCCCGAGGTGGGGTTGGCGACGAGCGGCGACGATGGCTCGCAAGGGGGGCTGGCAGGTCAATAACAAGCGTATTCAGCGCCTGTGGCGCCAGGAAGGGCTGCGGGTGCCCTACAGGAAGAAGAAGAAACCGCATCGTGGGGTCGGCGTGATCGTTGGGGCGATGCGTCCGGTCCGCCCGAACGTGTTGTGGGCCCTGGACTTCCAGTTCGACCAGACCAGCGACGGTCGCACCCTGAAGCTGTTGAACGTGATCGACGAACGTTCCCGTGAATGCCTCGCCATCGTCGTCGCCCGATCCATCGACGCCGATGGTGTCGTGGCGTGTCTCGACCGCATCGCCGCCGAACGCGGCGCACCGGTCTACGTGCGCTTCGACAACGGGCCCGAGTTCATCGCTCGAGCCGTCGCCGACTGGTGTCGGTTCAAGGGCACCTGCACCATGTTCATCGACCCGGGCTCACCGTGGCAGAACGCCTGGATCGAATCATTCAACGGCCGGCTCCGCGACGAACACCTCAACGGCCGGCAATTCGATTCCCTGCTCGAGGCCCAGGTGCTCACCGAGGACTGGCGAATTGACTACAACACCAACCGACCCCATAGTGCTCACGGCGGCCTCACCCCCGCCGAGTTCACCGAGGACTGGACGAACAGACAGCCACAACTCGCATAGCGCGTGGACCACTCATCGGGTACCGGTCAACCCCACGATGCGGTTTCTTCTTCTTCCTGTAGGGCACCCGCAGCCCTTCCTGGCGCCACAGGCGCTGAAGGACGCTTGTTATTGACCTGCCAGCCCCCCTTGCGAGCCATCGTCGCCGCTCGTCGCCAACCCCACCTCGGGCGCTCGAGCGAGAACGCACGAAGCCACGACCGCAGGCGTTGTTCCTCGTCGGTGATCGGTGGCGCTTCGCTGCGTTGCGTGGAACGATGCTGACCGATCACGCGACACGCACGGCGTTGGGAGACCCCGAACTTGTCGACCAGCGTGAGTACCGCTCGCCGGCGACTGTCCGGGGTCAGTATTTTCCCTCGGCGATCTCCTTGAGCATCGACTTATCGAGCTCCGCCTCGGCCAACAACTTCTTCAGCCGGGCATTCTCCTTCTCGAGCTCCTTGAGACGCTTCGCATCATCGGCTTTCATACCGCCGTACTGGTTCCGCCAACGATGCCACGTCGACTCGGTGATCTCGAGATGACGAACCACCTCCTCGATCGACTTGGCCTGAGCCAAGAGCTTCTCGCCCTCCTCGAGCTTGCGAATGATCTGCTGAGGCGTATGCCGTGTCCGTTTCATCGTGCTGTCCTCCTCGCCCCAGTTTGGGGCAACGGACTCGCACAACACGTGGACCGATCTCAGGGGTTCAGGTCATGACAGCCGAGCCCCTTCGCGTTCTCGATTGCCCACCGCCGCTCCGGGAACTGGCGGGCCCAGCGCTGCATTTGTCGGTAGCTGGCCAGGCCGGCGTCAACACGCAGCGACGCCACCGCCGTGTTGGTCAGTGGGTCCACCGCTGTGGCGGTGTGGAAAGCTTGTGCGGATCAACTCCGATCATCACGTGGTGGTCCTTGTCTGTCGTTCTGATGGGGGAAGACCACGGTCGGCATGCCGACTTCGAGCACCCGCGGACGGGCCATCACGCCTCTGTTGAGCCAGACCCGCAGCCGGTCGTTGACCGGGAGGCACACCCTGGGCGAGCCAACCCGAAGGCGGCAGGCGATTCACGAGCCACCCCGACCAACGACCTACCGGACGCTACGAACCGGAGCCCTCAGAAGCCGGTGTCCACATACAAGTCGGCGATTCACTTCCTGGGTTGGTTCTTCAATACGGCCGAGAAAACAATGTCATCCCCGCGTGAAAGACCCTCCACGCGAATAGGCGACCCTCCACGCCCGACTTTGTTCGGTGGATCAAGGTATCGGCAAACACGATAGGTGGATGGGACTAATCCTGCCGGGCTCGGCAATCGAGTATTTGCTCCCACGCCATCAGTGCCCTCTTGCGTGCTGCTAGATAACGCTCGGAATCCATCTCATATCTAGCCGAACGTGCCGCCAGCTTGCGAGCCTCCCGCCTTGGGTCATTCGCTTCGAATAGCTCGTGCCAATTCACTTTAACATCAGCTGCAGTCAGAAAAGAACGATTAAACTGTTGATTAACCCGCCGAATAAGTGAGTCAGGGTCCCTAATCACCTCATCGAAGACCCCGACAGCTGCTTTCTTCTCATCGTGTGTCAGACGTTTCAATATTCTTTCATAGTACATGGCATAAACCTTTAGCCCGCTCTCTAAATCGATATATGGCCAAAGTGCATGCATAGTTGCCACGCAGCTTAGTGGTTCTCTCACCAAAACAACTGTCGGCTTATTTAGGTCCATCGACCGAGCCAATTGGCCCGAGGAATGCATATGGTGGACCAATCGGGCCTCCGGGTTCGCTCCTCTGAACACATCAGTGAAAAAAAGGTGTTGCCGCTACGCTGTATTCCATCTATCGTGATCTCAGTATTCCTATTTACAACCGCCCACCTATTCCCATTTTTCGCAGCATTTCGCCGCCCAACAATTCTGTGAGTCCAGATAGTGTTGAGCCGGGCATTTGTCTTAAACTTAAGGCTTAGTAATTCTACTCGTCTTTCATTGAGGTCATATTGTCATCTCCTTCCTCACTGTCTAGCGTCCCATGGCTGTAGGCCAATACCGTTACCTGTTGCTATTTCTACGTTTGCCGTTTTCCCAAGTGAATCGAGAAAGCTGTTGTGTGAGTGAAACGATCAGAATAAGTGCAAGAACATAGAAGACATCGAAAGCATCGCCACCAGACCAAAACCGAATGACAAAATAAACCACGAAGGTTCTTTCAATACTACATGCCTCGATATCGATACCGCCGACAGTAGTAGTGACGCCAGACCCCCAATGGCTGCCCACACCAGGAGCTGGGCAGCCGAGCTGCGAAATAGGATATCGATATATCCAGCCCCTGAAAGAAACATTCCACTGGCGCCATAACCCAACACAGACTGAGAAATCTCGGTCCACACAGTGCGGGGCTTGCTGTCCCAAATCTGGGATGGAATAAACAGCAATACCGCGTCCGTTAGTCGTATCCAGGAGTAATTATCCCCCATACGCTCGACGATACCCTCGACTAGGACCATACCGTCGAGGGTATCTACTGCACCATACTCGGCTAACCCACCAATAGGATTTCGGATATTGCGTGATGTAATTTCCGCAAATGATTTCCCATTCCATTCGTTCCCAACTAATCCCGCTCGCCATGCGGGAACAAGACTAATAAAGAGCGCTAAAAAATAGATTCCAACACTCACTGTTATCCATTGGCGGATAGAGATTCCTTTGCCTGAACAGCGATATATAAAACGAACTATAGCATAGGAAGCAATAAGCATTACAGGAGAACGATCACCCCCTCCAAGAATGGCCACAGCTGACAGCGCTGCAACCAAAATAGAGCGATGGCGTGGCCATTTATTCCACTGATCGATAGAAATAAGAATGTGACTGGCCATAGCCAGGTAAACATCTGCGGAATCCCTTGGCCCTCCAGCTGTGCCCTCACGGCAACTCCAGCTGAATCAATGATACTTCTTCTTCCCAAAAGAAGATCACCAGAAAGGGCAAGTACTATACACCAAACTGCCATCGAAAAGTGTGTGCTCCTTGACGGGGAACGGTACCGAGGTTCTCAACGAACGTCTCGGACTCTTGGCCAGATTCCGAGCTCGGTGCCGAATGCCCCTTGTCCGAACCTGAGCGGCCAAGACGTCCCCATAAACGAGGCCGACGAGAGCGACCGAAAAGGTAAAGAACGCGTCGTCGAGATTCTCAACTACTTGCGTCGGTGACATGACGCCAAGTTCGACCAGTCGAGATACCCGGTATCCGTTCTGCGAGCCAAATGCAGGGATCACAATGCCAACCAAGCTCGAAGTGGACACAAGGGTCAGTCACTCCATTGGAACTGGCCGTCTTGCCTCGTGTCCGAACAAAGAGGCGAATTCCCACGAAAAGAGCCGCGAGATTGACAAGAAGGTAGAGAAGGATCATCGGCACTCCGGCCATATTGTCAAACCAAGCTCAGTATAGCGAATGGGAGTCACGAGAGGTGCCGCAGATCGTCTACGCACAATGGGGCCATGTGCACAGTGGCGACACCTCCGGACGTGTGGGCGGTTGTTGACTCGCAAGACCAAGAGCGCTGCGCCATGCCGTGACGCTTCCGGAACGCACGGACTGCGCCCCAATCAAGGGGGCCACCTCTCGAAGTGCCCCTGCGGTGGACAGGATGCTTGGCACTCCTACCGCAGCGGCTTCAAGTGCCACGAGGCCAAGAAGTTCTGGCCGACGAAGGGGTCGAATACCTACGTGCCCAAGTGTGGGCATAACGAGATATTGAGTTGCCTCCAATGCGGACCGAAGCATGGAGTCAGTAGCATCCGAGATGACGGCATGTCCCTGGTCCTCGAGTTGACTTCTGATGCTCTTGCCGTAATCGGTAGCCCAGGTCACAGATGGGCCGAGGACTCGCAGTGATGCCCCCGCCGGCATCGCGCTGTGAAGCAGCATATGCAACCCTTTGTGAGGCATAACCCGCCCCACGAAGGTGAAATCCACACGGGGCAGTGTCTCTGCCGAATCGGCACGGAGCACATGGCTGCCGCCCCCGTAGACCGGGACACGTCGTGCTGGCGGTACACCAAGAGCCTTGAGTGAGAAAGCAGATACCCCAAAAAAAACAGAGATTTGAGGAAATGCTGCCTTCAGCTTTCGACGCTGCAACGGGTCACGCACGGACACGCCACCGTGATCAATGACGCTCAGGTGTACGGGGTGCTCCAGGTGAGAGCTAGTGCCCTCTGCAGCGCCACGCTGTGCACATTATGAACCAAGATATGCGTTGCCGAAGCGACGAGGTCATGGAGTGCTGCGCGTGACGGTCTTTCCTTTTGCGGGTGAAGCACCACCGGCTCATCCGGGTTTGGTCCAAAATCAAGAACAGCCTGGACCAAGTCTGAGTCCCGTTCTGCTAAGGCCCTCACCAACTCATACGGATAACGCTCCCGCCCCCTCGTCGCTCCCCATCCCAGTAGCCCTCAACAAAATGCAAAAGCTTCACAAGCTACACTCCTAGTCGGTAATCGCCAAGGCAAGGGCGCTCAAAGCCACCTGGATGGCTGCTGCCGCGATGGATGCGACCACTATTGGGCGCCTGCGGAGCGTTCTCTGCCCCAGTATGCTGCCGAGTGCACCCAAACCCAGCGTCAGGCTGAATCCAACCAATGCGTGAACCGGATTATTGACCCACCGGACAAGACCTGCCGCAAGGCTGAGGGCAACAATCATCCCCAATCCAACCCGAATTGCCGGCAACGTCTGGCCCCCGACCAACGCCAGCGGTGTATATGCCTGACTCACCGCAACGGCCACAGCGAACCCGGAACCGCCAATGATTCCGAGGCCGAGGGCGTCATAGTCTTGCCCAAGGAGTAGCAGCGAAGGCACGGCACCCAACGAAGGCCCCCGGCAGAAGGGGCCGCCGCGATCACCGACACTACAGCGCCTACCGAGCTCACAAGATGATCATGTGCTTCCAGCGCCACCCGCCGAATTCGAAGCTACTCAAGGAGTCGGCGGGAACCGCGGGAACGTTTTGAAAACTTCATCGCTGCTATGACGATTCCTGCGGTCTCGGGTGCCGCCGCCCACCCGATGGCCGCCGGAGCAAGGCGCCAGGGAACTACCAACACCATCGAGGCAACGCCTGGACCAGCGCCCTCACGAACGATGCCGACAAGGGCAGAGGGGCTCCTCGCATGTCCACGGGGGGCAAGACTGAGACCCATCGACCGCAACGACCACAGAAAGGCGGTCGCGGTAAGAAGACCGCTCACCAGGAACGCTGCGGCCCCAGAAACTAGTGAAGGACTCAGCAATGCAACCGCAGTCGCTGTAACGCTCCACGCCACCCCGGACATCTGGGACGTCCACACCATAGTCCTCCGTGCCACCCAGCCCCTGGCCAGCGGGAAGTGCGACTGTCGTAATCGCAGCGAGACTACTGAGCCACACCAGCACGGCAGCCGTTCCTTCAC
>CAVURO010000005.1:0-196136 GCA_963743945.1 uncultured Actinomycetes bacterium
TTGCCGACGAGATCGTGTTGCATGCGCCCGTGGATGTGCACCTGAGTGCACTGACCCAGGCCGTCGAGCGATCGGGGGCGCGACTTCTCGTCTGCCGAGGCCGTGGATCACCACGCCGCGGGTGACGCCCAGGTGAACTGCTTCGACGTTGCCCGATACGTCGTCGAAGACAGGGGAGAGGCCGAGGAGGCCTCACTGGCCTTCGCCCTGGGTCGGGTGGTTCGAGCCGACTCCGTTTCGCTTCTGGCCGAGGATGAGGCCAAGGCGGGCTTGGCCCACGATGCCGTTCGTGAGCAGCAGACGGTGACGGGCAAGGGCAGTCCACTCGAGGGCGAGATCGTGATCGACGCCGCTGCCTCCTGGGTCATGGCTGCGCCCTACCAACGATCCGGGAAACGATGGGTGGCGGTGATGGTGCGGGGTTCGCCGGAGTTCACGAGCACCGAGGCGGCCCGGATTCGGTCCTTTCTCCGGTTTGTTTCGGTGACCGACGACCTTTCGGCTTTGTTCGACATGTCGTGACGACGAAAGGCATGCACTGCTGAGGGTTCGGGGAAGGCTCCCTGGGTCTGCCAACGGCCACGTGCCAGGCCCATTGTCTCCTTGCTCGTGCCGGGCCGCTAGGGTGGTGAACTCTGGCGGCGTGGCCGAGTGGCTTAGGCAAGGGCCTGCAAAGCCCTGTACACCGGTTCGATTCCGGTCGCCGCCTCCAAGGGTAAACATGCAGGTCAGAGCATGTTTTTGGCGCTGAAATCAGCCCCTCGAATCGGGTCGAAAATGGGCTCCATGTCACGCCCATGTCACGAGCCGGGATCCTTGTCGTATGCGGCGAGGAATCGGAGCCCTTGTGGGCAGCCCTCCGTTCAGGCGCAGGAAACCAACCTGTAGGTCAGGTCAGATGTCCCTGATCATCCCGACTGGTCGAGGCTCGCGCGGATGTCCTTCACGCGTCGATAGAGCCGGCGGGGGTGTTCGGGAACTGCGATGAAGCCATACTTCAGGTAGAACGCGACCGCCCGGTCGTCGATCGCGTCGACAACGACAAGCCGCGCCGCTGCGGCTTCGCCGGCGGCGACGGCCTTGCGCAGGGCGTCGGCCAGCAGCCGCGGCCCTGCGCCGCGGCCCTGCTCAACCCGATCGACCGCGAGCCGTGCCAGCAGCACCATTCCGACCGGGTAGGCGGGCAGACCTCGCACCAGTCGGGCCGGGGCCTCGGTCCGCAGCACCGACCCCATCGTCAGGCTGAAGTACCCCACGACCCGATCGGCGTGCACGGCCACGAACGTGCGGGCCGAATCCATTTGCTGCGCGGCCACGCCGTGGCGTCGGAGCCAACCGTCGAGCTCGGCGTTTCCCGAGTCGAACTCCGCGAGGTCGTGGGTCTCGTCGAGTCGTACGAGCCGCAGCTCGGGGTCGGTCACCCTTCGCGGGTCTGGGGGTGGTGGCGGAACAACTCGACCAGCTCGGGCACGGGCTGGGCGGGCTTGTCGAGCTCGGCGAGGAATCGGTCGAAGGCCTCGTTCGACATCTTGACGCTTTGGTGGGCGCTGACCACTTTGCGGGCGCGGGCCGTGACGGTGTCGAGAACGAACGCGGTGACCGTCGTGTCCTCGAGGTCGGCCGCCTCGCGGATGAACGCGTCCTGCTCGGGAGTCACGCGGACCTCGATGCGGTGTCGACGGGGCTTCGCTGCGGCTCTTGGCATGCCCGTATTCTACCATCGTCCGGACAACGTCCGGACAGTGTTGTTACTGCTGCTTTGTCACTGCGACCCGGTCCCACGGGCTCCTACGGGGACAGGGAGGTTCTCGCTGCTGGCTTGTCAAAGTAGGCTCATATACACGTCTAGCGTGTATCTCCGCCATTTGGGACAAGGATTGTTTGCTATAGTTGTCGCAGATTCACGCCAAGCGTGAACTGGAGACAACGGTGGCAAACGATCGAGCTCTGAAACTATTGGACGGCTTTGCCGGCCAGGGCCGCACGGCTTTCAGCGCAGCGGACGTCCGCCACACGCTGGGAACGTCGCCGCAAGCGACCTCCAATCTGCTGACGCGATGGGCGGCGCTGGGGCTTGTCGATCGGTTGGCTGCCGGGCGGTACGCCGTCCGCCAGATCGGCGCTCTTGGCACGGCTGCGGTATGGGATGACCTGGGCTCTGCCGTCGCGGCGGTCTTCGCCGGACATCCGCACCGCATCGGCTTCCTGACAGCGCTGGACCACCACGGTTTGCTTGTGAGGCCGGCGCTTCCGCTGCAGGTGGCCAGTCCGTATCGCCCAGCGCAGAAGGGTTGACAAGACCTGGGGCGTCGCATGGCCGTACCCGGTGTCGGAACTGCAAGCGGTCGTGGACGCATGATCACCAAGGGCTTGATCACGCAGCGAGCGAACGAAGACCATCTGCCCTCGCAGACCATTGAGCGGGACTACGTGCTCGCCCATCTCTGCGCGAACATCGGCGCGATCGGTGATGCGCGTCTCGTCTTCAAAGGCGGCACGCTTCTACGGCTCTGCTACTTCGAGGACTACCGCCACTCTGTTTGTAAGGCGAAGAGATATGAAACGAGGTCGCACGTGTCAGATCGCTGGTTTTGTCGGTGGATCAAGTTTTAGGACCGCTGGTGTCCCGCCACCCTGGTCTTGGCCATGTCCGTAAGGAATTCCATCCACTCGATGAAGAACTACTCCGGGGCATAGTTCATCTCGAGCCTCAACGTGCACGACCGTTGTTCCGGTACCCCTGTTGGCTTGCGCCCAGTCTAGAACCTCTCGAACATCACGGGCATCAATGATACGCCATGTATCGATACGGCCTCGATCCTGGGAGATGATCTCCACCCTGTAGTTAGGGCATTCAATTTCGCCGGTCGCGTCACGTTCATCTATGAGACTGGCGTTCATTGTCAGTACCTTCCCTCAAATAGCGCCCGACAGGCCCCTTGGCATTACAACTCAAATAGCCTTGGAGCAAACGGCCCAAGCGAGCTGAAGTCGCGCTTGATATTGAACGAATACCTGGGTGTTAACATTGCCAGTACAGGCAATACGCGTCTTGAAGACGGCCCCACCAGCGTTGCTTGAGTAATGCGCATCGTCGTTGGTTCCAGAACAAGATATCGTAATGTCCCGCACTTGGGGTAACGCCAGCACTGGGGATTCCACGTATACGTGGACAGTGAACGTGCTGGTAGTAATCAGCCGTGTGCCGCAGAGGACTCCCATCGAAGAGCTGGAGCGTTCCAGCGGACCGGTACCCGATGAGTGGTCCACGCGCTATGCGAGTTGTGGCTGTCTGTTGGTCCAGTCCTCGGTGAACTCGGCGGGGGTGAGGCCGCCGTGAGCACTATGGGGTCGGTTGGTGTTGTAGTCAATTCGCCAGTCCTCGGTGAGCACCTGGGCCTCGAGCAGGGAATCGAATTGCCGGCCGTTGAGGTGTTCGTCGCGGAGCCGGCCGTTGAATGATTCGATCCAGGCGTTCTGCCACGGTGAGCCCGGGTCGATGAACATGGTGCAGGTGCCCTTGAACCGACACCAGTCGGCGACGGCTCGAGCGATGAACTCGGGCCCGTTGTCGAAGCGCACGTAGACCGGTGCGCCGCGTTCGGCGGCGATGCGGTCGAGACACGCCACGACGCCATCGGCGTCGATGGATCGGGCGACGACGATGGCGAGGCATTCACGGGAACGTTCGTCGATCACGTTCAACAGCTTCAGGGTGCGACCGTCGCTGGTCTGGTCGAACTGGAAGTCCAGGGCCCACAACACGTTCGGGCGGACCGGACACATCGCCCCAACGATCACGCCGACCCCACGATGCGGTTTCTTCTTCTTCCTGTAGGGCACCCGCAGCCCTTCCTGGCGCCACAGGCGCTGAATACGCTTGTTATTGACCTTCCAGCCCCCCTTGCGAGCCATCGTCGCCGCTCGTCGCCAACCCCACCTCGGGCGCTCGAGCGAGAACGCACGAAGCCACGACCGCAGGCGTTGTTCCTCGTCGGTGATCGGTGGCGCTTCGCTGCGTTGCGTGGAACGATGCTGACCGATCACGCGACACGCACGGCGTTGGGAGACCCCGAACTTGTCGACCAGCGTGAGTACCGCTCGCCGGCGACTGTCCGGGGTCAGTATTTTCCCTCGGCGATCTCCCTGAGCATCGACTTATCGAGCTCCGCCTCGGCCAACAACTTCTTCAGCCGGGCATTCTCCTTCTCGAGCTCCTTGAGACGCTTCGCATCATCGGCTTTCATACCGCCGTACTGGTTCCGCCAACGATGCCACGTCGACTCGGTGATCTCGAGATGACGAACCACCTCCTCGATCGACTTGGCCTGAGCCAAGAGCTTCTCGCCCTCCTCGAGCTTGCGAATGATCTGCTGAGGCGTATGCCGTGTCCGTTTCATCGTGCTGTCCTCCTCGCCCCAGTTTGGGGCAACGGACTCGCACAACACGTGGACCGATCTCAGGGGTTCCTCGAAGCGGTGACAGCGGCCCTTGCCTCCGCCGGCATTCCAACGCTCTCCGCCCACGGCGCTGCCGACCTCGTGATTCGCACGCCGGGCGGCGAGGCCCTCGAACTGCAGGTAAAGGCCGCGAGCCGCGTCGACCCGATGCAGGCCCGCCGCCACGTCGAACAGATGGCGGGTGCCGGGCTGCTCATCGTGGTCGCCGACGAACTCACCCATGCAGCGCAAGCGGAGCTCCGCGACGCCGGCGTCGGGTTCCTCGATCGGCGCGGCCACCTCTATCTCGCGCGACGAGTCACTTCACCTCGACCTCGACGCCCCTTGTCACCAAGACCGCCGTGGACCGATGCGCTCACGTGTTGTTCGTGGCCCTCGACCTCGCACAGGACCGATCCCGCGGCCGCGAGATCCTCGATGCGTGGCAACCCACCGAGGCTCGCCGTGTCTGGTGAACCGGTCCTGCTCGCAGGCTGATCCGCTCCGCTGGTCACCGCCGCCGCCCACACGTCACGCGCGGCCGGCGTGCGCGCGGTCGTGATCGGCGGTCTCGGGGTGATCTGCCGTCTACAACGCGCACACCGCGCCACCGGCGATGTCGACAACGCAACCGATGGACTCGACTCGCTGTCGCTTGTCGCCCGCATCCCCGGCGCCTCCATCGAGGGCAAGGACATCACCATCGACGGCGTCACCGTCCAGGTCATCGACACCTACGAACTCGGCGACGACGTCGCCGACATCGAGCCCGGCGTCCAGTGGTTCGCAGGCTGCAGATCGAAGCACGTGAACTCGCCATCCCCCTGAAGTCCGCGAACGCGGCGCTGGGCGAGCTCGTCGCTGCCGGCGTCCTCGTCGAGCATGGAACCTTGCAGCCGGGCGGGCGAGGACGGCCGAGTCGCCTGCATGCGAGCGCCGAGCTGCTCGGCCTCACCGGGTCGAACCCGTTGCGGGCCTGAACCACGAGAGCGTGCTCGCCGAACAGGTACTGCGAAGAATCGTCGACCGAGATGCGAAGGCCGATTCACCTTTCACGCGCGCGTTACTTTCCCTTATAGGGCGCGACATCTGCCATTCACAAGGCCCTTCTAAGGTGGGCAGATTGTCCAGCAGGAAGGTCGTCACGAATTCCGTGACAAGTGATGAAAGGTCATGATGCAGCGACTTGCCCCCCATGCCTCTGTCCGTCGCCAAGAACGCCGCGTGGCGGTCATCGGCTCCGGTTACGTCGGACTGACCGCGGCCGCCTGCCTTGTCCATCTTGGACACCGCGTCCACTGCACGGACGTGCTCGAACAACGAGTGGAGAACCTCCGTGCCGGGCAGACCCCGATGGTCGAAGAAGGTATGGCGGACCTTCTCAGATCCGGCCTTGACTCCGGCCGTTTGATATTTGGTACGGACAACGTTGCCGCGGTCCAGAGCGCAGACACCGTCTTCCTGTGTCTGCCCACTCCCCAGGACGAAGACGGAACCGCCGACCTGTCCTACATCCGGGAAGCCGCCGCGCAGATCGGCCCGCACCTGAAAGCAGGCGCGGTTGTGGTGAACAAGTCGACCGTCCCCGTCGGCGCTTCGCGCACGGTGAAACGCATCCTCAAGCGTGAAGACGTCAGCGTGGTGTCGAACCCCGAGTTCCTCCGCGAGGGCACAGCGGTGCGGGATTTCCTCGACCCGGATCGGATCGTCGTGGGCTCAGACGACGAGGAGGGTGCACAACGCGTCGCTGCCCTCTACAGCCGCCTCGGCGCGCGAGTCGTGTTCATGGACCCGGAAAGCGCCGAATTGCTGAAGTACGCCTCCAACTCGTTTCTCGCCATGAAGATCAGCTTCGTGAACTCCATTGCGGCGTTGTGCGAAGGCTTGGGTGCCAACATCCAACATGTCACAACCGGAATGGGGCTCGACGCTCGTATTGGGGATCGGTTCTTGGAGCCTGGACCCGGGTGGGGAGGATCATGCTTCCCCAAGGACAGCTCAGCTTTGCTCCACATCGCCGAGGAGGCGGGATTCGACTTCGAACTCCTTCGAGCAGCCGTCAAGGCCAATGAGACGCAATACGACCGCATCGTGGATCGTATCGAGGCACTCGCCGGTGGAAGTCTCGACAACCAGGTCATCGCGATGTGGGGACTCGCCTTCAAGGCGAACACCGACGACGCCCGACGTTCACCGGCCATCGAAATCGCCAATCGGCTGACACGCAACGGCGCGAGCGTGCAAGCGTACGACCCAGCTGTGACCTCGGCTCCCGGCGGAACCCATCTGATGCCAAGCGCTCTGGAGGCATGCAACGATGCTTCGGTGCTGGTCGTTGCGACCGAGTGGGCCGAGTTCCGATCAGTCGATCTCGTGGAATGCGCCGCGCGCATGTTGCGACCAATTGTGCTCGACACGCGCGAGTGTGATCGAGGTGAGAGCCGCGGTGGCGGCTGGATTTGAATGCCATGGGATCGGTCGCGCACCCACGATCAACAACGACCTGATCCTGCTTTCCGGAGTCGCATGAAACGCAATGCTCGACTCCGATGCCGTCGGTCCGATCAACCTTGGTAACCCAACCGAGATGACCGTGCTCGAGTTCGCACACCTCGTCCTCAAGCTCACGGGCTCGGTATCACCCATCCCCGGTGAACCGTTGCCCGAGCATGCCTTGGAGCTGTTCACGTGAGCAGTCAGCCGAATGTCGACCCGACTCTCACCTGGGAGCACTACGCCGGTCCCCACGTCATCCCACGGCCCGCTGAGACCTTGCCCTTGCACGTCCCGCTGCTTTCTCGACGAAGGCGCCTTGTCCTCGAACTTCTCGCGGCGCTCTGGCTCATCGCCATCATCACGTTCTGGATGTGGTGGCTTCAGCCGGGTCACAGGGTTTCATGGGCCGGCTTGATTCTCAACAGCATGCCGTTGTTGTGGATGTCGTGGTTCCCCATTGGAGCCGTGTTCGCCACCTTGCGACTTCACGGCGTCAACCCCGAGCTTCCGCTGCCTGACGCACGCATCGCGTTCGTCGTTACCAAGGCCCCATCGGAGCCTTGGCACCTCGTTCAATGCACGTTGGAGGCAATGCTCCAGCAGCGGATGCCGCCCTCTGCCGCGCCCTTATGACGTCTGGCTCTGCGACGAGGACCCGGCACACGACACCCATGCGTGGTGTGCGAGCCACGGCGTTCGTGTTTCAACACGCCGCGGCGTAACCGACTACCACCGAGCCGAATGGCCCCGGCGGACGAAATGCAAAGAGGGGAACCTCGCCTACTTCTACGACGGATGGGGCTATGACAACTACGACATCGTCGTGCAGCTGGATGCCGACCACGTCCCCGCACCGACCTACCTCGCTGAGATGGTCCGCCCGTTTGCGAATTTGTCAGTGGGTTACGTGGCTGCACCGAGCGTGTGCGACTCCAACGCAAGCGAGTCCTGGTCGGCCCGGGGCCGGCTCTATCGCGAAGCGGTGTTTCACGGCCCCACCCAAGCCGGGCACCACCTTGGCGGTGCGCCGCTGTGTATCGGTTCACACTACGCGGTTCGTACCGCAGCCTTGCGTGAGGCGGGCGGAATCGGACCCGAACTCGCCGAAGATTTCACGACAACCCTGCTGATGTCCGCGGCTGGGTGGGATGGAGCATTTGCCCTCGATGCCGAAGCGCACGGCGAAGGTCCGCCGACGCTTGGCGCGATGCTCACGCAGGAGTTCCAGTGGTCTCGCAGCCTCATGACCGCGCTGATCGACCTGTTCCCAACCGCGTGGCGTCGGCTCGGCTGGCGCCGTCGGCTCCGGTACTCCTACGCCCTGGTCTACTACCCGATGTCCGTCTTGGTGCTGGGCGTGGGAGTCCTGCTGCCACCGATTGCCTGCGTCTTCGACGTGACGTGGGTACGCGTGAACTACGTGGAGTTCCTTGCCCATTGGTGGGCGATCTCTGCCCCGCTTCTGGCAATGAACCTGCTCCTGCGCAAGTGGAAGCTGTTTCGACCCAAGGACTCCAAACTCCTGTCCTGGGAAGCCGCCCTTTACACGTTGGTGCGCTGGCCATTCAACGTGTGGGGAGTCGCTGCAGCGCTACGACAGAAGTTCGCCCCACGCACGGTCGTTTTCAAGGTCACCCCAAAAGGAAGTTCGGGAGTGGAGCCGCTTCGGGCGTCCCAGCTTGTTCCCTTCCTGGCAATCGGTTGGATTGGAATTGCAGCAGTCGCCTTCAGTCTCGCCAATGACCATTCCCTCGGTTACGCCTTTCTCTCGATGCTGAGCGCAACGTCCTACATCACCGTCGCTGCGGCGCTGGTCCGACTCCACGTCAACGAGGCGAGTCGTCGCCACGCCATTCCACGAGCAGACCTGTGGGCAAGCGTAGGCGGCTACATCGTCGGCATCGCCTTGCTCGCAGGTGTGGGCGCCGTTGTCCTGGTATGGCTGGTGCTGAAGCTTTCGTGAGACAGCTGCAACCGACGCTGAGGTGCCCTAGCATCGCGTGAATATGCCGGCACGTGCCCCGTTCCTCGTAGCAGGCGCGGCGGCGCTGACCGTTGCCCTGGGGGCTTGGCTCGTCAACGCCGATGGTTCGTCATCGTCCAAGCCGAAGCCCACAGGCACAACCACGTCGCAAGGCACAGATCCAACACCTGCGAGTCCAGGCAGCGCTGCCGCATGGCGAGGAGCCGGGCTCGTGAGTCTCCCCGAAGCATGCGCCGATATCGGCACGCTTGGCCTGTCGTGGTACTACAACTGGTGGACCGACCCCCAGTGCCCTGACACCCCGGTTCCTTTCGTGCCAATGGTATGGGGCGACTGGTGCATCGGCGCAGCCGACTGCCCGCCGCTCCCCGAGCAGCTCAAGGGCTCACGCGACGAGCCGCTGCTCGGGTTCAACGAACCTGACAACGCCGAGCAGGCCAAGATGACCGTCGAGCGAGCTCTGCAACTGTGGCCGGCTCTCGAAGCAACCGGACGACGTCTCGGCAGCCCGGCTGTCAGCTTCGACGACAACGGCATCGCGTGGCTTGATGCCTTCATGGCCGGTGTGCGCAAGGCAAACCTGAGGGTCGATTTTCTTGCGATCCACTGGTACGGCGACTGCGCAAAGACGAACACGCTCGCCGAGTACCTGCGGCACCTGCGGAGCCACGGGCTTCCCTTCTGGGTGACGGAGATTTCGTGCTACTACCAATCTCTCGACGCCAACGTCCGTCTCGCAGAACAGCTTGGCGCCATGTTCGCACCGTTCCCGGATGTCGAGCGGGTGGCATGGTTCACGAACCGGCCATATCCAGACGGTTACGAGTTCACGGGGCTTCTCGACCAGCGCGGCGCCCTCACGCCCGTCGGCGAGAAGTTCGCCGCGCTGCCCGCCTACCGGGACCGGACCGGACGCCTCGTTCGCAAGCCCTGAGATGTGTGCGGGAATCCGAAACGGTGCGACTGGCTTGTCAAAGTAGGCTTGGCGAGCGGTGTGCCGCACGAGGGGGCCTAGAACTCGCGACCCTGTCCGGGTAGATTGGTTCACCCAGCAAAGATGTCTCAAGCACCCAACCAGGAAGGTCCCGCCAGGACGGAAGCGATGGACACTGCCGAAACGATCACCGAGGCCGTCGAGATCTTGACCGCCAAGGGCTACTCAAGTGACTTCGCGCTCGATCAGGCCATCGTCCATTGTCGTACCTGCGGCGCGAAGCACCCCTTTGCGAAGCCGACAATCCGGCATACGTTTCGGTTCGAAGGCGACTCCGATCCGGGTGATGAGGCCATCGTGCTCGGCATCGAGTGCCCCGCCTGCAACCGCAGGGGCATCATCGTCTCGGCATACGGCCCCGATGCCGACCCGCATCTCCTCGCACTGCTCGACCGTCTCGCGGAGTGATCTTCCCGGGCAAACGGGAAGGCCCTTGGGCTCAGGGTTTCAGCAGAAAGTCGAGGATCGTGCCGTCGTCGTTGATGGCCGGAACGCCTGCGGCGACAAGCGCCTTGTGGACCTCGGGCTCGCCACCGAGGCTCCTGGGCTGCTCGCCGGCGCCGACGAGATAGACGGTCCCGTCACGAATGTCGATGATCTGCATCATGTCACTGTCCTTTCTCACAACCACGTGGGCGCCGAGAAAGGCTCGGAGCCTCGAGGTGATGGCCTGAGCCTCATCGGGGGTTCCCATGAACTCGAAGTGCATCGGGTCAGGGCGGGTCTTGTACCGGCCACCCCATCGGAACCCGTGGTCCTCCCACAGCTCGACGACTCCCATGGGGATGTCGGTCCGTAGCACCCTGCCGCTCGGGTGATCCTCACCGTGTTTCGCGTGCCAGGAGAGCGAGTTCATGGGGTTGGCGGGAGCGTTGATGTCGATGGCGAGGCCCCAGGAGTGATTGCTGGGGGTGGTGGTCCCCTTGATGGTTCGACAGCAGAAGCCCCACGTCTCACCGCGTCTGGCCCGATATCCGTGGCCGATCTCGGTGAGGTCGAGCAACATGGCGACCAGGGGCCCGATGGTGGGGTGCAGGCCGACGACCAGTCCGTCACCTCGTCTGAGGTTCACGATGGGAACCTGGCAATTGGCGCCCCATCCGCGAGCCGAGGGCGAACTCATGGAAGAACCTCGCCGAGATCGATGGGAACCACAACGAGGGGGTCGTTCTGGTCGGGGCTGTCCTGAAGCTCCTCCGGCACGAGCGGCGGACTGGCGACTTCCATGATCCATTCGGTTGCCATGCGCAGGCCACCTCCTCCGTCGTGCACCCGGCAGGCCGCCGACCGGTTCGACCTTCACGTGCCCTGATGTGGGTGCTTCAGCGAAAACCTACTCCAACCTGAGAACGACGTCGCCCGATGTGACACAAGGTTGTCGTCGGGGCGTGGTTCCGCCATACTGAACCGGTCGAAGGGGAGTAGCCCCTCGGGATCGGTCGTCAATACGGCAGTCCTTCTGCCCGGCCCCCCGCCCGTTTCAACAACGGGAGCGAGACCTTCGGCTGTCCGTGATCGTTGCCGACAGTCGTGGAGGGCTCCGCAATGGGTTTTGCCGTGGTCAATGCCGATCGTTCGAACTTCGTCGATATCGATGTTCCGGCCGCCGCGTGGGCTGCGCTCGGGGCCTTGATCCTGGCGATGCTTGCGATCGACCTGTATCGCCACCGCGACGCCCATGCTCCGTCGCCGAGGGAAGCCCTCTACGAGTCGGTCGTGTGGGTTCTCTGCGGTCTCTCCTTCTCCGTGGTGATCGCGCTCGCCTTCGGCGCTGATGCGTTTGGTGAGTACATCAGCGGCTACCTCATCGAGAAATCGCTCAGCGTGGACAACGTCTTCGTGTGGTCGATGCTCTTCGCCACCCTCTCGATTCCGTTGAAGTATCAACACCGCGTGCTTTTCTGGGGCATCTTCGGAGCCCTCGCGTTGCGCGGAGCCTTCATCCTGCTCGGCAGCGCGCTGATCACTCGATTCTGGTGGCTGTTGTTGGTCTTCGGGGTGTTCCTCGTCTTCACCGGCGTCAAGATCATCCGACATCGGGCGGAAGAGGGTCAGGCGGAGGCGACTCGTGGCCTTGGTCTCCTGCGCCGCATCATGCCTGTTGCCGACGAGTTGGACGGTCAGCGGTTCTTCACGAGACTCAACGGCAGGCGGGCCGCCACACCACTGTTGGCCGCGTTGTTCGTGATCGAGATCACCGACGTCATCTTTGCGGTCGATTCGGTGCCGGCCATCCTTGCGGTTTCGAACGAACCGTTTCTCGTCTTCGCGTCGAATGCGTTTGCCATCCTCGGCATGCGGGCGCTCTATTTCCTGCTCGCGAATGCCAAGGAGCGGTTCCACTACCTGTCCCATGCCCTCGGGGCGATCCTCGTGTTCGTCGGCATCAAGATGGCGGTGTCGCACTGGTACCACATGAACACGTACCTCTCGCTGGGGGTCATCGTCGCCGTGTTGGGGGCGGCGATCATCTTCAGCGTGCAGCATGCCAAGCGATCGCCGACCTCCGAGGGCGCTACGGATCCTCACCCAGGGCGCCGGGATCAGCAGGAACATCAACCGCATGCTCGCGGAGGAACGCGAGGGGAATGATCTCCAGCGCACGTTCATGGGTTGACGCCAACACGACCGGTGCCGCCTCGCCGTCGTGATAGGCACGAAGCCAGTTTCGGGCCGTGACGCACCAGCGGTCACCAGGCATGAGGCCGGGGAAATGGTGCCCGGGCATCGGCGTGCTGAGATCATTGCCGATCCGGCGTTGATGGGCGAGGAAGTCGGCCGTGACCACCGCACAAACGGTATGGCTCCCCAGGTCGTCGGCGCCGGTGGTGCAACATCCGTCTCGGTAGTAGCCCGTGAGGGGGTCGGTTCCGCAAGGCTCGAGATCGTTGCCCAGCACATTGCGATCGCTCACCTCTTCAGTATTGCCCATCGGGGCCGGATTGGGAGACCGATGGCTACGCTGATGAGCGGCGAAGGGGACAACCACCCGTAGAGCCTCCGAGCGACCAACATGACAAGGAGGATGGGTGACCCTGGAGGATCAGCAGGCGTCGGCGCTCCTTCGACTTGGACGTCGACTGCAGTGGGCCACGATCGCGTGGAACGGCCTCGAAGTGCTCATCACCGTGTCGCTCGGCCTTGCGGCGCGATCGCTCGCCCTGATCGCCTTCGGCCTCGACTCACTTGTCGAGGTCTTCGCGTCCTTGGTCGTGATCTGGCACATGACACCGGGCGAGGGCGGACATCGTGCAACCCGAGATCGCCGAGCGATGCGCCTCGTGGGCGTGTCCTTCGGGGTGCTGGCGACCTATCTTCTGGTGGCCGGCACACGCTCGCTCGTGGTGCGGGTCGAGCCCGATGCCTCGCCCGCCGGCATCGCCTACCTGTCGGTTACGGCGTTGGTCATGTTCAGCCTTGCCCACTGGAAGCGTCGCGTCGGCGTTGCGCTCGACAGCGAGCCGTTCCGGGCAGAGGCGTCGATGACGCTCCTGGACGGGTGCCTGGCGACGAGCATCCTCACGGCGCTGGTGTTGAACCTCCTGTTCGACTGGTGGTGGGCCGACCCTGGCGCTGCGCTGCTCATCGGCGTTGTCGCCGTCCGAGAGGGGTTCGAATCGTGGCGTGAGGCCTCCGAAACCGATGCCGACATCCGCGGTGGCCCGACCCGTCGGGGCGGGTAGGGAAAGGTTCATGAAATGTTTTTCAGATGGTAACCACGGGTGGCGGCGCTGAGTGGACCTTCGACCCTACGCTGAGCGATGTCCCGTCGGGTTGTATGGAGACGGAACATGCATCAGTGAGAGCCACTCATGAACAGGAGGCCATGATGTCGGTGCGGAGGTTGGTTCGTGAGGAGCCGAACGGGCTGCAACTCTGGGTCTTCAGCGCATGATCACCAAGAAGCCTGCTCTTCGGGGGAAGTCGGTGAAGGTCACGTTCAGCCTCCCGGTGGAGGAAGGCGCCGTCTCGGTTGCCGGTGACTTCAACGACTGGGACCCCTCGGCAACGCCGCTGCGCAAGCGAGGCGACAGCCGCTCGGCCTCGGTGAGCCTCGACGTCGGCCGATGCTACTCGTTCCGCTATGTCGACAAGGACGGCCGATGGTTCAACGACAGCCTTGCCGACGGCTTCGAGGGCAACGAGTTCGGCGAGAGCAACTGCATCATCGATCTCACCGAAAACGCCTGAGACGAGTCTCCTTTCAGGCGAGTGGCATTTCAGCCGAAGAGGCGGTAGTTGGCGAGCAGCGACTCGGCCGGCGGCCCCTGTGCCGTGGGGAGCCCGAGCTTCTCGGCGGGCCCTGTTCGCCCCGTTGTCAGGAGGAGATAGGCAACGGCCCGTCCCTCGATGGTGTTCTCGCACGCCTCGGCACTCGGTTCGGTGACCCTTCCCCGTTTGCCGTCCACGACGACATCGCAGCGTCGAGCACCGGGTCCGGTGAGGTCGAGGCGAACCCTGCTGCCGTCGGGCAGCCTGGCCTGTTTGACGGCGCCCCACCCCGAGCGTTCGATGACCCAACCGGAGGCCGTCGCTGCGGCGAGGGGCTCGCCGGCCGAGTCGAGCGGCAGGTCGACGGCTGCACGAAGATCGAGCAGGTGGGTGAAGACGTCGAAGGTTCGTATGCGAGCAAGTTCGGCCATCGTGGTGGGGCCCATCGGCCCGACGGTCTCGCTCTGCCAGCCGTCGGAGTCCAGCGACCGCAGCATGTCGAGCTGCGCGGTGGACGCTGCCTTGATCTCGGCGGTGATGTCCTCGATCGACCAGCCACGTCGCGCCGCGACGCCCTGTCCGGTCACGAAGTCGAGGCCCTTGTAGGGGTTGACCCAGTCGTCCGGGGGCTCGGGTTGCGGAAGGCCCTGAAAGAACGACTCGGCGCCACCGAGGTGGGCCAGCAGATCGTGGACGTTCCAGTCGCCGCAGGGTGTCGGCAGGGAAAGTTGATCGGGGTGCAGGGACCGCACGACCGAGTCGACGGCCCGCCAACACTGCTCCAACCCTTCGATGAGATCCATTCCCGCCCCTTGTTCGACCATGGAAGATTAGAGCGCGAAAGGTGGAGTGGGTGACCATTGTCATCGACCGGGCATCGCGGGCAGCGTCTGCTTCGAGAGCATCCTTCGGCGGCTGGTGACGGGCAGCTCGTGGGATGTGGCCGGGCCGACCGGTGGATGAGAACCATGGGTCCCCTTCGCATGGGACCTTCGCCTCCTGTGGACGGCACCTCCCCCTTCGTACGGTAGGGAACAACAACACCGAGACCGAAAGAATCAAAGGGAGATTGACCATGACGAGGCTCACCCCAAGCCCGACAACCACCCCGACCGAGGGCCAGACCGCCGTCGCCGACACACCTGTGGTGTTCAAGCGCCGCACGATGGACACGGTCCTCATCTCGTTCGGCGCCGTCCTCGCCGTCGCCCTCCTCGTCGCCGGAAGCCTCCTCACCTGGGGTGCCGGCTTCTCGGACGACTACGTGCACGACGAGCTCGCCTCGCAGAACATCACCTTCCCGCCGGCCGCCGCGCTCGAGGCAGAGGGTCGCACCGACCTCCTCAAGTACGCCGGCCGGGACCTCACCAGCGGCAAGCAGGCCGAGGCGTACGCCGGCTACATCGACGGCCACCTCGAGGACATCGCCGACGGCGCAACCTACGCCGAGCTCGGCACCCCCGAGCGTGAGTCCAAAGCTGCCGTCGACGCCGCCAAGGCCGAAGGCGCCGGCGAAGCACAGCTCGCAGAGCTGCAGCGTGAGGCTGACGCCATCGCCGGTCAGCGCAACACCCTCTTCAAGGGCGAGACCCTCCGTGGCCTGCTCCTGACGGCCTTCGCCTGGTCGACCGTCGGCTCGATCGCCGGCTACGCCGCCATCGCCGCCTTCGCCGCCGCCGCAGTCATGGTGGTCCTGGTCGCCCTCGGCATCCGCCATCACCACAAGGTCGTCACCAGCTGACCTACGACCTGCACAACAGGACCGGACCCTCCGCTTCGGCAGTCCGTCGGGGTTCAGCAGGTCGATGGCCGGCGGTCGGGGGTGCCGCTGTCGATCAGGGGTTGCCGAGCGTGATGGACCCGGTGTCATCTCCCGTGTCCCACGATGAGTTCACGACGCATCCGTCGGAGAACGGGACCATGTCGAGGCCGCTGAGATGCGCACCTGCGTAGAACTCCTGTTGAAAAGTGAGGTCGATCTCCGGAGGCACCAGTGTGGGGGGAATCGCCGCTCCGGCAAGTGCCGCTTCTGACGGCGGCAGGTACCTTGCGAAAAACCCTGCGAGCAGATCGTGGGCGATTGGGCCGAGCAGGTGACAGGCGCCGCCCGAGGGAGCGCAACCACCGGTCTGACCGTGGAGGTACTCCCAATGCTCGCCGCCTTCCAGGACGATGCGGTGTCTCGGTCGAGCGATCCGGGCGAAGTCGTCATCGGACAACGCGTCCGAGAAGAGGCCCTCGGTGCCCCAGGCATGGAAGGAGGGGACGGCGAGATCCCACAGGGGAATCGGCAGTTCCGTCCCGAACGTGCTCCACTCATGCCACCCCGCACTGAGGCCCGCAAATGCCCCGACCCGTTCGAAGGTTGCCACTCTCGCGGCCACCATGGCCCCATAGGAGTGTCCGGCCACGCCGGTTGCGGGCGCAGGCAGCAGGACCCGCCGTTCGGGCCAGTGCCGACGCATCCAGCGCAGCGCGCCGATGGCGTCGGCGAACGTCGTGTCCTGCTGAGGTCCGCTGCCGATTCCCGAGAGAAATGGCGCGGCCACGACGAAGCCGCTCCTTGCGAGTTGGGCAAGCATCCGTTCCCAGCGGTGCACATGGTTCTCCTCGCTCGAGCAGTGCCCGTGCAGAAAGAGGATCAACGGGTACTGACCACAGGGTTCGAGGATCGGCGCGTTCTGCACCGATCCCTCCAGACTCGGGTAGTAGACCCGCAGAGGAACCGGCAGGCAGTCATCGGCCTCGAAGAGCTGTCTGCCCCAGAAGACCGGCGTCAACACGGTGGGACGCCAGGGGATGGGGCAGGGCGCCGACGGGTCGAAGATCTCCTCGGGAAGATCGGCATGCAGGCGTGGGCCAGGCCGTTCGAGCAGGTCCGTCACCCAGGAGATCTGGGCGGTCGTCAGCCCGAGCCCCAAGAGCAATTCCCTGCGCTGGGACAACTCCAGGCACTGGAGGTGCGGGAGTCGGTTGACGAGTCCGGCGATGGCCCGCAAAGCCTGCTGTTCGGACTGCCCGCCGTAGTCGTGGGGACCTTTGGGGTCTTGCTCGGACATGCGATCCTCCAGTCATGAGTTGAGCACGGGGGGGATGCACTGACGGTCGACGGTCTTGTTGGTCGGCGGCGACGACGGGAGGCACAATACCGCAGCGCTCGTGCCGGGTCGACAGCGCCCAACTTTGGGAGCTTGGCGGTGGGGCGCGTCGCGGACCGGCGTGCGAGAATCTCCGGCTATGAGGGTCTCGGCAAAGGTCGATTACGCGCTGCGCGCCCTGACGGAGCTTGCCGCCCGACCGGATATATCACCGATGAAGGGCGAGGAGCTGGCGGGTTTGCAGGACATCCCGATGCGTTTCTCGAGAACATCCTCGGTGAGTTGCGAAGCGCAGGGATCGTGGCGTCGCGCCGCGGCTCCGAGGGCGGTTACTGGCTCGCCCGGCCTGCTCACGAGGTGACGGTGGGCGATGTCATCCGCGCCCTGGAAGGGCCCTTGGCCAACGTGCAGGGTGTTCGCCCCGAACTGGTGCGATTCGAGGGCCACGCGGCGCCTCTGCGCGAAGTTTGGGTTGCCACGCGTGCACGGATTCGAGAGGTGCTCGACCATGTGAGCCTCGCCGATGTGGCTTCGGGGGCGCTTCCCGATCATGTGCACGATGCGCTCAGCCGGCCCGGGGCGTGGGACAAGCCATGACCGGGCGGAGTGGGGGCGGTCCACATGCGCCGATCGCCGCAGGGGCCCTGTTCATGGGGACCGACCCGAATGAGCGTCCCGGCAGGACAAGAGCGGCAGAGTGGGCGGAGAGGCATCGATGATCTCAGCGACGATCGAGAAGCGACCGAGCCGTTTCGATCGGGTCGACCGGGTCAAGCGATCGGTGGGCCAACCGGTGGAGGCGGGTGACGACAGGTTCTGGATCCTCGGCGAGCCGCTGGTGGTGTTGGTCAACGGCAACGAGCGCATCAACGTGCCCGTCGGTTACACAACCGATGGGGCCTCGGTCCCGGTGTGGGCTCAGAGGTTGACGGGATGGGGACGCTGGGAGGACCCGCAGCGTTGGGGCGGCATTGTCCACGACTGGATGTACACCCAGCCGGCTACGCCCAAGGCCCATGCCGACAACGTGTTTCGTGCCGTTCTGAAGTCCGAGGGAACGCCCAGGTACAAGCGAGAGATCATGTGGGCGGCGGTTGTCGTCGGCGGCGGCCCCGCCTATCGGGTGAGCCAGGCAAAGGGTCCCAACATCTTCGTCTGAAGGTTGTCGACCCGATCACGCCCGCGGGACAATCGCGGCCCGACGGTCGTTCTCGCAGGTGGTACGAGCATGGCAGCCGTGCAGGTGGTCGTTGACCAGCCCGAGCGACTGCATCGCCGCGTAGGCGGTGGTCGGCCCGATGAAGCGAAAGCCGTAACGGCGGAGCGCCTTGGACAACGCGGTTGATTCCGGGGTGATCGATGGCAGATCGCCGAGGGAGGGGGGGACGGCGCGGCCCTTGCGTGGCGGCTCGAACGACCACACCAGGGCGGCAAGTGAGCCGAACTTCGCCTGCACCTCGAGTGTCGCGCGTGCATTGGCGACGGTCGCCTCGATCTTTCCCCGATGGCGCACGATCGACGCATCACCGACCAGCCTGGCGACATCGTGCTCGGTGAACGACGCCACCTGGGTGGGGACGAAGCCGCAGAAGGCACGGCGAAACCCCTCACGTTTGCGCAGGATGGTCAGCCAGGAGAGGCCGGACTGGAACCCTTCGAGGCACAGCTTCTCGTAGATGCGCACATCGTCGAACACGACTCGGCCCCACTCGTCGTCGTGATACGCCACGTAATCGGGCGCCTGCAGGCACCAACCGCAACGCCTTCGTCCGTCATCGCCCACGGCCGAGCCGATGGTCCGCCAATCCGTCATCGTCGAACCCCGTGCCCGTCGGGCGAATCCAAGCGGTTCACGTGGCCCGATCCGCGCTCGTGGTCAAGGAAGCTCGTGTTCAAGGAAGCTCGTGTTCAAGGAAGCTCGCGTTCAAGGAAGAAGGCGTGTGCTGCTCAACGGCGACCGGCGTTCGTGCGCACCTCTCGGAAGGCCAGGGTGGCGTCGTCACCGGGTTCCTTGGGCAGTCCCAGGACCCGTTCGGCGACGATGTTCTTCTGGATGTTGTCGGTGCCGCCGGCGATGGAGGCCGCCGGGGTCGAGACCAGCACCTCGGCGATGATGCCGTTGGCAGGCGAGGTCGGTCCCGACAACATGGCGTGCGCGCCGGCAATCTTGGCGTGCACATCCGAGGCGGTTCGGGCGATCTCGCTGGCGGCCAGCTTCGAGAGCGAGCCCTCCGGTCCCGGCGGGCGGCCCAGTCGTCGCCCGTCACGAGCGCGCTGCGCGTTCCACTTCGAGGTCTGCTCCAAGGTGTGGAGCTTCGCAAGGTGTTGGCGCATGATCGGATCGGTGTTGACCCCGCGTGCCTTGGCCTGCCCGGGCGCCATGTCCGCGCGTCCGGCGCGCTGGGGGTACCACTCGTAGGTCTTGAGGTAGGACATCGCCTCTTCGAGTGCCTCCATGGCGGTCTTGCCTGCGGTGATCTTGGGAATGGCGCCCATCAGGGCGGCGGCCAACCCGCGTTCGTGGGCAAGGGTGGTCAGTGCGACCTTCCAGCCCCCGTTCAGCTCACCGACGATGTTTGCATGGGGGACGCGGGCGTCGGTGATGAACACCTCGTTGAAAGAGGAACGTTCGTTCATCTGGCGCAGCGGACGGACCTCGATGCCCGGCTGGTTCATGGGGAACGCGAAGAACGTGATGCCCTGATGCTTGGGAACGTCCCAATCCGTACGGGCCAGCAGCATGCCGTAGGCGGCGTGATGGGCGCCGGTGGTCCACACTTTCTGACCGTTGACGATCCACTCGTCGCCATCGCGCACGGCGTGTGTGGTGAGGCCGGCGAGATCGGAGCCATTGCCGGGCTCGCTGAACAGCTGGCACCACGTGTGCTCGCCGATCACCATGGGTGGCAACAGCCGACGCTTGAGCTCCTCGGAACCGTGCTCCAGGATGGTGGGCGCCGCGAGCGACATGCCCACCCCGATGGCCGGACCCACGATCCCGACTTCGTTGAGCACCTCGGACACGACGGCGCCCATCTCGGGGCTCAACCCCCTGCCGCACAGCCCCACGGGCCAGGTGGGAAAGGCATAGCCGGATTCGGCGAGCAGGGTCCGCCACTGCAACAAGGGCAGATCGGGGTCCCAGTTCTCATCGAGCCACGCGCGGACCTCGGCCCGTAGTGCTTCTTCGGTCATCAGATCGGTCACAGGTCGCCTTCAGAGGTTGATGCCGTAGAGCTCGGCGCAGTTGTCGTGCAGAATACGATCCTTTTGGCGTGAGGTGAGTTCCTTGGTGTGCTCGGCGAGCATCTCCTGCGACCATGGCCAGGTGGAGTCGGAGTGCGGGAAGTCGTTGGCCCACATGAGGCGCTCGTCGTTCAACAGGTTGGCGACCTGGAAGGCGACCCAGTCGTCCTGGAAGGTGACGTAGATGTTCTCACGGAAGTAGTCGCTGGGCATGCGTGTCAACGGGGTGGCGGCCGCGAGCCAATGGCGATGACGGTTGAACGCGTGGTCCATCCGGTACATGTAGTGGGGCACCCAGCCGGCGTCGGCCTCCACGCAGACCACCTTGAGGTCGGGGTTGCGCTCGAACACGCCCGAGAAGATCAAGGTGCCGATGGCGTCCTGGTTGGCCCGGATGATGTTCACGAAGCTGTTGATCGCCGGACCCCGCACCGGGGCCATGTCGCGAGTGGTCAGCACGTGGAACGACAACGGCAACCCGAGATCGATGGCGGCTTCCCAGAACGGGTCGTAGTCGTGATGGTCGTAGTCCTCGAAGCCCGGACGTCCCGGCAGCATGACCCCGCGCAGCCCGAGCGCCTTGATCTCGTGAAGATCGGCGATTCCCTCCTGAGGCGTCCGCACGGCCGTCTGCCCGCACCCGACCAGGCGTTGGGGCGAGCTCGAGCAGTACTCGGCGATCCAGCGGTTGTAGGCCTGCATGCAGGCGCGCTTGTAGTCGATGTCGCGATGGTTGCAGATGGCCATGCCGACCGTGGGGTAGATGACCTCGGCGACGACGCCGTCACGATCCTGATCTGCCAGGCGGGCGACCGGGTCCCAGCCGCCTCGGTGCAGGTCGGCGAAGTGCGTCCCGAAGGTGCGCAACTCCTCGGGCTTCTGTCCTGCCGCGGCGACGAGGCCCATGGGGACGGGAACCTTCATCCCGGGCACGACGAAGACGTCACCGGTCTCGTATTCCACGAGATGCGGCGCCTGATCCCGGTACTTGGGGTCGATGCGTGGAAGGTAGGTGTCGGGAGGTTCGGTGATGTGGCTGTCGGCCGAGATGATGGTTGCGGGCATGGCATTCCCCTCAGTTCGTGGTGGCGGAGTCGAGCGATGCGATCATGCGTTTGCGCACGCCTGCGTAGTCGGCCTTGCCGTTCGGCAGGCGTCCGACCGACTCGACGATCGACAGGTGGCGAGGTGCCTTGTAGCCGGCGAGCTGGGTCTTCACGTGCTTGATGAGCTCCTCGGCGGTGACGCTCGCACCGTCATTGAGCTCGACCTCGGCGGCGATGGATTCGCCGAAGCGCGAGTCCGGGATGCCGATCACCGTGCTGTCACGTACGGACGGGTGCGTCTCGATGGCCTCTTCCACCTCCTCGGGAAACACCTTCTCGCCCCCGGTGTTGATGCACAGCGAACCTCGTCCCAACAAGGTGATCGATCCGTCCATCTCCAGACGGGCCCAGTCGCCCGGCACCGAGACCCGTTGCCCGTCGACGATCCAAAAGGTCTTGGCGGTCTTGTCGTCGTCCTTGAAGTATCCGAGCGGCATGGGACCGCCCACGGCCAACAAGCCCGACTCCCCGGGCTGCGCCCGCTTCCTGTCCTCGGTGACGACCATGGCGTGTGGTCCCAGGTTGAACTTCGCCGTCACGCCCTCGGGGGTTGCGATCGCGCTTCCGAGGTTGTGGGCTTCGGTGGAGCCGAGCAGATCGACCATGAGCGTGGTGGGCAGGTGGGCGGCGAGCCCGGCCTTGGTCTGGGCGCTCCACATCACTCCGGCCGACACGAGCATGGTCAGCGCGCTGAAATCCCACCGTCCCGGCTCGGCGTCGAGGGCCTCGAGGATGGGTTGACCGAAGGTGTCGCCGACCATCGCCATCGCCTCGACCTTCTCACGGGCGACGACGTCAAGGAGGCCCGCGGCGTCGAAGGACCGGTTGGTCAACGTGACCACGGTTCCACCCTGGGTCAGCATGCTCTTGGCGAACATGTAGCCCGTTGCATGCATCAAGGGCGAGGCCGGTAGGCCGATCGGACCCGATGCCCGGCCCCCGAGACGTTGCCGCACGTAGTCGAGGTCGGCGTAGTCGGGGTCGCCGATGGCGTTGAAGGCCTGGAACATGTCGTGATGTCGCCACATGACGCCCTTGGGCATGCCCGTGGTGCCACCGGTGTAGATCATGACGATGTCGTCGCCGCTGCGGCCCCATGGGGGGAGGTAGAAGCCGTCACTGCCGGCGCCGACGATTGCCTCGTAGGGCTCTGCCCAAGGGGGACAGGGCAGGGAGTCGTCGTCGACCCACAACCAACGTTGCACCGAGGGGACCTGATCCCGAAGCGTCTCGATGGTCTCCGCGAAGCTCCCGTGGAACACGACGGCAACGGCATCCGCATTCGCCCACAGATAGGCGAGCTCCTCGGAGCGGTAGCGGTAGTTCGTGTTCACCGGGGTCAATCCGGCCTTGTAGGTGGCGTAGCTGACCTCGAGATACTCCGGCGAGTTGTAGAGATACTGAGCGACGCGGGCGCCGCGCTGCGCGCCGCCCTCGACGAGCGACCGGGCAAGCGCATCCGCCCGGTCGGAGAAGTCGCGCCACGAGCGGTGGGTTTCGCCGTGGATCAACGCCGCCGCATCGCCGCGAACCTCGGCGATCGCGTCCCACACATCTGCGTACTGCCATTCCATGCCCATCGTCACTCCCTAGGTCATGACCAGCGACGCGCGGGTGACCTTGCCTGCGTCCTGGTCGGCAAAGGCGTCATTGATGGCCTCCAGCGGATAGTCCACCACCACCTGGTCAAGGGGAAGGTCGTGCACGTGACGGTCGAGGAAGCAGACCGCCTGTTGCAGGCTGTTGGCGTCGTAGGCGGCCACGGCCTCGATGCGAATGTTCTTCATCACCAACAGGCCGGGGTCGAGCTCCAGGCTGGAGCCGGGGTAGAAGGTCCCGATCTCCAGGTAGCGTCCGCCCAGGCCGAGCATGGGCAATCCTTCCGAGATCGCCGCTGAGCGACCGACCAGTTCGCAGACCACGTCGGCGCCCCACCCACCGGTGAGCTCCTTCACCCGTGTCAGCCGGTCGTTCATGCTGGTGACCTCGCTCATGTCGATGATCTCGTCGGCGCCCATCGCCCTTGCCAGCTCAAGACGATCGGCAAGCCCGTCGATCACGATCACCTTCTCGGCGCCGCGTTCCTTGGCGACGGCTGTCGCGTACAGACCGAGACCCCCTGCGCCCTGGATCACCACCGTGTCGCCCATCGTGACATCGACGCGGTCGAGGCCCATGACCACCTGGGCCAAGGCGCAGTTCACACCGGCGACCATCGTGTCGGTGACCTGGTCGGGCACCTTGAACACGGCCATCTGAGGGGTGACGTAGAAGTAGTCGGCGTACGCGCCGCGGAAGTGAGGGAACACGCTCGGCTTTCCCTGCAGCACCTTGAACGACGTGGAGCAGGCCTCGGTCATGCCTCGCAGGCACGATCGGCACTTCCCGCACGGGGCGAAGTACTGGTAGACGACCCGGTCGCCCTCGGCCAGGGGCTGTCCCGCCCAGTCGGTGACCACGCCGTCACCCATGGAGTGGATGACGCCGGTCATCTCGTGGCCGATGATGCGACCGTCCTCGCGGGCCATGGCGCCGAGCCAGCCGTCACCGCGCCAGATGTGGAGGTCCGAGCCGCAGATGTTGGCTCTGGTGACCCGTACCACCATGGCGCCGGGTTCCGGATCGGGCACCGGAAACTCGGTGATGGTCATGTCCTTGCCCGGCCCGAAGAACAGGGCAGCTCGTCCCGTCTCACTCATGTGCTGACCTCACTTGTCGTTGGTGGATGATCTGTCGTTGGACGCCGGAACCTCGAGACCTCCGGTGACCTTGGGGACCACCTCGGTGGCGAAGAGCTCGATCGAGCGCATGAGCTTGTCGTGGGGGATGAGCCCGTTCCATTCCCAGGCGAAGATCCAGCGCGACGGCAGGCGATTGAAGAGGCCTTCGAGTTGACGCGCCACCGTCGAGGGCGAGCCGACAAGGGCCAGTCCGTCGTTGAGCAGGTCGGGCATGGCGCCGGTCTCGGGGTGGGGAAGTCCCTTGTCGAAGCCGAAGGGGCTGAACCACGACGTGAACCCGAACAGCGGGCCTTCCATCCACAGCGCCATGGCCTCCTCGTCGGTGGGTGCGACCACGACATCTCGCAACAGGGCGATGCCCTCGCCCGGTTCACGACCCGAGACCTCGGCGTAGATGTCGGTGAACTGCTGCTCCAGCACGGGATGCAAGGGCGGCAGAATGGCGGTGATGCCCTCCTCGGCACACCAGCGAATGGATCGCTCCGATGATGCGAACGGCTGGAAGATCGGCGGATGCGGCTTCTGCAGCGGTTTGGGAACGGGACCCAGCTGTGCCACCTCACCGTTCTCGATGCCGCCCCCGTACCGCGTGGTCGATTCCACGTTCCAGGGCGTGCCGGCGACGGGGATGCGCCAGAAGTCGCCCTGTGCGCTGATCATGTCCTCGGTCCAGGCGCGCTTGATCACATGGAAGCACTCCTCGAACGCCGCCCGGTTGGCCTCGTCGACCGCGCCGTGCTCCTGGGGTTGGACCCCTCGCACACCATGGGCCTGTTGGGCCATGGTGTCGACCCAACGCCGTTGGTACCCGCGGGCGAAGCCGGCGTTGGCCCGCCCGCCCGACATGTGGTCGAGCATGGCGATGTTCTCCGCCACCCTGATCGGGTTCTCGGCCGGCAACACGATGCCCAGTTGGCCGACACGGATGCGCTCGGTCTGCATGGCGATGTAGAGGTCGAGCATCACCGGGTTGTTCGAGATCTCGAAGCCCTCGATGTGGAAGTGGTGCTCGGTGAAGTTGACGGAGTGATAGCCCAGCTCATCGCCGAGCTGTGCCTGCTCGGTCAGCTCGCGCAACATGCGTTGGTAGAGGTCGGGGCGCAGGCCGGCGAAACCCTGCTCGATCTCGGTGCGGCTCCCGATGGTGGGCAGGTAGAACATGGACGCTCTGGTCATTGCGACATCCCCCCGTTGGCGTTCCCCCGAACGCAGGACATTCCCCCGAATGCCCTACGCGCTTGCCCAGAGGACCGATGCCAGGCAGTATCATCCGCGTCCTTCGAAAGTGTCAAGGACGTTCAACTGATCGGGGGGGTCCCGTGAGCATCACCTTGCCGCCACTGGCAGCTTTCATCAACGGCATCTGGGAAGAGGGAGGGGATTCGTTCGTCTGCGAGAACCCGGCCACCGCCGAGACGTTGTGCAAACTGCCTGCAACCTCGATCGAGGGCGTCAACCAGGCGGTTGCCGCCGCGCGAGCGGCCTTCGAGGGGGAGTGGGGAGCAACCTCGCCCGGCAGGCGACAGAAGGTCCTGGAGAAGCTTTCGGCACTCGTGCAGCGGGACGCCGCCGCCCTGGGCGAGCTGGAGAGCGCCGAGAACGGCGTTCCACTCGACATCGCGAAGCGTTTCTCCGTTGCCTCGCTGGCGAAGAACCTGTCCTACTACGCCGGCTGGATCGACAAGTTCGGCGGCGAGGTCGTGCCGCTGACCTCCAACGGGGCACTCGACTACGTGGTTCCCGAACCCTACGGCGTGGTCGCCATCCTGACGGCCTACAACACGCCGTCCCTTTTCTCGGCTCCAAGGTTGGCCCCGCGCTTGCCACCGGCAACACCGTGATCGTGAAACCCTCGCCCCTCGCCTCCCTCCCTGCGTTGCGCTTCGCCGAGTTGTGCGCCGAGGCCGGACTGCCGCCCGGGACGGTGAACGTGGTGCTCGGCGGCGTCGAGCAGGGCCAGGCGCTCGTGAGTCATCGCGATGTCGATCGGGTGAGCTTCACGGGTTCTCGATCGGCCGGCCGTGAGGTCTCGAAGCTCGCTGCGGAGAACCTGGTGACCGTGGCCCTCGAGCTCGGTGGCAAGTCGCCGAACGTCGTGTTCGCCGATGCCGATCTCTCGCGGGTGGGCATGGGCGCAGCGCTCGGCGCCTTCGCCCTGACCGGCCAGGCCTGTGTCGCGGGGAGCCGCCTCTTCGTGGAGGAGAGCGTGCTCGACGATGTGGTCAACAGCGTCTCGGCCATGGCCAAGATGCTTCCCGTGGGCGATCCGGCCAAGGCAGGCACCGTGCTGGGACCGCTCATCACCAGCGTCCATCGTGATCGAGTCGAGGGCATCCTGGAGCGGGCGACCGCGGGGGGCGCCGAGCTCGTCTGCGGCGGCGACCGTCCGGCTGCCGCCGATCTTCAGTCGGGTTGGTACGTCAACCCGGCGGTGGTCGTGCATGCCGATGAGGATTCCGAGTTGGTGCGCGAAGAGATCTTCGGCCCCGTGGTTGCGGTCCTGCCCTTCACCGATGAGGACGACCTCGTACGTCGGGCGAACGACACCCCCTACGGACTTGCTGCCGGCGTGTGGACCCGTGACGTGAGCAAGGCACATCGTGTGGCTCGCCGCATTCGAGCCGGCAACGTATGGGTCAACAGCTACGGCACCGTTCCCCACACGGCGCCCTTCGGCGGCTTCAAGCAGAGTGGCTCCGGACGCGAGGGCGGCCAATGGGCACTCGGTCTGTACACCCAGCCCAAGAACATCTACATCGACCTGAGCTGAGCCGACCCGTCCTGAAGCACGACCCGCAAGCACCACCCGTCCTGAAGGACCCGTAAGCACCACCCTTCCTGAGGAGGAACCCGTCATGTCCGTAGTCATGGAACGTCATGGGCGCGTGGCGCTCATCGAGATGCAGTCACCGCCGCACAACTACCTCTCGCCCGCCTTGGTCAACGGGGTGGCCTCAGCGCTCGAGGAGGCGGCAGGCGACGTCGCCATCAGCGTCGCGGTGGTCGCGGCGCAGGGCCGCTCGTTCTGTGCGGGAGCCAACTTCGGTGGCTCCGGTGAGGCGGATGGCGAGGAGAACATCCTGCAGGGCCAAGGGGGTCGCTCGCTGACCGACCAGCTCTACGAAGGCGCCGCCCGCTTGTGCTCGGTCGATCTCCCCTGGATCGCAGCGGTGCAGGGGCCGGCGATCGGCGGCGGTCTGGGCCTGGCCATGACCGCCAACATCCGGGTCACCTGTCCCGAGGCCCGCTTCTCGGCCAACTTTGCCAAGCTCGGCATTCATCAGGGTTTCGGCCTCTCGGTGACGCTGCCCGAACAGCTCGGACCGTCGAAGGCCGCGATGGTGCTCTTCACGGGACGCCGCTTTCGTGGCGAGGAAGCCGTCGAGATGGGCATGGCCGATCTCTGCGTTCCCGCCGACCAGTTGCGTGAGACGACCATGGCGCTTGCCGCGGAGATCGCCGAGGGGGCGCCGCTTGCCCTGCGTGCGATGAACCGGACCTTGCGAACCGGTCTTGCCGATCGCCTCCGTCAGGTCACCCGCCTCGAGGCGGCGGAGCAGATGCGCCTCGGGGCCACCAAGGACGCGGGCGAGGGCATCATGTCGGTTCTCGAACGCCGGCCAGGTCAGTTCCAGGGCTGCTGAGCCGTCGGTGCCGGTCGCTGCCCCCGGAGCATTCACAAGCGGGCAAGGGCGGGATGTCGTATACTTCCCCCGCTTAGTCCGTATCTTGTCGCCGGGAGCTGTTGGTGCCTGCTGAGACCCATGTGGAACGAGGAAAGATGGACCGATCCGAGGTCCTTGAACTGATCCGGGATCGTCTCGCGGACATTCTGGAGATCGACGTCGAGACGATCACCGAGGGTCAGTCGTATGCGGATGACCTCGAGGCCGACTCCCTGGCGCTCATCGAGTTGGTCGAGGCGATCGAGGAGGAGCTCGGCGAGCGCACGGTTGGCTTTCGGATCGAGGACGAGGACCTGGCAGATCTGAAGACGATTCGTGACACCGTCGACTACGTTTGCGCCAAGCTCATCTAGTGGTTGGGCACGGACACTGACTTCCGACCCGATCTCGAGTCCCGAACTGAAGGCCCTGGCCGCGCGACTTGGTCGCACGTTCAACGATCCGGGCCTGCTCCCTGCCTCGATGGCGCACCGTTCCTGGTGTGCGGAGGCCCCCGGCAACATCTCGAACGAGCGGCTCGAGTTTCTGGGTGATGCCGTGCTGGGGCTCGTGGTGACCGATCACCTCTACCGAAACTACCCTGATCTCCTCGAGGGGGAGATGGCCAAGGTCCGAGCCTCGATCGTCTCGGCGGCGACCCTTGCGGAGGTGGCAGGCGAGCTCGATCTCGGTTCGGCGCTGTTGCTCGGGAAAGGCGAGGATGCCTCGGGAGGTCGGGAGAAGCCGTCGATTCTGGCCGATGCCATCGAGGCGGTCATCGCAGCGGTGTACCTCGACGGCGGTTGGCCTGCAGCGTCGGAGCTCATCCTTCGGCTGTTGGGTGACCGCATCGCCGAGGCCTCGACCGGACCCGGTGGCCAGGACCACAAGACCCGCCTGCAGGAGCTGGCCGCCCGCCATCTCGACGCGATGCCGACCTACGACGTTGTCGATGAGGGCCCCGATCACGCCAAGCACTTTCGAGCGGTCGTCCGTCTCGATGAGCGCCTCCTGGGCCGAGGCGAGGGGCGCTCGAAGAAGCAGGCCGAACAGGCCGCAGCACGCGACGCATGCGACGCGCTTCGGGCCGAGATCGGCCTCCACGATTCCCCACTTTCGTCCGCTGCAGGCCAGGAGAGCTGATGCCCGAACTACCCGAGGTTGAAACCATACGCCGCGATCTCGACAAGGAGGTTGTGGGTCGTCGCATCAAGTCGGTCGAGGTGTTCGGGGAGCGGGCGATCCGTCGCCACGCAGCAGCCAAGGAACTGATCGAGCGGCTCGAAGGCGAGAAGATCTCCGCGGTCTCCCGCAAGGGCAAGTACCTCCTGGTTGCCGTGGGTGACAACGACACCCTGGTCATCCATCTGGGCATGAGCGGCCAACTGCTCAAGGTGCAGGCCAGGGAGCCGATGGCCCCGCACACCCATGTGGTGATCACCTTCACCCAAGGGGGACAGATCCGGTTCATCGATCCCCGCACCTTCGGGGAGGTGTTCGTCATCGCGAACGACGCCATCGCAACCGAGGCGCCCGAGTTGCTCGAGATGGGGTTCGATCCGGTTGAGGATGTCATGAGCTGGGACCTCTTCGGCGCACGAATCATCGCGAAGAAGACCAAGTTGAAGACCCTGCTCATGGATCAGAAGTTCATCGCCGGCATCGGCAACCTCTACAGCGACGAGATCCTGTGGGCAGCCGGACTTCGTTTCGACCGAAACACCGAGACGCTGACCACCCAGGAGGTGCGTCGGCTCTACCGGGCGATCGTCGAGATCATGCACGATGCCGTCAAGCTTCGTGGCTCGTCGCTCGCCGACGAGCAGTATCGTGACCTCTACGGCCGTATGGGCAACTACCAGTCGGAGCACAAGGTGTACGCCCACGAGGGTGACGCCTGTCGCCGTTGTCGTGGCGTGGTGGTGCGCGAGAAGTGGAGCAGTCGCTCGACCTATTTCTGTCCGTCCTGTCAGGTGTGAACAGACCGAACAACCCTTTGAGGTGGCGTGTATCTCAAGACCCTGACCATCAAGGGCTTCAAGTCCTTTGCCGAGACCACCACGCTCGAGCTCGAACCGGGCATCACGGTCGTGGTGGGCCCCAACGGCAGCGGGAAGTCCAACATCGTGGACGCGGTCGCCTGGGTGCTCGGAGCACAGGGCCCGCGGACGGTGCGTTCCTCGAAGATGGACGATGTCATCTTCGCCGGCACGGCCAGACGTGCCGCGCTCGGGCGCGCGGAGGTGAGCCTGACGATCGACAACGCCTCCGGCGCCCTGGGTCTCGATCTGGCGGAGATCACCATTCGTCGCACCCTGTTCCGCAACGGCGACAGCGAGTACGCGATCAACGGCGCGTCCTGTCGACTCCTCGACGTGCAGGAGTTGCTCTCCGATTCGGGAGTCGGTCGCCAACAGCACGTGATCGTCAGCCAGGGCCAGCTTGACACCATCCTCAACGCTCGGCCCGAGGATCGCCGGCTCGTCATCGAGGAGGCGGCAGGTGTCCTGAAGTACCGGAGGCGCAAGGAGAAGGCCGAGCGCCGGTTGGAGTCCACCGAGGCGAACCTCCTGCGCCTCGCCGACCTCGTGCGCGAGGTGCGTCGCCAGATTCGCCCACTCGAGCGCCAGGCCGAGGCCGTGCGTCGACACGGGTCACTGCTCGACGAGCTGCAGGCCCTTCGTCTGCACCTCGCGGGTCGTGAGCTGAGCGGACTCACCACTCGGCTGCAGACCGGGATGGAGGCCCGCAACCGTCTGACCACGGAGGAGGCGGGCATCAAGGCCGGGTTGGCCCAACTCGACGTCTCAGTGCTGGGGACCGAGTCCGAGCTCTCCGCCATGGGCGCACAGGACCTGAGTGACATCCTGGTGCGAGTCGAGCGCCTCGGTGAGCGGGCCCGGGGGATGGTCACCTTGTTGGCGGAACGCCGTCGAGGCATCGAGCGGGATCGGGCCTCCATGATCGACCAGGCGGTCATCGCCTCGCTCGAGGCCGAGTCGGCCCGCCTGGCCGTTGAGCTCGCGTCCGTCGAGGCCGAGGCAGAGGCGCTCCTTCCCGAGGTGGGGAAGGTCATGGACGCGGAGACGGAGCTCGCGGCGCAGCGAGCCGGCTTCGACGAGACGTGGGGAAGCGAGGTCTCCGTTCCCACGAGTCGAGCCGGTGAGATCCGAGCCCGGTTGGTCGCCCTGCGCCAAGGCGTGGAGCGCGGCGAGTCCGAGACGGCCCGACTGAATGGGCGATTGGAGGCCCTGGCTCGCAAGGCCGGCGACCTCGACGCGCAGTCCCGCCGGGTGACCGACGAGGCGTCGGCGACCGAAGGGACCTTCGCCTCGAACCGTTCGGCAGCCGAAGCGGCGATCCAAAGACGCTCCGCTGCCGAGGCCGATGTCGAACGGGCCGAGGTCGCCTTGCGTGAGGCCGACGCCGATCGGCATGCCTGGTCGGCACGCGCGGAGGCACTGGGGCTGGCGCTCGACGAGGCACGGGCACGGGCCGGAGCGGAAAGCCTGTCGGGGGTCGATGGCGTTCTGGGCACCTTGCTCGATCTCGTCGAGGTCGACGAGGGCTGGGAGTTGGCGTTCGAGGCCGCGGTGGGTCCCGGGATGTCGGCCGTCGTCGTGGGCGGAGGCGTCGAAGGCGCCCGACGGGCACTCCAGGTGCTCGAAGGCACGAGCGGAGCGATCCTGGCCATGGGGGCCGGCGTCGAGAGCGGCGAGGCGAGGGCGCCGCTGCCCCCGGAGTTGTCGGGTGCTGCCCAGGCCGTCCGCCCGCATGTTCGGGCTCGGGAGCCGCGTCTTGGGGGAATGCTCGATGCCCTGTTGAGCCATGCGGTCATGGTCTCGGGCGGGTGGGCCGAGGCACTCGACGTCGCTGTTGCCCATCCGGCGCTTGTCGTGGTCACCCGATCGGGTGACTGCTTCGGGCCCTACGGTTGGCGAGTCGGCCAGACCGGCGCCGGCGCGACCGGAGCTGCACTGGACGAGGCAGCGCAGCGAGCTGCCACCGCCGCCGTTGTGGCCGATGCCGCCGATGCTGCGCTCGGCAGGGCTCGTGAGGAGCTGCGGGTCGCGCGTGAGATCGAGGCCGGGGCTCTGGCACAACGTGACGACAACCAGCGTCGTCACGCCGCTGCAATCACGACGAGCGAACGGATCGGCCGTGAGCTGCGTGATCTCACGAACGAGATCGCGGAACTGCGTCGCCATCATGGGGAGCTCGTGCAGCGCACGCAGGGCGAACAGGCGATCGTGGAGGGCTTGGCGGCAGAGCTTCCGCTGCACGAGGCCGAGGAGGCGCGTGTCGCCGACCAGCGTCGAGCGATGCACGAGGCCCGTACCCGCATCGATGAGCGGGTCGCGGCGGTGGGGGCGTTGCGCACCGATCTCGAGGTTCGGGCAACGGGGTTCGAGACGCGGCGTTCGTATCTGCAGGCGCGCCTGAGCGAGGTCAACGAGCGACTTTCCCGCAATGTCGCCGAGCGCGCCGAGGCCGAGGAGCGACGGGTCGAGCTCGATCGGCGTCTGCTTGCAACCGATCGACTCTCGGCCTTCCTGGCCGAGCGTGCGCGGTGGGTCGAGGAGATGCTGGGTGATTTGCACGAACGTCGTCGGCTGCAGTCCGAGGCCGTGCGGGAAACGACCGATCGGCTCGATCGACTCCGCAGGGAGCGGGGGGAAGCAGAGCGCCGTCTCGAGGCGGTGCGTGAACATGCCCGTCGGTCCGAGCTCGAGGTTCAGGAGATCGAGCTTCGCGTCGAGGCGGCGGTCGACACGCTCCGCCGTGATCTCGATCGGGAGCCCGAGGTTGCCATGGCCACGCCGTGTCCACCGCTCCCCGAGGGGGTCGGCGCTCCTGCTCGGCTGCGCGATCTCGAACGTGAGCTGCGCCTCATGGGGCCGATCAACCCGCTCGCGCTCGAGGAGCACGCGGCGTTGCAGGAGCGCCACGACTTCCTCGAAGCCCAGCTCGAGGACGTGAAGGCGAGCCGGCGGGAGTTGGCAAAGGTCATCAAGGTCGTGGATGCCGAGATCGAGTCGGTCTTCGCAGCGGCGTTCGTCGACGTGAGCGAGAACTTCACCAAGTTGTTCGAGACGCTCTTTCCCGGCGGGCAGGGCTCGCTGAGGCTCACCGACCCCTCCAACCTGTTGGAGACCGGTATCGAGGTCGAGGCCAGGCCGTCGGGCAAGAACGTGCGCAAGCTCTCGTTGTTGTCGGGTGGCGAGCGCTCGCTCACGGCCATGGCGTTCCTCTTTGCGGTGTTCCGAAGCCGCCCCTCGCCCTTCTATCTCATGGACGAGGTCGAGGCGGCCCTCGACGACGTCAACCTGCACCGCTTCCTCGACCTGCTCGGCGAGTTCCGCCAGGACGCGCAGCTCCTCATCGTCAGTCACCAGAAGCGGACCATGGAGGTCGCCGACACGCTCTACGGCGTCACGATGGAACCCGGCGGCTCCTCGCGCGTGGTGAGCGAACGGGTGACGACCACGTCGTGAAACCGGGCCCTCGATCCTTGAGGAACCCACCGTCCCGGCTTGAGTAGGCTGCCCGCGTGGAGATCGTGATTCTGATCATTGCCCTGTCGATCGTCGTGCTTGTCACGGCGGGCGCCCTTGTGGTCCGACGCTCTCGACGTGGGCGCTCCGACGAGGAGATCCTCAATCTCGACACGCCCCCTCCGGCCAACGGCACGGGAGGCCTTCGCCCTCTGCCCGTCGATGATTTCGAGATGAACGAGCCCTCATCCGGGGTTGCCCTCGCGCCCGAGCCGGAGCTCACCCCCGACATCGAGACGGTCGCCGAGATCGAGGATGCGCTTGCCCAGGTCACCCTCGAGGACGAGTTGGCAGAGATTGCCGCGCCGAGGTTCCGGGACCGCCTCGGCAAGGCCAGAGGGCTGCTGTCGGGCTACGTGGTCTCGATGCTCTCGCGCTCGAAGATCGACCCCGAGACCTGGGTTGAGCTCGAGGAGGCGCTGATCAGGGCGGATGTGGGCGCAACCCTGACCGCCTCGCTCATCGAGGAGTTGCGCGATCAGGTCACGACGCTCGGGCTGACCGAGTCCGCCGACCTCATCGAACGACTCAAGGCCGACATCAAGGCCCGCCTGTTCGTCGACGACCGCTCCCTGCGCCTTGCGGACACCGCGCCCAGCGTGTGGCTGTTCGTGGGCGTGAACGGTGTGGGCAAGACGACCACCATCGGCAAGCTCGCCTCGCGTGAGCATGCCGATGGGCGCTCGGTGCTCCTGGCAGCGGGCGACACCTTCCGCGCTGCTGCAGCGGAGCAGTTGGGCATGTGGGCCGAGCGCGCCGGCGTCGATGTGGTGCGCGGCGCCGAGGGAAGTGACCCCAGCGCGGTGATCTTCGACGCGATCCAACGGGCGGCCGCTCGGGGCGTGGACCTGGTCATGGCCGACACGGCCGGGCGTCTGCACACCAAGGTCAACCTGATGGAGGAGCTGAGGAAGGTCCGCAGGGTGGCGGAGAAGCCCCCGGGGAATGTGACCGAGGTGCTCCTCGTGCTCGACGCCACAACGGGCCAGAACGGCCTCACCCAGGCTCGGGAGTTCGCCGAGGCGGTCGAGGTCACGGGGGTGGTGTTGACCAAGCTCGACGGGTCGGCCAAGGGTGGCATTGTGTTGGCCATCCAGTCTGAACTAGGCATACCGGTGAAGTTGGTTGGTTTGGGAGAAGCAGCTGCCGATCTGGTGGCGTTCGACCCCGATGAGTTTGTGGAGGCGCTGTTCTCATGATTTGGCTACTCACCCGTCCACTGGTTCTGACCCTCAAGGTGCTCTTCGGCACGACCAGGTTGACCACCAAGGCCACGTCCGGTTCATTCAAGTTGGGTTTCCGGGCGGGACGCCTCGTGGGCTTTCGCCGCTTGACGATGCTGGCCCTCGGTCTCGGCATCGGCATGCTGGTGGCGCCTCGCACCGGGGCACAGAACCGAGCAGCGCTGCGTCGTTGGTACGACGACCTGGTCGGCACGCCCACGACCACGACGCCTCTCCTCCAGACACGTCTGACCGATACCGGACAGGAACAGCTTCGCGCCGTGTGACCCGGTATTCCGATGGGTTGTCGACCCATTAGGCTGAACAGCCCATGTTTGATTCACTGTCCGATCGATTCGAAGGCATCTTCACCAGGCTGCGTGGTCGTGGCCGTCTCGGTGAAGCCGAGATCGACGAGGTCCTTGCCGAGATTCGCCTTGCGCTGCTCGAGGCCGACGTCAACCTTGCGGTCGTCAAGGAGTTGCTGGCACGCATCAAGGCCCGTTGCCTCGCCGCCGATCTCTCGAAGAGCCTCTCGCCTGACCAACAGGTCATCAAGATCGTCCATGACGAGCTCGTCACCATCCTCGGCGGTGAGGTGCTTCGCATCACCTATGCCTCCCGTCCTCCCACGGTCGTGCTCATGGCAGGTCTTCAGGGTGCGGGAAAGACGACCGCCACTGCCAAGCTCGCCCGCTGGTTCAAGCAACAGGGCCGCAACCCGATCCTGATCGGGGCCGACCTCCAGCGGCCGGCGGCGGTCGAGCAGCTCCGTGTCCTGGGTGGCCAGGTGGGCGTACCGGTGTTCAGCGAGGCCTCCGATCCGGTTTCGGTGGCCCGTGCGGGCATCGAGGCGGCCCGTGATCGGGGCCGCGACGTGTGCATCGTCGACACGGCCGGCAGGCTCGCCGTCGACGCCGAGATGATGGACCAGGTGCGGCAGGTGTCAGCGGCGGTCCAACCCGACTACACCTTCCTGGTCATCGACGCGATGACCGGCCAGGATGCGGTGGGAGTCGCCGAGGCGTTCCACGCCGCCCTGGCGCTCGACGGGGTCATCTTGTCCAAGCTCGACGGCGACGCCCGTGGCGGAGCGGCGCTCTCGATCAAGGAGGTCATCGGGCGACCGATCGCCTTTGCCTCCACCGGCGAGAAGGTTGCCGACTTCGATCAGTTCCATCCGAACCGTATGGCCGACCGCATCCTCGGCATGGGCGATGTGCTCACGCTCATCGAAAAGGTCGAGCAGACCTACGATGCCGAGTCGGCGGCGCGTGCCGAACAGGCCATGTTGGAGGGCAACTTCACCCTCGACGATTTCCTCGACCAGCTTCAGCAGATTCGCAAGATGGGGCCTTTGCAGAACATCATCGGTATGATGCCTGGCATCCCAAAGGAGTTGAAGAACGCCGAGGTAGGCGAGAATGAAATCGGAAGAGTCGAGGCGATCATCCGCTCGATGACCGCCGAGGAACGAAGCAAACCCGATCTCATCTCCGGTTCACGCCGAACTCGTATCGCGAACGGGAGCGGCACCTCGACAACCGAGGTCAACCAGTTGCTCAAGCAGTTCAAGGAAATGTCCAAGATGATGAAGCGTTTCGGCGGCGCAGGGAAGACGAAGAGCACGAAGAACAACAAGAAGGGCAAGCGGCGTATGCCGTCTCTGCCTGGCATGCCGAATTTGAACGAACTGCCCAATTTCAACGATTTGAACTAACGAGGAGACCACCACGTGGCCGTCAAGCTCCGCCTCATGAGGATGGGGAAGAAGAAGAAGCCCACCTATCGATTGGTTGCCGCAGATGCTCGTGCTCCACGCAACGGGAGCTTTCTCGAGATCATCGGCACCTACGAGCCACTCCAGGACCCTTCGCGGGTGATGATCGACAACGACAAGGCCATCGCCTGGCTCAACAAGGGAGCGCAGCCGACCGATCGGGTTCAGCTGCTGTTGAAGGAGTCCGGGGCATGGGAGCAGTTCATGGCCGGGAAGGCCAAGTGAACGAGTTCACCGAGTCCGACGACGAGGTCGGGTCCGACCCGAACCGCGTTGCGGCTGCCACGGCCCGCGACGTGCTCGAGTATGTCGTGCGCAGCCTCGTCGACGACCCCGATTCGGTGGCGGTCGACGTCACCGACAACGGTCGACGCGTTGGCCTCAACGTTCATGTCGGGCATGGCGACATGGGCCGCGTCATCGGCAAACGAGGTCGAGTGGCAAATTCGATCCGTACCGTTGTGCGCGCTGCGGCGGTCCGTGACGAGGCGGAGGTTGACGTCGAGTTCGTCGACTGACCTACTGGAGGTGGGCCGTATCGATCGGCCCCACGGGATTCGCGGCGAGGTGATCGTCACGTTGACCACCGACCGTCACGAACGCGTTGCGCCCGGGTCGACGCTGTCCACACCTCAGGGCCGATGTCTTTCGGTCATCGCCGCGCGCCCGCTTCGACACCGGTTCATCGTTCGTTTCGCAGGCGTCGACAGCCGCGAGGACGCTGATGTGCTGCACGGATCGCTGCTTCTGGCAGCGCCCATCGACGACCACGAGGTGATGTGGGCCCACGAGCTGATCGGCGCCGAGGTGTTCGGCATCGACGGCACCTGCCACGGCCTCGTCGACGGTCTCGAGATCAATCCTGCGAGTGATCTGTTGACCCTCGACAACGGGAGCCTTGTGCCGCTCTGCTTTGTCGTGTCCTTCGAGGACGGTCGGGTGGTCATCGACCCGCCGGCCGGTCTCTTCGAGCTGGGCTGATCATGGCGCTTCGAGTGGCCGTCCTGACGATCTTTCCGGACATGGTCGAGTCGTTCGCCGGAGCCTCCCTCCTGGGCAAGGCGCAGGCGAGCGGCCTGCTCGATCTTCAGGTGCACGACCTTCGGGCCACGGCCGGCGATGTGCACCGATCGGTCGACGATGCCCCCTACGGCGGGGGAGCGGGCATGGTGCTGATGGCCGAGCCGATCTTCGCCGCGGTGGAGCTTTTCCGGCCGCCTCGGCCGTTGTTCCTCCTCGGTCCCGCCGGTCGCCCCTTTGACCACGCCCTGGCTCGTGAGCTGGCGGAGGGCCCGGGGTTCTCGATGCTCTGCGGTCGCTATGAAGGTGTCGACGAGCGTGTGCGTGCGCATCTGGTCGATGACGAGCTCTCGATCGGTGACTACGTGCTCGGTGGCGGCGAGGTCGCAGCGATGGTCGTTCTGGAGGCGGTGGGACGCCTCGTGCCCGGGGTCATGGGCAACGCGGACTCGGCATCCGAGGAGAGCTTCAGCGACGGGCTGCTCGAGTACCCGCAGTACACGAGGCCCGCCGAGCTGGACGGGATGGTGGTTCCCGACGTGTTGCGATCGGGCGATCACGCAGGAATCGCCCGATGGCGCAGGGCCATGGCCCTGGCCCGAACCCTCGAGCGGCGCCCCGATCTGATCGCCCGACGCGGGGGCCTGAGCGATGAGGATCGGGCAATCTTGGCTGCTTTCGATCTGGGCCCCTATGATGGGATGCTCCCAGCAGCTTCTGAGGAACCGAGCGAGCCATGAATCCCACTGATCTGATCGACCGCACCAGTCTGCGCAGCGACGTCCCGTCCTTCGCCCCCGGCGACACCTTGAAGGTGCACGTTCGGGTTGTCGAGGGCACGCGGGAGCGCGTGCAGCTCTTCCAGGGGGTGGTCATCCGCCGTCAGGGCTCAGGAGTGCGTGAGTCGTTCACGGTGCGCAAGGTGAGCTTCGGTGTCGGCGTGGAGCGGACATTTCCCGTTCACTCGCCCATCATCCAACAGATCGAGGTCGTCACCCTGGGCGACGTGCGTCGGGCGAAGCTCTACTACCTGCGTGACCGCGTCGGGAAGGCTGCCAAGATCAAGGAGAAGCGAGCCGCTCGTTGATCTTCGGGCATGCCGCTTCCAAGCCGTTGGGAGCGGGGCGCTCTCGCCGATCCGTCCGTTCCGGGCGTCGTCGTGTGTATCGCGAGCTGGCCGTCATGGCTGTGGTTGCCGTCGTGGGCGTGTCGCTGGTTCGCACCTTCGTGGTGCAGGCCTATTTCATTCCTTCCGAGTCGATGGTTCCCCAGCTCGAGGTCGGAGATCGCATCCTCGCATCGAAGCTGTCCCTGCGCCTCCATGACCCGCGACGTGGTGATCTGGTGGTCTTCGACTGTCCGCCGAAGGCGCCGTGTCCCAAGAAGGCCGATGCCGGCGCCGGTGCGTGGGTGCTGCAGTCGCTCGGCATTCGTCCACCCTCGGCCGATGAGTACATCAAACGGGTGATTGCCCTCCCGGGCGAGATGGTGCAGGCCCGAGGAGGTCATCTCTATGTCGACGGTCGTCGGCTGATCGAACCGTACCTTCCGAAGGGAACGGTCACGAGCTCCTTCGGTCCGGTGGCGGTGGGCGAGGGCGAGCTCTGGGTGATGGGGGACAACCGATCCCGGTCGCTCGACAGCCGGCTGTTCGGCACCATCGAGCTCGATACGGTTGTGGGGCGGGCCATTGCACGAATTTGGCCGCCGTCGCGCCCGGCGTTCCTGTAACTTTCCTCGGCGCGCCGCGTACAGTTGCAGGGTGGGCGGCGAAGAGGACCTCGAACGCTATGAGGCCGAGATCGAGCTTCGGCTCTATCAGGAGTACCGGGACGTGTGTCCCATGTTCTCCTATGTGGTCGAGACCGAGCGCCGCTTCTATCTGGCGAACGAGGTCATCTCGACCGTCCACGACGAGGGCGGACGCAGTTGGGTCGAGCTGGAGCTGCGCGATGCGTGGGTCTGGGACATGTATCGCCACAGTCGATTCGTGAGCTCGGTGCGCGTTGTGACCTTCCGCGACGTCAACGTCGAGGAGTTGCCGAAGAAAGAGGTCTGAGCGTGACGGATGCCCGGCGTGCCCTGGGGGCGGCCGGCGAGGAAGCGGTGGCGAGGTGGTATCTCGACAACGGCTACCGGATTCTGGCCCGCAACTGGCGCTGTCGACAGGGTGAGCTGGACGTCATCGCGGGAAAGGGAGACCTTCTCGCGTTCTGCGAGGTCAAGACACGGTCGTCCGACGCGTTCGGCTCGCCGTTCGAGGCTGTCACCGCGGCCAAGCGTGCGCGCATTCGTCGCCTGGCGATGGCCTGGCTCGAGGAGTCCGGGATGCGTGCCGATGAGCTTCGCTTCGACGTGGCCGGAGTGATGGGCGGCGTCGTCGAGGTGCTGACAGCGGCCTTCTGAGGCCGTTGCGCTATGCCCTGCCTGGTCGGCGGCGGCGGCGGTTCTCCCAGCATCCGTGATGCCAGTGACGTCGAAGGTCGGGTTCGAGGCGGGGAACGGCCACGATGTGGCCGATGCCGGGCTCGATGGTTTGGTTGCAGCCGGGGCACTGGTACTGCTTGAGAGCCTGGAACGGCTGGATGCGACGCACCTCGACGGTGTCGTCGTCCCACACTCGGTGGTCAAAGACCACCGAGGCCCCACATCACCAGGGCGATCATGAAGATGAACGCCGCGACGACGATGGCGTAGTCGGCGTTGGTGCGCCGGTGGGGGCGGTTGGGGTTGAAGCCCATGGGCCCATTGTCGCGCGGGTCAACCGGCTTCCTCGTCCTCGATCTGCACAATCTGGTCGATGCGGGGCTGATGGCGTCCACCCTCGAACTCGGTGGCGAGAAAGACGTCGATGACGGCGAGCGCCAGCGCCTCTCCCAGGATGCGAGCCCCGAGGGACAGCACGTTCGCATCGTTGTGCAGCCGGGCGAACCTGGCCGTGAACTCGTCATGGCACAGGGCGGCTCGGACGCCCCGGACCTTGTTGGCGGCGATCGCCTCACCCTGGCCGCTGCCACCCATCACGATGGCAAGGTCAGCCTCGCCACGCACGACGCTGCGTCCGGCGGCGGCACAGAAGTGCGGGTAATCCACCGGCCCGTCGTTGGTGGTGCCGAGATCGACCACGGCATGACCGAGCGAGGCCAGGTGGGCGCTCACGGTCTGCTTGAGATGGAACCCGGCGTGGTCGGAGGCAAGCGCGATCTTCATCGTACGATCCTGCCCGGACTCGACCGGCAATGCCATGTCGTACCCCCCGGTTAGGTTGTCGGCACGCATCGAAGGTCGGCGAGCGACTCTCCTCGGACCCCTCGACGGGGTCCTTCCAGTCATTCGAGGCGGGTCGAGATCCCGCGTCACGGAGAGCTCCTGAGGAGATCGAGATGCTTGCTGGTGTTTCCTCGTCCACCTTGTTGGGGGTGGACGGTCGTCCCGTGGTCGTCGAGGTACACGTCTCCTCGGGACTGCCTGCGTTCACGATCGTCGGCCTTCCTGATGCGCCCTGCCGGGAGTCCCGTGATCGTGTGCGCGCCGCCATCCTTTCAAGTGGTCTGCCGTGGCCGCAGAAGCGGGTGACGGTCAACCTTGCGCCCTCCGGGTTGCGAAAGGGCGGCGTCGGGCTCGATCTGCCGATCGCCATCGGCCTGCTGGTCGCTGCCGGCGAGTTGGAGGCGGACCTGGTGGATCGCTGTGGTTTCCTCGGCGAGCTCGGCCTCGACGGAACGGTGCGTCCGGTACCCGGCATCGTCGCGCTGGTCGATGCGCTCCACACCGATGCCGTGGTGGTGCCCGCCGGGTGCGCGGCCGAGGCCGAGTTGGTCGGGCGCCATCGCGTGCGAGCGGTGGCCTCGCTGCGAGAGCTCGTGGCGGCTCTGCGCGGCGAGGCGCCATGGCCCGATCCGGCGCCGGCGATCTCGGACATCACCGAGTGGTACGAGCCGGATCTCCGCGACGTGCGCGGGCATCCGGTTGCGCGTCTGGCCCTCGAGGTTGCCGCCGCCGGAGGCCATCACCTGCTCATGATCGGTCCACCCGGATCGGGCAAGACGATGCTGGCCTCTCGCCTGCCCGGGATCCTCCCCGATCTCGCGCCGGTCGAAGCCCTCGAGGCGACCCGGGTCCGGTCGGCGGCGGGGTTGGGCTTGTGCGGACAGGGTCTGGTGCGGCGTCCACCATTGCGGGCGCCCCACCACCGCTCATCGGCGGTTTCGTTGTTGGGCGGGGGCACTGCCGTGATGCGCCCCGGCGAGATCAGTCTCGCCTGTCATGGCGTGCTCTTCCTCGACGAGATGGGCGAATTTCCGACGTCGGTGCTCGATTCGCTCCGCCAGCCGCTCGAGGAAGGGGTGATCCGGGTGTCGCGGGCGCGCGCCTCGGTCACCTACCCCGCTCGGTTCCTGCTGGTCGCAGCGATGAATCCCTGTCCCTGTGGCATGGGCATGTCGCCGGGAGGGTGTCGGTGCAGCGAGGCCGCCCGAGCGCGCTATGCGCGACGTCTGTCGGGCCCGTTGCTCGATCGCATCGATCTGCGCATCGAGGTGATGCGGCCCGATCCATCCGATCTCCTGATCGGCCCGCCGGGCGAGTCGAGTGCCGTGGTCGGCGAGCGGGTGCGCGTGGCGCGGGAGCGGGCGGCCGAACGCGGGGTGTCGACGAACGCCGAGCTCGATACCGCCGACCTCGATCGTTATGCGCCCCTGAGCCCGGGGGCGAAGGCTCTGTTGGAACATGAGCTGCGAGCCGGTTCGCTGAGCGGACGAGGCCTGCACCGGGTACGCCGGGTGGCGTGCACCCTGGCGGACCTCGGCGGCAGGACCGGGCCTCTGCAGGAGGAGGATGTGTGCTTCGCCCTGCAGCTTCGTGCCGAGCCCTCCCTGGTTCGTGCGGCATGAGCGGGGATGCGCTGCCGTCGCCTGCGTGGCTCGTGGCGCTCTCGCTGCTGCCGGCGATGGGTCCGGTGCGCCTCAGAGCCCTGTTGGGACGATGGACTCCCGAGGAGGCATGGGCCCAGGTTCTGGGCGGCAGTCTGCACCGGGACGAGCAGGTGGTGAGCGAAGCACGCTCACTGGGTCCCGCATTGTCCAAACGATGGCAGGAGGCGGCGGCCCTCATCGATGTCACCGACTTGTGGGAGGCACATCAAGGCGCCGACATCACCGTGCTGCGGGCGGGCGATCGAGACTTTCCGAGCGTCCTGGTCGGTGACCCCGATCCTCCTGCCGTGCTCTTCTGTCGGGGGGTCATCCAGGCGCTCGATGCGCCGAGGGTGGCGATCGTCGGGACTCGTCGCTGTACCCATGCCGGCAGAGCCATCGCACACGATATGGGCATGACGCTGGCGGCCGCCGGGGTTTGTGTGCTCTCGGGTTTGGCACTCGGCGTCGACGCCGCCGCTCACCAGGGAGCGTTGGCGTCGCGTGCGACAGGTGGGGCTCCACCCGTCGGTGTCGTGGGCACCGGCCTCGACGTGGTCTATCCCCGACGACACGAGGCGTTGTGGGAGGCAGTTTCCGGCGCCGGGCTGCTCGTGAGCGAATACCCCCTGGGCACGCCGCCCGAGCCGTGGCGCTTTCCTGCTCGAAACCGCATTCTCGCGGCGCTCGCCGATGTCGTCGTCGTCGTGGAGAGCCACGCCAGAGGCGGCTCGCTGCACACGGTCGATGCGGCACTCGAGCGGGACACGACGGTCATGGCGGTGCCCGGTTCGGTCCGCAGTCCGGCGTCTGCGGGCACCAACGAGTTGCTGGTGATCGGATGTCCTCCGGCGCGGGACGCACACGACGTGCTCGGCGTGCTCGGGCTCGACACCATGGGGATCGGACGGCGGCCGTCCTCCTCGGTGCGGACTCCGGATGTCGAGGGACTCGGGGCGAAGGTACTCGAAGGTCTGGGCTGGGAACCGGCCACGCTTGAACAGCTCGCGGTCCGGCTCGGCCTGCCGCCCGGGCCGTTGGCTCGGGCGCTCACCGAGCTCAAGGTGGCCGGAATGGTGACGTGTCGGGGGAGCTGGTGGGAGCGACGGTAACGTTGCGGGGGTGTCCATTCGCGAGTCATGGGACCTCGAGGGCTTCACCCGTTCCCTGACGGCGGCCTCGGTCGCGACGGTCAAGGCGTATCGCCGTGACCTGATCGGGTTCGTCGCATGGGTGGAGCGCTCTTCGGTGGGTGCACCGGAGGACGTCGATCGACTGGTGCTCCGGCGCTATCTCGCGCATCTGTCGACACGTGGCTATGCACGGGCGAGCATCGCACGCAAGGCTTCGTCCCTTCGTTGCTACTTCGCCTGGCTGGGTCGGGTGGGACGGATCACGATCGATCCCACGGCGAATCTGTCCGTCTCCTCGAAGGGTGGGCGATTGCCGAAGGTCCTGAAGTCCGATGAGCTGCATGCGCTCCTCGACGAGCCTCCTGCAGCGATCGATCACGACGCCGACGCGATTCGCCTCCGCGACGATGCCATCCTGGAGTTGCTCTACGGCAGCGGGGTGCGAGTCGCTGAGCTGTGTGGCGTCAGGCCCGGTGACCTCGACCTGGTTCAGGGAGTGGTCACGGTCTGGGGCAAGGGCTCCAGGCAACGGCGGATCCCGATGAGCGCGCCGGCGGTCGAGGCGTTGACGGCATGGCTGGAGCGGGGCCGTCCGGCGATGGTGACGGAGCTGAGCCCCCACGACGCCGTGTTCCTGAACAGGCGGGGCAAACGACTCGACCCCCGCGACGTCCGGCGGGTGATCGACCGGCGTTCGACTGCTCCGACGCACCCTCATGCTCTGCGGCACACCTTCGCGACTCATTTGTTGGACGGAGGAGCCGACTTGAGAGTTGTGCAGGAATTGTTGGGACATCGGGATCTGGCGACCACACAGCGCTACACCCATGTGAGCAGGGAGAGGATGCGCTCGGTCCACGAGGCCTCCCATCCGCGGGCCGGCATCCAGGGTGAAGGCGATGGCGATGGCGATGGAATCTGACGACGTCACCGAGGTCGAGCGCCTGTGGGTCGAGTACAAGGCGACCGGCTCGGGTGAGCTGCGGGATCAGCTCATCCTGCACTACTCGCCGCTGGTGAAGTACGTGGCGGGCCGGGTCGCGGTGGGTTTGCCGCAGAACATCGAGCAGGCGGACCTCTTCAGCTACGGCGTTTTCGGTCTGATCGACGCCATCACGAAGTTCGATCTCGGACGCGGCTACAAGTTTGAGACCTACGCGATCGCTCGCATCAAGGGAGCGATTCTCGACGAGCTGCGCTCGACCGACTGGGTTCCCCGATCGGTGCGGGCGAAGGCCCGATCCGTCGAACGGGCCTACGCGAAACTCGAAGCCGATCTTCATCGCGGCCCCACCGACGCCGAACTGGCAGATGCTCTGGGCCTGAACGAGGACCAGTTCGCCGCCTTGTTGAATCAGATCTTCTTCGTCGGCCTCGTGGCTCTTGACGAAATCGTCTACGTGGGCGTCGAGCGCAATGAGCCCGTGACGCTCGGGGACTCCCTGCCCGACAGCGGCCACGGACCGATGGCCGTCTTCGAGATCGAGGAGACGCGCCAGGCGTTGGCGGACGCCATCGCGCACCTTCCCGAGCGCGAGAAGGTGGTTCTGACGCTCTATTACTACGAGGGACTGACGCTTGCCGAGATCGGCCAGGTGCTGGGGGTGACGGAGAGTCGGATCTGTCAGATCCACACCAAGGCCGTGCTGCACCTTCGAGGCAAGTTGCTGGCCCGAGAGCTTGCTTGAACCTCGGCATTCCAAGTGATAACGTGATGTTCCACGACATTTTGTAGGTTCACGACCCACTTCCCCCTGTCCGAAGGTCTCGTTCGCGGGAAGTGTCATGCGTTCATGCAAGTCCGGAGCTGCGTGCGTGCTTCAGCTCCTCCTCACCTCGGTGCTGCTCACCGGTCTCATCGCCGCCCTGTTGCCTGCACCCGGCCAGGCGGAGGCCCCCGTGCCATACCGAGCCCCGGTGGATGCGGAGGTCATCGACGCATTTCGACCCCCCACGGGGCCCTACGGACCGGGCAACCGGGGCATCGACTACGCGACGACCCCCGGCGAGGAGGTGTACGCCGCGGGTGGGGGCGAGGTGACCTTCTCCGCCAGGATCGGTCCCGCCTGGCACGTCGTTATCCTTCACGCGGACGGCATTCGGACCAGCTACTCATTCCTGACCTCGGTCACCAGGCGTCGTGGCGACCGAGTCGGCCAGGGCGACCTTGTCGGAACCGCCGGCGGGCCATTTCACTTCGGAGCTCGCGCCGGCGATCAGTACATCGACCCCGCTGCGCTGCTCACCCGACACGTGATGCCCGAGGTGGCACTCATCCCGGTCGAGCAGCGGGGGCCCCAGAGCGAGGCAAGGGAACGACGGGGCCTTCTCGGGCAACTGGGAGGGGCGCTGCTCGGCGGGCTCTCGGCGGCGGCCGGCGTGACCGATCGAACACTCACCTGGCTGCGGGGCGCGACGGCGGACGTCGCACGAGGTGCTTGGACCTTGGCCGAGTGGGCTGCAGCGATCGGGTGGGACCATGCCTACGGGGAGCTCATGCAGGTGGCCATCCAACTGCAGATCGCGTACCTCTACCTGACGCAGTTCTCTCCAGCGGGAGTGGCGCTGTACCTCGCTGAACAGGCGAGGCGGGCGTGGCGGTTTCAGGAGGCTCAGAGGAACTGCACGCCGTCGGACCGACCGGTTCCGGCGCCGGCCCGGACACGTCGGATCATGGTGATGGTCAACGGTCTCGACTCGAACGGAGGGGAGGGCAGGCTCCTTGGGCTTCGGCCGACCGCCTTGGGATATGCCGACGCCGACATTGTCGAGTTCTCCTACCGCGGCGGTCGCTCCGGCGATGTCGGGATCGCCTCGGGCTCGACGGTGAACGACTACGGCCCCTCGGACACCCATGGCGACCTTCGCGATCAGGCCCGCGGGCTTCGGGATCTGCTCATGGAGGTCCGAGTTGCCAACCCCGGGGTGGCGGTGGATATCGTGGCGCACTCGCAGGGTGGGCTCGTCGCCCGACTGGCCTTGGGAAACGACGGCGATCGTCTCGATGCGAGGCTTCCCGAAGTGTCCAACCTCGTCATGTTGGGCACGCCGAACCATGGCAGTGACATGGCAACGGCAAACGCGCTGCTGGGCACGACGGTGAGCGGCGACATCGTCCGGGACGCCGTGGACGTGTTGCCCGGTGTTCCCGAGTTGGACGCAACCTCGCTTGGGCAACTGGCCGAGGGTTCGGCGCTCATGCGTGAGCTCGACGATCAGCCGTTGCCCGCCGGCACCCGGGTCACGTCGATCGCGGCCGAGGGCGATCTCGCCGTCGCCTCCCTGAGCAGCTCGCTGGAGGGCGCAACCAACGTCCTGGTTCCCATTCGCGGGCCCCGCGCCCACAGCGAGATGCTGAGCTCACCGGAGGCGCATCGGGAGGTGGCATTGGCGTTGGCCGGGCAGGGGCCCACCTGTCGACGGATGTCTGCCGGCATCCTGCTCGGCGGAGCGATCGCCTGGGGGACCGACAGCTTCGGGGCGCTTGCCGGCGCGGCGGCGATCTACGCCGACCATCAGCTGGGCATGCCTCCCGTGCAGCCTCCCGATCTCTCGGATGCACTGGGGGTCGTGCTGAAGGGCCGACGTCGCTGACCCATCGCCGGCAGGTCGTCCCTCCCGGATCGCATCCGAGGTCGTTCGACGCCGGACGTCCCCTCGAGCCCAGGGACCGACACATCCGGATCCCGGGTCTATACTCACGGTTGGCCCGATCGACCGGTCGGGCCAACATGGTCAGGGACCGTCGGTCCCCTGGATAAGTTGCCGGCATCAACCCGCGGTCGCCCTTTGGCGCAGGTGTCGGTTCACGAGAACCGTCGGGAGAGGAGCAAGCCGCCATGGCACCTGTGGTGACGATGAAACAACTCCTGGACGCCGGAGTGCACTTCGGCCACCAGACCCGTCGTTGGAATCCCAAGATGAAGCGATTCATCCACGGCGAACGCAACGACATCTACATCATCGATCTTCAACAGACGTTGGCCCGTATCGAGACTGCTTACGTCTTTGTCCGTGATCTGGTTGCCGATGGTGGCACGATCATGTTCATCGGCACCAAGAAGCAGGCCCAGGACCCGATCGCCACCGCTGCTGCCGGATGTGGGATGCCCTACATCAACGAGCGCTGGCTCGGTGGCCTGCTCACCAACTTCACCACCATCAGTGGTCGTGTCAAGAAGATGCAGGACTATCAGCGCATGCGTGCGCTGGGTGACTTCGAGGCCATGCCCAAGAAGGAAGCGCTCATGAAGACCCGTGAGCTCGACAAGTTGGAGCGCAACCTGGGTGGGATCCGGGACATGACCAAGGCGCCTCAGGCGGTGTTCATCCTCGACACCAACAAGGAGCACATCGCGGTCACCGAGGCGAACAAGCTCAAGATCCCCGTCGTGGCGGTGGTCGACACCAACTGCGACCCCGATCTGATCGATTTCGTCATTCCGGGAAACGACGACGCCATCCGGTCCAGCCGACTGATGTGCCGCATCATCTTCGATGCCGTCCAGGAGGGTCGATTCATCGCCGAGCGTCGCGGCATCGCTCGTCCGGCGCCGGCACCGACCCCCGAGGAGGAGGCGGAACGGATCCGTCAACAGGCTGCCGCCCGTGATGAGGCCGCCGGTCAGGCCGCCGCCAGGGAAGCCCGCGTTGCTGCAGCGGTGGCCGAGGCATCCGAGGCGTCCGCTGTCACCGCAACCACGGCCGACCCTTCCGACGTCGAGCCCGCGGCAGAGCCAACCCCTGTCGTCACCGGTACCGAGGAGTAGACCCATGGCTGATTTCAGCGCCAAGGACATTCAGCGCCTTCGTCAATCGAGCGGGGCGGGCATGATGGATGCCAAGAAGGCACTCATCGCAACCGACGGCGATTTCGACGCCGCGGCGAAGTGGCTCATGGAGAAGGGACTGGCCAAGTCCGTCGAGCGGTCCGATCGTGACAGTTCACAGGGCGCGGTTGCGCTTGGGGCAAGCGGTGGCGCCAGGTCGATGGTCTCGCTCCGCTGCGAGACCGACTTCGTCGCCAAGAGCGCGGACTTCGTGAACCTGGTCCAGGACATCGCCGATGCCGTCGCCGCCGGGGGCCCAGCAGCGACCGAGAGGTTCGAGGCTCAGGTCGATGAGTTCAGGGTGTCCCTGAAGGAGAACATCACCGTCGGCGACGTGGTCCATTTCGAGGCCGCCGATGGTCATCTGCTCGACAGCTACCTGCACATCCAGAACGATCGTGGCGTGAACGGCGTGCTCGTCGAGGTTGCCGGTAGCGCCCAGGAGCTCGCACACGATCTGGCGGTTCACATTGCCTTCAGCCGTCCGGGCACGTTGACGCGCGACGAGATTCCCGAGGCCGAGATCGCCGAACAGCGCGAGGTGTTCGAGATGCAGACTCGCAACGAGGGAAAGCCGGAGACGGCCCTCGCGAAGATCGTGGAAGGCAAGCTCGGCGGTTATTTCAAGCGGGTTCCCGGCGGTGCGCTCCTCGACCAGCCGTTTGTCAAGGATGACAAGCAGAGCGTTGCCGGGGCACTGGGCGCAGCAACGATCGTTCGCTTCGCGCAAGTGGAAATCGGGGGCTAGCTCCTCGTGACCGACGATGGATCGCCGAGAAGCGACCGCAAGGGCGTTTCACGATGGCGTCGGGTCGTCATCAAGCTGTCGGGCGAGGCCTTTGCCGACGCCAGTGGATACTCCATCGACGGTGATGTCGTCGGTCGTCTGGCGGCGGAGATCGTCGACGTCCGCCAGGACCTCGGCGTCGATGTCGCGGTTGTCGTCGGTGGAGGCAACATCTGGCGTGGGCTTCGGGGAACCGGTGCGGGCATGGATCCCGCTCAGGCCGACTACATGGGCATGCTGGCGACCGTCATCAATGGCTTGGCGCTTCAGGACGCGCTGGAGCGCCTGAATCAGCCGACACGGGTGCAGACGGCCATCCAGATGGCCCAGGTTGCCGAGCCCTACATTCGCCGCCGTGCCATTCGCCATCTCGAACACGGTCGTGTGGTCATCCTGGCGGGCGGAACGGGCAACCCGTTCTTCACCACCGATACGACTGCTGCGCTGCGGGCCGCCGAGCTGTCTGCCGAGGCGGTTCTGAAGGGGACCCATTCGGGTATCGACGGGGTCTACACCGCCGACCCCAAGCTCGACCCCACCGCGACCAAGCTGGCAGAGGTGTCCTATCTCGATGTGCTCAATCGCGGGTTGAAGGTCATGGATTCCACGGCGATCACCTTCTGCATGGATCGAGCGCTGCCGATCGTCGTCTTCGATGTGCTGAAACAGGGCAATATTCACCGAGTACTGCTGGGTGAGGATGAGATCGGTACGCTGGTGAAGTGATCGACGACATCATGGCGGACACCGGCGAGAAGATGAAGAAGGCGGTTGCACGCGCGCAGGCGGAGTTTTCCTCTGTTCGGACGGGTCGGGCCTCGCCCGCACTCGTCGAGCGAATCATGGTCGACTACTACGGCACGGAGACGCCGCTCAAGCAGCTGGCAGGCTTCACCGTGCCCGAGGCGCGCCTGTTGGTGATCCAGCCCTACGACAGGGGGGCCATCGGCGCCATCGAGAAGGCCATTCAAAATGCAGACCTCGGGATGAACCCGAGCAACGACGGTCAGGTCATCCGTCTTGCCGTGCCCCAGCTCACCGCGGAGCGACGCAAGGAGATGGTGAAGTTGACCAAGACGATGGCAGAGGACGCCAGGGTGGCGATTCGGAATCTGCGCCGCTCGTCTCGTCACGATCTCGAAGCTCTCGAAAGAGACGGTCAGATCTCCGCCGATGAGCTGGAACGGGCGGAGAAGGACCTCGAGAAGATCACCGCGAGTCATGTCAGTGCGGTGGATGCTGCCCTTGAACAAAAGGAGCGCGAGCTCCTGGAGGTTTGAGGCCTGATTGGCGGGAGGCCACGTGGACGAGCGCCCTGAAGACCAAGATCAGACAACCGAACGGGTCGTGGGCCCTGCGGAGGGCGTGCGCATCATCGGAGCCGAGGAGGCAGCCGATGCGCTCGAGCGAGGTGACGCGGACCCGCGTCTGCCCGAGGGCGCCCCTCGCTACGGTGATCGGCCGTCCGGGCCATCGCGTGATCAGCGGCCGCAGGCTCGATTTCCCCTCAGCGATTCCCAGGACATGGACGCGGTTCGCGCTGCAGGGGTTGCGTCTCCCGTTCTGCCTCCTTGGACCGATCCGCCCACCGGTGAGGTTCCTCGCGCCTTCGCCGACTCGCGTGACGTGAGTCGTTCGTCGACGGCTTCGTCCGATGATGGCGACGTGGAGGACGATCTGGATGCCTGGATGGGTGTCACCGGCGCACCTCGCTGGCGGGACCATCCCAACGACTGGGATGAACCCGACTATGTCGACCTTGTCGCCAGGGAGGACGACCCTCTCGTTGCATCCGGCGAGCAGCCGATGGGCGCCCGAAGCGATCCCCTCGGCGGCGAGGTCGATCCCCCCCGTTCGTCCGGTCTACCGGATTTCTTCTCGCCGGCGTTCGACCCGGATCCGGACCTTTCGACCTCGACGCTGCACAGGGCTGCGGCACCCAGGGTGGCACGCGGCGTGAGCACCACCGTTCCCGGGCGTTCCGCTGGGACGGGTGGCCGGCCAGGCGGTGGCGCAGGGCCCGACCGTGTGGTGAACGGCTATGCGAACACCGATGATCGCGGGGGCGAAGCCGACATGCGTGTCCGCATGATCACCGGGTTGGGCATGGCTCTCGTTGCGCTGCTCCTCTTCTCGATGGGCCCCGCCATGGCCCTCGCTGCCGTCCTTGTCGTGCTGGTCGCAGCGGCCGCCGAGTTCTACGGCATGCTGCGAAATGGCGGGTATCAGCCGGCGACACTGGTGGGTTTGGTCGCGACCGCATCGATGGTCCTCGCCGTGTACTGGAAGGGCACGATGGCGCTGCCACTGGTCGTCGCCCTGACGGTGGTGACGACGCTTCTGTGGTGCCTCATGGGTGTGACCGGTGGCGCACCGACCATGAACGCAGGCATGACGGTGCTCGGGGTGGGCTACGTCGGCGTGCTCGGGAGCTTTGCCGCACTGATCCTGCGATTCGACAACGGCGTAGGCATCCTGATCGGTCTGATCCTTGCCGTCGTGGCGAACGATGTCGGCGCGTTGTTCACTGGCAGGAAGTTCGGCAGGACCCCCCTCCTTCCTCACATCAGCCCGCACAAGACCCGCGAGGGTCTGGTCGGTGGATCGCTTGGGTCCATCGGAGCGTCGGTTCTGGCGCTCGGCGTCGTGGGCCTGCATCCCTGGAGCATTTCCTCCGCCCTCCAGCTGGGCCTGCTCGTCAGCGTGATGGCCCCCCTGGGTGATCTGTGCGAGTCGATGATCAAGCGCGACATCGGCTTGAAGGACGCGAGCCACCTGTTACCCGGCCACGGCGGGGTGCTTGACCGGTTCGATGCCGTTCTCTTCGTGCTGCCTGCGGTCTACTACCTCTGTTTGCTCATCGAGGTGTTCTGATGCCCACGACGGTCGCCGTCGTGGGCTCGACCGGTTCGATCGGGACACAGACCCTTGACGTACTTCGAGCCGACCCGGACCGGTTCCGGGTGATTGCGCTGGGTGCATCGACGTCGGTCGACCTCCTTGCCGAACAGGCAAACGAGTGGAGGCCAGAGGTCGTCGCATTGGCCGATCCCGGTCTGGCTCGTGAGCTCGAGGCTCTTGTGCCCGCCGGGACCAGGGTTATGGCAGGCCCGGAGGCATTGCCGGCGATCTCGACCGATGCCGACGTGGTCGTCAACGGTGTGGTGGGCTTTGCCGGGTTGCCGGTGACGCTTGCGGCGCTCGGCGCCGGGCGGCGGCTGGCCCTGGCCAACAAGGAATCGCTGATCGCCGGTGGGCCGGTCGTGCGTCGGGTCCGCGAGACGCCGGGAGCGGAGATCATTCCGATCGATTCCGAGCACGGCGCCTTGCACCAATGTCTTCGAGGTGGGCGTCAGGAGGAGGTGCGGCGGTTGTTGTTGACCGCCAGCGGAGGACCCTTCCGTGGTCGCAGCGCCGGCGAGCTGGCAATGGTGACGGTTGACGACGCCCTTGCTCATCCCACCTGGGCCATGGGTCCGAAGATCACGGTGGATTCCTCGACCCTCATGAACAAGGGTCTCGAGGTCATCGAGGCGCACGAGCTGTTCGGCACCCCCTACGACTGCATCGAGGTGGTCGTGCACCCACAGTCGATCGTCCACTCGATGGTCGAGTTCACCGACGGTTCGGTTTTGGCCCAGCTCTCGATGCCCGACATGCGCCTGCCGATCGGCTACGCGCTTGCGTATCCAGACCGGCTGGCCTCGCCCTTCGGCCGCATCGATTGGACGACGTTGTCCCGTCTCGACTTCCAGCCCCCCGATCTCGAGGCCTTCCCCTGTCTCGGCCTTGCCTATGCGGCCGGCCGAGCCGGCGGGTCGGCGCCGGCCTGCCTGAACGCAGCCAACGAGGTGGCCGTGGCAGCTTTTCTCGCCGGCGCGGTCTCCTGGGCCGCTATTGCTGCCATTGTGGAAGATGTGCTTTCCGCTCATGAGTCAACGCCGCTGACCGATGTCGATGTTGTGGTTGACGTGGATTCCCGAGCGCGGCGCGCCGCGGCCGAGATGGTCGAGAAGAGGAGCAAGGCGGCATGAACGACTCCAGTCCCGGCGCCCCGATGATGCGAGACGAGTCCCAGGAAGCCGTGATGCCCCCCGGCGCAGCGGTCCCGCCCGGAGCGGCGCTCCGAGGTGCATCGTCGAGCCCGGTTCCCGGTCCCCGGGACGTGGAGGGTCCACTTGCGGGCCTTGCCCGCCTGGGCCTCGTCGCACTGCTGGTCGTCGCGTTGTACCGGGCTGGTGGATGGGGCGTGGTCATCTTCGTGGTGATGCTGCTCGTCGTGATCTTCCTGCACGAGCTGGGCCATTTTCTGACGGCACGGTCTGCAGGCATGAAGGTCACCGAGTTCTTCATCGGCTTCGGTCCCAAGCTGTGGTCCTTTCGTCGCGGTGAGACGGAATACGGATTCAAGGCCCTTCCGCTCGGCGCCTATGTCCGCATCATCGGCATGAACAACCTCGAGGAGGTCGATCCGGCCGACGAGCCGCGTGCGTATCGACAGAAGCCGTACTGGCGCCGCCTGTCGGTGGCGGTCGCCGGCTCGACGATGCACTTTCTGATCGCCCTGGTGCTTTCCTTCGTCGTCTACGTGGGGTTCGGGGTTGCCTCCGACGACGAGTCCCGCTGGACCGTCGGGGCGCTCACTTCGCCCAGTCCTGCCGCGGCGGCCGGCGTGCAGCCGGGTGACCGCATCGTCGAGGTCGACGGAAGGTCGTTCGCACAGTACGAGGACTTTCGCTCCTATCTTCAGTCCCGCCCCGGAAGACAGGTGGCGATCGAGATCGAGCGGGACGGGCGACGTCAGGTTCTGACGGCGGTGCTCGCGAAGACCAATCCGTCGGGGCGCCCGGTCGGCTTCCTCGGCGTCGGACCGGATTTCGACATGGTCAAGTCGGGCGTGGTCGACGGGGCGCGTGAGGCCGTGACGTTGACGGGAAAGACGATGTGGCTCTCGGTCAAGGGTCTGGGGGACTTCTTCTCTCCGTCGGGCCTTTCGGGCTATGTCGACACGTTGAGCGGCAACGAGGGGAACGAGACCCCCGCTGTCGGCTCGTCGGGCTCGGGTGGGGGATCGGCTCCGGATGCCGTCGACGGCGAGAACCGCGTCACCTCGATCGTTGGCATCGTGCAGATCGGAGGCCATGCCGCGTCCTCGGGAGTGGCGAACCTCCTGTACTTCCTCTTCTACATCAACGTCTTCATCGGCGTCTTCAACCTGGTGCCACTGTTGCCGTTCGACGGAGGACATGTGGTGATCGCGACCTACGAGAGGTTGCGCTCACGCAAGGGCAGGCGCTACCAGGCCGACGTGCGCAAGCTGTTGCCTCTCACGTATGCGGTGGTGACCGTCCTGGCACTGGTGTTCGTGTCGTCGGCCTTCCTCGACATCACCAAACCCCTGGGCAACCCCTTTGAATGATCGTCGCGTGACCCGCCGGATCAACGTCGGGTCCGTTCCCGTGGGGGGCGGATCGCCGGTATCGGTGCAATCGATGACGACCACGAAGACCGCGGATCACGAGGCGACGCTTGCGCAGATCTACGCGTTGGCGGGCGCCGGCGCCGACATCGTTCGTTGCACGTGCAACGACGAGGGAGCGGCAGAGGGATTGGCCCGCCTGGTGCCACGATCACCGGTGCCGATCGTCGCCGACATCCACTTTCAGTACCGGCTCGCCCTGGCGGCTCTCGAGGCCGGGGTGGCCTGCCTGAGGCTCAATCCCGGCAACATACGCAACCCGGCCCACATCAAGACGGTGGCTGCCGAGGCACTGGATCGGGGTGTGCCCATACGCATCGGGGTCAACGCCGGGTCGCTCGACCCCGACATCGAGGAACGGTACGGCCTGACCCCCGAAGCGCTGGTCGCGTCGGCACAGCGTGAGCTGGCGTACTTCGACGAGGTCGGTTTCCGGGACGTGAAGATCTCGGTCAAAGCCTCGAACGTTCCGCTGATGGTCGACGCCTATCGGCTGTTGGCCGAGGTGATCGACGCTCCGCTGCATCTGGGCGTGACCGAGGCGGGACCGCCTCCGGCGGGACTGATCAAGGCGACGGCCGGCATCGCGACCCTGTTGCTCGAGGGCATCGGCGACACGATCCGCTACAGCCTCACCGCCGACCCGGTGGAGGAAGCCCGAGCCGGTCGGCAGCTGCTCGAGGCACTTGGCCTGCGTGAACGCAAGAACGTCGATCTGATCGCGTGTCCGAGTTGTGGACGCGCCGAGGTGGACGTCATCGCCGTGGCGGCCGAGGCGCAGGCCGCCTTCGAGACGCGCAAGCTTCCCATCCAGGTCGCGATCATGGGTTGTGTGGTCAATGGGCCCGGTGAGGCACGTTCGGCTGATCTGGGCATCGCCGCGGGGCGCCACCGGGGCCACCTCTTCATTCGGGGCAAGGTCGTACGGGTGGTCCCCGAGGACGAGATGGTCGACGCGCTGATCGATGAGGCAGAGAAGCTCGTTGCCGAGGGGGTGGAGGCCCGTCTGGCCGCCGCCGACGCAGGAGCCGAAGCCGAGGCCGAGGCCGATCGCCGCGCGTTGCTGGATGACAAGGGCGACGACGCCAACGCAAGCGAGGCCAAGGTCGAGCTGATTCGCAGGACCGTCGAGACCTGAGCCACCGCCACGCCGGAGCCACGACGGCGGAAATCGGCGACCCGGCTAGCATCGGCGCCCATGGCCAAGCCTCCTGTTCTGACGCCCCAAGCCGACGACTTCCCTCGGTGGTACCAGGATGTGGTCGCCAAGGCCGAGCTTGCGGACAACGGCCCGGTTCGAGGGACCATGGTGATTCGTCCCTACGCCTACGCCATCTGGGAGCGCATGCAGGCTGATCTCGATCGGCGGATCAAGGCAACAGGGACACAGAACGCGTACTTCCCGCTCTTCATCCCCGAGAGCTTCCTGACGAGGGAGGCGGAACACGTCGAAGGGTTCAGTCCCGAGCTCGCCGTGGTGACCCATGGAGGCGGCCGGGAGCTCGAGGAGCCCGTGGTGGTGCGACCCACGAGTGAGACCGTCATCAACGCCTACTTCTCGAAATGGGTGCAGAGCCATCGTGACCTGCCCCTGTTGATCAACCAGTGGGCGAACGTGGTCCGATGGGAGATGCGGCCGAGGCTCTTTCTCCGCACGACCGAGTTCCTCTGGCAGGAGGGTCACACGGCGCACGCGACCGAGGACCAGGCGCGGGCATTCAGCCTCGGCATCCTGAACGACGTGTACGAACGCTTCATGGTCGATGTTCTCGCTATTCCCGTCCTTCTCGGGCGCAAGACCAACCGGGAACGATTCGCCGGTGCGACGAACACCTATACCTGCGAAGCGATGATGGGCGACGGCAAGGCGCTTCAGATGGGCACGAGCCACGAGCTCGGTCAGAACTTCTCCAAGGCGTTCGACACGGTGTATCTCGACCAATCGGGCGAGCAGGTGCACGTTTGGCAAACCTCGTGGGGTGTTTCGACACGGATGGTGGGCGGGCTCATCATGTGCCATGGCGACGACCGTGGCCTGCGGGTCCCGCCCGCGCTTGCGGCGCTGCAGGCGGTCGTGATGGTGGTGCGTGAAGAGGATGGTGCAGGAGACCAGGCGGCAGCCATCTGCGACCGACTGAAGGCAGCCGGTGTGCGAGCCCAGCTCGACGATCGGGTCGAGACGAGCTTCGGGCGTCGATCGGTCGACTGGGAGCTCAAGGGCGTTCCGATTCGCATCGAGGTCGGTCCCCGTGACCTGGCCGGCGGCATTGTCACCCTCGTGCGTCGGGACAGTGGTGACAAATCCCCCGTGCCTCTGGGTGAGGTCGTCGAGCGCGTGCAGGGCGGGTTGTCGGCGATCCAGGGCGCGCTGCTGGCGGAGGCGACGCGCCGCCGGGACGAGCGAACGGTCGACGTCACGACGGTGGAGGACGCTGCGGAGGCCGCCCGAACCGGCTTCGCTCGGATGCCATGGGCTCTCCTGGGTGAGGACGGCGAGGGCCGGCTGGCCGGCCATGGCGTTTCGGTACGATGTCTGCAGGCATCCGATGGCTCGGTGCCGAGTCCAGGCGACTCCGATCTGATCGCCATCGTGGCAAGGGCATACTGACCGACCGGGCGATGCACGATCGGCGCCCGGCCGGTCCGGTTCCTTCGAGCCACTCGGACGGGAGCCGGCCCGTCGGACGAGCATGGAGCGCCAGGTCTCCCTCGTGGGCTGCATCGGGATCGCTCCACTCGTCGAGGCGATCGCCCGGCACGGCGCGCGGCAACATGGGCCCGGAAGGGCTATACTCGCGCTGCCGTTGATTTCGATTTGTGGCTTTTGGCCAAGGAAAGACGTGGGCTTTGGCCCACGTTTTCTTTTCCCCGGTTCCGAGCGCAACGGTGGGTGATCCGGACGACGAGTTGAGCGAAGGGAGGAGAGCGATGATCGAGAGCGAGCAGTTGATCGACCTCGTGCTCCCCGTGGTGGCCGAGCTCGGGGCCGATCTCTATGACCTCGAACTTCTCACCGGTACGGTGCGCGTCCTGGTGGACAAGCCCGGCGGCATCGACACCGACACGCTCGGCAAGGTGACCCGGGTGGTGTCGAGCCTTCTCGACGACGTTGACCCCTCGACCGATCGGTACCTGCTGGAGGTGTCGAGTCCCGGCATCGAGCGGCCGCTTCGTCTGCAACGGCACTTCGAGGCAGCCATCGGATCGACGGTCAAGATCAAGACCGTTCCGGGCGTCGAGGGTGCACGACGCGTCGAGGGCGTCCTGGTGGCCGCCGACGATGCGGGGTGCACGGTGGTCCTGGACGACGGATCGCGCCAATTCGCCTATGACGAGATCGAGCGGGCCAACATCGTTTTCGACTGGGGTTCGGCAGGGGTCCGGACGGCGAACAATCACGGGGGATCGAAGACGAGGAAGGTTGCAAAGGCATGAGCGGCAATTTCGAGATCATGGAAGCCCTTCAGGCGCTTGCGCTCGACCGGGGCATCAGCGTCGACACGCTGTTGGATGCCTTGGCGAACGCCTTGGTGTCGGCCTACAAGAGAATGCCCAAGGCCGCCGAGGAGGCCTATGTCACGATCGACGCCGAGTCCTTTGACATCAGGGTCTACGGCCAGGAGCTCGATGACGACGGCAACGTCGTCCGCGAGTGGGACGACACGCCGAGCGATTTCGGCCGCATCGCCGCGCAGACGGCGAAGCAGGTGCTCACCCAGCGGGTGCGTGAGGCGGAGCGAGAGCTCAAGTACGAGGAATATGCCGGCCGCGAGGGCGACATCGTCACCGGGCTCGTCCAGCAGACCGACAGCCGGTTCACGCTGCTGGACCTGGGCAAGGTCGAGGCCCTTCTGCCTCAGGCCGAGCAGGTCCCCTACGAGCGTCCCGAACCCGGGTCACGTCTCAAGGCCTACATCGTCGAGGTTCGCAACAACGCCCGCGGCCCCCAGATCGTGGTGAGCCGCACCCACCCGGGGCTGATCAAACGGCTCTTCGAGCTCGAGGTCCCCGAGATCGCCGACGGCGTGGTGGAGTTCAAGGCCGTGGCCCGCGAGCCGGGCCATCGGACCAAGCTTGCCGTCTGGTCCCACGACCGAAACGTCGACCCCGTCGGCGCCTGCGTCGGGGCTCGGGGAGCGCGGGTACGCATGGTGGTCAACGAGCTGCGAGGCGAGAAAATCGACATCGTCCCGTTCTCGGAGGACACCCAGGAGTTCATCACCAAGGCGCTCGCACCTGCGAAGGTCAAGGAGGTGCGCCTCGATCAGGAATCAGGCGTAGCGGAAGTCATCGTCCCCGATTACCAGCTCTCGTTGGCGATCGGCAAGGAGGGTCAGAACGCCCGTCTTGCAGCCAGGCTGACGGGTTGGCGGGTGGACATCAAGAGTGAGAGCCAGCTTGCCGAAGAGGAAGCCGGCTATTCCGGCGAGGAATGGGCCGAGGGCGAGTGGATCGAGGATCCTGAAACCCATGAGATGGTGTGGCGTCCCGCCGAGGGTGGACCGGCGGTGACCGCCGAGGAATGGAGTCACGGCGAGGCCGAGATTGCCTCGGTCATGGTGGACGGTGCCTCCGTGGACCCGGTTGCACCGGCCGCACCGGTTGACGGGGAAGCAGTTGGCGGGGAAGCAGTTGGCGGGATGGTTGCCGATACGCTGGAACGAGTCACGGGAGCCGGCGGGGAACAGAGCGAGCCCATGGAGGACGCCCCATAATCCCCAGATCTGTCGGGAGCCGTTTGCCGGTACGACGTACCTGCATCGGATGTCGCCAGGTCCGACCTGTGGCGGAACTTTTTCGTGTGACCCGACAAGGTGACGCCAGACTGGCGGAGGGGCGCACGCTCCCCGGTCGAGGAGCATGGCTGTGCGCAGGATCGCCGGCGTGCCTGCAACTCGCCGGCAAGAGGAAGGCATTCAGCCGGGCACTACGAGGCCCGGTCGATCAGGATTCCATCGAATCGCTTCGTGCGGCGATGGCTGAACGTGCGAGGATAGGACGCGACGCCGACCACGGTCGTGGCGACTGAGTAGGGAAAAAAGGGGCGATAAGCAACTTGGCAGCAAAAATCCGGGTCTACGAGCTCGCTCGCGAACTCGGGCTCACCAACAAAGAGACACTCGATCTGTGCGACGTGCTCGGGATCGGCGTCAAGAGCCATTCCTCGGGCATCGTCGAGGCCCAGGCTGATCGTGTACGCCGCAAGGCTGACGCGCTGGGGATTCGCCGTGACGTTCAGCCCGAAGAGCCGGAGTCGGCCAAATCCGCGACCAAGAAGGCGCCGGCCGGGAAGGCTGCCGCCGAGCGGGTCGATGAGTCATCCGACGCGGGCCCCGGTGTGCAGCCCACCATCCCCTCGGCCGGCGAGCCCCCCGCCCGTGAGCACCGAAGTGCTCCGGCGACGCCCGGTGACGCCGCCTCCGTTCCGACCCAGCCGACTCCCGGTCGTGTGGTCAGCAGTCGACCTGCCGCTCGAGCCGGGGCGGCCACACCGACCACCGCGACACCGGCCACCGCGACACCGACCACAACGACGCCTGCCACAGCGACACCGCCACAACGACGCCTGCCACAGCGACGCCTGCCACAACGACACCTGCCACAACGACGCCTGCCACAACGACGCCTGCCACAACGACGCTACGCCCTGCCACAACGACCCCGCCCACAGGTTCGCCGACCACCGCGACACCGGCCGTTGCTGTGGCGCCACCTGTCGTACCCGCCGGGGAGGCGTCATCGACTCCGGTTCCCGGCGCGCCGGCATCACCTGCGTCCGACGTACCCACCTCTGCAGGACCGGCGACGGTTCCGCCCCCTGCCGGGCAGCGTCCGCCGCCGCCCGGTCCACCGCTCGCGCCCGGCGACCGTCCGGTTCCGCCCCCACCTGGCTTCATGCGGGGTCCCGGCGGCAAGCCCATTCCACCACCACCGGGCGGGCCTCCTCGTTCGGCCACCGGCAAGCCCATCCCTCCCCCACCCGGTGGGGCGCCGAGAGAAGATCAGCGTTCCGGCGCAACGTCGGGTTCGGGTCCCCGAGGTCCCGGCCGAGGGCCCTCGTCACCGACGGGGCGCACGACTGCGCCAGGTGCGGGTCGACCCGGAATGGGGCGTCCTTCGGGCGGTCCCGGTTCCGGCGGTCCGGGTGGACCCGGGGGATCCCCCGGGGGTGGCCCCGGCGGTCAGATGTTGCGGCCCGGACAGGTTCCGGGTGCCGGCGGTCGTCCCGGTGGTCCCGGTCGAGGGGCGCCCGGTGGGCCCCGTCGTCGCAAGAGCGGAGGACGTCGACGTCGCAATCGTGAGGAGCTGCAGCCTCAGGGCCTGCCGGTCTACACACCCGACAACGCTCCCATCCCCGAGGGCGAGATCATCATCGAACGGGGTTCGACCGCCAAGGAGCTTGGTCCCAAGCTCAACCGGTCGGCTGCCGACGTGGTGCGATTCCTCCTGCAACAGGGCGAGATGATCACGGCAACCCAGACGCTCTCGGACGACATGATCGAGCTGTTCGCCGCCGAGATCGGTGCGACGGTTCAGCTCGTGAACCCGGGCGAGGCGCAGGAGGCGACGCTTCAGCAGCTTCTCGAAGTGCTCGACCAGGAAGATGAGGATGAGACACACCTTCAGCCTCGGCCTCCGGTGATCACCGTCATGGGCCATGTCGATCACGGCAAAACCCTGCTGCTCGACCGCATTCGTTCGGCCAACGTCGTCGAAGGCGAAGCCGGGGGCATCACGCAGCACATCGGCGCCTACCAGGTCGAGCGGGGCGGCAGGATGCTGACCTTTATCGACACCCCCGGTCACGAGGCCTTCACCTCGATGCGGGCACGAGGCGCCGACGTCACCGACATCGTCATTCTCGTCGTGGCAGCAGACGACGGCGTCATGCCCACGACGCTCGAAGCCCTCGCCCATGCTCGCGCGGCGGAGGTCCCCATCATCGTGGCGATCAACAAGATCGACCGCGAAAACGCCGATCCCAATCGGGTGATGCAGCAGTTGTCCGAGCACGGGCTCGTGCCCGAGCAATGGGGTGGGGACACCATCGTCGTCGAGATCTCCGCGCTGCAGAGCCTGGGTATCGACGACCTGCTGGACAACGTCCTGCTCATCGCCGAGGTCGAGGATCTCCGGGCGAATCCGGCCGGCCGCGCCTACGGCGCCGTGCTGGAGGCTCATCTCGATGTCGGTCGTGGTCCCGTCGCGACGGTGTTGGTGCAGCGAGGAACGCTCAAGGTCGGCGACCCCATGGTTGCCGGGCCGGCGTGGGGCAAGGTTCGTGCGCTCATCGACGACACGGGCAAGTCGATCAAGGTTGCGGGACCCTCCATGCCCGTGCAGGTGCTCGGCTTGTCCGAGGTTGCCGGAGCAGGTGATGAGTTCGTCGTCGCTCCTGACGACAAGACGGCTCGTCGTGTCGGTGACACCAGAGGCCAATATGCCCGCATCCGGGGGATCGCGGCCGACGCGTCTGCGATCAGCAGTGGCGTCAAGCTCGAGGACATCTTCGAGCAGATCCAAAAGGGTGAGGCAGCGACGCTCAACCTCGTGCTCAAGGCCGATGTCAACGGGTCGCTCGAGGCCTTGACCGACTCGTTGCGCAAGCTCGAGCGTGATGAGGTCAAGATCGCCTTCGTGCACCGTGCCGTAGGTGGCGTCACCGAGAACGACGTGCAGTTGGCGGCGACGACCGGTTCCACCATCATCGGTTTCAACGTTCGTCCCGACCGCAAGGCCAGAACGTTGGCCGAGCTCGAAGGCGTCGAGATCCGCACCTACGAGATCATCTACCAGGTGATCGAAGACATCCAGAGCGCCATGATCGGCCTGCTCGAGCCCGAGTTCGAGGAAGTGGTGACCGGTGAGGCCGAGGTTCGCGAGATCTTCCGGGTTCCCCGCATCGGCGCGATCGCGGGCTGTTACGTGCTCAACGGCACCATCACTCGCGGTTCCAAGGTTCGCTTCCTGCGCGAGGGAACCATCATCTGGAAGGGAGCGGTCAACTCGCTCAAGCGCTTCAAGGACGACGCACGGGAGGTCCAAGCCGGTTTCGAGTGCGGCATCGGCCTCTCCGACTTCCAGGACCTCAAGGCAGGCGACATCATCGAGACCTATTCGGATCGCGAGATCCCCCGCGTCTGAGCAGATGTCCGATCGGTCATCGGCCATCATCGGGGATTGCGTCATTTCCGTATTTCGAGTGCGCGGTTCGGCTCCTTACCAACCGTACGGCTCGTCGCGAGCCGGACGGCTGCGATAGGGTCACGCCACGCAGCGACGAGACCTCAGAGGGACACCATGCGGAGTTGGCGGAAGCGGAGCGCAGCGGGAGTGGTCGGTGGCCTTCTGGCCGCCGGGATCGTGTCGTTGCAGGCCGGCGAGGGCCTGACTGCCGTAGCAGCATGGAAGGTCGACGACGCCGCCCGGGTGCCTGCGCCGCCCGCTCCGAAGGCGGACCTCGATGGGGACCGGTTGTTCGATGACCTGGAGGAACGCCTGATCGACGCACCGTCGGACGAGCGGTTGCCGATCATCGTCTCATTGGATTATCAACTGTCCGCTCCGGTGATCGAGCATCTGGTCGATCGGGTGGGCCCTCTGGTCATCACGAGCCGGCTTCCCATCGTCAACGGCTTTGCGGCGACAGCCACGGTTTCACAGATCAGGCTGCTCGCGGCGTTGCCCGGGGTTGCCCGGGTTGAGGAGAACTCACCGGTCCATGCCACCAACGACTCTGCCCAGTCGTCGTTCGGGGTCACCAAGGCACGCCTCGACCTGCCGGGACTCGACGGCGACCGAGACGGCAGCCCGGCGACGTACTCCGGCGCCGACCTCGTGGCAGCAGTCATCGACACCGGGATCGATCCCGGCCACGTCGACCTCGATGACGGGAAGGTGATCGGGTTTCACGATCTGGTCAACGGCCGGACGGTTGCCTACGACGACCAGGGCCACGGGTCCCACGTCGCGGCAACGATCGCAGGCGACGGCGAGGGTCGCTCGGATCGCGCTTACCGGGGGGTTGTTCCCGGCGCCGCTCTCGTTGGCGTCAAGGTGCTGGATGCAAACGGCAGCGGCACGATGGCGGACGTCACGGCCGGCATCGATTGGGTGGTGGCGAACAAGAGCGCCTACGGCATCGAGGTGATCAACCTCTCGTTGGGATCAGGCGGCTGTTCCGATGGCACGGACGCAACCTCGAAGGCCGTGGACAAGGCAAGTGCGGCCGGGATTGTGGTGGTGGTGGCCGCAGGCAATGGCGGGCCGGGGACCTGCACGATCGGCTCACCGGGCGCAGCCAAGAGCGCCGTCACCGTAGGGGCGATGACCGATCTGGGTGTCGGTGGTTTCGGCCTCGCCGATTTCTCCAGCCGTGGCCCCACCGCCGACAATCGCATCAAGCCCGATGTCGCCGGTCCCGGAGTGTCGATCTCGTCCGCCGACGCCGGAACAACGAACGGCTACGTCGTCATGAGCGGCACCAGCATGGCCACGCCGTTCGTCGTGGGTACGGCGCTCGCGATTCTCGACGCTGCACCCGGATCGAGCCCCGAGCAGGTGAAGGCCGCGATCATGGGCACTGCCATCGACTGGGCGAGTGGAGGCAACAACAAGGTGGTCGGTTCGACCGGGCCCGACATCGATTACGGGGCCGGGCGCCTGGATTCCTACGCGGCGTTGTCGAGTGTCGTGTCGGGACTGGCAGCGCCGCCGAGGGTTCCGGGTCATGCCCGGTTCGAAGGCAGCCTTTCGGCAACAGGGGCGCAAGTTGACATCCCCCTCTACCTCGTCGACAGCGCTTATCCGCTGACGGCGACCTTCATCGAGCCCGGGGTGACCGGCGCCTCGGCAAGTTCGCCGGATCTGGACATCTACCTTCTCGATGCAAATGGGGCACAGGTTGCCTCGTCGGAGAGCTCGAATCGACAGGAGTCCGTCTCGATCAGCCCCTCCATCGGCAGGTATACCTTGCGGCTCCGCTCCTACAAGGGGGCGGGCGCCTACCTCGTCGATGTCTCAGCGGGCCTCGGCACCCCTCCGCCACCTCCCGCGAAAGTGACGGCGACTCCATCGACGAGCAAGGTCCTGACGGGTTCGTTGAGCAGCGGGAGCGCAGCCTCCCTTGGCGCCGACGACAACGCCTATCTGGTGGTGAAGTCCAACACCTCCTACACCAGGACCAGCGCCTGGCAGGGCGGTTTCACCGGGATCCCGAGGAATCCCTCGATGTTGCAGGTGAGCTACCAGGGCAAGAACTCCCGCAGTTGCACGCAGACCGTTGACATCTGGCGATTCACCGACAGCACCTGGGCCAAGCTGGACTCCCGTTCGGTCGGGACGACCGAGGTGCTCGTCGCCGACCGTTCGCCCGGTGGGACGCTTGCGAACTTCGTCGGTGCCGGCGGTGAGGTCCGGGTTCGGGTGCGTTGTCAGACCCGGTCGGGGTCGTTCACCTCGAGTGGCGATCTCCTCCAGCTGTCCTACTCCACCCCGTAGCGTCCCCTCCTGGGCCACCTCGCAGGTTCAACGCCCTCGATGTTCGCCGGCCGGGCTCATGATGGCGGCCGGCGATTCATGGCGCCGGCCGGCCGCTCACACGTTGGAGCTGCGTGCCCAAAGCGTGAAGCGGGTGATCGGAAGAAACCCCATGCGTTGAAACCCGGGACGACTGAAGTCGCTGGTGTAGGCGACGGCGGGAAGCTCTGGGGCATCCCGGAGTCGAGCCCACACGAGCGCTTCCCATACCCCCCGGCGTCGAGCCTCTGGAAGCGTCGCCGCCATGCAGAGGTTCACCAGGCCTTCGGCGATGAAGCGTGTCGCGCATGCGACGGCGGCGCCGTCGAGAACGCCGAGTCGAATGAGCAGATCCCGGTCGAGCAGCGCGCCGGGAAAGATGGTTCCCCTGGGCAGGCCTGCCGCCTCGTCGAGAGGATATCCCTCGATCATGATGCGTTCTGCCTCCATGAGGTCGTCGGCGGTGGTGACGGAGCGAATCTCCACCCCGGACGCGGCCTGGTGATCGAAGGGGAACGCTCCCCGAGCCATGAACGCCGGGTGCCCCACGAGCGACCATCCGTACGGCGTGAGGTCGGGCGTGGGCCAGATCGAGAGCAGCGTGACGGGGCGATCCTGCACCGGGGCGTAGAACGACCGGATCTCGGTCATCGCCGAATCACCCCGATCGACCATCGGTTGCAGCAGCACGGCCTGATTGAAGTAGGGGATGGGTCCGCCGGTGTCGGCAAGGGCCACCAGGTCGGTGCGCTCGACCCTTCCGCCGCAGGCGGTGGCGATCGTTGCGTTCAGCTCACTCTGGTTCAGGAGGAACTGGCGCATCAGGGTGTCGTCGTAGGGAGTGTCGGGCAGCCATCCGGTCTCCGGCGGTCGGTCGTCAGGCATGGGGGAACCCTGATCGATGGATGGGCCGAGGTCAAGCACCTGCGTGGTGGGAGCGGCCCCGGGGATCCTCCGACCCGTGGGTCGGAGGTTGCGGAAACAGCGGGTCGCAGAAGTCGCAGGGTGTGGCGGTGTGTGTCATTCTCGACGGGATGGCACACGGATGTTTGACCCGGGATCGGATCCATGGCGAGAGCTGAGGACCGGCGGGGTGGAGCCCGCCGGTTTCCGCGTATGGCCAGGGTCGGTGAGCTCTGTCGTGAGATCATCGCCGACGAGCTCGAGCGCATCGCTGACGACCGTCTGCCGCTGGTGACCGTCACCCATGTGGAGATCGACCCCGATCTACGCCACGGGAAGGTGTTCTGGTCGTCGCTCGGCGAGGACGACGAGACGGTGGTGGCCGAGGTGCTGGACGAACACCGCGCTCACCTCCAGGGCGCCATCGCGCGTCAGGCACGCCTGAAGCGCACGCCTGAGCTTTCGTTCCGCCGAGATCCGGTGGTCGCCACCGGCAACCGGATCGAGGAATTGCTGCGCCAGGAGGCCGAGAGCGGTCGGCCGACCCAACTCGACCAGTGAGTCGGAAGACTGCGGGCGCCGGCATCGACGGCGTGTGCGTCATCGACAAGCCGCCGGGCTGGACCTCCCACGACGTGGTCGCCAAGGCCCGTAGACAGCTCGGAACGTCAAAGGTCGGTCATGCCGGGACACTGGATCCGGGAGCCACCGGCGTGCTCGTCCTCGGTGTGGGCCGAGCGACGCGTCTGCTGCGCTTTCTCACCGAGTTGCCGAAGTCCTACGTCGGCGAGGTGGTCTTCGGGTCACGTACCTCCACGCTCGACAACGAGGGCGAGGTGATCGCCTCGTTCGACATGACGGGCCTCACGCTCGACCGGGCAAGGCAGGTGGCGAGGGGATTTGTCGGCGAGATCGAGCAGGTCCCGCCGATGGTCTCGGCGCTCAAGGTCGGGGGACGACGCCTCCACGAGTTGGCCCGGGAAGGCATCGAGGTTGAGCGTGCCGCTCGGCCGGTCACGGTGCATCGCCTCGAGATCACCGCGTTGGTGTCATCTGATGGTCCGGTCATGGGCATCGAGGTGGACTGCTCGTCGGGCACCTACGTACGCACGCTCGCCGACGATCTCGGCCGCGAGCTCGGTGGCGGGGCGCATCTGCGGAACCTTCGGCGGACGGCCATCGGGCCGTTCACCCTCGACCGGGCTCAGCGTTTGAGCGGTGACCCGCGCGACGTGATCGAGCGCGACCGGAGCCGGCGGGAAGCGCTCCAGCGGGAAGCGCCCCAGGGGGAAGCGCCCCAGCGGGAAGCGCCCCAGCGGGAAGCGCTCGTGTTGCTCGCGCCGTCGAGCGCCGTCTCCCATCTGCCCACGGTGACGGTTGACGAGGAGGTGGTGGCGCTTGTCGCGACGGGTCGTTCCCTCGCCTGCTCGGGCGAATCGGCACGCTTCGAAGGTGACGGACCCTGGGCAGTGCAGCGTCAGACCGGCGAGCTCGTGGGGGTCTACGAACGGATCGGAGACCGGGCCAAGCCGGCGGTGGTCCTGATCCAGCCGGAGGACCTTGCGGTCCACGAGGCGAAGCACGGGTAGCGTGACGGCGTGGAAGTCCTGCTTGCGACCGAGGCGTGCCCCCGGCCCGACGAGGGGTGCGTCGTCACCATCGGGTTCTTCGACGGGGTCCACCTGGGTCATCAACTGGTCATCGGCGAGGTCCGTCGACTCGCGGCCGAGCGAGGTTCTCGCACCGCTGTTGTCACCTTTGACCATCATCCGGCGGCCGTCGTAAGGCCCGAGTCGGCCCCGAAGCTCCTGACCGACCTCGACCAGCGGCTCGAGCTCCTTGCCGCCACCGGTGTCGATTACACGTTGGTCATCCCCTTCGACGAGGCCCGCTCGCGGGAGACGGCCGAGGATTTCATCGCCACGGTTCTCGTCGATTGTCTGCGGACCCGGGCGGTTGTGGTGGGCGCCGACTTCCATTTCGGCCACGGCCGACACGGTGACGTGGCGCTCATGGCGGCAATCGGCGCCGAGGCCGGTTTCGAGGTGGACGGCGTTCCCTTGGTGGCGTCGGGTGCGGTGGGCGCCCGGGCGGTGTCGTCGACGGCCATTCGCCATGCCCTGGCATCCGGAGACCTGGAGGGAGCGAATCGCATGCTCGGACGACCGCACGAGATGAGGGGAGTGGTCGACAAGGGTGACCAACGGGGGCGCGACCTGGGGTTCCCCACGGCGAACGTCTCGGTGTCGGCCGATCGATGCCTTCCGGCCGACGGCATCTACGCGGGCTGGTATCAGCGTCCCGACGGGACCTCGCATCGCGCAGCGATCTCGCTCGGCCGACGGCCCACGTTCTACGAGGACGGTGGTCCCTTGCTCCTCGAGGCGTATCTCCTGGACTTCTCGGGCGACCTGTACGGCGAGCAGGCTCGCGTGCGCTTCGTCCATCGGCTGCGAGGTGAGGAGCACTTCGATTCGGTCGAGGCACTGGTCGATCAGATGCACCGTGATGTCACCGCCACCCGTGAGTTGCTCCGCTTCCGAGGTGCGGCGGAAGGCAGCTTTGTGCCGAAGGTGGCGGAATCGGGCTTCGGGGGCTAGCCTGAGAGGGCGTCATGCACGGGTGCATGGCCATCGATGTCGGTTGGCGGCTTCGAAACGAGTTTCTGACGAGGGATTTGCACACTTTATGCTCGATAAGTCCGTTACCATCAGCGAGCACCGTACCCATGACACCGACACCGGTTCGTCTGAAGTGCAGATTGCCCTGCTCACCGAGCGGATCAATCACCTGAACGAGCACCTTCAGTTCCACAAGAAGGACCATCACACTCGACGAGGCCTTCTGAAGCTCGTCGGGAAGCGCAAGCGACTGCAGGCCTACCTGCGTGACAACGATGTTGAGCGCTACCGGGCCATCAACGCCCGACTGGGTCTGCGCCGATAACCATCAACCGGGCAGCAGTGTGCTGCCCGGTTGCGCGTCTTGTACAAGGCGCCCCAACCATGCGGCGGTCTTGGGGTCAGCTGCCAGTCGAAGTGGTCCCGGAGTTCCGGGAGTTCATCGACTGGGAACTGGCCGGCCGCCGCTCAACCGAAAGGAGCGAGCATGGCTGAGCCCATTGCCGTCTCATGTCCCATTTCCGGGACCGAGAAGAGCCTGTCATTCGAGACGGGCAAACTGGCTGCGCAATCACAAGGCGCCGTTGTCGCCAGGATTGGCAACACCGAGGCGTTGGTCACGGCCAATGCCGCCAAGTCGGTTCGTGAGGGAATGGATTTCTTCCCCCTCACCGTCGACGTCGAGGAGCGCATGTATGCCGCTGGGAAGATCCCGGGCTCGTTCTTCCGCCGTGAGGGTCGTCCCACCGACAACGCCATCCTGACGTGTCGGTTGATCGACCGACCGCTTCGTCCCAGCTTCGCCGAGGGCTTTCGCAACGAGACCCAGGTCGTGGCCACCATCCTCGGAGCCGATCTGGAGAACCCCCACGATGTTCTGGCCATCAACGGCGCTTCGGCGGCGCTGATGCTGTCGGGCATCCCGTTCCAAGGGCCCATCGGCGCCGTGCGTCTGGCTCGGAGCATCGAAGGCACGTGGATTCCCCATCCCACCTACCAGGAGGGCGACGAGTCCACCTTCGAGTTGGTGGTTGCCGGCCGTGAGATCGACGGCGACGTCGCGATCATGATGGTTGAGGCCGGTGGCACCGAGCGCGCCTGGGAATACTACGAGGACGGCGCTCCCAAGGTGACCGAGGAGGTCATCGCCGATGGTCTCGAAGCCGCCAAGACCTGGATTCGCGAGTCGATCGAGCTCCAACGCCAACTCGTCGACAAGGCCGGTGTGCGGCAGGCGTTGCCTTTCGTTCCCCAGCTCGACTACGCCGACGACGTCTATGGCGAGGTCGAGGCGATGACGGGCCCGACGTTGGCGGTCGCCATGGCGATGGTCGACAAGACCGAACGCAACGCAGCTGTCGATCAGATCGCCTCGACCGCGGTCGCCGACCTCGGTGAGAGGTTCGCGGGACGTGAGAGCGAGATCAAGGCCGCTGTGCGTTCGGTCACCAAGAAGGTGGTTCGCAGGCGCATCGTCGAGGAGGGCCTTCGCATCGACGGCCGCAAGGCCGGAGAGCTGCGCCCCATCACCGCGGAGGTGGGCCTCATCGGCACCTCGCATGGCTCGGGCCTCTTCCAAAGAGGTGAGACCCAGGTGCTCAACGTCTGCACCCTGGGCATGCCCCGCATGGATCAGATGCTGGACACCATCGGCACCGATGATCGCAAGCGCTACATGCACCACTACAACATGCCACCGTCTGCCAACGGCGAGACCGGCCGCGTGGGAAGTCCGAAGCGCCGGGAGATCGGCCATGGCCTGTTGGCCGAGCGCGCGCTGTTGCCCGTGGTCCCCTCCAAGGCAGACTTCCCGTACACGCTCCGACTCGTGTCGGAGGTGCTGGCCTCGAATGGCTCGACCTCGATGGCCTCGGTTTGTGCAAGCAGCCTTTCCCTCATGGATGCGGGCGTTCCCATCAAGGCCCCGGTTGCCGGCATCGCCATGGGCCTCGTCTACGCCGAGGGCGTCTATACCGCCCTCACCGACATCCTGGGCGCCGAGGATGCCTATGGCGACATGGACTTCAAGGTGGCCGGAACCGCTGATTTCGTCACAGCCCTGCAACTCGACACCAAGATCGAGGGTCTTCCGGCCGATGTGTTGGCTTCTGCGCTCCAGCAGGCCAAGGAGGCTCGCCTGGCGATCCTGGAGATCATGGATGCCACGATCGCCGACCCACGTGACGAGGTCGGCGAGCATGCGCCGAAGATCGTCAGCTTCGAGATTCCGATCGACAAGATCGGTGAGGTCATCGGGCCCAAGGGCAAAGTCATCAACACGTTGCAGCAGGAGACCGGCGCCGACATCGCCGTCGACGACGACGGGACCGTGGGAACGGTGACCATCGGTTCGAAGGATGGCGGGGCGGTTTCCGAGGCTCGCCGTCGGATCGAGCTGATCCTCGACCCGCCCACGGCCAAGGTCGGAGCGGTCTACATGGGCAGGGTGGTCAACATCACCAAGTTCGGTGCCTTCGTGAACATTCTCCCCGGTCGAGACGGGCTGGTCCACATCTCGAAGCTCGGGAGCGGAAAGCGAATCGATCGAGTGGAGGACGTGCTCAACCTCGGTGACAGCATCGAGGTGCGGGTCGATGACGTCGACCCGCAGGGGAAGGTGTCGCTGTCGCCCGCGAGCGACGAGCCGGCTGCCGATGTCGCTGCACCGGTGGCTGACCGTGCGCCGGATCGTGCCCCGGCGCCAACCTCCGACGTTGGATCGAGCGCCGACCCCAAGCCGAGCGCGCCAGTTGCGACGGCTTCCTTTGAGGATGCCTTTGACGCCGAGCTGCGGGACGAGTTCGGCGATCTCGGGCCGGCTGCGGGCGGTGGTCGAGCATCGGGTGGTGATCGCCCCGGCGGTCGTGGCGCCCGACGCCGCAACTGACCATTCGCATCACCCGGTTGCCCAGCGGCATCCGGGTGATCACCGAGAGCATCGCCCATGCCCGTTCCGTGGCCCTTGGGTACTGGATCGGGGTTGGACGTCGCGACGAACCCGCAGCTGCTGCGGGTTCGTCGCATTTTCTCGAGCACCTGCTTTTCAAGGGTGGCGAGAAAAGGGATGCGGCGGCGATTGCCCGGGCCGTCGACGCTCTCGGGGGCGAGATGAATGCCTTCACGACCCAGGAACACACGGCCTACTACCTGCGCCTGCCCGCGCGCGCCGTCGACTTCGGTCTCGACCTTTTGGCCGAGGTGATCTGGGAGCCCGCATTTCGCCCCCATGAGGTGGACGCCGAGCGCCAGGTCATCCTGGAGGAGATCCTCGTCGAGCTGGATACACCTGACGATCAGGTGATGTCGGTGTTGGCGGAGACGCTGTTTCCCGGCCACCCTCTCGGCCAGGAGGTGTTGGGAACACCGGAGTCCATCGCGGCGCTCACCCCGCAGGACATCGCGGCGTTCCACGAGCACTGGTACCAGCCCGTCAACATCGTGGTTGCAGCGGCGGGCGCCCTGGAGCACGAGGCGGTGGTCGAGTCCGTGGAGCGAGGGCTGGTCGCAGCGGGCAGGGGGAGCGGGGGAGCGGTTCCCCTTCGTGAGGCGCCGAGCGCTGCCCCCAAGCGGGTTGGCGTGGTGCGGCGAAAGACCGAACAGGCTCATCTTGCCATCGCCCTGCCGGGCCTTGCCTGCGGCGACGAAGATCGCTTTGCGCTTGCGGTGTTGAATCAGGCACTCGGCGGTGGCATGTCGAGTCGGTTGTTCCAGATCATTCGGGAGCAACGTGGACTGGCCTACTCGGTCTATTCCTCGACCGCCGCTTATGCGGACTGCGGAGCATTGGTGATCTATGCCGGAACCTCTCCAGGCCGAGCCGGTGAGGTGCACGGCCTCATCAGCACCGAGCTCGACCGTTGCTCCCACCGCGGCATCGACGATGGCGAGCTGGCCGTGGCGAAGGGCTACCTCGAAGGAGCAACCCTGCTCGGTCTCGAGGACCCCGGAAGTTGCATGGCGCGCATCGGTCAGGCGTGCCTCGAAGGCGATGAGGTGATGGAGACCGATGAGCTCGTGTCCCGCTTCGCGCGGGTCACCGCTGCCGACGTGCGGCGGGTGATCGACCGGGTGTTCGGATCGGGCCGCCAGTCGCTCGCCGTGGTGAGTCCGTTGGGTCGGCGCGAGGTGGAGGGCTGGCTCTCTCCCCGGGTCGACTGACCGAATCCCCGAGTAGGCATGCCGGACCAGTCGAGCGACCGGTCAATTGAACGACCGACCAATCGGACGACCGACCAATCGAACCACGGATGGTCGAGGACTCCAAAAGTCGTCGTGTCGGGGGTCGTTCCACAAGAATGCGGCCATGACCATTCGAGTAGGGGTGTTCGGGGCGGCGGGACGCATGGGCCGCACGGTGTGCCAGGCGGTCGTCGAGGACCCGGAGCTGGAGCTCGTCGCGGCGGTCGATCTGCACCACGCCGGTCTCGACCTGCGTCAGGTGACGGGCATCGACCTCGATCTGAGCATCTCCTCGACGGCGGATGCGCTCGGCGATGCGGGTGCCCAGGTGGCGATCGATTTCACCGAGGCGCATGCGGCCCGGGAGAACCTGACGTGGTGCGCAGCGAACGGTGTGCACGCCGTGGTGGGCACGACCGGGCTGACCGATGCCGATCTGGATCGGGTTCGCCGGGTGTTCCGCACGAGCAACTGCGTGGTCGCACCGAACTTCGCGATCGGGGCCGTGCTGATGATGCGCTTCGCCGAGATGGCGGCGCCCTACTTCGAGACGGCCGAGATCATCGAGCTCCATCACGAGGAGAAGCGCGATGCGCCGTCCGGCACGGCGCTGATGACGCTCGCCCGCATGGCCGAGGCATCATCCGACTGGATACCGGACTCCACGACCGACCTGGTCCTCCCGGGTGCGCGGGGGGCGAAGGGTCCTGCAGGCATCCCGGTTCATTCGGTTCGCCTGCGCGGCCTGGTCGCCCATCAGGAGGTCCTGCTCGGCACGACCGGGCAGTCGCTCAGCATTCGTCATGACTCCTACGACCGCAGCTCCTTCATGCCGGGGGTGCTCCTCGCCACGAAGGCGGTTGCCGATCGGCCCGGGCTGACGGTTGGCCTCGATACGCTTCTGGGACTCCGGGACTAGGTCTGCTAGGGCGTCGTCGATCCCTCGGCGGGCCCTTCCCCGGGGGCCTCGTGCTCCAGTTCGTGCTCCAGCTCCAATTCGTGCTCCAGCTCCAATTCGTGCTCCAATTCGTGCTCCAGCTCGGCGAGCGCCTCGATCTCGCCGGTGCCTCGGAGGTGGTCATAGAGGAGCTGCAGGAGGATGGCGGCGACGCCTGCGATCGTGAGCTGGAGCTGGTACTCCTTGAAGAAGCCGAGCAGATCCTTGAGGGGCTCCTCGAAGAGGTCGCCAACCCAGCGGATGAGCACGAGGCGAGCGATGGTGCCGGTGATGTTGATCGTGAGGAACGTCGCCGGCGACATGCGCTGGGCTCCGGCGAACAGGCAGATGTAGTTGTTCGGAAGGACGAACAACATGGGGTACATCGCCTTGGAGAAGGCCCATTCCGCCTGTTTGAGCGCTTGGCCGATGCTGCCACCCCGGCGGTGCATCCAGTCGATCGCCGCATCGCCGTACCAGTAGCCGAGCAGGTAGAAGAGCGGATCCGAGAGGAGCAGCCGCCCGGTGCCCACCAGATAGAACGACCACGGGTCGAGTCTGCCGGACGCAAGGATCATGTGGCGGTTGCGCGGGTCCAAGACGATCAACAGCAGTGGATGGTCCACGGCCAGCTTGGCGACGAATGCCTGACCGATCTGGGCCCCGATGATCAACAGGCCGATCGGCACGAGCAACATGATGAGCCGCCGCCGGCGTTGTGCCTGGTCCTCCACCGTTCCAGGTTAGGCGTTCCGGGGTGACGTCGGCCCGACCCATGGGATTGAGCGCGTGGTCGTGGGGCGGCGGATAGGGTCAGGTCGTTCGAAGGATCGAGTTTCCAGGAGGATTCCATGAAGGGTCTGATGCAGGATGTGCCGCTGACGCTGCCACACTTCTTCCAACGCGCCGAGCGGCTCTTTCCCGACAAGGAGGTGGTGAGCGCAACCGGTGCCGGCACCCGGGAGCGCATGACCTATGGAACATGGGCGCGGCGTACCCGACAGCTGGGCGGTGTGCTGCAACAGCTGGGGATCAGCGCCGATGGGCGGGTCGCGACCTTTGCCTGGAACTCCGGGCGTCACCTGGAGCTCTACTTCGCGGCGCCTTGCAGCGGTCGAATCCTGCACACCCTGAACCTGCGCCTCTTTCCCGAGCAGCTCACGTACATCGTCAACCATGCCGAGGACGAGGTGATCTTTGTCGATCGTTCCCTGGTGGCGATGCTGTGGCCGCTCATGAAGACCTTCAGCACCGTGCGCCACGTGGTCGTGATGGACGATGGTCGAGGCGACATACCATCGGGGGAGGGTCCCGAGCTTCATGATTACGAAACGCTCCTCGCCGGTGCGGAGCCCGTCGAGTTCGACGTCCGGGACGAGGATCGGGCGGCTTCGATGTGCTACACGAGCGGCACCACGGGCAACCCGAAGGGCGTGGTCTATTCGCATCGATCGACCTGGCTGCACACCGTCGGTGCAATGGGCGCTGACGCCCTTGGTGTGCGAGAGAGCGACGTGATCCTTCCCGTGGTTCCCATGTTCCACGCAAATGCGTGGGGTCTCGCCCACGCTGCAGTTGCAGCAGGTGCCTCCCTGGTCATGCCCGGTCCCGATCTTGCGCCCAAGGCCATCGCAGCCCTGATCGAGGAGGAGCGCGTGACGGTCGCAGCCGGTGTCCCGACGATCTGGATGGGCGTTCTGCCCGAGCTGAAGGGCAGGGACACATCCAGCCTGCGCGCCATCCCCTGCGGTGGCTCGGCGGTTCCCAGGGCGCTGTCCGAGGGGTATCGGGAACAGACAGGACTTCCCATCCTCCAGGCATGGGGGATGACCGAGACGAGTCCCGTCGCCTCGGTTGGCATGATCAAGTCGACGTTTGCCGATGGTTCGGACGACATGCTGGCCGAGCTGCGCACGACCGTGGGACTCCCGGTCATCGGGGTCGAGATCCGCGTCGTGGAGCCGGACACGCTCGAGGAGCTCAGCTGGGACGGCGAGCAGTCGGGTGAGTTGCAGGCTCGAGGACCGTGGATAGCGGCTTCGTACTACAACGACGACCGCTCCGAGGAGTCCTTCACCGCCGATGGTTGGCTTCGCACCGGTGACGTCGCGACGATCGACCCGGAGGGCTACATCCGTCTGGTCGATCGGACCAAGGATCTGGTGAAGTCGGGGGGTGAGTGGATCTCGTCGGTGGAGCTGGAGAACGAGTTGATGGCCCATCCCAAGGTGGCGGAAGCAGCGGTCATCGGTGTTGCGCACCCGAAGTGGGGCGAGCGACCGCTTGCCTGTGTCGTGGTGAAGCCGGGTGAGACCGTCTCGGGAGAGGAGCTGCTCGCATTCCTGGAGCCCAGGGTAGCGAAGTGGTGGCTGCCCGATGAAGTGGTGTTCATCGACGAGGTGCCCAAGACGTCGGTGGGCAAGTTCTCGAAGAAGGATCTTCGACAGCGCTTTGCCGATCACATCCTGCCCGGGACATGACCCTCGGCGAGTTGCAGATGCCCCGACGGTAGAAGTGCCGCCCTTCAGGATCGCGGCCGCAGCAGCTCGCGTGTCGGCAACCGTTCGTCTCACCCATGATATGAGACGAACACGTGCTAGTGTCTCAACCCCATGGGCCTTGCCGCTGGAACGACGCCACATGATGTTGTGAGCCCTTCCGCTGCCAATCCTCGTCGGCGAGTATTGGATGCCGCCCTCGCCTGCATCGCTCGTCGGGGCATCACCAAGACCACGCTGGAGGACATCGCTCATGAGGCGGGCTGCAGTCGGGCAACGATCTATCGCATGTTTCCGGGAGGCAAGGACACGCTGGTCGGGGCATTGACCGTGGAGGAGGCGTTGCGCTTCATGGAGGGACTCGGAGCCCATCTGGACGAGGCCGACGACCTGGTGTCGATGCTCGAGGGCGGCGTCCTGTACGCGTCACAGATCGTTGCCGGTCACAAGGCGCTGCAGTTCCTGTTCGCGCACGAGCCTGAGCAGATCATTCCCACGGCGCTGGGGAGGGGCCGCGAGTCGCTCTCGGCGATCTCGGCCTTCCTGGCGCCGTACATGGCCAGACACGTGGGAGACGTGCGTGCGGGAGCCGACGCGGAATGGGTGGTACGACTCGTGTTCTCCTACAACCTGGCTCCCAGCAGGCACTTCGATCTCACGTCGGTCGACGACGTTCATCGATTTGTTCGCGACTACGTACTGCCCGGTGTTCATCCCGGGACCAGCAACCCAGCGCACGTACCGTCCCTGACAAATCGTTCCGACCATGGAGTCCCGTCGTACGGGCAATGACCGTCTGAGTTCCTTGTTTGCCGCTAGCGTCCCAGGGCGAAGCGGAGTGGCGCCACCAGGGCGGCGGGGGCCGAGAACAAGGAGCTCATGATGAGGGGACAGGTGATGCGTCGAGGTGCGACGGCGGTGTCGATGGTGATCCTGGCCGGGGTCCTGGGCGGTTGCGGCGACGACGCCATCTCGAAGGCCGACTTCGTTGCCGCCGCCGGAAAGATCTGCAAGGGGATCGACACGAAGCTGATCGCCCTCGACAAGTCGATCGGCGAGCCCGGCGAGGCCGGGGCCACCCCCGCACAGCAGCAGGGAATCGTGAAGGGCGCGGGCGCGATCTTCAAGGACGCGGCGGAGGAGTTGGCCAAGCTCGATCAGCCGAGTGAGGACAGAGACACCGTCAAGAGCTTTGTCGCGGCGATGCAAAAGGGAGCGGACGAGGTGATTGCCGCAGGCGCAACGCCGGAAAAGGCCGAAGCGCTCCTGTCGAGCGGCAGGGACCCGATGCAAAAGGCCAATGATCTGGCCGACAAGTACGGTCTGACCGAATGTGGCGCGCAGTAGGGATGGGCTCCTCGAGTCGTTCGCGTCGTCGACCCCCAGCGGTCGCGTTGATCGTCGTGTTGGCGCTGGGCGGTGGTGCCTGCAGCGGCAAGGACGAAGCGACCCGTAGCGGTCCACGTCTGTCGAAGGCCAAGTTGCTCGCTGAGGGCAATGCCATCTGCGCGAAATTGGACAAGGAGGTGACCGCGATCATCGACCAGCTCGTCGAGAGCGCCGAGGAGCCGACGGCCAAGCAATCGCAAAAGGCACTGCGTGACGTGGTGCCGCTCTACGAGACGGCCTTCGACGAGCTTCGGAGCCTCAATCCTCCAAAGGCCGACGAGAAGACGGTCGACCGGTTCCTTGCGCTCAACGATCTCGCGTTCGAGAAGCTGAAGGAGGCGTCCAAACAGCCCGCCCAGGCCCAGGTCTTTCTGAACAGCGATGACGATCCGTTCCGGTCGGCGCTCGAGGTTGCCGATCGTTTCGACCTCGACGCGTGCGGGACGGGCGGAAGTCGGGCGGAGCAGGAACTGACGGCGGCACAGCGCAGCGCAGCCACCGAGGTTTCGGTGACGACCACGGAGTATGCCTACGCAGGGCTCCCGCCGGAGGTGCCTGCCGGCCCGCTGCTCCTCGGGTTCACCAACAAGGGCACAGAGCTGCACGAGCTGGTCGTGACCAAGCTCGGGGACGGTCAAACCATCGAACAGCTTCTCGCCCTCGTAGGTGAATCGGACCCCGCAGGCGACACGCTCAACGTCGGGTTTGCCTCGGCAGGCCCCGAGGGTTCGACGCAGCTCGGGGTGATGACCACCCCGGGAACCTACGCGCTCTTCTGCACCATGTTCGGCCGTGACGGCGTTCGCCACTATGCCAAGGGACTGGCAACGACGCTCAAGGTGCTGTGAGCCATCTGCTCGTCCTGCACGCGCTGCGGATCAAGGGCGTGGCCGTTCCCGAATCGATTGCAGTTGCGACGGGGCTCGAGGTCGGGGGGGTGATGGAGGACCTCCGCGAACTGGGGGCAGCGGGGTTGGTTCGCATCCGCGAAGGGGTGGTCGCCGGTTGGGCCTTGACCGCCGATGGCCGTCTACGTGAACGTGAGCTGGTTGCCCTCGAGCTGGAGGCCACGGGCGGACGGCCATCGATCGAGGTGCAGTACCGCGACTTCCTGGTCCTGAACGCTGCATTCCGGCAGGCCTGCACCGACTGGCAGCTCATGGGGGAGGGCGCCGATCGGGTCCTCAACGACCATGCCGATGCCGACTACGACAGGGCGGTCCTGAGCGCCTTGGCATCGATCGGTGACGAGCTTCGGAAGGTGCTGGACGAGATTGTCGTGACCCTCCCGCGGTTTCGCCCCTATCAGGAGCGTCTTCGCACGGCCCTGGCGCATGTGGCGACTGGCGAGCTCGAGTACTTCACGGGGCCCTTGATCGACAGCGTCCACACCGTGTGGTTCGAGCTGCACGAAGACCTGCTCACCACCTTGAATGTCCAGCGGTCGTCAGAGGTGGAAACATAGAGACCGTTCGTGTGCAGTAGGAGAGGACAGCTTGTGATGGCTCGCTTCGGTGAGGTGGTGACCGCGATGGTCACGCCGTTCGACGACGACCTGGTGGTGGACATCGACGCGGCCGTTCGCCTGGCCCGCTGGCTCGGTGAGCACGGCAGCAACGGGCTGGTGGTGGCCGGTACGACCGGTGAGGGCCCGACCCTGACCGACGACGAGAAGCTCGATCTGTGGCGTGCGATCGCCGAGGCGGTCACCATTCCGGTGTTGGCCGGGTCGGGGAGCAACGACACCGTGCATTCGATCGAGCTCACGAAGGCGGCCGCCGCCTGCGGCGTTGCCGGCACCTTGGTCGTGACGCCGTACTACAACCGTCCCCACCAGGCCGGCATCGAGGCGCACTTTCGGGCGGTGGCAGCGGCGTCGGACCTGCCGATGATGATCTACGACATTCCGGTGCGCACGGGGCGCAAGGTCGCAACCGACACGCTGGTGCGCCTCGCCCGTGAGGTTCCCAACATCGTGGCGATCAAGGATGCCTCCGGCGACCCCCCGGAGTCGGCTCGGTTGCTCGGCCTGTCGCCCGCGGGTTTTGAGCTCTACAGCGGCGACGACGCCTTCACCCTGCCGCTGCTGTCCATCGGAGCGGTCGGGGTGGTCGGGGTTGCCACCCATTGGGCCGGTGAGGTGTTCGCGGAGATGATCGCCGCGTTCTCCAAGGGCGACGTCGACCAGGCGAGGGCGCTCAACGTGCAGTTGTCGGCGAGCTATGACTTCGAGTCCGGGGACGAGACACCCAATCCGTTGCCGGCGAAGGCGATGATGCGAGTGCTCGGGCATCAGGTCGGGCAGTGTCGAGCACCGCTCGGTGCGGCACCGCAGGGCCTGGAACAGCGCGGCGCCGAGGTGCTCGACGGCTTGCGACTCGCTCGTGGCTAGTCCTGTTCGCATCACGTTTCTCGGCGGTCTCGGCGAGATCGGGCGCAACTGCGCCGCCTTCGAGATGGACGACCGCATCGTCCTTCTGGACTGCGGTCTCATGTTTCCCGATGTCGAGATGCTCGGCATCGACCTCGTGCTTCCCGATTTCACCTGGTTGCGCGACCATGCGGACCGCGTCGAGGGCTGCATCCTCACCCACGGCCATGAGGACCATGCGGGCGGGCTCTCCTTCCTGTTGCGTGATCTCTCGTTTCCGATCTACGGATCGGCGCTCACACTGGGCTTGGCGCGCAACCGGATCGAGGAGGCGGGTCTGCTCGGGCGAACCGAGTTGATCCGGGTGCTCGACGGCGAGCGCCGACAGGTGGGGCCGTTCGATGTCGAGTTCATTCCCGTGACCCATTCGGTCCCGCAGGGCTTCGCGGTTGCCTTCCACACACCCCAGGGCGTGATCCTGCACTCGGGTGACTGGAAGCTCGATCTCACGCCCGTCGACGGTCGCATCACCGACCTGGCCCGCATCGGCGCCATCGCGTCCGAATCGGGCATTCGTCTGTTGTTGTCCGACTCGACCAACGCGGAGGAGTCGGGTCACACCTCCTCGGAGGTTTCGGTCGGCGAGGTGCTGCGTGAGTTGTTCGTCGCCGCCGACGGTCGTCGCATCGTGACCGCCTGCTTCGCCAGCCACATCCATCGGATCCAACAGATCATCGATGCCGCCGTCTCGAACGACCGGATCGTCGCGACGCTTGGACTGTCGATGAAGAAGAACATCCGTCTGGCGAGGGATATGGGACTCCTGAGGATCGACGACGCATCGCTTCGCGACGTCTCCGAGATCGGCGATGTGCCCGACCGCCATCTGTGCATCATCTCCACCGGATCCCAGGGCGAGCCCATGTCGGCGTTGGCGTTGATGGCTGCCGGTGAGAACAAGTGGATCAAGGTGGGATCGAACGACACGGTCATCCTCAGCTCGCACCCGATCCCCGGCAACGAGGCGAGCGTCAGCAAGGTCATCGACGGTCTCCATCGTCTGGGCGCCGACGTCATCCACTCCGGGCTCGCCAAGGTCCACGTGAGCGGTCATGCCAAGCAGGAGGAGATCAAGACGCTGATGTCGCTCACGACGCCCGATTGGCTGGTGCCGGTGCACGGTGAGTTCCGTCACATGGTCCACCAGCGTCGCCTGGGCGTGCTCATGGGCATCGATCCGAGCCACATCGTGTTGTGTGCCGACGGTGATCAACTGGCGCTGACCGATACCGGCCTCGAGAAGGTCGGCGAGGTGCCCGCCGGTTACCTGTATGTCGACGGCGTGGTCGGCGATGTCAGCCACGGCGTTCTACGTGACCGGCGAGTGTTGGCTGAGGAGGGTGTGGTCGTGGTGATCGTCACCGTTGACGCCAAGACCGGCGAGGTCGTTGCCGGCCCCGAGATCATCACCCGAGGCTGGATTCACGCCCCGGAGGCGGAGGAGCTCCTCGAGGAGGCTCGCCGAAGGGTGATCGACGCGATCGGACAGGCAGCCGACACCGACATCGAGACGATCAAGCGACACGCCCGCAAGGCCCTCGGCAAGTTCGTGAGCGAGCGCACCCGCCGCCGCCCCATGATCGTGCCTGTCGTCATGGAGGTGTGAGGCATCGGCGTCGTCGACATCGTCGAGCGACGCGGCCGGCACTACCGTGGAACCATGAGCCGCCTTGTTCTTGCCGCCGCCGGTGATGCGCTGCTCGATGATCGGCGCCAACTGAGTCTTACCGAGTTGCGAGAGCTTGCCGACCTGCCCGACGAGTCGGTTCCTGCGCTCGCCTCGCTCGCCCATGAGGTGCGCCTGGCATGGTGCGGTCCCGAGGTCGAGGTGGAGGGGATCCTGTCGGCAAAGACGGGAGGCTGCCCGGAGGACTGCTCGTTCTGCAGTCAGTCGGCGCAGTTCGAGACCACCGTGAAGGCGACGCCATTTCTCGACACCGAAGAGGTGCTCCGAGCGGCGGAGGAGACCGCTGCACTGGGGGCAAGCGAGTTCTGCATCGTTCTGGCGGTGAAGGGCCCCGACGAGCGGATCATGCGACAGGTGCTCGATCTCGTGCCGCTCGTACGTGAGCGCACGGGCCTCAACGTGGCCGTGAGCGCCGGCATTCTCAGCGCCGACCAGGCCCGGACCTTTGCCGAGGGTGGTGTCCATCGTTACAACCACAACCTCGAGACGAGCCGCTCGTTCTTCCCCTCGATCGTCACGACCCACACCTGGGATGAGCGCTGGGAGACGTGCCGCCTCGTCAACGAGAACGGCATGGAACTGTGCTGCGGCGTGCTGTTGGGCATGGGCGAGACCGTGGCGCAGCGAATCGAGCTCGTCGGTGAGCTTCGTGAGATCGCGCCGGCCGAGGTGCCCGTCAACTTCCTGAACCCCCGTCCCGGCACGCCGCTGCAGATTCGCCGTCCGGTCTCGCCACTGGAGGCCCTGCGTTGGATCGCCCTGTTTCGCCTGGGGCTTCCGGAGGTGATCCTGCGCTACGCCGGGGGACGCGAGATCACGTTGCGCGACCTGCAGTCGATGGGCATGACCGCGGGCATCAATGCCCTCATCGTGGGCAACTATCTGACCACGCTCGGGCGTTCGCCCGAGGAGGATCTCCAGATGCTGAGCGACCTCGCGATGCCCATCGGGGTCCTGTCCAAGGTGATTTGAGGGCCTGGCCCCCGATGCACTGCACCGGCTGTGGCAAACCGGTCAACGCATGTTCCGGATGTCTGCCACGACTGGACCCCCCGCGGTACTGCGCCGAATGTGGCGCGTGGCTGGCCGTGCGCGTACGGACCGGTGGATGGGTCGCGCGCTGCAGGGAGCATGGTGAGATCACCGGGACAGGCGACCGACATCCTTGACCGGAGGGAGGCGATGGCGTAGACATTCCTGGGTCTCGGGGCGACTTCGCAGCCGACAACGTAGATTTCGCGCGGGTTCCAAAGTGCAGTCGAGCGAGACGAGGGGTTTTGATGAGACGTGCCGGTGCTCTTGCCGTCGTGGCGTTGTTCGCGGGTGTTTTGGCAGGGGTGGGTCCCCAGGGTCTGGGGGGGGCGGGTGCAGCGGAGACGACCGCCTCGAATGCCTGGTCGTGGGGAAACGGGAGATCCGGGTCGCTGGGTGATGGGACCACGGCGACCTATCCGAACCCGACCCGGTCTGGCACACGCACCGATTGGAAGTCGATCGTCGCGGGAGACATGTTCTCGTTGGGCCAGAGGCTGGATGGCACGCTCTGGAGTTGGGGAGCCAATGCGCCCAACGTCGGCGAGGTGGTCATGGAGGAAGGTTCCCTTCCCGTTCAGGTCGACGCAACCACCAACTGGAAGGCGTTCGATGTCGGTGCGTTCCATGCGCTGGCGGTGAAGACCGATGGCACCCTTTGGGCCTGGGGCGGCAACGGCGGGGGCCAACTCGGTGATGGGACCACGACCGCCCGTGCGCTCCCCGTCCAGGTGGGCACCGATAAGAATTGGAGAACCGTGGCCGGCGGCTACCTCTACTCCCTGGCGCTGAAGACCGATGGCACCCTCTGGGCGTGGGGCCAGAACGACGTCGGACAACTTGGCGACGGCACCACCACGGAACGATTGCGGCCCAAGAAGATCGGCTCGGCAACCGACTGGGCTTCGATCTCCAGCACGCATGATCATGCGGTGGCGGTGAAGACCGATGGCGCCCTCTGGACGTGGGGCGCCAACAGCGGGGGCCAACTCGGTGACGGGACGAGAGTCGATCGGAGCAGTCCCAAGCGGATCGGTACGGCAAACGATTGGAAGTCTGCCCAGGCCGGCGTCGGCTACTCGATTGCGTTGAAGTCGGATGGCACCTTGTGGATCACAGGAGCCGGCGGGAAGCTTGCTCTCACGAAGGTGGGCGCAGCAGGGAACTGGGCATCCATCGACGCGGGCGCCCACTGGTTCGGGCTCAAGACCGACGGAACCTTGTGGGCATGGGGCGCCAATCGATTTGGTCAGCTTGGCGACGGCTCCACCGGCCTGGGTAACGAGGGGACCGACCTGGAGCCGGTCCAGGTCGGCGGGGGCGCCGATTGGGTGTCGGCCGCTGCCGGATCCGACCCCAATCTTGGCAACGACCACTCGCTTGGGATTCGGCGGGACGGCACGCTTTGGGGCTGGGGCAACAACGAGAACGGCCAGCTCGGCAACGGAAAGCCGTTCGGCCGACTCACGCCGGGCCCGGTTGTGGGCGGCACCGGCTGGACCACCGTTTCGGCGGGTGGTGGCCACGGGTTGGGTGTCAAGGCCGACCGAACCTTGTGGGCATGGGGTGACAACTCCTCCGGCCAGCTCGGGGACGGGACGACAGAGGAGCGTGCGACGCCGGTGCCGGTGGGAGCAGGGGCCGAGTGGGTATCGGTGGACACCGGAGACCGCCATTCCCTAGGCGTGAGGGCCGACGGGACCTTGTGGGCATGGGGTGAGAACACCTACGGCCAACTCGGGGACGGGACGCCGCCTCCAGATGGCACCCTCCACATTCTCACGACCCCTGTGAAGGTGGGTTCGGCCACGAACTGGGTGTCGGTTGCAGCCGGCGGCTCCCATTCTCTGGGACTGCGGAGCGACGGAACGTTGTGGTCCTGGGGCAACAACTTCAATGGTCAGGTTGGTGACGGCTCCACCGAACATCGCACCAGTCCCGTGCAGGTGGGTTCGGCCAAGGACTGGAAGTCCATTGACGCCGGTTCTTTCCACTCCTTGGCGACCAAGGCGGATGGCAGCCTGTGGACATGGGGCTACAACGCCTACGGCCAACTCGGTGACGGCACGACGACCAACCGCGTCAGCCCGTCCCGAGTCGGTTCGGCAGCTCTCTGGAGCTCCATGGCGGGGGGCTCCGATCACACCGTGGGCATCAGGACCGACGGCACGATGTGGGCATGGGGGGACAACTACTACGGGCAACTGGGTGACGGTTCCACGACCCGACGTCTCAGTCCGGTGCAGGTGGGCGATTCGAACAGCTGGCGCTCCGTCGATGCCAACTTCACGCATGGACTGGCGCTTCGGTCCGACGGAACGCTCTGGTCTTGGGGGAAGAACTACAACGGAGTCCTCGGCGACGGTACGACGGTCGATCATCTGAGCCCGCAACAGGTGGGTACGGCCACAGACTGGGTCTTGGTGGCCGCAGGCGGACCCTTCTCCATGGGGCTTCGCCGCGCTGTCGTTCCGCCGACCACGACACCGCCCACCACGACACCGCCCACCACGACACCGCCGACCACGACACCGCCGACCACGACACCGCCACCGACCACGACACCGCCACCGCCCACGACACCGCCGCCGCCCACCACGGTGCCGCCAAGTGTTGGGTCGGCGATCACCTTTGCCACGCCTGATCCCGTCGGTTCACTCGATGTGGTCGCCGGACATCCGCAGGGCCTGCGAGTTGCGGGTTGGGCGCTCGACCCGGACGTGGCGACGGCGATCGGGGTACATCTGTACGTCGACGGCGCCTTTGCCGGCGCATTCGTTGCCGATGCGAATCGACCCGACGTCGGCTCCAGGTTTGCCGGCTTCGGCAATGCGCACGGCTTCGACACGGTCATGGCAGCGGCGCCCGGGGCACACACCGTGTGCGCCTATGGCATCAACGAGGGCCCGGGGAGCAACATCCTGTTGGGATGCGGCACGGTGACACTGGGGGCCGATCCGTTCGGATCGTTCGATGTCGCCTCGATGGCCCCTGGGGGAACCCGTGTCGCGGGTTGGGCAATCGATCCCGGCACCGCTGGGGTCATCGATGTGCATGTCTACGTCGACGGCACGCTCGTCGGGGTGCACGGCGCCGGAGCGAGTCGTCCCGACATCGCCTCGGCGTACCCCGGTTACGGTGACGCTCACGGCTTTGACGCCGTGATTCCCCTTACCGCGGGGTTCCACACGGTGTGCGCCTACGGGATCAACCAAGGTCCGGGGGCCAACTCCCTGGTGGGCTGTCGATGGGTGTTGGTGAACGCCGATCCGTTCGGCTCGCTCGACGTTGCCTCGATCGCCAACGGAAGCCTTCGGGTGGCAGGCTGGATGTTGGATCCCGACACGGCGGGCGCCATCGGCGTGCATGTCTATGTCGATGGTGTGCTCGTCGGGGCTTTCGATGCCGCCGGCGATCGTTCCGATGTCGGTGACGCCTTCGCCGGCTTCGGCGCCGGCCACGGCTTCGACAAGGTGTTCGCCGTCTCGGGGGGTTCGCACGACGTCTGTGTCTACGGCATCAACCACGGTCCGGGAGCGAACTCGCTGCTCGCATGTCGCGCCGTCTGATCCCTGCCGACTGATCCCCGGCGTCTGATCCCGCAGGTTCGCGCACGAAGCAGCTGATGCCTTGCGGCGCGAGCCGGACACGGATGGAGCATGGCATCGTGGCCGGTCGCGATGTTGGTGATGTTGCCAGTGTTAACATTGGTGCACTGTGTCCATGACAACGCGACGTTCGACCACGAAGCCGTCCAAGGGGCGCGAACCGGGCTCGCTGCCGAAGACCGCATCGAAGTCCGGCTCCGGACAGGCCGGTGGGAGGTCCGGGGGCAGCCCCGTCCGATCACGAAACGGCGCCCGTCGAGACGGCGCCCCCCGACACGGTGGGTTCGTGAATGTCGCTCTCATCCTGATCGGCATCCTCGCAGCTCTCGGCATCTACCTCGACCTGGCGGGGCCTGTCGGACGTTTGCTCGAGGCAACCGCAGAGGGTCTGGTCGGCATGTTGTCGGTGGTGACACCCCTGGTGCTTGTCGGCATAGGGCTGACCCGGTTGGTGTCGCACGACGCCGAGGACGACCACGAGTCGGCCGGTTCCCACCGTCGTGTTGTCGTCGGGATGCTCCTCGCCGTTGTCGCTCTCGACGGACTGCTGCATCTCCTCCGGGGCCCACAGCCCGGTGAAGGCATCGCGATCGATGACCTCAATCGTGCGGGAGGCTTCGTCGGTCTGATCGTGACCGCTCCGGGCCAGGCGTTGCTCGGCGCCTGGGGTGCAGGGTTTCTGCTCATGGCGCTGGGGTTTGCCGGCGGCCTGGCGATCTCGGGTGTCAGCGCGCCGAGTGCGGCGCGATGGACCTGGGCCCGCATCCGGACAGCTGCCGGCACCGTGCACCGAGGTGTCAGGTGGGTGACGACGTTGAGCGATGCCGACGACCCCACCGACGGGCTCGACGACCGTTCGCCAAGGGTCGGCGGCAACCCGGTGATCGATCTCTCGACCTCACGGCGGGCCGGTGACGCCGATGCCGACATCGAGGCCGAGGATCCAACGGTCGCCGGCCGCGATGCGACGGCGGCACTGACGATCTCGTTGCCCCCGACCTCGTCCGATGAGGATGTCGCAGCCCCCGAGGATGGGACGGCGCTCGCAATCGACCTGGAGAGTGCTCCTGGTTCGAGCGCCTGGGTGCTGCCACCGGTGTCGCTCCTGGCGCGCAGTGAGGTGGCCGAGATCGACGTGGCACTTGTCGAGGAGGGCGGCCGGGCACTGGAGCGGGCGCTGGCGGCACATGGTGTGGAGACCCGCCTGGTCGGCATGACGGTCGGACCGACGGTCACCCGGTATGAGCTCGAGCTCGGTGACGGCGTCAAGGTGGCGCGGGTGACGAGCCTGCACAAGGACATCGCCTATGCGATGGCGTCGCCGGACGTGCGGATCCTTGCCCCGATCCCCGGGCGCTCGGCCATCGGTGTCGAGGTCCCCAATCGTCAGCGCCAACTCGTCGCGCTCGGCGACATCCTCACGAGCGAGGAGGCCCGCAAGGCGACGCACCCCTGTGAGGTCGCGCTCGGGCGCGACATCGCAGGGCGCGCGGTGATGGCGAACCTGGCCGAGATGCCTCACATCCTCATTGCGGGAGCCACCGGCGCAGGCAAGTCGAGCTGCATCAACAGCCTGTTGACGTCTTTGCTGGTTCGTTCGACTCCTGACCAGGTGCGGCTCATCCTGGTCGACCCCAAGCGTGTGGAGTTGGGCCAGTACAACCATCTGCCCCACCTCCTGACCGAGGTCGTGGTCAACCCGAAGAAGGCCGCCAACGCCCTGTCCTGGGCGGTCAAGGAGATGGAACGCCGCTACGACCTGCTCTCGGAGGTGGGGGTGCGTGACATCACCGGCTACAACCAGGCGTTCGACGCGGGGGAGCTGAGGACCCAGGCCCGAGTCGAGGGTGTCGACGACCCCGGCGAGGCCGTCTACGCCCGACTGCCGTTCATCGTGATCGTCATCGACGAGCTGAACGACCTCATGATGGTGGCCGCCCGCGACGTCGAGGACTCGATCTGTCGCATCGCCCAGATGGCCAGAGCTGTGGGCATCCACCTGGTCATCGCGACCCAGCGCCCATCGGTGAACGTGATCACGGGTGTGATCAAGGCCAATGTGCCGGCACGCCTCGCCTTTGCGGTCTCCAGCCTTGCGGACAGCCGGGTCATCCTCGACCAGGCCGGCGCCGAGCGCCTGATCGGCCAGGGGGACATGCTGCTGCTCGGGGCGTCCTCGTCGATACCCCGACGGATCCAGGGGGCGTGGGTGGGCGAGGAGGAGGTGCGGGCGGTCGTCGCGCACTGGAAGGCGCAGTCGCCCGAGATCACCTATGACCGGGCAGTGGTTCCCGAGGGTGATGAACCCGACCTCACGGGTGGTTACGGCCAGGGTGAGGGTGACGGCGATGACGATGCCTCACTGCTCTGGCAGGCGATGGAGCTGGTGGTGCGATCGCAGCTCGGCTCGACGTCGATGCTGCAGCGGAAGCTTCGCGTGGGATTTGCCCGAGCGGGGCGACTGATGGACCTCCTGGAGATACGGGGGGTTGTCGGCCCCTCCACGGGCTCCAAGGCGCGAGATGTCCTGATGACGGTCGAGGAGCTTGACGAGCTGATCGAGAGTGGGCAAAGGTAGTTCACGGCCATTTAGTTGGTGATAACAACCAAATGGCCGTACACTGGCGCTCCCCTCTTCGTTTCCGTTTGGAAGGACTCTGCCACATGACCGATGCAACGCCGACCCGCAGGGCAGCGGGTGAGCCCGATCCTGAACATCCGCTGCTCTCGCATCGACAGATCCAGGTGGTGTTCGTCGGGTTGATGCTGGGCATGCTGCTCGCCGCGCTCGACCAGACGATCGTCTCCACGGCGCTTCCGACCATCGTCGGTGAGCTCGGAGACCAGGACAAGCTGGCCTGGGTCATCACGTCGTATCTGCTGGCGTCGACCGTCTCGACGCCGCTGTGGGGCAAGATCAGCGATCTCTACGGCCGCAAGCATCTGTTCCAGGCCGCCATCGTGGTGTTCGTGGTCGGCTCGATGCTGATCGGACTCTCGCAGAACATGGGGATGCTGATCGCCTTCCGGGCCGTGCAGGGCCTGGGCGCAGGCGGCCTGATGGCCCTGGCGCAGGCCATCATCGCCGACATCGTCGCACCCCGGGAGCGTGGGCGTTACCAGGGTTACATCGGCTCGGTCTTCGCCTTCTCCAGCGTGGTGGGGCCCGTCCTGGGTGGCTTCTTCGTGGACAACCTGTCGTGGCGCTGGGCCTTCTACATCAACGTCCCGCTCGGGATCGTCGCGCTGGTGGTCACCAGCTCGGTGCTGCGTCTTCCGCTGAGGCGAGTGGAGCACCGCATCGACTACCTGGGCGCCGCGCTCCTGGTTGCGGGTGTCAGCCCGTTGCTCATCGCCGCAGAATGGGGTGGGCGTGAGTATGCCTGGGGCTCGTCGATGATCATCAGTCTGGGTGTTGGAGGCCTGGTCGGGATCGCGCTGTTCCTCCTGCAGGAAAATCGTGCAGCCGAGCCGATCCTTCCCTTGCGTCTCTTCTCGAACCCGACGATCTCGATCGCCTGTGGCGCATTGTTCGTCGTCGGCCTCGCCATGTTCGGCGCCATCGTGTTCGTGCCGCAGTATCTCCAGGTGGTGACCGGCGCGAGCCCGACCACGTCCGGCTTGTTCATGCTGCCGTTGATGGTGGGTCTGATGGGAACCGTGACCACCTCGGGGCGGATCATCGCGAAGACCGGCCGATACAAGCGTTTCCCTGTCATCGGCATGGCCACGGTTGCGCTCGGAATGTATCTGTTGTCGTTTCTCGACGTGGGCACCAGCCGCGCCTATCAGTCGTTCGCCATGTTGGTGCTCGGCGCGGGCATCGGCATGGTGATGCAGGTGCTCATCCTGGTGGTGCAGAACAGTGTCGACCACCGCGACATGGGAGTAGCCACCTCGACGGCCACGTTTGCTCGCTCCATGGGTGGAGCGATGGGCGTCGCCCTGTTCGGCTCGATCATGAGCAACAGGCTGCATTTCCACATTCCTCGCCTGCTGGCCGCTACAGGAGCTCCCTCGCCGTCCGGAGGGGGTGGAGGACCAAGCGGCATGAGTGAGCTCCTGCGCAGCCCGGAGGAGATCCGCGCCCTGCCCGAGCCAATGCGAGGAGCCATTCTCGAAGGCTTCGCGCGATCGTTGCACGTGGTCTTTCTTGCCGCCATCCCCCTTGCCATCCTGGGTCTGATCATCGTCTTGTTCATGAAAGAGGTCGAGCTCCGCTCGGGTAAGGGCCATGGGGACACGGGAGCCGAGGCCGTCGGCCAGGACCTTCTGGCGGGCCTCGAGCCGACGACCGACCAGGATCACGACGCCATGCCCGACCTCGTCGATGACTTCGACGAGGTCGACGTCGCGGAGCGAGCAGGACCTGGCGATCGTCGCTGACCCGGGCCCCGTGGTGCGGTGCCGTGCCCGGTAGCCTGGGTGGCCTATGGCCCGACGGTATTGGATGCACACCCTGGGCTGTCCCAAGAACCAGGTCGACTCCGACAAGCTCGAGGGCACGCTCATCGCCGACGGGTTGCGTCCGGCGACCTCGCCTGACGAGGCCGACCTCGTGGTCGTCAACACGTGTGCATTCATCGAGGCCGCCCGGCAGGAGTCGATCGACACCATCCTGGCCCTCGGCGACGTGCGCAAGGACGGCGCCGAGCTGGTCGTGACCGGCTGCATGGCCGAGCGCTACGGTGACGAGCTGGCCGAGGCCCTGCCCGAGGTCGACGCGGTGGTCGGCTTCGGCGTGCCCGTCACCCTGGGCGCAAGTCGCTCGGTTGCCGCGGCCGTGACCGGTCGACAGGTCGTGCCGGCATTCGATCTGCTCGAGCTTGCCCGCCCGGCCGGCACGGTTCCCTGGGCCTATTTGAAAGTGGCGGAAGGGTGCGACCGGGCATGTGGTTTTTGTGCCATCCCCTCGTTCCGCGGGCCTCAGCGCAGTCGATCGCAGGCGTCCATCCTCCAGGAGGTCGATGCCCTGAGCGTCCGGGAGGTGGTGCTCGTGGCGCAGGATCTGGCCGCCTACGGCCGTGACCAGGGGAAGGGGGAGCGTGCAATCGTGCCGCTGGTGCAGGCCGTCGCCGCCCGCGTTGAGCGGGTGCGCCTGTTGTACCTGTACCCCTCGGACCTGACCGACGAGCTCGTCGAGGCGATCATCGCCACGGGCGTTGCCTACTTCGACCTGTCTCTCCAGCACGTGTCGCGTCCACTTCTGGCCCGCATGCGACGTTGGGGTGACGGCGGGCGTTTTCTCGAGCGCATCAACTCGATCCGTGCCATCGAGCCCGAGGCAGCCTTTCGCTCGAACTTCATCGTCGGTTACCCGGGCGAGACCGAGGCCGATCATGATGCGCTGCTCGCGTTCATCGACGAGGCACAGCTCGACTGGTGCGGCTTCTTCTCCTACTCCTCGGAGGAGGGCACCCACGCAGCCGGGCTCGACGGCGCCGTGGCAGACGGGCTTGTGGCGGAGCGACTGAGCGAGTTGAGCGAGCGTCAGGACGCCATCACCGCGGCCCGTCGCGACGCCCTGATCGGCAGCGAGGTCGAGGTGCTCGTCGACGCGCCGGGCGTGGGGCGCACCTACCGGGAGGCCCCCGAGATCGACGGGATCGTCCACCTGCCCGATGACCTGGCCCCGGGGACGCTTGTTCAGGTGATGGTCTCCGCCGCCGAGGGGCCCGACCTCACTGCAATCCGCCGGAAGTGAGCATGCATGGTTGTCGGCGGCTGTCCTCGCATCGCGGCTGGCGCACCAACTAGGTTGCAGTGATCTATGACCGCAACGTCCTCCCCAGCTGAGTCGGTGGCAACGGTGTTCGGCCCCTCCGCCCTTGCGACGCCTGCCAACGCGGTCACCTTGTCGCGGGTGATCATCACGCCGGTGCTGCTGATCGGGATTCTTGCGGGTACTGCATCCTGGCCGGTCTTTGCGCTTTGGACGGTGCTGGCGTCAACCGATGGCGTCGACGGCTGGATCGCTCGACGACACGGCACCACCCGATCGGGAGCGTTTCTCGACCCACTGGCCGACAAGTTCCTCGTCCTGGGGGCGATGTGGGCCCTGGTGTCGATCGAGCGGTTCTCCTGGGTGCCGGTGGCGCTCATCGCCTTCCGTGAGGTCTCGATGAGTGCCTATCGCAGCCGGCTCTCCCGCCGTGGCATTTCGTTGCCTGCCCGCCTGTCGGCCAAGGTCAAGACGGTGGTCCAACTGGTCGCCGTCGGCTTCGCCCTCATGCCGGGAACGGCGGACCAGGAGACCGACATCGCCACGGGCCTCCTGTGGCCTGCGGTGGTGCTGACCCTGGGCACGGGAGTGCAGTACCTGTGGGACGGTTGGAAACGGCTGCATGCGCTGTGAGGTCATCGCGGTCGGCACCGAGCTGCTCCTGGGCCAGATCGTCGACACCAACTCGTCATGGATCGGTCAACGCCTTGCGGCGAACGGCATCGACTCGCATTTCCAGACCAAGGTGGGCGACAACCTCGCCCGCATCGTCGCAGCCATGCGTCTGGCCTTGGAACGGAGCGACGCCGTGGTGGTCTGCGGGGGCCTCGGGCCGACACATGACGACATCACGCGTCTTGCCCTGGCAGAGGTCATGGGCGTCGAGCTGGTCCGGGACGAGGGGGTGCTCGATCGCATTCGAACGATGTTCGAGGCCCGGGGCCGCACGATGCCGCCGAGCAATGCCGTGCAGGCCGACGTGCCGGTGGGGGCCAAGATCATCGAGCAGCGCCGGGGCACCGCGCCGGGGCTGATCGGGTCCCTGGCCGGCGGCAAGGTCATCTACCTCGTGCCCGGCGTGCCACACGAGATGATGGAGATGATGGAACGGGTGGTGTTGGCCGACCTGGTCGAGCGTTCCGGCCAGACAGCCGTCATTGGCAGTCGGGTCCTGCGCACCTGGGGTGAGTCGGAGTCTGCCCTGGCCGATCTCCTCGGCCCCCACATCGCCACCCTCGATGATGCGGGCGCCGAGTGCACCTTGGCCTTTCTGGCGAGTGGCATCGAGGGCATCAAGGTGCGTGTGACGGCCAAGGGGCCCGACCGAGCAGCGCTCGACGCGACGCTCGATGCCGAGGAGGCGGTGCTTCGATCGCTGCTCGGCTCGCTGGTCTTCGGCGTCGACGAACAGACCATGGAACACGCCGTTGGCGCCCTGCTGGTGGAGCGAGGTTGGACCCTCGGCCTGGCGGAGTCGATGACCGGTGGGCTGGTCGCAGCGCGGATGACGGCGGTTCCGGGGGCAAGTACGTGGTTTCGAGGCGGCGTCGTCTCGTATGCGAGCGAGGTCAAGTTCAACCTTCTCGAGGTCCCGCAGGGCCCGGTCGTGTCCGAGGCGAGCGCCGCTGCCATGGCGAGCGGGGTGCGCGAGCTGTTGGGCGCCGATGTCGGCCTGTCGGTCACCGGGGTCGCCGGCCCCACCGAGCAGGACGGCCAACCGGTCGGCACCGTGTGGCTCGGCTGCGATCTCGCAGGCGAGATGCACACGCACCTCCTGCAGGCATCGAACCTGGGCGGTCGCGATCAGATCCGCCAGATCGCCGCCATCTCCCTGAGTGACTTCCTCCGCCGACTGTTGCGATGATGCGTTTCGGCCCCGACAATCCGCTGCAGGCCCGAAAGGAACCTCGTTCCGGTCAGGTCGGCGGGAAGACCACGACCGAGCGGAGCACGTCGCCATCTTCCATCCTCGAGAAGGCAGCTTCGACGTTGTCGATGGCGATGGTCTCGCTGACGAACCGGTCCAATGGAAAGCGGCCCTGCAGGTAGAGGTCGATCAACAGGGGAAAGTCCCGGTTTGGGAGGCAATCGCCGTACCAGCTCGGCCTGATCGAGCCTCCGCGGCCGAAGAGCTCGATCATGGGAATCGCGGGAAGGGCCATGTCCGGTGTGGGCACGCCGACCTGCACCACGATGCCGGCGAGATCACGGGCGTAGAAGGCCTGTTCGAGGACGGCGGGGTTGCCGACCGCCTCGATGCAGATGTCGGCGCCGAATCCACCGGTGAGCTCACGGACGCGCTCGACGACCTGTTCGCTTCGCGCGTTGACCGTGTGTGTGGCTCCGAAGTCGGCAGCCCAGCCCAGCTTCCGGGCGTCAAGATCAACGGCGATGATGGTGGTGGCGCCGGCCAGGCTTGCCGCAGCGATGGCGGCGTTGCCGACACCTCCGCAGCCGAAGACGGCGATCGAGTCGCCCCGTCTGACCTCGCCGGTATAGGTGGCGGCGCCGAAGCCTGCCATGACGCCACAGCCCAGCAGTCCCGCCGCAGCGGGGTCGGCGGCGGCGTTGACCCTGGTGCACTGACCGGCTGCGACAAGGGTCTTGTCGGCGAAGGCGCCGATGCCGAGCGCGGGCGAGAGCGGCGTGCCGTCGAGCAGGGTCATCGGTTGCGTGGCGTTGCGCGTGTCGAAGCAGTACCAGGGCTTGGCCCGCCGACACGATCGGCACGCGCCACACACGGCACGCCAGTTGAGCACGACGAAGTCGCCCGCCCTGAGGTCGACGACCCCGTCACCCACCGCCTCGACGATGCCGGCGGCCTCATGACCGAGGAGGAACGGGAACTCGTCATTGATGCCGCCCTCCCGATAGTGCAGGTCGGTGTGGCAGACCCCGCAGGCCTGGACCTGCACGACCGCCTCACCCGGACCGGGATCGGGTATCACGATGGTCTCGACGCTGACCGGCCGACCCTTTCCCGATGCGACAACGCCCCGTACGTGTTGGGCCATGACTTCCTCTCCTTGTGGGCGAATCCTGTGGGCGAATCCTGCGGGCGAACGACCAAATGGCCGGGAGGCCGGTGATCAGCGTGCGATCAGAGTGACCTTCCCTCGTGCCAATAGCGGTCGCGGACCAGGCGCCGGTAGATCTTGCCCGTGTCGTGACGTGGCAACTCCTCGTCGAAGTCGACGGTGCGCGGCGCCTTGAAATGGGCGAGATGCTCACGGGCGAACGCGATGAGCTCGGCGGCCAACCTGGGCGAAGGGGCGTGTCCGGGGCGCAGTTGCACGACCGACTTCACCTCTTCGCCCCACTCGTGGTTGGGCACCCCGACGGTGGCGACGTCCGCCACGGCAGGGTGCATCAACAGCGCGGCATCGACCTCGGCCGGGTAGATGTTGACACCGCCCGAGATGATCAGTTCGGCGGTGCGGCCGGTGAGGAAGAGGAAACCGTCCTCGTCGAAGTACCCCATGTCGCCGAGGGTGAAATAGTCACCTCGATAGGTCTTCGCGGTCTTGTCGTGGTCGTTGTAGTACTCGAAACGGCCCACCTCGGGCGCGAGAAAGTACACCGTGCCGACCTCACCGGGGCCGAGGGGCATCTCGTCCTCGCCCCAGACCTCGACGACCTGGCCTGCCATCGGACGTCCGACACTGCCGGGTTTGGAAAGCCACTCCTCGGGTCCGATGAAGGTTCCACCGCCCTCGGTCGCTGCGTAGTACTCGTGGACGATCGGTCCGAGCCAGGTGATCAGGTCCTGCTTGACCTGGACGGGACACGGCGCTGCTCCGTGAAGGATGAAGCGCATCGACGATGCGTCGTAGCGTTCACGCACCTCGGTGTCGAGGCCGAGGAGTCGATGGAACATGGTCGGCACCATGTGGGTGTGGGTGACCCGGTGGCGCTCGATGAGGCGCAGCGTCTCCTCCGGGTCCCACCCGTCCATCAGCACCACGGTGACGCCCATGGCGAGGGGGCCGGTGAGCGAGAGCGCCATCGGCGCCGCGTGGTAGGCCGGGCCGGTGCAGAGGTGCACGTCCTCACCTGGTCGGTAGTCGGCGGCAACCACCATCGTCGTCGAGGCCCGCGCCCCGGTGTTGCGATGCACTCCCTTCGGGCGCCCTGTCGTGCCAGAGGTGTACAGCATCGTGGTGCCGGCGACCGGCGACTCGAGGTTGTCGGCGGCCTCGGCGTCGAGGGCCGCGTCGTAGCTCTCGAAGCCCTCGATGGGACCGCCGATCGCGAGGCGGGCGGTCGCGTCGGGGCATTGACGGGCGACCCCATCGGCGACCGTGGCGAATCGGTCGTGAGCGATGAGCGCCTTCGCTCCGCAATCCTGCACGATGTAGCCCGCCTCCTCGGCCGAGAGGTGCCAGTTGATGGGGGTGAGGCGTAGTCCCGAGCGCAGGCCGGCGAAGAGGACCTCGGCGTACTCGGGGCGGTTGGCGCAGATCAACGCGACGCCGTCACCCGGGGCAAGTCCCCGTCGTTGCAACGCCCGGGCGAGCTGGTTGGCTCGGGCATTGAGCTCACCGAAGGTTCGATCGCCATCCCGGGACCACAGCGCCTGACGCTGCGGGTCATGGGCTGCGACCCCTTCGAGCGCAACCGCCCGCTCGGAAGTCGCTGTTGTCGGATCATCTGTCCGATGTGCCATCTCGCCCCCCTCTGAATCGGCAACGGCCGAAAGCGAGACGCTACCGGAGCGGTGACGATCGGCGCATGTGCTACCCGCCCTCCCCGGTCGGCGCCCAGGGTCCTTGACCCGAACACCTGTTCGGTCTAGGATGAAGGAGTGACATCGATGTCATTCAGCCGGGCCTCGCCGCTCTTCGGAAGGTCGTTGTCTCACCCCATCCCTAGTGTGTTGCCCATGCGCTCGTCGAAACGGGTGCGGATGAAATCGGACCCGATGCACAGGCAGGCAGGTCCCTCCAATACCCATCATCTCAATACCCCATCATCGACGTAGGAACTTCAGAGGAGAGAACAGTGGAGCGAGACAAGGCACTTGACATGGCGATCGGTCAGATCGAGAAGCATTTCGGCAAGGGCTCGATCATGAAGATGGGGGAGAAGGCCTCGATGGACATCGAGTCCATCCCCACGGGAGCGTTGGCCCTCGACCTGGCTCTCGGGATAGGAGGCCTGCCCCGCGGGCGGGTGGTCGAGATCTTCGGTCCCGAGTCCTCGGGAAAATCGACCCTTGCGATGCATGTGGTGGCCGAAGCGCAGCGAAACGGTGGCATCTGTGCCTACATCGATGCCGAGCATGCGATGGACCCCGTCTACGCACGGGCGATCGGGGTGGATGTCGACGAGTTGTTGATCTCCCAGCCCGACACCGGCGAGCAGGCGCTCGAGATCGCCGACATGCTCATCCGTTCAGGCGCCCTCGACGTCGTGGTCATCGACTCGGTGGCGGCTCTGACCCCCAAGGCCGAGATCGAGGGCGACATGGGCGACACCCATGTCGGGCTCCAGGCCCGGCTCATGTCCCAGGCCCTCCGCAAGCTCACCGCGAACCTCAACAAGTCCAACACCATCTGCATCTTCATCAACCAGCTTCGGGAGAAGATCGGGGTCATGTTCGGCAGCCCGGAGACCACCCCGGGGGGCCGGGCGCTGAAGTTCTACTCATCGGTACGTCTCGACATTCGCCGCATCGAGTCCATCAAGGACGGTGCCGAGATCGTGGGCAACCGCACCCGGGTCAAGGTGGTCAAGAACAAGGTGGCGAGCCCCTTCCGTCAGGCCGAGTTCGACATCATGTACGGCAAGGGCATCAGCCGGGAAGGTTCGTTGATCGACATCGGCACCGAGTTGAACATCGTGAAGAAGTCAGGTGCCTGGTACACCTACGAGGGTGAGCAACTCGGGCAGGGTCGCGAAAACGCGAAGGTGTTCCTCGCCGAGCACCCCGAGCTGATGGTTGAGATCGCCGAGCGTATTCGAACCGAGGTGGGTATCGGCGCCGGGGGTGACGAGCGGTCGAGCGTGGAGGTGGAGGTGGACCTGTCCACGCTCGAGGGAGCGGGTGATGCGCCCCGTGACACGTTCACCGCGGCCGACGATGAGCCCATCAGCCTGAGATAGTCCGAACCGGGCCCCCCGGCGCCCCAATCGATCATGTTCATCCTCTCTGGTCATCCAGATCGCCTCGGCAGGGCGAAAAACGAAGCAAAGAGCCTAAGTGTGACATACATCACATTTAGGCTCTTTCTTCGATGGGGAGGGTCAAAGAAGTCCAGTTGTCGAAATAGTCGTACACACCGATCACGTTCAGGGTTCTCACCGGGCTCGTACCCCAAGGGGTGACATGTGGAAGTACTCAAGGTTTCCGGGAAATCGAGTCCCAACTCTGTCGCCGGCGCCATGGCAGGAGTCATTCGACAGGCGGGATCGGTCGAGGTGCATGTCGTGGGGGCCGGGGCATTGAACCAGGCGATCAAGGCACTGGCGATCGCGAGAGGTTACGTTGCGCCTGCGGGCATCGACCTGGTGTGCGTCCCGACCTTCGCGGACATCGAGATCGACGGTGAACGCCGGACGGCCATTCGCCTCACCATCGACGACCGTGAGCGGCGTATCCCCGAAGCGAGCCTGCTTGACCTCAGCAGGCCGATCGAGGCGTTTGCCGAGGCCCTGGCGGTCGACTGATCAGCTCGTCGGGTGGCCCCTCCGGCGCCCGGCTCAGATCTCAAGCGGTCAAGGCGTCTCAATGAGACCGCCGTGTAGCGGCTCCCCATGCAACGGATTTGTATGCAAAGAGAGATGCCCCGTGACACCAGGTGTCACGGGGCATCTCTCCTTTGATCGGCAGGTCGCGCGGGTTACTGGGCGGGCTTGATTCCGTTGGTCGGAACGGCATGCGCCTTGTCGTGGAGCGGAGGCGCCTCGAGCAGATCACGGAAGAACTCCGGGTCGTGCAGCAACGGCACATCGGCGAGATACATCTTGCCGTAGCGCTCGAAATAGGCGAGCTGCTTGCTGAGCAGCACCATACCGTGGTCGATGCGAGGCCGGTCCACCCCGGTGTCGCTGCGCATCTTGCGCCACATCTTGACCCGTGCCTTCAGCGGCATCTTGGTCGAGCCATACTTCTTCACCCGCTGATCAGCAATTGCCTTGTTGATCTCCTGTTGGGGCATGGTCAGGAGATCGGCCAGACTCACCTCGCCGAAGGGTTGGTTCATGACCGTTCGGGCCTGCTCCCGGAACAGACCCAGAAGCATGTCCTGGTCGAGGCGCAGGTTGTCGATCATGCCGGAGTACATGCCCACGAAGTAGCTCGCAACGTCTTCCCATGCCTCTTCGTTGCCAAGGGCAAAGGCCAACAGCTGGCGGAACACCACATGGAAGTCGGGCTCGAGTCGCCCGACGATGCCCCAATCCAACAGGGCGATGCGGCCGTCGCGCAGCACCATGATGTTGCCTGCGTGGACGTCACCGTGGAAGAGGGCGCCCCGTACGGCGGTGATGAACCACGCCTTGACGGCCTGTTCCACGATCGGGCGGGGATCGATCCCGAACTCCTCGATCCGTGCCATGTCGTCCACGGGCACGCCGTCGAGAAACTCCATGGTCAGGATGCGGCGACTCGACAGCTCGTGGATCGGCTCGGGCACCACGATGAGCCCGACGTTGGTGGCGGCCGGCAGCCCACGGAAGTAGTCCATGATGGCGGCCTCGTTGCGGAGGTCGAGCTCCTCGGACAGCTGCAGGCGAAGCCCCTCGAGGACGTCGGAGAGCGCTCCGGCCACGTCGGGTCCGAGCAGGATGCCCAATGACTCGAACAGGGGAGCCATGAGTGCGAGGTCGCAGGCGATGATCTCGTCGATCTTGGGCCGCAACACCTTGATGGCGACGGTGCGCCCATCGTGGGTGACGGCCCTGTGCACCACGGCCAACGATGCGCTTCCCAGGGGGAGGGGGTCGATCGAGCGGAAGAGCTTCTCGACCGACGATCCGAGATCGCTCTCGATGGCCTCGCGAACCTGCTCGTAGGGAGCGGGTCGGGCGACATCGAGACACGCGCGGAACTCCTCGGCCATGTCGTCGCCGAAGAGCGTGGGTGACGATGCGATCATCTGGCCGTACTTGAGGAAGGTGGCCCCCATCTCCTCGAAGACCGGCCGAAGGGCCTTGGCAAGGTCCTTTTGGGAGATGTCCCGGCCTCGAGATTTGCGGTACATGATCGGCCCGAGGTGAACCGCCACAGTCCGGGTCAACTGCCCGGCCCGCATGGCACGGCGCAGCGGCGACGGATGATCGAGGTTGACCGGAATCGCTGCAGGGGGTGGGTCGGCGATCGAGGGGATGGATGACATGGTGGGACTCCTCTGAATGGCCAGGTTTCCGCCGATACCCGGGTGATGACCTCGTAGGAACAGTGCAAGAGATTTCTAACATCTGTACCAGAGATTCGGCACCTCGGGCCAGTGTCGTCCGGTCAACGGCCACCGGCGCTCACAATCGTCGATGTCAGGTCTCACCGCGTAGCCTGGAACCCGTGAAGCCCGATTCCGGCCCTGAGTTCCGCCAGAAGCGCTATTTCGTGCGCACCTACGGATGCCAGATGAACGAGCATGACTCCGAGCGGATCGCCGGGATGCTCGAGGCCGACGGTCTTGGTGTGACAAATGACCTCGCTCAGGCCGACGTCATCGTGTTGAACACGTGCTGCATTCGCGAGAACGCGGACAACAAGCTGTACGGCCATCTGGGTGGGCTGAAGGCCCTCAAGGACAGCCGGCCGGACCTGCAGATCGTGGTGAGCGGTTGTCTCGCACAAAAAGACGAGGCACTGATTCAGACCCGTGCGCCATTTGTGGACGTGGTGGTGGGCACCCACAACGTCGGGCGAACCGTCGAGTTGCTGCACGAGGCCAAGGTGGCCGGGCCCGTGATGGAGATCCTGACCGAGAGCGAGGCCTTTCCCTCGGCTCTTCCGGTGCGTCGCGATCTGGGGTGGTCCGCCTGGGTGACCATCCAGATCGGATGCGACAACAACTGCGCCTTTTGCATCGTGCCCTCCGTGCGCGGGCGCGAGATCAGCCGTCCCTTCGACGATGTGGTTGCCGAGGTGGAGGCACTTGCGGGCGCCGGTGTGGTCGAGGTCACCCTGTTGGGCCAGAACGTCAACTCGTACGGACGTGACCTGAGCATGGCCCGACGGGCCGCGGGCGAGGCCGTTGCGGCCCGTCCCCTGTTCGCCGAGTTGTTGCGGGCGGTGGGCGCCGTGAAGGGGATTCGTCGCGTGCGCTACACGAGTCCCCATCCCAAGGACTTCCGACCCGAGACCATTGCCGCCATGGCCGAGACCCCGGCGGTGTGCAATCACCTGCACCTGCCCCTGCAGTCGGGCAGCGACCGGACGCTCGCGGCCATGCACCGGGGCTACACGGCCCAGCGCTATCTCGACAAGCTGGCTGCCGCTCGCCGGGCGATCCCCGATCTTGCGGTCACGACCGACATCATCGTGGGGTTCCCCGGTGAGACCGAGGACGATTTCGAGCGCACCCTCGAAGTGGTGGCGGCGGGGGAGTACGACAGCGCCTACACCTTCATCTACAGCCCCCGAACCGGCACGGAGGCCGCCGAGCGCTCGCAGGACTTCGTGGCGCCGGAGGTTGTCTCGGACCGCTTCGAGCGGTTGAGGATCGTGGTCGAACGCAGCGCTCTGGCCAGACACCAGGCCCGCGTCGGGCGCGTCGAGGAGGTGGTGGTCGAGGGTCCTAGCAAGAAGGACCCGGGTGTGCTGACGGGACGGACCGGCCAGAACAAGCTGGTGCACTTCGTCTCGCCCCACCCTGTGGCGGTCGGCTCGTTTGCGGAGGTTCGTGTCACCACGGCGGCGCCCCATCATCTGCGGGGCGAGTTGTTGGAGGTCACGGCGCGGCCTCGTCACCGGACCCGGATCCCCGTTGGGTCGCTTTGACGAGGTTCACACAAAGGTCGCGATGTGCGGGGACGCCGTGACGGCGGGTGTGATGCATGCCGGCGACATGGCCGGATCGGCGCCCGGACGGGGTCCTTCCCGCCACGCCGTGCTGGTCGGTCCCACCGCATCGGGAAAGTCCGCGATCGCTCACGAGATCGCCAGGTCCTCCGCCGGCGAGTTCGAGGTGGTGAGTGTCGATTCGATGCAGGTCTATCGGGGCATGGACATCGGCACGGCCAAGCCGACCCGGGCGGAACGGGACGAGGTGCGCTATCACCTCCTCGACGTGGCGGACCCGAGCGAGGAGTTCTCGGTTGCCGCGTTTCAGCGGGCGGCCCGGGAGGCCTTGGCCGATATCGAGTCCCGAGGACGTCGCGCCCTTCTGGTGGGGGGCACGGGTCTCTACGTGCAGGCCGTCGTGGACAACTTCGAGGTGCCCGGTCGCTATCCCGAGGTGCGGGCGAGCCTCGATGCCCAGCCCGACACCTGGGGGCTCCATGCCGACCTGATGGCGCTCGACCCCCTGGCGGCAAGTCGTATGGAGCGGGGCAATCGCCGACGGATCCTGCGGGCGCTCGAGGTCACCATCGGCAGTGGACGACCGTTCTCATCCTACGGACCGGGCGTGGACGCCTATCCGGATTCGGCGCCGATCATGTTGGGGCTGCGTCCGAGCGTGGAGGATCTCGATCGACGTATCGAGGCGCGCGTCGCAGCGATGATCGAGGCCGGCTTCGTCGATGAGGTGGCGAGGCTCGCCGGCGCGCCTGCCGGCATGGGGTCGACCGCACAACAGGCCCTCGGCTACCGCGAATTGCTCCGGTACCTGTCGGCGGACATCGAGCTGGACGAGGCCGCCGAGCAGACCAGGTTGCGCACCCGTCAGTTCGCCCGTCGACAGGTGCGGTGGTTCCGCCGCGACCCTCGCATCATCTGGCTGGACGTGGACGAGACCAACCGCGGCCGGTTGGCCGACCGAGTGGCCGAACTGCTGGGAGACCCACAACCGTGAACGTCGTTCACCTCACCAAGCACCACGCGGTGGGAAACGACTTCCTGGTTCTGCTCGACGACGGGGGCGCCGGTGAGGTCGGTCCCGATCACGCACGGGCGTGGTGTCATCGACATACCGGCATCGGGGCCGACGGGCTGATCGTCGTGACCTCGGGAACCAACGGCGCCGACGTGACGATGACGCTGTTCAACGCCGACGGGACCATCGCGGAGATCAGCGGCAACGGCATCCGCTGCCTGGGCCAGGCGGTCGCTATGGATCGCGGGCTCGTCGAGCTCGACCTCACCGTCGCGAGCGGTTCGGGGCTGCGCACCCTGCACCTGGGTCCCGGGACCGATGACCGCTCGCTCGTTGCATCGGTGGACATGGGCATGGTTCGAGTCTCCCGGGAGCGTCCCATCGACACGTCCGACAACACTCCTGGTCACGACGGCCTGGCGGGCAGCGCACATGTGCGAAGTCTCTCGGTCGAAGTGGGCAACCCCCACACGGTTCTGCTCTACGACGATCCCGTCGAGCGGGACAGGGTCGCCGACGCCCTGGGGGCCGGGAGGAGCAACGTCGAGCTCGTCCTTGCAGCGTCCGCGCCGGACGCGATTGCGATGCGGGTGATCGAACGCGGCGTCGGCGAGACGCTTGCCTGCGGCTCGGGCGCCTGTGCGGCGGCGTACGCGACGCGTGCCTGGGGCATCACCGGCGACAAGGTTCGGGTGGCGATGCCCGGTGGCGAGGTGAGCGTCGATCTCGGGGGTGACACCGTCGTGCTGACGGGCCCGACGGTCTACGTGGCGAGCGTCGAGATTCCCGTCGAGATTCCCGTCGAGATTCCATGGCCCTGATCGAGCGCTCCTTTCGGGAGCGAATCATCCTCGTCGGTGTGGTCATGCCACCGACCGGCGAGGAGGAGGTGGAGGATCACCTCGACGAGTTGGCGTTGCTGGTCGACACCGCCGGCGCCGATGTCGTGGCCCGGGTGACGCAGCGTCGTGATCGCCCCGATCCGGCGACGTTCATCGGCAAGGGAAAGGCCGAGGAGCTTCGAGAGCTCTCCTACGAGGTCGACGCCGACACGGTGGTCTTCGACGACGAGCTCTCGCCTGCGCAGAGTCGCAACCTGGAGAAGATCCTCGGTCGAACCGCCATCGATCGCACGGCAGTGATCCTCGACATCTTCGCGCAGAACGCGCGCACCCAGGAAGGCCGTGCCCAGGTCGAGCTGGCGATGCTTCGCTATCGCCTGCCTCGACTTCGGGGCCGAGGCGTCTCGTTCTCTCAACAGGCAGGCGGCATCGGCACCCGTGGTCCCGGTGAGACCCAGCTCGAGGTCGATCGCCGTCGACTCCTCAGGCGCATCACGGCGCTCGAGGCCGATCTCCAACGGCTGACCCTGACGCGACGCACGCAACGCAAGGCCCGGAGCCGAGGCCACCAGCGGTCGGTGTCGCTGGTCGGGTACACCAACGCCGGCAAGTCCACGCTGCTCAACCACCTGACCGGCGCGGGTGTGTTGGTGGAGGACCGACTCTTCGCCACGCTCGACCCCAGGGTACGGCGGCTCGATCTGCCCGGTGGTGAGGCGGTGCTTCTGTCGGACACCGTGGGCTTCGTGCGCAAGCTCCCGCATCAATTGGTCGAGGCGTTCCGATCGACCCTGGAGGTCGTGGCCGAGTCGGACCTGCTGGTGCACGTGGTCGATGCCTCGGTGGTTGACCCCGACGCGCAGATCGCCGCCGTTCGATCGGTCCTGGCCGAGATCGGCGCGGCGCATGTTCCCGAGTTGGTGGTCTTCAACAAGATCGATCGTGCGATCGGTTCACGACGCCTGGTCGAACGCCATCCCGGAGCGGTCGCCATCTCCGCGTTGACCGGCGAGGGCATCGAGGAGTTCCTGCGCACGCTCGCCGACCGGCTCCGGGCAATCGACACCGTGGTCGAGCTGTTGGTTCCCTACGCCAGGGGCGACATCCTGGCAGCGCTGCACCGCGAGGGCGAGGTGCTCGACGAGTCGCACGAGGATGCCGCCATTCGGGTGCGAGCCTGCGTCGACGAGGCAACCGCCAACCGCTTCCGCGAGTATCTGGTCTCATGAGTGCCTCGGGCTTCGTCCCCCCCGCCTATCCCTACGATCGACTCGCTCCACTGGCTGCTCGCGCGCGGGCCCATGACGGGGGAGTGGTCGATCTGTCCATCGGCACGCCGAGCGATCCGCCGCCCTCAGCGGTACTGGAGGCACTGGCCGACTCGGGAGCCGAGCGAGGCTACCCGCCGTCGGTCGGCTCGGTCGGCCTGCGGGAGGCAGCGCAGGGTTGGATGCGTCGCCGCCTGGATGTCGAGGTTCCGACCTCGGCCATCGCGGCATGCATCGGCACCAAGGAGTTGGTGGCAGGGATGCCCCACTGGCTGCGATTGCGTGACCCGAGTCGCGACACGGTGCTGTATCCGGCCGTGAGCTATCCGAGCTATGCGATGGGCGCCACGCTCGCGGGGTGCCGAGCGGTTCCCGTGCCCGTCGATGCCCAATGGCGCATCGACCTGTCTGCCGTCGCCTCCGACGACGCCGAACGTGCGCTGTGCCTGTGGGCCAACACGCCGGGCAATCCCGCAGGCGGTCTCGACGACCTGGGTGCGGTGGCGGCGTGGGGGCGGGAACACGGCGTACCGGTGCTCTCCGACGAGTGCTATGCGGAGTTCACCTGGGACGGCCCTCGGCGCAGCATCCTCGCTCACGGGTCGAAAGGGCTCCTGGCCGTCCATTCGGTTTCCAAACGCTCGAACCTGGCCGGGTTGCGGGTCGGGTTCTATGCCGGCGACGCCGAGCTGGTGGGCTATCTCTCCGAGTTGCGAAAGCACGCAGGGCTGATGGTGCCCGGGCCGGCGCAGTACGCCGCCGCCGTCGCACTCGGTGACGACGACCATGTCGAGGTGCAGGCGCGGCGCTATCGGCGACGACTCGAACGAGCCCAACACATTCTGAGCGAGGCCTTCGACATCAAGGCGCCGCTGCCCGGCGGTGGCCTCTACCTGTGGTTTCCCGCACCGGACGGCGACGCATGGGCGTTCACCGAACGGCTCGCGGTCGAGGGTGGGTGTCTCGTAACCCCCGGTGAGTTCTTCGGTCCCTCCGGCGCCGGCCACGTGCGTCTGGCGGTCGTGGCTCCCGACACCCGTCTCGACCTGGTGGCTCACCGCCTGGGCGTGGTCTGAATCACCGTGGTCTGAATCGCAAGGCTCGAAACCACCGCACCCTGTGTCGATGCACCGAACGTTTGGTCTTGCTCATCAGCATCGTCACGACAATGCTGAACCATGGAGAAGGTCGAGCGCGACAGGAGGGGTATGAGATCAGCCTGGAAGGCCATGAAGGGACTCGATCCGGACCGGGAGTACCTCGTGTTGGCCTCGTTCATCCCTCCGACGAGCAGGTCGTCCACCGGGCGCCTGTTTCGTGGCGCCGCTGAGGTTCGCAAACAGCTGTCGGCCACACAGGGCGTGGTTGGGTTCTCGCTCCTTGCCCGACCTGTTCGCAGGCAGTACGCCACCTTGTCCGTGTGGGACGATGATGCAGCTCTGGCGGCGTTTGCGGACTCGAGTCCGCATCGGGAGCTCATGGCCTCATTGTCGTCCGAGATGGCTCCCACCTCGTTTGTGCGCTGGACCATCAAGGGCTCGGACGGTCGTCCGTCGTGGGCCGAGGCCCTGCGAAGATTGACCTGACGCTGCGCCACGTTTGACCGACCGCCGGTGATACGCCCCGGGCCGGCTAGCCTGTCGGGATGGCGGACCTGATGGCAAGGATCGAGGAACTGTGGAACGGGCGTGACGCTCTCGTGGCGGGTGATCCCGAGGCGGGAATGGCGATTCACGAGGCGATCGACCTGCTCGACACCGGACGGGCCCGGGTCGCCGAGGTGGACGCCGCGACGGGCGAGGTGGTCGTGCACCAGTGGCTCAAGCATGCGATCCTGCTGCTGTTCCGACATTCGGAGATGGCCACGATGGAGGTTGGCCCCTTCGAGTTCGCCGACAAGGTGCCGCTGAAGAGCGACTACGCGGCCGCCGGTGTACGTGTCGTCCCGGGTGGCTCCGCTCGCTATGGGTCCTTCCTCGACCGTGGCGTCGTGCTCATGCCGAGCTATGTCAACATCGGCGCCCGTGTTGGGGCGAACACCATGGTCGACACGTGGGCGACGGTCGGCTCGTGTGCCCAGATCGGCGCCAATGTTCACCTTTCGGGAGGCGTCGGCATCGGCGGCGTGTTGGAGCCGCCCCAGGCCGCACCGGTGATCATCGAGGATGATGCCTTGATCGGAAGTCGTTGCATGGTGGTGGAGGGCGCTCGGGTCGGTCAGGGCTCGGTGCTCGGCGCGGGCGTCATCCTGTCGGCGTCCATGCCGGTGATCGATGCAGAGTCCGGCGAGGAGATCTCGCGAGGCGTGGTGCCTCCCTGGTGCGTTGCGGTCACCGCCACGCGTTCCCGGACCTTCGCCGGAGGGGACTTCGGCCTGCCCTGTGTGCTGGTCATCAAGCGACTGAACGAGGGTGAGCGCCACGACAAGGCACAGCTCGAGGACGTGCTGCGCACGCACGGCAGCGCGGTGTGACGGACCTGCTCGCATTGACCGCCGAACTCGTCGACATCGCGTCGCCGAGCGGCGGGGAGGCCGCTCTCGCCGACCATGTCGAACGAGTGCTGCGCCGGGCCCCCTGGCTGCAGGTTGATCGCCTCGGCGACAACGTGGTCGCTCGAACCGACCTGGCCCGATCGCAACGTCTGATCCTGGCCGGTCATCTCGACACCGTCCCTGCTCAGGGCAACGAGTTGGCCCGTCTCGAAGGCGACACCCTCTGGGGCCTCGGGGCAGCCGACATGAAGGCCGGTCTGGCGGTCTTTCTCGATCTGGCGACCACCGTGGCCGTTCCGGCGGTCGACGTCACGTACGTCTTCTATACGTGCGAGGAGGTCGAACAGGACCGCAGCGGTCTCGGTCGGTTGTTCGCCGAGCGTCCTGGTCTGCTCGTCGGTGACGCAGCCGTCCTGGGGGAGCCCACCGACGCTGTTGTCGAGGCAGGCTGTCAGGGAACCCTTCGTGTCGAGATCACCCTGATGGGTCTCCGAGCACACACGGCACGGCCGTGGAAGGGCGTCAACGCGATTCACCGGCTGGGTCGGCTGCTCGCGGTCGTCGACAACTGGGAAGGTCGTCGACCCATGCTGGATGGCTGTGAGTATCGTGAGGCGCTCCAGGCGGTTGGGGTCGCGGGTGGCGTGGCGGGCAACGTGGTGCCCGACCGTGCGACCGTCACGTTGAACCATCGCTTTGCACCCGACCGCAGTGCCGAGGTGGCATTGGCGCATCTTCGAGAGCTTCTGGGCGACATCGTCGGACCGGAGGACGAGGTGAGGGTTCTTGATCAGGTTGACGGCGCCCTGCCCGGGCTGGACCACCCCCTTCTGGCCGCGCTGGTCAGCGGCGGAGCAGGCGATGCGGGCGGCCTCGATGTGCGGTCGAAGCTGGGTTGGACCGATGTCGCACGGTTCGCCGCTCATGGGGTCCCGGCCTGCAACTTCGGACCGGGCGATCCCACCTTGGCCCATGCGCCCGACGAGCGCGTGGGGCGAGCGGCTTTGGATGCGGTGCACGGGGCGTTGCGCTCGCTCCTCGAAATCGGTGCGCCGTAGAGGTTTGGCGACTAGGTTCGGGTGCTCGACCACCGACGTCGACCAGCCCGAGGAGAGATGAAACCATGACCGCTACCGTTGGCCAGGAGGCGCCTGCATTCACCTTGCGTTCGACACAGGGCGAGATCACGCTCTCGCAGTTCCGGGGCGAGAAGGCAGTCGCACTGGTCTTCTACCCCTTCAGCTTCACCTCGGTGTGCGAGGGTGAGCTCTGTGCGCTACGCGATGATTTCTCGATGTTCGAGGCCTCCGACGTGCAGGTCCTCGCCATTTCCTGCGACACGGCTCCGGCGCAAAAGCTCTGGTCCGAGCAGAACGGGTGGACCTTCCCGGTGCTGTCGGATTTCTGGCCACACGGAGCGGTCGCGCAGGAATATGGCATCTTCAACGACGCACGTGGCTGTGCAAATCGGGCCACCTTCCTGATCGATCCCTCGGGGAAGATCGTCGACGTCTTCGATACACCCGACCTCGGAACCGCACGCACGATGGATCGCTACAAAGAGGCTCTCGCCAAGCTGTAACGGGCCAAGCTGCAACGGTAGGGCACGCCGTTCGTCTCAGAGCTTGCGCATCACCGTGACGACCTTGCCGAAGATCTGCACGTCGTCCGGCGCGAAGTGCATCGGCTCGAGACGGGCGTTGGCGGGCACCAACACGATCCGACCCTTCTGTCGCCTGAAGGTCTTGACGGTCGCCTCGTCGCCGGGAATGCCGGCGACGACGATCTCGCCGTTGTTCGCATCGCTCTGCTGACGGACCACCACGAGATCGCCGTCGAGGATCCCGGCGTCGACCATCGAGTCTCCGCGTACGCGCAACATGAACAACGTGCCCTCGCCGGTCAGGTCCGCCGGGACCGGCAAAACCTCCTCGATATTCTCCTGGGCGAGCACATCGGTGCCTGCGGCCACATCACCCACGAGTGGCACGTGGTGCACCGGCCGGCGGTCGACGGCCGCTCCCGATGATGGGTCGTAGCGAACCTCGAGGGCCCTGGGCTTGCTCGGATCACGCACCAGGTAACCCATGCGTTGCAGGGAGGCGAGATGTGAGTGAACCGTTGACGGGGAGGTCAGTCCGACCGCTTCGCCTATCTCGCGCACCGAAGGGGGATAGCCCCGCTGCTGCTGCTCGCTGAGAATGAAGGTCAGGATCGCCTGCTGCCGATCGGTGAGGGTTTCTTCCGCCATGACGGCCATCCTTTGGTCGCTCGAACAGGTGTTCAGAGATGACCGTAGCCAAACGGACGGGGCAATGCAAACATCTGTTCGATTCTTCCCCTTGACATCGAACAAATGTTCGTGTTGAGTGGATGGGGGAACACACGTTCGCTTCCATGGGCGAACGATTCCGGACCGACAAAAGGAGCCCCCATGCACGCAGTCGACCATGCACCGGCCGAATTTCGTCGCTCGATGCCCAATGCTGCAGCCAACTGCTATCCGACGCTGCGTCTGGTCGATCGATCCGTGATGGACCGACAGGTGATGTTCCGACGTCGTCGGATCGTCGCCGTGGCTCTGCTCGGATGCGCTCTGCTCGGGGCACGGACGATCGGGACCGGACTCCTGGGAGATATCACGGACTCAGGGTCGTCGATCGTCCCCGACGGCCCTGTCCCGGCAACGGGCTCGGTGCTGATCGTGGAGGCGGGACAGACGTACTGGTCCATCGCCGAGTCACTTCGGCCCACCGGCGACATTCGCGCAACGGTCGACGCGCTTGTCGAAAGCAACGGAGGGCGGCCGCTCCAGGTTGGTGACCGCCTCGTGGTTGCGGTGGGTGATCGGCGAGGAGATTGAGCACCTCGGATTCCGTTCGTGGCTCCCAACGCAGTACGGTCCAGGGTTGTGCGATGCCCGGCATGTGGGACGACCGAGGACAAGGTGATCGATTCGCGGCTCACCGACGAGGGTGCCGCCATTCGCCGGCGTCGCGAGTGCCTTGCCTGTGGCCGCCGATACACCACTTTCGAGCGTTTCGAGGACGTGTTGATGGTGATCAAGCGCTCGGGCGATCGAGCACCGTTCGATCGGGCCAAGATCGTCCACGGTGTCCTTGCTGCGACCAAGAACCGCCCGGTATCAGACGATCAGGTGAAGTCGCTCGCCGACGAGATCGAGGATTTGGTGCGTGGCGACTCGGGAGAGGTCAGCACCCAGGCGTTGGGGGTGGCGGTGCTCGATCGGCTCCGAGCCCTCGACGAGGTTGCCTACATGCGCTTTGCCAGTGTCTACAAGGGTTTCGTCGATCTCACCGACTTCGAGCGCGAGGTGGGGTTGTTGGTCAAGGAGACCGCACCCAAGGCACGTCCCTAACCCAAGGCACGTCCCTAACTCCCCTCGACCTCCGGGGGCGTCTTGTTGTTGGGCCCCACCCGGTAGCGGAGAAACAGGCACCCATCCTCCTCGAGGATGGTCAGGGGCTCGGCGGCACGACGTTGAGGGGACATCCCGGTGAGGATGCGAGGACCTTGGTCGCCCACGAGCATCGGCGAGATGGTGAGGCAGAGCTCGTCCACGAGATCGAGCTCGACGAGTTGTCCCAGCAGGACCGGACCGCCTTCGCAGAGCACGACGTCGGCGCCCCGCAGCCTCAGCACCTGCATGGCTCGGACAAGGTCGACCCGGTCCCTCCCGGCCACGACGACGTCCGCAACAGCACGCGCATCGGCCGTCAGCTGTTCGTCGGCATCCTCACAGGTGAGGATGCAGGGACGGGTTGTTGCGTCCACGAAGAGGGGGCTCGCCAAGTCGAGGTCGAGTTGTCCCGAGACCACGGCAATGGTGGTGGCGTCGGGGCCCCTGGGGGGTCCGTAGCCTTCGGCCCGCACGGTGCCGGCTCCGACGAGGATGACATCGGCGAGCCTGCGCAGGAGGTGGAATATCTGTCGGTCACCGGGTGTGCTCAAGGATCCGGACCGACCTTGCGAGGTCGCGGCCCCGTCAACCGATGCAACCATGTTGGCGAGCACCCAAGGGCGGTCGCCTCGGGGCTTCCTTTCCACTGCGTAGACCTCGAGAGGGTCGACGACATCCAGCCGGTGAGGAAAAAGTTGTCGCACGGGACGGCATGCTACCGGTCCGGCGAGCGGGGACCGCCGCTTCATTGTCCCCACTTTCCCCGGTTGTCCCGTCCTTCGTGGAACCGAATCAGCGTTGCCCCGGGCACTCGCTGTGGATAAGAGGAAGACCGTCCCCAACGATATCCACAGAGTTGTGGAGAAAGACACAGGGTTTTCCTTCTTACGATCCACAACGGCCTTCCCCTAGCGTGCGCTCTTTCGGCGGGAAATGTCGACCGATGCTCTCGGCCGGCAGTTTCGCGCCGACAGGATCGTTGCAATCATGGAATTACGGTGATGTAATTGCTACAACATCTCGTGGCCGGGTCTCGGCCGGGCACAAGATGTAGTGGTTTGGACACCCGGTACGGACGAGAGGGCGGTATCTCATGGCGATGGCACCAGAGCAGGTAGGGATCGGGATCAAGCGGCACTTCACGGCCGAGGGGGTCCATCCCTACGATCAGGTGACGTGGGAGCGACGTGACAGTCGCATCGTGAACTATCGCGACGGCGCCGTCGCCTTCGAGCAGCTGGATGTCGAGGTCCCCTCGACATGGTCGTTCAATGCCACCAACATCCTTGCCCAGAAGTATTTTCGGGGGACCCTGGGCACGCCGGAGCGGGAGCGTTCCCTGCGGCAGGTGGCCGATCGCGTCGTCGACACCATCGCGACGTGGGGCATGAACGATGGCTATTTCACCGATCAGGCGGAGGTCGATGCATTTTCCGCGGAGCTCAAGCACCTCGTCATCACCCAGAAGGCGGCGTTCAACTCGCCCGTCTGGTTCAACATCGGTGTCAGGGGCGTTCCCCAGCAGGCCTCCGCCTGTCAGCCCTACCACGCGTTGGTGAGCACGGTCGACGGGTTGGTCCCGATCGGTCAGCTGGTCGAGACCGATGCCGTCGGAACCAAGGTGTACGACGGCAACGGTGTCACCAGTGTGGTGGCCACCAAGGCCAATGGCCGCAAGAACGTGCTTCGGATCCACACACGATCCGGCTACGCCGTCGATGTCACGGCCGATCATCTGGTCTGGCGGGCCGACGACGTTCACCAGGGAGATTTCGTCGAGGCGGGTTCCTTGCGCATCGGCGATCAGCTCGAGTGGCATCGCACCGAGTCCTGGGGGACGGGGGAGATCACCCGCAAGTCGGTCGCCGAGTCGGCGCTCGCCGGCTGGTTGGTGACCGATGGCCGGGTGGAGATCGCTTCGGGGGCGGACTCTGCCGTGATCGAGGCGATGACCGTCACCGACGCCGAGTTGGCTTGGGTGAGCAGCGCGCTCGATCTGGTCTTTCCCGATGAGCGTTGCCATCAGGTGTCCGGTAACCACCCGGCTCGGGTTGCGGGCCCGAAGGTGGCCGATTTCGTCCGGCGATGGGCCCTGGACGACACTCGTGCCTCCGACGACCAGGAAGAGGCCGACAAGAGGTTGGCGCGTCGGTTGCGAGTGCCCGATGTGCTCTTCGGAGCCCCAATTCCCGTCGTGGCGGCATACCTTCGCAGTGTGTTCCAGGCTGCAGGCTACGTGGCAGAGCGCCAGAGCCTTGCCGGGCAGGACCCATCGGTGTCGGTCGGTCTCGACCTCGACTCCGATGAGCATGCCTGTGGACTCCAGTCCCTGCTGCTGCGTTTCGGCATCTTCTCGCGGGTGCGTCGTGCGGCGGGCCGCAACAGCAAGGGGGCAGAGCGCTGGCGTCTGGCGATCCGTTCCCTCAGCGATCGGCGACGATTCGCCGACGAGATCGGCTTTCTCGACCCCGTCAAGGGCTCGGCGTTGCTTGCCTCGTTCGAGTTGTTCGGCGTCAGCACCGGTGACATCAAGTTGTTGGAGGTGGATCACATCGAGGAACTCGGCGAGATGGAGGTCTATGACATCCAGACCGAGTCCGGCGAGTATCTCTCGAACAACCTCCGGGTCCACAACTGCTTCATCCTCAGTGTCGAGGACTCCATGCGCTCCATCCTCAATTGGTACGTGGAGGAGGGAACCATCTTCAAGGGAGGCTCGGGAGCGGGTATCAACCTCTCGAGGATCCGTTCGTCGGAGGAGACGCTCAAGGGCGGTGGAACCGCCTCGGGTCCGGTTAGCTTCATGCGCGGAGCGGACGCTTCGGCGGGCACGATCAAGTCCGGCGGCAAGACCCGTCGTGCGGCCAAGATGGTCATCCTCGACGTCGATCATCCCGACATCGAGGATTTCATCTGGTGCAAGGCCCTGGAGGAGCGCAAGGCGAGAGTGCTGCGCGATGCGGGATTCGACATGGACCTCGACGGCAGGGACAACTATTCGCTGCAGTACCAGAACGCGAACAACTCCGTTCGCGTCACGGACGATTTCATGGCCGCCGTGATCGACGACGCCGACTGGCATCTGCGAGCGGTCACCGATGGTTCGATCATCAAGACGGTCAAGGCGCGGGACCTCATGCGTCAGATCTCCCAGGCCACCTGGGAGTGCGCCGACCCCGGCATGCAGTTCGACACCACGATCAATCGCTGGCACACCGCCGCGAACACCGGGCGCATCAACGGATCCAACCCGTGTTCCGAGTACATGCATCTGGACAACTCGGCGTGCAACCTGGCCTCGATCAACCTGCTGTCGTTCCTCGATCCGGCGACGGACGAGTTCGATGTCGAGGGGTTCCGCCACGCGGTGGAGGTCGTCTTCACGGCACAGGAGATCCTGGTCGGCAACGCCGACTATCCCACCGATTCGATTGCCGAGACATCTCGACAGTTCCGTCAACTGGGTATCGGCTATGCCAACCTCGGGGCGATGTTGATGGCCCTCGGTCTTCCGTACGACTCGGATGAGGGCCGGTCACTGGCGGCGGCGATCACGGCACTCATGACCGGCCATGCCTACGCGACCTCGGCACGTATCGCCGGTCGCATGGGACCGTTCTCGGGGTACACCGACAACGTCGAGCACATGTCGCGGGTGCTGCGCATGCACCGTGACGCGGCTGCGTCCATCGACGAAGAGCTGGTCCCCACCGGCCTGCTGAGTGCCGCCCAGCAGTCCTGGGACCTGGCGTGCGACTTGGGGGACACCTACGGGGTCCGCAACTCGCAGGCGAGCGTCCTTGCCCCGACGGGCACGATCGGGCTGCTCATGGACTGTGACACGACGGGCATCGAACCGGACCTGGGTCTGTGCAAGGTCAAGAAGCTCGTGGGTGGCGGCACGATGTCCATCGTCAACCAGACGGTGCCGCGTGCGCTGCGCCGGTTGGGTTACACGCTCGATCAGATCCAGGAGATCATCGATTATGTCGATGCGCAGAAGTCCATCCTCGGGGCGCCTCACCTGGTGCCCGAGCACGTGGCGGTGTTCGCCTGCTCGATGGGTGACAACACCATTCATCACATGGGTCACATCCGCATGATGGGCGCCGTGCAGCCGTTCATCTCCGGGGCGATCTCCAAGACCGTCAACATGCCCGAAGAGGTCACCGTTGAAGAGGTGGAGCAACTCCACATCGATGCGTGGAGGCTGGGAATCAAGGCCCTTGCGGTCTACCGCGACAACTGCAAGGTTGCTCAACCACTGTCCACGGCGAAGAAGGACGATGTGCCGAAGGACGATGTGCCGAAGGACGATGTGCAGGCGGAGGGGAGCTCTGCCGCTGTCGCGGTGTCGCCAACGGTCGCGTCCCCTGCTGCCGCCATCGCCGGCGCGCCTGCTGCGATGCCCAATCCGGTGCGTGCACGGCTTCCACGCAATCGTCGCTCACGCACGTTCGAGTTCCGGGTGGCGGATTGCAAGGGATTCGTGACCGTTGGCGAGTACGCCGACGGGCGTCCGGGCGAGGTCTTCATGAAGGTGTCGAAGCAGGGCTCGACGCTCGCGGGCATCATGGATGCCTTTGCCATCTCCGTGAGCCATGGCCTGCAGTACGGGGTTCCTCTCAAGGCGTTCATCGAGGCGTTCATCAACATGCGCTTCGAGCCCGCCGGCATGACGGATGACCCCGACATTCGCTTCGCCTCGAGCCTGGTCGATTTCATCTTTCGCCGACTTGCGGTCGACTACCTGCCACTCGATGAGCGCATGGAGTTGGGCATCCTCTCGGTCGGGGAGCGTCTTCAGCCGTCGTTGCCGGGCCTCGAGGATGCGAGCTTCGAGACCGTCGCAGGTCTTGATGTGCTTGCATCCCCGCCATCGGCGAACACGATGTCGAGTGACCTCGCTTCTCCCGTGATCCCTACCGAAGCGTTGCCGATAGCGACGCCGATCGCCCCCAAGGCGCCGAAGGTCCGGGTCTCAGATGCGCCCTACTGCATGCAGTGCGGCGTACAGATGATGCGGTCGGGAAGCTGCTATGCGTGCCCGTCCTGTGGCTCGACGAGCGGCTGCTCCTGACCGGTACTCCGGTTGCGCCTGCCACGGTGTTCCGAGGGACCTCAGAACCGACCGGCATTGACCTCAGAACAGACCGGCATTGACCTTGCGCCCGCCCACCCAACGGAGGTAGTGCCAGTCGGCGAACCGCAGCTCTCCCGAGACCCACGTGCAGTCGTCTGCGCGGAAGATGCCGAATTGGTTCGTGTCGAGGTCCTCGACGCGAACGTTGCCGTCCTCGAGCAGCTGGAAGGTCTGATTGTGCAGCGGGTGTTTGAAGCCGGGCATGTGCCTCTCCAGTCGGTTGGCAGGATGATCAACGGCCGCCATCGATGTAGCGATCAAGGACTTGGTGGTAGTGACGAATGCGACTCTCCTGGTAGTTCGCCAGGGTCACCGCGCCCTTCACGGAGGCCCGCAGGCCGCGCTGCACCGCTGCAAGGTTGGAGGTGTCCTGATTGAAGATGGTGGCCAACATTCCCAGCTCCGGCGCCTCGCACCAATCGTCCTCCAAAGTCAGGTGGTGGGGCTTTGCCGGCTCTGGCTTGTTGCCCTCGGGATAGGGCGACATCAGCATCACATCCATGATGGAGGACTCGGGGTCGTTGCCGTTCGGTCGGAAGCGATAGACGATGCGGGCGTACGCACCCCAGGGCACGAAGTTCGGAAAGACGTAGTACTCGATCGAGTCGACGGCCTCCGAGTCGGTGCACTCCACCTGCCTATTGGTTTGCATACCGATCTGGAGGCGGGCGGCGTTGGCCAGGAATCGCCGGGCCGTCATGTCCTCGGGAACCTCGAGGAACGACGGTTCGTCGGGCCCGCGGTCCATCGCTGCGTTGGTGATGCCGTCGAAGATGTCCTGTTCGGTCACCTCATAGGTGATGTGGGGGCTTGCGACACCGGTTGCGGTGATCATCCGGTTCCAGTGCTGCTGACCGGGATAGATGTCGTATTCGGTGTTCGCGTCACCCAGGCTGAGCAGGATCTGTGGATGCGTCGCGATGACGTGATACGACTCGATGAAGGCCTCGACGGCAACCTTCCAATTACACGGCAGCGGCTTGACGACATGGACAGCCTTGACCTTTTCGTCCATCGGCCATGGCTTCCAGTGATCGACGAAGTCACCGAGGTACTCCTCGAGCGGCAGGGCCCCGAGGTCCATGTTGATGAACACCCAACCTCCCCAACTCGCGGTGAGCGCCTCGGGCAGGGCATGCTCGCCTCGATCGAGGTGGGGAAAGTCCCATTCGCAGGGGATGTCCACCAGCTCGCCATCGAGGTTCCAGGTGAAGCCATGGAAGGGGCAACGAAACTCCGGAACGGACCCATCGGCCACTCGCAACTGGCGCCCTCGGTGCAGGCAGGAGTTGTGGTAGGCCTTGATCCGGTCCGGGGCAACCCGCACGATCAGCAGTGAACTGTCGGCGATGTCATAGACGATCGTGTCACCGACCAGAGGGATGTCCTCCTCGCGACACGCCATCTGCCAGGTCTTCTTCCAGACGTGTTCGACCTCGAGATCATGTCGTTCGCGCGAGTAGTAGTGATCGGCGGGAAGGTCGTCACTACCCAGGTCGAAGAAGGACTCCTGACGCAACACGGCAGGAATGGGCACCACCTCGTCATCGAGCAATTCCTGAATGGTCGGGCCAGGTGATCGGCGACCGATGGTGACCTGAGCCGCATGATGTTCCACATTGTCGATGGCCACGCCCAACGCCCCCTCATACAAACTAACTATCTAGTTGATTAACTATGAACGTAGCAGTACCGTATCGTTCATTGCAACCCATCTCCGCCCTCGAGGTGCAGGGCCGAACCTCGCAGGGGAGTCCATGCCCGAGATTCGCATCGAGCCCTTGGGAACCATCCTCCGTGTCCGGGAAGGCGAGACGCTCCTGGCTGCCGCATGGCGGGAGGGCTATGGCTGGCCGAGCACCTGTGGGGGCCAGGGGCGATGCCACCTCTGCTTCGTGGACGTCATCAAGGGCTCCGAGTCCCTCGATGACCCATCGACATGGGAACTCGAGGGACTCGCGGCGCTCGCGCTTGCCTATCCCGATCGGGGGCCGGGATTGCGGCTGGCCTGTCAGCTGCGGCCGCATGGTGCGGTGGTGATCTCGAAACGTGGCGTCCGGCCTCCCGACGCCTGATCATCCTTCCCCCTGGTTTGGGCCCGCGAAGGTTTGGCGTCTTCATGCGGCCGCCTTGAAGGGTCGTCGTAGCCAACCGATCCACACGTGTGCAGGTGACGGGTCGAGCACTAGGACGGTTGGGGGTCCAGAGCAACGCCATCATCGAGGATCGTGATCGCCGAGGTTGGACAGCGCCATGCGACTTCGAGCAGCGCGGCGAGATCTGCCGGCCTCGCCGTACCGATGACCCTTCCTCTGCACTCACCGGTCAGCTCGAAGACCGCAGGTAACAACAGGGCACACTCGCCGGTTCCGCCACATGCCGAGGCATCGAGCGAGATCTCCAGAGCCATCGGGATCTATGCCGGCAGGGGGACCGGGGCCCCGAGATCGATGTCGAGAGTCTTGAGTCGCCGAAGGAACGTGTGGTTGTTGTGCTCGAAGGACTGGTTCGGGCTGAGGTCCATCTCGGGGAATCGCGCGAGCATCACCTCGACAGCTGTCTCGAGCTCCCGAATCGACAGAGGTTCCCCCACGCAACGATGGATGCCGAAGCCGAAGGACAGGTGTTGGCGGGTGTTCTGGCGCTGAAGATCGAGCTGGTCGGGATTGTCGAAGACGCGCTCGTCACGGTTGGCCGAGGCGAAGAGGACGCACACGCGGGCACCTTCGGGAATCACCTTTCCGTCGATCTCCGTGGCGGCGAGGCACTGGCGGAAAAGGAACTGCACGGGAGACTCCAGACGCAGGGACTCGCTGATCATGGCCGGAATCAGTGACGAGTCCTTTCGAAGCGCCTCATGGACGTGGGGATCGCGAAGGATCAACCAGAGAGCGTTTCCGATCGCGTTGATCGTGGTCTCGTGGCCTGCAGCGAGGAGATGGAGTCCGATGCTGAGCAGCTCCTGGTCGTTGAGGGCTTCGCCCTGCTTGTCGCGAGCGTTGATGAGAGCAGTCAGGGCGTCGTTCCTCGGTTCGGCCCTGCGCTTCGCAAATGCCATGCCCAGATACTGGGTGAGTCGGAGCATCGACTCCACGGCAGGGCGCACCTGCTCTCGGGTGAGGTTGCCACCCAGGATGGTCAGGCCGGTGTCGGCCCACTCCTTGAAGTCGTGCCAGTCATCGCGCGGCAGCCCCAGGATCTCCGAGATCACCAGGGCCGGAAGGGGTGCGGCGAATCCGGACATGAATTCGACACGACCCTGATCGGCGAAGTCGTCGACGAGAAGGTTCGCAATCTCGGCGATCCGTGGCCCGGCGTCGACCGCCGTTCGTTTCGCCGACCACGCCTGGTCGGTCATGTGTCGATACCGCGTGTGTTCCGGAGGGTTGGCGGTGACGAGTGTGTCCATCATCATCTCGGTCCCCATGGATCCCGCGATGTCACGGAGCCCGCCTTGGGCCTGCGAGGGATCGAGGCCGAACATCGCGGCGATCTCCTCGCCGACCTCGGGGTTGGCCTGGTTGAGCTCCGAGCCATCCCATTGCCCGAAGGCCTCGGGGGAGCGGAGGATCTGCTTGCACTCCTCGTGACGCGTGATCATCCAGACATCGAGCGACTCCACATGAACGACCGACCCTTGATCGCGGAGCTCGGCATAGAGCGGATAGGGATCCTGGATCACGGCGTCGCTGAAGAACTCCCGTACCGGATTTGTCTGTTCCATCAAATTCCCCCCTCATCGAATGGACGTCGTATCGCCCGCATTCTCTCGCTGTCGCGGGCCGACCGATGATCCTGATGGTAGGACTGGACATATCCACCGGTCAATATGATACTGGACTCGGCCACCGGTGGAGACCGGTGGTGGCCGATCTCGGGGGGAACCGATGCATGAAGTGGACTATGACGTCGTTGTGGTGGGCGCCGGAGCAGCGGGCCTGTCGGCGGCAGTCGAGGCGAGCGATGCCGGCGCGAGCGTACTGGTCGTCGAGGGACAGGGTGCGGCAGGAGGCTCGTCGGCACTCTCGGGTGGCATCATCATGGCAGCGGGAACATCGGTGCAGCGTCAGGCGGGCATCGAGGACTCCGCCGAGGACCTCTACCACGACTACCTGCTCTTCAACCAGTACCGCGTCGAGCCGGCCCTTGCCCGGCATCTTGCCTACGGGAGCGGACCAGCTGTCGAATGGCTGATCAGCCTTGGTGTGGAGTTTCACAACGTCCTCATGTTTGCCTCCGAAGAACGTCAGCCGCGTTCACATGTTCCCAAGATGATGGGCCTGGGTGTGGTCGACGTGCTCAGGACGACTGCGGTGAACCGTCCCAACGTCGACCTCGCGGTCGGCCGGCGGGTGAATCGTCTGATGACCGATCAGGGACGCGTCGTGGGAGTGGGAGTCGATGACGACGAGGTCCGGGCGGGCGCAGTGGTCATCGCAACCGGCGGGTTCGGTGCGAACAAGGCACTCTGGTCGGAGCATCTTCCTTCCATCCAGGCGGCCGGCTCCGCCGCCTGGTACATCGGGAGCGCCGGCGCACAGGGTGATGCCTTTGCCCTTGCCTCGCAGGTTCAGGCCGACATCGTCGGACATGATCGGGCCCTGATACTCCCGACGCCGGATTTCTTCTCCAATCTCGAGGTCTACTTCCCCGGTTGGTTGATGATGGTGAACCGCGCGGGCTCACGTTGTGTCGACGAGTCCGCCTCGTATGCCGTCATGGAGATCGCCAACAAGGACCAGGGCCCGCTCTACGCGATCTTCGACGAAACCTCGAAGAAGGCGGCGCAGCCCAATCTTCCACCCGCCTACAAGCAGATGATTCCGGGCATGGAGGGCTTCGTGCTTCCGTCGAACTGGACCGAGCCCAACGTGGATGACAACGTTGCCACCGGAAAGGTCAAGCGTGCCAACTCCGTCGATGAGCTGGGCCGTTTGCTCGGCATCGACCCGGTGGGTCTCCGAGCGACCGTGGATCGGTACAACGGGTACGCAGCAGCGAAGGAGGACCCGGAGTACTTCAAGGATGGGAAGTTCCTGGCCGAGGTGGCATCTCCACCCTTCTACGGCGCCGAGTTGCGTCTCGGCATCCTCTGCCTCACCTCCAAGGGGCTCCGCATCGATGCCGACGCTCAGGTCCTCAATCGCGGTGGCGCTCCGATTCCAGGTCTGTTCGCCGCCGGGGAGTGCACCGGTGGGGTTCTCGGCGACGTGTACATGGGCAGCGGCAACAGCTATGCCAACTGTGTGGTGTTCGGTCGCACTGCGGGCCAGGTCGCCGCTCGGCAGTCAGCCGATCTCACCGGTTCGCCGGCGTAGACCGGGTAGAGCGGGAAGGACACGGCGCCATGTACGAAAATCTCTTCCAGCCGATCCAGATCGGCTCGACCACCATTCCGAACAGGATCGTGCGAACGGCACACAGCACCGGTCACCTTTGGGTTGACTCGGGCAAGTCCCTGATCTCCTATCACGAGGCACGCGCAAGGGGTGGCGTCGGGATGAGCATCCTGGAGATCGGTGGGGTCCACATGTCGTCGCCGAGCATCATTCCCGCCTTTGCCGATTTCGTGATGGACGGGTACCAGAAGCTTGCCGATGCCATGGCCCCCCATGGGATGAAGCTGTTCCAGCAGCTCTGGCACGGGGGGAGCGCAGCGCCGCTCAACATCATGGGTGGACCGCTGTGGTCGGCGAGTGACGTGCCCAACCCTCAGAACGGCCTCGTTCCGGTGCCGATGACACAGGGGATGATCGATGAGATCGTCGAGGCCTTTGCCGCGGGCGCGCGGCGGGTGCTCGGCGGGGGACTTGACGGGGTCGAGATCCATGGAGCACACGGATACCTGATAGGCCAATTTCTCTCGCCGCTCACCAACAAGCGCACCGACGACTACGGCGGATCGGTGGAGAATCGCACGCGGTTCCTGCGGGAGATCATCGCTGCCATGCGAGCCGAAGTGGGCCCGACGTTCCCCATCGGCGTGCGCCTCAGCTCCTCGGAGGAAGTCGAGGGTGGGCTGACGCCCGATCAGTGCGCAGAGATCGCGCTGATCGTCGAACCGTTGGTGGATTTCATCGACGTCTCGCTGGCCGGTTACTACAAGTTCTACCGAATGCTCGCGCCCATGGATGAGCCTCTCGGATACGAGCTGCCGAAGAGCGAACTGGTCACGCGGTCGCTCCGCGTGCCCACCATCGTGACCGGTCGCATCATGACATTGGACCATGCAAGCCAAATCGTCGGCTCGGGTCAGGCGGACATGGTGTCCATGGTGCGGGCGCTTGTCGCCGATCCTGATCTCGTCCGCAAGGCACGTGAGGGGCATGCCAACGAGGTGCGCCCCTGCATCGGATCGTCGCAGGGCTGCCTGGGCGGACTGTTCTCGCCCAAGCTGGGGATGCAACCCAAGATGGGCTGCGTGGTCAACGTCGCGGCCGGCATCGAGGACATGATGCCCTCGGACACCCCGACACGGGCGACGCGGACCAAACGAGTTGTGATCGTGGGCGGCGGCGCCGCCGGCATGGAGGCGGCGAGGACCGCCGCCCTCCGAGGTCATGACGTGACGCTGTACGAGATGACGAGCAAGCTCGGCGGACAGGTCGCGATCGCCGCGCAGGCCCCTCACCGTGGTGACTACGGAGCGATCACGCGCTGGCTTGCCGACGAGATGGAGCGCCTCGGTGTCAAGGTCCTGCTTCGTACCGCTGCGGACCCGGACCTGCTCGCCGAGGAAGGCGCCGACGAGATCATCATCGCGACCGGCTCCACGCCCAGGCGTGATGGCTTCCAGGCAGGGGAGCCGGGTCGAGCACTCGAGGGAGGGGGGCTTGCCCATGTGTACACGAGCTGGGATGTGTTCGGGTTCGGAGGCAGGGCCACCATCGGCACGAACGCCCTGGTGTATGACGACACCGGTGAGTACGAAGCCGTGTGCGTTGCGGAGGCATTGATCGAGGCAGGCGCCCACGTGACCTTCGTGACGCGTCATGGCCGGATCGGGGAACACGTTCCGGCACCGGAGGGCACGCTTCTCCCGGCCCTCGAGCGTCTCCGGTCATCGGACTTCACCTGTGTCACGGGATCGTTCATCGAGAGGATCTCCCCGGATGAGGTTCAGATCGGGGTGCTGGGCGGCACCAAGAGCACCACCTACGGGGCCGACACCGTGGTCATGGTCGGCTACAACCATCCCAATCGGGAGTTGGCAGATGCAATGGTCGCCGCCGGTGGTCGCACCCACCTGGTTGGTGACGCGGCCGGTGGTATCGGGTTGCAGAAGGCGATCAAGGAAGGGCACATGGCGGCTCGGCTGCTCTAGTTGCCTGGGGCAACCTGCGGTTGTGTCCGACGAGTACGCCCTGTCCCCTGTCTGCTCGCGACGGATGCAGACGTGAGAGGCCTTGGGTCACGACGATCCCCAGGTTCGATTGGACGACAGGGCCGATTGGACGACAGGGCCCGATTGACGACAGCCACACAAGTACGCGATATTGATTGAACGATCAGATAGTTCGAGCGGCGGGATGATCAAGGGGGGCAGAGGAATGGATGTGCAGGGCAAGGTGGCGATCGTCACCGGTGCCGGCTCGGGCATCGGACGCGCAAGTGCCGTCGTGTTGTCGGGAGCGGGTGCGTCGGTCGGTGTGGCCGATATCGATGAGGACGGGGGCAGGGAGACGGTGCGCCTGATAGAGGCGCAGGGGGGAACAGCGGCCTTCGTGCGCACCGACGTACGTTCTCCGGAGAGCATCGAAGCACTGTTCGCCTCGATCGAGAAGCTCTACGGTGGTGTCGACATCGTGCACAACAACGCCGGCCTGGTCAGCGGCAATCCACCGTGGCCGGGAACGCCCACGAGCCGAATCGTCGACGTGCTCAACGTGAACCTCGGTGGCGTGATGCTCGGCACCCGTGTCGCGTGTGACTATCTGCGCAGGCGTGGCGGGGGAGCGATCGTCAACACCGCATCGATCGCCGCTCAGATCCCGTTTCCCGATGATGCCGTCTACGCGGCGACCAAGGCCGGGGTTCTGATGTTCACCCAGTCATGCCAGGCTCTCAAGGAGCGGGAGAACATCCGCGTCAACGCGGTGCTTCCCTCGATGGTTGACACCCCGATGGTCAACAAGACAGGTGACGGCACGCAACCCGCCGAGTGGCTCAAGCCGGCGCTCGACGCCGTGCCCATGATCAAGCCTGAGGCGATCGCCGAGGCCGTCCTGGCTCTCGTCCTGGACGACTCGGTCGCGGGAGAGGGTCGAACGGTTCTGGGTTTCTGACGAAGCGCAATTGCGAGCATCACCACCCATGCAGCGAACGAGAGGATGAAGGCCAATGACGTCAGCAGAGACGGGGATCTCAGACGAGGTTCTCGTGGCCATCTACGAGAAGATGACGAGGATCAAGCAGTGCGACGAGCGCTTCCGCATGCTCATGTCGAGCGGACAGATCTTCATCGTCTACTACTCACCCCGTGGACAGGAGGCGATCTCCGCCGCCGTGTCGGCGAACCTTCGGCCCGATGACTATGTGATCACCACCTATCGGGGGCTGCACGATCAACTCGCGAAGGGCGTCAACATGCGTGGCCTCTGGGCAGAGTTCCTCGGTCGCCAGACCGGAACCTGCAAGGGCAAGGGTGGCCCGATGCACATCACCGATCCCTCGTCGGGACTCATGGTGACCACCGGCATCGTCGGTGGTGGCATTCCGATTGCGAACGGTCTCGCTCTTGCCTCGCAGCTCGCCGGTACCGACCAGGTCACGGTGGTGAACTTCGGTGACGGCGCGACCAATATCGGCGCTTTCCATGAGGCACTGAACCTCGCCTCCATCTGGCAGCTTCCGGTCATCTTCGTCTGTCAGAACAACCTGTACGCCGAGCACACGACCTTTCAGAACGGAACAGCCGTCGACGAGATCGCCACACGAGCCGTGTCCTATCGCATGCCCGGAGTCCGTGTGGACGGCAACAACCCTGTTGCCATGTACGAGGTGGCCAAGGAGGCGGTCGAGCGCGCGAGGGCTGGTGGAGGGCCGACCCTGTTGGAGTGCATGACGTATCGATTTCACGGGCATCTGCTGGGCGATTCCATGGAGTACCAACCGTCGGAGGAGCGTGCCGCAGCCATCGAGGCCGACCCGGTTGTCCGCTATCGACAGTGGCTGATCGACAACGGCCATGCAGGAGCGGACCAGCTCGCCGCCTTGGAGGCCGCCATCGAGGCGGAGATCGATGACGCGGTGGAGTTTGCCCAGAACAGCCCTGTTCCCGATCCCGAGGAGCTCTACACCGATGTCTACGCGGAGGTAGTGACACGATGACGACGACCGACCAGCCGAGCCGCATGATGATGGGGCGCGATGCGATCAACAACGCCCTCGACCTGGCGATGACCAACGATCCGAAGGTGTTCATGCTCGGCGAGGACATCGCCGACCCCGGAGGGGGCGTCTACGGCGTGACGCGCGGACTCTCGGCCAAGCACGGCCTGCATCGCGTGCGTCCCACGCCGATCTCGGAGCAGGCCATCGTCGGTGCTGCCATCGGTGCGGCGATCGCGGGCTACCGACCGGTTGCCGAGATCATGATCATGGACTTCTTTGCCGTCTGCATGGACCAGGTTTCGAACCACGCGGCGAAGTTGCGATACATGTCGGGAGGAGCGACCACCGTGCCCCTGACGATTCGGTGCTCGGCAGGTGGTGGCAACTCACTTGGTGCACAGCATTCCGAGATGCTCGAAGCCTGGCTGACGCACATTCCGGGGCTCAAGGTCGCCATCGCGAGCAACCCCAAGGACGCCAAGGGCCTGTTGAGCACCTGCATCTACGACGATGACCCTTGCATCTTCATCGAGCAACTCATGGGATACTTCTCGGCATGTGACGTGCCCGAGGGGGACTACCGGGTGCCACTTGGGAAGGCGGACATCAAGCGCGAAGGAAGCGATGTCACCGTCATCAGCTACGGCCGCCAGGTTGGGGAGGCCTTGAGCGCGGCCGAGAAGTTGGCCGAAGGGGGGATCAGCGTGGAGGTTCTCGATCTGCGCTGGCTTCAGCCCTTGGATGAGGCAGCAATCCTGGAGTCTGTCGCCAAGACGAAGCGTGCGGTCATCTACCACGAGGCGGTCACACGCGGCGGGCTCGGCGCCGAGATCAGCAGCATCATCACCGAGAGTCTCTTCGCGCACCCTCGATGCCGCAGTGGTTCGGGTGGGCGCCAAGAACACACCGATTCCCTATGCACGCAGCCTCGAACAGGATTGCCTGCCGACAACTGCCGATCTCCAGCACGCGGTGGAGATGCTCGTCAAATCATGAACGTTCCGGTCAATGTTCCGCGTCTAGGATTTTCCATGACCGAGGGAACGCTCGTCGAATGGCTGGTCGCCGACGGCGACACCGTGGCTCCCGGGGCACCGCTCTACATCTTGGAAACGGATAAAGTTGAAAATGAGATCGAGTCACCGGCGGGTGGTCAGCTTCGCCACATCGCTCAACCCGGAGAAGTCCTGCCGGTGGGTTCACCCCTCGGTGAGATCATCGGCTGAACCGATCTTGGCGGCGGTGGTGGTGGGTGATGGTTGAAAAGCGTCCCGTGAAGAAGGCGGGCCGCACGTCGTTTCCGGGTATCGACAACGTGCCGGCGCCCGGCAAACGTCCGAGGACCCGACGGAATTCGGTCGGTCGTCCGCTGGGATCGGACAGCGCGGAGACGCGAAGCAGGATTCTCGATGCAGCTCGCACCTGTTTCGGCCTGAGTGGCTACGACAAGACCACCAACCGCGACGTCGCTGACGTCGCCCACATCACCACGGGCGCGATCTATCACTATTTCGACTCCAAGCAGGCGCTCTTCGCTGCAACCCTGCACGAGGTGCAGAGCTCCATTCTCGCATCGCTGAGGGAAAGCGCCGATGAGTGCGAGCGGTTGATCGACAAGATCATGGCGATCCTCGATCGGTCTGTTGCGATTCACGGTTCCGATCCCTCCCTGGCCGCCTTCGCCTCGATTGCCCTGATCGAGGTGCAGCGACACGAAGAGCTTCAGGTCTCGGTCGGGAGCGACATCGCCGGCACGTATCTGTTCTTCGACGAGCTGGTCGGGGCGCATCTCGACGAGCTCGCCGAGGATGTGAACCCCACCGACCTGGTGAACTGCCTCTTTGCGATCGTGCTCGGCCTGTCGCAGTTCGCTGCTGCCGCCGGAAGCCCGCAAAGCCACAAGGATGCCGTGGATGCGTTCAAGAGGATGCTCGACGGTTCCATGTTTGTGAAGCCGTCGAGCGTCGGAAGTTTGCGAGCCGTCGGGTCGAAGGCCAAGGCACCCGCGAAGAACACGCGTTCGCGACGAAGTGCCGCCGGCCGCTGATCAGCGGGCGGCGCACGATCAAACCCCATGAAACAAGCACCGATAGGGCGCTGAGGAATATTAACTAAATGGTTAGATCAATTGGACAGGATCAGGGATCTGCGACTATCGTCACACCTGTGGGCCGGGAGACGTGGCAGAAATCCTATGAGGCATCGCCACTGCGTGACGCGGACTTCACGACGATGTCCGGGGTACCGCTGAAGGCGGTCTACGGGCCGGAGGATCTTGCGCCGGAAGCAGAAGCGCAGGGGAGTGGTCAATACCCCGGGCAGTACCCCTATGCCCGGGGTATCCACGCCTCCATGTATCGGACGAAGCTCTGGACCACGCGGATGTTCGCGGGGTTCGGCACGGCCATCGACACGAACGAGCGCTTCCGCCAGTTGCTCGACGACGGCTCGGAGGGACTCTCCACCGCATTTGACGTCCCCACGTTGATGGGTCTGGATTCCGACGACCCCATGAGTCTGGGGGAGGTCGGCAAGTGTGGCGTCGCCATCGACACCCTCGCCGACGTCGAGGACCTGTATCGGGGCATCGACCTCGCCGAGGTCACCACATCCATGACCATCAACTCGCCGGCAGCGATCCTGCTCGCGATGTACGTGGCGAGTGCCGAGCTGACCGGAACACCGCGACGACTGCTCGGTGGAACGCTTCAGAACGACATCCTGAAGGAGTACCAGGCGCAGAAGGAGTTCATCTTTCCACCGCGGCCCTCACTTCGATTGGTCGCCGACACGATGAAGTTCTGTGCAGCGGAGATGCCACGATGGAACGCCCTGTCGGTGTCGGGCTATCACATTCGAGAGGCCGGCTCCACCGCAGCTCAGGAGTTGGCCTTCACGTTGGCGAACGGTTTCGCCTATGTGGAGACCGGGGTTGGAACCGGACTCGCCGTCGATGACTTCGCACCGCGCCTGTCGTTCTTCTTCAACGCCCATCTCGACTTCTTCGAAGAGATCGCGAAGTACCGCGCCGCCCGTCGCATCTGGGCGAGGTGGCTGCGTGATCGTTACGGCGCCGTGGATGAACGATCCCTGAAGCTGCGCTTCCACACGCAGACCTCGGGCGCCTCCCTGACCGCTACCCAGCCGGAGGTGAACATCGTCAGGACTGCGATTGAGGCCCTTGCGGGGATCATGGGAGGAACGCAGTCGCTGCACACCAACGCGATGGATGAGGCGTTGGCGCTCCCCACCGAGAAGGCGGCGCGTGTGGCAGTGAGGACCCAACAGGTGCTTGCCCATGAGATCGGTGTCGCTCATGTGGCCGACCCGCTCGGGGGGTCGTGGTTCGTCGAGGCGCTCACCGACGAGATCGAGGCGCAGGCCGAGGCCATCTTCCGCCACATCGAGGAGATGGGGTCCGGCTCCATGCTCGAGGGAGTGCTCGGGGGAATCGAGGATGGTTGGTTCCAGCGCGAGATCAGCAACGCCGCCTATGACTACGGCCGCAGAATCGAGAACGGTCGCAACATCATCGTCGGCGTCAACCAGTTCACAGGCGGCAACGAGGAGGACCCGATTCCGATCCTGCAGATCGGGCCGGAATGCGAGCAGGAGCAGCTCCGTCGCCTGAAGGCCGTTCGCGAGGGTCGCGATGATCGCGCAGTTCGCGATGCCCTTGCGTCATTGCGACAGGCAGCGGAGGATCCATCGACCAACCTCATGCCGGTTTTGATCGATGTCGTCCGGACGTACGCAACCGTCGGCGAGGTCGTCACCTCGTTGGCCGATGTGTTCGGGCGTTGGCGAGAAGTGCCGGAATTCTGACGACAGCAACATCGCCGGCAGGAGTCCGCAGGGAAAGGACGAAGTAGCTACCTGAAGTTGGTGATCTGTCCCATTTGTCCTCGTTGGAGGTAAGTGGCAATCACGGCTTCCGTTTGCTTTGGGGGGGTCCAATGTCATCAGGTTACGGTGCAAGGCGCAACCGGGCTCGAAGGGTCTTGTCGTGAGACAGGGACCGTCACTGCTCGACAGCCCGCCGCGGATCAGTCCAGGTCGAATCATGCGGCTTGGGTGGGCGGGGCTCCATCACGGAACCCGGGTCGCGTGGGGTGTCGTGCGGCGAGACGATCGCGGCGCTGCTCGTCTGGCGGCTCTCGAGATGCGTATGGCGTTCCAGAAGCTCGGCCCGACCTATGTGAAGTTCGGGCAGATCATTGCATCCTCGCCGGCGTTCGGTGATGAGCTGGTCGGTGAGTTCGCACAATGCCTTGATCGTGTGCCTGCAGAGGGTCGTGCCACGGTTGAGGCGACGTTGCGCGCGGAACTGGGTGATCTCGAAAGGAAGTTCTCGCACATCGACTGGGAACCGATTGCCGCAGGCTCCATCGCCCAGGTGTTTCGGGCGACGACCATCGATGGTCACGACGTCGTCATCAAGGTGCAGCGAACCGGATTGCGCGAGATCCTGCGCACCGATCTACGCCTGATGGTGGCGGGGGCGAGGACCCTGTTGCGGCTTCGGCCCTCATTGCGGGCCGCCAATCCGGTAGGCGTTATCGAGGACTTCGCGCAGGGACTCGTCGATGAGCTGAACTTCGTCACCGAGGCAGGCTGGATGGATGAGCTCCGGGAGGTGCTCGCGCCTTGGCCGATTCGCGTTCCGACCGTTCACCATGCACTGACCACGGAGCGGGTACTGGTCATGGAGTATCTCGAGGGCATCAAGATCTCCGATCGTGAAGGCCGTGCGGCAATGGGCGTCGACTCGCAAAAGCTCATCGACACGGTGTTCGCCTCGGTGATCTACTCGGCGTGTCGCCACGGGGTCTTCCATGGCGACATGCACGCAGGCAACATCCTGGTGATGCCTTCGGGGGAGGTAGGCCTGCTCGACTTCGGCATCGTCGGCCGACTCGAGGGACAGCTGCGAGTTCAGGTTTCGGAGATGTTGAAGTGTCTGTTCGAGCAGGAGTGGGACCGCATGGCCCCGATCTGTTTCGAGATGGCCGACATGACCAACGTCGACATGCCCTCGGCAGTGGCGGACCTGGCCGACATCGGCGACCGGTATCTCGGTATGCCCCTCAGTGAGATGCCTCTTGGCGAGATGACCGGAGAGATTCTCCAGAACTGCAACCGCTACGGCTTCGTCCTGCCGACCGAGATACTGCTGTTCTTCAAGTCCTTGCTCTATCTCGACGGCCTGGGTATCCGCATTCTTCCGGAGTATGAGGTGTTCAGTCCGGAGAACGGCATGAGCCTCATGCCGTTTCTGGCACCCGAGATCTGTGGTGCGCCGGCCCATGAGAACCCGACCTATGACTTCGCGCACGTGCTTCGCCAGGTGGACGAAGGTTTCGAGCAGGCCGGACAGGATGACTCGATGGTTGTCGAGGGGGGCCGGTGAACTACGTCAACGGGATCATCGTCGGCATCCTGAACGGGTCCGCCTACGCGCTGATCGGGGTGAGCATCACGTTGATGTTCCGCTCCACCGGCGTGCTGTCCCTTGCGCACGCAGCCTTCGCAGCCTCGGCTGCCTACATCTACGCGAGCATGGCGGGCGAGCACGGCGTCAATGAGCTCCTGGCGGCCGCTGTGGCATTGGTGATCACGGTGCTCTACGGCCTCGTGGTCGAGCGGCTCGTGGCACGGCCGTTGCAACAGTCCTCGCCCACGATCAAGTTGATCTCGACGCTCGGTGTGATGGCGCTCACCATTGGGTTGTCACTGCTGATCTTCGGGTTCGAACCGATGGCGGCGCCGAACCTGTTGCCGGACAACGTGCTCACGCTGGGGGATCTCGGGATCAGCGTCCTTCAGATCACGACATTTCTCGTCTCGACCGGCATCCTGTTGGGTATCGGGGTCTTCCTCTTCCGCACCCGCTTCGGTCTGGCAGTGCGAACCATGGCCGAGGACGTGGACGTCGCCAGGCTGATGGGCGTTCCCGTCGGCGCCGTGTCACGTTTCAACTGGGCGTTGGGCGCCCTGATCGCAGGGGTCACCGGCATCCTGTTGGCGCCCACCTTCGGTTTCCTGACCGCAGCCACCTTTCCGCTGCTCATCATTCGAGCCCTGGTCGCGACGCTGTTCGGCGGTCTCTCGGGACTCGGCATGACGTTCGTGGGCGGGCTGACTATCGGGGTGGGCGAGTCGCTCACCATCCTGCTCTCCTCGTCTCCCGGGGCACAGGAGCTTGTGCTCCTGTGCATCGTGATAGCTCTGCTCGTTCTCCGACGGACCTGGCCCGTGGAGATCGGTGGCGATCAAAGCCTGATGGGATCGGATCGTTCGTTGCACCTGCCTTCCCGGCTTTCCGGGGTCGTCGCGAACGTCCGGACGCGGCTCGCCCCCCTGGTCCTTCCATCGATGCTCTTGATGAGCGCGCTGCTTGTTGTGCCTCCGCTGCGCTCGGAGTACTGGGCTGCGGTGGGCGCCCGCGCGCTGTTCTACGTCATCGAGGCACTGAGCATGGTGGTCCTCGTCGGTTGGGGCGGGCAGGTCAGTCTCATGCACGGCGCCTACGTCGGGATCGGCGCGTTCGTCTGTGCCCGTCTCGTGCAGGTGGATGGGTGGCCCTTGGCACTTGCCATCCCGACGGCGGGGCTTGTGGGGATGGCGCTGGGTGCGCTGGTGGCGATCCCTGCACTCCGACTCTCGGGTATGCAGTTTGCCATTGCGTCACTCGCATTTTCCGGCGCCGTGACCGAGTGGTTCCTTCGACGAACCTTTTTCACGCAAAGCTTTCCGAGAGGCACGCTCTTCGGCATCGACCTGTTCAGTGACAAGAACCTCTTCCTCGTCATGGTGGCCGTCACCGCCATCTTCTACCTGGCCACCTGGCTGTTGCGTCGTTCCATGTTCGGCACGGTCCTGCTGGTTTCCCGGGACCGACCGAATGTGATCGCCGGGGCCGGCGTGAGTCCGCGGATCATTCGCATCAAGAGCTTTGCACTCGCCTCGTTCATGGCGTCTGTCGGTGGAGCCTTCTACGGGGTGCTGCTCACCAGGTTCGCCCCTACCGATTTCACCGTGCTGATGTCCATCAGCCTCCTGGTGTACGCCGTCGTGGGAGGCATCGACTCGCTGGCAGGCCCTGCGCTGGCGGGGCTGTTCTTCGGGGTCCTTCCGCAGGTTCTGCAACAACAGAGCACGTCGGTCAGCGCGCTGCCCGACGTGCTGGCAGGTGTGGCACTCCTTGCCCTTGTGGTGCTGCGACCTCGTGGTCTGGCGTCGATCTTCACGCGCAGACCCGCAAACACGTCGGTCGTCGCTGAATCAACACCGCCGAGCGAGCCCGCCGGCCGTGTTCGCGGCGTCCCGACGGGAGCCACGTCGGTCAACCCATCATTCATCGATCTCGACATGCTCGAGACCAGAGCAGGATCGTCGGTCTGATGAGCATCCGGTCGTCACGGGTTCGATTCTCCCTGAGAACGGCGGTCATGGTCCTCACGGCCACGGCGTTGGTTGCGTCCATCAGGCCTGCGGTGGCGCAGAGTCCTCCCGTCGAGTTGCCGGCTTCGTACCAGATGGCGGCGACGGCCAAGCCGTTTTCGCTCGCCCTCAGTGCTCCGGCAGTGCTGCCCATCTTCGTCGACGTCGGACTCGGGGTCTCGTCGGCTCAGCTCAACAACCAGCCGTTCGCCATGGCGGATGCTGCCCCCTTCTCCATCCCGCTCCTGGGCGCCCTTGATCTCCTTGGTGGTCCAGAGGGTCTTGTGCGCGACTTCCTGCCGGAGATCCTGATCGGCATTCCCAGCCTGTGGGGAGGTGATCCCCTGCCGATCGACGCCGAGACGATCCTTCCGCCCGAGGTCAAGACCTATCTCAACGAGTTGCTGGCGATCGGCATTCCGAAACTTCGGTCCGCGTCCTGCACGGCATTTTGGCCCCAGGAGCCCCGCGACGTGACATGCGGCAACCCGGTGAGCATCCTTGACGTGATCAGGTTCAAGGAATTCGGGGGCAAGGCTGCGAACACCTCGATTGCCGGCAACGCCAAGGCGGTCGGATCGCGGGCCGAGTCCATGATCAAGGAGATCGCGACAGCCGATGCGGGAGGGATCCTCCCCGGACTGAAGGTGGGCGAGATCTCCTCCTACGCGTTCGGAAAGCCCGAAGGCTCTCTGCTGTCTGCAGGCGCCGGGGTCAAGGTTGAGGACGTGGACATCCTTGGGCTCATCAAGATCGACTCCGTCGAGACATCCATGAGCGCATCGATGTCGGGAGAGGAGGGCTCGGGGAAGACCGAGCTCGAGCCGTGTCAGGTCAAGGGCCTCACGTTGTTGGGCATGCCCGCAAAGGTGACCGATCACGGCCTGGAGTTCGAGGACTCCGGTCTGGTGGGCGGCATCGCCCGGCGGGTGTTCGGTGAGGACCGTAACGGGCAGGATTTCGCGGAGAAGGTTCAGGCCGCTCTGGCCAAGGCAGGGGTCTCCCTGGAGGTGCGAGGAACTCGCTCGGCCAAATCCGGCGACAACGGAACGGCTGAAGCGATGAGCGGGGCATGTGTCTCGGTAGGTGTGGACATTCCGGTCAGCAGCACGCAGATCAAGATCAACATCGGTGATGTCGGGCTGAAGATGTCGGCCTCCGGCGCCGACGATCTCGCACTGAACTTCGGCAGCCAGGTGGTTGCACCGCCTCCTCCGGCCCCGTCCTCCCCGACCACCCCGGCATCAGCTCCCTCCCAGGTCCTGGCGACGCCCCTGAGCTCGAAAGACTTCGTGGCGGGCCCGGTGTCCCCTCCCGAGTTGAGCATCGGGGCTCCGGTGGCCGGATTGCCGACCACTCCGACGCCGCCGGGGTCAAACCAGGTCGCCCTGAGTGCACGCCCGATCTCATCGGAGTGCGGTGTCAAGTGCGTCTTTCCGCCGTTTGCACTGCTTGCGCTGGCGACACCGTTCCTGGTCGTCGTTCGCCGGATGCCCGGGCGACGGCGCTTTGAGTTTTGAGTCATGGAAATCGACGTACGACCTGAAAGGGGATACACATGAATATCAAGTTCGGTGACGAGACGAGCGGCACCCACGTCGGGGCGCTGCAGAGCCATCCGCTCACGTCCGAGATGGTCGAGACCGTGGTCGATCGGCAACAGATGAGGCGCAGGGGTCTCTACGACTGGCGCCAACTCGTCGGCGCAGCATCGATGTTCATGGGCATGACCGCCATCATGATCGCCTGGTACGCGATCGGCGGGGAGGACTCGGTCTGGCGCCAGCTCCCCTATGTCACCTCGGGAGGCATCGGCGGTGCGGGACTCATTGCCATCGGCGTCACGCTGCTGGTCTCGTACGAGCACTCCTGCGACCGTGATGCGATCGCCGGCATGAGAAACGCCTTCCTTGGCCGCATCGACGAGTTGGAGGGAGCGTTGTCCGCCGTTTCACACGAGGTGACCTTGCTCCGTGAGAGCAATGCCATCGATCTTCGCGAGGCGGCGCCGAAGGCTGCGGCAGTGACGGCGGCGCCCCGTCGCGCCCCGCGCCGCAAGGCGCCGGTTCGGATCACGCAGTAGACGACCGGTCGAGCTCGTTTCAGTCGCCACCACGGGGGGATCAGATGCAGTTCAGAAGTTTCATGTCAAAGGCAACGCTCCAGATCGTCGGCATCGTCATCGCCGGCTCGCTGCTGGCCACCGCGTGTGGAAGTCGGCTGCCGCCCGCGAGCACCGTCTCGAGCGGGGAGATGGATTCGCCGGCCGCCACCGGCGGGACACCCGTGGCATCAGGGTCAACCGAGTCGGCGTCGGGCGATGCATTGGCTGCACCGTCATCGGCGCCCTCGACGCCGTCAGGAGCAGGCGCGAACACGCCAAAGGGCTCCACCGCAGCAGGTGCAGGCGCTGCGCCCACGGGTGCAGGCGCTGCGCCCGCCGGGGGTCCGGCCGGCGCTCCCGTTGCCGGTGATCCGCCCCCACTTGCCTTGGCCGGACCGAGTGATCAGGGAGTGACCGATACCGAGATCCGTATTGGACTCGATGCCCCACTTTCCGGATTCGCAGCCTTCATGGGTGAAGAGGTGTTGGGGGCCACCGATGCGTATTTCCAGATGGTCAACGCCCAGGGCGGCATCAACGGCCGCAAGATCACGCTCGTCTCCTACGACGATCGCATCGACTTCTCCCAGATGTTGATCAACGCCCGAAAGCTCTACGAAGAGGACAAGGTCTTCGCGCTGGTCGTGACCATCGCCGACCCCGTTCTCGACTACGTGACCAGGAACAACATCCCTACGTATGTTCTCGGAATCTCGGCGCCACCGTTCGAGTCGAAGTACCCGACCACCTTTCCCATGATCGGCAACGCCCTCCTGGGCACCCACGCCATGATGGCCGGCCTGCTGGAGAAGGGCGTCGTGAAGCCGGGGATGCGGGTCGCGGTCGCGTATGACACGTTCCTCGATGCCAGCCCCTATGTCCCCTTCATCAAGGAGGGATGGGAGAAGTCGGGGGCAGAGGTCGTATCGATGGACCCGTTCACCATCACCAATGGTGACTGCACCCCGCTCGTCCTGAAGATGAAGCAACTCAACATCGATTACTGGGATCTGGTCTCCTTGGGATGGGTGCTCTGCCTCGCCGCTGCGCAGCGACAGAACTGGAGACCGAACGTCGGATGGGGTGGATGGATGTCCTCCATCGCTGCTCTCACGGTTCAGGCCGGTCCGTACAGCGAGAACATGTGGACGATGAACCTGGGGGACCTCCCCGATGGGAGCCCGCGCTTTTCCGAGCCTCAGCCTGCCCACAAGATGTATGCAGCGGCCCTGAAGAAATACCATCCGAACCTCGCCGTGACCGAGCACATGAACTCGCCCGCGACGCTTGGCTACTGGGTTGCTGCACAGGTCCTGGTGAAGGGCTTGCAGGCTCAGACCGGCGCCGTCACTCGGGATGGCGTCATCAAGTGGACCCAGGCGCTATCGGACTACGACCCCGGCGTGACCCCGCCGATCAAGGCCTTCCGTCCCGACTGCAAGACAGGTACGGCGCTTGCGTGGGTGGCGCAGTGGCATTGGGAGGGCAACAACATCTCGTACGTGAATCGTTCGGGATACAACAAGAGTCCGTACGAGGAGATGTACGGCGGCGAGTGCTATGTGACGAAGCTCTCGAACCGAGTGGCGGCGAAGTGAGCACACTCCTCGAGATGGTGGACATCACCGTGCGCTTCGGGGTGTTGACCGCCAATGACGATGTCTGCCTGACGGTTGATGAAGGAGAGATCGCCGCACTCATCGGGCCCAACGGTGCAGGCAAGACGACGCTGTTCAATGTCGTCGCGGGTGTTCAGATTCCGACAACCGGGAGGGTCATGCTGGGCGGTCGCGACATCACCGAGCTCACGCCCGAGGCCCGGGCGCGCCTCGGTGTCGCTCGCACCTTTCAGAACCTGTCCATCGCGACCAACCTCACCGTGCTCGAGAATGTGATGGTCGGCCTCGGTCGCTTCTGGCACGTCGGTTTGATCAGCTCGATGCTGCGGTTGCCGCACGCCCTTCGCCAGGAGCGTGCCATCCGGAGTGTTGCGATGCGATCCCTGGCCTTCGTGGGCTTGGAGCGCTCGGCGACGCGCACTGCAGGCGATCTCCCGTATGGGGATCGTCGTCGACTGGAGGTGGCACGTGCGCTTGCGCTCGGTCCCCGTCTGTTGCTGCTGGACGAGCCCTCCGCCGGGATGGGCCCCGCGGAGACGATCGAGCTGGCAGAGGTGATCGCTCACGCACAGCGCGAGATGGGCGTGAGCGTGCTCGTCGTGGAACATGACATGTCGTTCGTGCGCCTGATCGCCACCAGTGTGACCGGGCTGGAGTTCGGCCGAGTCATCGCACGTGGAGCCACCGACGACGTGTTGTCCGATCCGGTCGTCGTTGACGCGTACTTGGGGAAGGCCCATGTCTGAGTTGCTGTCGGTGCGCGACCTTCATGTCTCCTACGGCCCCGTTCCGGTGGTTCGAGGGGTTGACCTCGACGTACATGAGGGTGAGATGGTGGCCATCGTCGGACGAAACGGCGCCGGAAAGACCACGACGTTGCGCTGTCTTGCCGGTCTCCTGGCGCCACTCTCCGGTTCGATCCACTTCGGCGGTCGTGACGTCACCGGTCTTGGATGTGAACAGCGAGTTCGGATCGGAATCAGCCTTTCGCCCGAGGGCAGGGGGATCCCGCCGGGATTGACCGTTCGCGAGAACCTCGCCGTGGGTGCGTTCACCCGAAAGCTGGGACGGCAGGAGATCGACGCCGAGATCGAGCGGGTCACGGCACAGTTTCCTCGATTGCGGGAACGAATCCATCAGCGCGCCGGGAGTCTCTCGGGCGGTGAGCAGCAGATGCTCGCCGTCGCTCGGGGTCTGATGGCGGCGCCAAGGATCCTGATCGTCGATGAGCCATCCCTCGGTTTGGCTCCCATCGTGGTCGAGCAGCTCTACGAGCTCTTCGTGTCGCTACGGGACGAAGGAATGACGCTGCTGCTCGTCGAGCAGTACGTCGAGATCGTGCTGGCGGTCGCCGACCGCGCCTACGTACTCGACAAGGGGTCGGTGGCCTTGAGCGGCTCGGCACGGGAGCTCCGCGAGTCCCCCGAGTTGGTCGACACCTACCTGGCCGGCTCGGCGGCCGGCGTGCTCCCTGTGTAATGAGGCCGGCGCGGCGCAGAAGGACAAAGGGGCCGAATCGATCGACGAACTCACGACAGGGTCTGGGCCTGCGCGGCGCGACCAACATCGGCATCTCCCTGTTGGCCGTGGTGCTGGTTGCCGTGTTCATCAATGCCAGAACGACCGGCGACGGTACGACGGGCGATGCGAAGGACGCGGCGAGCCCGACCACGACATCCCCGCAGGAAACGCCACTGACCACCTACGAGCGGACACTTCGCATGGAGGTCGCTGCCTATGTCGGGTACGGTCAACATGTCGAAAGTCTCATACGCCGTCCCGTCGGAGAACGTTCCGACAGTGCGACGATTGCGACCGACGCCACCCCCTTCGTCGCGATCATCGACAACACGAACGCGATTGTGAAGAGGCTTGTGGCCCCAGCGGCGGCAAGGCAGGCTCGATCGTACGCGCTGCAATCGGGGGAGGTGCTGCGGGCCAGTGTGTCAGCGCTTCGGGACACATCGGTCGACCCCCTCGTTCGGGTCGCCATGGCGGCTCGGCTGAAGCTTCTCGCCGACCGCATCTTTGATCGTGTCCGGGTGTCGTTGGATCGAGCTGCGCAGCCCAACGCCGAGGACGTGGCAGCGCGGCTTCGAGTCCAACCGGTCGCTCCTTCCTATGATGCAGACGGCATCGCTCCGCAGTTCGACGGTATCGCGATGCAGATGCCTGCGGTCGAGGTGGAGGTGGAGGAATCGGCATGGCGCAGTGTCGTCTCGACGCAGGCGGCGGTCCTGACCAAGGTGCTCGGCGCGCCCGTCCCCGACCCGCTCACGATGGCGGAGGTGGTCGATCGGCTTGCCCTTCGGCTTGCCGATGAGGGACTGACCGAGGCAGGTCGTGTCTTCAGACTTGCCGCGCTCGTCGGCATCGAGTCGGCGATAGCCCGGCAGCAGGGTTCCATCGCACTTGCCGACGCCCTCGGCAAACAATGCCGCCACCTGTGGCGAACAGGTGCCGAGGGCGCCGATGTTCCGACCATCGACCCCCAACCCACCGGAAGGAAGCCCTGATGCAGCCCATGCTCCTGAGCGATGAGCAGGAGGCCTATCGAAGGTCCATTCGCCGGCTGTGTGGCGACCACGTCGCCCCTTTGCACGGGAGGTCGACGAGTCGGGAGCGTTCCCGTGGAAGACCTACGAACGTCTGGTCGAGGCAGGCATCCTCGGCCTGGGGATACCCGAGCAGTACGGCGGCACCGGCGCCGATCAGGTCTCACAGGCGATAACGATCGAGGAGCTTGCCCGCGCCTGTGGGTCGACAAGTCTCATCATGCAGATCTCGAAGTTGGCCACGATCCCGATCCTGATGTGGGGCAGCGAGGACCTCAAGCAGCGATACCTGCCGGGGATCGTGAGTGGTCGATTTCAGGCGGCGTACTGCCTGTCCGAGGCGGAGGCCGGCTCGGACGTTGCGGCCATGACCACGACGGCTCGCCATGAAGGGTCGGAGTACGTGCTCTCCGGGAACAAGGCCTGGGTCAGCAATGCCGGCATCGCCGAAGCGTCGATCGTCTTTGCCAAGACGGAGCCCGGGGCGGGCCATCGTGGCATATCGGCATTTGTCGTCGACAACGGACCGGGGGTACGTGTCACCAGGCTTTACAACAAGCTCGGCATGAGGGCATCACCAACCGGGGACGTGAGCTTCGAAGAGGTCCGTGTCCCGGAGGCGAACCTCCTCGGGAACGAGGGAGACGGGTTCCGTATCGCCATGAGCGCGCTCGATCGGTCTCGTCCGGGTATCGGCGCTCAAGCTGTCGGCATCGCACAGGGAGCCCTGGACGCCGCGCTGGCATACCTCAAGCAGCGCCAAGCCTTCGGAAAGCGAATTGCCGACTTTCAGGGTCTGCAGTTCATGGTTGCCGATGCCGTGATGTCGATCGAGGCGGCGCGCGGACTGGTTTACGCAGCACATGCCATGATCGACGCCGATCACCCCGATCTCACCCGCATGGGAGCGATGGCCAAGTGCATGGCCTCCGACGTTGCCATGCAGGTGACCACCGACGCCGTGCAGCTGTTCGGTGGTCTGGGCTACACGAGCGAAGCGCCCGTCGAGCGCATGATGCGCGACGCCAAGGCAACGCAGATCTACGAGGGCACCAATCAGATCCAGCGCATGGTGGTTGCCCGCAAGGCCCTCGAGGGGGGCTGATCAGATCAGGCCCACGGCCTCTTCTCGGTTGAGTCGGCGGGTCGCACATTGAAGCCGCCCGGATCGATGGGCAGATTGAAGAGCTCTCGATTGTGGCCGTGCGAAAGTTGGTGAATCGAGAAGGCTGCTCGAAAGGCAGTCCACTGTCCCTGCGCGTCCAGCGTCTGATTGACCGATTCCTTCGCCAGCTTCAAGGCAAAGCTCGGCTTCTCGGCGATGCGCATCGCGAGCTCCAGGGTGTGGGCCTCGAGCTCCTCTCGGGGAACGATGCGGTTGATCATCCCGAGCTCGTAGGCGTCTCGGGCGGTCAGCCAATCGCCGGTGAAGAGGAACTCCTTGGCCCGCCGAGGGCCGAGCTCCCAGGGGTGGGCAAAGTACTCGACGCCGTTGACGCCCATGGCCAACGTCGGGTCGGCAAAGAGCGCGTCGTCCGATGCCACGATGAGGTCACAGATCCAGAGGAGCATCAGTGCTCCGGCGATCGCCTTGCCCTGGGTGGCAGCGATGGTGGGTTTGGGAATGTTGCGCCAACGCCAGCACATGCCCAGGTAGATCTCCTCTTCGTGGGCCATGTACCCCTCGGCACCCGGGAGTCCGGTGCCCGACCAGGTCCCGACCGTGGGGAAGTGCTCGCCCATGGAGGTGTCGCGCAGATCGTGACCCGAGGAGAAGTGCGGCCCGTCGCCGGCGAGGATGATGACCCGCACCTCGTCGTCACCTGCGGCCCGATCGAAGGCTGCGTTGAGCTCGTAGGTCATCCGCTTGCTCTGGGCGTTTCGGCTCTCCGGCCGGTCCAACACGATCCGTGCCACCCGTGCGTGGGGTTGTTCGTAGCGGATCGTCTCGAAGTCGCTCATCAATCCTCCTTGGCTGTTGAGTAGTCGCTGAACGGCGCATCGCGGGCGACCAGCGCATCGGTCAGGGAGGGACCCGCCAATTGTTGCATGTAGCTCTTGGAGGCTGCCTGATGGAAGCCGAGCGCCTGGATGTCGGCGGTGGCGCGCATGCCCGCGCGCATGCCCATGACGTCCATCGCCCGGTGCACGACCCGCTTGTTCAGTGCCTGCAGGTCACCTGGAATCTTCGCGACGCGCTCGGCCATGGCGAGCACGGCGTCGTCAAGCTCGCCGGCGGGGTAGCTTCGGTTGGCGAACCCGGCCTCGACGGCTTGTTCCCCGGTCATGGAGTCGCCGGTCAACATCGCCTCCATCGCGCGGCGCATCCCCATGAACCAAGGTTGCCAGGTCATGTCCGGCGGTGACATCAGTCGGACCGGCGGGTAACCGATCTGGGCGTCGTGGGCAACGTAGAGGAGGTCGGCGGCGGCAGCGAGCTCACTGCCGCCGGCGAGACAGTAACCGTGGACCTGTGCGATCACCGGGGTGGCGTAGTCCCACATCTCGAACCAACCCTCGACCACGTGGCGACTCCAGAAGCCGTCGACGAAGGCGGCGTGGCGGGGCAGCGGTTCACCGGGACTTTGCGCAAGATCGTAGCCGGCCGAGAAGCAGGAGCCTGCACCCCGAATGATCATGACGCGAACTCTGCTGTCGAGGTCCCCCGCACGAAGGTGGTCGAAGAGCTGCGATCGAAGCGCGTTGGACAGCGCATTGCGCTTCTCGGGACGGTTGAGCGTGAGCCGCCGGACGCCGGGCAATGGGTCGTCAGGCAGCACGAGTTGGGTGGAATTGGTCATCGGCTCCCCCTCGGCGACTCATCGACGCCGGACGTTCCCTGGCAACGTATTGATCGAACAGTTAGTATATCAGCGGCACGATCGTCCTGCCGGCGGGGTTGCCGGTCCGGGAGTGGTCGGCCGTGACCGACCGACTCAGGTCGTCTCACCCGTCCATCCACTCAGGAGAGAAGCCGATGTCGATCGCAACCCATGCCAAGGCAGTGGAGAACCCGGATGGCCTCGCACTGGTCGATGAGCGGGTGGAGATCACCTGGTCCCAACTCGACGAGACGCTGAACCGTCTGGGGAATGCCGTTCTCGAGACGGTGATGCCGGGCGAACGGGCCACGGTGTTTGCCGAGAACTCGACCGAGACGCTCATCGCTCACCTCGGCTGCATCGCTGTGGGGGTGTCCACCGTGCCCGCGAGCTTTCATCTGACCCCCGCCGAGTTGTCGCACATCATCACCGCCTCGGGCTCGACCCTGGTCTTTGCAGGCCCGGAGACCTGGGAGCGCGCGATCGAGGCAGCCGGGATCGCCGGTTCCTGCAAGGTGGTTGCGTGGCGTTCCCCGGATGCAGCAGGTACCACGCCTTGGGATGAGTGGCTGGGCAAGGCCTCGGCTGACGAGCCGGCTGCCGACATGGCGCCTCGACCGTTTCTTCACTTCACCTCGGGCACGACCGGGGTGCCGAAGGGGGCGGAGACCCCACCTGCGATGTTCGCCGGTGGCGAGACCGTGAGGGAGCACTTCGACAAGGTCCGTGCGACCAACTTCACCATGAGCCCCGCCCTGGTCGTGAGCCCGCTCTACCACACGGGACCGCTCACGATGGTCCGAGGGGTCGCATCAGGTGCGACCGTTGTCATCCTTGGGCGTTTCGACGCCGAGAAGGCATTGGCCGCCATCGAACGTCACAAGGTGGCGAGCTCGGTCATGGTCCCGACGCACTTCGTGCGCTTCCTCTCGGTGCCCGAGGAGCGTCGAGCGATGTTCGACCTCTCGAGTCTGATGATGGTCGCACACACGGGGTCGGCATGTCCGGTCGATGTCAAGCGGAAGATGATCGAGTGGTGGGGCCCCGTCTTCGTGGAGGCCTACGGCGCTACCGAGTCGGGTACGACGAACATGATCACGTCGCACGAGTGGCTCGAGCGACCGGGTTCGGTGGGTCGAACGCTGGCGCCGTTCGAGGTGAAGGTGGTCGGCGAGGATGGTGGCGAGCTTCCGGCGGGAGAAGTGGGGGTTCTGTACTTCCACGACACCAGTGGGAGGGGCATCGTCTACCACGACGATCCGGAGAAGACGGCTGCGGCTCATCGGGCGCCGGGTGAGTTCACCCTGGGGGAGATGGGGTATGTCGATGAGGATGGCTATGTCTTCATCACCGACCGCGTCACCGACATGGTCGTCTCGGGTGGCGTCAACATCTACCCGGCGGAAGCGGAGAACGTGCTGATGGAGTTTCCCGGAATCGCTGACGTCGCGTGCATCGGTGTTCCCGATGACGACATGGGTGAAGCACTCAAGGCTTTGGTCGTCATCTCGCCGGGTGAGGCGCATCCGGACCCCGACGAGATCATCGCGTTCTGTCGAAGCCGCCTCGCCGGCTACAAGTGTCCCCGCAGCGTCGAGTTCGTGGTGGACCTGGGCCGAACCTCCATGGGCAAGATCAACAAGCGCGCCCTGCGCGCCCCCTTCTGGCCTACTGAGCGAACGATCGGTTGAGGCTTTCGGGGGGCCCGTGACCTCATGGGCATGATCCGGCGGGACCCCCCATCCGATGCAGCTGCAGCGCTCGGCGGTACCATGGCGGCGCCGGATGAGCAGTGGTGCAAAAGCGATGGTCCGGTCTGATCGAAGGCGCGGATCCACGGGTGAACGCTCTTGCCATAACGGGACTGGTCCTGCTCCTGGGGCTCGTGGCTCTGGCCGCGCACGACCTCGTGCAGCGACATCACGCGATCTTGCGGAACTTTCCGATCATCGGCCATCTTCGATTCCTGTTGGAGATGATCGGGCCCGAGCTTCGCCAGTACATCGTCACCGACAACGACCAGGAACGACCCTTCAGTCGGGATCACCGCCGTTGGGTGTACGCCTCCTCGAAGCAGGAGAACAACTACTTCGGTTTCGGCACCGATCAGGACATGGAGCTTGCGCCGAACTACCTGATCGTCAAGCAGACCTCGTTTCCACTGGCTCCCCCGGTGCGCAGCGGGCCCGAGCACCTGCCGGCGGCGAAGGTGCTCGGTGGCGATCGGGGAAGACGCCTTGCCTTTCGCCCGCCGTCGGCGGTGAACGTCTCGGGTATGAGCTTCGGGGCACTGAGTGCTGCAGCCGTGATCGCGCTCAACGAGGGCGCCGGCATCGCAGGGTGTCTGCACAACACGGGCGAGGGTGGCCTTACCCCCCATCATCGTCACGGAGGTGATCTGATCTTTCAGATCGGCACCGGCTACTTCTCCTGTCGCGACAACGACGGCCGCTTCGATCTTTCCCGGCTCCTCGAGACCATCGAGACAGCGCCCGTGCGGGCCATCGAGATCAAGCTCAGTCAGGGGGCGAAGCCGGGGCTCGGTGGCGTGCTTCCGGCGGCAAAGGTCACGCTGGAGATCGCCGCGATACGCGGTGTCGAGCTTGGGCGTGACTGCGTCAGTCCATCGGGCCACAGCGCGTTCCACGACGTCGATTCCCTGCTCGATTTCGTGGAGATGATCGCCCAGGCGACGGGCATGCCGGTGGGCATCAAGTCGGCCGTCGGTGACGACGAGTTCTGGCGGGACCTGGCTCACCTCATGGCGACGACCGGTCGGGGGGTCGATTTCATCACCGTGGATGGCGGCGAGGGTGGCACGGGGGCGGCGCCTCTGGCCTTTTCCGACCACGTCTCGCTGCCCTACAAGGTGGGCATGAGTCGTGTGTACCGCATCTTCCATGAAGCCGGCATGGCCGAGCGAGTGGTCTTCGTCGGGTCCGGCAAGCTGGGCTTTCCTGACGCGTCGTTGCTCGCGTTTGCCCTGGGAGCCGACATGATCAATGTCGGGCGCGAGGCAATGCTCGCCATCGGGTGCATACAGGCGCAACGCTGCCATACGGGACGTTGTCCGTCGGGGGTGGCGACCCAGTCACGTTGGCTGTCCCGCGGTCTGGACCCCGAACTGAAGTCGGTCCGCCTCGCAAGCTATGTGGCCACCTTGCGTCACGAGATCCTCCAGCTGACCCGTGCATGCGGTCGGGTGCACCCGGCGCTGGTCGGCGCCGATCAACTCGAGATCCTGGATGGCCGTTTCGGCTCGACGACCGCCACCGAGGTCTTCGGCTACCGGATGGGTTGGGGTCTCCCATCGCCTGCCGACCAGCAGGCCATCCAGGCGATCATGACGTCAGGGAAAGCGGTGTCGATGCCTGCCTCCGTCGAGCACTGATCGAGGACCCGGGCGCTTCGAGCGATCCGGACGCTTCGAGCGATCCGGACGCGGCAACGACCGACACCCGCTGCCGAATGCGTGGATGTCGGTCGTCGCTCGAACGTCCGAAGATGCGCAGGGCCTACTTCTCGGCGAGGAGATCGCGAGCGATCTGCGAGACCTGGATCTCGTCGGTCCCGCCGTAGATCTGGAGGACCTTCGCGTCCCGGCAGAGTTGCTCGACCTGGTACTCGGCCATGTAGCCGTTGCCACCGAACAGTTGCACCGCCTCGACCGTGACGTCCATCGCCGTCTGCGCAGCGTAGAGCTTCGATGCCGAGGCCTCGGCAAGCGTCAGGTTCTTGCCGGCAGCCTGCATCTCGAGCTGACGGAACACGAGGTTGGTCAGGTTCAGGCGGGCCACCTCCATCTTGGCCAGCTTGAGTTGGATCAACTGGAACTCGCCGATGGGCTTGCCGAACTGGATTCGGGTCTTGGCGTACTCCACCGACAGATCGAGGCACTGGCTGACGATGCCCAGGGCCATCGCTGCGACGCCGCTGCGCTCCATGGAGAACGTGTCCTTTGCGCCCGAACGCGCCGGGACGTCCTCGGTCTCACCCAGCAGGCGATCCTTGCCGACACGCACGTCGGAGAGGAACAGCTGTCCCGTGGGAGACGAGTGCATGCCCATCTTGCGAAGCGGCTTGGACTGCTCGAGGCCGGGCATGCCCGAGTCGAGCACGAAGGTCAACACCTTGCGATCCTTGGGCGGATTGCCCTCGTCGAGCTTGCAGATGAACACGATCGTGTCCGCATACGGCCCATTGGTTATGAAGGTCTTCGACCCGTTGAGGATGTACTCGTCACCGTCACGACGAGCCGTCGACTTCATGCTGCCGAAGGCGTCGGAGCCTGAATCGGGCTCGGTGATCGCCCAGGAGCCGATCTTGTCCATGGTGGCCAGGTCGACGCCCCAACGCTCCTTCTGCGCGATGGTGCCCTTCGACATGATGGCGGCGGTGGTGAGTCCCATGCTCACGCCCATGGCGGTGACCATGCCCGGACAGTAGCGACACAGCTCGATGATGGGAATCATCGCGAGTCCCGCCGCCTCGCCGCCGCCCATGCCGGCAAGTCCGCCCGGCTCCTTCTCGGGAGGGGTCTCGCCACGGGAGACAGCCTCGGCTGCCTCCTTCTCGCGCTTGATCTGGCTCAACGCGTTCTCCCGCGCCATGACATCCATCCCGAACGACTTGAAGAACTTGCGAAGCGTGTCGTACGGGGGGGTGTCGCCGTGCTCCAACTCCTCGAGGTTGGGTTTGATCTCCTTGTCGATGAACTGGCGAACCGCCTCTCGCACCATCAGGTGCGCGTCACTCCACTCGTGCATGTCTCTTCCTTCGATCGGATGGCCTTGGCGGCTCCATCATTCCCGCGCCCGGGTCGATCAGGCAATTGGCGGCTATCGAAGGCGCCGCGCGCGCAGCACCGCGTCACCGAGGACCGGCCAGGCCCGCGCAGCCCACGGACCGAACGTGCGGTTGGTCAGGCAGGCGCAGGCGAGCTGGGCCACGGGGTCCACCCACAGGAAACCCCCGGCCCGGCCGAAGTGCCCGAAGGTCAGAGGGGAGTTCCCGCGCCCCGTCCAGTGCGGCGACTTGTCGCCTCGAAGCTCGAAGCCCAGTCCCCAGTCGTTGGGAACCTGCTCGCCAAAGCCCGGCAGCACACCGGCCAGGCCCGGCAGGGCGACGCTCGTGGCCGTGCGCAGCATCGTGGGTGACAGGATCGTCGGGGTGAGGAGCTCGCCTCCCAGCTTCAGCAGGTCGATCAGGGGACCCCGAGCGCCCCATGCAGGGGAGCCATCGAGGCTCGTCGAGCTCATCCCGAGCGGATCGAGGACTGCCTGGCTCAGGTACTCGACGAAGGGCATCTCGGCCAGCCGGGAGACGTGATCGGCGACGAGCTCAAAGGCCGTGTTCGAGTAGATGCGTCGGGTTCCCGGGGCGGCGAGCACGTCGTGGCCGTCGGTGCTCAGCCCTGATGCGTGTGCCAGCAGGTGACGGAGGGTCGCACCCGGCGGTCCAAGCGCGTCGTCGAGATCGACGGTCCGTTCCTCGATCGCCACCAGCGTGGCGGTCGCCGTGAGGAGTTTGGTCACCGAGGCCCACTCGAATCGCTCCCCAAGCTTGCCGTGAGCGATGTGGTGCGCCGTCGAATCGACGACACCGACGGCAACGGCACCTGCCGGCCATTCGTCCGTGCAGGCCAGCGCTTCGTCCATCGGCGAGTTCACCTGCATGGCGGGCATTCTGTCATGGCCGACCCCGTCATCGGCCGGCCGCTCTTCTCCTCGGCCCCTCGGCTCGTCCCATCGGCCCGTCCCATAGGATCTCGGCGCGCTGTGGTGGACATCGGCCAAATAGTGCACACTGTAGGTATGGGGAGCAGCACGCTGGGTCATGACATGGGGGATGCCGTCAGGAGATGGCCACTCATCGACAGGCGCGGTCTTCGTCTGTGGTCGATCGTCTTTCTTGTTCGGGCCGCAGGCTTCACGGCACTGGGTATCGCTGCGCTCCTGGTCCCTGCCGTCGGTGACGATCGGTATTGGATTGCACTGTTGCTTCTGGTGGCCGTCACGCCCTACAACCTCGCCCTGACCGTCGATCTGCGCCGTCATCATCGGCTTCATCCGTCGACGGTCTTTCTCGATGTGATCGGGGCGAGCATCCTCCATGTCTGGTTCGACGGCGTCTGGACGCCGGTACTCCTGGTGGCACTTGCCTCGGTGGCTCTTGCCGCCGTGGGCTTCGACCGTCGTCTGGCGCTCTGGGTGACGGCCGTGGGGACCGTTTCCTTCGGCATCGCGGGCGCGTGGCGGGACACCCCCAGCGCCATCGTCGGGGTCCTCACCTTCATGATCGCGGCGGTGATGGTCGTGCTGACCGTTGGCATCGTGGCCGACTCCGAACGTCAGGCTCGGCTGCGTTTCACCGGTCTGGTGGAAGGGGTCGACGCCGTGGTCTGGGAGATCGACCTCGAGGCCCTGGCGCTCACCTACGTGAGTCCGAGTGTCGAGGGCCTCTTCGGGTATCCGCCCGAGGACCTGTACGTACCGGGGTTTTTCGCCTCGTGCATCCACCCCGACGACCTCTTGGGTGTGTTGGGCGACGGCCAGGGAACCAACGTCGAGGACGATGAGGTCCAGATGGAGTTTCGCGTGATTCGTCCGGACGGCCGCGTGGTGTGGGTCCGAAACTTCATGCGAGGTCCACGGGCGAGCATGGGAAGCCAACGGATCATCCGGGGTGTGTTGGTCGACATCTCCGGTCAGAAGGCTGATGAGCAGCTCATCGCCCAGTACAGCGACATCGTCGAGAACATGCAGGTCGGCCTGTTGGTCTGGCAGCTGACCGATCGTGACGAGGTCGGCTCGCTGCGCCTGCTGGCGGGTAACCCGGCTGCCTGGGCGCTGTTGGGTCGATCCGGCGAGTCCCTCGTCGGAGGAGCGTTCGGTGAGGTCTTTCCCGAGTTGAGCGGTTCCGACATCGCCGACAGGGTCGCCGGCGTGATCAGGCGTGGTGAACCCGAGGTCATCGATCAGGTGGACTACGTCAGCCGTGAGCAGGAGCGGGCGGCGATGTTCCTGCGGGTGTTCCCGCTTCCCAACGAGTGCGCCGGCTTCGCCTTCGAGGACGTGACGACTCAGATGGAGGTTGAGGAGGAGCTGCGCCATCAGGCGTTGCACGACAACCTGACCGGCCTGCCGAACAGGGCCCTGTTCAACGAGCGACTGGGGTGGGTGCTGACCGAGGGTGCGCGGCGCGGCACCTCGGTGGTTCTCCTGTTGATCGATCTCGATCAGTTCAAGGAGGTGAACGACACGCTCGGCCATCTTGTCGGCGACGAGCTGCTCCGACAGGTCTCGCAACGGCTTCGGCTCCTCCTGCGGGAGTCCGACACGATTGCGCGCATCGGCGGCGATGAATTCGCGGTCCTCCTGACCACCGCAGCCGACGAGACTGCCTCGCGTGAGGTGGCAGCGAAGATCGGAGCGGCTTTCGCCGAGCCGTTCCGGATCAACGGCATCGAGCTGCGTTCGAGTCCGAGCATCGGCATCGCCGTCTTTCCCGACCACGGGACGGACCAGGAGACGCTGGTGCAACGAGCGGACGTGGCGATGTACGCGGCGAAGCGCTCGGGTTCGGGGTTTGCGTTCTATGTGGCGGACGACGACCGCAGAAGCATGGATCGGATCAAGCTGCTCGGCGAGATACACCATGCCGTCGATCACGACGAGCTGGTCGTCTACTACCAACCGAAGATCGCCCTCGGCAGCGGTGACGTCGTCGACATCGAGGCTCTCGTTCGGTGGCGTCACCCCGAGCAGGGGCTGCTGCGTCCCTCGGCGTTCATCGAGTTGGCCGAGTTGTCCGGCGCGGTGCAGGGGCTCGCTCGTCAGGTGATCGATACCGGTCTCCACCAGCACGGGCTTTGGTCGAGTCTCGACCTGGGGGTCGGGCTCGCTGTCAACCTCTCGATTCGGAACCTGTACGACCCGACGCTGGCCGACTACCTGGACGGTGAGTTCAAACGCCGTGATGTCGACCCTCGTGAGGTCGTGATCGAGGTGACCGAGCGAGATCTGATGGACGATCCCGCCCAGGTGGGTACGGCGCTGGGCCGCCTGACCGATCTCGGCATGCGACTGGCGATCGACGACTTCGGAACGGGCTCGTTCTCGTTGGCGAACCTTCGTGAGTTTCCCGTGAGCGAGCTGAAGATCGACCGGAGCTTCGTCGGGGCCATGCTGAGCGATCACAGCAGCGAGGTGATCGTGCGTTCGATCATCGACCTCGGTCACAACCTCGGCCTCAGTGTGGTCGCCGAGGGGGTGGAGAGTGTGGCGGTGCTCGACCGACTGATCGACCTCGGCTGCGATCATGCCCAGGGATTTCAGATCTGTGAGCCTCTCCTGGCCGAAGAGCTCCTGGAGTGGCTCGAGGTCGGGGCGGTCCCCGTGGCTGGGGAGTGACGAGAACCTGATTCACGTTCGCGCCGTCGCCGGTTGAGCACCTAGGTTCTTGGGGTGGCCGTCGCGCTTCTCACCGGTTGTTCCAGCGGCTTTGGCCTGTTGAGCGCCGTTCGTCTGGCCGAGGGCGGTATGACCGTCGTGGCGACCATGCGCGATCTCGACCGTGACGCCGGTTTGCGCAGCGCCCTTGCCGAGGCAGGCGTGGAGGCGGAGATCGATCAACTCGACGTCACCGATGCGATCTCGGTGGATCGATCGGTAGAAGCCGTGCTGGGCCGCCATGGGCGCATCGACGTGCTGGTCAACAATGCGGGAGTCGGACTCCAAGGCGCCGTCGAGGCCACAACGATCGACCAAGCCCAGGCGTTGTTCGACACCAACCTGTTCGGCACGATGCGCGTCACCCAGGCGGTGCTGCCGGTCATGCGAAACCAGGGTGCCGGGGTGATCGTCACCATCTCGTCGCTTGCCGCTCTGGTCACGAATCCGTTTTCGGGTGTCTACTCGGCCTCGAAACGGGCGCTCGAAGCCGTCTGCGAGGCGTTGCACTATGAGGTGTCGCCTCATGGGATCAGGATCGCCGTCATCGAGCCTGGGAGTTTCCCGACGGCCTTCGGCCTCAGGCCCTGTGCCGTCGGGGAGGTCGCCCCGATCTATGTCGAACGTATGGCTCGTTGGAACGAGGCCTATGCCCGCCTTCCGGGCAGAGGAGAGCCCGCCGATCCGGCTCGTGTGGCCGACGCCGTGTTCGAGGCGGCCACCGACCCCGGGTCCCCGCTTCGGCGCCTGGTGGGCGACGATGCCGAGATGATCGCGGCCCTGCGGGGGAGCCTTGACGACGCGGCCTTCGAAGAGGCCGTTCGAGGGTTTCTCGACTTTCGGGACTGATCCCCTTCTGCCCGGGATGGCGCACCCGCTTCCGGGTGTCGCACCCAGACCCCCGATCCGACGGGCAACGCGCCACTTCGACCGGGAAGCAGGTACGCTTGAGCCATCCACTTGCGAGGTGCCGTTCGGGCATTCCTCGCGGGTCACCTCAATGCTTCTCGAATGCAATCGCTACGGAGTCGCCAGGGGCAGACCCAACGTAACGATTGCCGGCCATGGGGCCGGGAGGAGTATTGACAACATGAGCAGTTCCTTCGCCGATCTCGGCGTATCCCACGACATCGTCGAATCACTTGCCGCCAAGGGCATCAACGAGCCGTTTCCGGTGCAGGCCATGACCATCCCCGACGCGCTGGCCGGGCGTGACGTCTGTGGCAAGGCCAAGACCGGTTCGGGAAAGACCCTGGCCTTCGGCATCCCGCTGCTCGAGCGTGTGTCCAAGGCCGAGACGGGCCATATCAGCGGTCTCATCCTTGTTCCCACCCGGGAACTGGCCGTGCAGGTCTGTGACGAGCTGAAGCCGTTGGCCGAGGCTCGCGGGCTGACGATCAAGGCCATCTACGGGGGCACCGATCTGGAGCGCCAGTCGAAGGCGGTTCGCAAGGGCGTCGACATCGTCGTCGCCACTCCCGGTCGACTCATCGACCTCGTCGGCCGCGAGGACGTCGCGCTCGACGACGTGTCGCACCTGGTGCTCGACGAGGCCGATCGCATGGCCGACATGGGCTTCCTGCCACAGGTGACCTGGTTGCTGCGCCACATGACGGTTCCGCATCAGACGTTGTTGTTCTCCGCCACCCTGGACCGTGAGGTCGATCACCTGGTGGCGACCTTCATGAACGACCCGGTGTTTCACGAGGTCGCCCAGGCGAACGTGACGGTCGACGAGATGACCCAGCGCTTCCTGCTCGTCCATCAGATGGACAAGGTGAAGGTGGTGGCGTCGATCGCCCAGGGAGCCTTTCGCTGCATGGTCTTCGTGCGCACCAAACGCGGCGCCGACCGTCTCGCCGAGCAACTCGGCAAGGAGGGCGTGAAGGCCCAACCCATCCACGGCGACCTTCGTCAATCCGCACGCGAGCGGGCACTGGCCGACTTCGGGACGGGCAAGCTCCATGTCCTGGTGGCCACCGACGTGGCGGCCCGCGGCATCCACGTCGACGAGATCGACGTGGTTGTCCACTACGACCCTCCTTCGGACCACAAGGCCTATCTGCACCGTTCCGGTCGCACCGCTCGTGCCGGGACCGAAGGGGTCGTGGTCACCCTCGTCCTGTGGGATCAGGAGAACGAGGTGCGCCTCCTCCAGAAGAGACTCGGCCTGGACCTGCCGATCACCGAGCTCTTCTCGAATGACCCTCGCCTGCGCAGCCTTGCCCTGTGGGACGATCTGGACGCCGAGCGCAAGCCTGCCTGAGCGGTACCTGTCGCCGTGTCCGGCGCCGATCGCGCGTTGTTGACGGCCCTGGCCGCACATCTGGACACACGGCCCCGACACTGCCGCCGACACTCCGGGAGCCCGGGCACGGGTCATCGCCGGTGTGGCTGTTGCCATCGCGAAGCACCGTGGCGCGACGCTGCCTCCTCTGGCGCTCCTCGATCAGTGGGGCTCCCCGATGCCGATCACGATTCCCGACGAGGCGGCGCGTCCCGAGTTGTTGGGAGCCCTCTACGAGACGCTCCTCGACCAGGGGACGCGGCGGCGACGCGGGGCCTTCTACACGCCCGGTGACGTTGCCTCGGTCGTGGTGAGCTGGGCAATGGGAGGCGACGAGGAGCGTGTCGACGGAGCGCCTGCCGGCGGGGAGCGTGTCGACAGCGCGCTTGTCGACAGCGCGCTTGTCGACAGAGCGCCGGTGATCTGCGATCCCGCTGTTGGCGGGGGAGTGTTCCTGCTCGCGGCGGCCAATGCCCTCGCTGCTCGTGGCCTTACCCGCGAGGCCGTGGTAGGACGGTGTCTGATCGGCGCCGATCTCGACCCGGTGGCGGTGGCGGTGAGCGAGGCAACCTTGGCGTTGTGGTGCGATGGACGGGCAGTTCCCCGACTGGTCGTCGCCGATGCGCTGACGCTCGACGTCGACGACTGGCCGGAGCGTCCCGATGTCGTGGTGGGCAATCCTCCCTTCCTCAGCCAGCTTGCCGTAGCCACCACGCGGACCCGCGAGGAGGCGGATTCCCTCGCGCGCCGATTCGGCGAAGGTCTGGGTGGTTACGCCGACACCGCTGCCCTCTTCTGGGTGATGGCCTGTCGCCTGGTGAGCGCCGGCGGAAGCGTCGCGTTGGTCCTGCCGCAGTCGACCTTGGCGGTACGTGACGCTCAGGGGGTCCGCAGAACCGTCCTTTCCGAGATGACACCCGAGGTGCTGTGGCTGCCCGGTCAGGCGCTCTTCGGCGCCTCGGTCGACGTGTGCATCGTGGTGGTTCGCAAGCGGGCCGATCGGTCGGTGGTGTTGCGCACCTACACCGGCGTACCACCGCGACACCGCCACGATACGAACGTGGTCATCGACGAGTTGCGGGAAGGCGAGAACTGGTCGCATCTCGTCGCCGATGCCATGGGCGTCCCGTCTGCGGGACTCGCAGGCAACGGCGGGATGATCGGTGATCGCTGGCAGGTCGTCGCCGACTTCCGTGACCAGTACTACGGCGTCAGTCCGTTCGTGGTGGACGACCCGGATGACGAGCTCGACGAACGCCGATTCCCACGCCTGATGACGGTTGGCCTCATCGACCCGGCACGTTGTCGGTGGGGGACCGAGCCTTCACGGTTCGCGCGTCGGCGATGGACGGCGCCACGCATCGACCTTGGCGCCCTCGAGGCATCGAGCGCCTTGGGCCCCTGGGCGCTGTCCCGTCTCGTCCCCAAGGTCGTGGTGGCAACCCAGACCTCCGTGCTCGAGGCTGCGGTGGACGAGGACGGCGTTTGGCTTCCCTCGACGCCGGCCATCTCGGTGCTGGCGGACCCCGATGACCTCTGGCATGTCGCGGCCGTGTTGCTCGCCCCGCCGGTGACGGTTTGGGCTTTTCGCTCCGCTGCGGGCGCGGCGCTGGCGCGAGGAGGTCTCAAGCTTCGGGCCGCCCAGGTGCGTGCCATCCCGCTGCCCCTGCACGGCGACAGGTGGGACACGGCAGCTGATCTCGTGCGCGTGGCCTCATCGGCGTCCGATCCGCACGAGACCCGGGAGGCTCTGCTCGCCGCGGCCGCGGTGTCGACCGAGGCCTACGGTCTCGGTCCCGAGGTCACCGAGTGGTGGTCGGCCAGGTTGCCGCCGGTCCGGTAGGCGATCGTCCGGTCAGGTTCCGGCGAGACGGGCCACGATCGGCGCGAGGTCGCCGAGAGCGGGCTCGGCAACCGTGACATAGGACAGGCCGAATCGCTCACGACGTTCGACGAGGCTGTCGACAACCTGGTCGACGCTGCCCACGAGCAGATGGGGGCTGGTCAGCACCTCGCCAGGCGTGAGTCCGTAGCGCCGCCCGAGCTCGACGGCGGCGCCGTCACGATCGTCGGTGATGCGCACGGCGAGGACCAGTGCGTTGAGCTCGAGTTGATCGTGTCGGGCTCCCGCGGCCTCACGAACGACGCCGAGCTTCGCGACCAGCGAGGATTCCGTGATGTCGGAGTCGTCGCGAGTCCCGGCATCGGAGGTGCGCGGCGCGATGCTGATGATGTCGGCCACGCGCGCCGCCAGAGCCAACATGGCAGGGCCCGCCCCGCCGATCAGGATGGGTGGGTTCAGCCCATTGAACGGCAGAGGTCGGCCGACCAGCCTGTCGATCGAATGGTGATCGCCCTCAAAGGAGAAGGGCGCGCCCGACCACAGGCCCCTCACGATCGTCACGGCCTCCTCCAGGCGCTGACGACGGGTCGGGCCGGACGCAAAGCTCAGGCCCGTCTCGTCGTACTCGGTCTTCTTCCACCCTGCGCCCATGCCGAGCTCGAAACGTCCCCCCGAGAGAAGGTCGACGGTTGCGGCCTCCTTGGCCAACATCGCCGGATGTCGAAAATCGACGGCACACAGGTAGGTGCCAACGCGCAGGGTGTTGGTTGCCGCCGCCGCCGCCATCAGCGCCGGGAAGGGGGCGAGCTGATCACCGAAGTGGTCCGGCACCAACAGCGTGGCAAACCCCAGGTCCTCGATCCTCCGAGCGGTCTCGGGCCAGTCATGGCCGTGGTCGAAGCCCAGAAGGGAGAGTCCGAAACGAAAGGGATGTCGGTGCGCCACGCGCCGACGTTACTGCGCGGGCAGGAGGCCGGCGCACGGGCGTCTCGCCTTGTGCGAGCAGGTACCGTACCGACGATGGAATCATCGCGTGACGCGCCACGACCGCCCACCGGTCGCTTCTCGTCGCTGCGCCCCTTCCGCCACCGTGACTTCGCCCTTCTGTGGTCCGGCGGGATGATCTCCAACGCAGGTTCGTGGATGCAGGCGGTTGCCGTGGGGGCCTATGTGACCGAGGCGACGGGCAAGGCCTCCTGGACCGCGCTGGTGGCCGTCGCCGCCTTCCTGCCGGTCGGTGTGCTCTCACCGGTGGGTGGAGCGCTCGCCGATCGGCTCGATCGGCGACGATTCGTCATCGTCGCCGAGTCGGCAGAGGCGATGATCGCCTCGGCGTTGGCGCTCCTGTTCGTCACCGATCGGGTGTCGCCGGCGACGGTGACGGTGATGGTCTTCCTCGGAGGCTGCATCAGCGCGTTGCGCATGCCGTTTCATCAGTCGGTTCTGCCCGATGTGGTGCCTCGTGAGGACCTGCTGGGGGCGGTGTCCCTCGGTTCGGCCCAGTACAACCTCGGTCGGGTCATCGGTCCGGCGCTCGCGGGCCTGGTCATCTCGCTCGGCTCGTTCGAGCTCGCCTTCCTGATCAACGCCCTGTCGTTCTTCGCCGGCATCGTAGCCTTTGCCGTCATCCGCCTCCCTGAGCGCAGCCCCTCCGAGGAGGGGGGCACCTGGGACCGGATCCGTGCCGGTGCGAGGGCGGCGCGCGCGGAGCCCGCGTGCCGCACGGCCATCGCGGTCATCGCCGTGGTGGCCGTGCTGATCTCACCTTTCATCGCGCTGGTCCCCGCCATGGCGGCGCACCTCGGTGGTGGGGGAGCCGACGAGACCGCTGCAGGAACGGGCGCCCTGACCACCGCTCAGGGAGTTGGCGCCGTGTTGGGAGCGCTTGCCATCGTGCCGATGGCGGCTCGATTCGGGCGGCGCCGCATGATCGTCGTCAACCTTCTCGCGACACCACTTCTGCTGTGCGTCTACGCGGCCTCGCCGAACCTGACCTTTGCGGTCGTGCTGCTGGCACTGGTCGGCATGGGCTACATCGGCATCCTTTCGGGTCTGTCGACCGTGGTGCAGCTGCGAGCCCCCGTGGCGTTCCGAGGGCGCATCCTGAGCCTCTATTTCGTGGCGCTGGGTGTTCTCTATCCCGTCGGATCGCTGGTCCACGGGACGGTGGCCGACGTGATCGGCCTGCAGGGCACCACGGTGGTGTTCGCACTCGCGTTGGTCGGACTTGTCGTCGCCGTGGGGCTTCTGGCTCCCCAGGTGCCGGCTGTGTTCGACGATGGGCCCGTGCCCGACGACCGGCCCGTTGTCCCGGCCGCGTCGGAGGCTCAGATCATGGAGCCCGCGGCGATACCCTTGGACGGATGAGCGTCCCCCTCCCCGTCTCCGGCGCCTGGCGTCCTGGTGACCCGCCCGGACACCGGCGCTTCGTGTCCTTCGCCACGGATCGGTCGTTCGTGCTCGAGGGCGGCGGCATGTTGGGTGACATCACCGTCGCGTACGAGACCTGGGGGGAGCTGAGTGCGCGAGCGGACAACGCGCTGCTGGTCTGTCATGCCCTCACCGGCGACAGCCATGCCGCCGGCGCCCTGGTGGAGGGTCATCCGACGCCCGGGTGGTGGGACGGTCTGATCGGTCCCGGGCTGGCCATCGACACCGATCGCTACTTCGTGGTGTGCGCCAACGTCCTGGGTGGCTGCCAGGGAACGACGGGACCGGCTTCACCTCGCCCTGCGACATCCGATGCGCCCGGTCGACCCTACGGCTCGGCGTTTCCGGTGGTGTCGATTCGCGACATGGTGCGTGCGCAGGTGGTCGTGGCCAACGAACTCGGCGTACGGCGCTGGCTGAGCGTGATCGGTGGCTCCATGGGTGGCATGCAGGCCCTCGAGTGGGGTGTCATGTTTCCCGATCGGGTCGCCTCCCTCGTCCCCATCGCGACCGCCGCCGCCGCCAGCGCCCAACAGATCGCCTGGTGGAGCACCGGGCGACGCATCATCCGTCTCGACCCGGGCTGGAACGGCGGTGACTATTACGACGCCGCCCCCGGAGAGGGGCCGGCCGCGGGGCTTGCGACGGCGCGCATGGTTGCCCAGGTGACCTTCCGAACCGATGACGTGTTCACCGATCGATTCGGGCGAGAGGTGGTCGAGCCACTCGACGGTTTCTCGCTCTGGCAGCGCTTCGAGGTGGAGCGCTACCTCGAGTACCAAGGTGCCAAGTTGGCCCGACGATTCGACGCCAACTCCTATCTGGCGATGTCGAAGGCGATGGACCTCCACGATCTGGGCCGCGGCCGAAGTGGTGTCGCCCATGCCTTGTCACGCATCGGCGTGCCGACGCTGAACATGGGCATCAAGTCGGATTCCCTCTATCCGCCCTATCAACAGCGCGAGATCCACGAGTTGTTGGACGCGCAGGGAACCGAGAGTCGTTACGTCGAGATCGACAGCCCCCACGGCCACGACGCCTTCCTCATCGATCTCGATCAGGTCGGCGACGCGCTCACGGAGTTCCTCGACAAGGTTGAAAAGGATGTGGTGAGCACATGACCGACCAGCCGGAGCCGTACCACCTCGAGACGCGGGCCATCGTGGCGGGACGCAGCGCCAACGGGCGTTCGTTGTCGACGCCTCTGTGGGCGACGACCACCTATGAGTCCGCCACGATCGAGGAGGGCCATCGGCTCGCGACGACCCCCAGGGTCGCCGAGTTCTACAGTCGCTACGGCAATCCGACGGTGAGAGCCTTCGAGGAGGCCCTGGCCGAGCTCGAAGGTGCGGAAGCCGCTCAGGCCTTCGGCTCGGGGATGGGAGCGGTCTCGTCGTCGGTGCTCGCCATGTGCTCGCAGGGGGATCACATCGTGGCGCAGAGCCAGCTCTATTCGGCGACCTCGCTGCTCTTCCAGATGGTGTGCCCGCGGTTCGGCATCGACGTCACCTATGTCGATGCCACCGATTCGGAGGGATTCGCCGCCGCGGTCCAACCGGGACGCACGCGCCTGATCTTCGTGGAGACCCCTGCGAACCCCGTCATGCAGCTGGTCGACCTCGACGCCGTGGGTGCCATTCCCGGACCGATCAAGGTGGTGGATTCGACCTTTGCCGGCCCGATGATCCAGCGCCCGCTCGCGCACGGTTTCGACCTCGTGGTCCATTCCGCCACCAAGAGCCTTGCGGGCCACAACGATGCCACCCTTGGCGTCGCCGCCGGTGCGGAGGATCTCATCCAATGGATCTGGAGCTACCACACCATTCACGGGGCCGTCGCTTCCCCCTTCGATGCACTCAACGGCCTTCGAGGCATCCGGACCCTCGGTGTGCGCATTCGCCAACAGACCGAGTCGGCACAGCGCCTTGCCGAGGCGCTCGATGGTCATGAGGACGTCCTTCGCGTCAACTATCCCGGGCTGGAGTCGCACCCCCAGCGTGACCTGGCGAAGCGTCAGATGGACATGGGCGGTGGCATGTTGAGCTTCGACCTGGCCGGAGGCCTGGAGGCCGGGAGACGCTTCGTCGAATCGCTGCACCTCGCCCATGTGGCCACCTCCCTCGGCGGCACCGAGACCCTCATGACCCATCCCGCATCGACGACGGCGGCCAACCTGCCCGATGAGGACCGGGAGATGATGGGCATCGGCGAGGGGCTGATCCGTGTCTCGGTGGGCCTGGAGCACCCCGATGACATCATCGCCGACGTCATGCAGGCACTGGCCGCCTCGGGTGCCGAGTCCTGACCTTGGTCCCGCTTTGAGCTCAGCGTGTTCGGCATGTTCGGTGTCGAGCGGTATCGGTGATCGGTGAGCGGTGAGCGGAGGCGCTACTCGATCGGAAGCGGGAAGTCGCCGAGGTCCACGCTGACGCGCCGGCCCGCCTCCCGGTGGCGCCGGCCGAGCCCGACGAGGAGCACGGCGCCGATCGCACAGAGCACGGCAGGGGTTCCGTAGGCGACGCCGAAGCCGAAGTCGTCGGCAAGGCGTCCGATCAGGAGCGCACCTCCGCCGGTACCCATGTCCATGAAGGCGGTGAACGACCCGAGGGCTTCGCCTCGCTCGTGATCGTCGACCCGATCAACGGTGAAGGCCATCAATGCCGGAAAGATGAGGGCGAAGCCGGCGCCGAACGCGGCCACGCCCACGAACGCCGCCGTAGGCTCCTGCACGGCCGCCAGTGTTCCGAGCCCGGCGGCGGCGAGGATGATGCCGACCAGCGAGATGGTGGTGCGATCGCTGCGATCGGCAAGGGGTCCCGAGACGACACGCCCGCCGATGACCGTGATGGCGAAGACGGCGTAGAGCAGTCCTGGCGACGAGAGCTCGATGTGGCGGGCGTAGAGGCTCGAGAACCCGGTGATCGACGCGTAGCCCATGCCCGTTGTCATCAGGACCAGCCCAGGTCCGATGGCCGCCGGGTGGAGGAGTCGACGTGGCGACGCGCCCAACTCGGCACGGCGGGCGATGGCCGAGGTTCCCGACTCGGGGAGCATACGGACACAGGCGATGCCGATGGTTGCCAGCGTCGCCGGCACGAACCACAGGGCGGTGAAGCCGACCCGGTCGACGACCAACTCGGCGATGGAGGGGCCGATGGCGATGCCGGCATAGAGGAAGAGCGAGAACCGGGCGATCGCGCCGGCAAGCCGATCGGAGGGGGCGAGGTCGGTGGCCGTGGCGGCGGCCGTCGTGTAGAAGGCGCCTCCCGCCGCACCCTGTATGAGGCGTAGAAGCACGACGACGGCGACCGAATGGGCCACCAGGAAGCCGAGCGACGACAGTGCGAGGAGGGTGAGTGCGCCGATCAGGAAGGGTCGACGGCCCCGAACATCGATGTTGCGACCGACCCAGGGCCTCACGACCAACGCACTGATCGAGAACGCCCCCACGGCCAGTCCGACCGCACCCTGATCGGCATGCAGCTCGTCCTTCACGTAGAGCTGGATCGCGGCATAGAAGATGCCGAACGCCGTGAAGTTGCACAGGGTCGCGGCGTAGAGAATGCGCAGGCCTGCAGGCGATGACGGGGCGGCAGGAGAGGATGGCACGGTCCCGCCAGGGTACTGTCGGGCCTCCCGCAACCTGGGATTGCCGAGGGAGTTCCACGAAGTCACCACACTGTTGGTAGAGTGACGCCCTTACGCGGACGTGGCTCAGCTGGTAGAGCATCACCTTGCCAAGGTGAGGGTCGCGGGTTCGAATCCCGTCGTCCGCTCCAGAAGCGCAGGTCAGCCCCGGTTTTCGCCGGGGCTGTCTCGCGCATCCGGTCGGTAGCACGTCCTTCCCCAAGGGCATACAATCAACTGGAGTACTCATACAACGGGGTGTCACATGCAGACGAGCTACGTCATGAAGGTCTCGCGGAACGGCCAAGTGTCGATCCCCGCCGATGCTCGCGCTCGTTGGAATGCCGATCGTGTGGTCGTCGTTGACCTCGGCGACCGTGTCGTGATGCGACCGATGCCCGCCGACGCGGTGGGCGAGCTGGTCGGCAAGTACCGACGCGGCCCGGCAACGGACGCCGCTCGCCGGCGGGCTCGGTCCGATGAGGCGACCGCCGAGACTCGTCGACGCGGCCGTTGATTTTCGACGCCTACGCCGTCCTTGCCCTGTTGAAGGGAGAACCTGCCGCTGTGGACGTCCAGCGTCTCCTGGAAGCCGGACAGGCGCCGGCGCTCACGGCAGTGGGCGTCGCAGAGGTGCTCGATCACCTCGTCCGGCTCGAAGGTTCGACCGAAGAGGACGCCGTCCTCGATCTTGCTCAGCTCGGTCTCGCCGAAGCGATTCCGGTCGACGTCGGGCTCGCCACACGCGCCGGCCTCTTGCGCGCTCGGCACTATCACCGCAGCACGCGTGCCGTCAGCCTCGCCGACTGCGTCGCCGCCGAGGTCGCTCGTGCCGAGGGATCGCCGCTTGTCACCGCGGATCCTCACCTGCTCGAGCTGTGCCGTGACGAGGGCATCGACGCGGTGGTGCTACCCGACAGCAGTGGTCGGACGTGGTCCTGAGGTGTGCTGTACCGGTTCAAGTGGACCAGTCGGCTCCGGTTGTTGTGTTCCAGTTCGGGGACTGGCTCCGGTACCTGGGTGACCGTGGCTCCGGTGGCAGGTGTTGAACCATGCAACCTTCGAATCTAGGGTGGAGCGATGCTGCTGGACGGTGTCAACCACGTGGCCGTGCTCACCTGTGACACGGAACGCCTGTCGCGTTTCTACACGGACATCTTCGACGCTCCTCCGGCGCGCACGATCGAGGAGCAAGCTGGCTTCAGGCTCTCGCTCATCGACATCGGCGATGGTCGCGAGCTGAACGTGTTCGAGATCGACGACAACGATGAGGCGCGACGCCAGACGCCGATGTTCGGTCGGGGTCGCCTCGATCATGTGGGCCTCCAGGCAGGCTCGCTCGACGCATTCGAGGAGATCCGGCGGCGCCTGATGGCCTGCGGCGCCGCCGATGACTTCGTCACCGACTTCGGCCCGATGTTTTCGCTGTTCTTCGTCGACCCTGACGGTCTCGAAGGTGAGGTCCTCGTCGCGAACCCTGACGCCGAGCCGGGTGTCTTCAATCCACCAGGCACCCGAGCAACCCGTTTCAGCTGACCGACGTAGCCGCAGGCGAGGGGCCGGCCAGGGGATTGGCCGAGCAGCCCATTTCTACTTGATCCCTACAAGCAACCTCTTCTAGGTTGGCGCCCGACATGAGCCGGTACCCGGGGGGGGCTTTGCTCATGTCGGTGGGGGAGTGATGAAGGACTGGAAGCGCAAGGGTGTGGCTGTCGGCCTGGCGGCGTTGGTGGTCGGGCAACTCGGTGGGGGGGCGCTCGCGGTCGATGCCGCCACGCCATCGCCGACGATGCCGGTCGGTCGGGTGGACAGCAAGGTCCTCGGCATCGGGATCTTCGCGGCGGACTACACGCTGAACATCGGTGTGGGTGCATCCAAGAGCGATATCCGCGACGACATCGTGCGAGGAGACTCCTCGTTCTTCGATGCCGGCCTCCTCGGGGCCCTGGTCAGCGTGCTGGACTTTCCCACGCTTCGAAAGAACGGCGTGAGCGACGCCACCATCAAGGACATCAAGAGCCTCCTTGCCGCCCAGCAGCCGAGTCACGTCGATTCGAGAAACACCCTGGAGGCATCGAAGGATCAGCCTCGGGTTCTCGGATGGACCATCTCACCGACTCAGGTTGGGCCCGTCCTGCTCGAGCCCGGCAAGGAATGGGCCCGAGCGTCGAAGCAGCCGCTCGAGACCGAGGCCGAGACGACGGCGATAGCGGGGGCGACGGGCATGTTCGACCTGGCGGCCGGGACCGCTCGCACCTCTATCAGTCCCGAGAAGGCGATGGCGCACACGACCGTCGGCGACCTGGTTCTGGCGGGCGGCAAGGTGAAGCTCCATGGACTGGATTGGCAATCGAGTCAGACCATGGGCGCGCCGGCGCAGTCCGCCTTCTCGGTGCAGTCCATGGAGGTCGGCGGCGAGACCATTGACATGACCGACGCCGCCAACGTGCCGGGAGCCATCGCGAGCGCGAACAAGTCCCTCGAAGGGTTCGGGGCAAGGATCCTCTATCCCAAGGTCTCCGATGACGGCACGAGTGTCTCACCACTCGGGTTCGAACTCGTCGACTCGCCGGCGCTCGAGAAGTCGATCGGCGCCTGGTACCCGTCGGTGGCCAAGATGGTCACCGACTGGGAGTTGAAGCAGACCGAGAGCATCCCCGAGCTGGGACTGTTGTTCACGGTCCTCAACGTCATCGTCGGGATTCTCACCGGTGACGGCGGGCTGAAGATCACGATCGGAGGTGCGTCTGCAGACCTGAGAACCGAGGCGCGCCGACTTGGTCCCCAAACCCCCGCACCTTCGACGACGACGCCGCAGGTGGGCGGTCTCCAGGTGATCAATCGGGAGTCGCCGCCGCTGGACGGGCCGCCGACCCCGTCGCGGCCCGCTCCGGTGACTGTTCCACCGATGAGTCTGCCGCCGGTGACCTTGCCACCCGTGTCGCCGCCGTTTGCCTCCGGCGGTGATGCCGGCCAGATCGCACTCGGTCCGAGCGACCGGTCAATCGCCCAACAGCCCGTGAAATCGACCCTTCCGGACACGTCGCCTGCGGCCGCGCTGCTCGGTGCTCTGGCGGCCGTCGTGGTCATTGCCGCTCTCGATCAGCTTCGAGTCCGAAGGACCTGACGGATCGACCGGCCATTCTCGCCACTCGGCCCTGAGGCACCCATGTCGAACGGCCATCCGGAACACGTTCTGCGATCAAGGAGCATTACCGATGTCGACCTTTGAACCCATCCGACCCGAGCCGCCGTCACGCGGTACGAGATCACGTGTTGCCGGGGTATCGGCCGACCCGCTCGTGCTACGAGGCTACGGTCCGCTCCTGGTGCGGGTCCTGGTCGTGGCGCTGCTGGTGGCGCTGCTTCCGAGCAGACCTCCCGACGCAACCGAGGTGCTGAGCAACGCCGCGGAGACCTCCCCCGCTCAGGGGGACGCGATGACCGGCGAGTCCGGGCAGGTGGAGCCGGGCGCCGCCACGACTCCCGGTACGCAATCGGGAGCGATCGGTCGCACAGGCGGGACCGGCGGCTCCGGCGGCTCCGGCGGCACGACAGGTGGGGGCGCCACCGGTGGTGGCAGCCAGGGAGCGGTGCCCGCATCGACGGGGGCAGGTCCGGGCGGCGGCACGGCGGTGACCGGTGCCGGTTGTGAAGGAGGAGCGAAGCAGGTCAGCCTCATCGCCTACTCGCCACCCTGCATCCAGTTCAGTGGTGACAACGGCGGGGCAACCTCGCGTGGCGTGACGAAGGACAAGATCGTCATGACGTGTCGACTCCCAACCGGTGGCGGCACCTACAGCTTCGAGCAGCTCATCGGGGTTGCCGCCGCCCAGGGCGTGGACATCTCGGACTCGTTCGAGGACCAGGTTCGCACCGCGCAGACGATGGTGGACTACTTCAACAAGCACTTCCAGCTCTACGGGCGCCAGGTCGAGCTGCGCATCATCGACGGCAAGGGTGACCCGCTCGCGGAGATCCTCGGGGGCGGTCAGGAGGGAGCTGCAGCGGATGCGCTGACGGTGGCGAACGAGCAGAAGGCCTTCATCGACGCCTGCGCGCTGACCGAGCCCTACGCCGACGCGCTTGCGCGCCAGAAGGTCGTAGCGGTCGGAGCGATCCACATGTCGACGGGTTGGTACCAGAAACGTGCGCCCTATGCCTATGGCTACTTTCCCGACTGCACGAGACTGGCCCGCTCGATGGTTGACTACGTCACCAAACGCCTTGCCAAGCGTCCCGCCTGGTTCGCCGGTGACCCGGCCTATCGCACGCAGGAACGGAAGTTCGGGTTGTTCATCCCGGATCAGCCTGAGTACCAGGCGTGCGCAAACATGGCGGGCGAGATTCTCGCCAAGCATGGCCTGAGCTGGACCAAGCGCATCGACTACGCACTCGACGTCAACAAGCTCGCCACCTTCGCAGCCAACGCGGTTGCGCAGTTCAAGGCTGCGGGCGTGACGACTGTGGCCTGCCTCTGCGACCCGATCTCGCCGATCTTCATGACCAGCGCGGCGCGTCAGCAGGACTATTGGCCAGAGTGGGTGGGTGGGGGTGTGCTGTTGTCGGATGTCGACGTCCTCGGCTCCTTCTACGACCAGGACCAGTGGTCGCATGCCATGACGCTGAGCTTCCTGTCCCAGGTCTACGGCGGCTGGGACGGTGAGGCGTATCGGGTGTACAAGGCGATGCGCCAGGACGAGCCGACGAAGCTGACGCATCACCTCTTCTACTACGGCATGTTGCACACGTTCATCGGGTTGCAGATGGCAGGTCCCAACCTCACGCCGGAGACCTTCCGCCAAGGGCTCTTCAACTTCCCCAAGGCCTGTGGGGAGGCCGGTTGTTGGAGTTGGGCGCCGGACGACCTCACGGCGATGGATGACGCACGCGAGAGCTACTACAGCCCGACCGAGATCAGTCCGCTGACCTGCCAACCCGGCCGGTACGTCACCACGCTCGGTGGACAGCGGTTCTCGGAGGACTGGCCGACGGGTGATCCCGAGTTCCCCGTGGGTCCGCTCAAGGACGTCGGGAAGTTCGGTAGCGCCATCAGCGAGGATGATCCCGGAGCGATGTCCGAGTGCGGGCTGTGAGCCCCATCAAAGCCCCCACCGCCCGCGACGTTCGGGGCTTGCCCGCGACCATCTGGTGGGTGGGGGGAGCCGTGCTCGCGTGGCCGTTCCTTGCGGCCGTGCTCCCCTCAGGTCTGCCGCTCGGGGTGGTGCTGCTCGGGCTCGTGCTCGGCTCGCTGACGGGACTGACGGCGATCGGGCTCGTCCTGATCTACCGAGGTGCCCGCGTGGTGAACTTCGCCCAGAGCGCACTCGGTGGTGTGGCAGGGGTCATCGCGATCGAGATGTTCAGCGCGTGGCACTGGAACTACTTCGTGACCCTGGCGGTGGGCCTCCTGGTGGCCGGCGTCGTCGGGGCCGCGGTTGATCGGATCGTCATCCAGCGCTTCTTCTGGGCACCCCGTCTGATCCTCACGCTGGCCACCATCGGCCTCGCGCAGATCTTCGGCGGCAGCCAGCTGATCATCCCCAAGATCTTCGACCAGCCACTCATCGTCCAGGCCTACCGGACGTCGGTGTCGACCGAGTTCACGGTGTTCCCGATTCTGTTCACCGGTGACCATGTGGTCATCATGGTGCTCGTCCCGATGGCCCTGGGCGTGCTTGCGTGGTTCCTGACCCGTACCGAGCTCGGATCGGCGATTCAGGCCTCGGCCGAGAACGCCGAGCGCGCGATGCTGCTGGGCATACCGGTGCGGCGCCTCTCCACGATCGTCTGGGCGCTGGCTGCGGTGCTCTCGGCGTTGCAGGTCATGCTCACCGCCCCCATCCAGGGGCTCTCGCCCGAGGTGCTCAGCGGCCCGTCGCTGCTGCTGCCCGCCCTCACCGCCGCAGTCGTCGCGCGCATGGCGAGCCTGCCGAAGGCACTTCTCGCGGGCATGGGTTTGGGCGTGTTCCAACAGGCGGTGTTCTGGAACACCTCCAGGGCGGGCATCACCGACGTGGGGTTCCTGGTCGTCATCCTTGTGGCGCTGCTGGCGCAGCGACACAAGCTCTCACGGGCCGATGAGTCGGCGCTGTCGAGTTGGGTGGGCGCGAGCGACATGCCGCCCGTGCCCGAGGAGCTGCGGCACCGTCCCGAGGTGATCTGGGGTCGCCGTGGGTTGATCGGAGCCGTGATGGCGGTCGCGGTGCTGGTGCCCCTGATCATGACCGACAGCCAGTTGCTGTTGTTGGGTACCGTGGCGATCGTCTACAGCATCGTCGCCATCTCCCTGGTGGTCCTGACGGGCTGGGCGGGCCAGGTGAGCCTGGGACAGTTCGCCATAGCGGGAGTGGGGGCGGTGGCCGCAGGCCAGGCCTTTTCGCGTTACGACCTCGACCTCCTGCTTGCCCTGCTTGCGGGAGCAGGCGCCGGAGCGCTGACCGCGGTGGTGATCGGGCTTCCCGCGATCCGCATTCGCGGCCTGTTTCTCGCGGTCACCACCCTCGGCTTTGCGGTGACGATGTCGAGTTACTTCCTGAACCCGACCTATTTCTCCTCGCTGCTACCCCAGGAGATCGAGCGTCCGTTGTTGTTGGGCCGTTGGTCCCTTCAGGACGAGACGGTGCTGTACTACCTCTGTCTGGCAGTCCTCGTCGATATCGTCGCGCTCGTCTGGATGATGCGTCGTACGAGGTCGGGCAGGGTGATGGTGGCCGTTCGGGACAACGAGCCGGCAGCTCAGGCCAGGGGGATTGCCGTCGGTCGAGAGAAGTTCATCGCCTTTGCGATCAGCGGTGCGCTCGCGGGTCTGGCCGGCGCCCTCCACGTCTTCGTGTTGAACGGGGTCCGTTTCGGGAGCTTCAGCCCTCAGCAGAGCTTTGAGGCGTTCTCGATGGTCGTGATCGGTGGGCTGACCTCGCCGGGCGGTGCCATCCTCGGGGCGGTCATCCTGCGTTGGGCCCAGTACGTGATGAGCGGTGGGCTTCAGCTGGTGGTGACGGGCGCCGGCGTCCTGTTGCTGCTGCTGGTCTTTCCCGGCGGACTCGGCAACGTCGCGCTTCGTATTCGCCGAACTGCCCTGCGGCTCGTCGCAGACCGCGCCGGCATCGAGGTGCCGAGCCTGATTGCCGACCGGCGTGTCGACGCCGACCGGGGCCGTGCGGTGCGGGAGGAAAGGACCGTGGCGGTGGACATCACCGAAAGAGTGGTGGTGGACTTGACCGCACCCGAGCCGACGAGAAGGGTTCGGCCGAACCCGATTCTCCGTTGCGAGAACGTGGATGTCTCCTACGGCAGCGTCCAGGTGCTCTTCGGTGTCGATCTCGAAGTGGAGGAAGGAGAGATCGTCGCACTGCTCGGCACGAACGGCGCCGGGAAATCGACCTTGTTGCGTGCCGTGACCGGCCTCACTCCCGCCTCGTCCGGACGGGTCATCTTCGATGGTCGCGATGTCGCCAAGATGACCCCCGAGGAACGGGCTCGGCAGGGAATTGCGATGATGCCGGGAGGACGCGGCATCTTCCCGGGGCTTAGTGTGAGGGAGAACCTGCGTCTCTCGGCATGGCTCTTCCGGCGTGACCATGACGAGGTGCAGGCAGCAATCGCCGAATCGGTCGAGTTGTTCCCGGCGCTCGGTGCGCGTCTCGACGAGCATGCCGGACTTCTGTCAGGGGGCCAGCAGCAGATGCTCAGCCTGGCCATGGTGCTGATCGCCAAGCCGAAGCTTCTGCTCATCGATGAGTTGTCCCTCGGCTTGGCCCCCGTCGTTGTGGGTGAGCTCCTGGAGGTCGTCAAGACCCTCCGTGGGCGGGGCCTGACCATCGTCATCGTCGAGCAGTCCGTGAACATCGCTCTCGAGCTCGCCGAGCGTGCGGTCTTCATGGAGAAGGGCGAGGTTCGATTCACCGGGGCGACGGCGCAGCTGGTCGATCGCGACGATCTCCTGCGCTCCGTGTTCCTGGAAGGGGCCGGCGCGGGTCGTGGACGGGCACCGGCCGGAGGCGATCAGCCCGACCTCGTCGCGTCGATCGGCTCGCTCGAGGACCTGGTTTTGACCCGGGCCGGCGGGCCCGATGTGGTGACCGATGAGGGTCAATCGGCGATCGAGGCCCACTACGTGGGCAAGCTCTTCGGCGGGCTTGCCGCGGTCAACGAGGTGAGCCTCCGTATCGAGCCTGGTGAGATCGTCGGGATCCTCGGCCCGAACGGCGCCGGCAAGACCACCTTGATCGACCTCCTGAGTGGGGCCGTCGAACCATCCCACGGGCGGGTCTTTCTGGGCGGACGGGACGTCACGGAGAGCCCGGCCGATCTTCGAGCCCGCCTGGGCCTGGGGCGTTCGTTCCAGGGCGCCCGCCTCTTCCCGGGCCTGACCGTGGCCGAAACCCTCCTCGTGGCAGGCGAGAGGTTCGCAACCTCACGAGATCCGATCGCGGCAGCCATGGGTCTGCCTGCGTCACTGGTCTCCGAGCAGATCATGGCCGAGCGAGCGGAGATGCTCATCGAGCTCCTCGGTCTGACTGCGTTTGGCGACAAGTATCTCTCACAGGTCTCGACCGGTACGCGGCGAGTCATCGAGATCGGTTGCCTGCTGGCGCAGCAGCCCTCGGTGCTGCTGCTGGACGAGCCCTCGGCGGGCATTGCTCAGCGGGAGTCCGAGGCGCTCGGGCCATTGTTGACCCGGGTGCGTGATGCCACCGGCGCGGCAATGGTCATCGTCGAACACGACGTCCCGCTCCTCGTAGCGGTCTGCGATCGGCTCATCGCGATGAGCCTCGGTGAGATCATCGCGGACGGCAAGCCGAGTTCGGTGATCCGCGATCCCGGGGTGGTCGCGTCCTATCTCGGTAACAGTGCATCGGCGATCGCCCGATCCGGCGCGCGGCGGGCGACGAAGTCCACGACCCGGGCGAAGTCCACGACAGCGACGAAGTCCACGACCGCGACGAAGCCCACAACACGGGCGAAGGCCACGACCCGGGCGAAGGCCACGACCCGGGCGAAGTCCGCGACAGCGACGAAGTCCACGACCCGGGCGAAGGCCACGACCGGGGCGAAGGCCAATGGTGCCACCCGAACCCGCGCCCCACGGACGGCTCCGCTCGAGGCGAAGCAGAAGACGCCTACGCCCTAGCGCTGCTCAGATCGCCGGCACGGCGGAAGGCATGCACCGTCCTCGGCGAGGTCCCGTCACCCGATCCCGGCGGTGCCGTCAGGGGAGTCACGCCCGGGGGACGGGGTGGGACCGGCGGAAGAGGGGAACCGAGAACGCGTGGAACCGAGGCCCGTGGGACCGATGGACGAGGGCTACGGGAACGGCAGATTCGCGCCCAGGGGTGTGCGGCCGGTGAGGGCGAGGCAGGCTTCGACGCCGTGTCCTCGTCGCACCGCCACCGATGCGGCGAGGACGGCAGTGGAGGTGAGAGGTCCGATCGGCGGGGTCGTCGAGACGCCGATGGCTCGACCCAGGTCGAGCGTGTGGACGACCATCTCGAAGGTTCGTGTCGGCAGATAGTCGGCGAGGGCGATGGTGCCCATCGGCGTCGTGACGATCAGGTTGTCGTCGCTGTCGTGGAGAGCGCCGATCGCCTCGTCCCGAAGCGCACGAAGCCGGGCGAGCGGGTCGGCGCCGAGCGCCTTCCCGGCATCCCTCCCACGTTCCAGAATCGCCTGGGATGCCGCATCGTTATCGCCCTCTGTGCCGAACGCGGCCAGGAAGTAGGCGACGGGGCCTGCCAGATCAGCGGAGGCGCCGGGACTTGCGAGGTACGAGGTGACCGTTTGGAGCGCCCTGCCTGCGTGGCCGACGAGCTCGCGTACCGTCCATTGGCCAAGACCTGGAGCGTGCCATTGATCGGGAGCGACGAGCGATGCCGTGTCGATGAGAAACTCGGCCGACTCCTCGAAGCACGTGCGGGCGTCGGAAGGCGTCATCTCCAAGGGCGTCATGCCCCCATCCCCAAGGGCGTCATGCCCTCATCATGCCGGCCTTGCCGAGGTTGGCGCCGGCGTCGTCTTCCGCGTGACTGTAGCGTTCGGGTATGAATCGAGTCGCCGTCGCCGCCTTCGGGCCTGACCGGCCCGGCATGGTCGCAGCCATCACCGGCGTGCTCATGGGTCATGGTGGCAATCTCGAGGACACCTCCATGACGATCCTGCGGGGTCACTTCGCGATGATGTTGGTGGTCGGGATGCCCGAGGGTGAGGCACCTGCGGCGCTGGAGGAAGCGCTGAGCCGTGAGGTCTCGGCGTTGGGCCTGACGGTGGTGGTGCGGCCGCTGGGTGACGGCACCGACATGGCCGACGAGGCCTCGGCATCGAGTTGGTCGGTCTCGGTGTACGGAAGCGACCGACCGGGCATCGTCCACCGGATCACGCGCCTGCTGGCCGACCACGGCGCCAACATCGTCGATCTCTCGACCAGGGTGACGGGCAGCCTCCCGGACCTCCTCTACGTGATGCTGTTCGACGTAACCCTGGGAGCGTCGGCCGATGTCGATCGCCTGCAGGCCGAGTTGGCCACGCTCAGCGAGGAGCTCGGGGTCGAGGCGCACATCCGACCCCACGAGTCCGATGTCCTGTAGGGAACCTGGCATTGGTGGGGGAACCGCGCTTCGCCGTCGAGTGGCCTGACCTTGGCGCCTCGCGTCCTCCACATTCCTCATCCCGTTCTGTCGCGGCCGGCGACCGCTCTGGAGGACATCGACCGGCATGCCGTCGAGCTTGGTCATGCGTTGCTCGACACCATGCGGTCCTCGAGCCACAGCGTCGGCGTCGCGGCCCCCCAGATCGGCGTCTCGCTCCGGGCGTTCTGCCTCGACGTGACGGGGCACCGTCGGGCACGGTCCTGCCATGGTGAGCTGGTGTTGTTCAACCCGGTGATCATCGAGCACTCGGGTTCGGAGATCGGTCGGGAGGGCTGCATGAGCGTCCCGGACCTCACCGGCGACGTCGCACGTGCCACGGCGATGATCGTGGAGGGGCTGGGTCTCGATGGCGAGAAGCGACGATTCGAGGTCGATGCCTTCGAGGCACGAGCCATGCAACACGAGATCGACCATCTCGACGGGCTGGTCTTCGTGGATCGGGTGGTGGCGCCCGGGCGCGTGTTCCCGCGCCGGGTCTACCGGGCTGAGTAACCTCAGGACTCATGGCCTTTCCGCTGCGCCTTCTGAACGAGCAGGAGGACATCGTCCTCGACCTTCATCCGCACTGGTGGTTCTTCACCGGCCCGGCCTCGCTGTTGGTTCTGGCTGCAGCAGGCCTTGTCGCCGTGATGGCCTTCGATCTTCCCGATGCCCTCACCATGGTGGCAGCCGCTGTCACGGTGGCGACGTTGGCCTGGCTCGTCGGGCGCTACCTGCGCTGGGTGACGACCAACTTCGTCGTCACCACCGATCGACTGATCTATCGTTCCGGCGTCCTGGGCAAGAGCGGCACCGAGATACCTCTCGACCGGGTCAACACCATGTTCTTCCACCAGACGATCTTCGAGCGACTCTTGCGCTCAGGCGACCTGATCATCGAATCGGGCGGTGAGACGGGCAGGCAGACCTTCTCCGACATCGCCAAGCCGTCCGCGGTGCAGAACACCATTTATCACCAGATCGAGGCAAACGAGATGCGCACGGCGGGGGCCGGTCACGTGGCCGCAACGTCGATCGCGCAGGAACTACGGATCCTCGATGATCTCAGGAGAAGCGGCGCGTTGAGCGAGGCAGAGTACGAGGCGCAGAAGGCGAAGTTGCTGGGACGATAGGAACGGCCACCCGGGGTCGGCCGCGCTGCATGGCGATCAATCCCTGGAACGTGGCCGCGGAGCCATGGACGCCAACAACCCGCCGATCAGGACCCCGCATCCGACGATGGCAAGGACGATCGCGGAGATGCCTCCGCTGACCAGCCACGGTATCTGGTCGGCGACGCCGGAGAGCTCGGCGACCTGGTTCCAGGTCACGGCGATGAGGATCAGAGCCGCCACCCAACAGGCGATGGCGATGGTGATGGCGAGGGAGCGCACACGTGTGAGATCGCGCCCTTGTGACCCGTCCCCCCACAAGGAGCGGAACTCCGACCAATCGACCTCCTTGGCTGATTCGATCGCCGTCGGGGCTGCAGGGTCACTCATGGGGATCTCCTTCATGATCTCGGGGTGTGGCTTGCGAATCGGTCGGCCGGGTTGATTCCGGTGTCGGTGACGAGCGTCCCAGGTAGGCGGAGGCGATGTCGCGGTGCAGTTGCTCGGCCACATCAGCTGTTGCGCCGCCCATCGTGATGCGTCCTTGTTCCAGCACGTAGACGTGATCGGCGTAGTGGGTGACCGCGACGTTCTGCTCGACCGCCAACACGGTCACCCCGGCCTTGTTGACCTGTGCGAGCAACTCGAAGAGGTGCTCGACCATCACCGGGGCAAGTCCGAGCGAGGCCTCGTCGACGAGGAGCACCGAAGGTTCACTCATCAAGGCGCGCCCGACCGCAAGCATCTGCTGCTCGCCACCCGAGAGAGTCCCCGAGTCCTGGGAGGCTCGTTTGGCGAGAAGGGGAAAGTGCTCGTAGACGCCCGCAAGACGGGTACGGCGATGACGCCAGCCCGAGGCGGGAAGGCAACCGGTGAGCAGGTTCTCCTCAACGGTGAGCGATGCGAAGACCTGGCGACCCTCGGGGGAGAGGGCCACGCCCTCGCCGATGACGTCCCGGGTGCCCTTGCCCACGAGCGACGTTCCACCGAGCGTGATGTCGCCACTGGACACCTTTGCCATGCCCATGATCGCCCGAAGGGTGGTGGTCTTGCCCGCGCCATTCGAACCCAGCAGCACGGCAAAGCTCCCCCGGGCCAAGGCGACGTCGATGTCGTGGATCACGGTGACGTTGCCATAGCCGGCGCTCACACCGTCGAGCACGAGGTGGCCGGCTGTCGGTGTCGGGCCGTTCACGGCGTCCCCGCAACGACTGAACGGTCGGCCGCGGTGCCCTGCGTTCCGAGATAGGCCTCGATCACCTCGGGGTTGTTGGTGACCTCGTCGGGAGTCCCCGATGCAAGCACGTGACCGAAGTTCAACACGTAGACGCGGTCGGCCACCTGGCGCACCAGTGGCACGTGATGCTCGATCACGAGGACCGCGACATCCAGCTCGCGGCGAATGCCGCCGATCACCCCTGCCAACCATGCGACCTCGTCCTCACTCATGCCGGCGGCCGGCTCGTCGAGCAGGAGGATGCGGGGTCGGGTCACCAGGGCACATCCCAACTCGAGCAGCTTGCGGGTGCCATAGGAAAGCGTGCTCACGGGTTGATCACGCAGGTTGGTGAGTCCGAGGATGTCGAGCACCTGTTCGGCGACCTGGCGACGGCGCCACTCGAGGGTCCATTGGTTGGCTCCAACGGCGATGAAGCCGATCACCGATGCGGGTCGCACATGCAGGTGCTGGGCCATGAGCAGATTGCCGAGAACCGTCTCCGACAGCCAGAGGCCGCCCTGCTGGAAGGTTCGTCCCATGCCCCACTCGGCTCGACTTGCCGCCGAGAGATGGTCGACCCGATGGCCGGCAAACCAGACCTCGCCGTGGTCAGGAGTCGAGAAGCCCGACAACAGATTGAACAAGGTGGTCTTTCCGGCGCCGTTGGGCCCGATGACGCCGACGATCTCGGCCGGGCCGACGTCGAGCGAAACATCGGCCAGCGCAGGCAAGGACCCGAAGCTGATGCTCAGCTCACGTGCGCCGAGGAGCGACGGCTCCATCGTCGCCCCGTCGGGCAGTCGTACGATCAATCTCCGGTGGTTGACCGCGCCGGCATCGGCCGAGGCAACCGGGCCCGAGGGAACGGGCACGGCGGCGACGTGGGCGACCTCCCCGGTGTGCCCGGCCCGATCCGCACGTCGGGTGATGATGCGGCTGCTCAACAGGCGGATGAGGCCGCCGAGGCCTTTCGGGTAGCGACCGATGGTGAGGACCACCAGCCCGGCGCCTCCGAGAACGAGGAAGTCGCTCGAGCCGCTCGACCCGTAGAACGTCGTCCAGGTGAACAGGCCGGTGATGATCACGACGCCCGGGCGTGAACCGAGGCCGCCGAGGACCACGTAGAGCACCAGGCTGAAGGTCATGCTGAGCGGGAAGGCGCTGGACACGACGATGCCCTGGCGGTAGGCGAACAGTGCGCCGGCAAGCCCGGCGCCTGCTCCCGAGAGCATGAAGGCAAGCACCTTGATGACCGGCGCGTGCACGCCCCGGGCAGCGGCTGCGACCTCGTTCTCGCGCAGCGCGATGGCGGCGCGGCCGAAGGGCGAGCCCAGCGCCCGCCGATCCGCGATCCAGATGATCCCGAGCGCGACGATCGTGAACGCGAGGAAGACCGACTCGTCGGTCAGATCCAACCCGGCGAGTGAGCCCCGGCTGACGGCGATGCCGGCGCCACCACGTGAGAACGCCGGCATCGGAAAGATGTAGGCGCCGAGCATCACGGTGAAGGCGAGGGTCAACACCGTGAGGTAGAGGCCCCCGACCCGGAGGGCGGCAATTCCCAGCACGAGTGCAACGAGAGCGCCGAGAACCGGTCCGGCCAGAAGCGCCAGGTGCACGGGCATGCCCCAGGTCGTGGCAGCCACGGCGGTGCCGAAGGAGCCCAACCCGAAGAGACCCACGTGCCCGAGGGAAACCTGGCCGGTCGTGGCGATCAGGCCGTTGAGGCTCAGGGCCAGAATGGCGAAGATGGGCAGGATCGCCAGCTTGTACGCGTCCTGCTCGCCGATGAGGCCGGCGGCGGCGACGGCAGCCACGAGGGTCACCGTGAGCGGCACGGCGCCCAGGGTGCGCTGCGACAGGCGGGGAGGTCGCGGGATCGCCACGAGATGGTCGAGTGACACCAACGACTCGTTGCCCTCGGTGGCGAGTCGACGCGCCTTGCGGCTGAAGATGCCCTGCGGTCGCACCAGCAGCACCACGAACAGGATGGCGAAGACGATGGCTTCGGGCGATCCGGGGGTCGAGCCGAGGTACTTGCGGGTGAGGCTTTCGATCACGCCGATCGCCAGGCCACCGACGATGGCGCCCGGGGCGCTGGTCATGCCCCCCAGGATGGCGGCGGTGAACGCCTGCGGCAGGGCGACCGTGAGAAACCCGGGTGATATGGACTGGTTGTTCCAACCAAGCAGGATCCCGGCGATGGCGCCCAGAAACCCGGCGAGCAGCCAGGTCAGCAGCTCGACGCGCTTGGGGTCGAGGCCGACGACGGTTGCGGCGACTCGATTGTCCGCGCTCGCCCGAATGGCGAGTCCCAACGGTGTTCGTTCGATCAAGGCCCACATCACCGCGCTCGTGACTGCCACGGTCCCGATCACCAACAGGCGCGTGGGGGTGAGGACCAGCCCGCCGACGGTGATGCCGGATCCGGTCAGCGGCGAGGGGAAGTCGCGTGCGGCCCCGAGGTAGCGGGCCTCGACGATGACCAGCAACGAGAGCAGCGCAATGGTTCCCACGAGAGGGGGGAGCCGCCCCCCCGATGATCGCCTGAGCAGGACGCCGGCGGTCATGAGGGAGAGGAGGCCTCCGGCCGCGATGCCGAGCACGACAGCGATCGGCCATGGCCAATCGTGGGAGATGGCGAGGCCCGCAACGAGGAAGGTGGCAAAGGCACCGATCTCGCCCTGGGCAGCGTTGAGGATGCGCGAGGAGTTGTGAACGAGCACGAGCCCGAGGGCCAACAAGGCATACGTCGAACCTCCTGCCAGTCCGCTGACGACAAAGGTGAGCAGATCACGCATGGAGCCTCAATTGCCTTTCGTCGGTCCCTCGGGTTCGCGGCGCCGGCTTGAAGGGGGAATCAGAACTTGTTGGTCCACTCCCCGACGACTTGATCGAACTGCATCTTGGACTTGTCGGCCCGCTGCACGACGACGCTGTCGCTGGCGATGTTGGTTCCCTTGAAGTCGATGGGGTTGAACAGCTCGTTGTCGTAGCCCTTCATGTTGTCGAGAGCCTCGAGGAACGAGCGGCGGCTGAGGTTCTTTCCGGCCTTCTCGATGGCCTCGCGATAGATGTCGAACAGGCCCCACAGAAGCTCCCCGTCACTCGGGAAAGCCCGGTCGCCGAAGGTCGCCTTCCATTCGCGCTGGGCTTGCTCGACGAGAGGCGATCCTGATTCCCGGGCGACCTTGATGGCCGCGAAGCCGAGGCATCCGGTGAGCTCGGCTGCATAGATCGGGTCGCTGTAGCCACAAGCGGCGGAGTTTGCGGGCATGAGCAACTGGGGCTTGTAGCCCTGCTCGGCGCAGCTTCTCGCCATCGTGCTCGCGATGGTGGGCAGCGCCAGGAAGAAGACCACCTCGGCATCGGCCTGCTTGAGCTTGAGGCATTCCGCGGCCAGCTCGTTGGCATTGCCCTGCTTGTCCACGAGGTCATCGGCGGCCAGCGTGCCGCCGAGGCGCTTCAACTCGTCGCGGAATACCTTGCGGGCGCCCTCGACGTTGGGGCTGTTGAACATGACCATGGCCGTCTTCTTGGTCTTGCCGTCCAGATCGTTGACGATGTACTGCGCCGCAAGCTTGGCCTGGCGGTCGTAGGTGTTCGTCAACGCACGGTAACCCGGCTGGTCGGTCAAGCCGGCCTCACTGACACCCAGGGAGAGGTAGGGAATGTTCTTGCCGAGCGCATACTGGCCACAGGCGACGATCTGATCGGCTCCTGAGGTGCCGGAGATGAACAGGACGTTCCTCGACTCCAGCTCGCGGCAGGCATCGAGTGCCTTCGCAACGTCGTAGCCGTCGTCGGCGAACTCGGCAATGACCTGGCGGCCGTTGATGCCGCCGCCCTTGTTCACCGCTGCCCAATAGGCCTTCGAGAGATCCTGGATGCCGAGGATGGAGCCGAGTGGAATGCCGCCCCGGGACTCGGGAACGTGGATACCGATATGGACCTCGGTATCGGTTACGCCCACGGTCGAGTCGGGGATGGTGGCCTTCGCGGCCACGGTGGTGGTCGCCGCCTTGTCGATGTCGTCCTTGCCGGCCGAGTCGCTCTCGTCCTTCGAGCCACAGGCCGTCGCGATGAGCGTGACGACCAGTCCCACTGCCAGAATCCTGGCCCACCGTTGGCGTGATTCGTTCATGAAGCCCCCCTGATGCCATGTGGTCGGATGACCACGGTGCTGCAGCGTGCGTAATCTTGACAGGTATCCCTGTCGGCAGGGCGGACCATTCCTCCAGTCTTTTCACGAGCTCTTCACCAAGCGCGCGCTGGACCGAGGGCTGCCTTTTGACGGCCGGCGAAATTCAAGCGACGATGCCGGGACGGTCGCCGAGGCCGGTGCCACGATCGACCACGACGAGCAGATCGATCACGACAAACGGGGGATGACATGGCCGGACCACTCAACGGGTACAGGATTCTCGAGATCGCCGGCATCGGCCCGGGGCCGTTCGCCTCGATGTTGCTGGCCGACATGGGCGCGGACGTCATCCGCATCGATCGTTCCCAGGCGGTCATGGGCGGCGACCCGGACAAGCCACCCTTCGATCTCCTCAATCGTGGTCGACGCTCCATCGGGGTCGACCTGAAGAACCCCGACGGCATCGAGACCGTCCTCAAGCTGGTGGAGTCGGCCGATGCGCTCCTCGAGGGCTTTCGTCCGGGCGTGACCGAACGTCTCGGCATCGGCCCTGACGTCTGTCTCGCACGCAACCCCAAACTGGTTTACGGGCGCATGACCGGGTGGGGTCAGGACGGACCCTACGCCCAGGCGGCCGGACACGACATCAACTACATCTCACTCGCCGGCGCGCTGGAGTCGATCGGCAGGAAGGGTCAGCCACCGAGCGTCCCGCTCAACCTGGTCGGCGACTTCGGCGGCGGCGCCATGTTCCTTGCCTTCGGAGTGGTGTGCGGGCTGCTCGAGGCTCAACGTTCGGGTCAGGGCCAAGTGGTCGATGCCGCCATGGTCGACGGCGCCGCGCTGCTCATGACGATGTTCTACAGCCTCAAGAACATGGGGTTCTGGAACCCCGAACGGGGTACCAACCTGTTGGATTCCGGCTCGCACTTCTACGACGTCTACGAGTGCGCCGACGGCATGTACATCTCGATCGGCTCGATCGAGCCGCAGTTCTACGCGGAGCTGCTCCGCCTCTCGGGTCTGGGTGAGCAGCCCGACCTCGCCTTCCAGATGGACCAGTCGGCATGGCCGGCCATGAAGGAGCGGGTCGCGGCGATCTTCAAGGCGAAGACCCGTGACGAGTGGTGCGCGATCATGGAGCACACCGACGTGTGCTTCGCCCCGGTCCTCTCGCTCGACGAGGCTCATCTGCACCCCCACAACGTGGCGCGTGGAACCTTCACCGAACGAAACGGGGTCCTGCAGCCGTCACCGGCGCCACGTTTCAGTCGAACCGAGCCCGAGATCCAGCGTCCGCCGTCGCATCCCGGCCAACACACCGATGAGGTGCTGGCCGAGTTCGGCATCTCGGGAGCAGACATCGCCAAGTTGCGGGAGGCGGGCGCCGTCAAGTGAGCCGGACGTTGGTCTGCTTCCACGCCCATCCCGATGACGAGACGATCTCGACAGCGGGGGTCATGGCCCGCGCTGCTGCGGAGGGTCATCGTGTGGTGTTGGTCGTGGCGACCAGAGGTGAGCACGGGGAGGTCCCACCGGGGTTTCTCGACGACGATGAGCTTCTCTGGCAGCGGCGGGAGGCCGAGACCCATGCGTCGGCGGCGATCCTGGGGGTGTCGCGGGTCGAGTTTCTCGGCTATGTCGACTCGGGGATGATCGACACCCACACCAATGAGGCGCCCGAGAGCTTCTGGCAGGCCGACCTCGACGAGGCGGCGCTGCGCCTCGCCGAGATCCTCCTCGAGGAGCAGGCCGACGTCCTGACGATCTACGACGACCACGGCAACTACGGCCACCCCGATCACATCCAGGTCCACCGGGTCGGATCTCGGGCCGCGGAGATTGCGGGCACGCCTGCGGTCTATCAGGCCACCATGAACCGTGATCATTTCCGCAGGATGCTCTCGGCCATCGCAGGCCAGGAGGGCGAAGGCGGCCCGCGCCTGGAGGAGATCGAGGCTCTCGGACTGAGCGAGGACGAGCTCACGCATCGGGTGGATGTCACCGAGTTCATCGAGACCAAGCGTGCCTCGATGCGTGCCCATGCCAGTCAGATCTCGGAGCAGTCGTTCTTCCTGTCGATGCCCGACGAGATGTTCGCGATGTCGTTCGGCATCGAGTGGTTTGCCCGTCACGGGGGTCCGCCCCGAACCGGTGACTGGGAAAGCCGGCTGTTCGCAGACTGAGCCTCTCTCGGCAATGATGGTCGCTCGGCCCCACATTTGGGTGTGGCCCTTGGTCAACGAAATTGAGGTAGGCGCATGGCCCCCGAATGTCCCGCTCCCGACGGCTCGAGCCCCCGCACGACTCGGTTCAACGGGCAGCCTCCCATGTGCATCGACCCGGCGAAGCGCTACACGGCGGAGATGGTCACCTCCATGGGGACGATGGTCATCGCCCTGGATCCCCTCGCGGCGCCCCTGACGGTCAACAACTTCGTCTTTCTGGCCCGCTACCACTACTACGACAGCATCATCTTCCACCGCATCATCAAGGGGTTCGTCTGTCAGGGCGGCGACCCCGAAGGCACCGGCATGGGTGGACCGGGCTACAAGTTCGCCGACGAGCTACCCGGTCCCGGTCGTTACGAGATCGGCTCGCTCGCCATGGCGAACGCCGGGCCCAACACGAACGGCAGCCAGTTCTTCCTGATCAGCGGTCCCTCCGGCGTGGGCCTCCCCCCGCAGTACTCACTGTTCGGCAAGGTCGTCAAGGGCCTGGAGGTCGTCGCGGCGATGGAGTCGGTGCCTACCGGGCGGGGTGATCGTCCGATCGACGATGTCGTCATCGAGTCGGTCACGATCACGGAGTCGGTCGAGTAACTGAGTCCGGGGACCGATGGATGTCGGGTTCGAGGTACACGACGTGAGCCGAGGGAACCGCCTGGCGGAGGCGGTCCTCGGCAGCGTTGATCGCCGCGGCGACCTCGGCGAAGGTCAGATTGGCGTCGAGCTCCAGCTTGCCGGCGACGAGGAGCTCCTCGGGGCCGAGGTGCAACGTACGCAGGTGGATGAGCGAGCGCACCGCCGGAGCGTCCTCGACGGCACGTTTGATGGCATCGCGGTCCGACGGGGAAGCCGACTCGCCGATCAGGAGGCTTTTCATCTCCACCGCCAGGATGCCGGCGATGACCACGAGCAGGATGCCGATGCCGAGGCTGCCCATGGCGTCCCACCGGGGGTTGTCGGTCACCTCGGCGGTGACCACGCCGGCCATTGCCAGCGCCAGACCCAGCTCGGCGCCGATGTCCTCGAGCAGGACCACGGGCAGCTCGGGACTCTTCGCGTGACGGATGAACTGCCACAGCGAGCTCTCTCCTCGCGCATGGTGGGCCTCGCGCAACGCGGTGCGAAGCGACATCGTCTCGAGCCCGATGGCAACGGCCAGGATGCCGATCGCAATGACCGGGGAGTCCAACTCGTGCGGGTCGCGCAACTTCGACACGCCTTCGTAGACAGCGAACAGGCCGCCGAGGCTGAAGAGCACCAGCGCCACCACGAACGCCCAGAAGTACCGTTCGCGCCCGTAGCCGAACGGCCGATCCTCACCGGCCTCGCGAGCGGCGAGGCGGGAGCCGAGCAACAACAACGCCTGGTTGCCGGCGTCGGCGATCGAGTGGATGGCCTCGGCGAGCATCGAGGCGGCACCGGTGAGCAGGAAACCCACGAACTTGGCGACCGCGATGCCGAAATTGGCCATCAGGGCGGCCAGGACTGCCTTGCGGCTTCCCTCATGCATGGCAGGCCATGCTAACAACAAGACTGTGCAACGTCTGACCGCGACCGACTCCGAGGACCTGCAGCGTCGTGCCGCCGGATCGCTCGCCGCGCATGGACTGCAACCCGGCGACCGTGTGGTGCTCGCCGTTCCCCCCTCGGCGAACCTGTTGTCGGTGGTGCTGGGTGCACTGCGGACCGGGGTGGTCCCGGTTCTTCTGAACCCGTCGCTGTTGGCTCATGAGCGCGCCCTGTTGATCGAGGATGCCGATCCGGCCATGGTCGTCGGGGACGCCCAGGTGATGGAGGTGCTCCTCGACGGAGCGCCCGTCGACCTGGCTCCTGCGCCGTTGGCGCGTCCGATGCACTACACCTCGGGCACAACGGGACGACCCAAGGGCGTGTGGTCGGGGGTGCTCGACGACGCGCAGGCCGAGGAACTGGTGCGCGAGGAGGCCGTTCTGTGGGGCTTTCGGGAGGACGATGTCCATCTGGTGTGCGCGCCCATGCACCACTCCGCGCCGGTGCGATTCGCGGCGGGCACGTTGTTGGCCGGGGGAGAGGTGATCGTCCTGCCCCGTTTCGATGCGGCAGCAGTCGCAGAGGCCATCGTGCGCCATCGCCCGACCACGACCTTCATGGCCCCGGCGCATCTGCAACGACTGCTCGCTGCATTCGATCAGCTCGGCTCCGTGCCCGATCTGTCGTCGTTTCGTCTGCTCGCCCACGCCGGGTCGCCGTGTCCCGAGCCGCTCAAGCATCGCGTGATGGCGACGTTTCCCACCGGCTCCGTATGGGAGTTCTACGGCTCGACCGAGGGTCAGTTCACGGCCTGCTCGCCGGAGGACTGGTCGAGCCATCGAGGCTCCGTGGGACGTGCCCGTCCCGGTCGGGTGATGACGGCCGACGCCGACGGCACCCTGTGGTGCGAGACGCCCCCGCACGCACGCTTCGCCTATTGGCGCGACGCCGAGCGGACGACGGCTGCCTGGAGGGGCAATGCGTTCAGCGTCGGCGACATCGGACGCATCGACGATGAGGGCTTTGTCCATCTGGACGGACGACGGGACGATCTGATCATCACCGGCGGCGTGAACGTCTATCCCGTCGAGGTTGAACAGGCTTTGGCCGGCTTCCCCGGCGTGGTGCAGGTGGCGGTGTTCGGCGTGTCCGACGAGCGCTGGGGCATGCGTCTCTGCGCAGCGGTCGCGGGTGACGTCGACCTGGAGGCGCTCGCCGCGTACGGCCGCACACGCCTTGCTGCATACAAGTGCCCCAAGGACATCATCGCGGTCCCCGCCATTCCCCACACCGAGAACGGCAAGGTCCGCCGCTCCACCCTCGGTGCCGATCTGGGCCTGGAGGCATAGGGACCGAGGGGCCGAGGGACCGAGGGACAGCCAAGCGACGGGTTCGATGCCGTCCCCTTGGAGCTGTCCACGGTCGCGGTGGATGGTGAGGCCGGCGATCCACAGCCGGCGCTCAGGGCTGTGGCCGGGGCGCGAACTGGGCGAAGTCGGCCCGTGTGAGCGGTCTGGAGGTGGCTGCGCCCGTTCCGTCCGGAACATCACTGAGCTCACCATCGATCTTGAATCGCACGGAGCGGACCCCCGGAACGGCTGTGGCCGTGTAGACGATCTGGGCCAGCGCCAGGCGCAGGCGCTCCCGAATGGTCGTGGAGAGGCCGCGGCTGACATCGAGGACGACCAGGCCCTCCGAGGTGGGGCCGGTGACATCGAGCAGACGGGTGCCGGCGTCGATACCGGTGTTGAGGCCTGCCGCGAGCTGTTCGGCATTGAGGTCGCTGAAGAGCGCCTGCATCGCCTGACGGACGCCACCGGGAGCGGCGACCTCCTGCGTCACCTCGAAGAGGCGTTCGTCGTTGTCGACGAGGAAGATCACGGCCCGCCTGGCGCCGGAGGGGGTCGAGGTTTCACCGGGAGCATCGGTGGTCGTCGGCGGTGTCTCCTGGTCGAGGAGGCCGAACGGCACGTCGTTGCTGGGCAGGGCACGAGGATTGCGGTCGCTGCTGATGCCGCATCCGCTCAACAGCACCGCGGCGGCGAGCAACACGGCGCCGAGGCGCGACAGTCTCGGGGCGATGATCATGCTCAGGACTCCACCTCGACGGCGGGAACGGCGGCAGGCCCGAGGTCCTCCTCAGGCACTGCCTGGGGTGTGACGATGGGCAACTCGACGACGAACCGAGCGCCGGGTAGACCGTCGAGGCGATCCTCCACCCAGACGCTTCCCCCGTGAAGGTTCACGTGCTCGCGCACCAGAGCCAATCCCAGCCCCGTTCCCTCTCCCGCTCCCCGTCGCCCCGATGCGATGCTGCCTCGGGCGAACCGCTCGAAGACGCGGTCGCGGTCGATGGCGGGCACACCGCCACCCTCGTCCTGGACGCAGATGCGCACCTGATCCCCGGCCAGCTCAACCGAGACCTCCGTCGCTCCGCCGCCGTAGTGCGCGGCGTTCTGGATCAGGTTCGCCATCACCTGCATGAGCCGTCGCTTGTCGACCTGGACGATGGCTCCTGCCGCGTTGGACTCGATCGAGACGGGCGTCGTCCCGCTGCTTGCTGCGCTCACGGCATGCACGACGAGCTCGCCGATGCGTACCTCCGTCAGATCGAGATGCGCTGCGCCTGCGTCGAAGCGCGAGATCTCGAGGAGGTCCTCCACCATCATCGTGAAGCGCGTGACGTCGGCAGCGAGGAGATCGAGCACGGCCTGGCCACGCTCGGTCAGTTCCTCCCGTCGACTCTGGAGCACCTCCACGGACGCCGACAGCGTCGTGAGCGGTGAGCGCAACTCGTGGCTGATGTCCGATGCAAAACGTGCATCTCGCTCAAAGCGCTCCTGGAGAAATCGCGCCATGTCGTTGAACGAGTTCACGAAGCCCGCCAGGTCGGGGTCGCTGACAAGCGCCACCCGGGTGTCGAGGCGTCCGCCGGAGATCGCCTGGGCAGCGGTGCTGATCTCGGCCAGGGGCCGCAGCACCCGACGACTGGCCGTTGTGCCCAGGAGCGATCCGGCCAGGGTGGTGACGATGGCGGTGATGGTGAGGGAGATGGCGAGCGCCGTGAGGGTGCTCTGCAGCTCGCTGAACGAGCTGCTTTCGAAGTACGCCGCGTCGACCAGGGGAATGGGAACGCCCACGGCGAGTGAGGTCTCGTCGTCGAGCGAGTAGCGCATACGCGCCGGTGTGCCGCCCAGCACCGTGTTGCGAAGCTCCATGGGGAGGCTGTCGCGTCCGTGGGTGATCTCCAGGGCGAACCATTCGCCCTTGTAGTAGAGGAGCGGACGACCGCCGCCTGGCGTCTGGAGGGAGTCGAGCAGGTCCTTGGCGTTCGCATCGGCACTGCGCAGCCCGTTCCGCAACGCCGATGCGTTCAGGTAGGCCTGGCCGATGGCCGATCGCTCGCGCTGGCTGACCAGATTGGTGCGCACCAGACCGTAGGCGACGAGTGAGAGCAGAACCGAGATGACAAAGGAGCCGAGTCCGAAGGCGATCGTGAACCGGGCGCGAAGTCCCAGACGTCGATACGGGCGAGCCGTAGACGTTCCCCGGAGGGGTCGTCGCCGGCGAAGTGGGGTTGTTGGCACCAGCGCCCGACTAGACGGGCAGCTTGTAGCCCAGCCCCCGCACGGTGACGACGTGACGGGGGTGAGCCGGGTCGGATTCGACCTTGGTGCGGAGTCGTCTGATGTGGACATCGACGAGACGTCCGTCGCCGAAGTATCCGTATCCCCAGACACGCTCCAGCAGCTGCTCGCGGCTGAGCACCTGTCCGGGGATCGTCGCCAGCTCGCACAACAACCGGAACTCGGTCTTGGTGAGGTGCACCTCGACGCCGTTGCGTCTGACGACACCCTCACCGGGGATGATCTCGAGATCGCCGAAGAGCAGGTGGGTGTTCGCATTGTCGAGCGGGCGGGCACGACGGAGCAGTGCACGGATGCGCGCCGACAGCTCCTTGGGCTGGAACGGCTTGGTCACGTAGTCGTCGGCGCCTGCTTCGAGACCGGCCACCACGTCATGGGTGTCCGTTCGTGCCGTGACCATGATGATGGGCACGTCGCTGCCCTTGCGGATCGAGCGACAGACCTCGAAGCCGTCCATGTCGGGCAGCATCAGGTCGATCAGCACCACGTCGGACTTCTCGGCCGTGAAGGCAGCGAGCGCGTCCTCGCCGTTGGCCGCCTCGACCACGGTCCAGCCCTCGTCCTCGAGGGCCATCCGTACGGCGGTGCGAATGCGTTCGTCATCTTCTACGGCAAGGATTCGGGTCCCCACGTCTCAAGCATGCCTCATGCGGGGCCCTGAGGCTGGACATGGGCCAGGAGCGCATCGAGGATGGCAGGGCCTCCGGCCGCCACGAGGTCGCCGGAGGGTGAGCCGATCTCGGTCCACACGGTGGCTGCGCCGGACTCTGCGGCGATCAGGAGCCCGGCAGTGTGGTCCCAGGGTTGGGGGCCACGCTCGTAGTAGGCATCGAGTCGTCCGCAGGCGACCCAGCAAAGATCGAGCGCACAGGCGCCCACCCGCCGGATGTCCCGCACGTGAGGCAACAGGCGGCCCACCACCGCTCCCTGTTCCGCTCGTCGAGCCGGGTCGTAGCCGAACCCGGTGCCCACCAGTGCGCTTCCCAGGTCCGTGCAGTCGTTGTGGGCGATCGCCCGTCCGTTGCACGTGGCGCCCCCGCCCCGCCGAGCAACGAACACCTCGTCGTGGAACGGGTCGAGCACCACGCCGAGCCGGGTGATGCCGTCGACCTCGATGCCGATGGAGACGGCGAAGCCCGGCAGGCCGTACAGGTAGTTCGTCGTGCCGTCGAGCGGGTCGATGACCCAACGCACCCCCGACGTTCCGGCGTGGTCCGTCCCCTCCTCGCCGAGGATGCCGTCCTGCGGTCGAGCGGATCGGATGCCCTCGACGATGAGCGCCTCCGACGCCCGGTCGACCTCGGAGACCATGTCGGTGGCCGAGCTCTTGGTATCGATGGCGGTGTGTGCCTCACCCAGGTGATCGAGCAGCAGCTTGGCGCTATCGCGGGCGAGCTCGAGGGCAAGACGCTCGAGCTCCTCGATTACGTCCTCGATTGCGTCCTCGATTGCGTCGTCGGAAGTCGAGGCTTCGGAAATGGGGCCTGCGCGATCGGGCGTCATCGTCACGAGCCTACGGCGACTACCTTGAATCGACATGGCCGAGTTGATCGAAGAGGTGCCGGCGCGGGTGCTGGCGGTGTATGCCCACCCCGATGATCACGAGATGTCGTGCGGGGGGACGCTTGCGCGGTGGGCGGCTGCCGGAGCCGAGGTGCACGTGGTCATCGCCACTCGGGGCGAGAAGGGATCGAGCGACCCCACCACCGACATGGACGCCCTCGCCGATCTCCGGGCGGAGGAAACCCGTGCCGCCGGTGCGGTGCTGGGCGTGAGCGGGATTCGAGATGCTCGGCGAGCCCGACGGCGAGCTCGACAACTCGCCCGACCTACGACGTCGCCTCGTGACCGTGGTGCGCCGGGTTCGGCCCGACATCGTGATCTGCCCCGACCCCACGGCGGTGTTCTTCGGGGAGACCTACGTCAATCACATCGATCACCGTGAGATCGGCTGGGCGACCCTTGATGCCGTCGCCCCGGCCTCGTCCTCGCCGTTGTACTTCCCCGAGGCCGGCGCGGCGCACCAGGTGGCGACCGTGCTGCTCACCGGTGTCCTGGAGCCCAGCGTGTGGGTCGACATCGGTGGAGCGCTTCAGGCGAAGATCGACGCCCTTTTCTGCCACGGGAGCCAACTCGGCTCCGATGCGAGCGAGTGGCTGGAGCATTTCGTGCGTCAGCGTGCCGAGGACGAGGGAAGGCGGGCGGGCGTGGCGTCGGCCGAGGGGTTCCGGCGCATTCGACTGCAGGGAACCTGAAGGTTACGAGCCCACGAGCCCACACTCCCACGCCCGAGCCCGCCCGAGCCCACGCCTCATGCCTGCGCGCCGGGGGTGACCTCGGTGGCGAGCTTCGTGCGCCATTCGCCCATGGCCCGCAGCGCCATGACCGAGACCACGGCGACGCCACCCGCTCCGATCACGGCCCCACCGATCGTGCCGGCGCCGATGATGAGCCCGCAGCCTCCTCCGTCGTCATCCGGTGAGCCGGATGTCCCCACGGGGACCGGTCTCCCCACGATGACCACCCGTTCGCCGCCACCGCATTGGAGATCGGCGAAGCGCCAGCCCACGAGCATGCCGCACACACCACCCACCAGGATGGCGCCAAATGCCAGCATCCTCGCCAGGCGAGATGGCAGCGCGGTAGGGGTGTAGGTGCGGGCATGGGGCACTGGGATGGACACGCGGGCATGGTAGGCGCTCGGGCCGGCAGAATCATCACGGTGCAACAGTGGATGGTGGCGAGCGGCATCGTCGAGGGACCCGAAGGACTGCTTCTGGTGCAGAACCGTCGTCGGGACGGAACCGCCGACTGGTCACCACCGGGCGGTGTTGTCGAAACCGCCGAGGGCGAATCGGTCGTCGACGGCCTCACGCGTGAGGTCGCGGAGGAGACGGGACTACGGGTCGGCGCGTGGGAGGGCCCGCTGTACGAGGTCGAGGCGGTCGCCCCCGGCATGGGTTGGCACCTACGGGTCGAGGTCTACCGCGCGCTTGCCTATGAAGGGGCGATCGAGATCGCCGACCCCGACGGAATCGTGATCGATGCCGGCTTCCTGACACTGGAGGCATGCCGTCTGCAGTTGGCGACGACCTGGTTGCCGACCCATGAGCCTCTGCTTCACTGGCTCGACGAGCGTTGGAGCGAGCAGCGCAGCTACCGCTATCACATCGAGGGTGCGTCACGTTCGGCGATGACGATCACGAGGGTCTGAGAGTGGGCGGCAACGAACGACCGCCGTCGATCCTGCACCTCGACATGGACGCGTTCTTCGTTGCCGTCGAGGTGCTCGACGCGCCGCAGCTCCGGGGGCTTCCCGTGGTCGTGGGCGGGTTGGGAAACCGGGGTGTCGTGGCGGCGTCGTCCTACGAGGCTCGGGCATGGGGCGTGCATTCGGCGATGCCCATGGCGATCGCGCGACAGCGTTGCCCGCAGGCGATCTTCCTTCCCGGACGCCATCACCGTTACCACGAGGTGAGCACCCGGGTGCACCGAATCCTGGAGGAGATGAGTCCCCTCGTGGAGGGGATCGCCCTCGATGAGGCCTTCCTCGACGTGCGAGACGTCCGTCGTCTGCACGGCGACGGGCCGACGATCGCCCGCAGCCTTCGTCGTCGTATCGGTGATGAGCTGGGCCTGAGCTGCTCGGTGGGCGTGGCGCCGCGCAAGCTCACGGCGAAGTTGGCCTCGGAGGCGGCAAAGCCGCGGGCCTCGCGGGAGGGGACCACGCCCGGGCCCGGTGTTGTCGTCGTCACCGAGGAGACCGAGATCGCCTTTCTGCACGCGCACCCCGTCGGGGCGCTGTGGGGCGTCGGTCCCGCGACCCGACGTCGGCTCGATGCGTTTGGCGTGCTCACGGTCGGCGATCTGGCACAACTTCCCGAGGACACGTTGGTTCGTGCCCTCGGCGCAGCGGCGGGTCGCCATCTTCATGCCCTGGCATGGGCACGCGACTTCCGTCCGGTCATACCGAGGGCCAAGGCGAGCTCGATCGGGCACGAGGAGACGTACCCGCGTGATCTGCATGATCGTCGTGACCTCGATCGGGAGCTGTTGCGTTTGGCAGATGCGGTCGCCTATCGGGTCCGGCGGGCCGGCATGAAGGGTCGTACCGTGCAGCTCAAGGTTCGCTTCGGTGATTTTCGCACCGTCACCCGATCGGTCACCCTCGACGAGTTTCCGGCCGACGGGCTCACCCTGGCCCGCACGGCTCGAGCGCTGCTCGATGGGGTCCAGATGGTTTCCGGCATCCGCCTTCTCGGGGTGTCGGTCTCGCAGCTCGTCGACGGCTCAGGTGCCACATCGCGTCAACTCAGCCTGGGGGAGGACCCGACGCCCGGGGCCGATGCGACAGAGGTGATCGACCTGATCCGTGATCGATTCGGCGCCGACGCCATCGTTCCCGCCGCGTTGGCGCAGGGCCCGGGACCGGGAAAGCCGGGGACGCCGGCGTCCCGCCGGCGACGGATTCGTGTCGTGAGAAGCGGTGATCAGCAGTGGGGGCCGGCGCTACCGGGCGCGGACATGGGACGGGAGGTTTCGGGGTACCATAACCCCGGGTAGCCGTACCGGGGACGAGACAGAGGAAGGGTGGACGTGCCGCTTTCCGAGGAAGAACAGCGTATCCTCCAGGAGATCGAACAACAGCTCTACGCGTCCGACCCCGGGTTGGTGCGAGAGGTCAGTGCCACCACGATCTACACCCACGCCGGCCGAAACCTGAAGTGGGCAACCCTCGGTTTCGTCGCCGGTGTCGTCTTCATGGTCGTGACCCTGGCCGCCTCGCCCGTCCTGTCGTTCGTCGGCTTCCTGGGCATGTTGGCCTCGGCCATCTTCTTCGAGCGCAATCTGCGAAAGATGGGTCGCGCCGGCTGGCAGGACTGGACGCAGTCCATGCGTCGCGCCGGCCTGGGTGACCAGATCGGGAGTGCCCGCAAGCGGCTTCAGGATCGGTTCAAGCGCGAGGAATAGCGGCTCGATCGCGGTGCCTGGCGTCGTCCGCCGAAGCCGCCATTCATGTCTGAGTCATTCGCGTCGGCGTCATTCGTGTAGGAGCTGCCCTCGGAGGCCGGCAGGGCTCTCGGGTCGACCAGCACCCTGGCCCGATCAATCGTCGAGAGGCCGGCGGTGACCTGCCGGCGAATCTGTGCGCCGGTCGCCCTGGCCCGATCCACATCAACCGACATGTCCTCGCGCTCGGCGGGCGGGCGGTAGCCGGCGGCGGTGGCAAGCATGGCCAGATCCATCAGACCGGTCGTCTCGACGACGGCCGAAGCAACGACCCGCTGTGCATATTCCATCGGTGTTTCCGAGGGCCGACGTTTTGCCCCGATGCGGGCCAAGGCCTCGCCGGTTTCGTCCCAAGCCACCAGAACCTGGTCCGCGGCGTCGATGGCGTGGGCCCGCCGACGGCGTCTACGCCGATGGCCCAGTCCTGCGATGCCGGCGATCCAGAGCCCGAGCAGCGAGCCAACGATTCCCAGCACGGCCGGCAAGCGGCTCCACCAGGGCGGGGAGTTGCCGGGCTCGCCTCCGGCGGGGTTGGGAACCGAGTTGGTCGTGGCAGTGCTGTCCTGACCGATGGGCAGTGATGTCGTGGTCGCTGTCGGGGCCAAGGTGGTGGCGGTGGTCGGTTGGTTCGGTGCAGCCTGCTGATCGGGGACCCCGGTGTAGGCCTCGGCATTCGGGATCCCCCTGCCGGGTGTCGGCTCGAAGGCAACCCAGCCATACCCGGCAAGATAGACCTCCGGCCAGGCATGGCCGTTGGCACCCCGCACCACGAGACGGCCATCGGCGGCCTGTTCCCCGGGCGTGAACCCGACGGCGACTCGCGCCGGGAGCCCAACGGAGCGAGCCATGGCCGCGTAGACGCCGGCGAACTGTTCGCAGTAGCCGCGGCGTGTCTCGAACACGAAGTTCTCGAGAACGTTCCCGGTGTGTCCGGTGGGGACATCGAGGTCATAGGTGAAGCCGGATCGGAAATAGTCCTGAAGCAGACGGGCCTGGTCGTAGGCGGTGGCTCCCGGGCTCACGATCCGCTTGGCCTCGGCTCGCAGCCTCGGACTGAAGTTGTCCGGAAGCTTCAGGTAGGTGGTCGTGATGGTCGAGGGCGTCGCCGGGGGAGCGGTCTTGAGGTCGTTCGGGTTGAGGGAGGTCAGGGTCGAGGTCACCTCATAGGTTTGGCCGTTGGCGGTCGCCTTCTCGGTGAGCAGGCTCGAGGAGGTCGGGTCGTACCGCACCGAGGTTCCCTTGACGGCGATGGGCTGGAACGCCGCCGGCAGCCAGATGGACGAGAGCTCGCCGATGGTGAAGGTCTGGGTGACGGTCTGGTTGGAAGTGGGCTTGGTCGGTCTCATGGCGACCGGGAGGTCGCCCGACGCCTTGTCGTAACGACCTTCCGACGACCAGATCTGGCCGTCGAAGCGTTCGAGCGAAGTCAGTCGCCAGTAGCTGCGGGCCTCACTTCGTACGGAGAAGACCTCGAGGTTGGACTGGTCCACGATACGGGTTCGGATGTCGACCAGCGGACTGACCGTGACCCGCGACCCGGGGTCGCTCCGGTCTCCGTCGCGCCACGGAATGATCGCCTTGCTGTCCATGCCCGGCAAGGAGGGACCGAGGATGATCGCAACGGCAATGCTCAGGGCGCCCATGCATCCACCGGTGAGCAGCAGGGAGCGCGAAGACGCCGCATGCAGAACCGGTCGGTGCGGTGCCCCGGATGACGCGTTCCCCGGCGACACGTTCCCTGGTGACACGTTCCCTGGCGACGCGTTCCCGAACGACGCGTTCCCGGAGGACGCGGTTGGCGCCTGGTCGGAAGCAGCGCCGCGTCGGGGGAGTGCCTGTTGTGCAAGCCAATAGCCTCCGAGGGAGACCAGGAACAAGGCGGTGGTGAGGCGGTGGGCGCCGACATTGGTGGACTGGCCGAGGACGGCGCCAAAGGCGAACAGCGCTGCGGCGGGAGCGGCAGCTTCGATGGGGGCGTTCGCCCGGAAGGCCGCGACGTCGGCCACAAAAGCGATCAGCCAACCTGCGACGACGACGGCGAGCACGAAGCCCGGCAGCATGGGGGCGGGAGCCACGACCAACTGAAACGTCTGCCAGGCGCGGGACAACTCGTCGCCCGCCTGGGTGAGTGTCGTGACGGTCGGAAGGCCGAGGAGCGTCGTCGAGGGCAGCACCAACCAGGAGATGCTCGCCACGAGACCGACGGTTCCGGCAAGCATGGTGACAGGTACCGAGAGTCGCAGGCGGCGAGTGGCCATGGCGAGCAGATGGGCGCCGACGACCGAGGTGAACGACGCTCCCAGGTAGGAGCCAGACGTGAACAGGTGGGTCAACCCGGTGACCGCGCTCAACGACAGGGCGACCAGGCAGAACTCGATGCCCGGTGCCGAGGTCACCGCATCCACATCTTCGGGTTGCATGGCCTGAGGTTCCGGTTGCAGGCCCTGTCGAGCGCCGTCCGGGTGGGTGTGGAGCGGCTCGTCCATGAGCGACGACCGTCGCCTCATGGGCTTTGGCCGATCGCTCGGGACCAGGCTTGCTCGAATGAGGTGTCCCCGTCGATCATCAACATCCGCGGGTCGACGTCGAAACGTTCGTGTGGGCCGGTGAACGCCACGGCCAGCACCTCGGACGATGCCCCGCCGAGAGCGGTGAGCACCGGAACGAGGTCGTGGGCATTGCCGCCCACCAACACCGCGGCGTGGCCGGTTGCGCCCGGAACGCCTCGACCGACTGCCGCCCGGAGGCCGGCGAGTGTGGCGGGCAGGCTCGCCGTCGGGTTGGGCTGCACGACGGCGAGCTCATCGAGAAGCGACTCGGTGAACCGATCGCCGCTCCCCGCGCCCGAGTCGAAGAGATCGGCGTTCGCCGGATTCGACGTGATCAGCAGGCGCACACGGGCGTTGCGGCGAGCGCATGCGACCAGGATGCTCGTGGTTGCCGCAAGTGCCTGCTCGAAGGAGCTGTGGGTGTGCGTGCTCGCGCGGGTGTCCAGGATGACCGTGGTCAGATCGTCGGGGGGCGATTCGAGCTGACGCACCATCAGATCGTCGTAGCGGGCACTGGCTCGCCAGTGGACGTGGCGAAGGTCGTCACCGGCCAGATAGGGCCGGAGCCCCACGAGGTCGCTTCCCGAGAAGGAGGGAGGCGTGGCGGCCGGGCGTCGTCCGTCGTCACTGCCGCGCGTGAACGTCGGCGCGCCGATCAGCTGCAGCGCCGGCCACACCACGAGCTCGGCGCCGACCGAGCGCTGCACGGTCAGGGCAACGAGACCGAAGGGGTCACTCAGCACGATCTCGAGGGGGCCGATGGCCGCGATGCCCCGCTGGCCGCAACGAACCGTGTAGCTGGTGCGCACGGCCTCGCCTGCCCGGAGGGGCGGCACGTTCAGCAAGGTCGGGCCCGTGGCCCCCAGACCGATCGCTCGCATGCCGCCCGGTCCTGCGAAGTCTCGCAGCTGGAGGACCGGGGTGGTCCTCCCGCCCCGGTTGGTGACCTCCAGCTCAATGGTGATCGAGGCGCCTGCATGGAGGCGCCTGGGATTGACCGTTCGCACCGTGTCGATCCTGAGGCGCACCACACGGACCCACAGGGCTGCGGCAGCGGTCAGCAGGAAGCCGGCGGTGCCGACCAGCCACAGCTCCGAGACGCCCAGGAGGCGGCCCGCGACGACAAGGCCGAGGGAGACGACGAGGACGGTCCTGCCCGGCCGGGTCAGCACGGCAACGCTCGTCTCAGCACCGCAGCGCTCGTCTCAGCCTCTGCCGCTCGGTACGGGGACCCGTCGAAGCACGTCGGCCACGATCTCCCTGGTGTCAAGGGCCTGCATTGCGGCCTGGCCCGAGCGAATGAGGCGATGTGCCAGCACGGGTTCTGCCAGGGCCTTGACGTCGTCGGGCACCATGTAGTTGCGTCCCGAGGCCACCGCCCGTGCCCGGGCGGCGTGCATGAGGGCAAGACTGGCCCGAGGGGACATGCCCAGATCGAGCGCCGGGTGATGTCGGGTGGCTTCGGCGATGTCGATGATGTAGCCCTTCAGACTCGGGGCCACATGGGTCTCCCGGGCGACGGCGGCCATGGCCTGGATGTCGCGAGCAGCGGCAACCGGGCGCAGAAGCGAGAGGGTGTGGGCGCTTTCCGGGGCATCGAGGATGGCCAACTCGGCCCCTCGGTCGGGGTAGCCGATGCCGACGCGCAGCATGAATCGATCGAGCTGACTTTCGGGAAGGGGGTAGGTCCCGGTGTGCTCGATGGGGTTCTGGGTCGCGAGCACGATGAAGGTCGATGGCAAGGGGTGGCCCACCCCGTCGACGGTGACCTGACGTTCCTCCATCGCCTCCAGGAGCGCCGACTGGGTCTTGGGCGATGCCCGGTTGATCTCGTCGGCAAGGACGAGGTTGGCGAAGATCGGCCCTGGGCGGAAGTCGAACCTGGCCGCGTCACGGTCCCAGACCGTGCCGCCGACGACGTCTGCGGGCAACAGGTCCGGCGTGAACTGCACCCGACGCCAGGTGCAATCGAGCGAGCGGGCCAGGGCCTTGGCCAGGCTGGTCTTGCCCACGCCGGGCACATCCTCGATGAGGACGTGGCCCTGCGCGACGAGGGCGATGAGGACCAGCTCGATCACCTCGGGCTTGCCGTGCAGGACCTGCTCGACGTTCGCCGCAACCGCGGAAAAGGTCTCGGCGAAGGAGTCCGTCGGCATCGATGCCACTTCTGATCGTTGTCTTGCCACGATGCCGGCCCTCTTCCCGTACGCGTGCGTTCGCCCTCCCGAGGGCGAAACCTTCATCGTACCGTCCGATCGGCCGGCCAACAGCGGGCATCCCCGGAAGGAGCCACCGTGTGTCCTGCCGAGGCAGCGGTCATCTACCGTCAGGGTCCATGACACGTGCACTGGCGATCGACATCGGCGGGACGAAGGTGGCAGCCGGGGTGGTCGACCGGGAGGGCGCCCTGCTCCGTCGTGCCCAGGCGCCCACGCCGCTCGGCAACGGCGAGGAAGCGCTGTGGACGGCCATCGCCGAGGTGATCGACGAGGTTCGCCACGGCGACGAGGCGGTCTGCGGCGTGGGGTGCGGTGGGCCGATGACCAGCGGTGGTGAGCGGGCATCGCCACTCAACATCCCCGTCTGGCGGGATGTGCCGCTTCGCTCCCGTCTCGCGGCAATGACCGGACTGGCCACCTTCGTCGACAACGACGCGAAGGCGCTGGCCCTCGGGGAGGGATGGGTCGGAGCAGCTCGTGGCATCGACAACTTCGTCGCCATGGTGGTCTCGACGGGCGTGGGCGGAGGCATCGTCCTGAACGGGAACCTGTTGGAAGGCGCCGACGGCAATGCCGGACACATCGGTCACCTCACGGTGTGTCCCGAAGGCCGCCTCTGCGCATGTGGTGCTCGCGGCTGCCTCGAGGCGGAGGCATCGGGGTCGGCGATCAAGGCCATCACCGGACGCGCGGCGGCATTCGCCGACGCCGACACGATGGCCCGCACGGGCAGGCTGGTCGGCCAGGCGGTCGCCTCGGTGGCGAACCTGCTCGATCTGCGCCTGGCGGTGGTAGCTGGCTCGGTGGCCCTCGGCTTCGGCGAGGTGTTCTTCCGGGCGGCCCAGGCGGAGATCCACGAACGAGCCCGCCTCACCTTCTCGGCGGGGGCACGCATCATGCCCGCCGGTCTCGGCGACGCCGGTCCACTGATCGGTGCCGCCGCCGTGGGTTGGCGGGGTCTTCGGGAATCGAGCGACGTTCAG
>CAVURO010000006.1:0-117017 GCA_963743945.1 uncultured Actinomycetes bacterium
GAGAACGTCGCCATGCCCCTCGAAGGGCCTCGCTGGCCACATCTTGCTGACCGCAATGACCTTGAGCACGGCAGACAGCGTCCGCGTCGGTCTGAACTGCCGCGGGTCGTTCGAAGCTTGATTCGACAGACCAACGATCAAGTTGTTCAGCTTGAGATGCGTGCCGCTGAAGGCACCGACCTGCCGGGCTACGACGGGACGAACACCCGCAGGTCGGGGCACTCCCTTCGTACCCGACGGGGATGCCGTTGGAGCTCGGCACAAGCGCCGACCCCTGCGGACAGAAGGCCAACGAGGATCTACGATCGCCGCCGGGCCCCGTTGGGCAAGGACATGTCGACGACGACCTTCGTCTCTCGCGACGCCGTGGGAGTGGCGAGGCAGCCGTGGACCTCGACGCCAAGCGGACCGAAGGCAAGTGGCGCGACGTTCGGGTGTATGACGTAGATCACATTCAGCAGGTGTCGGAGACGGATGACTCATTGGCTTGAAGTTGCTGGGGCAGGTCGGGGTGGATGCTCACTGTCTACTGGCTTGGCCTTCTCACCTTGCTCCTCCTCCATCAATCTCGCTGAGAGTCTGTTTTGCTGCAGCGGGGACCAGGCTGCTGGGATCCATCGGAGTTGCTCAGGAGGTCGACTCCACGCTGGTCCTCGGCGGTTCGCCATCGACGATGCTGCGTTCGTCGTGGTGTTGATGCCGTCGACAGCACCAATTGGCAAGAGGCGACCGACCGCACCCTTGTTGTCCGGGTATGTCATGAGCCGACGACGGCGAAGGTCTACGCACCTGGGTCTCCTTCAAGAACTTGTTGGGAAGCTCAGCCCGTTCGGTTCACCACGATGATCTGCTTGCCGAGACCGGTCGGCGCTGACATCGCCCTCCCGTCCGATCGATCGCGATGCCTTGAGTCGCTGCTCAAGGCAGGCGGGCATCGATGAGGACCGATCCTCGAACTCGCTCGGGCTGCTCGACACAGCGTCGGCGCCTTCCAACGTCGGGCGTCTGCCCACGGAGCGGTACTCGCTCCTCCGTGGACCAGCTCACTGTCATCAAAGATTGGCCGCCGAGCGTGGCTCTCCGGGCGCTGGAGCGAGCGCAAGTAGGGGACGTCGACGCCTTGTCCGAGCTGCTCGGAATGCCCTATGAGGAGGCTCGGGAGGAGCTTGGGTCTCTGGGCTCCGGTCCTGACCCCCTTTTCCTGACGGTTGGCGAAACATGGACGGTTGCCTCGCTCGACGATGCGTGGCGATTTGGTCACTCTGCTCTGCAAGCGCCGGACCTGGCTGCCTACGAGATGTTGGTCCAAACGAGTCTTGGCGCGATTGACCCCAAGCTCGACCTTCCAATCTCGGACCGCTGGATGGCCAGCGTGTACGGCAAGACCCCCATCCACTCAAGTGATCTCCGCGAAGGTGTCGCTCAAGTGCTGGCGCTCATCGGAGCCCGCGGTGAACAGGTGCAGATCGGTTCGGAGACACTTCGATCGTGGCTGCACCGTGTGCTGGGGCTGTTGTTCCGAAGAGCCAATGAGGATCTGTCTGGGCAGTTGTGGGCGTCACTCACGGACGTCATGACCGCTCTCCTTGCGGAGGCCGCACCGGACGTGTTCCTCCAAGCCGTTCAAGCAGGACTCGACGGACCAAAGCCGCTCCTCGGCTCGATGTTCGCCGACCAAGAGGGCGACGTACTAAGGGTCCACAGTCCACACACTGGCCTGCTTTGGGCTCTGGAGACCGTTGCCTGGTCGGCGGAGCATTTCTCGCTTGCGGTTGAGCAACTTGCCCGACTGGTTGAGGTCGATCCGGGCGGACATCTGAGTAACCGCCCGTTGGCGAGCCTCACTTCGATCTTCCGACCCTGGATGCCTCAGTGCACTGTGCCAGGTGATCGTCGGATGGTCGTGTTGGACGGACTGCGCTCACGTCACAACACCGTCACCTGGCCATTGATGCTGTCGCTGCTACCCGAACACCATGCCGTTGGTCACTACACCAGTGCCCCCAAGTTCCGCGACTGGCGCCCCGAGGACAACCGAACCATCCCTCGGGACCGAGTCGAGGTTGAGCTGGGAATCACTCGTCGGCTCCTGGAGGACGCCAGCAACGACCCGGATCGATGGGTCGAACTAGCTCGCAACTTCGACAAGGTGCCAACGGAAGCCCTGGCTGAGATTGTCGCTCGACTCGATGCCCTTACCGCCCACACCGACGGGGCAGCCCTGCGGGCCGCGGTATGGAAGCCACTCCACGATCTAGTCACCAAGCATCAGCGATTCTCCTATACAGAGTGGGCGATGAGCCCGAACGCCTTAGCTTCGCTGGACGAGTTGCAGCAGCGCTTGGCGCCAGAGGACCCGGTGGATCGGGTCAGCTGGTTGTTCGATGAGCATCTGCCTGACCTGCCCGAGGACAACGACAGAGACTTCGACTTCGAGAAGTCGGAAGCTGCAGTCTTGAAGCGTCGGGTGGACGCAGTTCGCTCGTTGTGGGAAGGCGACGATGGGCCGGCCAATCTCCTCCGACTTGTTCGCGAGGCAAAGGTTCCCGGCATTATTGGCTTCGCGGTGCACGAAGCTGGCTTGGACGACGCCGGCGAGTTCCTTCTCGACGAGATCGACTCCGATGAGTGGAGCCTCTACGTCGCCGCCAGCGGTTGGGCACGATCTAAGGCCCGATCAGAGGGATGGGACTGGATGGCGGCACACGTCGCGAGGTTCTCGGATCGGCCGTTGGCGACGGCCAGGCTGCTCCTTGAGTGGGATGACCTCGGCCAGGCTTGGCAGGTAGCAGCCGAGTCCCCCGCAGTCGATGCCGCCTACTGGTCAGAGTTTTCGCCGTACGGCCGCGGCCACGGCTTCCCACTCGCTGAGGCGGCCGCCCGACAACTTCTTGACCACGACCGGCCGCGGGCTGCTCTGACGCAGATGAACCTCTATGCAGGCTCAGTAGGGATTGACCGCGAGTTGGTACTCATCGGCCTCGAGCGCTTGGTCGGAATGCCAAGCGACCATCCGGATCAGTTCCGGATCGAGTCTCACGACATCGAGCGTCTGCTCGACTACCTCCGCAAGGGGGATGGCGAGGTCGATGAGGAACGCCTTGGACTCCTGGAGTGGCGCCTTCGGCCTGGTCTGCGCTTCGACGCTCATAGTCCTGTCCTTGAACGCCGCTTGGCGCAGAAGCCAGAGTTCTTCGTCGAAGTCCTCTCGATGGCGTTCAAGCCGCACGAAAAGGAGATGGAGCGCGACGTCGCCCCCCGAGATGGCTCGAAACGCCTACCAGCTTCTAGACGATTGGCAGATTGTCCCTGGCAACACTGCGGCGGGCTCGCCCGTCGACGTGGAGAGACTCAATCGGTGGCTGGATGACGTTCGCCCGATACTCGACGAGGTCGATCGAACCGGTATCGGCTACGACATCATCGGGCGAGTCCTCACTAAGGCCCCTGGGGACGAAGACGGGACCTGGCCCTCCAAACCAGTGAGAGATGTGATCGAGCGCCTCGCCAGTTCAGAATTGGATGAAGGTTTTCGGGTGGAGGTCTTCAACAGTCGGGCGTGGTCAGTCGAGGCTTCAGCGAAGGGGGTGCGTCCGAGCGGACCATGGCTGATAAGTACAGCGGACTTGCCAGTCTGATTCGTGACCAATCCCCCCGAACGGCGTCGATCCTCGATCAACTCGCGCGGAGCTACGAGTCGTACGCCCGCCGACAGGATGAAGAGTCTGAGCGATTCCGAGAAGGCTTGGGTCACTGACATCGCGACCGGCCAGGTAGGACGGTGAAGCTGGCTCCCAGAAGCACCCGCGCTCGGTCCGCATGTGGACTGGCGCCGTGTTGTGCGAGGAGGGCGGTACGAGAGATCTTCTTCGGTCGGGTCGTGGGCAAAGTGGCCTGTCAGCCCCGATGTCGCAAGGGGGTTGAAGCACCCCGGGTCAGGTGACTGCTCCATCTCTTGAAAAGGATGGAGTCAGCGGTCACCACCGAAGGGGCAGCGACTCCCCGGTCTGGCTGCGAGAGCGAGCTGTCCGAATGGTGCTGGACCATACGCACGAGTACAGCAAGCGATCGTCCTGGTAGTCGCAGGACGTCCTCCTGCGTCTCCAGCGACGCGGCGACAAACCTAGGCGGGACGTTGCGTCCCTTCGAGTATCTCCCCCAGTTCCTCGTCGATGATGTTACGGAAGGACGGGGCAGAGGCTCGGCCCTTGCTTCGTCCGAGCGTGATGGTCGGCTCGGGCAACCGAGGGCTCGTCAGCGCGAGCGATGTCTCACCTAGAGGCTCGGTGCCCGGCATGACGAACAGCGCGTCTCTGCACTCGCGTGCCAGCAGCTCGTTCGTTGTGACGACCAGGTCTCGAGGGGCGGGAAACCGCGTCGGGCCGAAATGGCGGCGGACACCGAGCAGAAGATGTCGAGGGCTCAACGGGAGACGGAGTTCATCCTCGGGACCGATGTCGAAGCCGCCGAAGCCGCCCGCAGGCATGTTCGTGTGGAACAGCACCGCAGGACTGTCGCTCAGGCAGAGAGCCGGCCGTCGCGCTTCCGCCACGCTCCATGTCAGTTCCTTCGCTCGCTCGAGGAGCCGGTCGACCGTACGGATTAGCACCCTGATGCGGCTGTTGCGGTCAGAGCGGACTCGATACTCCGGTGGGGGATCGCGTCGAGCTGCGAGGAAGATTTCGCGGGCGTCGTCATCATCCCAGTCCTCCGCTGAACGCGCCGCTCGGTACGCACTCACCGCGTCCATGCCAGCAAGCAGCGGCCCAATAGCCTGTTCGGCTAGCTCGTCGAGTTCACCGAAGCGAGGGCTTCTGGCCAGCTGAACCACGGCGAACCTGCCCGCGGCTTCGAAGTCCGCGTCGTCGATGCTGCCGTCGAGGAGGCGAAGGATCGTGGCACCAGCGCCGCTCTCTACCCGGTCATCGAGATACCTCTCGAGGCTGGTGTCGTACTTGGTCGAACCAGTTTCGTACGAATAAAAATGCTTCAGAACTGCCACGTTCGAGATGTTCAGGACCCTCGTCACTGCGAGTCCGAGAGCGCACCTCCACCTCGTCATCGACGGCGAAGTGGCGCAACAGCAATCTCGGTACGACGTGCTGATGCCGATGAGCCATGCGACCATCAAACCGCAGCGACCGTCGAACGCGTCATGGTTTTGGATGCGGGTCCTGACCGCGGTCAGATCGCGTGTTGGCCAGGCGGCTCAGTTCAATGGCTCGGAGCCGAAGAGTATCGAGGCGTTCGCGCTGTACTACGAGCCGGTGACTTGCAGGACCGTTGACGCTGGCCAAAGCTCGATCGCGCCGAACCGGATCACGGCGGTACCGCCCGGTCGCGGGTCACCGTGGACCAAGACTTCGACCTGCTGCGCTACGTCGAAGCCCTTGGGTACAGCTCCCAGGACGATGTCGAGTTCTGTGCTTCCCCCGGGATCCGAGAGAGAAGCGACTGGTTGGGCGTCGATGCCGTCACCCACTGCCCACCAGAACCGCATCACTTTCGGATGTGCTGTCGAGGAGCGGGCTTGTTCAGCCCGCATGTGGAGTTGGCGAGCCCGGCGCACCTGTATGAGGGAAGCCACGGCCCCACCGAACGCGAGGCCAGCGAGAGCGAGCACACGGAAAGAGAACTCGCCTGTCAGAACGATGCCAACGACGCATACCAACAGAAGGGCGATGCCACCCACTGCACCCCAACGCGCATGACGCTCAGCGGCGTCCAGTCGCTTCGTCCATTCATTCGGCGAGGCGGGCACCTCGGACGCGGCAGAGCCGCCGACGGCCGGATGCACGAGTGCCGGCTCCGCGAACATGGGGACGGGGCTGGGACCTAAGACCCGCCCGGTGGCTCGGACAGTGACGCCGTCGGGGCAGATCACAGCTTCGACCTCGCCGGCTGCAACGTCGCCGATCACCTGCACCAAGCCACCGGAAGAGATTCGGGGCACCTGCTGTGTGGGCTCGACGGCGAACCGGGCGACGGGGCCATCGAAGCGTGATGCGTCGGGTGCGTAGAGAAACGCTTGTGGACCTTCGTCCCCGCCTGTTCGAAGCCTGAGCCGGTACGGCGCTTCCACACCCGCACCGTTACCCGCAGGTGCGACGTGCAGGCACCCTCCGAGATGACGGAACAGAACCGATGCAGATCGAGTTGGGCACTCTCCACCTCAATCCGACTGTGGTCGAGCGCGGCCGTCGTGCCATTCACGTGCCACTAGCACCGGAGAATCCCGGAGAGCAGCGGTCAAGAGCGGACAATGAAAAGGGCCCGTGACCAGCATGTTCACCAATTCGGCGCCGCCGGACGGGATGCCTCGAGCCTTTTCCCAAGCTGAGAACGCGGGTTCGATTCCCGTCACCCGCTCAAGCGCGAAGGCCCAGGTCAGCCGACATTTCCGGCGACTGGGCCTTCATCCGAGAGGGGCCGAAACGGCCGGCGTGACCCTAACCCGCCCTGTTCGGTAGTGGTTGGGGGTTGAGGTCGGCGCGTCCGCGAAAACGCCCTTCTGGTGCGGGAAACTTGTGCTGTCGAAGGCAACAAGACCCCCAACCAGAAGGGCACTTCCATGGTGAAGCGTAATCGTCGTCGTCCGGCCGTCAAGATCACCGGTGGCGGCACCGGGATCGTGAACCACGCGGGCACCCGTCTGCTCGCCGATCTCGCCGATCAGCTGGGTCTCACGACGGCGTTGTCAAAGGCGATGGCACCCACGAAACAACGTCGCCGCGGCCATGACCGTGGTGAGGTGCTCGTCGATGTTGCGGTGATGCTCGCCGATGGCGGCGAGACGATCTCGGATGTCGCAGTGCTGCGTGATCAGCCGGATCTGTTCGGTGAGGTGGCGTCGCATCCAACGGTGTGGCGCACCCTTCAAGCCGTCGATGACGACACGCTCGCAAGGATCAAGACCGCCCGCGTCCAGGCACGAGCGAACGCGTGGGCGGCGGGCGCTGATCCGGGGTTCTATGTGATCGACATCGACGCCACCTTGGTCGGGTCACATTCGGAGAAAGAACACGCAGCACCGACCTACAAGCGTGGGTTCGGGTTCCACCCGCTGCTCGCGTATCTCGATGCCACCGGCGAAGCACTCGCCGGAATACTGCGGCCCGGCAACGCCGGATCGGGCACTGCCACTGATCATGTGAGCGTGCTCGATGACGCACTCGACCAGCTCCCGATCAACCCCGCTGATGTCGAGGTGATCGCCCGAGCGGACTCGGCGGGCTGGTCACACAAGTTCGTCGATCATTGCCGCCAACGTGACGTGCGGTTCGTGATCGGCCATCAACTCAACGTCGATGTCGCCAACGTCCTGGTCAACGTGCCGAAACGGGCGTGGCAGCCGGCGATCTCCGCCGACGGCGGCGAGTGGCGCGACCACGCCGAGGTCGTCGAGATCACCCACCTCGTCGCCGACCTGTTCGACGGCTGGCCCGACGGGTGCCGCATGATCGCACGCCGCGAACTCCCACACCCCGGCGCGCAGCTCACCTTCACCGACGTCGACGGTCACCGCTACCAAGTGTTCGTCACCGACCTCGCCGACAGCGACATCGCCTACCTCGAAGCGCTCTACCGCGGACGCGGCCGCGTCGAACGACAGATCTGCGACACCAAAGCTCTCGGGCTGACGAACCTGCCCTCGCACTCGTTCGCCATCAACACCACCTGGCTGCACCTCGTGCTGTGTGCTCACGACCTGCTCGCCTGGTGTCGGCTCCTCACCCTCGACGGCGACTTGGCCCCAGCCGGCTACCGAACAGCTTGGGCTAACGTCAATACCGTTCAATTAGAGATCTGGACGGCTTGGTGGGGTGGCCGATCGGGTTGAGGCCAGTGGCGGTGGCGGGATCGTTTGACGTGCCATCGGGTGTACTTGCGTTTGACGACGCGGGGGTTGGCTCGGGGCCGGCGTGGTGGGAGGAGCCGGGCGACGAGCTCGGCGATGGCGTGGCGCCAGAGGTGCTGGGTGGTGTCGGTGGCCTCAGGGGGGAAAGGCGCCCTCTTGGGCGATGGAACGGCGTGAGATGCGCAGGGCGGCGACGAAGGAGACCCGGTCGGGATCGCGGCCGGCGTGGGCGGCGGCGTCGAACATGAGCGAGCGGATGGCGTAGTGGCAGCACAGGTGGCCCCAGATCTCCTGGGTCACGAGGTCCGGCGATACCGACCTCGGGTGGACGCTGAGTCATCTCGACGAATGCCCGGAGGTAGGTAGCGCTGAGCTGCACGGCGTATAGCAACACGAGCTCGTCGGTCACGTGGTGCCCGGCCGGTCCGTTGATCGGACGGCTCCACGCAAGGAGCTGGTGGGCCGCGCGGTGGCTATGGACGAAGGCGCTGAGGAACCGGTGATGCACGTTGAGGTGAACTCGGTGGTCCGGAGTCACGATCTCGTTGAGGATCAGGCTGTCGACCAGCGCCCCCCATCGAAGGAAGGCGTTGTAGCGCTGGCGCTGCTCAGTTGCGTGGCCCCGCGGATCGGACTCGGCGAGCCAGTCCGCGAACTCCGGCTGCTCGTCGGGCGGGCCGAAGAACGGATCGAAGCTGTCCATCTCGAAGTACATCGGGTGGAGGACGATCGAGCCGTCCTCCGACGTCATGCCGCGCCGCACGATTCGGAGCTTCGATCGTCCCTTGCCGACAAGTCGGTGCTCCTCGACGATCGACGGCAGTTCTCCCTGGCGCCATCTCGTCACCGCATCGGTCAGCTGTTCCTCGGTTGCGTTCTCGTAGTGCTGCACGAAGCGATCGCCGAGCATGGCGACGAGATCCGCTGCCCAGTGATCGAGGGCCGAGCGGAGAAGCCCGAAGGCCGGAGCGAACAGCCGACGATCGCGTAGGACGAGCGCTCCCTGGATGTACTGCGCGAACTCTGCTGCGCGATCAGCGAACTCGCCGTGCTGCCCATGGAAGGTTCCCGAGACAACGAACTGTGAGGACCGTCCGGCAAGCGCGACGACGAGGTCATCCGCCAGTTCCCGCAGCTCCTGAGTTCCCGCCTCGGTCGTCATGTCGTTCTCCTGGTGGGAGTGCAGAGGAAGTCGAGCAACCAGCCCAGCCGCTGCGCCACCGGTTGGGGTCGACGACTGGCGAGCTTGGCGAGCATTGCTCCGTCGAGCGACGGCATCTCGGCCAACACGGTGGAGATGTTCGATGTCCCATATCCCCACCGCTGATGCTCGACGAGGTCGACCGTGGTCTGCTCGGGAGTGGAGACCATGAGCATGGTTTGAGGCCCGGCGACTCGAACAACCTGGCGATCCTCCACGGATCGGGCATGGTGGAACCTGAGGCGGACACGCTCGAACGTGCGATCGCGCACGTACCGATCGACGACGACCTGATACTCCTGCACCGCGTGGTGAGACGAACCCCACCACGCTGCCGCTGAGAGGAAGGCGGTGTAATACCCGCACCCGAGATGGCGCATCATCGGATCGATGAAGTGCTCGGCAGGGACGGTGCCCCAGCGCCGGAACGTCGGGGGGATAGTGACGTAGAGCCCCCGGGTCGGGGAGAAGAGAAGGCCTTTCCTCGCAGCATTGGCGACCGCGGCGCGCACCGACTCCGGACTTGCCCCGGTGATCTCCTGGATCTCGGCGCTGGTGAAGGAACTCCGCCCCTCGCCCTGCAGGCGATCCCAGAGCCCCTCGAAGTCGACACGCTTCACAAAAGTGAGCTTAGACCTCACATTGGTAGAGCAATCTGTCGAATCTCGAAACTCCCACTGCACTTATTGCGTTTGGTGGTAGAGTGGCGGGATATCCCGACGAGCCAGGCAGGTGAAGCGATGAGCGATGTGCTCGAAGTTCGGCCAGGAGCAGTGCGACCCGAAGATCTCGATGCCTTTCGAGCGCGCACTCGAACGCGTGGTCGCCCAAGTCGGACAAACGCCATGCCTCGGCACGCCAGTCGGACAAACGGCACGCCTCGTCGGGCCCGACGGCATCGCGATCGAGTTGCCCGAGGGCATCCATGACCTGCTCGTCTCCATCGTCGAGAACCTCAAGGCGGGCAACGGCGTCTCGGTTATCCCGATGCACGCCGAACTCACGACCGTCGAGGCCGCCGAGATCCTGAACGTGAGCCGTCCATTCCTCATCAAGCAGATCGAGGCAGGCGAGCTCCCCCACCACATGGTTGGGACACATCGGCGTCTGCGGTTGGCAGACGTGCTCGCCTACCGCGACCGGGTCGACGCCGAGGCGGAGGATGCGCTGTCCGCTATGACGGCTGAGGCCGAGGACCTCGGCCTCTACGACGAGTAGCTCCGGCCGATCCGTTGGCCGGCTACGTCGTCGTCCTCGACGCGAACGTCCTCTACGGGATCGATGTGACCGACCTGATGGCGACAATGGCCACTCGCCGCCTGTTCCGTCCTCACTGGTCCCCGCAGATCCTCGACGAGGTCACGCGCAATCTGAACGCGCGATCCGACCTCGATCCCGCCGCAATCCAGCGTCGAATCGGCCACTTGAATCGTGCGTTGGCCCATGCGCTGGTGGACGTACCCGACGCGCTGATCGATGCGATGCCAGTCAACGAGAAGGACCGCCACGTCCTTGCGTTGGCTGTTCACATCGGTGCACCCACGATCGTCAGCGACAACCTCAAGGACTTTCCTCCCGAGCTTTGCGAACCGTACGATGTCGAAGCCGTCAGTGCTGACGCCTTCACGCTCGCGCAGGTCCACCTCCACCGGGATGGCGTGCTCGCGAGCATCGACGCTATGGCCACCCGTCGACGACGGCACCCGAAAACGAGGGCGGACATCATCGAGCGTCTGCGAGCCCTCTTGCCCACCGCGATGGCGGAATTGGACTGATCAAGCCCAGCGCATCGCCCCTTCGACATCGAATTCTTCGACATCAGAGATCTCGCGGTCGACGAAGCGGGGATCGTTGCCATACGCGTCGAGCACACGCCGCAGCTCGTCAAGAAACCGCGCAGTCAGCGAAGTGGCAGGTGCGAGGGGCGTGAACACGGGAGCAGAGTGCGCTCGGTCGGCTCGACTGGCACCTGGTGCCATGGATGCTAAAGCCAGCCTTCTCGTTCACCTGGCCAAGCCTTCCACGACCTCAGAACCGGTCGAGGCCGAGGTCTCGGTTGACTCTGCGGCCGACGGACTCGTTTTCTCTCGGGATGGTCATGGCTTCCGTCGTCGAGATCGTCGGCGCGCCGCATCGCGTTCGCCGGGCTCTTTCCGGAAAGCGGGGTGACGTCCACCGCACCCTGAAGAGGCCGCCGCAACCGGACATCGTGGTCGTCGACTACATGTCCGAATGCGGCCGACAGGCCGCCGAGGAGGCAGGCGTCGGCTGGGCCGACGAGCATCGTGTGGCGGGATCCGATCTCCGGAGCTACCGAGCTCGCCGGCAAGTTCGAAGCCGCCGGCACGGCCGCCGCCGTGACCGGCGCGTTGGCGGCAACGGCGCTCGCCCCGTTCTCGATGACCATCGCCCCGCTCGTCTTGTACGTCGACGTCGACACCCCCGCGGAGCTGGAGGGCGTCTGCCGGGACCTGGGGCAACGTGTCGTGGACGGCGGTCGACTGCGCTTGGCGCCCTTCCCGACACCTTGTACCAGCGCGCTGGTCGACTCCATCGACGGCCTGCCGGTCGTCCCCTGGGCACGCGCCTACGCGGACGTCATCGACACCGGCGTCCGTGGTGACGACGTGGCGGAACACCTCGCCGAGGTCGAGCTGGCTCGGGTGGCAGGCGTTGGCTGACACCGAGGAGACCCGCAGTCGCGTCGCCCGGGCTGCGGCCGAGCGGGCCCTCGTTCGTGTCGTGCACCACTACGGCGAGCGGCCCGAGTTCGTGGTCCTCGGCGGCTTGATGCCCGAGAGCGGAGCGCACTTCCCGGGAGCGCCCGTCGAAATCCGACTGGGTTCCGACCCGGGTTCGAGACGATGGCGTCATGAGCGACGACAGCCCGGCGCCCCGGCCTTGGTCGTTCCACGGGTCCGAAACGGCCGGCGTGACCTTGGCATGACCCTACGGCTTGCGCGACAGCTTGCGGCGACGAGCGCCGTCATGCCGGCGTGGTCACGCGATGCTGAAGGGCTCGTTGCGCTCGTCGACAGAGAATGCGTCAGGTGACGATGAATCGCCTCCCCCGTACGAGATCGCCAGGTAGCGCCGCTCAGCACCCAGGGTGACGACCCGTTCGAGGGTCGCCCTCGTGTCGGCTCGTATGACCACCCGGTGGTCGCCAGGCTCAAGGGGTAGGCGATAGCTCGATGACCATCGCCCCGCTCGATGCGTTGTACGCTCGACGTCGACACCCCCGCGGAGCTGCAGGGCGTCTGCCGGGACCTGGGGCTACGTGTCGTGGACGGCGGTCGACTGCGCTTGGCGCCCTTCCCGACACCTTGTACGAGCGCGCTGGTCGACTCCGTCGACGGCCTGCCCGTCGTCCCCTGGGCACGCGCCTACGCAGATGTCATCGACACCGGCGTCCGTGGTGACGACGTGGCGGAACACCTCGCCGAGGTCGAGCCGGCTCGGGTGGCAGGCGATGGCTGACACCGAGGAGACCCGCAGTCGCGTCGCCCGGGCTGCGGCCGAGCGGGCCCTCGTTCGTGTCGTGCACCACTACGGCGAGCGGCCCGAGTTCGTGGTCCTCGGCGGCTGATGCCCGAGAGCGGAGCGCACTTCCCGGGAGCGCCCGTCGAAATCCGACTGGGTTCCGACCCGGGTTCGAGATGATGGCGTCATGAGCGACGACAGCCCGGTGCCTCGGCCTTGGTCGTTCCACGGGTCCGAAACGGCCGGCGTGACCTTGGCATGACACTACGGCTTGCGCGACAGGTTGCGGCGACGAGCGCCGTCATGCCCGCGTGGTCACGCGATGCCGAAGGGCTCGTTGCGCTCGTCGACAGAGAATGCGGCAGGTGACGACGAATCGCCTCCCCAGTACGAGATCGCCAGGTAGCGCCGCTCAGCACCCAGGGTGACGACCCGTTCGTGGGTCGCCCCCGTGTCGGCTCGTATGACCACCCGGTGGTCGCCAGGCTCAAGGGGTAGGCGATAGCTGACGAACGTGTGCCCGCCCTCGACAGCGAAGGAACGCTCGATCATCACGTCGCCGTCGACGGTGACGGTCAGGCCGACCTCGGGGTCGTCGTGGCTCTGATTGCTCACGATCACGGCGAGTCCGAGCGGCGGCCGGTCCAACACCGCAGGGTCGAGTGGTGTGAAGTCTCGGATCTCGACGTGATAGGAGGGAAGTCCGCCGCTTCCGGTGACTGTGAAGGCGGCCGGGTAGCCGAAGGTCGCTTCAAAGGCGGCCGATGCCGCCCCGCTCGGGATCTCCCCATCCGCAGCGAGTGCCAGAGGCTCGTCGAGCATGGCGAAGGCACCGTCGATCATCGGCGGTGGGTACATGCGGTACGGCTCGGCATCAGGGTCCTGAGGCTCAACCGCCAGGACTTCCTCGCCTTCCACGGTGACGCGGTAGATGCCGGCCATCAAGCACTTGCACTCCGTCTCGACGTCGTACGCATACGCCGCCGGCCGGGCGGCGATCCAAGCTGCTTCTCGCGCCACGATCGTGGCGCGATCAAGTTCGATCTCGTCGGCCCGAGCCTCCGCGACCTTGGCCTCGGTTGTGACGGGCATCGTGTCGGCACCACAGGCTGCGAGCACCAGCATCATCGCCCACGCAATCCTTCGCACCACCACAGCTTGCACGATGCATTGGACGTCGTTGCCGCCACTTCTGGTTCCCGCCAACCAGAGGAGCGCCGCCTGTTGGCCGGCGTGGCCGATGCGGTACATCAGCTCTCACCGGCGCGTCACCGTTCGCGCTTGTGGCGTGATGCGACGTAATCGTCCACCCAAGCTCGGGTGCTTCGCCACTGTCCGTCCGGGCCCTTCTGGGCCTGGAGGCGGCTGCGGTTCGCCGCCACGCGCAGCGCTCCCTCGGTGAGCGTGTCGTTGCTGAGGGCAGCCAGGGGCACCAGGCGGTTGGGACCTGCCACTGCCGGGACGATGAAGCGGTAGAGGTTGTCGAGCACGGATCGAGCGATCATCTCGCCGAGCGGCCCTGGGTCGCCGGCGTCGGCCGACCGCAGCGCGTTGATGTACCTCGTCCGATCGCGCTTGTAGATGATCGCGGGGGCGTAGCCGAGTCGGACGAGAACCAGGTTGAGCAGGAGTCGTCCGGTGCGACCGTTGCCGTCGAGGAACGGGTGGATGCGCTCGAAGCTGCCGTGGGCGCGCGCCAGCGCTTCAATGGGACGCTCTGCTTCGCGCACGTGACTCAACTCGTCCAGCCAGTTGCGAACAGCTGCCGCCACATCCGTCCAGGACGGAGGGGTCATGCCGCCCGGGAAGGGGCGGATGTCGTGCTCACGGAAGCTGCCCGGCGCCTCGCGGTCCGTCGCGTCCGGATGAGGAGCGACGTCCCAGACGGGCCCGAGCGCCGTGGTGTGGACCTGGCGGACCTCGGTGATCGTGAGGAGCTCGCCATCGGTCCAGGCGCCCGGCTCCAGCGCTTGGCCATAGACCCACTTGGCGGCGGTGGCATAGCCCTGGACCTCCATGTACTCCTTGAGCTCCCTGTTTCCGACCGCAACGCCATCGGCCAAGAGCCGCTCGACCTGCTTGAGCACGAGGGTGTTGCCCTCGATCGCCGTGGAGTGATGAGCCTCCTCGTACCAGATCGTCGTCCAGATGCCCTCGGCCTCCACCGGGTTCGGGAGCCCACCCATCCGTTCGCGCAGCTCGGCAAACGCCACGACGAGGCGGTCGTAGATCGCTTGTCGTGAGGGACGTCCGACCACTGGCTCTCCCGGAAGTGTACGCACAGGCGTATTGTAACCGTACCGTACAAGTTCGTCGTTGCGCGATCAGCGCAGGACAAATCGAACCGTACAAGCGCCTGTGCCGGCGACGCTCAACAGCTGCAGCACGTGGATGGGTCAACCTCGTGACGGGCGACGAGAAGCAGCAGCGCGAGTAGCCCGACCGGGTTTCAGCCAACGTTCGCGAGTGAGACCACGGTCCAGCGAAGCCCTTCCGCGTCGAGGACGGCAGGGAGGACTCCATTCGCAGCCGGCGCCGACAACCAGACCGTGGCACCCAGCAGGCGTGCCGCGGCGACAGCTTCGAGGTTGAGGAGATTCGTGACGCCGTGACGCCGTGACGCATCCGCCATCGCCGGCACCGTGGAGCGCGGATCAGGAAGTCCGATGTCCTCTCGCAGTTCGAGCAGGCTCAGGATCGCTCTCTCCTGCTCGCGCACGACCAGTTGCGCGAAGGGGCCGGACAAGTGACCCCCAGCACCGGCAACCGCCGCTCGACACGCTCGGTAGTACCAATACGACGTCGTGAACATGCTCGGGCGACGCCGGCCCCGCGGGAGTCCAACCAACAGCTCCTCGATGAGCAGGCGGTCGTCCAAGACCACAACCTCGGCCGCCACCAGGCCGTTACTGGTCTGCGAGGTCCGGATCGGCGATGGCTGCGAGACCCTGGTCATAGCGGTCCGCCAATACACGCCGAAGTTCACGTCGAGCCACGGTCACTCCGCCCGGAACCATCAAGGCTGCGTCCCCCAGGTCGATGAAACCGACTTCACCACCTTCGGCGATTCCCCAGCGATGCCGCAGCTCGGCCGGGAGGCTGGTCTGCCCTCGGTGTGAGACCTTGGCATTGCTCGTTGCGGTCATGGCATGCATTGTACAGGCCATGAGTTACAAGGCGCCATGTGGCGATGGCGCCTCGCAACTCGCTCAACTCGGACTGCGGCCGACGGCTATTGAGCCGCGAGGCGGGCCTGCTCGAGGGCGGCGAGGACCGCCTCGGGATTGTAGGGTGCCGGCTCGCCGGGCGTGTAGGTGACCGAACGGAGATAGCCGGAGTAGGGGAAAGAGCCGTGGCGCTCGTAGACGGGCCAAACCACCGGTGAGCGGCGGTCGATGCCCACGTCGATCCCCTGGAACGGGGTGAGTCCGACGAGCATCTCGGTGCCGGGCAGCGAGCCTGCCGGCGAGCCATCGACCTCGACCGACCAGTCCCAGGTGAGGTCGGGCCCGGCGTCGGCGCGCAGGCCGACCATCGTGCTGCCGGCCGGCAGGGGTCCGGCGTCGACCAGGCGCAGCTCGCCGTACTGGTTGTAGGCGAAGTGCAGCCGGCCGTCCTCGACGAAGAGCGAGTAGCCGCCACCCTGGTCACCATGGGCGACGAGCACGCCCTGGTCGGCGGTTTCGTGCTCGAGGCGGACCTCGACGGTGAACGAGCGGAAGGCCACCAGCCGCTGGGAGCGATAGCGCTCCAACGAGGGCGTGCCGGGCAGGAGCGTCACCGGCTCCCGGAACGCCGCTTCCTGAGGCCGGCGGCGGAGCAGCAGGCCGGCGCCGTCGTCGAGCGGGAAGACGGCGTTGTCCCATGCCGCCTGTTCCCAGGCGTCGGCGAGCTCCCGCACCTTGTCGGGCCGCTCGGCCGAAAGGTCGGTGGTCTCGGTCGGATCGGCCGTGAGGTCGTAGAGCTCCCACGAGCCGTCGTCGAACGGCGTGCCCGGCCCGTGCAGGGTCACCAGCTTCCACCCCTCCCGGTAGAAGCTCCGGTTGCCGAGGCACTCCGAGTACTGCTCGAGATGGGTGCTCGTGGCACTGCCGTCACGGATCGACGGGGCGAAGCTGCGGCCGTCGCGCTCGCCCGGGTCGGCGATGTGGGCCAGATCGAGGATCGTCGGCAGCAGGTCGTTCACGTACTGGTACTGGTGGCGAATCCTGCCCCGCTCCGACTCGGGGATCCCTGCCGGCCACGACACCACGAACGGCACCCGCACGCCGCCGGCGTGGGTGCCGGCCTTGTAGAGCCGGAAGGGCGTGTTCGACGCCATGCCCCAGCCCTTCGGGTAGTGCACGAGGGTCTGCGGCCCACCGATGAGGTCGGGGTCGCGTGGCACATCGAGCTCCCAGCCGGCGGCGCTGGGTCCGCCGAACTGCTTGAAGTAGCTGCGCGAGCCACGCTCGCCACCTTCCTCGGTGCCCCCGTTGTCGGAGGTGAACAGCACGACGGTGTTGTCGAGATCGCCGAGCAGCTCGATGGTGGCGAGCAGGCGGGCCAGGTTCTGGTCGACGTTGTCGACCATTGCCGCGTAGACCTCCTGGTAGCGGGCGAACAGGGCCTGCTCGTCAGCCGGGAGGTCGGCCCACGGCCGCACGTCGTGACCGGGCTCGTGGTTACGGGGCGACAGCGCCGTGCCCTCGGGGAACAGGCCGATCTCGAGCTGCCGGGCGAAGCGCTGCTCGCGCAACGCGTCCCACCCGTCGCCGTAGCGGCCGTGGTGGCGAGCGATGTCGTCGGCCTTGGCTTGGAGCGGGCCGTGCACCGCTGCGTGGGCCAGGTAGAGGAAGAACGGCTTGGTGGCATCATGGGCCCGCAACGACTTCAGGAAGCTGATTGCCCGGTCGGTGATGTCGTCGGTGAAGTAGTAGCCCTCGGGGTACTCGTCAACCTCGACGGGGGAGTTGTCGCTCACCAGCCGGTGCGGGTGGTGGAGGTTGGTCAGCCCCTCGAGGATCCCGTAGAAGCGGTCGAAACCCCGCTGCAACGGCCACGACGCCCGCGCTGCGCCGTCGTGCATGGTGGCATCGCGGGTCAGGTGCCATTTGCCGACGGCGTAGGTGGCGTAGCCCGACGCCCGCAGCACCTCGGGCAGGGTGCGGACGTCGGGACTGATCTCCATGGTCCAGCCGGGGAACCCGGGATCGAAGTTGGAGACGGACGCGAAGCCGGCCTTGTGGGGGTTGAGCCCTGTCTGGATGGCGGCCCGCGCCGGGGAGCACAGTGGCGCTGTGTGGTAGTTGGCGTAGCGAAGCCCGCCGGCCGCCAACCGGTCGAGCGTCGGGGTCGGGATCTCCGACCCGAAGGGTCCGATGTCGCTGAACCCCATGTCGTCAAGCAGCACCAGCACCACGTTCGGCGCACCATCCGGCGGCGTGACCGACGGCGGCCACCAGGGGGTCGACTCGCTCGCCAGCCGCTCGACACGCCCTTCGAATCCCGGGTACTCCCGACCCATCAGACGGGCCTGTCGCCGCGCAGCGGGCGCTTGAGGTCGAGGCCCCGGAGCTCGGTGCCGATGGCGCCGGAGAGGGCTCGGACCTGCAGGGTCGGGTTGGCTTCGATGGTTGTCACTGGATGACCTCCTTGATGAGGGTGTTGAAACGGGTATCGAACTGATCCTCGGCCTTCATGCCGTCGGGGATGGCGCCGGCCTTGGCCCACGTGTCGATTTGCTCCTGCTGGACCCGGACCGCGTCGTCGTCGATGAGCTGCCAGCGCACGGCGGTGCTGGCGATGGTGGCGGCGGCCAGGTTCTCCGGGACCTTGGTGGTCGCCGCGTAGATGGGCACCCAGGCGTCAATGTTGTCGAGCTCCCACCGGTAGGTGCGGATGACCCGCCGGAGGTAGTCGCCGATGGAGGCGGCCACCGCCGGGTCGTCGAGAGCGTCGCCCCGGACGACGGCGAGGGTCTGGCTGGTGAAGTAGTCGCCGCTGCCGGCGATGGCCCGGCTCTTCACCGCCGAGTTGGTGATGGTCGTGAACGGCTCCAGCGACACGAAGGCGTCGGCGTTCCCGCTGGTGTAGGCGGCCTGGGCGTCGGCCGGCTGCAGGAACGCCGGCTTCACGTCGTCGATGCCGAGCCCCTCGCCCTCCAGCGCCCTGCGCAGGAAGTACTCCATGATCGTGTGCTGGGCGACGGCGACGCTCTTGCCCTTCAGGTCGGCCACCGTCTGGATGGCGGAGTCCCCGCGCACGAGGACCTGCAGGTACGGCGAGCCCTTGTCCTTCGGACGGGCGAGGGCGACGACCTTGGTGTCGACGCCGCCGGCGGCGGCGAAGATCGGCGGGGTGTCGCCCATGATCGAGAAGTCGACGGCACCGGCGTTGATGGCCTCGATAGCCGGCGGCCCGCTGGGAAACTTGCTCCACTCGATGGTGTAAGGGGTGTCGGCCTCGCCGGCCGCTTCGAGGCCGGCCTGCTGGGTACCGCCCAAGTCGCCGACGCGGAGGGTGACGCCGGAGAGGTCGAGCGTCTCGGCATCGGCGACGTTCTCGGGTGAGGTGTCGGGCGCAGCCGTCGAGGTCGAATCGCTACCGCAGGCGCCGGCCAGCAGGGCGAGGAGGATGAAGACGGCGCCGAGGGGTCTCGCGCGTCGAAGAGGGTGTCGCATGGGGTTCTCCTTGGGGGGTTGGGGGGGATTGGGGTGGGTCAGGCGTGGGCGCCTCCTGGCCGAGCTCGTCGACGCCGAGCTCGGCCAGGAGGGCCGTGCGGAGGCGGGCGAACGCTTCGCCGGAGCGCAGCCGGGGGCTGGGAAGCTCGACCTCACGATCGAGGGAAAAGCGCCCGTCGCGGAGCACGAGCACCCTGTCGGCGAGGATGATGGCCTCGTCGACGTCGTGGGTGACGAGCAGGACGGCCGGGCGATGGCGGGCGCACAGCTCCTGCAGGAGTGCGTGCATCTTGATCCGGGTGAGGGCGTCGAGGGCGCCGAAGGGCTCGTCGAGCAGCAGCAGCTCCGGATCGCGGACGAGGGCTCGGGCGAGGGAAACCCGCTGGGCCTCGCCGCCCGAGAGGGTGACGGGCCAGGCCCGGTGGTGGTCGGCGAGGCCGACCTCGTCGAGGGCGGCGCGGCCCTGTTCGGCGGCGTCATCGGCGCGCAGGCCAAGGACCACGTTGTCGAGCACCCGGCGCCACGGGAGCAGCCGCGGTTCCTGGAACACGACGGCCCGGCGACCGGGGACGAGGAGCGAGCCCTCGATCTCGGGGTCGAGGCCGGCGAGGCAGCGAAGGAAGGTGCTCTTCCCCGAGCCGCTGCGACCGAGGAGGGCCACGAACTCGCCGGGCCGGATGTCGAGCTCGAGCCCGTCGAGCACGACACGGCCGTCGAAGACGCGGGAGACGTTGCGGGCGATCACGGCGCTCATGAGCCGGTGAACCCCCGGCGCCAGCCAAGGAAGCGGGCTTCGAGGCCGCGGACCAGCAGGTCGGAGGCAAGGCTGAGGAAGCCGTAGATGAACAGGCCGACGACGATCAGGTCGGTGCGGAAGGCCATGCGGCCCTCCATCATCAGGTAGCCGACACCACTGGTGGCGTTGATCTGCTCGCTGATCACCAGCACCAGCCAGGAGACGGCGAGGGCGTAGCGCAATCCTACGAGGAACCCGGCCAGAGCACCGGGGAAGACGACGTTGCGCACCAGGCTCCACCGGCGGACGCCGAACACCTGGGCGGTCTCGACCAGCTTGGCGTCGACGCCCCGAATGGCGCCGTAGGTGTTGAGGTAGATGGGAAACGTCACGGCCAGGGCGACCATGGCGATCTTGGGCTCCTCGTTGATCCCGAGCCAGATGATGAGCAGCGGGGTCAGGGCGAGCACCGGGATCCCCCGGAGGAATTGGACGGTGGAGTCGAGCACGTCCTCACCGAGCCGGGACGTGCCGGCCAGGACCGCGAGACCGAGGCCGGCGCTCACGCCGAAGGCGAGACCCCAGAGCACCCGCCGCAGTGAAACCCAGAGATGTTCCTGGAGCTCACCGTCGACGAAGAGCTGCCGAGCGGCGGACAGTGCCTCGGCAGGTGAGGCGAGCGTCCGACTGTCGAGCCAACCCGCCGAGGACAAGAGCTGCCAGACGGCGATGAGCACGACCGGTCCGGCGAGGCGGCGAGCCCATCGCGGGACCCCTTGCCGGCGGCGCACCCTGGCACCGGCGGCCACATCCACGAGGGGGTTGCGTGGCGTGACCACCGGTGAATCCGGGAGGTGGACGTGCTTTTCGAGAACGCTCATCATTATCTCCATAAACTCGATCGGATTGGTGGACATTAGGTCGCCCAACCGGGACCGTCAAGGGAGAATCGCGAGCAACAGGTGGAAGGCGCTCTGGCGCGCCACGCCCATCGGGCCGCCGGTCCTGACTTGAAGCCGGTCCAGAGCGACTACAAGTGGCCGGCCCGGATCTCCAAGTCGGTCACCCCGACCGACGCACCCGACCGGCGGGCGCCTTGTAACTCAGTTTCTCGTGGGCATGCACGAACACGAACGACTACACTGTAGTCATGACACATCCGATGTCGGTGCGGTTCCGGGAGGCTCGCATCATGGAGCGTCTCAAGACGGAGGCCGAGGCGCAAGACCGCTCCGCATCCGCCTTGGCGGAGGAGCTCATCGACGAAGGTCTCCGGCTGCGTCGGCACCCCCTGATCGTCTTCCGTGACGGTGCCGGCGGGCGGCGAGCGGGATTGCTCGGCGGGCCCGACGTGTGGGAAGTCATCGCCGGGACGGTCGGGGGTGACATCCCGGCCCGGAAACGCGTGGAACGGGTGACCGAGCTGTTCGGGCTTCGCCGCGAGCAAGTGGAGGCCGCGCTCGGCTACTACGCCGAGTTCACCGAAGAGGTCGATGGCGAGATCGCTGCGAATGCTGCGGCCGCCGAACAGGCCGAGGCGCTGTGGCGCCGCCGGCAAGACCTTCTCACCCGGTGAAGCTCCTTCTCGACGTGCACCACTCACGTCGCGCCGCACAACGACTGCGCGACCAAGGCCACGACGTCCTCGCCGCGTCCGACGACCCCGCTCTCTGCGGACTCGAAGACGATGATCTCCTGCGCGCTGCGACCGGTGAAGGTCGGGTCGTGGTCACCGAGAACGCCCGCGACTTCGACCGCATCGTCCGGTCCTGGTCCGCACGCGGCGACCACCACAGCGGGGTGATCTTCACCTCGCCTCGACGCTTCCACCGCGGCAGCAACGCCTACCCCGACAACCTCGTCGTCGCCCTCGCTGCGCTCCTCGACGACCCGCTCGAATCGACGCTCGACTGGATCCACTGGCTTAAGTGACAGTGAGCGGACGCGCCGCCGGGACACCCACATCTGGACCACCACGAAGGAGGTCATCCTGGGATTCCCGCGCTCCTCGTCAAGGATCGAGAACCTCACCGCGTCGGCCAAGGCGATCGCTCTCGCCGAGTTGGGTGATACTCGTGCAGGCGACCATCACTCACGCCCAGTTCGAGACCATCCACCCGTTCCCCGACGGGAACGGTCGAACCGGCCGGGCACTCCTCCACTCGCTGCTGCGCGCCAAGCGGCTCACGCGAACCGTGACGGTGCCGGTGTCCGCTGAACTGCTGACGAACACCGATGCCTACTTCGCCACGCTCACCGCGTACCGCGAAGGTGAGCCGACCACCATCGTCGAGCTGATCGCCGACGCATCGTTCCGGGCGATCGACAACGGCCGCGCGCTCGCCACGGACCTCGCCACGATCCGGGCCGGATGGAACGAGCGAATCACGGCCCGGCGTAGGGCCTCCGCTCACCGGCTGGCTGACTTGCTCGTCCGTCGGCCGGTGGTCGACTCCCCGCTCGTTCAACGCGAGCTGGACGTGGCGGCGACGAACGCAAACACCGGCATCGGGCACCTCGAGGACAAAGGGATCCTCACCATGGTGTCGGGCAACTACCGCAACCGGAAGTGGGCGGCTCCCCGCGCGCCATGCTCGACAACACCCGCCCGACCCGGAAGCGAAGCGATCGGCCGCCGGCCACCTTGTCGCGGGCCGAGCTCGCCGACTGGATCGATCACCTCTGTGCCGTCGACGGCGCTGACCAGGTGAGCGGCTACCGCGACGCCGCCGAGGCACTCGCCAACACGCTCGACGTGTCGCCTGCTCGCGTCGAGACGCTCAACGAGATCGTCGGTGCCGCGCTCGGGACGCGGGACTCCACGTCCGGGTCGACGGCGATGAAGGCCCGAGCCGCCGGCATCCCGTTCGACCAAGGGCGGACTCTTCGCTTCGAGCTGCTCGCCAACCACCTGCGCGACGTGGTCACGACCCATCCAGCGCTGCCCGCCGACGCGGCCCGTCGTGCGACGCTCTCGTTCTGGGAGGCGTACTTCTCGAACTTCATCGAGGGAACCGAGTTCACCCCCGAAGAGGCAGAGCGCATCGTGTTCGAGGGCGAGGTCCCAGCGGCCCGTCCCGAGGACGCCCACGATGTGCTGGGCACCTACCAGCTCGTCGCCGACGAGACCGAGATGCGTCGTCGTACCGGGTCGGCCGAGGAGTTCATCGAGCTGCTCCAGACCTGGCATCACCTCATCCTCGGCGGTCGTCCGGACAAACGACCGGGCGAGTTCAAGCTCTATCCGAACCAAGCCGGCAACACCGTTTTCGTGGCGCCCGACCTGGTCGAAGGCACCCTTCGACGCGGGTACGAGATCCTCGAGACGCTGACCACCCCGACCCAACGGGGAACGTTCGCTGCCTTCCTCGTCGCCGAGGTCCATCCTTTCGACGACGGCAACGGGCGCCTGGCGCGCGCCGTGATGAACGCCGAGTACATCGCCGGTGACGAGCAGCGGGCCGTGATCCCGACCATCTCCCGCAATGACTACCTACGGGCGCTTCGCCGGCTCAGCCGCCAGGACCGGCCCGACCTCTTCGTCACCTACTTGGACCGCGTACGTCGTTGGACCGCCCGCATGGACTGGTCCACGCTCGCCATCACACGCGCACTGCTCGAACAGACGAATGCCTTCCTCGACGCCAACGACGCCGAGGACCGAGGGCTCCACCTGCTCGACCCGGCAACGGACGATCCGGCGATCGCCACGGGCGAACCGACATGAGGGGAGATCAGTCGTCCGGACGAACTCACCATCGAGGAGGCCGCTGAAGTCCTGAACGTCAGCCTGAAGCCGTGTCCGAAGGCGAGGTCCACTGGATGGTCTCCTTACGAGCGGCTCGACGTATAGTAGGACATATACACGACGTATCACTACATGTTAGGGTGACGAGGAGACCATGACGACACTCACCTCTCTGTTGGACCACCTCTACGAGGGTGACGTCGTCGACACGGCCGACCTGGCACGGGTGAGCGACACCAACCCTCGAAGCGTGGCCCGGTGGAAGGCCGAGACCGCCACGCCACGCCGGGCCGCCGAGGAGCGCCTGCTCGAGCGAGCGGCTCGACGTATAGTAGGACATATACACGACGTATCACTACATGTTAGGGCGACGAGGAGACCATGACGACACTCACCTCTCTGTTGGACCACCTCTACGAGGGTGACGTCGTCGACACGGCCGACCTGGCACGGGTGAGCGACACCAACCCTCGAAGCGTGGCCCGGTGGAAGGCGCAGGCCGCCACGCCACGCCGGGACGCCGAGGAGCGCCTGCTCGAACTCCGTGCGGTCGTCGACCTCGCTCGGCGCGTCATGCGCGACGACGCCGCCCGGTTTTGGATGCGCTCGCCGAACCCCGACCTCGGCTACGAGAAGCCCCTCGACCTCATCGCCGCCGGCCGGTACCAGCGCGTGGTCGACCTACTGCTTGCGTTGGCGGAGGGCGTGACCGTCTGACATGCCGTCGCTCGATCCGCGGGCACTCGGCCACTCCCCGGCGGCCTCGCTCTCCATCGTTGCCTACCGGAACCAGGCGAAAGGTTTGAAGGGATCGTTGCCTACCGGAACCAGGCGAAGGGTTTTGACCCCCGCAGCGGTGACGGTGCGCGCCGGCTCGGAGGCCGTTTCAACCCGCCGCACAGTTTCCCGGCCCTCTACCTCTGCCTGACCCGTCCGTGCGTCGTCGCGGAGCTGACGAGACAGGCCGAGCGGCAAGGTTTCAACGTCGACGCGCTGCTGCCCCGCGAGCTGTTCGAGATCAGCGCCGACCTGGACAAGGTCCTCGACCTCACCGATGCAGCGACGCTGGAAGCGATCGGGATCACACCGCCCGACCTCGTCCGAGAGGACCACCGGTTCACCCAGGCGATCGGCGAGGCCGCACACCAACACGCCTTCCAGGCAATCCGTACTCGTAGGGTGACAAGTTAAAAAAAAAAAAAGAAAAAAAAGGAGATCGGCGAGGCCGCACACCAACACGACTTCCAGGCAATCCGCTCACCCTCCGCCACCGGCGTCGACAACGTCCTGGCAATCTTCCCCGAGAAGCTCGCCGGCGCCGTGCTCAACGTGAGGCTCCTCGGGGAGTGGAGCACTGCGGACGACCTGGACGCCCTCGACCCTTGACCCACCGACGTCAGGTCTCGATCTGGAACTCGGGCGAAGACATGCCCGAGACGGCGGCGGGGCAGGACTTCTCATCTGGGGTAGGTCCGGATCTCGGTTGCCTTGACGGTGGCCCAAACGGGGTCTCCTTCGCGGAGTCCGAGCTCGGCGCCGGCGGCAGGGGTGATCTCGGCGACGAGATCGAGGGGCGGGGCCAGGCGAACCCGAATCCGGTCGCCGATCAGGTCGAGATGCTGGACCGTCGTGGCCCATCGGTTGCGCGGGCTGCCTTCGGGTCTGGCGTGGTGGAGGGCAACGGCGGAGGGAGCAACCGTGGCGAAGACCGCACCGTCGTGGGCCTCGGCGATGGTGAGCGTCGCTCCACGCTCGGTGGTGATCGTGGTATCGACGGCAGTGCCGTGGACGAGGTTCGTGCCGATGAGGTCGGCGACATAGCGGGATCGAGGTCGGGCGGTCACCTCGGCGATCGTGCCCGTCTGGGTGAACCGACCGGCCTCGAGGATGGCCACGTGGTCGGCAAGCGCCAGCGCATCGATGGGGTCGTGGGTCACCAGAACGGTGGGACCGTCGAAGTCCGCAAGGAAACGGCGGAGGTCTCGGCGGACTTCGACACGGGTGCCGGCGTCGAGCGCAGCGAGAGGCTCGTCGAGGAGCAGCGCTGCGGGGTCGGTGGCCAGAGCTCGGGCAAGCGCCACCCGCTGGGCCTGGCCGCCGGACAGAGCTCGGGGTTTGACCTTGGCGCTCGAGGTGACCCCCACCCGGTCGAGGAGGCCGGCGGCAATCGCCTGAGAATCGGCCGTGGAGCGACCCTTTGAGCGCGGCCCGAACGCGACGTTGTCGAGCACGGTCAGGTGCGGGAAGAGCAGGTAGTCCTGGTGGACGATGCCGAGCCCTCGCCGCTCCCGGGCGACAAAGGTCCCGGGGGGTTCGTCGAGGGTGGTGCCCTCGAGGGTGATCGCCCCGGTGTCGATGGCGACGCTCCCGGCGATGGCCCGCAACAGGGTGGTCTTGCCGGCGCCATTGGGCCCGAGCACGGCGGTGACCGCCCCCGAGGGCGCGAGCAGCGCGACGTCGAGGTCGAGGTCGCCGAGCCGGAGGCCGAAGGTGGCGTCGAGGCTCATGCCCGAATGAACCACTTGTCCCGGAGCGAGACAAGCACGACGAGGGAGACGACGACGAGCACGAGGCTCAGTGCGATGGCAGCCTCCTGATCGCTCTCGAGCTCGAGATAGACGGCGAGCGGGAGTGTTCTTGTTCGGCCGGCAATGTTGCCGGCAAAGGTGATGGTGGCGCCGAACTCGCCCAGCGCCCGCGCCCATGCCAGCACCGCTCCGGCCGCCACCGACGGAGCGATGAGCGGCAGGGTGACCCGGCGGAACACCGTGAACCGGTTGGCGCCCAGGCACGCAGCCGCGTCCTCGAAACGCTGGTCCATGCTGCGCATCGCCCCTTCGACCGTGATCACGAAGAAGGGCATGGCGACGAAGGTCTGGGCCATGATGGCCCCGGCCGTCGAGAACGTGAGCTGGATGCCGAACTCGTCGTGGAGCCACCCGCCGATCGGACTGCGAAGGCTGAACGCGGCAAGCAACGCCACACCCCCGACGACCGGGGGCAGCACCATCGGCAACAGGACCAGCCCTCGGATGAACGGGCGCCCGGGGATGTGAACGCGCGCCAGGACCCAGGCGAGGGGCGTGCCGAACAGGATCGAAAGCGCCGCGGCCGAAACGGAGCAGACCAGTGAGAGGCGGAGCGCCTCGAGGGACTCGGGGGTGGTGAGGTCGGCCCGGACGGCCGACCAGTTCGCTCGTTGGATGATCCCGACGAGCGGGATCGCGAAGAACGCCACCGTGACCGCTGCGGCGATCACGACACCGGCGGGTGGCCGCCGCTCGGATCGGTTCACGTGGGTCCCAGGAATCCGAAGTCCGCGAGGGTCGCCTGACCCTCATCGCTCAGCACGTACGACCGGAACGCGTCGGCGATTGCTGAGCTGGTCGATGCCTCGAGAACGCCGATCGGGTAGTCGGCAACCACGTTCTCCCCATCGGGCAGTTCAACGGACTCGACGGTGTCGCCCGCGCCCAGGGCGTCGGTCACGTACACGATGCCGGCGGCGGCGTCGCCCTCGGCCACGGCAATGAGGGTCGCTCCGGCATTCCGACCGCGCGTCACGTTGGACTCCGGGAGGACGACCCCGGCGGTGGTGAGGGCCGCCTTGGCATACCGGCCACACGGTACGCCCTCGCCGCACAGCGAGATCACGCCCGCGTCGGCGAGGTCGGCGAGGCTCCCGATCCGTTCCGGATTGCCCGGCTTGGTGATGATGATCAACTTGTTGCGAGCGAACACCACCGGCTTGCCTGCGATCAGGCCCGCGTCGGTGAGCCTGATCATCTCCGCCGACGAGGCGAACATGATCACATCGGCGGGAGCGCCCTCGAGGATCTGGGTTGCCAGCGTCGCCGACGAGTCGAAGGTGAAGCTGACCTCCACTGCGGGATTGGCGGCCATGAAGTCCTCGCCGATCCGACCGAGCGCGTCGGCGAGCGACTGCGCCCCCGACACCGTGATCGATCCCTCGAGACCCAAGAGGGGCGCAGCCGCTGCGGTCCCGTCGGTGCTCGAGCCGGACTCGCTCTCGGTCGAATCGTCGTCACCGCAACTGGTGAGGAACAGGCCGGACAAGGCCGACAGCACCAGCATCAGCGTGAGAATTCGCTTCACGTTGGAGCTCCTTTGCCGAGAGGAGGCGGAACACTCAGTGGTTTGGGACCTCGATGACGACGGCGGTGGCCTTCACGGCGGCAACCGCCAGATCTCCGGGTTCGAGGGCGAGCTCGTCGGCCGCCTCACGGGTCATCAGCGAGACGACGCGGTGCGGACCGGCTTGGATCTCGACGATCGCGGTCAACTTGTCCCTCTCGACTCGGGTGACGATCCCGGTGAACCGGTTGCGCGCCGACTGCACCGGCAGGGAGTCGGGCTCGTAGGCGTCGGCCTGTTCGCCCAGATACCCGGCCAGTGCCTTGCCCGGCACCAGGCGGTGACCACCGGGACTGCGCGTCGTCTTCAGGCGCCCCTCGTCGCACCAGCGACGCACCGTGTCGACGCTTACACCCAACAGTTCGGCGACCTGGCCCGGCCGATAGTTCGATGCCACCGGGTCAGTGAAGCACATCAAACTCGCAACTGTCGAGGTATATGTCGAATCTTCACATGACTTGCCGGATATTCTGCGACAAACGACCGCAACCGACCATTTGCGTGAAAGGCTGATCACCGGCTCGACCGGCCGGCCTCGCAGCACGGCATTTCCTCTGAGCTGGAAGGATTCCCCACAACTGTTTACTGTTGATCCCGTTCGCCGACATGCCTCTCTCAGGCCTGCCGGACAGATCGTCCTAGGGAAAGAGGCATCATGGGCGCCAAGGTTCAGATTCCAGGTTCGACCGCTCTCATCACCGGAGCGGGCAGCGGCATCGGTCAGGCCACCGCCCTGGCAATGGCCAAACGGGGTGCCAAGGTGCTGGCGGTCGACATCAACGAGGCGGCCGCCAAGGCAACCGCCGAGGCATGCCAGGAGATCGGCGTCGAGTCGGTTGCGTTCCAATGTGACGTTGCGAACAGGGCAGCGGTCGTGGCGCTCGCCGAACAGGTGCATCGCGAACACGGGACCCTTCAGATCCTCGTGAACAACGCCGGTGTCGGCATGTCGGGCCGATTCCTCGACATGTCGCTCGACGACTGGGAGTGGATCCGATCGATCAACCTCGACGGCGTTCTGCACGGCTGTCACGCCTTTGTGCCGGCGATGCTCGAGCAGGGTCGCGGCCATGTCATCAACCTCTCGTCGGGACTCGCCTTCCTTCCCCAGGCGATGACCCCCGCCTACTCGACGACCAAGGCCGCAGTACTCATGTTCTCCCGATCGGTACGAGCCGACTGGGGAACCCGCGGTGTCGGCGTCACCGCAATCTGCCCCGGCTTCATCGACACGGCAATCATCGAGCGCACCCGCTTCTTCGGTGATGTCGACAACCCCAGAGCCGTCGCGTTGACCAAGCGTGGCTTCTCGATGGGACACCCGCCGGAGCTGGCGGCCACCACCATCATCAAGGCCATCGAGCGCAACCGGGCCATGGCCGGCGTGGGTTGGGAGGCACGGGGCGGGTTCCAGCTGACCCGGATTCTCCCGTCCCCGGTCGTGACGCTCGCCGCTCGACCCTTGCCGGACTTCGTCGGCCGCATCCTCAGCCGAAGCAGGCAAAAGGCCATAGCGCCATAGACCCCTTGGGCCAAACGGGAAGCACGCGGAGCGTGGGAACCTGACAAGCCACTCCGATTGGACGCGAAACCCGCCCCGACCGCGTCAGCCCCTGCGACCGAGGAGCGCCAGGAGGCGGGTCTGTGGAGACGCCTCCTCACCCGGATCCATGCCGTCGCCGAACGCTCCGGTGACGCCGAGGATCGCCGCTTGGGGCAACGTGATCTCCAGGCACGCCTCGACCAGCTCCGCCGGAAGCTCGGTGTCACCTCCGGTTGCTGCGGCCAGGTCCCATCCGTGCACCAGCACGTCGGTGAAGCGGTGACCACAGTAGATGCTGCCGGGCACCGGTCCATAGGACACGGCGCACGGCGCGTCCATCGCGCCCGGGACCTCGAACGCCGTGACGGCCCGGTGTCCCGAAAGCCGGTAGGCCTCGGAAAAGTCGCCTGCAAGGATGTCGCCCTCGAATCGATCACCAACCTGCTCGATCGTCTCGCCGGCAACCAGTGGAGCCACCCAGAGGTTGCCGTACACAACATGGTGCAGCAGCTCGGTCACATCCCAGTCGGCGCAGGGAGTGGCGTTGTGCATCTGCTCGACGGTCATCGCATCGACGATGGCCTGGGTGTTGGCGACTGCTCGTGCGTGAAGGTCGGGCAGATCCATGGTCGAGATCAGAAGACCAGGGCGTCGATCAGATCCAGGAACTCGGTGGTCCCCATCGAACCCGGTGACTCGGCCATCGCTGCCTGCAACTCGGCAGGCAGCTCCTTTTGCTCGCCTTCCCGCGCCGCTGCCTCCGTGGTGAAGTAGGCAGCCTCCACACAGGTATCGGGGCCGGTCCAACAACGCAGCAACCCCAGGATCTCGGGTCGGGACGGCGAATACCCGGCGAACAACTCGTCCAAGCGGGCCACCGCGTCACGATCGACACCACTCGATCGCATGATCTGCACGAAACCCGCCTCCGAGGAAGGTCCACCGAGCATCTCCTGAACATCGGACGTCTCCCTGAAACCCGCCTCGCCGTCGTAGTACTTGGCGGTCTCGGCCCACCATGCTCCCTGCTCCGGGCGATCACTGTTGGCACGGGCATCCGCCTCGGTTTCGAAGCAGGCGATCGTGATCGCCCGTCCATCGGACGAGACACCCGATGTCGACCCCACGAAACCCGAAGCTCCCGGACGAAGCTCGCTCAGCCATCGTTCGCCCTGGCGCCGGACGCCTTCCGCATCGCCGGTCTGTCCCTCGATGATCTGCACGAACATCATGACCTCCTCATCGAACCCTATCTCGCGACCCAATTCGGGTGTCGCGACGCTACGCCTGAGAGAACCGGCGGCGCAATGGGTCGCCACGGCCGCCCATGCCATCCGTGGAACCGGGGCAGGCCGGCCACTGGCCGAGGCAGAAGAATGGGACGGGTCACGCACAGATGGTCCCCGAAAGAAGTGAGGAAGGTGTCCATCGCACGTAACAGATGGAACACAGCGACGAAACAGCATCCCGCCAACCTGTACCCATGCATTCAGATACTTCCCACATGCCGCGCCCATCGGAGCTCCTGTCGGTTGTCTTCCGGCGTGGCGCGGCGCAGCGCACGTTGCACCTCACATGGGTCGCGTTCTTTCTCTCCTTCGTGGTCTGGTTCAACTTCGCACCCTTTGCCGGCGACATCGGCGAGCAGTTCGGCCTCGACAAGGGCCAACTCGTCACCCTTGGCCTGTGCAACCTCGCCCTCACCGTTCCAGCCCGACTGATCATCGGCGGCGTGCTCGATCGGTTCGGACCACGCCGGACCTTCTCGGCGATCCTGATCTTCGCACTCCTGCCTTGCACCCTCTTCGCCACGGCCCAGAGCTTCACCATGCTCCTGGTCAGCAGGCTCCTGGTCAGCATCGTGGGCGCCGGCTTCGTGGTCGGCATTCGGATGGTGGCGGAGTGGTTTCCCCCCACCGAGGTTGGAACCGCCGAAGGCGTCTACGGAGGTTGGGGCAACTTCGGGGCCGCTGCCGCCTCCCTTGGGCTTCCCGTCATCGCCGGCATCGCAGGCGGCGATGAGGGCTGGCGCTGGGCTGCCGCGCTGACCGGCATCGTGGCCGCCGCCTATGGCATCGCCTACCCGAGGCTCGTTTCCGACACCCCGGCCGGGGTCCCGTATGTTCGGGCCAAGAGCGCCGCCGCTCTGGAGGTGACCAACCGCAGGGCGGTGTTCGGCCTCATGGCGATGTTCATACCTGCCGCTGCAGCTCTGGCGGTCATCGCCTGGCGGGTCAAACGGGTCGAGGTTATCGGCACGGGAGCGATGATGGCAGGGTTCGGCCTGGCTGCACTGTTCCTCGTCTACCAGGTCACTGCGGTTCGTCGGGTCAATCAACGGGCCCTCGCCGGCGACTACCCCGAGGACGAACGGTATCCCTTCACCTCGGTCGTCGTGCTCTCACTCGCCTACTTCTGCACCTTTGGTTCGGAGTTGGCCGCCGTGTCGTATCTGCCCCAGTTCTTCGAGTCGACCTGGGGTCTGTCGACCGCGGTCGCGGGAGCGGCGGCGTCGACATTCGCCTTCATGAACCTCGTGTCCCGGCCGACCGGGGGGTTCATCTCCGACCTGGTGCGGAGCCGGAAACGATGGCTGGCGACGCTCATCGGCGGGCTCGGCCTCGGCTATCTGGCGATGTCGACGATGACCAGCGCCTGGCCGGTCGGCGGAGCCGTTGCCCTGGTGCTCGTGGCATCGATCTTCGCCCAGGCGGGCAACGGGGCCGTCTACGCGATCGTGCCGATCGTGCGCAAACAGGCGGGGGGCCAGATCGCCGGCATGGCGGGCGCCTACGGCAACATCGGGGGCATCGCCTTTCTCTCGACGCTGCTCTTCGTCACCCCGCGTGGGTTCTTCCTCATCATGGCGGGCTCGTCGGCCGTCGTGCTGCTCTGCTGTCGGTGGTTGGTGGAACCCACCCGCGGTCATGCTTCCCTGCCTACCACGGCGTCCACGGCGTCCACGGCCGTCGAGGAAGTCCTGGTGATCGACCCCGTCGCCGTCTGAGCCGGCATCGAGCATCGCCCGCACACGAGGCGACCGATCGGCTGAAGCTCTAGGATCATCGACGGGCGACAGCGCCGCGAGCACGAGACACGGGGGGAATGATGTCCGACGCACCACAGCGATTCGATGCCGTCATCGTCGGAGCAGGATTCTCGGGCATGTACATGCTCCATCGCCTCCGTGAGCTGGGCTTCTCGTGTCGTGTCCTCGAGGCCGGTGACGGGGTGGGTGGCACCTGGTACTGGAACCGCTACCCGGGTGCGCGCTGCGACTCGGAGAGCATGTACTACTCCTATTCGTTCTCATCCGAGCTCGAGCAGGAATGGAACTGGACCGAGCGCTACCCGGGTCAGCCCGAGATCCTGAAGTACCTCAACCACGTTGCCGACCGCTTCGATCTGCGCCGCGACATCACGTTCGACACCCGGGTGAACGCCGCGCACTACGACGAGGCCGCCAACGAGTGGACGATCACCACTGCCTCCGGCGACATGCTCGTCGCGACGTTCTGCATCATGGCGACCGGTTGCCTGTCGTCTCCGAACTCCCCCAGGATCACCGGGATCGACGCCTTCGAGGGCGCCACCTATCACACCGGCGAATGGCCGCACGAGGGGGTCGACTTCACCGGAAAACGGGTCGGCATCATCGGCACGGGCTCCTCGGCCATCCAGGCGATACCGCTCATCGCCGAGCAGGCCGAGCACTTGACGGTCTTCCAGCGCACCCCCAACTTCATGGTTCCGGCACACAACGGCCCGCTCGACCCCGAGTTCGAGCGTGACTGGAAGGCCGCCTACGCCGAATGGCGTCGCAAGGGACGCGAGTCCTTCGGTGGCTTTCCCTACCCGGCGGGCAACCGTTCCGCCCTGGAACTGAGCGCCGAGGAACAGCTGGCGGCCTACGAGGAGGCTTGGAAGATCGGAGGGTTTCGATTTCTCAGCACCTTCTACGACCTGATCATCAACGAGGACGCGAACGAGACCGCTGCCGAGTTCGTGCGCTCCAAGATCGCCCAGATCGTCAAGGACCCCGAAACCGCCCAGAAGCTGATGCCGAGGGACTATCCCATCGGCACCAAGCGCCTCGCCCTCGACACGCACTACTTCGAGACCTACAACCGGGACAACGTGACGCTCGTCGACCTCAAGGCGAACCCCATCGAGACCATCACACCGAATGGGATTCGTACGACCGCAGGCGAGCACACCTTCGACGCGATCGTCTTCGCCACAGGCTTCGACGCCATGACCGGGGCGCTGTCCAAGATCGACATCAGGGGCCGTGGCGATCTTGCGCTACAGGAGAAATGGGAGGCCGGCCCCAGGGCCTACCTCGGGCTGGGCATCGCCGGATTCCCCAACCTGTTCACCATCACCGGACCGGGCAGCCCCTCGGTGTTGAGCAACATGCCGGTGTCGATCGAACAGCACGTCGACTGGATCGCCGACTGCCTCGCGTATCTCCGAGATCGCAACGTGGCCGCCATCGAGGCGACGGTCGAAGCCGAGGAGGCGTGGGTGGCGCACGTCAACGAGGTGGCCGGCTTCACGTTGTTCCCGCGGGCGAACTCGTGGTACATCGGCGCCAACATCCCCGGCAAGCCTCGGGTCTTCATGCCCTATGTCGGCGGCGTCGGGCCCTACCGCGCCCGGTGCGACGAGATCGCCGCAAAGGACTACGACGGGTTCGCACTCACCTCGGTCTAACCTCTAGTTTGTTCCTCTAGTATTCGGCTTCGCAGAGGCCCTCTTCCGGATGACCCCTGCGAAGCCGGTGACGCACGGAGGGGGATACACCATGAGCAAGGCAGCGCCGCGTTTCATCGTGATCGGAGCCGGGATGGCGGGCATCCTGAGCGCCATCAAGTTGCGTGAGCGGGGGTTCGACGACTTCACGGTCTACGAGAAGGCCGACCGCCTCGGCGGCACGTGGCGCGAGAACACCTATCCGGGCGTCGCCTGTGACGTGCCTTCTCATCTGTACCGGTACTCCTTTGCCCCGAATGCCGAATGGAGTCGCGTCTTTTCGCCGGGTGGCGAGATCTTGGCCTACCTCGAGGACGTCGCACGCCATCACGACGTCCTCCGGTCCATCGAGTTCGGTGCAGAGATCAGCTCTCTGGAGTTCCGGGACGGTCGTTGGCACCTTTCCACCACCGATGGGCGTCGGGATGAGGCCGACTTCGTGATCGCCGCCACCGGCGTCCTCCATCATCCCAAATACCCCGACATCGATGGCCTCGACACCTTCGAGGGCACCATGTTCCACACCGCCCGGTGGAACCACGACGTCTCGCTCGAGGCCAAGCGCGTGGGCATCATCGGCACCGGCTCGACCGCGGTGCAGGTCGTCACCGCCATCGTCGACACCGTCGGTGAGCTCCATCTGTTCCAGCGGACGCCCCAGTGGGTGCTGCCGATGGAGAACACGCCCATCGATGAGACCGACAAGGAAAAGTATCGGGCCGATCCCTCGACCATGGCGGAGGTCAAGAACGCCCTTGCCCAGTCCTTCGAGAACAACTTCGCCAGTGCCGTGGTCGACAAGAACTCGCCCACCCTGGTCATGTTGGAACAGACGTGTCGGGCCAACATCGAGAACCACGTGTCCGACCCGGTGCTGCGGGCGAAACTCACCCCCGACTACCGGGCAGCCTGCAAGCGACTCATCATCGCCTCGGACTTCTACGAGAAGATCCAGCGTCCGAATGCCCACCTGATCACGGAGGGGATCGAGGCCATCGAGCCCGGCGGCGTGCGCACCACGGACGGCGAGTTGCACGAGCTCGACGTTCTGGTCCTTGCCACGGGCTTTCGAGTCGACCAGTTCATGCGGCCGATTCAGGTGACGGGGCGCGACGGCATCGCCCTCGACGACGTCTGGGCCAAACGTCCCTCCGCCTACCTGGCGATCTCCATTCCCGAGTTTCCCAACCTGTTCATGCTCAACGGACCGAACGGCCCGGTCGGCAACTTCTCGCTCATCGATGTTGCCGAGCTCCAGTTCAACTACATCATGCAGTTGGTCGATGCCGCCCAGGCCGAAGGTGGCCGGGAGATCTGCGCCACCCATGAGGCGGCCGAACAGTTCGAGGTCGATCGCACCGAGGCAGCGCAGAACACGGTGTGGGTGACGGGCTGTCGTAGCTGGTACCTCGATGACCGTGGGGTTCCGGCGGCCTGGCCCTGGGGATTCGACCGGTTCCGTTCCGAGATGGCAGCGCCCAAGCTCGCCGACTACGAACTCGTCTGATCCGAGCCCAACCGGTCAGCTGCCGATCAACTCCGTTCGGGTCGGGTCGCGCTACCGGGTCGGGTCGCGCTACCGGGTCGGGTTGTGCAACAGCTCCTTGAACGGGGTGTCCTTGCCCGGTCCCGGCTCCTTTGGCAGGCCGAGCACACGCTCGCCGATGATGTTGCGCTGCACCTGGTCGGTGCCGCCGTAGATGGAAGGTGCCGGAGAGAAGAGCGTGAGCTCCTGAATGTCGCCGTTGCTCATCGAGTCCGAACCGGTAACGGTCGCATGGGCGCCGAGGATGCGGCAGCCGACCTCACGGGTGAGCACCAGCATGGCGCTGTTGCGCAGCTTGGCCATGTTGCCCTCGCCCCCGGTTGCGGCATTGCCGGATTTCATCCGACCGATGTGGTAACCCGAGATCTCGATCACGGAGTGCAGACGGGCGAGATCCTGGCGGATGGTGGGGTCGCCGAGCACCCCCTGTCGGCGTGCCAGCTCGATGAGCTGTCGCACACGCCCGCGTCCGACGGCTCCGGCGCCCAGGCCTGCCCCCTCCGAACGGTCACCGGCGAAGTCACCCACCCGACGATCGAGATGACCGGCAACCGTGCCGGGGATGGCCGCGCTGAACGCCGCAACGCTGCCGCCACCGATGCCTGCGCGCTCCACCATCAAGGTGGTGTTGGTGACCTTCCAGCCGTCGGTGATCCCACCGATCATGTTCGAGTCCGGCACCCGGCCGTTGTCGATGAAGACCTCGTTGAACATGGCTCGACCCGTCATCTCTCGCAGCGGGCGCACCTCCACACCCGGCTGGAGCATCGGGAAGGCGAAGTACGTCAGACCCTTGTGCTTGGGAAGATCCGGGTTGGACCGGGCCACGAGGATGCCGTAGTCGGCGTACTGGCCGGTGGAGGTCCACACCTTCTGACCGTTGATGATCCACTCCTCGCCGTCACGCTCGGCCTTGGTCTGCAACCCGGCAAGGTCGGAGCCTGCCCCGGGCTCGGAGAAGAGCTGGCACCAACCGTGTTGGCCGTTCAGCACCTTGGGCACGAACTCGGCGATGAGCTCGTCCGAGCCGTGCGCCAGGATGGTGGGCACCGCGAGCATCATGCCGATGCCGTTCGGCTGGCCCACCGCCCCCTTCTTCGCCAGTGCGGCGGCGAGAGCCGACGCCTGATCCCGTGACCAGGCGCGACCCCAGGGCTCGGGAAGCATGGGCTGGGAGAGCCCGTCGTCGGCAAGACGCTGCCACCACTGCGCCACCGTGATCTCGGGGTCCCAGTTCTCCTCGACCCAGGCCTCGATCTGCTCGGTCGTCGCGCTCGGTGTCATGGCCATGCGGGTTCCTCCCCTGTCGATCGTTCCCCTCATGTTTGCATGGCAGCAGGCCAAAGGAGAAACGGGGCGAACTCCGATCGATCGGTCACGACCGGGTCAGAAGTTCGGGTCGCTGGCCCCACTCTCGGCCAGGTTGCCGGCAGTCACCGTGTTGCCGGCGCGATCGATGATCACCCCGGCAGAAGGTGCATCGCCCGATCTCCAGGTCATGGAGGTGTTGCCGATGGTCGCGTACGTTCCCGCCGCGGTTCCGAACGTGACGGTCAAGGTGGTGGAGCTCGTGAGGACCATCGTCGAGAGCGTCGCCGACCCCGCGAGCCCGAAGGTCCCGTAGGTCGCCGGCGCGGTGATGTAGCCGTTGGATCCCGTCCGCACCCGCCCCAACGGCAACTGGGTGGTGTTGGCTGCATCCCAGATCTGGACGTGATCGTTGTTCGACGGTCCACCTCCGGTGCCGTTGGTGACGCGCACCACGACATTGGTCGACGTTCCATCCCAACCGGCGAGGATGGTCTGGGGCTCGATGGGCTCGTCGAAGGTCAGCACCAGCGTGTCACCTTGTTCCATTCGCCCGACGATGGACCCGCCGTTCGTGGAGTTGATGGCGATGTCGTTCGGCCTGGTGACGTCACCGGTCACGTTGAAGTTGGCCGACTTGATGTTGCCCGTGGGCGTGTCGGCGTCGGTCGCCGTGACCGAATAGACGTAGTTGGTGTTCGCCAGGGTCCCCGCGGTGAGGTTGCTCGCATTTCGGTAGGCGTAGGAGACGCCGTTCACCGTCCAGGGCCCCCCGCTCGTCGACAACGCCACCGCTGTCTGGCCTGCGGTCAAGGCAGACACGTTGGCGGTCACGGTTGCGATGCCGGCAGCAGGATTGCCCGAATCGGGTCCGACGTTCGCGTAGATGCGATAGGTGCCGCCCGTGCGAAGGAAGCCTCCCGTGTATCCCTCGGTCTTTTGCAGCATGGAGCCATTGACGGGCGGTCCGACCCAGTCGGGCTCGGCCGTGAAGCTGTTGGCCGCATCGGTGGCTCGGGAGGTGAATGCGGCAGTCGTGGTTCCCGTCGTGAGCGTGGGCGCGACGACGAGGCAGAGACCGACGAGCTTCAGGGCGCCTTTGGTGCGGGTTCGCATCACTTCCTCGCCTTGCTCCCGCCCTTTCGCGCCTTGCTCCCGCTCTTTCTCAGCCTTTTCTTCGGGCCCGGGTCGTCGGGGCTGCGCCAGATGGCGGCAATCTCGAGAGCACCGAAGAAGAGCATCGGGACGGCGACGAACCCGACGCGAACCTTCGGCGACCAGGCCCAGCCCAGGGCATAGCCCAGCTTCGGTATCCGAAGCGCCACTCGACCGATCTTGCCCGAGGCCGGGATCTTCCAGGTTTCATCACTGGTGTTGGCATCGCCACGGGTGGTGAAGGTGGCGGTCCCGTCCTGCACGTCCATCGCCCGCACGCGGTGGGTCACGGTCCGCTTCTTGTGGATCGGGTCACGAAAGGTGATGATGTCACCGACCTTGACGTCCATGACACCGATCGTCCGGTCGATCACGACATCGCCGATGTCGAGGGTGGGCGTCATGCTTCCCGACAGCACGACCATGGTCTTGTGGCCCACCAGGGGCGGCGCCGCGAGCAGCGCCGCCAGGGCCAGGCCGGCGCCCACGACGATCCAGACGAAGACCGTGAGCATGATGCGAAGCGGTGTCGATTCCCGAACGACATAGGTCACCTTGGGGTCCGGCGCCGCTCCCCGTCTGACCGCCCCGACACCCGGCTCGGCGTGGACCGACTCGGCGACATCGCCGAGAACCAGGACCTCGTCGTCGAGATCGATGTGGTCGGCGAACCGGACCGGCTTCGGGCGTTTGGCTGCTCTGCGTTCCCGGCGGCTCGGCTTGCCGCCACGACCTTCCGGCGGGGCGACGCGCAACTCGGTCAGAACCTGTTGCTCGACGGCGGCGACCAGTGCCACCTTTGCCACACGCTCCACGTCGGGCCTCAACTCGATCGTGTTCGGCATCGGCGTTGCCCCTCGGTTGCCCGGTCACCTGCCCGAAGGACGACGCTCCGACCGAGTCGCCGGTCCGGAGGTCTCCCGCCGCGCCCGCCGGCACCTCCGGCGCCTCGGCGTGGACCCGAAGATCATGGGCTTCGTGCATCTCGGGCGTCGTCTGCGGTGTGCCGGCCAGGAGTCGGCGTCGCAGCTCGCTTCGTTCCTCAGGCACGGCCACGGCAACGGCACGATCGACTCGCCGGCGCTCACGGCGACTCAGCGGGCCTCGGAGAAGGCGGACCCCCCCGAGGGACATGCCCGTGCCATCGGCAGAGGAAGGGACAACAGCCTGCTCTGGCCCTTCCGGACGGAGATCCGGGGGGGCCAGGGTCATGTGTTCGTCGCCTTCCAGACAAAGTCGATGGCGTTGGCGACCTTGCCCTGTTGGGTGTCAGGGGCCGTGGCCTTGACCGTGACGTCGAACCTGTACACGTGGGTCTCGGAGTTGGTCCACACCTCGGCGGTGCCGGGAGGATCCTGAATGGGCGTCCCGGCTTCGAGCGGGTAGGTCGTGATCGTTGCCGTGTTGAAGATCACACCGGCGCCGGCGCCCAGGTAGTTGGTCGCATCCGCCGTGAAGCCCGTGCACGTGGGAAAGGTTGCGCCGGTTCCGCGGGTGACCTTGAGGTTCAGGTCGGTCTCGAGACCGGTCCCCCCGATGGCGCCACTGCCTCGAAAGAGCACGACGTTGGCCGGGAGACTGCCGGTGTAGTTGACCGCTATGCACCGAGAGACCGTCACGTTCGGGGTCATGACCCCCAGGGCCACCGTGAACATCGCGGTGCTGCCCCCATCGTCGTCGCTCAGGACGACCGTGCCCGAGGTGAAGGAGTTGGCGAGACTGCTGGTCGAGGACGTGAACGCTGCCCAGGTGCCCATCCCGCTCAGGTTGATGGCGAGGCCGATGGTCAAGGAGATGAGGGTGACGACACGGAGTCTTCGCATTGGCCATCTCCTTTCGGGTCATGGTTCCGGTGGATCTACGTCACCGGCGGTCCCGGCTGTTCGATGTTGAGGTTGATCTCGATGTCGACGGACCGCCCGACGACACTCGTTTCGACTGTTATCGGCAATTCGACGGTGAACTTGATCACTTTTTGCTCTCCCACATCCATCACGAAAGGCAGAGACCTCGCCTCCAGATCCCCCAGCGCGCCATCGAAGAGCACGGTCTCGCCGTCGAGCGCCATGACCTGCAGGACCCGATCCAGATCGTGGTTCGAGATGACCGGCTTGATGCGAACCAGGTGGCGCTTGGGACTGACGTTGGCCAAACTCAGGCTCCCCGACGTGGCAGGGCTCCCCGGGTACAGGACAGGAGTGACGAGAAATGGCGAGACCGGCTTCACCGTGAACTCACCGAGCGCTCGGGCGACCATCGTCACCTGGGCGCCGGGTTCCTCGGTGCCCTGTGGGATCCGATGCCCGGCCAAAACGGCCAGTACGGCTCCGGCGCCCAGAACAAGACCCAGAGGTCTTGTCCAGGGGCGCCGACGCCGCACTACCTTGATCATGAGCTCCCGTTACAACCGAACGACCGTCATCAGTCGCCGGTTGCCTCCCAGGTCCAGGGGTGCAGGCCGGTGGTCAGGCCTTGCGCATTGTTGTCCTGGACGTCGACCGTGAACCGGTAGGAGACGACGTCGCCCGCGTTCCACTTGGAGTCGTCCAGCGGGTTGCTGCCCAAGCCGTTGGTGTTGCTCGAGTGGAGATCACGGAAGTCCTGCAACGTGCTGTTGAAGATCGGCGTGCTTCCCGTGAGGCCGGAGCAGCCGGGGAACACGTCGGATACGCCGGTGCCCTGCTCCACGAGCAGGTTCGTGTACTGGCCGAGCGGCGTCACGTCGGCGCCCAGGTAGAGCTCACCGGTTGAGGTGAGGTTGCCGGTGAAGGTCACGTTGATGCAGTAGGACTGGGTTGCGCCGCTGTAGGCGCTCTCGGCGTACATGGGACTGCCCGAGTCGTTGTCCGACAGGCTCACCGTACCGGCGTTCAAGAAGTTGTTGTCGTTGCTGGTGGTCCCGGTGAACGCGGAGAACGTTCCCAGGCCGGTCAGGGTTCCCACCAACAGGACGACGCCTGCGGTCAGAAGGCCTTTGCGGGAAATGCTCATGATCCTCACTCCTTTGTGCGTTGACGTGCATCCGTGCTCTACGGGTATTGCTCAGAGGCATCGGCGCGCGCGGAGGGTGACTTGAGAGAAAGAAAAGGGAAAGTAGGCAAGGTGTTGGACTCGCCCGGTCGACTTGCCCGGTCAGACCGAGACCTCAGTCCGTGAGACCTCAGACCGTGAGCAGCGTCGCCAAGGCCCACACGGCGGCGAGCGCCCCGATGCCGATCATGATGAGGCTTCGGGTTCTCGGGGCATCGGTGAGGTCGGTCTCCTTGACCTTGACCTCGGGTGGGCGGATCAGGGCCGCCGCGTTTCCGAAGACCATCGCCGCTCCCAGTGCGAGGACCAACAAAGGAAGCAGATCGTCGCCCAGGAACACCGGACCATGATAGCCGTGGGGTATCCGCCCCACCCCCACGGTCGAGGTCTAACGTCGAAACCACATGAGGGGGACCAAATCGCGGTCGGCATTCGGCATCGTGACAGCCGCGATCGCTTTCCTGGTTCTCGTTGCCTTCCTGCCGGACACCAACTCGGTCTTCTGGCCGCCGAAGGCGGCGCTGCTGCTGCTGCTTATTCCTCTGGGACTTCCCAGGCTCGTCTGGTTGGCAGGATCATCGGCGCCGGCCGGAAGGGCTGCACGTGCACCGGCACGTGCAGCCCTTGCCTTCCTGACGGTGGCAGGGCTGTCCACGCTGCTTGCCGACAACCACACCACCGCGGTCTTCGGCCTCTATCTCTGGGGCAACGGGCTGCTCTTCGTCGGGGCGCTCGTCTCGGCCTGGGCGATCGGCGCGAGCCTCAACGACGGTGACCGACGACTGGTGACCCATGCGATCCTCGCCGGGCTCGCCGTGAACGTCGCCATTGCCCTGCTGCAGATGGTGACCGACCTCTCGGCATTCGACCTCACCCGCTTCGACGGGCGCTCACCGGGCATCCAGGGAAACCCCGTCCACCTCGGAGCGCTGGTCGCAGCCGGGATCGTCCTCGCCCTGCCGTGGCAGGGACGCATGCTGCTGCCCTGGCTCGGACTCATCTACGCCATGGCTGCCGCCGTTGAGGTCTCGGGAAGTCGCTCGGCGATCGTCGCCATGGTGGTGGCCGTCGGCGCAGCAGCGCTCGCCCGAAAAACCGGTCGGCGCCTTGGCCTCCGGCGTGGCCTGATGGTTGTGCTCGCCATCGCGATGGGCCTCACCGCCGGCGCGGGACTCTCGAGATGGGGCGGGGGAGTGAGCGTCAGCGAACGGGTGACCGCTACCGATGGGGGCGGAGGCGTGACGCCCCGGATGTCGATGTGGTGGGCCTCACGCCACGCGGTGGCGGATCACCCGATGGTGGGGAGCGGTCCCGGAACCTACCGTGAGGCCACGTCTCGATATCGCACGATCCGTGTCGCGCGCGCGTTTGGCGCCGATCTCTACTTCACCGACGCCCACAATCTGATCGTCGAATACGCGACAACCACGGGACTGCTCGGACTTGCGTCCCTGCTGGCATGGCTCCTGTGGGCCTGGCGTCGCTCGGCCGGGCCCTTGCGACTCTTCGCATTGGGTCTGTTCATCGCCGGCCTGGTCGAACCGCAGTCTCCAGGGACAACCCCGATGCTCTTCCTTGCCCTGGGCATGGCCCTCACACCATCGGTCTCGGACGAGCCCACCGACGCCACATTGCCGCCTTCCGATCCCGCACCCGAGCGACGGACAACTCGATTCGCTCGGCCACGGGTGACAGCCGCCTCGATGCGCTCGGCCACGAGCGCCGTGCTCGCCGTGCCGGCCATCACCGCGGGCGCGATCTTCATCAACGGCGAGTACCACTTCGAAAAGGCCTCCCACGGACTCAGCCGATCCGATGCCGAGGAGGCAATGGACACCCTCCCGGCATGGTCCTACCCTGCCACCGTGCGTGCGATCGTCGAGAGCATCCGCGGCAACGCCGAGGGGGGCGCTGCCAAGCAGGCGACCGCCGAACGCTGGTTCAGGGAAGCCGTTCGGCGAGACCCGACCGACCCCGCCCTTTGGCTGCAGCTCGGCGATTTCCTCGTGGAGAGAAAGGAGTACGACGGTGCAGGAGCCGCCTATCTGACCGCCCTGAAACACAATCCGGTCTCCACCAAGGCACCCATCCATCTCGCCGAGCTGGCCAACGGCGCCGGGGACACCTTCAGCGCCGTCAAATGGCTCGAGCAGGCACTCCATGTGGTGCCCGAGCAGCCGAACATCCAGAAGGCCTTGAAGGATCTGAAACGAAAAGCCGAGAAAGAAGCTGTACGGCCCTAGGTCAGATTCCCACGTAGCGTGAGATTTCTCTCAAGTTGTCGCTCTCGGGGCCCGACAATGGGTGAGTCGGTGATAGTCGCTCGTCACCGACATCGACGGGATTGGGGTGGGGGCCGGCTCTCCTGCCACCGCATCGCCCACCGGGGCTTCGGCCCTGGGGCCCTCTCCGGCCTCCACTCCTCCCGTCAGGGTGCCCGCGATAGCGGGAACGCCTCACAGACCCTTCGACATGTTGGCGAAACGGGTGTGGTGATCGAGGAAGGCGAGGCGCACCATCCCGGTGGGACCCGAACGGTGTTTGGTGACCAACACCTCGGCAGTTCCCCGATCGGGTGACTCGCTGTTGTAGAGCTCATCGCGATACAGGAACATCACGACGTCCGCATCCTGTTCGAGCGATCCGGACTCTCGAAGATCCGACAGCATGGGGCGCTTGTCGGCGCGGCTCTCGAGTTGGCGGGACAGCTGCGACAGCGCCACCACCGGGGTCTCGAGCTCTCGGGCCAGGATCTTGAGCCCTCGGCTGATCTCGGAGACCTCCACCTGGCGGTTCTCGGCACTTGTCCGCCCCGTCATCAGTTGAAGGTAATCAACAACCACCATGCCGAGGTCACCGACCTTGGACTTGAGACGTCGCGCCTTGGCGCGAATCTCCATGACCGAGATCTGAGGGTTGTCATCGATGTAGAGAGGGGCCTCGGCCAATCGTCCGATGGCATGGCTGATCTTGGTCCAGTCGCTCTCGGTCAGACGACCGTTGCGCAACCGGGTGCTGTCCACCCGAGCCTCCGCCCCCAACATGCGTTGGGTGATCTCGAGATGGCTCATCTCCAGGGAGAACAAGAGGACGGGACGCCGGCTCTCCAGGGCAGCATGGGCTGCCATGCCCAGCGCGAACGCCGTCTTTCCCGTTGCCGGTCGAGCACCCACGATGACCAGGCTCGAGGGCTGCAGCCCGGACAGCAGCTCGTCGAGATCGTGATAGCCCGTCGCAACCCCGGTGATGCTGTCGCCCTTTTCGTACAGCATCTCCAAACGGGTGAGGCTGGCATCGAGCAGGTCACGAATCGGCGCCAACGAGTCGGTCACCCGGCGTTGGGCAACGTCGAACACCAGCGCTTCGGCCCGATCGACTGCGCCCGAAACGTCTTCGGGCAATGCGTAGCCCATCTCGGCTATCTCACCCGCCACGCCGATGAGACGACGCAGGAGCGCATGCTCCTCGATGATGCGCGCATAGCGAGCAGCGTTCGAGGTGGCGGGGGTCCGAGCCTGGAGCGTGACGAGGAACGCGGGTCCACCGACTGCCTCGAGCAGCCCGGATCGGCGCAACTCCTCGGCAACGGTCACCGGGTCGGCAGGCTCACCGGCTCCGTACAGGCTGTTGATGGCCTCATGGATGTGGCCATGGGCGGGCTTGTAGAAGTCTCCGCTGTTCAGCCCGATTTCGGCAGCGGCGACGACCGCATCGCGGCTGAGCAGCATCGCCCCGAGCAGTGACTCCTCGGCTTCAAGGTTGTGGGGGGGCACACGACCGGCGTCTGCACCGCGACGGGGAACAAGTTCGGTCAGCGCCATGGACCCAGCCTCCTCCGATCTCCCTGTGGGGTGCCAGGGGCACAACCCTGTGAATTTCCGGTGGACAAGCGATGAACAACTTCGGTGGCCTGTGGATGAAACGGGCCCGACACGTCACCGGGCGCGCCGGAACCCGGTCGCGCGGGAAACCGGGAGGACGGTGTCGGCCGGCTTCGAGCCGGCCGACGGTTCACGAAGCGGTAACTTCCACCGTGACGGGGAATTCGACCTCGGCGTGCAATCGTGCTGCTACCCGGTAGGTGCCGACTTCCTTCACGGCTTCCTCAATGTGAAGCTTGCGACGATCAAGCTCGATGCCCGTCTGTTCCAGGACCGCCTGGGCGACGTCGGTCGTCGTCACGGAACCGAACAGCTTGCCACCGGCTCCTGCGCGGGCGTTGATGAGAATGATCTGAGGGACCAGCCTGCGAGCCAACTCTTCGGCGCCCTGACGGGCCGCAGCATCGCGGACATCGCGTGCCCGACGCATGGCGGCCGCCTGATCGAGGGCCCCTTTGTGCGCCTTCATGGCGAGGCCCTTGGGCATGAGATAGTTGCGGGCGTAACCATCGGCAACATCGATGACATCGCCCTTTTTTCCGAGCGACGCCACATCCGAACGAAGAATCAGTTCCATCACTCGGCCTCCATCGCCGCGACCTCGCCGTCAACCAGGACGCCGTCCATGGGCTCGGCGATCTCCACCGCAACATCGGCCGAGCCGGCATCGAACGTCGCCTCGACCGTCTCACGAGCGTCCTCACTTGCAAGTGAGCGATCTTCACGATCACGACCGCGACCGCCTCCGCCCGAACCGCCTCGACCGGCCCCACGGCTGGAGGTCACTCGCACCGCATAGGGCAACAGCGCCATCTCACGCGCGGTCTTGATGGCCAACGCCACCGCACGCTGTTGTTGCGTGGTCACACCGGTCACCCGACGCGAACGAATCTTGCCCCGATCGGAAAGGAAGCGGCGCAGGAGGTTCACGTCCTTCCAATCGACGTAGACAGCCGACTCCTGCCCGAGGATATTGGCCTTCTTCTTGAACTTCTTGGGGTTGTCGCGGACCTTGCGCTCGCGTGGAACAGACTTGCGTGCCATCTAGAAGGGCTCCTCATCGTAGGGAGGGGGATCCGATGCGCTTCGCGCGCCCCCGCCTGCACCGCCGGACTCCGGACCGCTGCGGCGCTCGTTTCTGACCACCTGTGCCGTTGCCCAGCGAAGACTGGGCCCAACCTCGTCGGCGATCACTTCAACCACTGATCGCTTTTCACCGTCGGGGGTGTCCCACGAACGTTGCTCGAGGCGACCGGTCACCAACACCCTCGAGCCCTTCTGCAGCGACTCACCGATGTTCTCGGCCAACTCTCGCCATGCAACGACGTTGAAGAAGCTCGTTGCCTCTTCCCATTCATTGTTGGTCTTGTTCTGCCAACGGCGGTTGACCGCCAAACCGAACTGACACGTCGCCGCCCCCGAAGGCGTGTAGCGCAGTTCGGGGTCACGTGTCAGATTTCCCACTATCGTCACGGAGTTCCCGGACATCATCCTTCTCGATTCTCTTGACTGTTACTCATCATCAGGACCGGTCGCGACCAACACAGCCTTCTTGACGGTGGTGTCGGGCAACCGGACGATCTTGTGGCGAACCACCTCGTCGGCGAGGCGCAGGGAACGTCCCAGTTCGTCGACCAGAGGCGTTTCGGCCGAGAAATCGAGGACGACGTAATACCCCTCGGTGCGGTGCGCAATGGGATAGGCGAAACGGCGACGCCCCCACTTGTCGACTCGACCGACCTGGCCGCCCATCGACTCGATCAGTTCCGTGCTTCGATTGAGCACCGCCTGCATGGCGGACTCCTCGAGCGTGACGTCGAGGATGATCATGACTTCGTAAGGCCGCATGAGCGAACCGAAACCTCCCTGTGGACTCGACGCGTTGCGTCCGAGGCCCCTGACGGTCAGGGGCAGGGTTTGACTGGAAGCTGCCATCGTAGGTGGGCTGGGCACATCACACAACCTAACGATGGGGTGAGACACTCAGAATGGTTGGGTCCAACGAGATGTCAGCCCGAACAGCCGACTCCCGACAACGCGAGCATCGCGCCGGGGCCGGCCCCGAGACTCGTGAGCGAGCCCTTGGGTGCCTCCAGCGCGTAGCGATACGGACGGTCGGAGCCGTACAGCGGACAGTCGACGACGTCGTCGGGACAGGGGTCCATGTCTGCCGAGGACACAAACGCCCCGTCACTGTCGAAAAAGGCAATCGAGAGCGGCAGGCGGGTGTTCCGCATGAAGAAGAGGCCCGAGCTCTCGGTCTGGAAGGCAAAGATCATGCCTGCATAGCCGCCGAAATCACCCTGGTCCATCATCCCCTTCGCCTGGAGGATGGCCGTGTCGGCCAGAAGCGCGCAGCGGTCCACGGCATCCTGCACCTGGGCGCTGGTGATCCTGAACGACGTCTCCGCGAAGGCCTGGAAAGGTGCGCGAGCCCCTCGGGACGGCAACGCGGCCCCGGGGGCGGCGGCACCGCCATCGCGTTCGACCTCGAGGTACGGATCGGCAGGCCCATCGGCACTGCGAACGACGGCGCTCACCAGGCCCAGCGCGAACACAACGGCGACTCCCCGAGTCAACCATCGCAGCACGCGGGGGTCGTCCGCTGCCCTCCGAGGTGGGATGTGATGTCCCGAAGGCAGCAGTGAAGGATCGGTCATACCAACATGGTGGCACCTCTGCCGCCATCGGTGCCGGCCGACGTGGGCGTCGGCGAGGACGACACCGGGCCGGCGACAGCGGCGGACCCGTACAGGTCCACGAGCGCACCGGCCAAATCCTCTCCCGCGTGGTAGCTCTCGGCCTCGGAGGGAAACGCCCCCGATCGCACGTCGGAGGCGAACGTGCTCAGAGCCGTCACGGCGTCGTCCCGGCCCGAGGCGTAGCGGCGGACGAACTTCGGCGCGACGCGATCCTGAAGTCCGAGCGCGTCGTGGAACACCAGCACCTGACCATCGCAGTCGGGCCCGGCGCCGATACCGATGGTCGGAACCGGCAACGACGCCGTGACGAGGCGCGCCACCTCGCGGGGCACGCACTCGAGCACGACGGCGAACACGCCCGCATCGACCAACGCGTGCGCGTCGTCGAGCAGCGCTGCCACGGCTGCCGCCTCCTTGCCCTGCACCCTGAAACCCCCGAGCGCATGGACCGACTGAGGTGTCAGTCCGAGATGACCCATCACCGGAATCTCGGCGTCGATCACGGCCCTGACCATCGGCGCTCGTTTGGCTCCTCCCTCCAGCTTCACGGCCGACGCTCCGGCGCGCACGAGCTTTGCGGCGTTGCGCACGGTGTCCTCCTGCGAGACGTGATAGCTGAGCCAGGGAAGATCTCCCACCACCAGCGCACGTGGATTTGCCCGAGCCACCGCCGCGGTGTGATGCACCATGTCGTCGATCGTCACCTGCAAGGTGTCGTCATACCCCAGCACCACCATCGCCAGCGAGTCGCCGACCAGGATGATGTCGGCCCCCGCGTCATCAACGATGCGCGCCCCAGGGGCGTCATAGGCGGTGAGCATGACGAGGGGGGGCATTCCCTTCGAGACCTTGTGGGAACGCAGTGCGGGAATGGTGACGGACGCAACCATCGAGGCCTCCTTCAGCCGTCCGGTGCCTGAATGGCTCCCGGCAGCGCCACCAGCATACCGCCGCGCTCCCAGGGGAAACCAGGGGCACCGTTGCGGTGCGTGAACGGCCGCGTCAACGAGTGCGCATGCCACATGGCGCCGTGGCCTCCACGGAACGTGTCGGCTCCGCTGTTCGCAACCAGCGTCTTGCCGTGCAGGCTGAACATGGCGGTTGCGGCTTCCCCGACGGTCAGGACAGTCCTCAGGGAATGGTCGGCAGCGGCGGCAATGACGGCAGTGCAACAGGGGCAGGCGCAGTTGTGGTGGGCACGATTGTGGAAGGCGCGGTGGTCGTTGCCGGTGTTGACGTGGTGGTGACTGACGAGGTGGTCGCTGCCTGAGGCGAGGTCGTGGTGGGAGACCCGACAACGGTGGTGGAACTCGAGACAACCGACGATGACGTCGTGGTGGCACTCGGGTCGATCACCGCTGGTGGGATGCCGAGCAGGCGCCCGGTCAGCGTGGCGGGCGCCCGGAACCCGCCGGTGTTCCCCGAATCCCTCGCGACGACGGTCATGTAACGACGAAAGATCCCGGCCGGCAACGAGCCACCGGTCACCGTCGCGACGCCGTGGATGTTGAGCAGGCGCCTTTCCTGGCCTTCGGGGTAGCCCATCCACACGGCCGTCGCGAGCTTCGGCGTGTAGCCGATGAACCAGGCGTCACCGTTCTGCGTGGTGGTGCCGGTCTTACCCGCCAACGGCTTTCCGAAGTTTGCGCTCGCTCCGGTGCCTCCCGGGGTGACGGTTCCCTGCAGCACCATGTTGACGACGTCGGCCTGCTCTTGTTCCAGCACGCGGCGCTTGAAGGGCGCTTCCTCATCGAGAACGACGCCATCGCTGTCGGCGACGCTCACCAACAACGTCGGCTCGACCTGGAGCCCGCGCGTGGCAAACGTCAGGTAGGCATCGGCCATCTCCATCACCGACACCGTGGCCGTGCCGAGCGCCACCGATGCCTCTGCAGGTACCTCGCTGTCGATGCCGAGACGCTTCGCGTTCTCGGCGATCCGTGCCGGCCTGAGCACCTGTGCAAGCTGGGCGTAGACGGTGTTGGACGACAACTTCGTGGCATCGATGATGTTGAGCGGACCGTGTGACGCGCCACCGTAGTTGTTCACCACCCAGTCCTTGCCGGCATCTGCCCCGGGAATGATCAACTGACCCGGTGAGTCGAGCACCGACTCCACGCTGTAGCCCTGGCGCACCAGCTCGGCCAGGACGATCGGCTTGAACGTCGATCCCGGCTGGCGACCTGTTCCGCCCCCGGCAACCCCCATGGCGTAGTTGACCTTCGACGTGTCCCAATCACGCCCGCCCACCATGGCGCGTACCCGTCCATCCGTGTCCAGGGAGACCAGCGCTCCCGCCGGATCCTCCGGCCGATCGAGTGTGCCGTAGACGGCTTCGAATGCAGCGGCCTGAAGGTCGAGGTCAAGCGTGGTGTTCACCCTCAGGCCCCCACCCGACACCTGGGCCTCGCCGTAGGTCTCGATCAGCTCGGCACGTACCGCCTCGACGAAGTAGCGCGCCCCGATGTCCTCGCCCACCACCCGAGCCTGGCGAAACCCGGTCCGTTCCTTGACGTAGGAACTGACGGGTACCTTCACCAGCTGGTCACGCTCCCCGGCGCTGAGGTGACCTTCCTGCACCAGGGCGTTCAACACCCGATTCCGACGCTGATCGGCAACATCGGGATTGCGGGATGCGTCAGCCGGCTCCGGCCCCGTGATCAGTCCCGCGAGATACGCCGCCTCCTGCAGATCGATCTCCGTCACGCTCTTGCCGAAGTAGACCTGTGCGGCCGCCTCGACGCCGGACGCGCCTCGGCCGAGGTAGATGGTGTTGAGGTAGCGCTCGAGAATCTCCTTCTTGGTCAGCTCTCGTTCGAGCTTGACGGCCAACGTCGCCTCCTTGAGCTTGCGCAGGATCGTGCGCTCATGACTGAGGAAGACGTTCTTGACGTACTGCTGCGTGATGGTCGAACCGCCCTGAAGCGACCTGCCACGAAGATCGGCGATCAGCGCCCGCGCGATGGCTCGGGCATCGACACCCCGATGACTGAAGAAGTCGCGGTCCTCGGCCGCGATGACCGCGTCGACGAGCACGGGCGCCATCTCGTCCAACTTCTTCGAGACGCGGTTCTCGTGGTTCGACAGCTCCGCGAGCTTCCGTCCCTTGGCATCGAACAGGAAGGTGGTCTCGAGGGGCGGATCGGCCTCGGGGAGCGGCACCTGCGAAAGCACATAGATCGTCCCCGACACACCGAGGACGAACAGCAATCCCAACAGGAACAGCACTCGGCGAAACCGCCAGAGGATGTTCCGCCCGGGCGCCTTGGCCCTCCCTGCCTCACGACGTGGTCCACCCGCGCGTTCGGATTTGGCGACAGTGAATCGAGGGCGTCCGCGAGTTGGCATCGGTCAGAAGTATGCCGTTCCTGCGACAACACTCAGAGGACGCGGTCGAACGACCCTACCAACACCGCCACGGACAGCAGCAACACGACTGCTGCAACCACCAGTGCCGGCCGACCGATTCGAAATCGGGCGGCGGGCAATGGACGCTCCATGTCAGGCTCGATGCCGGCTCGTACGAGGTGCCACAGATGGTGAAAATCGGATCGGCCGACCACCAGGCTCCCGGCCCCGATGAGCGCTCCGGCGGCGACAACCGGCCCGGCGCCATATGCCCAGGAATCAAGGGGCGACACGGCCGGCTGGATCAGTGCGCCGGCTGTGGTCCAACCCCATGTCGCAGGAGCGACAAGCAGCCAACCGCCCGCTCCGATGCCGGCCCAGGCCCCCCAAACCCCGAGTCCCCGGGGGGCCGAGCGCCGGACCGTGCCGATCAGCACTCCCGCGACACCGAGCGCCAGCAGCAGGCCGAATCCGAGACGCATCGCCGTACGATCGAGCACCAGCCCGTTCGCCAATCGGGTCACCAGGACGAGCACGCCCGGTGTGGCGGCAGCCATCGTCACCGGCGACGCGACCACCGTGACCAGGGTCGCGGGTGCCGCGAGCAGCCATGCGCCTGACGAGTCACCTGCGGCAAGGATCGCCACACTCCAGAGCCCGAGCACGAGAGCGACGTTTGTGGAAGCACCCTCACGACGTGAGGTCGAACCGTGCCATGCGGCCGACATTGCCAACAGGGCGACGAGGAGCGCCGGAAGATCCCCGCTGTTGCCGAGCATCGCCGTTCTGGAAATGGTGAGAGCCAGCACGGCGGGCAACAACAGCCCGGCCGCCGTACGCGTCGCCGTGGTTGCCGCGACCACGACCAGCACCGCACCACCGACCACGACCCATCCGGCCTGGGCGGAGCTCAGAAAATCACCGGCGACCCCAACGATCACCATGGCTGTCCCGATCACCGCCGGCGCAAGAGCCGAATCGTCATGCTGCCCCGAACCCCAGTGGCCCACGACAAGAAGTGCGGCGCCCGCCGCCAGGCCCGAGAAGGCGTCTCCCGGTGCGCCGGCGCCGGCGGCGAGGGCCAGACCGAACATGATCGATGCCATCGCTGCGTGGCGGGCGGCGATTGCCCGGCGCGCAACGGGATGTTCCAGGGCGACGACCAGCAACGCGGTCACCACGCCGACCGGGCCGACGGCCCCTTGAGCCGTCACCGGCCCGGCTTGGACCTCACCTCCCAGCGTCACGACAAACCAGCAGGCAGCGGTGACGAGTCCGGCGACCTGACCCCAGCGCAACGCCTCTCCTGCCGTGCGGGTCTGGGTTGTCGCCACCACCACTGCGAGAGGAGCCAGGAGGGAAAGCCACAGGGCCACCCCGATGGCGAGGCTCATGTGACGGATCTGCTGATCGCAACGAGGACGAGGGATGCCGCCCCCGCCATCGCCACCAACCGTGACGGCCATCGCCCACCCGACTCGCCTGTGACCAGTGGTGACGCCCAACGAATGAGCAGCGTTGCCAGCAGCGTGGCCCCCACTCGCAGCAGAAGCCCCCGTGAGGCAGACGGACCGACGACCACGGCCGTTGCCGAAGCACCGAAGGCCATGGCCACGATCCACGGAGCTCGGGTAGGACGAGGGATGGTGGGCTCTCCAGCGGGCAACGGGCGAGGCGCCCCGCCGAGAAGGGAGCCTGCGGCGATCAGCGCGAGGGCGGCCAACCAGGCTCCGATGGCCTGCGCAGGAGGGCCCACAAGACCCGCCGGCCCCAGCACCGACTGACTGCCGGCCAAGGCACTCAGCGAACCGGATCCGTATCGGACCACCACCCCCGCTCCGGCGGCGAGGACGCCCAGCGCCACCAGACGCTCACGCGCCACGAACGCGAGCAGGACGACCAGGATGGCCAAGTCGCCCTTCGACGACAACGCCGGAAGGACGGCGGCACTCGCCGCCGTCAGACGGAGCGGGCCGAGCGCGGGGATCGTGCACGGATGGGAGGCACCAGGAACGTCCGGACCAGGTGATTCCACGAGCACTTCGGACACACCTCGACCACGTAACACGCCAACTCGCCTTCGGCGCGGCGCAGCTTCGTCAACTCCGCCTTGGTCGTCACGCACTTCCCCTGGGGCGGCATGCGGGGGCCGAACACGTAGGATACGAACACCACGTTGGTGTCCTCGCAGATTGGACACGCCTGACTCGATTCCTCTCCGACGTTGCGTGCGGCCCGCACCAGCTCGGGGTGCGCATCGCACACTTCGTGACGGGCGACACGTCCCTTGCGAAAGGCCTGGATGATCGATTGGCGCGCCAGTCGATAGTCGATCTCACCGGGCAGATCCGAGCCTGCCGCGAGCGCTCGCCCTGGACGAAAACTCATCTCGCCAGGGTAGATGATCCTCCCCGCTCCCAGCAGAAAATCATCTTCATGGATCGATGGTTGCACTCGATATATCGATACGATAGGTTTACAGGGTGATCGATCTCGCCGTACTGGGGCTGTTGAGTGAAAGTGACCTGCACGGTTACGAGCTGAAGAAGCGCCTGCGCGAGATCATGGGGCCCCTTTCGAGCGTGTCGTTCGGATCGCTCTACCCGGCGCTTGCTCGCCTCGAGCGCGATGGCCTGGTCGAAGCCGTGATGCTCGGCGCGGTTGATCACTCCTCGCCGAGCATCCCGATGACCGGCTCGCTGAGTGGTGAGGCTGCTGCATTTCGGGCAACCCGGTTGCGTTCGGTGCGAGGGAGTCGGAACAAGAAGGTCTACGCCATCTCGCCCGCAGGCCGTGCCCGCCTCGGCGAGTTGATCGCCGACCCTTCCGGCGACGAACGGAACTTCAACCTGAAGTTGGCATTTTGTCGTTGGACAGAGCCCGAAGTGCGCCTCACGCTCCTGGAACGTCGTCGGGCTGCACTCGTTGAGTGTCTGAGTGAGGGCCGGCGCAGCATCGTTGCCGGCAGTGAGCGAATCGATCGCTACGTGCGATCACTCATGGAACACCACACCGAGTCGACCGAACGGGATATCGCCTGGGTCGACCGCCTGATCGCCGCGGAGCGTATGACCGCAGAACCCATGACCCGGGAACCCATGGCCGCAGCGACGTACGACCGTAGAACCCATGGCCGTAGAACCCATGGCCGCAGAACATGCCGGCCGGCCCGTCGAGTCCCAGACCATCGGAGGAAAACCATGAGCAAAGTGAAGTTGGCCATTGCCGGCGTAGGGAACTGTGCAAGTTCGTTGCTGCAAGGCCTCGAGTACTACAAGGATGCCGACCCCGCCGATGAGGTTCCGGGTCTGATGCATGTCCAGCTCGGCGACTACCACATTCGTGACATCGAGCTCGTGGCTGCTTTCGATGTCGACGCCACCAAGGTCGGCGTCGATGCGAGCAAGGCCATCTTCGCCGGACAGAACAACACCGTTCGTTTCGCGGGCGTCGGCCATCTGGGTGTCACCGTCCAGCGTGGTCCGACCTTTGACGGGTTCGGCAAGTACTACCGGGAGATCGCTGAAGAGAGCCCGGCCGAGCCCGTTGACGTGGCTGCAGCCCTGCGCGACTCCGGGGCAGACGTGCTGGTTTCGTATCTCCCGGTGGGCTCGGAGATCGCCCAGAAGCACTACGCACAGGCCTGTCTGGATGCCGGCGTCGCGTTCGTGAACGCCATCCCCGTCTTCATCGCGAGCGACCCCGAGTGGGCGGCGAAGTTCGAGGCCGCCGGCGTGCCCATCGTCGGCGACGACATCAAGAGCCAGGTGGGTGCGACCATCGTTCACCGCATCCTCGCCCGCCTCTTCGAGGATCGGGGCATGGTGCTCGACCGCACGTATCAGCTCAACGTCGGCGGCAACATGGACTTCAAGAACATGCTGGAGCGTGACCGGTTGGAATCGAAGAAGATCTCCAAGACCCAGTCCGTCACCAGCCAGCTCGAACACGGCATCGACGCTCATGACGTGCACATCGGCCCCTCGGACCATGTCCCCTGGCTCGACGATCGCAAGTGGGCCTACATCCGCCTGGAAGGGCGCAACTTCGGCGACGTCCCGTTGAACCTGGAGCTCAAGCTCGAGGTGTGGGACTCGCCGAACTCGGCAGGCGTCATCATCGATGCGCTCCGTTGCGCCAAGATCGCCAAGGATCGTGGCATCGGCGGCCCGTTGCTGGGTCCATCCGCCTATTTCATGAAGTCACCGCCGGTGCAGTACCGGGATGAAGAGGCCCGCGTCATGGTTGACGAATTCGCGAAACAGCCATAGCGAGTCCGCTCGACAAGGCCTTCCGGTAGCCGACGGCCGGTTCTCCCCACGGAAGGGTGCCGCTTCCGATCACGAGGAATGCGGGCTGCATGAGGCACCATGGAGCGATGCTCAGCGAGAACGCCAAAGCCTGGAATCTGTACTCCCCGAGCTATCAGACCCACGCCAACCTGCCCACCGATGTCGTCTCCTACGGACCGAACGTCGCCACCGAGGCGGAACTTCATCTGCTGGGAAACCTGTCCGGCAAGCGGGTCGTCGAGCTTGGCTGTGGTGGTGGCCAGAGCGCCATCGCCCTGGCCAGGCAGGGGGCGCATGTCATCGGCATCGACATCTCGGCGCGCCAACTCGACCATGCCCGCAAGCTGGCCACGGACGAGCAGGTCACGGTCGAGCTGCATCGGGGTGATGCCGCCGACCTGGCCTTCGTCGCGGCCAATACCGTTGACCTGGTGCTCAGCACCTACGTCTTCCATGAGATCGAGGACATCGGGCGAGTGCTCCGCCAGGCCCATCGGATCCTGACGCGCAACGGCATGGTGGTCGTTTCCGTTCCCCACCCGGCAGCAGGCATTGCGGAAGGTGGTTCGTATTTCGACACGGGGCCCACCATCGAGGTTCGTGACGGCATCTCTTTCAGCTGCCATCCGCGGACGATCGGTGAGCTGTTCAACGTCTTGAGTCGGGCCCACTTCCAGACCGACATGATCGTCGAGCCGAACCCAACCATCGGTTCGTGGGAGGCCCCGGGGGCAACAAGGGGCCGCTCCAGGGCGAAGCCCGCCGAACCGGCCCCGGCGATTGCCCCGCCCACACTCATTCTCCGGGCACGCAAGCTCGGCATCTGAGGCTTCGGCTCACGCCCACCGCCCCAACCTGGAGGACCGATCGACGTGCTCGACGAACCAGCGGGCCATGACCAGGGGAAACCGTTCAGAGCAGCGTCGCCACGCTCATGCCGGGATCATCGATGATCTGTTTGACCGGTGGGATCAGGACGGCGAGGCTCACGATCGATCCGCCGGCCAGTGCCAGACCTGCCGCAGCGACGTCGAGACCGAATGCACGCATCCCGATTGCCACCAGGCACCCGGCCACCAGGGAGACCGCAGTCCGGAGGCCCCCTCCGAATCCGGCCACCAGAGACCCGAGAACAACCACCAGCATCGCAAGCACGAATGCCATCAGGGGAACCAGTGCCTCCACCCCGTAGTCGGACCAGGCCAGAACCAAACCGATCGGCAGGGAGGCGACGCCCACCCCGAGCACGCGCAGGATGGCGCCGTTGATCACCACCGCCATGCGGGCACGCAGTGAATGGCCGGGCACCTCACTGCGCTGATCGATCGGCGACGAGAGCGTGACCACCCACAGCTTGTTGAGGTGAAAGCTTCCCCACATCGCACCGATGATTACCAACGCGATCATCGACGACGAGGAGGCGACGACCTCCACCGCGCCGGGACTCATCCCCACGGCCACCAGCAGACCCATCATGGTGCCCACTGACGTTGCGACCCCCACGGTCCCCCACTCACCCGGAGGACGAGTGGTACGTGGCGCCGTGAGAACGGCAACCAAGGCCGCTACAAAGGTCAGGTCGACCACGACGGCAACGTTCACCGGGGTGGGGGTACCAAGCGCCCCGGCGACCCCGGCAGCCACAAAGAGGCCGGCGGCCGGCAAGGCCCACCCGCGTACAACAAGAACGGTTGCCGCCGACCAGACCACCACCAGCGCTGCTGCGAGACCACCGACGTCTCCGCCGACCGCCCAGGCGACCCCCACCGCCGTCAGGATGAGGAGGATCGACGGAACGTCCAGGGCACGCAATCGACCCATGCTGTTCTCGCCCTGGAGATAGCGACTCTGGAGGAACCACTGAACCCCGAGACCCGTCGGCATTGCCTCCAACGCCAACGAGCCCATCGATTCCCCTCTGAAGGTGGGCACCGTGGCAATCCACATCATGATGGCCAAAAGGATCGCCACGGCACCGATGATCTGCATGTAGTCCGGACGGTCCTCTACGGCATGGTCCTGACCCCTTGGCAGAATCGGCTTCCTCCACAACTGTGAGCGGCCACGGGTGGCATCGACGATCGCCGGACCAAGCGCCAGGGACCTCGGTGCCTCCACGCCTCCCCAGGCCTCCAGAGCCACCGCTGCCTCCAACGCGTCAATGGGACGACGCCCCAGACGGGCAACGACCATGGCGGCCGCGTCCTCGATGTCGCGACTCATGAAACCCTCTCCTGCAGGGTCAGCTCATCCATGACGTCCCGATAGCCCGCAAGGCATCGCTCGATCGTGAATCGACGGAGGACACGCCGTCGCCCCCGCTGACCCAGCGATTCGGCCAGCTCGGGGTCTTTCAACAAGGTCACGATGGCCGTTGCCAACCCCTGCACATCACGCGCCGGCGCCACCAGGCCACCACCTTGCAGACCCTCTGAAACGCCGCCCACCGCCGTGGACACGACCGGACGGGACAGCGCCATCGCCTCGAGAACAGCCAGCGGGAAGCCCTCGGAGATGCTCGTCAACACGGCGATGTCCGCGTCGAGAAGCACGTTCGCGGGAGTCTTCGTGGCGCCCATGAACCGAAAACGATCACCGAGGCGGAGCTTGCGGTGCAGCGCGTAGCAGGATTGGGCATACGCCTCCTGCGCCGGCACGACCGGCCCGTAATGCAGGAATCGAGCGTCGGGGAAGCGGCGCAGCACCTCGTGTGCAACTCGCAGGAGTGTGTGAACGTCCTTCAGCGGGTCGACTCGGCCCACCGAGACCACCGTTGCCGTCCTGGGCGCCGGTGTTGGGTGATCGGGGACATGGACACCGTTGTGAATGACACGAATGCGCTCGGGAGCAACGCCCAGCGCGTCCTCCCACCAGCAATTTGCCGCCGTCACGGGCACCACCATGTCCGCCGTCCGGTAGGCAAGCCGAGTCAAGCCGCGAGCGAGGCGAGTGTGCACGAACACGCGCGATGGGGCGGCCTCCGCCCTGATGGCTCCCAGGTACGCCTCTCGCACGTAGACACCGTGCTCGGTCAACAACACCGGCGTGCCGGTGAGCGCCTTGTCGATCGCCGCCGGAATCATCGACCAACCGGCAGCCGTCACGTGGACCAGGTCACTGGCAGGTGTGCCAACCGCCGCCGTCCGGGCAACCCAGTACAGCGATTGGTACAGCTCGATGGCATGTCGCATGCCGAGAGGTGGCGGGGAACCCGCCGCTGCCGATTGCGCTGCCAGGACCCTCTCGAGCGCAGCCAGAAAGGCCGCCCATCCCTCCTTGCTGCGAAACGTCGGCCTGATCAGCTCCGGACGGAGACGACAGCGGACCAGGGCGCCGACCAAGGGCTCGAGTGGCTCGTCCCAGCTGAGAAGTCCGGCGGTCAGCTCCCCGAGGAGATCCAGGTCTGTCGGACCCGCTGACCTTCTCTTCCTCATGGCCCGGAACCCCTGGAACTTCGCTCGCGGTACGGGATCATGGGACCACAGGGAGATGGCCGGGAGCAGGTGAGCATGGGCCGGCAAGCCGTAGCGGGCCTCCTCCTCAATCCCCGCCAGGATGGGGAGGACACCCCAGGCAACCTCGTCGAGGCCGCCGATCAACAGATCGCACCACGTGCTGACACCACCGATGACGTGGGGATAGGTGCCCTCGGTGATCATCAGAACTCGGCGCTTCTCGCCTCCCGACGTCCGGTGATGATCGACCATGCTCATCCGATCGACCGACTTCATCACAGAGAGAGCGTATCGGCTCGATCTCCGGCGGCCCGGCCTCAGGCAGTCATCGGGCGATGTCGACGATCAACGACTTATTTGCCTTCACCGGGGTCCACGCGGATCGCGCGCCACCGTACACGACTCCGAAATTCCGCCACGCAACCTGGCCCGAGGCATTGACGTAGCGTTCCTTTGCCTGGGGACCCACGGTCAGCGGAACATCGATGGTGATCGTAGGCGTGATCGTGATGATCGAGCCACTGATCGTGGCCTTCACCTTGTTCGTCGCAAGAGCACCGGCCCAGGCCCGCTGTCTTGTCAAGGTGGTGCCCGCGTCCGTCAACGTGGGCTGCACCAACGGGGTCGTCAGATAGCTGCGATAACGGCCGATGACATCGTCGAGGATGTCGTAGAGCACACCGTCCTCGGCAAGATTGGCCTGGTGGACGTAATGCGGACGCACGTCGTTGCCGAGCATGTGACCGAGCATGATCGTGGACTCCCGCGCCACATAGTCCGCCCAGGTCGAAGGTTGCGTCAGACAGGTCGTCGAGGTCGTGGCGGTGCAGTGCTCGAAATAGAGGTAGTTGTACTCGTCGAGCTGCTCGTTGCGCGTCGCGGTGTTGTAGTAGATGTTCGTCGGATGACGGGGAACCGTCCGCGCCGGGCCGATGAGGGTCTGATCCGGAGTACGTGAGTTGTCGGAACCGACGAACCGGATACCGGCGTTGTTCAGCGCCGCGGGCATGTTGGGATTGTTGAGCCCGGAGTGCTCGCCCGTTACCAACTCACCGCTCGTGATGGCGATCTTCTTGTTCCCGGCCCATGTCCGATTCTTCTTGATCTCGTTTTGGATCACCGTCTTCGATGCATTGTCGAGATTCGGGTGGGTGAACGTGTGGTTCAGCCAGCGAAACTCGGCTCGGTTCGGAATCAGCACGGAGGCAAGCGGATCAGAGCCGTTCTCCTGAACGTACTCGTCACTTCCCCCACCGTTGAAGACCATGTCGAGCTTGAGCTTGTTCCTTGTTTGCCAACTGCGCAGGCGCTGCGCGTCCTCGGCGTCCATGCGAATGAGCGGAACGGTCGCACCATCGTCCTCGTGGGTGGTGTTCGCATCCACATCCCAACGGTCATCGGGCAGGAAGACATCGTCAACATGGACACTCAGGTTGTTGCGGAGGAGCCCCGTGTAGACCCCCTTCGTCACCCATCGGAGCATGCCGTGGAGCAGAAGCCGGCTCTGGAGCACCCAGGGATTCGAGTCGACGGTGATCACCATCTCCTCGCGACCATCGGCACGTTTGTGCGCACCCACCAGCGATTCGCCGCCCGGAGCGGCAACCAGGGTCTCAAAGGTCTCGCCGGCGCCTGGAGTGGGGTTTGCCAAATAACCATAGGAATGCTCGATCGGGACGGATCCACCCAGATACGGAAAGGCAGCCTTACCGGCAGCGGTGAGCGAGGCGGTCATGCCATCGAGGTCGGCTGCCACCCCCGACCAGGTGACACCCAGATCCCCGGTCGGGAACGTGTAGGCGATGACCCGACGGACGCCAAAGGCACGCTCGAAGTCGGCCAGCACCGCGAGCTCTTCGGGCGTCGTGGTCGAGGCACATCCCGCCGCCCCGCACGCCACCAGATCGGCGCTCGCCATCACGACCGCCTGATAACGGGCCGAATCCGGGCCGTTGACCAAACGGGCAGCGGTCATCGGAGCTTCGTCGGCCGCCACCAGAAGATCGAAAGGCACCCCTTCGGCCTTGAGCTGTGCCGTCCAGGCAGCGATGGCGGGCTCGCTGCCGTCCGCCGAGACAACCAGGACCCGGAGGTCAAGGCTGGGGGTGGCAGCATCCGCGGAACCGGGGACGATGGTGACCAGCGCGGCGATGGTTGCCATGACGACAGCGAGCTTCGGCACCGACCGAAGGGAGCGGGTCCGGTCAAGGAGGTTCATGCGGGTCTCCAACATCTTCTGGCAGACCATGGGTCCAAACGACGAGCGGGGCCCGACGACGGGTGGGGACGATCCTGGATGATCAGCTTCAGGGGGTCGCTCCGTTGAACGCGGGAACCGTGTCATGGGCCACGTCCTCCTGCATCGGCTCCACCTGGTGGTGGTCCTCCGCGTGTTCCGTGAGATCGATGACAACGTGGTAGGGCTCGGCGGCGACCGCTTCGGGCTCGGGCTCGGCGGCGACCGGTTGCGGGCTCGGCGGCGACCGGTTCGGGCTCGGGCTCGGCGGCGACCGGTTCGGGCTCGGGCTCGGGCTCGGCGGCGACCGGTTGGGGCTCGGGCTCGGCGGCGACCGGTTGCGGGCTCGGGCTCGGCGGCGACCGGTTCGGGCTCGGGCTCGGGCTCGGCGGCGACCGGTTGGGGCTCGGGCTCGGGCTCGGCGGCGACCGGTTGGGGCTGGAAGATCAGCTTCTCCAACTCATCCCCCAACTGCTGAGCTGCGTCGAACCGCGGGATCAAACCCTCCAGGCGGACCTCGAGCGAGGCCGCAGCGGCAGCAAGATCCCGACAAGCGGTCAGCAAGCCCTCCCGGATGGCCACGGCCTCGGCAAGAACGTGCCAGAGCTGATCCGCCTCGTCTGCCAAGTCGGCCCCTGGACCCGTGACAACGTGGTCACTCGTCGCCGATCGCAGTCGATCGATGGTTTGTTGCATGCCCGGTTGAGCGTTGTGCGCCATCCGGAGACGGGCATTCTCTTCGCGCAACGACACCAATTCCGCCCGCAGGGTCACGTCCGCTCCGGCGGCAACCTCATCACGAGGACGACCGGCCTTCCCGACAAAGCGCGATCGGGTCGCCTTCGTCTTCTTGTTCTCGTTGGCAGACTTCATGAAATCGACGATCCTCCAGACGCGTGGTGGCCCACCACCCCAAGTTCGCTGGGTAGCAATTCCTGCTCATGTGCGATTTTCAACGCTGCCAACCCAATCTCCTGCAGGTGTCCCCAGTCTTCTCCATCGAGCACCTGAGGTCCAACCGATGCTCAAGCAGAGCGTTGAACGCGTCGAGAGATACCTCAGATGCGCACCCTCCGTTCTTGCCTCATCGCCCTGCTCGTTGCCGGCACCGTTGCAGTCGGTCTCGCATCGCCTGCCTCGGCGGCCACGCCTTCCATCAACTTGAGTCCACTCTCGGGCCCCGTCGGCACCTCCGTGATCGTGACCGGCAAGGCGTTCCCGATCAACACCAAGGGCTCGGTATCCATCGGGACAACCGTGCTCGCCACATTCAAGACGTGGAGCAAGGGCGGCTTCCGGGTCACCATCAAGATCCCCGCACTCGTTCCCGGGTCCGTGAAGATCGTCGCCAGGATCGGTGGCGCCAAGGCCGGACGCTGGTTCAACGTGACCACAACGACTACGACGACCACGACCGTTCCCACGACCACGACGACAACCACGACGACAACCACGATTCCCGGATCATCCGGCGCCTGGTGGCGACCGACACCCGGCATGACCTGGCAATGGCAGCTCAGCGGCCTTCCCATTGACACCGGCGTCGCCGCCGACATCTATGACATCGACCTCTTCGACAACAGCGCGAGCACCGTGGCGACGCTGCACGGCAAGGGTCGCCGGGTCATCTGCTACCTCAGTGCAGGCAGCTGGGAGGACTGGCGACCCGACTCCTCCTCCTTCCCGTCGGCAGTGCTGGGAAAGACGAACGGCTGGCCGGGCGAACGGTGGCTCGACATCCGGGCACTCGATGTGCTCATGCCCATCATGGAAGCTCGCTTTGATCTCTGTCGGGCCAAGGGCTTCGACGCGGTGGAGGTCGACAACGTCGACGGCTATGCCAACAACTCGGGCTTTGCCCTCACGGGAACCGACCAACTGACCTACAACCGCCGGCTGGCGCAGGCGGCACATGAACGCGGTCTCGCGATCGCGTTGAAGAACGACGTCGACCAAATTGCCGCTCTCGTCGATGACTTCGATCTGGCCATCAACGAGGAGTGCGCCGCCTACAACGAGTGCAGCACCCTCAAGCCTTTCATCAGCGCCGGCAAGGCCGTGCTGCACGCCGAGTACGACCTGGATCCTGCCAAGTTCTGCCCCACGTCGGCCACGCTGAAGCTCAGTTCCATCCGCAAGAACCTGGACCTCGACGCCTGGCGGCAAACCTGCCCCTGACCGATGGAGGGCGAGGCGTTCCCTCTACACTGCTCCTGTGAGCGGCGCTGGGACGTTCGTGGCGAGAGTCACCGAGATCGCCGCCCGTCACCGGCGGTCGTTCCTCGCCTCGATCGGACTGGTCGCCGTGGCGGGCATCATCGGCACCGCGGTCTACGGGCCCGGCGACGGGAGCCCAGGCCGCTTTGCCCGCTCCCTGCCCTTTGTGGGTGAAAGCGACGATGACGACCCTCCCGGTGCCGCCCCGGACGGGACCGGCAAGGGGAGTGACGGAGAGGCCACATCGCCTCGCAGCAAGGTACGCGGCAGCGGTGACCCTGGGGCCGCCATCGACGACGGCGGATCTCCGACCGGGAGCGGTCCGGACACCCTGCCTGCGTCGGACGCCGGCAAGCCCGTCTCCTCCACAAAGCCCGGCCAGTCATCCAAGACCCCGACCACCTGGTGGAAGCCGGGGCCCGGCGTGACCTGGCAATGGCAGCTCAGCGCCCTACCCATCGACACCGACGTCGTCGCCGACGTCTACGACGTTGACCTCTTCGATGTCGACGAGACCACAGTCGCCGCTCTGCACAAGCAGGGACGGAAGGTCATCTGCTACCTCAGTGCAGGCTCCTACGAGGACTGGCGGCCCGACGCCGGATCATTTCCCGAAGCCCTCCTCGGAAACAACAACGGCTGGCCGGGCGAACGCTGGCTCGACATCCGGGCACTCGATGTGCTCATGCCCATCATGGAAGCTCGTTTTGATCTCTGTCGGGCCAAGGGCTTCGACGCCATCGAGGTCGACAATGTAGACGGCTACACCAACGGCACGGGTTTTCCCCTCTCCCCGGCGGATCAGCTCGCGTACAACCGCCGGCTGGCCAAGGCCGCCCATGAACGTGGGCTCGCCATTGCCCTCAAGAACGACGTCGATCAGATTGCCCAACTCGTCGATGATTTCGACCTCGCGATCAACGAGGAGTGCGCCGCATACAACGAGTGCGGCGTCTACAAACCGTTCATCAACGCCAACAAGGCGGTGCTGCACGCCGAGTACAACCTCGAACCCGACAAGTTCTGCGGCAGCTCGTCCGCCCTCGGGCTCAGCTCGATCCGCAAGAACCTCGAGCTCGACGCCTGGGTTCAGACCTGTCCCTGATGGTCCTCAGTTGCTTCGAGCCGCCCACCAGGCGTCGAGACGTCGCAGAGCCTCCACCTCCCCGAGCGGGCCTTCCTCCAGACGGAGCTCCAGCATGAAGGCAATAGCCTGACCGACCTCGCGTCCGGGACCGACCCCCAGATGGCTCATGATCCGGTTTCCGTCGAGGTCCGGCCGCAGCGAATCCAGCTCTTCCTGCGCCTGGAGCTCCTTGATCCGTGCCTCGAGGTGGTCCATGCGACGAGCCAACTCATCTGCCCGCCGTTGATTCCTGGTGGTGCAATCGCAGCGCGTCAGCTCATTGAGTTGATCCAGCAGCGGTCCGGCATCCCGCACGTACCGTCGAACGGCGCTGTCCGTCCAGCCCATCTTGTACGTGTGAAATCGAAGGTGCAGCTCGACAAGTCTCGAGACCGAATCGATGTCATCGCCGGAATAGCGGAGCGCCTGCATGCGCGCACGCGTCATGCGCGCACCCACGACCTCGTGATGATGGAAGCTGACCTTCCCCTTCGGCCCGAAGGAACGGGTCTTCGGTTTGGCCACATCGTGAAACAGTGCTGCAAGACGAACGATGCGTTCGGGCTGCGTGTTCTCGATCACCGCAATGGTGTGCGCCAAGACGTCCTTGTGGCGATGAATCGGGTCCTGCTCGAGAGCCAAACCCGGCAACTCGGGCAGAAAGACCTCGGCCAGACCCGTCCTGACGAGGAACCAGAGGCCCCCACCCGGCTTGGGAACGACCATGAGCTTGTCGAGCTCGTCACGAATGCGCTCCGCCGAGACGATCTCCAGACGGCGATGAAGGCGCTGAACCGCCTCAACCAACTCGTCATCGGGAACAAGGTCGTAGCCCGAGAGGAAGCGGGCCGCTCGAAGCATGCGCAAAGGGTCGTCGGTGAACGACTCGTCCGGCGACAATGGGGTCCGAAGGCGTTTGGCCGCGAGGTCCGCCGTCCCACCGAACGGGTCGATCAACTCCGGTTCGGGAATGGCCAGCGCCATGGCGTTGACGGTGAAGTCGCGCCGTGAGAGGTCCGCCTCGATCGAGTCCGAAAACCGGACATCGGGCTTGCGCGACTCGGGCACATACACCTCGGCCCGGTGGGTGGTGATCTCGAAGATCCTGCCGCCCTTCCGACAGCCGATCGTGCCGAAACGCTTCCCCTGGAGCCAGACCGCATCAGCCCACGGCCGGACGACCTCCTCGATCTCGTCCGGCAGGGCGGTGGTGGTCAGATCGAAATCGATGGCAGCTGCCTCGCGGCCGAGCAACAGATCACGGACGGTTCCTCCGACCAGGTACGACCGGTGGCCCCCCGCCGCCAATCGCTCCGCCAGGGGACGCACCTCGTCAAGCACCGGCTCGATACGTTCGGGAATCACGGAGTCAGGGTATCGGTGCCCCAAGGGCGGAGAAGAGCTGACGATCCCGATACCTACGAACAGTCGGAGCGCCCGGTCCCGGGTTCCTCCACGAGGTCACGATCCCCCGAGCATCACGCGAGAGGATCTTCCCAACGTCGGCCAAACTCCTTGACCGCCTCGAGTGCCATCCGGCCCGGCCCGCCGCTGGTCGGCGCCTCCGGTCGGTACTCGGCGCCGACAAGGGCGGCGGTGCAGGCCCCCGTGCAGTCGGCGAGTGCCTCCAGGTCGTAGCCTCCCTCGAGGAAGAGCAGGCGGCGACCGGCGGGGGCGTACTCCATCATGCGGCGGGTGAGGTCGGCGAAATCGCCGCTGCTGAGCGCCATCCCCGTGAGCGGATCGTTGCGATGGGCATCGAACCCGGCGGACACCAGCACCCAGGTGGGGCGGAACTGGTCCACGACGGGAGCCACCACCTCATCGAGTGCCGCCGTCTCGACGTCGCCCGTGACCCCTGCCGGCAGGGGGATGTTGAGGGTCAGGCCGAGACCCTGGCCCTTACCCATCTCGTCGATCGCTCCGCTGTAGGGATAGAGGGGAGTCTCGTGCATCGACACGTAGAGAACCCGGCCATCCTCCCAGAAGATGTCCTGCGTGCCGTTCCCGTGATGCGCGTCCCAATCGAGCACCATCACCCGCTCACCGCGATCGGCCAGCACGCCGGCAGCAACCGCAACGTTGTTGATGAGGCAAAACCCCATGGCCCTGGTTCTGGTTGCATGATGGCCGGGCGGACGAACGAGGCAAAAGGCCGCGTCCCCCTCTCCTCGATCGAGTCGCTCGATCGCGTCGATGCCGGACCCCGCCGCCATGAGAGCAGCGTCCCACGATGCCGGTGCCGCAACGGTGTCCGCATCGATGTTCCCGCCCCCGGACAGACAGAAGCGCTCGAGCGCATCGAGATAGGCCCCCGAGTGCACGGTCTCGAGCTCGGCGCGGGTCGCCTTGCGAGCCGGCACCGCAACGGTTGCCTCACCGACCCCTGATTGCCTGACGCCTGCCAGGGCAGCATGCAGCCGATCGGATGACTCGGGATGACCCAGACCGGTGTCATGATCGAGGGAGCGTTCCGAAACCGCCAGAAGGACCGTCAAGAAACCAGCCTATACCGACGCCGGTTGCACCGAACAAAGGTCGACCCCCCCGACGTCGCACGGGTCGGTAGCCTCCTCCTCGACATGCATGCACGCCTCGCCACGAGAACGCCCTGCCGGGCTGCCACCGTTCGGCTGTTGTTCTGCGCCGGCCTCCTCGGCATGTTGATCGGAGCGGTCCGAGCAACACCTGCCCTCGGCCAGACCGGAAAGCCTTCGATGACGTTGATCGGTCAAAGTCTCGCACTCGGCCCGGGCGAGGCGTTTGAGCTGCGTCTCAACGTTTCCGGCATCAGCCGACCCGAAACCGTAGCGGTCACCGTGACCCTCCACGAAAGGGTCCGAACACGAACCCGCTTCAAACGCACCCTCGACGGATCCAGAGGTCAGATGCTGCGGTCGGTCTCCCTCCCACTCGCCGCATTGACCACACAGGCGGGCGGGCCGATCTCCCTCACCGTTCCGGTCAACCCGGTCGGACAGCCTGACAATGCCGACGCGCTGCCCGCCGTCGAGCCCGGTGTGTACCCGGTATCCGTGGCACTGCAGACGACAGACAGCCCCAGCGAACTCGAACGCCTGACGACCTATCTCGTTCGCGCTCCCGATACCGCCGCAGCACCTGCGTTGCGGGTAGCGCTGGTTCAACCCTTCGGTGCCCCCCCCGCCCTCACGCCAAATGGAGCTGTCAGGATCGACCGTGCCACTCGGGTCAACCTCGACGCGATCACCCAGGTTCTTCAGCAGTTCCCAACAGTGCCGCTCACCGTGGCTCCCACACCGGAGACGCTCGACGCCCTGGCGTCACTGAACAGCCCCGTGCCGGCAGCACTTGCGAAGGCATTGCAGGAACGTCAACTGGTGGCGGGACCTTACGTCGATCTCGACCTGCCAACCTTTGACACCTCAGGGTCGCTCGACCGCCTGCTCGCCCAACGAGCGGAAGGCCTCACCACCATGGATCGCCGTCTCGAACGCCGAGTCGGCGCGAGAACCTGGGTTCATGAGGGCCCCCTCGACGAACAAAGTCTCGGTCGCCTGGTCGATCTCGGCATCGATCGTGTCATCGTCCCGGAGGAAGCGATGGCACCCCTGTCCATGCCATTGACCCTTGCGCGCCCATTCCTGCTCCAGGATGCCCAGGGCCGCCGGGCGGAGGCCGCTTCGATCAACGACGCGCTCGGCGACCACTTGCGAAATCGCCGTGATCCGGTGCTGGGTGCCTATCACCTCATGGCCGATTTGGCCGTTCTGTATTTCGAGAGTCCCGGCACACAGCGAGGCGTCGTCCTGCGTCCGCCGGCCGGAACACCAACCGCCCCCGAGGCTCTGCAGGTGTTGTTGAGCTCGTTGGGAAACAACCCATTGCTGGTGAAACCGGTTACCCTCGACGACTTTTTCGAGCAGGTGGAGCCGGCGACAACGACGAAGAGCGACCCCCTGCTCCGACGATTCACCCGACCGAGCGTGACCCCCTCCCAGGGAGCCGATGCGACGACGGAAACGCTGCAACATGATCTGGATGCAGTTGGCACACTTGTGGGGTCGAACGATCCGGCGATCGCTCTTGCCAGACGTCTTTCCCTCGTGAGCGATGCGTCAGCCCTGGAGGCGGACTCACGACGCCTGTATCGAGCCAACGCCCAGGAACAGATCGACGGGATCACCGAGAGGATCCGCGTCGTCGACCGGGGCACCTTTCGCCTGACCGACCGCGAGGGGACCGTGCCCATCACCTTGACCAACACCGAACCGAGGAGTCCCGCCAAGGTGCGGCTGCACCTCGAGAGCGACAAGTTGGACTTCCTCGACGGCGATGCGAAACACCCGGGCGTGTTCACGAGAACCATCGTCCTGAACAAGGCCAACACGACCCTCGAGGTGCCCGTTCGCTACCGGACCCCGGGTGCGTTCCCCTTGGAGATCAAGGTCACCACCCCCGACGGACGACTCGTCCTGGTGGAGGGTCGCTTCGAAGTGCGCTCGACGGCCATCTCAGGCGTGGGGGTGATCCTGTCATTGGGAGCCGGATTGTTTCTCCTGCTCTGGTGGGCCCGTCACTGGCGGTCGGCGCGCCGTGCAAAGCGCCTCGTCTCGCTCCCCGACGTCCAATCCGGCCGCCAGGCCGGACTTCCCGGCTGAGTTGGGTACCACACCCCAAGGAAACCGAATACGCCCCTTGACCTGCACGAACGACACCACCTCGCACACCACCTCGCACAACACCTCCCGGGGTACGGTGGACCCGTTGTGGCCTCATTCACACCACCTTCCTCTCCGCCTCCCCCGAGATCGGAGGCACGGCCCGGCGACCTCGTAGCCGGGCGCTATCGTTTGACGCGCCAAATCGCCCGGGGTGGCATGGCCCAGGTCTGGGAAGCCCATGACGAAATCCTGACCAGGCAGGTCGCGGTGAAGATCCTGCTGCCCCACCTTGCGTCCGATGGGTTGTTCGTGACCCGATTCCGCCAGGAGGCCATGGCTGCCGCCCGCCTCTCCCATCCCAACATCGTCTCGGTCTACGACACCTGCAACCAAGGGGTTCAGGCCATCGTGATGGAGTTGATCGAGGGACGAACGCTACGCGAAACCCTCGACGCGGAGGGCGCCCTCTCCCCCACCACCGCTCTTGACATCGCTCTTCAAGTGGCGAAAGGCCTGGACCACGCCCATCAGCAGGGCTTGGTCCACCGCGACATCAAGCCCGGCAACATCCTTCTGGATGACCAGGGTCGGGCACTGATCACCGATTTCGGCATTGCCAAGGCCGAATCCCATGCGGATCTGACCGAGGTGAATCAGGTGGTCGGAACAGCCAAGTACCTGTCCCCCGAGCAGGTCGAGGGGGGCTGGGTCGATTCCCGCAGCGACCTGTACTCCCTCGGCGTGGTGCTCCACGAGATGCTCTCCGGACAGCCCCCCTTCCTCGCCGACTCGAGCGCGGCAACGGCCATCGCTCGTCTCACTCGGGACCCCGTTCCCCTTCGACAACTGCGGCCGGCCGTCACCCCGAGACTTGAAAGCCTCGTCCTCCGATGTCTCGCACGACAACCGGACGATCGCTTTCCCGATGCCCGGGACCTCGTGGAGGCACTCGAGGACGCGGAGATCGACCTCGATGAGGAGGCAACGACCTTCCGCCCGCGATCGAGCAATGGACATGCAACCACCTCGATGCCGCGGGCCAACCCTTCCTCACCCACAACTCGACCCAAAGCCGTCGCCCAGCGACGACGATCGGCGCCGAGCGGCTCAACCTGGATGGTGCTCGGGGTCACGGTCGTCACCCTGGTCCTCGTCGTTGTCGCGGTCGCTTCAACCGAGTCGGGACGGTCGCTGCTGGATCGGCTGGCGGGACGTGTCGGACTGCAGGTTGGACCTGCCGAGCCGGCGGCCATCGTCAAGGTCTCATCATTCGATCCCTTCGGCAGCAACGGCGAGCACGATGCAGAGCTCCTTCGCGTCATCGATGACGATCCTGCAACCGGCTGGACCACCGAGCGATACCGAACACCTGATGTCGCCGGGTTCAAGCAGGGCGTCGGCCTCATCCTGTCGCTTGCACACGCCACCCGTGTCGAGAAGCTGACGCTCGACACGCCAACCGTTGGCTGGCGGGCATCGTTCTACGTCGCCGACGCGATCAAGCCGGACCTGGCCGGCTGGGGTGACCCCGTCGCCGAGAAGGAGGGGCTTTCGGGCACCGTCTCCGTCGATCTTCGGGGCCGATCCGGATCCCACGTGCTCGTCTGGATCACGCATCTGGGCGACGGCCGGGTTGGACCCCGTTACTCGATGCGGGTCAACGACGCCCGCCTGCTCGGTTGAGAGGTCGTTCCGACGACATCCACGAGGAGTACGCTCGATGCATTCTTCGTGACCGCTCGGTGATGGACCAGTCGAAGCAATCCTCCTCAGGCGACGAGCGTCTCATCCGGGCAGCCAAGGGTGGGGACGCCTCGGCGCTCGACTCGTTGCTCCGGTGCCATTACCCCCGCCTGTTCGCCCTCTGTCGCCGCATCGTCGGCGAAAGTGACGCTGATGACGCAACGCAGGAGACCTTGATGGCGATCGTTCGGGGACTACCGAAATTCGACGGCCGATCGACCTTCGTCACCTGGTCCCATCGCGTGGCAACCAACGCGTGTCTGGACGAGCTCCGACGACGTGAGCGAAGGCCGAAGCTCCGACTGCTCGACGACCGACCCGAGCCGCGGACGGGTCGTGGCTCGGGTGGCGCACTGCACGTCACCGAACACCTTCCCGGTGACGACATCGATGGGGTTGCCGACCGTCTGGATCTCGATCAGGCCCTGGCCACACTGCCCGTCGATCAGCGTGTCGCCGTCGTGCTTCGAGACCTGTGCGCGCTTTCGTACGACGAGATCGCCGCGGTGCTCGATGTTCCGCCCGGAACCGTTCGCTCACGGATCGCCCGGGGACGCGCCCGCATGCATGACCATCTTGTCGGGAACCCAACCGGTCATGACCGACGTCCAAGCTCTCAGCCATGACCGATCAACACCTCAACGATGAGACGCTCAGTGCCCTCCTCGACGACGAGGAATCGCCGACCGCCGAAACTCACCTGGCGACTTGCGCGACCTGCGTCCGTCGTCTCGAGGAGCTGCGTGCGGTCTCCGGCTGGATCTCGCAGCCGCCGGAACCGCCCGACGAACGGACGGTGGACCGGGCTGTGGCCAGGGCCGTTGCCCTCGCTCATCCCTTGCAGCCCGGGACGGCTCATGGTTCCTCTGCTCGTCGCCGGATCGCCCTTGGTGCCGTCGCCGCTGCCGTCGCCGCTGCCGTCGCGGTTTCCGTTCCCATGCTTTCGCACAATGACCCTCCGAAAGAGCAGGCGTCATCGAGCGACTCGGTCGCCGCCGCCTGCAGCGGCTACCGCGTCCGAGTCGGTCGGTGTCGTCGACGGTGGATTCCTGGAGCTCGATGCGACCTCGGACCTGAGAGGCCCGGTACAGGCCGCTCTGACCCCGGTTCCGGTGGATCGCCGATACGCCGGCGAACCGGCCGGCGGGGCGACGAGCGAGAGCCTCTCGAAGGCGCCCGTGCCCGACAGGGACGCGGTACCCGCTGCAGGCGGCGGCGCGGCCGCCACCGGAGGTGGGTCCGCCGCCGACAACCCGACCAACAGCGAGAGGCTCTCGCTCGCCATCGCGGAGGCCCACGCGCGGTGCGAGCCACTCGTCCGTCGAGACGACCCTCGTTTGGAGGCCATGCGATACCGGGCAAACGCGACCTTTGCCGGTCAGAACGCCATCGTCGAGGTGTTTGTCCTCGCGAACCCCGACGCTCGGGCGGCTACGGCGAGGCTCGACCTTCGGGCATACGTGCTCGCGCCCCTCGATTGTCGCATTCTGAGCGTCCAGTCCTTCGACCTCTGAACGACTCCGGGAGAACACCATCGGGGAACCGTCAGTGTTGTGCAGCGCGCCAGACCCTCACAAGGGCCACGAGTGATGCGACACCGGCACCTACGTAGGCCCCGGCAGGGTAGGGATCGATACCGAAGTTGGCGTTGACCTGGCCGCTCCAATACATGGATCCCGCCGCGAGCACCGCAGCGATCGCACCCGGAACGACTCCCCGCCACCTGCCGAGTCCCAGAAACAGCTCCCCGAGCAGTCCGCCCAGTATCGCTCCCGCCAGGTACGGGGTCGCCCCGACCAGCTCGTATTCCCCCACGATGACCGAGCTCAATGCTGCCACTGCCGAACCGAGCAGAACCACCAGAATGCGCCGCACCTTTTCAGCGTAAGGCGTTTCACCGGAAGAGTTAGGATTCCCCAATGAGTTCTCGAGATCCACATCGCGAAGCCGACTGGGCAACCGACGCCGCCGACACCGTCGAACGGGTCGTCACGACCATTCGCACCTACACCACCGACCGGCTGGAGCGCGTTGCCCGAGTGCTCGTCTACGGCCTTGCCGCCTCACTGTTGGGCGTTGCCGTACTCACACTGACCATCATCACCGCCGTCCGATTCCTCGACATCTGGATTCCCGGATCGGTATGGAGCGCGCACCTCCTCACCGGTGGAATCTTTTCGGCGGCGGGGTTGTTCTGTTGGAGGAAGCGATTCTCCCCCCAGCATCGTCCGTAGAAGAGGCTCTGTCGTGTCCGATCCCCGCAACGTCGTCATCATCGGCTCCGGCCCTGCAGGGCTCACCGCTGCGATCTACACCTCGCGTGCCAACCTTGCCCCTTTGGTCATCGAAGGTGAGCTTTCCTCCACCAGCGACCAGCCAGGCGGTCAACTGATGCTGACCACCGAGGTCGAGAACTTCCCCGGCTTCGTCGACGGCATCATGGGGCCGGAACTGATGGCCAACTTTCGCGCACAAGCGGAGCGCTTCGGTACGGAGTTTCTCACCGAACGAGTTACGCGCGTCGATCTTTCCGCTCGTCCTTTTGGCGTCTGGGTAGGTGACCCAACCACCCCTGAACCCACCTACACGGCCCAGAGCGTCATCGTCTCAACAGGAGCACAGTCACTCATGCTCGGCCTACCCGCAGAGGAACGCCTGCTCGGCCACGGTCTCTCAACGTGCGCAACCTGTGACGGCTTCTTCTTTCGGGGTCATTCCATCGCCGTCGTCGGTGGAGGGGATTCCGCTCTGGAGGAGGCGCTGTTCCTGACCCGCTTTGCGGACAAGGTCACCCTGGTCCATCGGCGGGACGAGCTTCGGGCATCGAAGATCATGCAGGAACGAGCTTTCGCGAACGAGAAGATCGAGTTCCTGTGGAACACCCGCGTCGTCGACCTCCTCGGTCACACCAAGCTCGAGGGCGCTGTGGTCGAAAACCTGGTCACCGGGGAACAGTCAACCCTTGGCGTCACCGGTATGTTCGTGGCCATCGGACACCGACCGAACACCGATCTCTTCCGTGGGCAACTCACCACCGATGACGCCGGCTACCTCATCACCCAGCCGGGATCCTCGAGGACGAACATCGAAGGAGTCTTTGCCTGCGGTGACGTCCAGGATCGAACCTACCGGCAGGCCATCACCGCCTCCGGTTCCGGGTGCATGGCGGCCATCGACGCTGAACGTTGGCTCGAGGGCGAGCACGAACCGATCCATGTAGTGGACTCACCACTCGCCGTCGTGGATTCAGCGTCAACAAGCATCTGAGCTTCCCATTCCCAATCAAGGAGATCACCATGGGCAACATTGCCGAACTTTCTGATGCAAACTTCAACGAGGAGATCCAGGGGTCCGACGAACCCATCCTTGTTGACTTCTGGGCCGAGTGGTGCGGTCCGTGCAAGACGATCGCCCCCATTCTCCAGGAGATCGCCGAGGAGCAGGCCGGCAAGATTCGCGTCACCAAGCTCAACGTCGACGAGAATCCGGAGACCGCACGTCGTTTCGAGGTCATGAGCATTCCCACGCTGATCCTCTTTCGGAATGGCGAACCCCAGAAGCGCCTCGTCGGGGCAAAGGGCAAAGGGCAACTCCTCGAGGAGCTCGCTTCGTTCCTTTGATGCCGGGACAGAAGCCTTGATTTCGGTGACCTGAGGTTCACCTCTACCCCCAGCTTTATCCACACCCTGGGGGTAGAGTCTCAACTTTCACTCGAGGGAAAGGAAGTATGGCTCTCAGGGTCCGGTCATGGCGCGATAGATTCGTTCGAGGTCATCCAAGTCCGCAAAGTCAATCACGACTTGGCCCCGTTTCCCCTTCTCCATCACCACCACGCTTGTTGCGAGGTGCTCGGAAAGCAGCGTCTCCAGCTCGTGCATTCCTGCCTGACGAAGTCGCGGCGCAGGAGGAGCTTTTGTTGTCGAGTCGCCGGTCCCTGCTGCGGGAACAGGAGCAGCGCCCCCATGACGGCTCGGCGTCACCGGGGAATCGTCGCCAAAGGTGTGGATCCGAATCTCTTCCTCGACCACCCGTACCGACAGTCCTTCGGCAACGATGCGGTGGGCAAGGTGCTCCTGGAAATCCCGATCGGGAGTGCTCAACAGCGTACGAGCGTGACCGGCGGTGATCTGACCCTCTGCAACAAAGCGTTGGATGGACGCAGGCAACTGGAAGAGGCGGAGCGTGTTTGTCACGGCGGCTCGGCTCTTCCCGACTCGCGTGGCCAATTGATCGTGCGTCATGGCAAAGTCCTCGAGAAGCTGTTGATAGGCAGCCGCCTCTTCCAGAGGATTGAGATCCTTGCGATGAAGATTCTCGACCACTGCCTGTTCAAGGGACGCAAGATCATCGATGTCACGAACGATGACGGGCACCGTGGGCAACCCCGCGCGCTTGGCTGCCCGCCAACGTCGTTCTCCGGCGATGAGCTGATATTCACCGGGATCCTTCGCCCGTACGAGCAGGGGCTGCAGTACTCCGAGCTCTCGAATCGAGGCCGACAGCGAACTCAGCGCCTCCTCGTCGAAATGCCGTCTCGGCTGAAACGGATTTGGCTGGATACTGGAGATGGGTACCTCACGAAACATTGCGCCATCACCCTGTGATGCGGCCTCGGGGGGAATCAAGGCCCCAAGTCCCTTGCCCAAACCGCTACGGCGCGCCACCACTGACCTCCTTTGCCACCTCTCGATAGGCGATCGCCCCCCGAGACGTCGAATCGAACGAGATGATCGGTTGCCCAAAGGAAGGGGCCTCCGACAGACGGATCGACCTTGGTATCACATTGCGACACACGATGTCACCGAAGTGGTCGCGCACCTCCTTCGCCACCTGATCCGAAAGTTTCGTACGGGCGTCGTACATCACCAGGATGATGGCCGACACCTCAAGGGTCGGATTGAGGTTCTTCTGGACCAAGGCGACGTTGCGAAGCAGTTGACCCAGGCCCTCCAGCGCGTAGTACTCACACTGGATCGGCACGATGACCTCAGTGGCTGCGGCAAGCCCGTTGACGGTGAGGAGACCCAGGGATGGTGGACAGTCAATCAGGACATAGTCGTACTGATCATGAACCGCCTCGATCGCCCTTTTCAGGCGAAGCTCACGACTGAATGCCGGTACGAGCTCGATCTCAGCCCCGGCAAGGTCCAGGCTTGCCGGAGCAATGAAGAGATTCTTGACGGATGTCGGCTCAACGCAGTCCTCAAGGGGAAGATCGTTCAAGATCACTTCGTACATCGATGATGCGAGGTCTCGAGGATTGAGGCCAAGCCCGGTCGTGGCATTGCCCTGTGGGTCAAGGTCACAGACAAGCACTCGGTATCCCAACTCCGCCAGACATGCGCTGAGGTTCACAGCGGTCGTGGTCTTGCCCACGCCACCCTTCTGATTCGCAACCGCCAGAACACGGGGCAGTGAACGCCTCGTCGGAGCCAACTCCTTGTCTTCGGGCTCCATGGCGTCTTCCAAACCACCCGAAACCTTCGTCACATCAGTGGAGGGTGCAGTCGATACGAAGCTCGGCGGCACGACGGGGCTCGGTGGCACGACGGGGCTCGGTGGCACGACGGGGCTCGGCGGCACGACGGGGCTCGGTGGCACGACGGGGCTCGGTGGCACGGGGGCAACCGGGCCCTGGACTTCGATGAGCGGCTCTGCCTCCTCTGGATCGGCGTCGCCGGAGGGATCACGGTTCTGATCGGCCCGAAGCCTTTCGAATAGGGCATCGATGCTGTCCGAATATTCGTTCGCCCCGTCAGACACAATTCGGAACACTAGAGGACTGCAGCACACAAACCAAGCCTTTCGTCGCGATTTTCAAGAAATACGTGCAGCCCGAAGGGAAATCGTGGACCAATGTTTCATGTGAAACATTGGTCCACGATCTTGCGACTTGCTCTGCCGTCTACATGCCTGGCCACTCTGGTGACGTTTCACGTGAAACGTCACCAGAGTGGCCGCTTTGCCGGGATGCCTACCCTTCTCGGGAACTTCTCCGGGCAAACCGTTGCGCTGCTGACAACAGCAAGAGCCGGAGGTCCGGGCAGGTATTCCTCGAAAGTCAGGGACAGCTGCTGAAGTCCGTCCGTAGGCCAGCGCTCAACTGCCTGACCATCAACGGGCGGCTCGCTCACGATGAGGCGGCCTCCTTGCCGAAGCAGGGGGGCCGCGCACTCAGCCGTCACCGCTGGGATTGCGAAGCTTCTGGCTACCACCAGGTCGTAGATCGACCGATGACCCGCGGATCTTCCGACCACTTCTGCTCGCTCATGAAGCACCGACACTCGCCTACCCAGCCCCAGCTGCTGGATTGCCGAATCAAGAAAGTCGGCTCGCCTCGTCTGGGCCTCGATGAGAACCCAGTCAGATTCCGGGCAAGCCAAGGCCAGCACCAGCCCCGGGACTCCACCTCCGCTCCCCAGATCAGCGGCTCGACCCGCCCAGCCCCGCCCTATGACCTCCAGATACCCGAGGGCGTGGTCTCGATGATCCTCAAGCGGTCCTGGTCCAAGAAATCCAAGTTCTCGGGCTCGGCCCAGGACCTCCAGCAGGGAGACGCCCCCCTCCATGAACGTCAAGCAGGTCTGACGACCACATGACGACGGGAATCTTCTCCGTCCGACACGGTTTCAACGCCATCGATCGCATTCACGGTGTCGTGAACAATTTTCCGATCAGCTGCGTCCATCGGCTCCATCGCCACAGCTGAACCTGAATCAAGCACTTGAGATGCCACCTGCTGAGCAAACCGTTCAAGGGCTGCCCTGCGTCGCTCCCAATACCCGGCGACATCGACACGTAGTCGGGCGCCGCGTGCCCCGCCCAGTGCATGCTGAAGTGCCGTGCGGGAAAGTTCTTGAACAGCAGCCAGGGTGGATCCCCGAGGACCCACCAGGAGACCGAGACCTTCACCGCTCACCGCCACCTCGATGGTTTCCTCGTCGACTTCTTGAACTTCAACGGTTCCCTCGAGATCGAAGGCATCAAGTAGGCCGCTGACGAACGTCCGTACCACTTCGCCCTGCTCCGCAAGTGTCCTGTCCGACTCCACGACTGCTCCTTCTGGGTTTGAGACCGATGCACGCGCTGGTTTCCGTGATGCGTTCCTCTTGGACGGCACGGGGGACGACGAATCGGCTGGTGTTGTCATCTCCAGAGACTCCGATCCCTGACGGCCCCCGCCCTTTCCCCGACCGCTCCGCTTTCCGCGATCCCGTCGCTCGGTCTTGGCCCGAGGGGCAGTCGGTCGGACCCGTGCTCGGACCCGTGCCTCTTGACGAAGACGCCCGAAAAGTCCACTTTTCGGCTCTTCCAAGATCTCAAATTCTGCATCATCTTCGTCCACGCCGAGTTGATCGAGGGCCGCATCTTTGGCTTCCTCAATGGTTCGGCCGGTTGTCTCTACCCACTCCACGTCATCTACTTCCTTTTCTTCCTCTTGCGCTGCGGGGACGGTGCAGGGGACTTCGTGGGTTTGGCGACATTGGCGGAGTTCTTGGGCTTTGCCTCCACCACCCGGGTTTCGATGGCTCCCGGTGGCTTGGCGTCAGCGCTGAAGTACGCCCGGGTAACCCAAGCCTGCTGCAGGATACGAACCCCGTTGGAAACCACAAAGTAGAGAACCACACCGGCGGGCAACGAAAGGGAGATGAACACAAAGATCGCAGGCATGAGCTTCATCACCATCTGCTGCTGGGGATTGGTTGCCGCTCCCGTGTTGCGGGCCGAGACCTGACGTTGCTGGTAATAGGCAGATACTGCCACCAGCGAGACCAGGAACAGATAGGGAAGAGCCGTCAGGACCCCCTCGTTTTGCAACTCCTTCAGCGCGCCCTTCGAGAGGTCCATCCCAAAGGACGACATCTTGTTGGTCGCCCGGAGTGCAATCGCCAGTGCCGAGTCAGCATCGAGATACCTGGGATTGAAGTTTCCGTCCTTGCCAATTTGGGTCAGGCCGGTGAGCACCCGGTACAGAACCATGAACACGGGGGTTTGGAGAAGCAGTGGAAGGCAAGAGCTGAAGGGGCTGACCTTGTGCTCCTGGTAGAGCGCCATCATCTCCCGGTTGAGCGCCTCTCGGTCATTCTTGTGCTCCTGCTGGAGCTTCTTCAGCTCCGGCGCCAAACGCTGCATGGCGATCATCGAACGAGAGCTCTTCAAGGAAAGTGGGGTCAAGACCACCATGATCGCCAGCGTGAACAGGATGATCGAGCCACCGTACGAAGGCCAGAGGTCATAGAGGAAGGCCAGTGCCCCGGCAAGAAAATCGAACATGATTAGGCGGCCTTCCGCTCTGGAACTGGGTCGTAACCATAAGGACCCCAGGGATTGCATCTCAGAATACGACGCATTGTAATATAGAAACCACGTACAGCACCGTGGACTCGAAGGGCCTCCAGTCCGTAGTGGGAACAGCTGGGAACAAAGCGGCAGGGCGACGGCTTGCCGGTCCGCGCCAGCTGCCACCCTCGAAAGAGGATGGTCAACAGCCGAGCGGGCAAGCTCATTGCCTCAGCCGATTGCGGTGCGTCTCGAGTTCCTCGGGGAGTGCGCCCAATCGTTGCAGTGCTTTCCATACGTTTCCTCGCATGCCATGAAAATGCATCTCACTACTCTTGGATCCGGCACTCACAAGATAGATGCCGGGAGCCAGGTCTTCCGCGATCTCGGCCACGATGGCCTGAAGTTGACGACGGACCCTGTTGCGAACGACTGATGGGCCTACACGTCTACCGGTGGCATAGCCCACCTGCGGCTTCGCCCCGTCTTCCGGCGGCCTCGCAACCCAGGTGACGGCGACCACTCCCACCTGTGCACGACATCCATGTCGTGCGAGCTCAGCGAAAGTCGAACGATTCCGGATTCGCCACGTCGAGGTTGCCACGAGCGCACCCGGATCGTCGGTGACGGGTTACGCAGAAAGGGTGCGACGACCCTTGCGCCGACGTGCCTTGATGATCGCACGCCCGGCGCGCGTCGACATGCGATGACGAAATCCGTGGTTCTTGGCCCTCTTGCGATTGTTGGGCTGATAGGTACGCTTCACAACGCCTCTCTTGTTGGCTAGGTACCCAGTCCGACCCGCGGCAATGGGAACGATGACGAGGGTAGAGGCTTGCCCCCCTGGTCGGCAACCTGCAGGCTGTGAACGGCGACCTCGGCGATGTCCTCGACCGGCCACAACTTCGTTCGCGGATGTTTCAGGTTTGACGGCCGGGGTTCTCCGGGTAGGTATACCGTGACAGCGGGCACAGCGTCCTCCCGACACTGCGAGGCGATCGGACGGGTTCATGTAATGTGAGCCGGGTCATGCGCGTTTTCCACACCTGTGGAACACATTGTGGATGATTGACCGATCTGGAGACGATGAGCAGTGCTAGAGGCAGACCAGTTGTGGACCTCGTGTCTTTCGGCACTTCGTGAGCAGATACCGGAAGCGACATGGGTGAGTTGTTTCCAACCGACCGTCGCCGTCACCATCGACGACGACCTCTTGGTGGTTGCCGTTCCAAGTTCGTTGGTCAAGGAGCGAATCGAGGGACAGTGGCTTGATCTGGTGACCCGTTCGCTGAGCGATCTCGGTGCAGCCGACATCCATCTGGACTTCCAGGTTCGTCCTGAGGCGGTCATTCCGGAGTTGTTCCCGGGAGTCGGCTCGGTGTCGCAGGCGACACAACGACGACACGACGACGACCTCGTTGCGCCTCATCCAGATCACATTCGCCTCGCACGGGAACAGCAAGATCGGGAGCAGGGCAGATTTCGGAGTACCCCGGCTCAAGCACTGAACCCCCGGTACACCTTCGACGCCTTCGTCACAGGCGCCTCGAATCGTTTTGCCCACGCCGCTGCTCTTTCGGTTGCAGAAACACCGGCACGTTCGTACAACCCTCTCTTCATCTATGGCGTCGCGGGTCTGGGAAAGACGCATCTCCTTCATGCAATCGCGCATTACGTCCACGAGAACTACCAGGCGTATCAAGTCCGCTACGTCTCGACTGAATCCTTCATGAACGACTACGTCGAGTCGATCCGCTCCAACACGGCTAGCGCCTTCAAACGCCATTACCGAGAGAATGACGTTCTGTTGGTCGACGACATCCAGTTCATGGAGGGCAAGGAAGGGCTCCAGGAGGAGTTCTTCCACACCTTCAACCAACTTCACGGCGCCAATCGCCAGATCGTCATCAGCTCGGACCGACCACCCCGATCCATCGCGACCCTGGAAGATCGGCTCCGCAGTCGATTCGAGTGGGGCTTGATCACCGACATCCAGCCGCCTGAACTGGAAACCCGTCTTGCAATCCTCCGAAAGAAGGCTGAGCGGGAACCGACTTCCATTCCAAGCGATGTCCTCGAGTTCATCGCCACGAACATCACCAACAACATCCGAGAGCTTGAAGGCGCACTGATCCGCGTCACGGCTTTTGCCAGCCTCAACCGTGAGCCACTCACCTCGGAGCTGGCAGCAACGGTATTGGGCGACATCCTGGGCGACACAAGAACTCAGATCGTCACGGCCAAGATCATCATCGAGGCGACCGCCGAGATGTTCGACTTCTCGCTCGAAGACCTGCGTGGCAAGAGTCGCCGCCGTCCTCTGGTCATCGCCCGCCAGATCGGAATGTACGTCTGTCGGGAGATGACGGATCTGAGCTATCCCGCCATCGCACGGGAGTACGGAGGAAGAGATCACACCACCGTGATTCATGCTGTTGAAAAAATTGGTGCGCTCATGAAAGAGCGTCGTCACATCTACGACCAGGTCACGGAGCTCATGCACAAGATCCGTGACTCCAGCCCTTCACATCCATGAGATGAATCGGTCAGGCCTTGAGACGATCGCTTGTGGGTATGGAAAACCCTGTGGATGAAGGGGGGTTCGCGATGTGGACAGCACGCCGTTGTCCCCAACTCATGTGCCATGATCGTCATGCAGCCCGGGTAACTTGTCTTCCCTGGGGATGAGCTTGGCACAGCAAAACACCCTATGAACTGGCTTTTTATGACCTTGTCCACAATCCACAAGCCTTATTATCAGTATTGTTCAATAAGTTCTTTTTAATGATGACGAAGGAGAAGCCGTGAAGTTTCGTTGCGAGCGAGACGTTCTCGTCGAGGCACTTGCCACCGCTTCGCGAGCGGTGGCAAGTCGCGGCGGAGCTCTTCCCGTGCTTTCTGGCGTGCACACCACTCTTGAGGGTGACAAGTTGACGCTGCGCGGCAGCGATCTGGATCTCACCATCGAAACGGTTCTGACCGTCAACGGGGAACGCGACGGGGTGGCGGTTCTGCCGGCTCGCCTTACCACCGACATCGTTCGGGCGCTCGAGCCGGGGGCAGTTCGTCTCGAGGTGGAGGGGGATGAGGCACGCCTCGTTGCCGGGCGGTCGAATTTCACCGTTCGATTGTTGCCTGTTGACGACTACCCACGACTCGGTGATTCGACAGGAACCTCCGTTTCCTTTGATGCATCACTCATCTCCGACGCTCTTCGCCAGGTTGTTCGGGCTGCAAGTCACGATGACGCGCGGCCCATACTGACGGGGGTGCTGCTCGTTGCCGAGGGGGACGGTCTCCGTTTGGTCGCAACCGATTCGTACCGCCTTGCACTTTGTGATGTCCCCGGATCCGTGGGGTTGGATGAGGATCTATCCGTGCTGATTCCATCCAAGTCCCTGGGTGAGCTTGTACGGATCATCAATGCCGACGGAACCGTTCAACTTCGACTCGGTGCGCGGGACGCGACCTTTGAGGTCGGATCATTGAAGCTCACCACTCGTCTCATCGAGGGTGAGTTCCCGAATTACCATCAACTCATTCCAACCAGTTCTCCGAATCGAGTGGTCATCGGGCGTGACGCGCTGATGGACGCGATCAGGCGCGTCAAGCTGATGGCAAGGGAATCGACACCTATCCGACTTTCCTTGCGGGAGCAGTCCGTGGAACTCTTGGCCGTGACACAGGATGTCGGTCAGGCGGAAGAGATCGTGGACGCCTCCTACGAAGGTGAGGAGATGGTCATCGCCTTCAACCCCGACTATCTCATCGACGGAATCGAGGCGATTTCCGGTGACGATGTGTCCATCGAAACGATCGACGGTCTCAAACCCGCAGTCATTCGGTCCACGAAGAGCGACGACTTCCTGTACCTGTTGATGCCGGTCAGAGTTTCCTAGGCGTCCCCGGGCGTGCGACTGGTTTCGATCGGCCTTGTCGACTTTCGGAACTACCACCGGGTGACCTTTGAGCCTGCTCCGGGACTAACGGCGATCGTTGGCTCCAATGGTGAGGGAAAGACCAATCTGATCGAGGCCATCGGTTGTCTGGCCACACTTTCCTCGTTCCGTGGCTCCCCTACCGAGGCACTCGTTCGAAGTGGTTCGGAAACCGCAATCGTGCGGGCCATGATCGACCAGGATCTCCAGGTGGGTGCCGAGGGACATCACCGAATCGTCGAGATCGAGGCCGAGCTCCGCCCGAGTGGTCGGGATCGGGTGCTGGTCAATCGTCAGGTCCTCAAACGGACACGCGACCTGCTGGGATCGGTCCGAGTCACCATCTTCTCTCCTGAGGACCTTCGCCTGGTGAAGGCAGGCCCGGGGGAGCGGCGTGCCTATCTCGACGGGGTCCTCGTGTCGTTGACCCCAAGCCATGACGCACTCATGTCCGACCTGGAACGAGTGCTCCGTCAACGAAACACGTTGCTGAAGCAGGCAGGCGGGCGTCTGAGTCCGGAGATCGAGGCAACCCTGGATGTGTGGGACGCCAAGCTCTGCGTGCTCGGTGAGAAGGTGGCCGACGTTCGAGGGGCTCTGGTCGAACGACTGAATCCATTGGTCGGTGAGACCTATGACCAGGTGGCAGATGGCTCCACGGTGGTGAATCTGCGCTACGAGTCTCCTTGGCGGGAGATCGGGCTTGCTCGTGCGTTGGTCGAGGCGCGCAAGGACGATCTCCGACGTGGCGTGACCACGGTCGGACCACATCGAGACGAGATGGTCATCCTCCTCGACGACCACCTTGCCCGCACCCATGGCTCACAGGGTGAGCAACGTTCGCTCGCGTTGGCGTTGCGTCTGGCATCGCATCATCTCGTGCATCAGGAGACACGTACCACGCCGATCCTGCTGCTCGACGACGTGTTCTCCGAGCTGGACCCCAACCGATCGGCTGCGTTGCTCGCAAACCTTCCGCCGGGTCAGGCTCTGCTCACCACAACGGAGGACTTGCCATCGGGGGCGAGACCCGAAAGGGTGATCAACGTGCGGGCCGGACAGATCCTCAACCCAATCGAAGGTGGTCGGTGATGGGGTGGCGGCCGCTGCCGAACCGGGCTGCTCCCGATCCCCGGCCCGTGGGGGATTCACTCGATCGTGTCGCTGCCTCACTGGGTGTTCCCAAGGCAACCACCTTGACGAAGGTCTTCACCGCCTGGACTGCCCTTGTGGGGGAGTCTCTGGCGTCGCACGCGAGACCGCAGAGCCTGAGCAACGGGGTTCTGGTGGTCGCCGTGGAGGAGCCGGCGTGGGCGACACAGCTGCGCTGGCTCGAAGCAGACCTTCTCGGCCGCCTTTTCGATGTCGCCGGGCCTGATGCGGTGCGACGCATCGATGTGGTCGTCCGTCCCGGTTCGACAGGCGATTCAGCGGGCTGAGGATGCGGACCGAAAGGCTCTGATTCGAGCCGGGATGTCCCCGCGAACACCACGGACACGTCCTGGGTGACCGGGTCGGCGGTGTATACTGGTGGCTTGCGAAGTGCTCTGTTCACGATTGTTTCCGACCGCCGGCGGACTCGTGAACGGGTAACTCGCCTTCCATTCATCGCTGCCGGAAAGGCGCGTCGTGGCCCAGATCGCTGAGAGTTACGGGGCGAAGGATCTCCAGGTCCTCGAAGGCCTCGAAGCCGTTCGAAAACGTCCCGGTATGTACATCGGTTCCACCGGACTCAACGGCCTGCATCATCTTGTGTACGAGGTCGTCGACAACAGCGTCGACGAGGCCATGGCGGGGCACTGCACCCTGATCGAGATCGATCTGCTCGCCGATGGTGGCTGCCGGGTTTCCGACAACGGACGAGGCATTCCGGTCGATCCGCATCCCAAATACAAGGACAAGTCCGGTGTGGAGGTCGTGTTGACCGTGCTCCACGCGGGCGGCAAATTCGGAGGATCCGGCTACAAGGTCTCCGGTGGCCTCCACGGCGTGGGTGTCTCGGTGGTGAACGCCCTTTCGGTGCGGGTGATCGTCGAGGTGGATCGTGGCGCCAAACGTCACCGCATCGAGTTTGCCGATGGTGGTCGGCCGACCGGCAGGCTCGAGGTTGTCGGGGATGCACCAAAGGGACGCACGGGAACGACCGTGACCTTTTGGCCGGACCCCACGGTCTTCCACAGTGAGGGAACCGAGTTTCGGGCACAAACCCTGGTCGAACGTCTCCAGATGATGGCGTTTCTGAACAAGGGCCTCGAGATCCGTTTCCGCGATCAGCGGCCTGGACATGAGGCGGAGCCGAAGGTCTATCGGTACGACGGGGGTATCGAGGACTTCGTTCGCCACCTGAACACGTCGAAGGAATCCCTGTTCAAGCGGGTTGGGTACTACCACTCTGCCGAGGACACCCAGGAGGTCGAAGTCGCCTTTCAGTGGAACACGGGCTACCACGAGGGCATCCATTCGTTCGCGAACGGCATCGCCACCAACGAGGGTGGCATGCACGAGGAGGGTTTCAAGAAGGCGCTCACCAACGCGGTGAACAAGTACGCCAAAGCTCGTTCGCTGCTCAAGGACAAGGACGACAACCTGTTGGGTGAGGACATCCGAGAGGGCCTCACCGCCATCATCAGCGTGCGACTCGCCGAGCCGCAGTTCGAGGGGCAGACCAAGGCCAAGCTCGGGAACGTCTCCATGCGATCCCTGGTGGAGCGCGCGACCAACGAAAAGTTGGTCGACTGGCTCGAGGAGCACCCACCGGAGGCCCGTCAGCTCGTGCAGAAGGCCATCCAGGCGGCTCGGGCACGCATCGCCGCCCGCCAGGCTCGTGATGCCACACGACGCAAGTCACCTCTCGAGGGGGCGGGGTTGCCCGGCAAGTTGACCGATTGCGCCTCGCGCGATCCCCGTGAGGCCGAGCTGTTCATCGTGGAAGGTGACTCGGCCGGAGGTTCGGCGATCAAGGCTCGTGACCCGCGCACGCAGGCAATCCTCCCCATTCGCGGCAAGATCCTGAACGTCGAGCGCGCCCGAGTGGACAAGATGTTGAAGAACAACGAGGTCGAAGCCCTGGTCAAGGCCGTCGGCGCAGGTTTCGGTGATGAGTTCGACCTCGAGAAGATCCGGTACAACAAGGTCGTCATCATGTGCGACGCCGATGTCGACGGCAGCCACATCCGGACCCTCCTGCTGACCTTCTTCTACCGTCAGATGGAGCCGCTCGTCTCTGCGGGCTGCGTCTACATCGCCCAACCACCCCTGTTCTCCACGGCCGTCGGCAAGGAGAAGGTCTATCTGAAGGACGAGGCTGCTCGCGACGCCTTCCTCGTCGAGCATGCACCCAAGCGTTTCGAGTTCAGCCGCCTCAAGGGGCTGGGCGAGATGGACTGGCAGGAGCTGGGTGCGACGACCATGGATGCCTCCCGCCGCACCCTGTTGCAGGTCACGGTCGAACAGGCATCCATCGCCGATGAGGTGATGAGCACCCTCATGGGTGATGTGGTGGAGCTCCGCAAGCAGTTCATCATCACCAACGCGAGCGACGTCAGGTTTCTCGACATATGACGAACCTTCCTCCCGGGCCACCCGACGACCCCGACGAGAGGCCCTCCCATGGCGGCAGCGACACGGCCGTGGCGGGCATCGTGCCCATCGAGATCCAAGAGGAGATGGAGCGGTCGTTCCTCGACTACTCGATGTCGGTGATCGTGAGCAGGGCGCTACCCGACGCCCGTGACGGCCTCAAGCCGGTTCACCGGCGCATCCTCTACGGCATGCACGAGCTCGGTGCGCGCTCCGACCGCACACGACTGAAGTGCGCCCGCGTGACGGGCGAGGTCATGGGTAAGTTCCATCCCCACGGGGAGGGGTCGATCTATGACGCACTCGTGCGCATGGCCCAGGACTTCAGCCTTCGTCACCCCCTGATCGACGGACAGGGCAACTTCGGTTCGCCTGATCACCCGCCTGCCGCCCAGCGATACACGGAGTGTCGATTGGCCGTGCTTGCCAATCAGATGCTCGACAGCATCGACGAGGACACTGTTGACTTCGTCGACAACTACTCGGGGGAGTTCCGCGAGCCCACAACATTGCCTGCTCGTTTTCCCAACCTGTTGGTCAACGGGAGCCAGGGCATAGCCGTCGGCATGGCGACGAACATCCCCCCCCACAACCTCGGCGAGGTGATCGACGCAACGATCCATCTCATCGACAACCCTCATGCGACGCCGGACGATCTGATGGCCTACGTGAAGGGCCCCGACTTTCCCACGGGGGCATACATCCTTGGGCGTTCGGGCATCCTCGACGCGTACCGGACCGGCCGGGGTTCGATTCGGGTTCGAGCACGAGCGGTGATCGAGGAGGACGCCAAGGGAAGCCGAATCGTCATCAGCGAGCTGCCGTACCAGTCCTCGCCGAACGCCATCTTTGCCCGCATCGCCGAGCTGGTGGAATCGAAGGAGCTCGAGGGAATCGCCGCCCTCGACGATGCCTCTGCGGGTGACGACACCTGCATGGTCGTTCGTCTCAAGCGTGAGGCCAATGCGAACGTGGTCCTGAACAACCTCTACAAGCACACACCGTTGCAGACGAGCTTCGGCGTGAACATGGTTGCGCTGGTCGACGGCGTTCCTCGCACGCTCAATCTGGTGCAGGCGCTTGCCGCCTACGTCGACCACCAGGTTGAGGTGATCACGCGCCGCTCCGCCTACCGTCTCGACAAGGCCCAGAAGCGCGCCCACATCGTCGAGGGCCTCATCCGGGCCCTCGATCTGATTGATGAGATCATCGCGCTCATCCGCGCATCCGATGACCGGACGGCTGCACGTTTCGGCCTCATGGCCGAGCCCATGTCCTTTTCCGAGATCCAGGCAGACCACATTCTCGACATGACGCTCGGGCGACTGACACGCCTGGGCCGAGACGAGCTCGACAAGGAGATGGCGCAGTTGCGTGAGACCATCGCCGAGCTCGAGGCGATCCTGCACAACGACGTGAAGCTTCGTGAGGTCATCAAGACCGAGTTGAGCGCCGTCCGCGCGAGTTATGCGACACCACGCAGGGCTGAGATCACCTTCGATCCGGGAGACATCGACAACCTTGATCTGATCGAAGACGAGGAACTCGTGGTCACCCTCTCGGCGAAGGGTTACGTCAAGACCGTTGCCTTTGACGCCTTCCGAACCCAGAGCCGCGGTGGACGAGGGGTTGCCGGCGCCAAGTTGCGTGATGACGACTATGTCACCCACATCGTGACGACAACAGCGCACGCCTACCTCTTGTTCTTCTCCAATCGAGGCAGGGTTTATCGCCTTCGGGCGCATGAGATTCCCATGAAGGATCGAACGGCGCGGGGGACCGCGATCGTCAACCTGTTGCCACTTGCACCCGATGAGCACATCCAGGCGATCATCGACACCCGCGACTACGAGACCCACCGCTATCTGTTCTTTGCGACCAAGCTGGGTCAGGTGAAGAAGACCCGTTTCACCGAGTACGACTCGTCATTGCGGTCGGGGTTGATCGCGCTCAACCTGAAGGATGACGACGAGCTCGTCCGGGTCATACCCACCAGCGGCGACAACGAGATTCTCATGCTCTCCAAACAGGGGATGACGATCCGCTTTGCCGAGGAGCAGTCGCGTCCGATGGGCCGTTCGGCGGCAGGTGTGCGCGGGATGCGTCTTCGTGCGGGCGACGAGGTCGTGTCGTGTGACGTCGCCGATGATGAGGCGGACATCTTGATCGTCACCGACGCGGGTTACGGCAAACGCACCAAGATGGAGCGATTCAACGCGCAGGTCCGCGGGGGACAGGGTGTCAAGGGCATCAAGCTGACAGCCCGGCGCGGTGGGGTTGTCGCGGCGTTCCGTGTGAACCTCGACGACGAGATCATGGTCATCGCGACCGACGGTGTGGTGATACGGATGCCGGTCCGTGAAATTTCCTCCCAGGGACGCGACGCCACCGGCGTGCGGGTCATGGCGGTGGGCAACGATACGACCGTTGCCGCGGTGGCCCCGATTCTCACGCCCGACGGAGATTGAGCAAGTCGACGGACGGGTAACCGGCCCGACCCTCTGCAGTGTATGACATGAACTTCCATGCTATTCTGCACAGGTTCCATGATCACGATCTTCCCCCTGCGTAGCCGGAGTCGCCGACATGCGGCGATCCATTGCCGAGGAAGCACGTGTTGCATCGTTCTCCGGACGACCCCCGCCGCAATGAGCGGGGGTCCGTTGCCCCGGTCATTGCGCTGTTGGCCCTGGTCGCAGCAGGCCTGTCGATGGGGGCGGCGCGCATGGGCGCGGAGGCAGCGAGGGCGGCCCGGGCTCGAACGGCAGCGGATGCTGCGGCACTCGCCGGTGCGGGCGCCGGCGAAGGGGCGGCCAGGCAGGTGGCCGCACGCAATGGTGCCGAGCTCATCTCGTTCGTCATCGAGGGCCAGGAAGCCCAGGTTCTCGTGATCTTCCACGGCATCAAGGTCTCCGCTCGGGCGGTGGCCTCGACACCGGCGCATGGCGTGGTGGATGCGACGGGCCTCAACCCCGAACTCCGTCGTGCGCTGACCAGGGCAGAAGCACTGCTGGGCGGGCCCGTGCCGATCTCATCGGGATGGCGCTCGCGCGACCAACAACAGCGCCTCTTCGATCAACGCGGCTCCAATCCGTATCCCGTGGCAAGACCCGGTAGCTCCAAACATGAACAGGGACTGGCCATTGACGTCCCGATCGCCTTTGTTCCGTCCCTGGCCCGGGTGGCCGCCGAAGTTGGACTCTGCCGCCCTTTGGCCAGGGACGATCCCGTACACTTTGAGCTGTGTCATCCGACCCCTTCCCATTGATCCAGAACTCGGCCGGGGCTGAGGCGACGACCACCGCCTCGCTCGGCGGCTCGGGTGACCACGGGGAGCCGTCCTCCCCGGGCTCTCGAAGGGCTCCCACGAAGACGAAGACGAAGCCGGGGCGGCGAAGGGAGCGCAAGAACAAGCGGGCCAAGGCGAAGGGGACAAGGTCCGTCGAGGTGGGGGCCCTCGGTGCGGCCGACAGGGGCAAGCTCCGGGCTGAGAGGCAACGTCCCGGTGACAAGGTTCCGCGTCGCCTGCGCCGGGCCTCGGTCACCAGTACCGTTGAGATCTATCGCATCGATCCACTGGTCGCGCTGCGGATCTCGGCCGCGTTCTTCTTCTGCATCTACCTGATGCTGGTGGTGGCCACCGCAACGCTGGTCATCGGTGGCCTCGTCACCGGGCTGACCAGCGGATTCACCGATTTTCTTGCTGATATCGGTTGGGACAACGTCCAGGTCAACATCGCTCAGCTGGCAGTCGGCGTGGCGCTCGCGGGGTCGATATTCGTGATCGCCTGCTCGCTGTTGAGCGCATTTCTTGTGGTGTTCTACAACCTCATCAGCGAAGTGGTGGGAGGGGTTCGCATCGTTTTGTCCGACGAGACGGTGCCATCCGACGAGAATGTGTCTGAAGCCAACGTCGGCTAGCGTTGATCAGCCGATGTGGCCACGGGGCTATAGCTCAGTCGGTTAGAGCGCATCCCTGATAAGGATGAGGTCGCTGGTTCGATTCCAGCTAGCCCCACCGTGAGATCCCTTCGACGTGCAGTCCTGGCCCTTGGCGTGACCGCGGTGATAGCCGGCGTGCTCCGACTTCGCGGTTCGGGAGGTGTGCCGCCAAGATCCGGTGGCTGGCGAGAACTCACCAGCCCGGATTTCCGATAGCAGCTGCTCGTGCACATCGCCGTCCTCGGGGTGGGGGCCACCGGTTCCCGGGTCGCCCGCCAACTGGTGTCGACCGAAGGTGTGGAGCGCGTAACCGTCGTCGACCGCATCGCCGATCGGGCAAGGCTGGTGGCCGAATCCCTGGCTTCCGACGTGCGGATCGAGTGCGCTGAACCTCGAGCCTGGGCAGATCTGGGCGCCGACGTGATCGTCGTTGCCACCGACGTCGGGTCTCATCGCGCGGCCGCCACCGAGGCGCGCGAAGCAGGTGCTCACGTCGTTTCCCTTTCCGATGATCCGGAGGAGGTGCAATCGCTCTTGGCGATGGACGAGGCCTTCCGTCAGGAAGGCCTCGTCCTGGCTGTGGGGGCCGGATTCTCCCCGGGCCTGTCCTGTGTCCTGGCGGCGCATGGCGCCAAGACCTTCGACGCGGTTGATGAGGTGCACATTGCCCGTGTGGGTGCCGGCGGTCGGGCATGTGCGCGACAGCAGCGGAGAGCGATGCGTCGTGACGCAACCGATTGGATCGACGGATCCTGGGTCAGTTGCCAGGCGGGATCCGGAAGGGAGTTGTGCTGGTTCCCCGATCCGATCGGCGCTCGGGACTGCTATCGAGCAGATCTCTCCGAGGTACGGCTCCTCCAGCCTGCTCTTGACGGCGTCACCAGGGTCACTGCTCGCCTGGCCTCGACTCGGCGGGAACGTTGGATGTCAAGGTTGTTCCTACCCCTGTCCCTTGACGACCGGGACAGGCTCGGAGCCTTGCGCGTCGAGATGAGGGGCCTGCGGGATGGAAGGCGGGAGACCACCGTGTTCGGGGTGATCGACCGTCCGGTGGTCGCAGCAGGGGTGGTCGCCGCGGTCGCGGCGGTGTGGGCCGCCGAGGGCCGGTTGCACGACGGCGGAGCAAAGGGGATGGCGAGTCTCGTTGACACGACACCATTTCTCGGTGAACTGGCCCGCCGAGGGGTCAAGGCAGCGGTCTTCACGGGCACCAACGAGGTGGTGGCATAGCCTCGAAAAAATTTGCTCAAGTTCTCCACCGAAAATGCCGTTACCCATAGTGGCAACTGGTGTACGAGCGAAACGGGCAGGGGGAAGTGGCATGGAGATCGTGGAAGACTTCGACCGGCAGGCAGCGATCGAGGAGTTCGAACCACTGGTGCGACACATCGTGTTCCAGGTGGCGGTGCATTTCCCGCGGCACGTGGATCGTGAGGAACTGAACCGTGCCGGTGCGCTGGGCCTCGTGGAGGCTGCCCAACGATATGACCTTGATCGAGGGGTTCCGTTCCAGCGCTTCGCGGCACAGCGCATCAGGGGAGCGATCCTCGATGCCGTTCGCGCCGCGGACTGGGCTCCGCGCTCACTTCGCACGATGGCCCGTTCCTTTGAACAGACGTCACAGCGTCTCGCCAATGAGATCGGTCGGCCCCCCACCCTCGAGGAGATGGCCGAGGCGATGGAGACGACCACCGAACAGTTGGCTCGACTACAGGGCAAGATCAGTCGTTCGGTCGTTCTGGCTCTCGATCACATGTCGTCGGAGGAAGACGAGACGATGACCCTGGGCGAGACGCTCATGGACAGCGCCAATCTCGAGCCCAGCGAGGAGTTGGAGCGTCGCGAGTTGCACGCGTATCTCCGGGATGCCATCGCCCTGTTGCCCGAGCGCCACCGTCTGGTGGTGATCGGCTACTTCATCGAGGGTCGCACTTCGCATGATTTGGCCCGATTCCTCGGCGTGACGGCGTCGCGAGTGTCACAGATGCGCTCGGAGGCCCTGGAGATGTTGCGTCAGGGAATCAGCGCTCAGTACGACGAGCCCGCGTCCCAGGACGGTGGAGGCGTCGCCGCCGATCGCCGTGCCCGATTTGCCGGAGCGCTGGGAGAATGCAGTGATTGGCGGGACCGCATCAGCGTGCAGAACGCTGCGGTGTCCGCGTAGGCGATCGCCGGTCAACAGTCCAGAAATCGAACGAGTTCCGGTAGCTGAAGTCGATCGCAGGCGTTCAGGACTGATCCGTATCCGGCACTGAGGATCTCCCGGTCGAGTGCATCCATGTGGGCGAGCCGGTCGCGGTCGTCCTCTTCATCCCGGCTCGGGCCCAGTGGGGTTGCATGGAACGCGATCGAGGCAAGTCGCTCTCGGACGAGATCGCGAATGCGGGCCACGTTCGCCCCGATCTCACCGACGAGCGTCTTCATGGCCTCCTGGTGGTCGTCGAGGAGGAATCGATACGGGGTCGGGGCGTTCGAGGCGATCAGGGTCATGGTGTCCGGCAGGGGGAGGCCGTGTGCACCGGGGTGGAGGTCCTGAACGCCGACAGCGATGATGCTGCGCTGAAGGTCGATCTCACGCAGGTGCTCAGCCGCCCGCTCGAGGTCGAGAGCCAGCCAATGGAGGAATCGTGTCTCGTCACCGGTCAACAGGCTTGCGGTCTGGATGAGTCGGTACAGCAGCCGCTCCAGAACCTGGCGTTCCCGGCCGACCACGGCCAACAGGTCGTCCATCGCGTTGCCGGTGATCATGGTCATGGAATCGGCGTTTTCCTCGGCGACCTGAGCCTCACCTTTGCGTGCCGGCCGTCCTCCTAGGCTGTTGACATGGCTGAGCCGGCGGTGGAGGTGGACGCGGACGGTAGGAAGGTTCGGGTGACCAACCCCTCGAAGGTGTTCTTTTCGACGCGCGGCGAGACCAAACTCGACCTCGTGCAGTTCTACCTGGCCGTCGGTGAAGGCGCCCTTCGCGGCGTCTTTGAGCGTCCGACGGTGCTCAAGCGCTACCCGCACGGAGCGGAGGGCGATTTCTTCTTTCAAAAGCGTGCGCCCGAGAAGCGTCCACCGTGGATCGAGACGGTCCAGGTGAGTTTCCCGAGCGGTCGGACCGCCGACGAGTTGTGCCCGACGCATGTCGCCGACCTGGCCTGGGCAGCGAATCTGGGTTGTCTCGATCTCAACCCGTGGGCCGTACGGCGTTCGGACCTTGACCATCCCGATGAGTTGCGCATCGATCTCGACCCACAGCCGGGCGTTGCCTTCGACGCCGTTCGTCGGGTTGCCCTGATGAGTCGTGAAGTGCTTGTCGAACACGGTGGCATCGTGGGATTTCCCAAGACCTCCGGGTCGCGTGGCATCCATGTCAATGTGCGAATCGAGCCGGAGTGGGATTTCACGCAGGTCCGTCGTGCCGCGTTGGCGCTGGCTCGCGAGGTCGAGCGTCGGCTTCCCTCCATTGCCACATCCAGGTGGTGGAAGGAGGAGCGGGGCGAACGGGTCTTCATCGATTACAACCAGAACGCCCGTGACCGTACCGTGGCCTCGGCCTATTCGGTGCGGGCGAACGCCGAGGCGCGTGTGTCGTGTCCCGTCACGTGGGATGAGGTGCCGGAGGTGGAGCCGAACGACCTGACCATTGCGACGGTGCCCGCTCGTTTCGCGGAGCTCGGTGATGTCGGAGCCGGCATCGACGGGCAGGCGTATCGCCTCGACGGACTCCTGCAACTCGCGGAGCGTGACGAACGAAATGGTCTGGGGGACGCTCCCTGGCCCCCGAGCTTCGCCAAACAGAAGGGTGAGCCGAAGCGCGTGCAGCCGAGTCGGGCACGTCGACCCGAGTCCTGAGGTTTGAACAGGAGCGAACGTGGGACGGACCCGTTGGCTCGCAGCCTCATGGGGACTGGGGTCGTGCGAGTCACGAGAGGCCGTCGGTGCCGAAGACCCGGTGTAACTCCTCGGGCACGGGTTGTTCGAGTTGTGCGTAGGTGCACGAAGCCGGGGTGCGGTCGTCCCGCCAGCGGACCAGACGGGTGGCATGACGGAAGCGGTCACGCTGGAGGTGGTCGTAGGCAACCTCGGCGACCCGCTCGGCACGGAGCGGTTCCCACGAGAGATCCTTCTTGGCGTTCCAGCGAGACGAGGCTCCCGGCATGCGCTGACCGGAGTCATTCGGCGATTCCGAGGCGGTTGCCTCGGCCCAGTCGCGCCACGGGTGACCGTCGAGGGCGTCCTCACGCAAGGGGCTGAGTTCGTCGACCAGGGCCAGGCGCAGCTTGGCCGTGAACGAGGTGGCAACACCCACGTGGTGGAGCACGCCGTCGTCGTCGTACAGGCCGAGAAGCAACGAGCCCACGCCACTGTCCTTGTGCCACCGAAACCCGCCCACCACGCAGTCGGCCGTGCGCTGGTGCTTGACCTTGAACATGACCCGCCTGTCCGCCTGGTAGGTCAGCGAGGCGGGCTTGGCCATGACGCCGTCGAGGCCCGCCCCCTCGAATCGTTCGAACCAATCGGCGGCGGTCGCAGGGTCGGTTGTGGCCGGCGTGAGATGAATAGGGGGTTTCACCTGGCCCAACGCGTCGATCAGGATCGAACGGCGCTCCCCGAACGGGGTGGATCGCAGGTCGTCGTCCCCGATTGCCAAGATGTCGAAGGCCACGAACGAAGCGGGCGTCTCGAGGGCAAGTCGTTGCACCCGGGACTCGGCGGGGTGGATCCTCTGGAGGAGGGCGTCGAAGTCCAGTCCGTTCCGTCCGACGATCACGATCTCGCCGTCGATCACACATCGTTGGGGAAGGCCTGCCGCCAGGGCTTCGATGAGCTCGGGGAAGTAGCGCGTCAGGGGACGTTCACCACGACTCGACAACTCGATGTTGTCCCCGTCGCGAAAGATGACGCAACGAAAGCCGTCCCACTTCGGCTCGTAGATCATGCCGGCAGCGAGCGGAAGATCGTCGAGCGCCTTGGCAAGCATGGGGGCCAGCGGTGGCTGGAGGGGGAGGTTGAATCTCATCGCAGCAACCTCGACATTCGACGATCGGCGAGCACCTTGCCATCGGTCTGGCAGGCCGGACAGTAGGTCACCTCATAGCTTTCGTAGGAGACCCATCGCAGGGTGTCGCCACACGTCGGGCAGGGTTCGCCCTTACGATGATGGACGATCCAGTGGTCGCCGACCTTGGCGGGCAACCCGCCCTTGCGCTCGCGTTCATGGGCCAGACCGATATCCAGCAACGAGGCGATGGCAGCGATCAGCCGTTCGCGCTGGTCCGCATCGAGCGACGCCAACGAGTGATACGGGGAGAGACTTGCCCGGTGAAGCACGTCGTTGGTGTAGCCGCGGCCGAGACCGGCGAGGGTCCGTTGGTCACGCAGGATGGTGTGGACCCGGCGGGTGTCATCGCTCGAACGAAGGAACTCGGCAGCCTCGAGGGAATCGATCTCCGGTCCCAGACCCGCGAGCGGCCCCTCGTCACCGGGACCGAGAACCCACCAGGCGGCCTTGCGCTCATGACCGAACTCCTTGATCAGGATGCCTGTCGTCCCCAGGTCGGATGCGACCGTGATACGCACGACACCGTTCCTGGGTCTCGTGGACTTCGCGGGGTCCTCGAGATCGACCCGCCCCCCCTGGGAGAGATGGACGAGCAGACGATCGGCCTTGGGGGAGCCATCGTCGGGAAGGTCGTCGTCGGGAAGGTCGTCGTCAGGACGGTCGTCGTCAGGACGGTCGTCGTCGGGTCGGAAGGAGAACACCAGGTACTTTCCCCTTCGATCGATCCCTTGGCAGCGGCAACCAACGAGGGAACGGGGTTCGGGCCGGACTGTCTTCAGGGCAGAGAACTGGAGGGGTTCGATGTTGGCCACCACGGCATGGGCGACCGCTCGATCCAGTCGCTCGGCCAGTGCCTGCATCTCGGGCAGCTCAGGCATGATGCACGAGAGGGTCGAGAGCAGAGTGGCTCGCGATTGGGCCCAAGCCCGGTTCACGAACTTGCGGCATCAAATGGATTGCGGGGCTCCCATGTAGCCATGGTGGCATCGTGAAGGAGTGGACGGAGACCGGCGTTGCCATGCGACGCCATGATATGAGCCCAAGCGGATCGGCGGCCTCCACCAGCTCCATTGCGCCTCCACACGACTCAGCAGCGGGAAGCTCAGGGTGCGGTGCCGTCGGCTCCGAGAGCGAGGCGTGCTGTCGCCATTCGTTCGCTCAGCCACGCCGGCGGAGCGATGTCGTCGGCGGCTTCGATGAAGGCGGAGTCGGCAGTGAGGCGGGTGAGAAGGCCGACCTCGGAGAGAAAATCGGCGATCAACACATGCTCGGCAGCGATGCCGGGGTCACCGTCGTGGGCGTTGTGATAGTTCCCCAGGGGTAGGGCCAGACCGGACGCCCGATAGCCGGCGGCGCAGAACGCGCTCGCCTCGCAAGCGCCTCCGTCCATGAGCTTCCGTTGATAGCCGAAGCCCGCCACCGACTGGTCGACTCCCAGCTGTTCGGAGGCAGTTCTGAGGGATTCGGTGAGAAGCGGGTCGAAGACGGAGAGGCGATCCCCGACGCGCACGATGACGCCCTCGCCCTGTGGCGCCGAGACCAGGGCCTTTGAGCACTCCAGGGAGAGCACGAGCGCGCCGGCCGGGACGGTGCCGAGACGGATGGCCTCGAGGGCGCCGAGGAAGCCGACTTCTTCGGCGCGGGTGAAAAGACCGATGACCGAGATGTCCGGGGGCGACGCTGCCGCGACCGTGTCGAGGGCGGCAAGGATGGCGGCGGCCCCGAGGAGGTCATCGCATGCACGGGCGGTGATGCGGGCGTCATCGATGATCACGCCCGCAGGAGCGTTTTCGGGGAAGTCCCACATCGCGAAGTGGTCGACACCGATTTCCCCGCTCACCACCTCCGCAGTCGCTCCGGCGAGGCGGCCATGGGGGTCGGCATCGGCAGTGATGATCGCACCGGTGCCGACGCGGTCGGGATCACCTCGACGAAAGAACGCCAACGTCGTGCCGGCCATCACGTGACCAGCCGTGAGGCCGCCCCGAAAGGTGAGTGACACCGTCTCGCGCGATCCGACGGTGGTGTCACCCTCGAACACGAAACCCGGGTGATCAAGATGGGCGACCAGGACCAGTGGGGGACGATGGGACGTGACGGTTTTGGCGCCGTTGTGGGTCACGACCACATTGCCGGCCCGATCTCGGTGGGTGTGCAGTCCACGTTCGGTCGCGAACCTCGTGATCCACTCGGCCGGCAGGTCTTCCAGGAACGGAACGGTGGGTTGGGCAAGGAGGCCGGCAGCGATATCCAGAGGGTCGGTGGGTGACATCGCCAGCCAGGTTAGGACCCTGCTCACCTGCAGCGTCTCATCCCCAACCGCGAGGAGCGAAGAGGCAGCGAAACAGGAGATGCAGCGAAACAGGAGAGGAAGCGGACAAGAAAGTGGACAAGTAGTGGACAAGTAGTGGCACCGGACCAAGGGTGTGGAGGCGGGGAGGCCCGAGAGAAAGGGCCTTGTAGGCAGTCCCCGGGGGGCTTAGGTTGAGGTGCGCATGGCACTCATGTCGTGGAAGCCGTTCGATGATCGGCGGGAGGGGGCGCATGATGGGCAAGCTTGACGGCAAGGTCGCTCTCATCACGGGAGCGGCGAGAGGGCAGGGTGAAGCCGAGGCCAGACTGTTCGTGGAGGAGGGCGCTCGGGTGGTCATGGCCGACGTGCTCGACGGCGAGGGACAGGTGGTGGCCAAGGATCTCGGTGACGCAGCCCGATACTGCCATCTGGATGTGACCAGCGAGGTCGGGTGGACCGCGGCGGTCGATCTGGCGACATCGGAGTTCGGGCGCCTGGATGTGCTGGTGAACAACGCGGGCATCTTCCGCCTCTCACCGTTGGCCGCGACATCGATCGACGACTACATGGCGGTGATCAACGTCAACCAGGTGGGGGTCTTCCTGGGCATGAGGGCGGTGATACCGGCGATGACCGCCAATCGCAGCGGTTCGATCGTGAACATCTCGTCCATCGACGGCCTGGTAGGTATGGCCGCATCGGTCTCCTACGTCGCGAGCAAGTTCGCGGTGCGGGGCATGACCAAGGTGGCCGCGCTCGAGTTGGGCTCCTTCGGTATTCGGGTCAACTCGATCCACCCTGGGGGCATCGACACGCCCATGATCCAGATCGATGGCATCGACCCGGCGCTCCTGGACCAGATGATGAGCCAACGGGTACCGCTCGGGCGGGTCGGAAAGCCGATCGAGATCGCCCGGATGGCGGCGTTCCTGGCCTCGGACGACAGCTCCTATTCCACGGGCTCGGAGTTCGTGGCCGACGGCGGCATGACAGCCGGGTTCGGGATGCCCGGAGCGCACTGAGCATCGTGCATGCGCGCGGTAGGGTCTTTCACGGCCTCTGGGGTTCGGACCTCGCGTCCTGCTGCTGAGACTCGGTTGTCGAGTCCTCAGCAGTAGGGAGTCGAAAGGGTCAGCAGGAAGTCCTCGTCGGTGTCGACCCAGGCTCCAACGAGCTGCAGGCCGACCGCAGCCAGTTCATCGGTCACCTGCGCTCGGGTGAACTTGGCGCTGATCTCGGTCAGCAACTCGTCCCCCATGGCGAAGTCGACGACGAGATCACAGGCGGGAATCGTCACGCGTTGATCGATGAGTGATCGCAGTCGCATCTCGATCCAACGTGCCTCGTCGTTCCAGACGGCAACGTGCTCGAATCGTTCGACGACGAAATTCGCACCCAGCTCGCGATTGAGCACGTGAAGGAGGTTGAGGTTGAACTCCGCGGTCACACCCTGGGCATCGTCGTAGGCGGCCACCAATCGCTCCGGACTCTTCAGGAGATCGGTCCCCAGGAGGAAGGAGTCGCCTGACTCGAGTTGGCAGTCGAGATCGAAGAAGAAGCGTGACCGTTCGCCAGGTGTGAGGTTGCCGATGGTGCCGCCGAGAAAGGCCACCAGGCGCCTGCCTCCTCGGGGAAGGGCGTCGAGGTGGTGATGGAAGTCGCCCACCACGGCTCGCACGGCGACGCCCGGATAGGCATGCGCGATGCCCTCGGCGGCCTCACGGAGGATCTCCTCGGACACGTCGAGGGGCACGAAGGTGCCAAGTCTGCCGCGTTCCGACAAGGCATCGAGCAGGAGCCGGGTCTTCTCCGAGGTGCCCGAGCCCAACTCGATGAGCACGTCGGCATCGGCCAGGTCGGCGATCGTGCCGGCATGGGCGGCAAGGATCGCCCGCTCGGTTCGAGTGGGGTAGTACTCGGCAAGTCGGGTGATCTCGTCGAAGAGCCTGCTGCCGCGCTCGTCGTAGAACCACACCGGCGAGAGCCGCCGCGGCGACGCGGTCAGGCCGGTGCGGACGTCCTCGATGAGCGTGGCCCGCAACTCGTCGGGCTTGAGCCTGATGTCGATGTCGATGTCGAGTTCGGGGACCTGAGAACGGTGGGAGTCGCGGCTGTGCATCGGGCCTGCATCGGGGGTCATGATCCCTGCGCCAGACGTAGGCCACTGAAGGCCCACCGGGCGTGGGGCGGAAAGAAGTTGCGATAGGTGAGGCGGCCATGTCCGGGAGGGGTGATGCAGGCGCTGCCCCTCAGCACGTGTTGGTTCACCATGAACTTGCCGTTGTACTCACCGACGGCACCCGGGGCAGGGCGAAAGCCCGGATAGCCCGTGTACGGGCTGGCGGTCCACTGCCACAGGGAAGCCATCCATTGGTTGGACCCGTCGGAGGCAGCGGCCAGGGTTTCCCATTCGGCTTCGGTGGGAAGGCGCATACCAACCCACCGGGCGTAGGCGTCCGCCTCGTACCAGCTGATGTGCATGACCGGCTCGTCCGGTTCGATCGGGGTCATGCCCGCCAGGCCGAAGGTCTCCCACCCGGTGTCGGTGCGTTCCCAGTAGAGCGGGGATTCCCATCCGCCGGTCTTCACGGCGGCCCAGCCGTCAGAGGTCCACAACTCCGCCCGGCGGTATCCACCTCCATCCATGAAGGCAAGCCAGTCGGCGTTGGTGACGAGCGCGCTGCAGAGTCGGAACGGCTCGAGGTGGACGCGGTGGCGAGGGCCCTCGTTGTCGAAGGCGAATCGATCGGACGCGGCGTGATCATGGCCAATCTCGACCAACCCTCCCGGGTGTGCCAACCACTGAGGCGTGCGGCTCGGAGTTGGGTTGGGGGTCAGGTCCACGCCGCCGTGAACACGTGTTGGTGCATAGGCGGGACGCAGGGGGTTCGACCAGAGGACGTGTTTGATGTCCATCAGGAGCAGTTCCTGATGCTGTTGCTCGTGATGGAGCCCGAGCTCGACGAGCTCGATGGTCTCCGAGCTCAGGGGACGTTCGAAGAGGTCCGCCATGGCGGCATCGACGTGGTCTCGGTAGGCGCCGATCTCCTGGGCGCCCGGTCGGGACAGGAGTCCACGCTCGTGGCGAGCGTGCCTCGGGCCTGCGGCTTCGTAGTACGAGTTGAAGAGGTAGCCGAATGCGGGGTGAAATTCCTGGTAGCTCGCCATCAGCGGGCGAAGGAGGAAGGTCTCGAAGAACCACGAGGTGTGGGCACGGTGCCATTTGGTGGGACTGACATCGGGCATCGACTGGATGGTCTGATCCTCGGGTGAGAGGGGGGCTGCCAACACATCGGTCGACGTGCGGACCCGTTGGAATCTCTCCGCGAGGGTGTCTTCGAGTGAAAGGCCGACGGACGCGAGGGTGCTGGTTGCTTGGCTGGTAGGCATCGGCTGAGTCTCCGTCTTTCAGGCCAACCTTGTCGGAAACGCTAGGATTGAAACGCCCTGCTCATGGTCTGAGCCAACAGCTTTACCGGTTCATCGTGAGAGAACAAGGCGCCGTGTCGGGTTCACGGACACGGGGACGTAGCTCAGTTGGCTAGAGCACCTGCTTTGCAAGCAGGGGGTCGTGGGTTCGATTCCCATCGTCTCCACCAGAAAGGTCCTGGTCAGTGCACCTGGTGCGGGACGCGGCGGCGGACGGGGAGATGAGCAGTGGCCGGCCGGCGGCAGGTACTCGCTTACACGGAGTCCGTCTTCGTGGCGGCGATGAGAACGTCGTAGGTCATCGCCGCGGTGTGCAACGCCGTGGGGCGCGGCGTTCGCAGGCCATCGAGGGCGATGTCGAGCTGCCGTTGCCAAGCCGGCGGCCCGAGGTGCACCACCCGCCCGAGCGCCATGAGCAGCAGGTGGATGTCGACCGCCGTCACGTCGGGCCGCAGCACCGCTGCCGTCTGTGCACGGTCGACAAGTGCCTCGATGACCGGCCGCATTCGCCGGCGACACTCGCGCACGTTCGCCGTGTCCCCCAGGACCGCACCGAAGCTGTCGAGCAGCGCTCGGTGGGCAGCGTGGCGCCGCAAGGCATCCTGCAGGAACTGCCGCAGGTCCTCCCATGGGTCGTCAGTGCCAACCGTCTGGGCCGCTTGAGCCCATTCGGCGACGTCGTCGCGGATCACGGCGTCGAGCAGGGCCTCCTTGGTCGGAAAGTGCCGGTACAGCGTCCCCACCCCGACCGCGGCTGCTCGGGCGATCTCCCGCACGTCAACGCCGGCGCCCCGCTCGGCGAAGACCTTCGCTGCCTCGCGCAGAATCCGCGCCCGGTTCGCTGCGGCATCACGGCGGAGCACGGGCTCATCGGTCAATACGGTCACCAACTCACCTTAGCGGAACAACCGCTCCGTTTTTTCGCTAAAGTGTCGGAACAGGCGGGTCCGTCGAGGGATCGCGCCGAGGAGGGGAGGACCCCGTGGGCCGCTACCTGACCGCGGTGAAGGTGGACTTCGACGCCTACCGGCAGGCGCTCCGACCGTCGCCGTTCTGGACCGGCGCCAGGAGACGCAGACGATCGGCGGCGCCAACGTGACCCGCGCCGACACCGCGACTGGAGCATGCCGCTTGCGTGCCAACTTCGAGCTGATCGACCTCCGCTGGTTCCGCGGCGTGCTGATCGCCCGGGCGTTCGAGCTCGCCACCACCGAGGTTGTGCAGTCCAGCGTCGAGCAGTACACCGCGGCAGAAGGGAGACGATTGTGACCATCGCAGCGCAAGACCTGCAGCAACGCACAACCCGATCGGACGGCCCGACGGCTCCGCCGGGCAGGCGTCAAGGGCCAGATCGCCGGCCTGGGCAGGCGCCGGAGCGCCCGGTCGCGGCGGTCATCGAACCGATGGTCGCGGCGCTGACGGGAGCGCTACCCGTGCGGGTGGAGTTGTGGGACGGCAGCGGGTTCGGGCCGGCTGACGGCGCAGGGACCCTGCGGGTGCGCACGGCCGATGCGGTCCGCCGGATCCTGTGGGCGCCCGGCGAGCTCGGTGTCGCGAGAGCCTTTGTTGCCGGCGACCTGGACTTCGAGGGCGAACTGATTGCGTTGATCGCCGAGCTTCGCCCCGCCGGCCGCCGACTCCCTCGTGATGCGCGGGCCCTTCCCGCCGTACTCCGCGCCGCGCGCGAGCTGGACCTGGTGGGGCGCCCGGTCCCGCCGCCCGCGGAGGAGGCAAAGCCGCGCCTGTGGCGTCACACAAAGCGCCGTGACGCCGCCGCGATCAGCCATCACTATGACGTCGGAAACGACTTCTACAAGTTGGTCCTCGGTGAAGCCATGACCTACTCGTGTGCCCGGTTCACCGAGCCCGACACCACGCTCGAGGAAGCGCAATCAGCGAAGCACGAGCTGATCTGTCGCAAGCTCGGCCTCCACCAGCGACCCGGCATGCGGCTCCTCGACGTCGGATGTGGCTGGGGGTCGATGGCCATGCACGCCGCAGCCAATCACGACGCTCGCGTGGTGGGCATCACCATCAGCCGCGAACAGGCAGGGTACGCCCGTGAGCGGGTCAAGGCGGCGGGTCTCGGCGATGCGGTGGAGATTCGCCTCCAGGACTATCGGGACCTGCGGCGCGAGCAGTTCGACGCCATCTCCTCGATCGGCATGTTCGAGCACGTCGGCAAGCGCCGCATGTCCGATTACTTCTCAAACCTGCATGGGTTGCTTCGGCCCGGCGGGCGGCTCCTGAACCACGCCATCTCCTCCGTCAGCGGTTCCAAGCTAAGCGCCCGCAGCTTCACCTACCGCTACGTGTTCCCCGACGCCGAGCTCATCGACGTCGGCGATGTCGCCCTCGCCATGGAACATGCCGGCTTCGAGGTGCGCGACGTCGAATCGCTCCGAGAGCACTACGCCCAGACCCTGCGCCACTGGGTCGCCAACCTTCAGGACCACTGGGCGCGGGCGGTCGAGCTTGTCGGCGAGGGACGAGCCCGGGTGTGGCTGCTCTACATGGCCGCCTCTGCCATCGGGTTCGAAGACGGCGGGCTCAGCGTCCACCAGGCACTCGGCGTCGTGCCCGACTCCGATGGCACGAGCGGCATGCCTCGCACCCGCCGAGCCTGGAACTGACATCCATGCACCCCGGTGCGTGCTTGTCCGTGTCAGGTGGATTCGGTTGCGACGATCTGGGCCACTGGTGACTGGCGGAATGCGTTGAAGAACGCTCGTACCGCGCTGCGGGAACCGGTCATCTCGATCTCACCGCGGCGTTGGGCGTCGGCAAGGGAGGTGTGGCCGAGGTAGGTGCGGTAGAGCGCGGGGCGGTCGGTACTGATGGTGACGTCGACATCGAACCCCGGGTCAGCCAGGCAGATCGAGGCCTCGTCTTCGACGACGATCCAGTAGCGGCGCGGGTGGTCGGTGAACGGCACGTACACGGTGAAGCGCGGGCGCGGGAGCCCGGTGGTGTCGAGCCGGCGGTGCAGCCACCACAGCAGCAGATCCGGATCGAGTTCGTCGGCGGCAGGTTCACCGAAGGTCCAGCGCGCACCCCACGTCGCGAGCCCGAACACGACCGGCTCGAGGTCTCGGCCTGATTCGGTCAGCTGATACGAACCGTCGTGTTGCTGCTCGATGACGCCGGCGGACACGAGCCGGCGCAGGCGCCGGGTGAGGAGCGCTCGTGACAATCCGGGGTTGCCGCGGATCAGCTCGTTGAACCGAGTCGTCCCCGTGAGCAGATCCCGGACGATGTGGATCGTCCACCGGTCGCCGAGCACCTCGGCCGTGCGCGAGATCGGGCAGTACTGACCGTACGAATTCACTGCCCAAACCTTACCGGTTCAGTATTGGAACTATCCGCCGATGGGTCTGTCGTCTTGAGTGAGGACATCACCGCCGCGCCGTCCGGCGCGTCCGAACCCACGGGAGCAAGACAGCATGCACATCTCCAAGGACGACATCCCCGCCAAGATCGACGTCCCCGGCGCCGTGGCCCGCCAGGCCCTCGAGTTCGGCGACCCCTCGGCGTTCTCGTCGCTCGGGGCCGAGTACTTCACCCTCGACACCGGCACCGACATCGCCCCGCTGCTCGCAGGGCTCGCCGACGATGCCTGCCACGCTCCCCACTGGGGGTTCATGATCTCCGGACAGATCGTCGTCACCTACACCGATGGCACCGAGGAGATCTGCAGCAGCCAGGACCTGTTCTATTGGCCCGCCGGTCACAGCGTCCGCGTCGTGGAAGCTGCCGACGTGATCTTGTTCAGCCCGCAGGCCGAACACGGCGCCGTCATGGACCACATGCTCGCCAAGATGGCCGGATGACGGAACCGCTTTTCAGGCGTAGCAGTTCCTGACGCCGCCGCGGTTGGCTGCCCCTCAGTTTCCCTGGAGGGCGGGCATCACCTGGTCGGCGACCAAGGAGAGATGATCGAGATCGGTCGTGTCCAGCACTTGAAGGTAGATCCGCCGCGCACCTTCTGCGACGTAGGCCTCGATTCTGGCCAAGGCTTCGTGTGGGAGCCCCGCCGCGCCGTTGGTCCTGATCTCGGCCGGCTCTCGGCGGATGTTGCCTGCCCGGCGGGTGAACTCCCCCTCATCGGCTCCAACGCACAGAGCAAGAGCCGCAGAGAAGCGCATGGTCTTGGGGTCACGGCCGATTGCGTCGCAGGCGGCCCGAACGCCGCTGCACCGGTCGACGAATGTCTCCAGTGGGACAAAGGGCAGGTTGAACTCGTCGGCCCACTCGGCGGCGATCCGCGGCGTGCGCACGCGCCCTTGACCGCCGATGATGAGCGGTGGGTTGGGGCGCTGGGCAGGCTTTGGAAGAGCGGGCGAGTTCTCCACCGTGTAATGCCTGCCGCTGAACGAGAAGTGCTCGCCGTCGGGTGTGCGCCACAGGCCGAAGATGACCGCAAGCTGCTCCTCCAGCATGTCGAAGCGCTCCGGGGTGGAGGGGAATGGAATGCCGTAGGCCCAGTGCTCGATGGGAAACCAGCCGGCGCCAAGACTGAAGTCCACCCGCCCGCCACTCATGGCATCGACCTGCGCAACGGCGACGGCGAGAGGGCCGGGTCTGCGAAACGTGACCGGCGTGATCAGTGAGCCGAGCCGAAGCCTCGTGGTGTCGCGGGCCAGGCCGGCAAGGGTTGTCCAGGTGTCGAGTGGGCCTGGTCCCGGGTCGATTCCTCCCATCATGAGGTAGTGATCCGAGGAGAAGAAACCGGCGAAGCCCAACGATTCGGCATGGATGGCCAGAGCGCGAAGCTGCTCATAGGTGGCGCCCTGTTGTGGTTCAACCATGATGTGCAATTCGACGGAGGACGAAGCAGGCATGGCCTCAATCTAGGAGCGGCAACCGACCCGGTGTCGAACGACTGCCGGCCGGCGACCGTGTCGGTGGTCGGCTACGGTCCACGCAGTGGGGGATGGGCGCCAAGCTGATCGGGAGTTTCCACCCGGGTTCTTTGCACGGATGGACGAGGGCGTGGATACCACGTTCTATGCGTTGCCCCGCATGGTGACGCACATCGATGACGCCGCCATCGCGACGGTGGGTGACCTCTACGCGGAGCTGAGGATCGAGGGTGACGTCCTCGATCTGATGAGCTCGTGGGTCTCACACTTCCACCATCCGCCCCGGAACCTTCGCGTGCTCGGGATGAACGAGGCCGAGTTGGCGGCCAACGCCCTGGCCGACGAGCGCCTGGTCCATGATCTCAATGTCGACCCGGCCATCCCGCTTCCGGATGAGTGCATCGACGACGCCGTGTGTTGCGTCTCCGTCGATTACCTCACGCGACCTGTTCAGGTCTTCCAGGACGTGGCCCGTGTGCTTCGTCCGGGCGGGAGACTCGTGTGCACCTTCAGCAATCGGGTGTTCCCCACGAAGGCGATCGTCGGATGGCTCGAGGGAACCGACGAGGACCGTTGCGCCATCGTGGCGGCGTACTTCCGACGGTCACAGGTGTTCGACCAACCGACGGTGGCTCGTCGAACCCCGATGGGCCACCGAGGCGACCCCCTGTTCGCCGTGTGGGCCACAAGACGGTAGAGCCGGTTGCGTGGTGAGCTCAGGCCTTCTTCGCCGCGACGCCCTGGTACATGAAGCCGAAGGGCTTGGGGCCCTTCACGAAGAAGTTCTCGAGCTCCTCGATGTCGAAGCCGGCGTCGAGGATGAGTCGATCGATCGGTCGGTTCAGATGGCATCCGCCGGCGATGCGGCGCTGGAGCGGGGTGAGGCGGTCCTGCCATTTCGCAACAGCAGGTTCCGGTGCCAGGCCGTGTTCGACGAAGTGCAGCCTGCCCCCGGGCCGTAGCACTCGACGCATCTCCGAAAGGGCCTGATCCACATCGGGAATCGTGCAAAGGGTCCACGTCACGAGCACATGGTCAATGCCTTCGTCCTCCAGTGGCAGGTGCTCTCCATCGAGGCCCACGTACTCGACCGGAACGTTGGATGCAGCGACTCGTCGGGTGGCAATCCTGCGACCCGCCGTTGCCGGGTCAACGGCTCGGACCCTGCGCACGGCAGGCGGATAGAAGGGCACGTTTCGGCCTGAGCCGAAGCCGACCTCGAGGACCTCGCCCTCGAGGTCGGACGCGACGCGCTCTCGAAGCCGGGCGAAAATGGGACCACCGAGTACGAGGTCAATCGCCCGTGGCAGCACATGGTCCTCGTAGATGCCCATGCCCACCCCATCTCGTTTGTGCGATCAATTTCTTCGAAGCCTACGGTGATTCCCGCCGACGCTCCACGAGGAGGCGTCACGTCACCGGGGGGATCGATGTCCGAATACGCCAAGGCCCACAGTGAAGGTCGTCGAGAGGTTGGAGCCTTGCTCCGGGGGCTGGATGACGCGCAGCTGAAGGTCATGACACGTGGTTGCCCGGATTGGGATGTGCGGAGTCTCGTGGGCCATCTTGTCGGCGTTGCTGCCGATATGACCACGGGGAACTTCCCCACCGGTGATGTGCAGGAGTGGATCCAGGCTGCGGTGGATGCCCGCAGTGATCTTCCGCTCGAGGGTCTTCTCGATGAATGGGAGGAAATCGGCCCCGGTATCGATACGTGGGTGACGAACATGCCGCCGATGATGAGTGACCTGTTGATCGGTGATCTGGTCACCCACGAGCAGGACATCCGAGGCGCCCTGGGCCTTCCGGGTGGTCGAGAGGGCATCACCTACGACTTGGCCCTCGAGGGCTATCTGCATTCGCTTGGCGGTCGAATCGGAGGTGCGGGGTTGCCGGCGCTGCGGGTGGTGCACGATGGCACCGAGCGGGTTCTGGGCGACGGCGAGGTCGGAGCCACGGTGACCGCGAGCACATTTGAGATCCTGCGCTCGATCGGCGGACGACGTACGGCCGTTCAGATCGCCGCTCTGGCATGGGACGGGGACCCTGCCCCGTATGCCGCCATCTTCTCGAACTACGGGTACCCGACGGAGCCGATCGTCGAGTAGTCGACCGGCGCCTCCCGACCTGCAGCGCCTTCCCCCGAGCTACTTGCGGCCGGCGGCTGTTTGGTAGACCGCCAGCCCGAAGGCAAGCACACCGAGTGGAACATGCCAGGCTGCTGCCTCGGCCGTATCGCGCCCGAGGTATCCGAGGCCGATCTGTAGGGTCAGAACCGCAGCGAGGCTGATTGCGAGAAGAACGGCGGTTCTGCCTGCCCGTGCCAGGAAGGCAAGTGCCCCCACGGCCAGGGCAACCGTAAAGGTGATGTTGCCCGTCACGCCATGGATGGTGATGCTCCAGGTGCCGAACAAGGCCCGTCCGGCCAACATGGCCTGCACGAGGATGAGCAGGGCCAAGAGATGGACCCCGGCGCGGTGGCAGGCGCGCAGGGCGGGGTGCGGTGGTTCGCGGTCGGCAATGGCGTTGGTCATGGCCGACATCGTAGGTGACGGATATCACAACAGACGCGAGCCGAGCTTTTGACTCGGAGGCCCTCGGGGGTGTCATATGCTCGCGGCGCGGTCACCCACGTGCTTTGGGGCCTCGTCGAAATATCGGGAAGTCCGCAACAGACCAGAGATACGGAAGGACGTAGCCATGCGCGTCGTGGTTGATCAGGAAAAGTGCCAGGGACACAATCGTTGCGTCGTCGTGGCTGAGGAGCTTTTTGAGATCGATGATCTGGGTTACGCCGTGGCCAAGGGCGACGGCGTCGTTCCGGAAGGGCTGGAGGACAAGGCCCGACTCGCCGTGGCCAACTGCCCGGAGTTTGCAATCACCGTCGAGGATTGAGAGCGGAGTCCATAGACTTGTTCCGAGCAGCCATGCTCCTGTACTTGCATGGCGCAGACAAGGGAGAGAGCCACCATGCCCGATTCACCCACCACCGAAATGGACTGGCTTCACCACTTTGACCATATGAGTCAAGAGGTGGCTCAGGACCCCTTCCCCATCTTCGACGAGATGCGTGCCCAGCAGTGCCCTGTAGCGAAGAGTGATCAATACGGCGGGTTCTACATTCCCACACGCTACGAGGACATCGCGGAGATCGCCTACAACCCGGCCGTGTTCTCCTCTCGACAGATCACGATTCGCAACCCGGCGATGCTCGAACGCATGGGCAGCGACCCGGCCAAGATTCCGATGAACCAGTATGGGGCTCCGCCCATCACCTCGGACCCCCCGTTCCACACCGCGTTTCGCCGAATCCTCCTCCCGGCGTTCTCGCCACCCAAGGTCAACGCCTGGGAACCATCCACCCGTCAGATCGCCAACGCTCGCATCGACACCTTCATCAACAACCCCACCTGTGACGGCGCAACAGAGTTCGCCCAGCACATTCCCATCGTGGTGATCTCCCGCATGCTGGGCATCCCCGAGACCGACGGTCCGGTCTTCACCCGTTGGATCCATGCCCTTCTCGAAGGTGGCCTCGGTGACATCGAAAATGTGTTGCCCACGGTGTTCGAGATGTCGGCCTATCTGCAGGAGCGGATCGCCGAACACCGGGTCACGCCTCAGGACGACATCATCTCGTTCATGTTGGAGGCCGAGCTCGACGGCGAGCCGTTGAACGACGGCAACCTCATAGGCTCGCTCCTGTTGCTGGTGCTCGCCGGCATCGACACGACGTGGAGTGCGATCGGCTCGAGCATCTATCACCTGGGCAAGTATCCCAAGGACCGGGAACGTCTTCTGGCCGAGCCCGAGCTCATGCCCTATGCCGTCGAGGAGTTCCTTCGCTACTACTCACCGGTGACCCTCGCTCGTATCGTCAAGGAGGACACCATCTTCCAGGGCATCGAGATGCACCGCGGCGAGCAGGTCCTGATGAACTTCCCTGCGGCAAACCGTGACCCGGAAGCGTTCCCTGATGCCGACAAGTGCGTCATCGATCGAGCGGAGAATCGCCACTATGCATTTGGCGTCGGCATCCACCGCTGCCTCGGCTCGAACCTGGCACGCATGGAGCTGCGTGTCGCCTTGGAGGAATGGCTCAAGCGCATTCCCGAGTACAGCGTCGCGGACGAATCCGCGATCCGCTGGTCCGTGGGAGCTGTTCGCGGTCCACGGGTTCTGCCCATCAACATCGGGTAACACCCAGTCCATATCCGGTAACAGGGGGAAAGCAGCAACATGTCAGACATAACGACGGCCGACAAGCAGTTCGATCACATGAGTCAGGAGGTGGCGCAGGATCCGTTCCCCCTCTTCGACGAGATGCGTTCCCAGCAGTGCCCGGTGGGTCACAGCGACCTTCACGGCGGGTTCTACATCCCCACACGCTATGAGGACATTGCCGCCATTGCGTACGACCCCGAGACGTTCTCCTCCGGCCGCATCACCATTCCGAACCCGGTCTCGTCGGGCCTGATCACCGATGAGTTGATCGCGCGACTACGGCGCACCTCCCATCACCTCCGACCCGCCGTTCCACACCAAGATCCGCCGCATCCTGTTGCCGGCGTTCTCCCCCCCCAAGGTCCAGGCCTGGGAGCCCGACGCGCGTCCCATCGCGAAACACGCGCATCGACACCTTCATCGACAATCCCTCCTGCGACGTGGCCACCGAGTTCGCTCAGCACATCCCTGTCGTGGTGATCTCGCGCATGCTGGGTGTCCCCGAGACCGATGGTGCATTGTTCACCCGCTGGATCTACGACGTCCTCGAGGGTGGGCTCGGGAACCTCCCGGCTGTGCTCCCCACCATGATGGAGATCAGCACCTATCTCCAGCAACGCATCGCGGAGCACCGAGCCGAGCCCCAGGACGACATCTAACCCGTTTCCGCTCCAGTCTCAACTGGACGACGAGCCCATCGAGGACGCCCGCCTGGGAGGGGTGTTGTTGTTGTTGATCCTTGCGGGCATCGACACCACGTGGAGCGCCATCGGCTCGAGCATCTATCACCTGGCGAAGTACCCCAAGGACCGTGAGCGCCTCCTGAACGAGCCCGAGCTCATGCCTTACGCCATCGAGGAGTTCCTGCGTTACTACTCGCCGGTGACCCTTGCTCGTGTGGTGACGCACGACACGATCTTCCAGGGCATCGAGATGCACCAGGGCGACCAGATCCTGATGAACTTCCCTGGGGCCAACCGTGACCCCGCGGCCTTTCCGGATGCCGACAAGTGCATCATCGACCGGGCAGAGAATCGTCATTACGCATTTGGCGTGGGCATCCATCGCTGCCTCGGCTCGAACCTGGCCCGGATGGAGTTGCGCGTTGCGTTGGAGGAATGGCTGCGGCGCATTCCCGAGTTCAGCCTGGCCGATGAGCCCTCCATTCGGTGGTCGGCAGGAGCAGTGCGGGGCCCCAGGCATTTGCCGATGAATCTGGGTTAGTGGCGCGGCGACCGGGCATCCGGCGCCCGTCGAGCCGGCAACCGGTTGTCGGGCGACCGCTGTGGTGGAGCCTGGTGGGTCCGCCCGTGCTCATCGCCTTGGCCGTAGTCGGCTGTTCCGACGACGACGCGGAGGTCACATCGCAGCCGAGGACCGTGGTTGCTCCGACGACATCATCCGGTCTGGCTCCTGAGGCGGTCTTGAGCATCCCCATTTCCGAGGTGAAGGTTCGTCTGACCGAGGTGGGTCGCTTCGAGGAGCCGGTGGCCATCGTTGCGAGACCAGGGGCGTGACGCGCTCTATGTCGCCGAGCGAGCCGGTCGGGTCCGCGTGCTCAGTGGCGGAGAAGTGCTCAAGGCACCACTCGTGGACCTTTCGGGTGAAACCACGACCGAGGGTGAGCGTGGGCTGCTGGGTCTCGCATTCTCTCCCGAGGGCGATCGGCTGTACCTGGCTTCACCGACCGCCGCGGCAACAGTCGCCTCGACGAGCTCTCGATGGGTCAGGGGATCGATGAGGTGGACCTCGGCTCTCGCCGCACGCTGATCGAGGTGGATCAACCCTTTCAGAACCACAACGGCGGGCACGTCGTGTTCGGGCCCGACGACATGTTGTACCTCGGCCTCGGTGACGGTGGCGCCTCGGGCGATCCCGAGGAGCGGGCGCAGAACACCGAAGAGCTTCTCGGCAAGATTCTCCGCATCGACCCGCACCGCCGGGGTGATTCGCCTTACGGGATTCCCGCCGACAACCCGTTCGTCGATGATCCCCGACATCCGGATGCACGAGCCGAAGTGTGGGCATACGGGCTGCGGAACCCCTGGCGGTCCCCTTCGATCGGGCCAATGGCGATCTGTGGATCGGTGATGTCGGCCAGGACACCATCGAGGAGGTCGACTGGCTCACGAGTGGCGCATCCCGGGGAGCCAATCTCGGCTGGGATCGCCTGGAGGGCACACGTCGTTTCGAGGGTTCCCCACCGTCGAACGCCGTGGCCCCGGTTCACGATACGGGGCGTTCGGTGGGCCAGGCGGTCACGGGGGGCTTTGTCTATCGGGGAAGCAGGATCTCCGGGTTGGGGGGTCGCTATGTCTTCGGAGACCTGAACACGGCACTGGGCGCTGGACCCTGGCGATGGCCCTGACATGGAGCGACAGGACCTGGGCGTCGGGGTGGCGGAGACATTGTGTCCTTCGGCGAGGACGATGCCGGCGAGGCTGCATGTGCATTTGCATCGGCGGTCCGATCCATCGGCTGGACCCGGCTCCATGAGCCTGTCGTGCTCGTCGGGTAGGCCTCCCCGACTGGGTTGGCTCCGAGGAATGCCATAACCTACCGGCAGGCTTCGGGTCGAAAGGTGGAGACGGTGATCCCTCTCGACCGTGCCCGATCTGCCGATAGTGTCCTCATAACCGCCACCAACCCCACTCTGGAGTGCCCGTGCCCAATCATGGTCTTGACCGCTTGGCCGACGAGCACGTCAACTCGGATCCAATCGATCCCGTTCTTCCTGGTTCACCTGCTTCCCTTTCTTGCCTACTTCACCGGCATCTCGACCCGTGCGGTCGTTCTCGGCCTGGCGCTCTTCTGGGTCAGGATCTTCTTCGTCACCGCCGGCTATCACCGTTACTTCGCTCACCGTAGTTACAAGCTCGCTCGTGTGCCGCAGTTCCTGCTGGCATTCGGAACAACGACGACCGCGCAAAGGGTCCGCTGTGGTGGGCTGCCCATCACCGTTCACATCACCGGAACTCGGATACGGAGGACAACGTCCACTCCCCTCAGAAGGGGTTCTGGTGGAGCCATCGATCCTGTCGAACAAGTACAAGGACACGGACTACGACGCCATCAAGGACTTTCCACGCTTTCCCGAGCTGAGGTTCCTCGACCGCCAGAACTGGATCGGACCCTGGGTCCTCGGTATTGCGAGCTTTCTCATCGCCGGCTGGGATGGGCTTGTCATCGGTTTCTTCGCATCGACGGTCCTGTTGTGGCATGCGACGTTTTCGATCAACTCGCTTGCCCATGTCATGGGTCGTCGTCGGTATGCCACGACCGACACCAGCCGCAACTCGCTGCTGTTGGCGCTGCTCACCTGGGGCGAGGGGTGGCACAACAACCATCACTACTACCAGGCGTCGGCACGCCAGGGCTTCTTCTGGTGGGAGCTCGACCTGACTTACTACGTCCTGAGGATGGGGAGCTGGGTTGGGCTCGTCAAGAACCTGAAGGTTCCCACGGCGCAGATCAAGGCTGCCGGCCGGGTCAAGCACGGCTCCTTCGATCTCGGCATGTTCCGTGCTCATTGGGCCAAGGCCAACGCCACGGTGGTGGCGTCGAAGGCAGCGCTCAGCAATAGTGTGGGCGATCACCGGGTGCACCTTGGTGACGCGGTCGACGTCGCCCACGACAGCCTCGACGGGGTGGTGCTGTCCACGTTGCATCGGGCCGAGGAGCTGTCGAAGCTGACCAGGCAGTCAACCCGCCTCGGCCTCGTCGACTGAGGCATCCGCCGGCGGCGAGTAATCTCGCCTGATGAGCACGACGACCCTGATTCTTCTGCGTCACGGGCAGAGCCTTTGGAACGAGCGGAAAACCTCTTCACCGGGTGGGTCGATGTCGACCTCACCGCCAAGGGTGAGGACGAAGCTCGTGCCGGAGGCCGCATGTTGGCCGATGAGAACCTCTTGCCCGACGTCGTTCACACGTCGTTGCAGCGCCGGGCCATTCGAACGGCGAACCTGGCCCTCGATGCCCTGGATCGACTTTGGATACCCCAGCATCGGCATTGGCGACTGAACGAGCGGCACTACGGTGATCTCCAAGGTCGCAACAAGTCGGAGACCGCGGCGCTCTATGGCGACGATCAGGTCCTGATCTGGCGTCGAAGCTATGACGTGCCCCCTCCGGCGCTCGTAGGCCGCGGACGAGCGTCACCCGTCCCATGACTCGCCGCTATGCCCTGCTTGCCCCCGATCTCCTGCCGGCCACGGAGTGCCTCAAGGACGTCGTGGAGCGCATGTTGCCGTACTGGTACGACGCGATCGTCGGCGACCTGCGGCTTGGCCGAACGGTCCTGGTCGCCGCACACGGCAACAGCCTTCGGGCGCTGGTGAAGCACCTCGACGGCATCGGCGACGCCGACGATCGCCGAGCCTCGAACCTGCCCACGGGCGTGCCGTTCCGGTACGACCTCGACGACTCGATGGCACCGCGTGGCGCGCCTGTGCACCCGCTCGACCGGGCCCTGGGCGACCCGGAGGCCGTCAAAGGCTGCGGCCGCGGCGGTGGCCGAGCCAGGCGTCAAGGCGGGCTGACGCTCCGAAGCCACCCGGGACGACGGCCGAGTGGGCGGAGGCCGAAGCCGGCGCCGCACCGGGCCGAGCGTGGTCACGGGGACTCCCCGGAGCGTGCTGAGCCCGGGGGTCGCCCGGGCTCGTCTGTTGCTCGGCCTTGTCTCGGTGGGCTGGAGGCCACACCCTGTGGTGCGCTGCTCGAGGCACCGTGGCGTGGGTCCCGGTGAACTCGGGGTACGCCAGCAGGCCCATCTCGGGCAGGTCGAGGCCGGCCAGCTCGTGCTCCTCCGTCGGAGCGGATGCCGCCCTTGGTGAGCGCATTCTGGATCTTGAAGAAGGCGAACGAGACGGTGCCGAAGACCACGAGGATCACGGCCGCACCGATAGCCTGAGCGGCCAGCTGGTCGAGGTTGCTGATCCCGTAGAGGATGCCCGTCACGCCCCTGTCCGTGGTGGTGGTGAGGTTCCAGCCTGCGCCGTAGCTGCCGTCGGCAAAGACGCCCACAGCGAGGACGCCGAAGATGCCGTTCACGCCGTGAACCGAGATGGCGCCCACCGGGTCGTCGATCTTGAACTTGTTCTCGACGATGAAGATCGCCTCGATGACCAGGACCGAAGCGATGATGCCGATGACCGCTGCTGCCCAGGGTTGGACGAAGGCACAGGGCGCCGTGATGGCAACCAGCCCGGCGAGCATGCCGTTGGCCATCATGCCGGGGTCGGGCTTGCCCCGACGCAGCATGATCCAGGCCATGCCGGTCACCAGGCCGAACGCTGCGGCGATGCCGGTGTTGGCGGCCGCCACGGTGAAGCGAAGGTCGGTTGCGGCAAAGGTGGAGGCGGCGTTGAACCCGAACCAACCGAACAACAGGATGAGGGTTCCGAGCAGGGCCATGGGAATGTGGTGCCCGGAGAAGCGCGGGCCTTGCCGTCCTTGCCGAACTTGCCGATGCGAGGTCCGAGCACGATGGCACCGGTCAGGGCTGCGACACCACCCATGGCGTGGACCACGCCCGAGCCGGCGAAGTCCGACGTAGCCCGCGACCCAGGTCCATGGACTCGCCGAGCTTGGCTGAGCCAGCCGCCGCCCCAGGTCCAGGCACGCCGAAGAGCGGGTAGTAGATCGCGCCGCAGAAGAGGCCCCGAACCGACGAACGAGCCTTCCACTTCCAGCGCTCGGCCATCGAGCTCCGGTGGGGATGGTGCGCGGTCGGTGTCCATGAAGGCGACCATGTACAGGAAGAAGGCCCACGCCGGCGGCGGTCGTAGGCCTTGCCGCCGCGGGCGAAGCCGCCCTGGCAGCAGGAAGACCCAGTTGCCACGGCGCCGATCAGGCCGCTCCGCCCGCCGGGGCGTCCAGGCCGATCAGGGCGCAGCGTGTAGCACGCCGAACATGAAGGCTGTAGCCGACGAGGAAGTAGGCCACGAAGCCCGAGGCCGAAGATGGCGACGTTGGTCGGCCACCACGTGCGCGCGCGTGCTTCGCCCGACAGAAGCCGGTCTCGACGAGCGCGAAGCCCGCCTGCATGAAGATCACCAGCGCAGCTCCGATGATGATCCACATCAGGTTGGTCCCGACGAAAAGGGCGTCACGCTCCTCGGGAACCGGAAAGTTCGATCCGGTGGAGTCGGCGTAGGCCACGGCGGTCATGGCGGCCCAACCGCTCAGCGCCATCGCGGCCGCAACGAGCGAGCGCTTCGCCCTTCGATGTCTGTTGTTCATGGATGCTCCTTCTCGGTGGTCCATCTGGTGGTTCTCCTGTCTGTGCAGGCACGGGGCGCGCCATGGGCTGGTCGCCTAGATGGCGTCTGTTCCTTGCTCACCGGTACGAATACGAACGGCCCGGGAGACTTCCGTCACCCAGATCTTTCCGTCACCGATCTTTCCGGTCCTCGCCGAGGAGGCAATGGTGTCGACGACCTTGTCGACATCTGCATCGTCGACAAGTACTTCGATCATGGCCTTGGGCACGAAGTCGATCGTGTACTCGGTGCCTCGGTAGGTCTCGGTGTGACCACCTTGTCGACCGAAGCCCCGAACCTCGCTCACGGTCAAACCGGTGATGCCCACGCTCTT
>CAVURO010000007.1:0-72816 GCA_963743945.1 uncultured Actinomycetes bacterium
TCAAGGACCGCCGATCCCTTAGAATGGAGGTGTGCGTGCATGGTCGTGGTCGCAGGTGAGGAAGGTCGCCGGGCACCCGTCCCTGTGGCTCACGGCTGTTCGCCAGGGCCTGCGGCTCGCTGAGCCGGGTTGGTGGCACCGGTGGCCACCGGTGCCGTCGGTGCCCGACTCCTACATGCGCTTTCGGCTGGTCACAGCCTACGGCGACCCCGAGGCGGAGCTGGAGGACGACGATGTCGTGACCTATCTACGGTGGTGTCGCACCTGGCGGGCACTGGCGCGCTGAATGCACATGCCCGAGATGCCGAGCGAGATGCCGGGCAACCGGAGTCGGGGGCAGGGTAGCGTTTCGGGTATGGGTCGGGCCTTGGTGCTCAATGCGAGCTACGAACCACTCGAGATCGTGTCGGATCGTCGGGCCGTGGTGCTCGTACTGGGGAACAAGGCGGAGATCATCCACGACTCCGGCATCGAGATGCACGCGGCCCATCTCAGTGTCGCCGTTCCCTCGGTGATTCGGCTCCGGCGCTATGTACGCATCCCGTATCGTCGCCTTGCGGGGTTTTCGAGGCGTGGCGTGTTGGCCCGAGACGGCTTTCGCTGCCAGTACTGCAACAAGCCGGCCGAGAGCATCGATCATGTGGTTCCCCGCAGCCGTGGGGGCCCGCACACCTGGGACAATGTCGTTGCGGCGTGTCACGGCTGCAATCGGGCAAAGCGGGATCGGCTTCTGGCCGAGACGTCCATGCACCTTCGCCGCCACCCGCGACCGCCCGGCGAGCTCAGTTGGATTCGCATGGCCGTGGAGTCTGTCCCCGCACATTGGGAGGCGTACCTGTCGCCTGCCCTCTCGGCGTGATCGTCGTTCCGTCGTCGACCTCGCCGCTGCAGCCCCTGCCCGAGGTCTCGCCCGTCGCCATGGAGATCGTGCGGGTCGACCTCGAGATGGTCGCCCCATTTCGGACCGCACACGGCGTGGAGCGGGTCCGTCGCGTGCTGTTCGTGCGGGCGCTCGCCGAGGACGGCTCGGAGGGCTGGGGCGAGTGCTCGGCGCTGTCGGCGCCGACCTACAGCGGTGAATGGATCGACGGCGCCGAGGCGGTCCTACGGGATTTCCTGTTGCCCGCTGCGCTCGCGGGTCGGCCATCGGGCATCGTGGGCCACCCGATGGCGGCCTGCGCCGTGGAGGCGGCAACGACGCAGCTGCGCCTCGCCGCTGCGGGCCTCACCTTGGCGCAGTGGCTCGGTGCCGTTCGTGGCCGGGTGCCGTGCGGGGTGTCGGTCGGCCTGGCGGCAGGGATCGACGCATTGATCGACGAGGTTGCCGATCACGTCGCCGCCGGCTATCAGCGGGTCAAGTTGAAGGTCCGTCCCGGTGCCGATGTCGAACCGGTCCGGGCGGTGCGGGGCACCTGGCCCGACCTGGCTCTGGGCGTCGATGCCAACGGGTCGTACACGCGTGACGACCTGGACGGGTCGTTGGCGCGCCTCGATGCGTTGGGCCTCGTCGAGATCGAGCAGCCGTTCGCCCCGCGTGATCTGTTGGCCTCGGCCGAGGCCGTCGCTCGTCTCCGCACGCCGATCTGCCTGGACGAGTCGATCGGCTCTGCGGACGATCTGGCCACGGCACTGCAGTTGAGGGCGTGCGACCACGTCAACCTCAAGCCTGCCCGGGTTGGAGGGATTGCCGCCGCAAGGGCGGTGCACGACCTTGCCTTGGCGAACGACGTACCACTTTGGATCGGCGGCATGTTGGAGACGGGCATCGGAAAGGAGGTGGTGGTGGCGTTCGCCGCGCTCGCCGGAGCGACGCTCCCCGGTGACCTGCCGTCGAGCGCTCGTTGGTACGCGAACGATGTCACGACGCCATGGGAGATGGATGCCGACGGCACGATGGCGGTCCGGCCCGCAGGTCCCATGCTTTCCGGCTCGACGCCGGGCTCATCACCGACACGCACAACATGACCGGGGGGGCGTCGCCCGAGGCGAGCTGGGCGATCGAGCGGGTGAGGGGGACCGCTGCCTCGTTTCACGCCCGAGCGGAGCCCGACCCCGCCGTCAGGGCAGTCTCGTTCTTCGCAATCACCCAGCCCGCACTCGTCCTGGGAAGCGCACAACCCGTGACCGATGTCGATGCGGCGGCCCTCGATCGAGGGGGCGTCGACCTCGTCCGGCGCCGAAGTGGCGGGGGGGCCGTGCTGCTGATGCCCGACGAGGTCGTCTGGGTCGACGTGGTGGTGCCGCGTGGCGATCGACTGTGGTGCGACGACGTCGGGCATGCCTTCCACTGGCTTGGCGAGGTCTGGATCGACGCCCTCGGCAGGTTGGGCTTTCAGGGCGTCTCGCACGAAGGCCCACTCGCCTGTTCGCCATGGTCTCGGCGCATCTGCTTTGCAGGGGTCGGCGCCGGCGAGGTGCTGGTCGAGGGGCGAAAGACGGTGGGCATCTCCCAGCGGCGTGGGCGATCTGCCGCCCGTTTTCAGTGTGCGGTGCTTCGTCGCTGGAACCCCGAGGCGCTCGTCGGACTCATGGCCATGAACGAGCACGAGCAGGAGGAGGCCCTGGTCGGCCTCCGGGAAGTCGCCGCCGGAATCGATGCCACGGCCGAGGAGATCGAAATGGCGCTGATCGCGTCACTGCCGACGTAGCGCCGCGTCACCGGGTTGTTTCTCCAAGTCACCGGGACGTTTCTCCAAGGAGTGCGCCACGTCGCCGGCGGCCTCCGGGCGGGAGTCGGGTTGGGCGGCGTCGCCTTTGGTGGGATGCACGGGCCCACGCCAACGGGTTACGAGGAGCACGAGACACGCAGCGACAACGCCGAGCGCTGTCCACTGGCTTCCGCTGAGCCCTGAACCATGGGTGAGATCCACGCGAAAGAAGCCTTCGACGAAGCGGGCGATGCCGTAGCCCACGCCGAAGACCAGGGTGAGGCTGCCCACTCGACGCGGATCGGCCGTTGTCCGTCGGCGTATCATGACCAGCACGACGAAGAGCACCGCTGTCGCCACCAGGTCGTAGAGGGCCGTCTGGTGAACGCCTTGGCCGACCGGAGCCAGGCAGGGCGAGCCGGTGGGGCCGTCCGGGCAGGCGTAACCCAGCACGAAGTCGGTCGGCTTGCCGAGATGATCGGCAATGATCAGGTCGCCGATCCGGCCCACGGAGATGCCGAGTGCCAGCCCCGGAACGATGGCGTCGGTCAGCGCGAAGAATGAGAGCCCTTCACGGCGCAGCCGCGGCAGGCAGATGAGCACGGCACCGACGATGCCTCCCAGGAGCGAGAGCCCTCCCTCCCACACCTGCAGCACACCCAACGGATTGTCCGCATAGAGGTCGAGGTGTCCCACCACGAAGGAGATGCGGGCGCCGAGGACTGCGCCGAGCACCGCACGGATCATCAGCGAGTAGAGCCAATCCATGGTCAGCCCGAGTCTTTCGGCGGCCGGACGAATGATCTGCATACCCACGTAGATGCCGACGGCCGTCATGATCCCGTGAGCCGAGATCGCCAGCGGTCCGATCCCGATCAGGAGCAGCGGGTCGTAGCGCAACAGGGCGGTCAACATATCGGGCTCCCTCCTTGGTCCAGTGCGGTGGCGCGTGCCGTTTCCGTGTCCAGGGTAATTCGTTACGTAGTGGATTTCGTCCTGCTGCAAAGGGGCACTACGGGAAGCCAAGGGTGGGCAGGGGGGAGCGGAAGGGCAAAAAGTGGGCGTCAGGTGGTTGTAATGTGGTGGAAAGGGGTTTAGAGTGGTGAGAGGTGGAGGAAAGGGGAGACCTTTGTAGTCCACCTGCCAACTGCCGAGAAGCGAGAGCGATTCCACGTGGAGCAGGCGTTTGTAGGGGAGTTCGAGCACTCCCTCGACCTGAAGGGTCGGGTGATTCTCCCGGCCAAGTTCCGCGACCGCCTGGAGCACGGGGGGTATCTCACGAAGGTGCTCGACGGTTGCTTGGCCATCTATACGCCCGAGGAGTTCAAGGTCAGGACCGCCGAGATGCTGGAGATCGCACGCAGGGGACAACTGGAGCGCAACATCGCCAGGTCCTTCTCGGCCGGCACCGCCGAGGTCCTTCCCGACAGGCAGGGGCGGATCGCGATTCCGCAGCCCTTGCGCGAGTTCGCCCGCCTGGAGCGCGATCTCAAGATCATAGGGGCGATCAATCGCATCGAGATCTGGAACCTCGATCAGTGGACGACTGTCAACCTCGAAGCCGAGGAGGGCATGAGAAGCGCCCTGCCCGGACTCGAAGCGGTGGGGATCTGACATGGGACGCGCAGCAACAGCCCTCCGAACGACAAGGCGGACAGCCCCTTCCGCCCGCTTCCGTCTTGGCCACGCGGGGAGAAATCCCGCGGGCCGTGCCGATCGGAGGGCTGTTGGTGCGCGGCGTCATCTCGCTGAGGAGCGGCCCATGACCTCGAACGATTCCGGTCCGTCGCCATTTCGCCATCTGCCGGTGATGGAGGCCGAGGTGGTCGAGCTGTTCGGCCCCGTCCCCGCCGGCGTCATCGTCGACGCCACAGTCGGGGGGGGTGGTCATGCTCACGCCGTTCTCGCCGCCCTGCCCCACGTTCGCCTCGTGGGTCTCGACCAGGATCCCGCCGCCGTCGAAGCCGCTCGTGATCGCCTGGAGGTGTTCGGCGACCGGGCGATGATCGTCCAGGCGCGTTTCGATCACCTGGTGCCCGTCATGTCCTCCCTCGGCATCGAGGAGTTGAGCGGCGTGCTGTTCGACCTCGGCGTCAGCTCGCATCAGTTCGATCGACCTGAGCGCGGATTCAGCTATCGCTTCGACGCCCCCTTGGACATGCGAATGGACCCCGCCGGCACGACGACTGCGGCGGATCTGGTGAACAACCTGGACGAGAGCGAGTTGTCAGATCTTCTCCGTACCTTCGGCGACGAGCGCTTTTCAACCCGCATCGCCAGGGCGATCGTCTCGGCTCGACCCGTGAACACAACCATCGAGCTGGCCGAGATCGTCCGCGGCGCCATCCCCGCTCCGGCGCGACGTCGCGGGGGTCACCCGGCGAAACGCACCTTCCAGGCGCTGCGCCTGGTCGTCAATGACGAGCTCGGCGTGCTTCCGGTCGCGATCGAGGCTGCGCTCTCCTTGCTGACGGTGGGAGGGCGCTGCGTCGTCCTCTCGTACCACTCCGGGGAGGACCGCATCGTCAAGGCAGGGTTTCGTCGGGCGGCGACCGGGGGGTGCACGTGTCCCGACCGCCTTCCGTGCGTCTGTGGTGCAACGCCTTCGGTCCGGCTGCTCAAGCAGGGGTCGAGGAAGCCCACAGGCGCTGAGGTGAGCGCCAATCCCCGCGCCGAGTCGGCGCGCCTCCGCGCCGTCGAGAAGATCGCCGGCGTCTCCGTCCGTGCTCCGGGAGCTCGATGATGAGCCCGCAGGCGGCACCTGCGCCACTGGGACGTCGACCCGGACGAGTGGACGGAGGGGAAGCTCGCGCGCGACGTGAGCACCAGCTGGACCAACTCGGGGTGCAGCGCCCGCGGCTCCGCGTGGTCGACGACTCCAATCTGAGGCTCGCTGCCCGACGCAAGCGTGTTCGGTTCCTCGGGGTGGTGGCGGCATTCGTCGTGGTCGCGTCGCTGTTCGGCCTTGCGGCCTTCCATGCGGTGTTGGTGCAGGGACAGGTTCGGGTGGACACCCTGGCGGATCAGGTAGCCGAGGAGCAGGCTCACTATCAGCAGCTTCGTCGCGAGGTCGCCGAGCTCGAGTCGCCCCAGCGGGTGGTGGACGAGGCCGTGGGGCGCCTCGGAATGGTCAAGCCTGAACGGGTTGAGTACCTCACCCCTCCGGAAGGGGCGACCTCCACCGTCGCCCCTCGCCCCGCGGTGTCCGATGACACCTCAAACGGGGAGCGTCCTTGGGCGTCGGTCAAGCCCTTCCTGGGTGCCGGTTCGTGAGCGCGGTCCTTCCACCGCCCCATCGCGCACCGAACCGCCGTGGCCCCTCCGGCCGGCAAGTGCCCGGCCGACAAGTGCCGACGGGTCGCACCGCGACAAATCGCACCACGACAAATCGCACGGCAACCGGACGCACCGGGACGGTACGCACTGCGACAAATCGCACGGCTACCGGACGCACCTCGACGGTACGCACGGCAACGGGACGAAGTGCAACCGGACGAAGTGCAACAGGACGAAGTGCGACAATTCGCACCGCAACCGGACGAACTGCGACAAATCGCACGGCAACGGGACCCACGGCGACGGGACCTGGGAGTCCAGGGGGTCGACGGACCGGGACCGTTGCGTCACCACGGTCATCGCGACCGATCGGCCGACAGATGCCAAGGCCCGCCGGGCCCCGCAGCCGTGGGCGGTCGATCGGGATCTCGACGCTCGATCCTCGTCGACCTGCCACATCTCGCGGACCTGCCACATCTCGCGGACCTGCCACATCTCGTCGACCCCCCACGCCTCGTCGACCGCCCACCCGTCGCGCCGGAGATCCGGCGAAGCGCTCGATCGCTCTCCTCGTGGTCGTGCTTGTCCTGCTCGGGGCCATTGCGGCACGCACGGGGTATCTGCAGGTGGTCGCATCGGATGACTATGTCGCTGCGGGGCTGAGGCAACGCATCACCCCCATTGCCCTGCCTGCGGACCGCGGATCGATCTTCGATCGAAACGGCGACGAGTTGGCCATGTCGGTGCCGAGCAGGACCGTCTGGGCGGACCCGCTCCAGGTGCTGCATCCCCAGGAGGCAGCCGAGGCGCTGGCGCCTGCCCTGGGGGTCGATCAGGCAGCGATCGAGGCCACCCTTCGGACCAAGGGCCGTTTCGTCTACGTGAAGCGCCAGTTGACGCCCGAGATGGGAGAGCGTGTCGCTGCCCTGTTCCGCGACATCACGATGGACGACAAGGGAAAGCCACGGCAGGACCACCCGCTCAAGGGCGTCTTCCTTCGCGACGAACCCACTCGCGTCAAGCCCGCGGGTGACCTTGCCCGAGCGCTCCTGGGTGGTGTCGACCCCGACGGCAGGGGCTACGCCGGACTGGAGGCCCAGTACGACAAACCCCTCTTGGGCACGCCCGGTGAGCTCTTGATCGAACGTGACCTCAAGGGGAACACGATCGCCGCCGGCGAGCAGCGCCTCAGCCCCGCCGTGCGGGGATCGGACCTGGTGTTGACCATCGACCGATCACTGCAATATGAGGTGGAGCGGGTGCTGGGTGACGCGGTTGCGTCGTCACAGGCCAAAGGGGCGATGGCGGTCGTCATGAATCCACGCAACGGTGAGGTCCTGGCCATGGCAAACATGACGGCGGGCAAGGATGGTGGGCCACCGGTTCCGGCAGGTTCCAATGCTGCTGTGGTCTCGACCTTCGAGCCCGGGTCGGTCAACAAGATCGTCACGATGGCGGCAGCCATCGAGGAGGGCGTCCACAAGCCCACCGACGTGCTCGTGGTCCCCGACCGCCTACCCGTCTCGGTGCACACCTTCAGCGATCACGATCCCCATGAACCGATGTCCTGGACGCTCGCCGACATCCTGAGTCAGTCGTCGAACGTCGGCACCATCATGGTTGCCCAGGAGCTCGGCGCGACGAGGGTTGACGAGTATCTCCGGAAGTTCGGTCTCAGCTCGTTCACGGGGCTGGACTTTCCCAAGGAGTCGCGAGGCCGCATGCTCGACCTCTCGGAGTGGACGGGCACCTCGATCGGGTCGATCCCGATCGGCCAGGGGGTTGCGGTCAACGCCATGCAGATGCTCGGCGCCTTCAACGTCATCGCCAACAACGGCGTTGCCATTCCGCCCAGGTTGGTCCGGGCCACGGTCGACGGACAGGGAGTGGAGCAGCTCACCGGACCGGGCGGGTCCCGAGAGGTCATATCCGAGGCGACGGCGCAGGAGATCACCCGCATGCTGGTCGGCGCCGTGGCGGAGGGCACGGGTGACAAGGCCCGCATCGATCGCTACACCGTGGCGGGCAAGACGGGAACGGCGCGCAAGCCCTCCGAGACGAGCCGCGGCTACACCGAGGGCGCCTACATGGCATCCTTTGCCGGTTTCGTGCCCGCCGAGAACCCTCAGCTCTCGGCGATCGTGGTGATCGACGAGCCGGTCGGGGGCATCTACGGTGGCCAGATCGCAGCTCCTGTCTTTGCCCAGATCAGTCAATACGCCTTGCGCCTGTTGCGAATCCCGCCGCCGCCCGGCCCGGCGGGCGCCTCTCGATGAGCGTTCGCCCGGCCGAGCTGTTGGCCAGGCTGTCGACGGGATCTCCGCAGGTCGAGCTCATCGGAGCGTTGCCGGACCAGGCTCTGACGATGGTCACGCACGATTCACGCGAGGTTCGATCGGGTGCGCTGTTCTGTTGTGTCGTGGGACGGACCGTCGACGGTCACGACCACGCTGCCGAGGCGGTCGCGAAGGGCGCGGTGGCCCTCCTGTGCGAACGACCCCTCGATCTCGGGGTTGTGGAGCTCCGGGTCGACAACGTGCGTGAGGCGATGGGCCATGTTGCAGCGGCCTTCCACGACCACCCGTCCCGGTCGTTGGAGGTCGTGGGCGTCACCGGGACCAATGGCAAGACCACCGTCACCTGGTGGCTGCAGGCCGTGCTCGAAGCAGCCGGTCGGTCCTGCGGTCTCATCGGCACCATCGGGGGGGCACGTACAACGCCCGAGGCCACCGATCTCCAGGCGATGCTTGCCGCCTGGCGCGACGAGGGCGGGACATCGGTGGCCATGGAGGTTTCGTCGCACGCTCTGGCGCTGTCGCGGGTGGAGGGAACCTGGTTCTCCATGGCGGTATTCACCAATCTCGGTCGTGACCATCTTGATTTTCACCCGTCACGGGAGGACTACTTCAAGGTCAAGGCCAAGCTCTTCGACCCGTCCCGCACCGCAGCAGCCGTGGTGAACATCGACGACCCGCACGGCCGACTGCTGTTGGATGCGGCGCTCGTGCCCACGCGTTCCTACGGTCTGGCTGACGTCACCGATCTGCACGTCGGCCTGACGTCCTGCCACGGGGTCTGGCAGGGCCGGCGGCTGGAGGTGCCGGCCGGGGGCTCGTTCAACGTCTCGAATGCGCTCGCCGCTGCAACCGCAGCCCTCGAGCTCGGTCTCGACGTCGATGTGATCGTCGAGGGCCTCGCCGGCGCCGTTCCTGTTCCGGGAAGGTTTCAGGCGGTTCATGCCGGTCAGCCCTTCGGTGTCATTGTTGACTATGCACACACGCCTGACGGCCTGGATCAGATGCTCCAAGCGCTTCGTTCGGTGACGACCGGGCGTGTGATCGTGGTTTTCGGATGCGGTGGTGATCGTGATCAGGGCAAGCGTGCGCTGATGGGTGAGGTGGCGGTGACGCGGGCGGACATGGCGATCGCGACCTCGGACAACCCGCGTTCGGAGGATCCCCGGCGGATCCTCGACGCCATCGTCGAAGGAGCCAAAGGGGCCAATGGTGCCGGGATGCTCACGGTCGAGGAGGACCGTCGTACTGCGATCGCACGTGCATTGCGCATGGCGCGGGCCGATGATCTGGTGTTGGTGGCCGGCAAGGGTCACGAGACCACCCAGACCATCGGTGACGTGGTGCTGGCGTTCGACGACGCGGCGGTTGTCGCCGAGGAATGGGGGCGCATCGAGCGTGACGGCTCCGATGACCGCGGTGATGGCGCTTGATAGCTCTCCTCCTGGCAGCAGGCGTGGCGATGGGCGTCTCGCTCATCGGCACACCGTTCCTGATCCGTTGGCTTCACGATCGGGGGATCGGTCAGCCCATTCGTGAGGACGGGCCCGCGGGCCACGTCACCAAGGCCGGGACACCGACGATGGGTGGCATCACGATCGTCGGTGGGGCAATGGCCGGCTACCTGGTGAGTCACCTCCGGGTGGGCGCCATCTTCACCTGGGGCGGCATCCTGGTGATCCTGGCCATCGCCGGGACCGGCATCGTCGGATTTCTCGACGATTGGATCAAGGTTCGCAATGCCCGCAATCTCGGCCTCAACAAGCGCACCAAGTTGGCGGGGCTCCTGATCGTTGCGGTGGGGTTCTCGGTTCTGGCGATCCGTCTCGCAGATGTGTCCACCGAGTTGTCCTTCACGCGCACGGGCTCGTTCAACGTCGAGTTGGGCTCGGTGCTCTGGGCGCTGTGGGCCGTGCTGCTGATCCTCGGGACCGCCAATGCCGTGAACCTCACCGACGGCCTCGACGGCCTGGCGGCAGGATCAGGCATCTTCTCCTATGCCGCGTACGTCGTGATCGGCTTCTGGGCCTTTCGCCACTTCGAGATCTACGCGATCCCCCAGGCGCTCGACCTTGCTCTCGTCGCGGCATCCATGATGGGGGCATGCGCCGGATTCCTCTGGTGGAACGCCGCACCCGCGCGCATCTTCATGGGCGACACCGGTTCGCTGGCCATGGGCACCGGGCTGGCATGTCTCGCGCTGCTGACGAACACCCATGCCCTGTTGCCCCTGCTCGGGGGCATCTACGTCATCGAGACGTTGTCGGTCATCTTCCAGGTGATCTCCTTTCGTGTGTTCCACCGACGGATCTTTCGCATGGCGCCGATCCACCACCATTTCGAGCTGGCCGGGTGGCCCGAGACAACGGTGATCATTCGGTTCTGGCTCCTCGCCGGCATCGCGACCGCGGCCGCCATCGGACTGTTCTATGCCGATTACCTCTCCATCCCGGGCGTCATCGACTGATGGGATCCACGGGCAGGCGTTGGACGGGCAGTCGTTGGACCGGCAGGCGTTGGACGGGCAGTCGTTGGGCGCTTCGTCGATGAACGACCCGGATGGGCTTCCCCGAGGCCGTGTCCTGGTCGTGGGCTTCGGCGTCGCCGGTGAGGCGGCCGCCCGACACCTGCATCGCCGGGGATGCACCGTGTCGATCGTCGAGGACCACCCGACGGCTCCGGGTCGAGCCCGCTTCGCCGCTCTCGATGCACCGGGCATGACCTTGGTGGAGCAGCCCGACGAGACCATGATCGCAGGATTGCTTCACGCATGCGATCTGGTCGTTCCCAGTCCGGGCGTGCCACCGACTCATCCGGCTCTGATCCTTGCCCGGGCGCAGCGGATCCCGGTGTGGAGCGAGTTCGAGTTGGCGGCGCGTTGGTCGAGCATTCCCATCGTCGCGGTCACCGGCACCAACGGGAAGACCACGGTCACGACGTTGGTGGAGCGCATGTTGAGCGACGGCGGACTTCGGACGGTCGCCGCGGGCAACACGGACCTGCCGCTCATCGACGCGATCGACGACCTCGGGCTTGACGTGATCGTCGTCGAGGCTTCCTCGTTCCGACTTTCCTTCAGTGAGTCCTTCCATCCCCGCGTCGCCGTCTGGCTCAACGTTGCCGAGGATCATCTCGATTGGCACGGGACGATGGAGGCCTACATCGCTGCCAAGGCCGGCGTCTGGCAGCGCCAGGAGCCGGGTGACGTCGCCATCGCCTGTGCCGACGATCCGGCGGTGATGGCCGAGGCGGGCAAGGTGCGGTCGCGCCTCGTCACGTTCGGGCGTGACCAAGGTGACTGGCGGGTCGAGGGCGCCGGCCTGTGCCAACCGGACGGTTCGACGCTCATCGGGCTCGACGAGCTGTGGCGGACGCTCCCTCACGATCTGACCAACGCCCTGGCAGCCTCGGCGGCAGCGGTGGAGGCCGGCGCGACGATCGAGGCAGTGACCTCGGTGTTGCGAAGTTTCCGGGGGCTCCCCCATCGGGTGAGTCTGGTCGGCCAACATGGAGGGATCAGCTTCTACGACGACTCCAAGGCCACCGACCCCCATGCCGTTTTGGCGGCGCTTCGAGGGTTCACCTCGGTGGTGTTGGTGGCCGGGGGTCGGAACAAGGGTCTTGACCTCTCGGTGTTGGCGTCCGAGGCCTCGCGGCTGCGTGCCGTTGTCGCGATCGGCGAGGCGGCCGACGAGATCGCCCGAAGCCTGTCCTCTCGGGTCCCCGTGTCGGTTGCGGCCTCGATGGACGAGGCGGTGCATTCGGCGGCTCGAGTGGCTCGGCCAGGTGACGTCGTCCTGTTGTCCCCGGGTTGCGCATCGTTCGATTGGTATCGATCCTACGGCGAGCGGGGCGATGACTTCGCGCGCGCCGTCAGCGAGTTGGCGGATTCACGCGCATGAGGCGACCTCGGGTCCAATCACCGGTCAGACGTGTCCCCTCGGGCAAGGCGGCCCCACAGCGGGCGCAATCGGGCAAGGCGGCCCCGCCACGGGCGCCCTCGGGGTATGTCCTCCTGCTGGGACTCGTTGCGGTCCTCAACATCATCGGACTGGTGATGGTCCTCTCGGCCTCGTCGGTGTACGCGCTCCGGGAGGAAGGCTCCACGTGGGAGTACTTCCTCAAGCAGTCCGTCTGGCTGACGTTGGGGACCGGAGCGATGCTGGTGACGTTGCGCCTCGACTACCACCGCTGGCGCCGCTTGGCGGCGCCGTTGCTGGCGTTCTCGGTGATGTTGTTGTGCATCGTGCTGCTCCCCGGGGTGGGTCTGCGCGTCAACGGCGCAAGGAGTTGGCTGGGGTTCGGCTCGACCCTGCGGCTCCAGCCTTCCGAGTTGGTCAAGTTCGCCATCCTGTTGTTCGCCTGTGATCTTCTGGCGCGCCGAGAGCACCGGATGAACGACCTCCGTGTCACCGTTCGTCCGGTCCTGGCCGTGCTGGCCGTGGCGGCCACGCTGATGATGGCCCAACCCGATCTGGGCTCGACGCTGGTGATGGGCGCCATCGTCCTTGCCGTGTTCTTCGTGGCCGGCGTTCCGCTCGCGCCGCTGGCGGGCATGACGCTGGCCGGTGGGTTCGCGGCGGTCGTGGTGGCGCTCTCGGCGGACTACCGCAGCAACCGGATCTTCGCCTTCCTCCATCCCGGCGCCGACCCCGGTGGAACCGGCTATCAGATCAACCAGTCGTTGATGGGTGTCGCGTCGGGTCGGATCAACGGGGTGGGCCTCGGCGCCAGTCGGGCGAAGTGGGGGTTTCTCCCGAATGCCCACACGGATTTCATCTTCGCCGTGATCGGTGAGGAGCTCGGCCTCGTGGGTTCATTGCTGGTCATCGCGCTCTTCGGTGCCTTCGCCCTGCTCGGCATGCGTGCGGCGCTTCGGGCCCCCGATCGATTCGGGGTGCTGATCGCGAGCGGCGTGACCGCGTGGATCATCACCCAGGCCGTGGTCAACCTGGGTGGAGCTGTGGGTGTGATGCCCATCACAGGGCTCACCTTGCCCTTCGTCTCCTACGGGGGGTCGTCCCTGGTGATCTCGATGGCCGCCACCGGCATCCTGTTGAACGTGGCACGTCAGGGACGGATCGATGCTGTTTCCCGTGTCGGTCAAGCCTGCTAGCTTGCCCATCGACCGAGCGTTGAAGAAAGAAAGGCGGGGCAGTGGAGCTCTTTAGTCAGTTTGGAATGTTTTTCGCCTCACGATGGCTGCACATCCTCTCCGGTATCACCTGGATCGGTCTGCTGTACTATTTCAATTTCGTTCAGGTTCCCTCATTCGCAACCATGGATGCCGGCGCCCGGACCGAAGCGATCGACAAGCTCGCCTCACGGGCACTGTGGTGGTTTCGATGGGCAGCCGTGGCAACCGTGGTCACCGGCGTCCTGATCCTCGGCTTTCAGGACCCCAACGGCTTCGACCCCGACTACTGGGGCACGATCCAGGGATCGAGCATCCTGACCGGCATCCTCATGGGGATCATCATGTTCCTCAACGTCTGGGGTGTGATCTGGCGCAACCAGAAGGTCGTGCTGGCGTCGGCTGCCCAGGTGCTCGCCGGGGGTCAGCCCCTGCCCGAGGCGGCGGCTGCGGGACGCAAGGCGCTGCTCGCATCCCGTACCAACACGGTGCTCTCCATTCCGATGGTCTGGTTCATGACCTTCACCTCGCACTTCAGCGGCAAGTACACCAATGCGGACGGCACGTTGGCCTACTGGCTGATCGTGTTCGCGATCGTCATCCTCATCGAGGCAAACGGCCTGGGTCTGCTTGCCGGTACCGATCCCGGACCGACCAAGAAGCCCTTGGAGACCGTCAAGGGAGCCATCATCAGCGGCTTCGTGGTCTGGGTTGTCCTCTACCTCCTCTGGGAAGTGCTGTTCTCCTTCTAGAGGCGCCGGACCAAGGTCCGTTCCAGAGGGTCCGTTCCAGAGGCGCCGGATCGAGGTCCGCCCGTCCAGGGGACGTCGGACCCATGCGAATCCGGTTCCAGGCGAGTTCGGACCGGCCCGCTTCTCCGTCGATCACTCGACGTTGAGGCGGGCCTCCATGCCTGCCTGGCGGTGTCCCGGGATGTCGCAGTAGATGGTGTACTCACCCGTCTCGAGAAGCACATCAGCGCTGTCGGACTTCTTGCCGTTGACGGCGAGTTTGAAACCTGCCGTCTTCTCGATGAGCAGGGTGTGGGGAACCTTGCCGTGCTGGAGATACTCGATGGACACCGAACCTTCTTTCGCCGTGTAGGTCTTGGCGTCGAAGGCGAGATCGGTGGCGACGACGACGACATCGGCGTCACCTCCCGCGGTCGGCTTGGCCGTAGGGTCGTCGTCACCGCCGCAGGCAGCGCCGAGGAAGGCGATCGTGGCAAGGGCACAGGTGGCGGGGATGAGGGGGCGTTTCATGGCACCCACGCTATCCAGGCAACCTCCCGACGGTGTAACCCGTTCAGACGGGCCGGCCCGATCAGACGGTGTAACCCGTTGCCTGAAGTTTCGACAGGTTCTCCTTCACCCATGCCGAGGTGCGTTCGAGCCCTGTCCGCAGGGAGATCTCCGGGGCCCAGCCCGTCCATTCCCTTGCACGGGTGTTGTCGCACAAAAGACGCTCGACCTCACTGCCCGAAGGCCGAAGGCGAGATTCCTCGGTCGTGATCGTGGCCGAGCCCCCCGTGATCTCGATGAGCAACCGAACGAGGTCACCGATGGAGATCTCGGCGCCCGATCCGATGTTGACGACCTGGCCGATTGCCCGGTCGCAGCCGGCGACGGCCATGAACCCCGCAGCCGTGTCCTCGACGTAGGTGAAGTCACGGGTGGGTGTGGTCGATCCCAGGTGCAACGTCGTGGCACCGCTGTGGAGCTGAGCCAGAATCGTCGATATGACCGCTCGCGTCGACTGACGTGGACCGTAGGTGTTGAAGGGTCGGACGACCGCGACGGGAAGCTCGAATGCGTGAAAGAACGAGAGGGCCATCATGTCGGCCCCGATCTTGGACGCCGAGTAGGGCGATTGGGGCTGCAGCGGATGGTCCTCGCTGATGGGAACCTGAAGGGCGGTGCCGTAGGTCTCGCTCGTCGAGGTGTGCACGAGGCGTGCGACGCCGGCGCGACGACAGGCGCTCGCAACGTTCTGCGTGCCCATGACGTTCACCTGCACGTAGCTCTCGGGGGCCAGGTAGCTGTAGGGGATGCCGATGAGCGCTGCAAGATGGAACACCACCTCGCAGCCCTCGACCGCCGTGAAGACGCGCTCGGTGTCGCGCACGTCGCCCGCCAGCACCTCGACCTCCCGATGCACCTCCGGGTCGAGCCAGCCGTGCCTTCCGAACGGGTTGTAGTGCACCAGGGCCCGTACGTCGGCACCCTCGCGGACCAATCGTTCGACCAGCGTCGATCCGATGAACCCCTCGCCGCCGGTGACGAGCACGCGGCGACCTTTCCAGTCTGTCATGTGTCCTGATCCTCCTCGCCGGTCGCGAAGTAGAGCAGCACCCGCTCCAGCTCGGCGGGGCTTCCGATGTCGAAGAACTTCTCGATGATGGGGAACGCCGCCACCGTCATTCCGGCATCGATCACCGCCTGGACCAGGCTCGGCATGTCATAGGCGGTGTTGCGGGGGACCAGCCGGACGACACCCGGGTCGAGCACGTAGAGCCCTGCGTTGCACCGACTGCGGAGCTGTGGCTTCTCCTCGAGACCGACAACTCGTTCACCCTCGAGTGTCAGCACGCCATAGGGGATGGCGGTGCGGTGGTCGAAGGAGGCCACGGTCAGGGCGGCACCCTGTTGCGCGTGAAAATCCAGGAGGCGTGCCATGTCCAAGGTGGTGACCATGTCGGCGTTGAGCACCAGGAACGGTTCGGTCGGCGTCTTGCGCAACAAGGAGAGTGCGCCGGCGGTTCCGAGCTTCTTGTGCTCGTGGAGGTACGAGATGGTGACGCCGTACGCTTCGCCCGTGCCCAGTCGTTCCTCGAACACCTCGGCCTTGTAGTTCACGGCGAGGTACACGTCATTGACCCCGGCGGTGGACAAAGCGCCCAGGAGCCGCTCCACGATGGTGGTGCTGCCCACGGTCAAGAGCGGCTTGGGAACCCGATCGGTCAGCGGCTGAAGTCGCTGACCGCGCCCGCCGGCCATGATGACCGCCGTGCGGCTCGCGCCGGGCGCCTGCAGATCGGCCAGGGTGCGCATCGCGACCAGGGTGCCGCCGTCGACCACGGCCGCGGCATCGATGTGGCGCTCCCGGATCAACGCGAGGACCTCGTCATCGCCGGCCGACGACGAGACGATGGCCGGGTCCCGGCTCAGGATCTCGATGACCGGGATGGCGAGGTCGGTTCCCGCCAGCGCGACTCGACGAACATCACCATCGGTGACCGTGCCCACGACGACGCCCTCGGCGTCGACCACGGCCACGACACCGACCCCGCTGACGTGCATGTGAGCCAGGGCATCTCGAGCGGTGTCGTCATGGCGGACAGCCCAGTTCTCCCCGGCGACGGCCCCCCGGCTCACGGTTGCGCCAACGCCAACACCCACGCGGCAAGCTCGTCGGCTGCATGGGGGCGGGCAACGGCGCGGAGGCCTCGCTGCATCGCCCGAAGCGCCGTCGGGTTCGCGAGTCGCTCCTCGATGACGGGCCCGACGACCCGGGGGAGCGCCTCGTCGTCTCGAATCATGATGGCCCCGCCTTCGTCCACCAGGGTCTGGGCGTTCACTGCCTGGTGATCATAGGGCGCATGCGGGTAGGGGACGAGGATGGCCGGCAGCCCTACCACCGCCAGTTCGGCGATCGTGCCGGCGCCGGCACGGCAGATGGCGAAGTCGGCGGCGGCGTAGGCATGGTCCATGCGCTCGATGTAGCGCGTGAGCTCGACAACGCCTGCTCCGCCGTTGGCCGCGAGCTCGGCGGCAACGGCCTCCTCGTGAGCGGTGCCGGCCTTGAGCAGGATGCGAACGTCACGTCGGTCGCGCCATCGTTCGGCGAGACCGACGGCCAGGCGATTGAGCGAAGCGGCGCCCTGGCTCCCGCCGTTCACCATCACCATCCTCACGTCGTCGGAAAGTCCGAAGGCGGCCCGGGCCTCGGGTCGTACCCTCGATCGATCGAAGTTGCTCAGGGTCTCGTCAAGCGGCATTCCCACGGTGCGAGTCGTCACCCTCGGCGAGAACGATCGCCTGGCCTGGTGGAACGCGAGGGCCACGTTGGGAGTGAACCGGGCTGCAAGGAGGTTCGCACGTCCGGGTATGGCGCCGGACTCGTGGATCAGACCCGGCACCCGAGCCGGCCTCGCTGCCAGCATGAGCGGGACGGCGGCATAGCCACCCATTCCCACCGCTACGGAGGCCCCGGTGTCGCGCAGGATCCTCCAGGCCTGAGCCGTCGAGCGGACGAGGGCCGGCGGAAGGCGCAGCGCGAACCGTCCGGCAAATGGAACCATGTCGACGAGCGCCAATTCCCAACCGGCATCGGGGATGATCCTGGTCTCCAGGCCGCGAGGCGTTCCGACGAAGACCAGTCCGGCATCCGGTTGGGCCCTCCGGATGGCGGCAGCGAGTGCCAAGCCCGGATAGATGTGGCCGCCGGTGCCGCCGGCGGCGATGACGATGGAGGGAGGAGTTGGCATGGTCAGGGCAGTTTGGTGTCCGACTCGGCGCGCCGCAAGCGGCACCGGGCCTGCCGGGTTGCAGGGGTAGGATTTGCCCGTCGCCCATGGCCCATCCGGTCGCCCCTGGCCCATCCGAACGAGGAAGCGCTCATTTCCCCACCGCTTGATCTTTCCCAACCACGACGCATCCACGTCATCGGCGTCGGGGGTTCGGGAATGAGTGCCATCGCGACGGTCCTCACGGCGATGGGCCATGTCGTCTCCGGGAGCGATATGCGTGCCTCCCCGGTCCTGGATCGCCTCAAGGCCCGGGGTCTGGCGGTCTCCTCGGGGCACGAGGCGGCCAACGTGGCCGACGTTGACCTGGTGGTCCTGTCGACGGCCGTTCCCTTGGACAATCCCGAGGTCGTGGCGGCCGAGCATCACGGGATCCGAGTGCTTCGACGGGCGGAGATCCTGGCGGGGATCTGTGCGACACGGCCGACCATCGCGGTGGCCGGCACCCACGGGAAGACCACCACGACCGCTCTGTTGGCCGTGGCGCTCGGGGAAGGTGGCGTGGGGTCCTCCTTCATCGTCGGAGGCGAGGTCCACGGCCTCGGTGGGGGTGGCGCGTGGGGGGCCGACGGCTGGTTTGCGGTGGAGGCCGACGAGAGTGATGGCACGTTCCTCGAGTTGGCGGCAGACGCGGTGATCGTCACCAATGTCGAGCCCGATCACCTTGACCACTACGGGAGCTTTGCCGCCCTGCGAAAGGCGTTCGCCATGTTCCTGGCGGAGGCACCCGGGCCTCGCGTGGTCTGTGTGGACGACCCGGTTGCAGCGGAGCTCGTCGCGGAGTTGGGCCCGGACAAGCCCTGTCTCACCTATGGCACCTCTGCGTCGGCCGGATACCGGATGGTTGATGTCGAGCTCGCGCGAAACGGGGTGGCCTTCACCCTCGAACACGGATCGAGCGAACGCATGGCGAAGGCGATCGGCCGCTTTCACCTTCCCCTTCCCGGCATGCACAACGCCCGCAATGCAGCGGGCGCCGCAGTTGCGGCACTCGCGTTGGGGTCCTCCGTGGAGGCGATCGCCCGTTCGTTCGCCGGCTTCTCCGGCGTGGCGCGTCGATTCGAGCAACGCGGGGAGGTCGCCGGCATCAGCTTCGTCGACGACTACGCGCACCTCCCGACCGAGGTTTCGGCGGCATTGGCAGCGGCTCGATCCGGTGGTTGGCGCCGCGTCGTGTGCGTGTTCCAACCGCATCGCTACACTCGCACCGCCGCGCTGTCGGGTGATTTCGCATCGGCCTTCGGTGAAGCCGATCAGCTGATCGTCACCGAGATCTACGCCGCTGGTCAACAACCCATTCCCGGGGTCTCGGGCAAGTTGATCGCCGACGCCGTGTCTGCCTGGGCACATGAACATGGGTCGGGCCCCGATGTCGCGTGGATCCCCGACCGGGAGGACGTACGCCGGTACCTCACCTCTGAGCTCCGGGCAGGCGATCTCTGCCTGACCCTCGGCGCAGGTGATCTCACCACCTTGCCCGATGAGCTGATCGAACATGTCGAGCGGACCCATGACGCAACGACCGAACAGTCCTGAGACCTCTCTCGTCGAGGCAGCGATGTCGCTTGGTGGTCGGGCGCGTCATGACGAGCCACTCGGCACGCTCACGACGTATCGGGTGGGGGGCACCGCTGCGCTGTTCATGACCATCGACGCCATCGACGACCTTGCGCTGGTTGCCCGTGTCATGGGTGCCTCGGAGGTTCCCGTGCTGGTCGTGGGGCGAGGCTCGAACATGCTCGTTGCCGACAGCGGCTTCGAGGGTCTGGCGATCATGCTGGGTGACCGCTTCGCCGGCATCGAGGTGGTCGACGCGACCGATGGATCTCTCGTTGAGGTTCATGCCGGTGGAGCGGTTCCCCTGCCGGTCCTCGCCCGGCGTTGTGCCGCAGAGGGCCTCCGTGGTCTGGAGTGGGCTGTGGGGGTTCCGGGTTCGGTCGGTGGCGCCGTGCGCATGAACGCCGGCGGTCATGGCTCGGAGATGGCGAACGTGTTGCGCAGGGTCCACCTCTTCGATCTCGCCCGCGGCGATGATGAGAGCATGCCCGCCGATGAGCTCGGACTTGGCTATCGCCACTCCAATCTGTCGACGACAAAGGTCGTCGTCGGGGCGACCTTTGTCCTGTCGCCCGGCGATGCCGAAGCATCGGCACGGGAATTGGCCGAGGTCGTTCGGTGGCGCCGCGAACACCAGCCCGGTGGTCAGAACGCGGGTTCGGTCTTCACCAACCCCCCGGGCGACTCGGCAGGCCGTCTCGTGGACGCAGCCGGCTGCAAAGGGTTGCGCATCGGATCAGCCGAGGTCTCGCGGAAGCATGCCAACTTCATCCAGGCGGATCCGAACGGTTCCGCTTCGGATGTGGCCTCGCTGATCGTGGAGGTCCGCAGACGGGTCGAGGCGGCGACAGGGGTGCGCCTTCATCCGGAGGTGCATCCGGTCGGATTTCCGGCCGACGTCGTGGCGCGGATGTCCGGCGATTGAGCGGACCCATGTCATCGACCTCGGGTAGACCACTCGGTATGGCGAAGCCGGCCATCGATCCTCGCCTCAACGCCCGCCGGGTCGAGGTGTTGCGTTCGCAGGGTCGCCGCCGTCTTCGGGTGATGGGCTCGCTGGGCGGTGTGGCGAGCCTTGGCCGTCGCAGCATGGGGTCTGGTCCAGTCCCCACTGCTCGACATCGATCACGTCAGGGTTCGACCTCTGGTGGAGGCGTCGCCGAACCTGCACGTGGAGGCACGAACCATCGAGCAGGCATCGGGGCTCCGGCGCGGCGACCCGCTGTTCAACCGTGATCTGTCGGCGGTTCGTCGCAGGGTGCTCGATGTTCCATGGGTGGCCGACGTCGAGGTGACCCGGGAGTGGCCCGGAACGGTTGTGATAAGCGTCGGTGAGCGGGTTCCGATGGTGGTGGTCCCGAAGACGGGGCAGGGATGGATGTTGGTTGACCGGGAGGGACGTGCTCTCGAGGCGGTACGCGATGTACCGGCGGGCATCGTTCCGGTCGGGGGCGTGAAACCTGTTGACGAGCCGGGTCGGGTGTTGGGCTCGGATGGGAGAGGAGCGCTTGCGCTCGTCGGTGCGATTCCTGTCGGCCTGCGACCGCAGGTCATCCGGATCGACGTGGCAGCGGACGGATCTCTTGCGGCATTCCTCCGACTGGTGGACGGTGAGGACGAGGTTGAGGTCCGCTTCGGCCCTCCGGTTGATCTGGAGGTGAAGGCGCTCGACCTGGCAACGTTGCTGGCCGATGTCGAGATCCGGGGGGTGGCGGTTGTGGACGTCCGTGTGCCGGGAACCCCGGTGGTCGTACGTCGGCCTTGAGCCCTGGGGCGCTCCGGCCCGACACAAGTGTCTTGACCCTCACCTCATCGTGAGGTTACGGTATGGACCACTACGAGAGCTTTACATAACTCTAAACCTGTACTAGAGGTAGAGGTCCCAACCCCGAGGAGTGGTCATGGTCGGCAATCCACAGAACTATCTGGCAGTCATCAAGGTCGTCGGTATCGGCGGTGGCGGCGTCAACGCGGTCAACCGGATGATCGATGCGGGACTGAAGGGTGTGGAGTTCATCGGCATCAACACCGATGCGCAGGCGCTGCTCATGAGTGACGCCGAGCTCAAGCTCGACATCGGACAGGAAGTGACCCGTGGTCTCGGCGCCGGCAGCGACCCCGAGGTCGGCCGCATGGCAGCCGAGGACCATCGGGCGGAGATCGAGGCAGCGCTCCAAGGCGCCGACATGGTCTTCATCACCGCCGGCAAGGGAGGTGGAACCGGAACCGGTGGTGCCCCGGTCGTTGCCGAGATCGCCAAGAGCATCGGCGCTCTCACCATCGGGGTCGTGACCCGCCCCTTCTCCTTCGAGGGTCGTCGTCGCTCGGTGCAGGCCGATCACGGCATCCAGAACCTCAAGGAAAAGGTCGACACGCTGATCGTCATTCCGAACGACCGCCTCCTCACGGTCTCGAACGAGAAGACCTCGATGCTCAATGCCTTCAAGGCGGCCGACGAGGTTCTGCTCCAGGGAGTCCAGGGCATCACCGAGCTCATCACCACGCCCGGCCTGATCAACACCGACTTTGCCGACGTGAAGATGATTCTCACCAACGCTGGATCGGCTCTCATGGGAATCGGCAACGGCTCAGGCGAAGGGCGCGCGGTCAGCGCTGCTCGTGCGGCGATCTCCAGCCCTCTCCTCGAAGCCTCCATCGAGGGAGCCCGAGGAATCCTGCTCTCCATCACCGGCGGCAGCGACATGGGCTTGTTCGAGGTGAACGAAGCGGCAGAGATCATCCACGGCGTGGCGCATCCCGATGCGAACATCATCTTCGGTGCCGTGATCGACGATGCCATGGGCGACGAGGTTCGCGTCACGGTCATCGCCGCCGGTTTCGACCGCTGGGACGAGAGCCGAGGGCGATCGGCCGGCAGAGGTGAGGCCGACATGTTGGATCTCTCCGACGGCAAGGATCTCTTCGGTGACGGACTCGATCTCAATGACGATGAGTTCGACGTCCCCTCGTTCCTGAAGTAGGCAGCCCGGACCGATGTCGCTTGTCGCGCACTACCGCTTCACCGACCGACAGGACGGCGATCTTGCGGTGCGAGGCGAAGGAGTCGATCGTCGACGCTCCGACGTGGTGGATCTCCCATGGACCTGGCTCAACCAGGTTCATGGAAGCACGGTGGTGACGGCCGACCGTTCCGGGCAACAGGTCGGAGCGCAGGCGGATGCAGCGGTGACGGCTCACGCCGGCGTCGCGCTTGCTGTTCAGACGGGTGATTGTCTTCCCATCGCCCTCCTGGCCCCCGGAGCGGTCGGCGTGGTGCACGCAGGCTGGCGGGGTCTCGCCGCCGGCGTCGTGATGAATGCCGTCGAGGCGTTGCGCAGGCTGAGCAACGGGCCCATCCAGGCGGTGCTGGGACCATGCATCCATGCCGAGTGCTACGAGTTCGGAGACGAAGCCCTCGATGCTCTTGCAGGACAGTTCGGTGATGCCGTACGCGGCGTGACCCGGCAGGGTTCACCCGCCTTCGATCTACCCGCGGCCGCCACGATCGCCTTGTCACGAAGCGGCGTGTTCGCGATCGACGACGTTCGCTGCTGTACCTCGTGTTCGTCCCGTCATTGGTCGCACCGGGCCCGTGGCGATGTGGGACGCCAGGCGTTGGTTGCGTGGATGGAGGATGACGCCCGTGACGCCCGTGACGCCTGACTCAACCGGGATCGACCGAGCGGAGGTCGCGCGGCGGTTGGATCGGATCCGCGACCGTATCGGCGAAGCCGGAGGCGATCCGGAACGAGTGCGCATCGTGGCGGTGACGAAGGGCTTCGGTCCCGACGCCGTCCGGTCGGCCTTGGACCTGGGTATCACCGACATCGGGGAGAGCTATGCCCAGGAGTTGCTGCAGAAGCTACGAGACCTGGAAGGGGCCCCGCTCGGCACCGGGAAGCCCGGGTGGTCGCCGACATGGCACTTCATCGGTCGCCTGCAATCCAACAAGGTCAGGCTTCTCGCTCCGGTCATCGCGGTGTGGCAGAGCATCGATCGCGCGAGCCTCGTGGCCGAGGTGTCCCGCCGGGCACCCGGCGCGCAGGTGCTCATCGAGGTGAACGTCGGTGGCGAGGCGGGAAAGGGAGGTTGTCAGCCCGCCGATGTGGGAGCGTTGGTCAGTCGGGCGCGGGATTCCGGGCTCGACGTGACGGGCTTGATGACCGTCGCTCCTCGTGGCGCCGACCATGTCGTGCGCTCCGGGTTTCGGTTGCTCACGAGCCTGGCCGATGTGCAGGGACTGGGGGAGCGCTCCATGGGGATGAGCGGAGACTACGCGACCGCGGTTCAGGAGGGAGCGACGACCATCCGCCTCGGTGCTGCACTTTTCGGCCCACGCACCGATCCCCGCAAACCGCATCAGGAAATGCGAAACTAGGATCCACACGAAGGAGATCAGCGAATGTCATCGATGTGGCGACGAGCGATGTTGTATCTCGGGCTTGGACCCGATGAGGAGTACGACTACGACGATTCGGGTTACGACGCGGTCTACGAGGAAGGCCCTGACCTCGGTGCCCCCTCGCCGGGCCGCCCACAACAGCGGGGCGTGGCGGAGTCCTCGGGTCCCTCCGTTGTCATGGGTTCGGTTCGACCATTGACACGTGAGCCCCACCAGCCGGGTCCAGCGGTGGTGGTGACCGCCGGCCCACCGAGTGCGCCCAGGGTGTCGGGCGCTGTGCGTCCCGTTGCGGCTCCGGTCAATGCCAAGCCTCACACGGTGTGTCCGGATTCGTTCAATGAGGTGCAGGAGATTGCCGACAGGTTCATGGCGGGAACGCCCGTCATCATGAACCTGCAGGGGGTGGACCGAGATCTCTCGCGTCGTTTCGTCGATTTCGCCAGCGGCATGTGCTACGGCCTGAACGGCCAGATGGAACGAGTGACCAACCAGGTTTATCTGCTCACGCCCTCCAACGTCGAGGTCTCAACCGAGGATCGCCGCCATTTGCAGGAGCGGAACGCCTAGACCGGTAGGTTGTGGGGCATGGGCCGAATTCTCTGCACACTGACCGATCTCTTCACCATCTGCATGTTCGCGCGGATCGTTCTGAGCTGGTTTCCACTCGAGTCGGGGGGCCTTGCCGCCCAGGCTGCCTCGGCGCTCTACAGCGTGACCGAGCCTGTGCTGGGCCCGATCCGTCGCATGCTGCCGCCCATCGGGGTCGGTGGGATGGGGTTTGACCTTTCGCCGATGATCGTGCTGCTTCTGTTGAACTTCCTGATCAAGCCCATCGTCTGCGGTTTGTAGCCGGAGTACCGCTCCCTTGGGACCGAGCCGGTTAAGATCGCGCTCATGGACGTCTCGCCGCAACTTCTTCGTGAGGTCGAGTTTCGTGAGCAGTGGCGTGGTTACAGCCCCGATGAGGTCGACGAGTTCCTCGAGCGCCTCGCTGTGGCCGTCGAGGCTCTCCAGAACCAGCTGCGGGACGCGATGCGCCGCGTCGATCTGGCGGAGCGACGCGCCGGCGAGAAGGAGGACAGCGGCGATGAGCTTCGTCGCACGCTGGTGTTGGCGCAGCGCACCGCCGACGCAGCGGTTGAGGAAGCACGAAGGCAGGCGGAGGACTTGGTCGCTGACGCCCAGGAACGCGCCGCAACGATCATCGACGATGCAGATCGTCACGCCGACGAGGTGCTCGGCGCTCTTGTCGAACATCGAGCCATGCTCGAGGACGACGTCGAGGGTCTGAATGCGTATGTCCTGCAGTACCGCAAACGCCTCCAGCGTGAGTTGCGCGAAGGTCTGAGTTGGTTGGAACGGTCCGGGCGCCTGGAGGCCGGCCCGTTGCCGGAGCTGAGCGACCTTTCCGTGCTGCCGGCGCTCCGGTCGACTGATTCCCGCGACGACGCCTACCAGGAGGAGTTCGCACCAGAGAACCTCGCGGGCATCGCGAACGAGTCGGTGGCCGGCACCGAGGACGTTGTTCGTTTTGACGATACGGCTGCCTACGACATGTCCGCGCACATGGGTGCTGCCGATGACACCGGCCCACACCAGATCCTGTCGGAGTCGACGACGGCCGGTTCCGGCGAGGTCGACGACGAGGACGAGGACGACGGACGGGATCCCTTCCTTGCCGAGTTACGACGTGCGGTGACCGAGGCGGAACCGCTTGGCCCGCGCGATCGGGAGCCGGTTCGGGACGCGGGGAAGTTCCTTGATGACGACCTCTACGACGAGGGATTTTCCTCCCGATTTCGCCGCCGTCGCTCCTGATCTGCCTGATTGGGCCGATGTGGGGACGATGAGGTTGTTGCCTGTTCGGTGGGAGGACCGCGTAGTTGTCTATGCTGCCCGCTACGCAGGCATTCGTCAGGTGGGTGTCGGTTATGAATCACAGGGATAGGTGACGTCCGTGCTCGTACTGGTCAGTTTCGCTCTCGTTCTTGTTGCGCTGATGTTGTTGATCCTGGGGGTTCTCAGCACCGACGGCCTGGCGCTCATCTATCTTTCGATTCTGTGCAGCGTCGGTGCCGGCGTGGTGCTGTATCTGGCAACCCGTCCCGGCGTCGCCAAGCCCGGCGCCAAGCCGGTTGTGAGCGGTCTGACGCCTCCACTTTTGTCGACCGGGGCGGAGGAGGGAGATCTGCTCGCTTCCCGTTCAGCCGACACGATCACGATGGCGACTGTCGCTTCCGGTCGGGATTCCGTGGCAGTGCCATCGCCACTGTCCGACGCCGGCGGAGCAGTCGATGCGGACCAGCCCTTTTTCCCATCGCCGACTACGACGATCTCACGGTTGCCGAGATTCTGCCCCTGCTCAAGGAGCTGTACGACGACGAGCTCGACACCGTGGAGTCCCACGAGCGCACGACCAAGGAACGCCTTGCCGTCATGACGGCGATCACGGACATCCGCGAACGTTTGGCAACGGCCGAAGGCGACGTCACCTTTTCGGAGATGACCGCCATGGGTGCGTTCGCTGCGGACGATCTCGTGCCCTCCTTGAGCGTGCCGAGCGCGTGGGAGAGCGATGTACTCGGAGCGACGGACGAGGAAGGTGAGTTCGAGGACGAGGAGCTTTACGACGAGGACCTCGAGGACGAGGCGATCGAGGACGAGGAGTTGGAAGTATGGGCCATGCCTTCCGGTTTGGAGCAGTACGAGGATCTTTCAGCCTCCGCGATCCGAGAGTTGCTGGGACGCCTCGACGAGGATGACCTGTTCCGGCTACGGGACGTCGAGGAGAGCGGCAGGGGTCGGCGCACCGTGATGGATGCCATCGACCGCGAGCTCGCCCTGTTCGAGCCGGAGCCCGCACGCAAGGCACCCGCACGCAAGGCACCCGCACGAAAGGCACCCGCACGCAAGGCACCCGCACGCAAGGCAGCGGCACCGGTTCGCAAGACCGCAGCAACCAGGGCGCCCGCACCAAGGCACCCGCACGCAAGGCAGCGGCACCGGTTCGCAAGACCGCAGCAACCAGGGCACCTGCACGCAAGGCAGCGGCACCGGTTCGCAAGACCGCAGCAACCAGGGCGCCCGCAACCAAGGCACCTGCACGCAAGGCAGCGGCACCGGTTCGCAAGACCGCAGCAACCAGGGCGCCCGCAACCAAGGCACCTGCACGCAAGGCAGCCGCACCGGTTCGCAAGACCGCAGCAACCAGGGCGCCCGCACCAAGGCACCCGCACGCAAGGCAGCGGCACCGGTTCGCAAGACCGCAGCAACCAGGGCGCCCGCAACCAAGGCACCCGCACGCAAGGCAGCCGCACCGGTTCGCAAGACCGCAGCAACCAGGGCGCCCGCAACCAAGGCACCCGCACGCAAGGCAGCGGCACCGGTTCGCAAGACCGCCGCACCGGTCAAGAAGGCGGCTGCGAAGGCAACCAAACGAGGTCGGTAGCCGGCATGGCGGAATCGGCTCATCGACCCGGCTCCGCGAGCAGCCCCGTCGTGCGCGGAGGTTGAGGACCCATCGATACCGCTTTAGGGCTCTTTACCGTTGCGGCTCTCATCGTGATCAACGGGTTCTTCGTGGCCGCCGAGTTCGCGTTCGTCGCGGTGGATCGGGACCGAGTCCAGCGATTGGCCGAGTCCGGGAGTCGGCGCGCCCGCTTGGCGTCGCGCGTGGTTCAGCGCCTCTCGTATGCCCTGTCGGGAATCCAATTGGGGATCACCGTCACGTCGCTCGTCCTGGGATTCATTGCGGAGTCGGCATTTGATCAATTGTTCGACCCCTTGGTGAGGTTGCTTCCCGAGGGTGCAGAGGGCCCGGCCTCAATTGCGCTCGCACTGGGCTTCGTGTCGGCGATCCAGATGGTGATCGGCGAGTTGATTCCCAAAGGGATCGCCATTGCGTCGCCTGTGCCGACGGCCCTGGCGACGGCGGGTCCCATCCTTGCCTACAACATGGTCTTCGGTCCGGTGATCGGCGTGCTCAACGGGGTGGCGAACTGGGTGGTACGTCGCCTGGGCATCGAGCCCAATGACGACCTGCGGTCGATCCATTCCCTGGAGGAGATCGAGTTGCTGATTCGATCCTCGGGTCAGGAGGGGACGCTTGACCCCGAGTCGTTCAGCCTGCTTTCCGCCACCTTGCGTTTCGGTTCCAAGACCGCCGCGGACGCCTTGGTGCCACGGCCCGATGTCCATGCCTTGCGCAGTGACGCCACCGTGGCAGATCTGGTTGCACTGGCGCTGGGCACGGGCCATTCCCGGTTTCCCGTCATCGGTGACGACCTGGATGACGTCCATGGCGTGGTCCACGCTTCCGATGCGCTTGCGATAGCAGGAGAGGATCGTGCGACTACGGGCGTCAGGTCCATTCTTCGGCCTGCCCACTTCACACCGGAGGGGCGCGACCTGGAGATGTTGTTGACCGACCTGCGCGCGAACGGCAGACATCTTGCGGTCGTCGTTGACGAGTTCGGTGGGACCGCAGGCATCGTGACGCTTGAGGACCTGCTCGAGGAGATCGTGGGTGAGATCGAGGACGAACACGATCAGGTCGAGCTGTCGGCCGGCTATTCAAGATTTCTGCCACCCGGCACCTATGTCGTCGAGGGCAGCCTGCATCCCGACGAGGTGGAGGCTGCGACGGGGTTGGCACTCCCCGAAGGTGACTACGACACCATCGCGGGCTTCGTGCTCGAACGTCTGGGCCGAATCCCCGTCCTTGGCGAGCAGGTCGCCCATGAGGGTTGGACCATCGAGGTCATGGAGGTGGATCGACGGCGCATCGCGTCGCTCAAGCTGGTCTCGCCGGCCGGATCGGCCGAGACCCTCGGGGGCGAGCTCCCGTGATCGTGCCCCTCGCCGTTTCGGTGGCGCTGCTCCTTGTCAACGGTTTCTTCGTGGCGGTGGAGTTTGCCCTGATCGCTGCCCGTCGGTCCCGTATCGAACAGCTTTCCGCCGAGGGAGGCGCGCGAGCCCAGGCGGCCATGCATTCGCTCCGCGAGCTCTCGTTCATGCTCGCGGCGGCACAGTTGGGTGTGACCGGCGCCTCGCTTGGGCTGGGTTACGTTGCCGAGCCGGCAGTTTCGGAGATCCTGGAGTCAGCTCTGCGCGGTGCGATACCGGAGTCGGCCCTGCACACGGTCGGGTTCGTCGGGGGCCTCGCCATCGTTGTCCTCTTCCACATGGTGGTGGGCGAGATGGTTCCCAAGAACATCGCGATCGCGGAGGCCGAGCAGAGCGCGCTGTGGTTGGCGTTGCCGATGCGCGCGTTCGTCGCGGTTTTTCGACCGCTCGTCACCTTGTTGAACGTGGCCGGCAATGCAGGACTTCGAGTTCTCGGCGTGGAGCCCCGGGACGAGTTGATCGCTGCCCACACCAATGTCGAGATCGCCGCCATGTTGGCGACGTCCAGAAACGAGGGAATCCTCGAGGAGGTCGAGCACGCGCTCATGAGCGGGGCGTTGGGCTTCCCCGATCGTCTGGTGAGCGAGGTGATGGTTCCGCGGGATCGGATCGTTGCGCTGCGCGCCGAGGCGACGGTTGAGGAGGTCGAGCGTCTGGCGGTGACGAGTGGACACACGCGTCTGCCCGTCTACGGCCGGGATCTCGACGAGATCCTGGGCTTCATCCACTCCAAGGACCTCCTCGCGGTTGCGCCGGACGCACGACATCGACCCCTGCCCAACTCGGCGGTCCGACAGATGTTGGTTGCTCCTGCCGAGCGCACCCTCCAGGAGATGTTGCCGGCGATGCGCCGCGCCCAGGTTCACTTCGCCCTGGTCACCGATGATGCAGGTGACACGGTCGGCATCGTCACGCTGGAGGATCTCCTCGAGGCCTTGATCGCTCCAAGGGACCCGGGCGCCGCTCCAGATCCTCCCGAGACCCCGGAGTCGTCGACCTGAGCGCTGCCCGAGGATGACTCGGGCGTCGGGAGGATCGTGGCGCAACCAAGGGCCCGCGCCGAGCTTGGTGCGCTCTACGCACCGATGGCGTGGTAGCCGCCGTCAACGTGGATGATCTCGCCCGTGGTGGCGGGAAACCATTCCGAGAACAGGGCGATGCAAGCCTTGGCGGTGGGCTCGGGGTCGGTGATGCTCCAGCCGAGTGGCGCACGCAGGGCCCACGCGTCCTCAAAGGCCGCAAAGCCCGGGATCGATTTCGCGGCGGTGGTCTTGAGCGGCCCCGCCGCCACCAGATTGACGCGAATGCCATGAGGCCCGAGGTCGCGAGCCAGGTACCGACATGTCGATTCGAAGGCGGCCTTGGCGACACCCATCCAGTCGTAGTCAGGCCAGGCGATGGTTGCGTCGAAGTCGAGCCCGACGATCGATCCCCCGGACCCCATGAGTGGGAGGGCGGCCTGGGTCAACGCCTTGAGCGAATAGGCGGATATGTGCAGGGCGACCGAGACATCCTCCCACCCGGCGACGAACATGCCCTGGCCGAGACAGCTGGCAGGAGCGAACCCGATGGCATGCAACACCCCGTCCACCCGGTCCCACCCCAGCGTGCGCAGCGCGTCGGCCAGTCCGTCCAGCTGAGCCTGATCGGTGACGTCGAGCTCGAGCACCTGGGGCTCGACGGGAAGCTTGCGGGCGACCCGTCTGGTCAGAGAAAGTCCACGGCCCGCTCCGGTGAGGACGACCTCCGCTCCTTGTTCCTGCGCCTTGGCCGCAACGGCAAAGGCGATCGAGGCGTCCGTCAGGACACCGGTGACGAGAATGCGCTTTCCCTCGAGTAGACCCATGAGCACAACCTATAGGTTCAGTGGGGTCAACCCGGTTGACGACGAGCAATGGGCATCTTCGCGAGATTGATGGCATCCATGTCCGAGCGTTTAGGCTGAGAAGGTGAAAATCGCCGTTTTGGGAGGTACGGGGCCGGCAGGGCGTTCGCTGGCGCTCCGTCTGGCATCCGTTGGGTTCGAGGTCGTGATCGGTTCGCGGTCGAAGTATCGGGCCATGGAGATCCGTGACGATCTCTTGACGAAGTGGCCCGATCGCGGGTTCACGCTCAACGCCGCCGACAACGAGGAGGCAGCCGACGCGGACGTCGTGGTCATCGCCACCCCGTGGGACGCCGCTGCCGCCACGGCGCTGTCGGTGGAACGCCAACTGCGGGGCAAGGTGGTCATCTCGATGGCCAATGCCCTCGCCAAGGTCGGCCACGAGTTCCAGCCTCTGGTGCCGCCGCGAGGTTCCGTTGCCGCCAGCGTGCAGGCTGCGGTTCCCCGTGCGCGGGTTGCTGCAGCGTTTCATCACCTGCCCGCCAAGGAGCTCGGGGCGATCGACCATCCCATCGATTCCGATGTGTTGATCTGTTCGGACCACCTCGCGGCCACCGAGGCGACCGCCGACATCGTGCGTCACATCCCGGGCCTGCGGCCCCTCGACGCCGGCGAGCTCTCGAACGCTGCTCCCATCGAGGCTTTTGCGGCGGTGTTGCTGCAGCTCAACACCCGATACAAGACCCGCGTCGCCGTGAAGCTGACCGGGGTCGACGATTCCGACCTCGGTCTGGCGGCGACCTCGGTCATCGAAGGCTGATGCCCGTGAGGGGTCGCTCGTGAACCTCTACGACACCGCCCGCCAGAAGGTGGTGTCCTTCGAGGTCGGCCCGGTGGTCACGATGTACACGTGCGGCATCACCCCCTACGACGCCACGCACATCGGCCATGCCGCCGTCTTCTGCACCTATGACATCCTGCAGCGACGTCTGCGTGACCTGGGCCACGAGACCCTCTGTGTGCGCAACATCACCGATGTCGACGATCCCTTGCTGGCCAAGGCTGCCGAGCTCGGCGTGCACTACCTCGATCTGGCTGCGGCCGAGACGGCCCGGTTCCAGGCCGACATGGAGGCGCTGAACGTCCTTCCCTGTTTCAGCGAGCCTCGGGCCACCGGTGCGATTGCCGACATCCGCGGTTTCATCGGCATGGTCCTGGATCGGGGCAACGCGTATCAGGCCGGCGGCGCCGTGTACTTCGATGTGTCAACCCATCCCGGCTTCGGGGAGATCAGCAGGCTCGATGAGGCCACGATGCTGGCCCAGGCCAAGGAGCGGGGTGGCAACATCGAGGATCCGAACAAGCGCCACCCTCTCGACTTCGTGCTCTGGCAGCCGTCGGGGGAGGGCGAGCCTGCATGGGAGTCGCTGTGGGGCCCGGGTCGTCCCGGTTGGCACATCGAGTGCTCGGCGCTCGCCCTGCGCGACCTGGGCACGACGATCGACCTGCACGGCGGTGGCACCGATCTCATCTTTCCGCACCACGAGTGTGAGAGTGCCCAGTCCGAGGCCGCGACCGGCGAGCCTTTCGTTCGCCATTGGATGCATGTGGGCATGGTGCGTCTCGGCGGCGAGAAGATGTCGAAGTCGCTCGGCAATCTGGTCTTCGTGAGCGACCTGCTCAAGACCTGGGAGCCTCAGGCCATCCGCTTGGCCCTGGCTGCGCAGCACTACCGAACCTCGTGGGATTGGACCGACACGCTGATGCCCGTCGCGACGGCACGGCTCGAGGCATGGCAGGCCGTTGGCCCAGGGGCCGCAGCGCTTGACGAGGTGCGTGCCGCACTCGACGATGACCTCGACACCCCTGCGGCGGTGGCGGCGATCGACGTCGCGGTGGCATCGGGACACGGGGTGAGCGAGGCAGCGGCACTGCTGGGCGTCGCGCTCTTCTCCTGAGGACCCGAGACAAAACTGCTTGCGCGGCCGAAGGCCGAAAGTGAATACACCGCAAAGGTTAAATCGGTAAGCGCCGCGCAAGTAGTTTTGTCACGGGTCCTGAGTGGTCCGATCCCGAGTCGCGCTCCCGGTCCGAGTCGCTCTCTCGTTCCTGGCCGCCCGATAGCATCGGGCCCCTATGGCAGATTCGATCACCCTCACGCTTCCCGACGGTTCGCAACGTGTGCTGCCCCTGGGCTCAACAGGTGCCACGCTTGCAGCCTCGATCGGCCCCGGTCTCGCCAAGGCCGCGGTTGCGGTGGTGGTGGACGGGGCCGAGACCGACCTGAGCGCGCCATTGCCCGACGGGGCAGCGGTTGCCGTGGTGACCACGAACACCGAGGAGGGTCGTCACGTCTTGCGCCATTCGACGGCGCACGTCCTGGCGCAAGCGGTGCTCGATCTGTTCCCCGGCGCCAAGTTCGCCATCGGTCCGCCCATCGAGAACGGCTTCTACTACGACTTCGAGTTGCCCGACGCCGCCACGTTCAGCGAGGACGATCTCGAGCGCATCTCGACCCGCATGCGTGCGATCATCAAGGCCGACCAACCCTTCACCCGTGAGGAGCACACGCAGGGCGAGGGAGTCGAGCTCTTTGCGGATCAGCCGTACAAGCGCGAGATCATCGAGGGAGTCGACGCCGCGGAGGGGGCGGCCGAGGGCGTGGTGAGTGCCTATCGCAACTCGGAGCACTTCGTCGATCTGTGTCGGGGTCCCCACGTGCCCAGCACCGGTCGTCTCGGTCATTTCAAGCTCCAGAAGGTGGCCGGCGCCTATTGGCGGGGGGATGAGAACCGGCCGATGCTCCAGCGGATCTACGGCACCGCATGGGAGTCACAGGCCGCGCTCCAGGCTCATCTGACCATGCTCGAAGAGGCGGAGAAGCGTGATCACCGCCGACTGGGTCTCGAGCTCGACCTCTTCCATTTCCCACCGGAGATCGGTGGCGGGTTGCCCGTGTTCCATCCCAAGGGTGGCTTGATCCGCAAGCTGATGGAGGACTACAGCCGCGCCGAGCATCAACGGGCAGGCTACGAGTTCGTCTACACCCCGCACCTGGCTCGTTCCACGCTCTTCGAGAAGTCGGGTCATCTCGACTGGTATGCGGAGGGGATGTACCCACCGATGGAGATGGAGGGTGCGACGTATTACCCCAAGCCCATGAACTGCCCCATGCACATCCTGATCTATCAGAGTCGCCAACGGTCCTACCGTGAGTTGCCGCTGCGGCTCTTCGAGTTCGGGACCGTCTATCGATTCGAGCGCTCGGGGGTGTTGCACGGGCTCACCCGGGTGCGCGGCATCACGCAGGATGATTCGCACATCTTCTGTGCGCGGGACCAACTCGCCGACGAGTTGGCAAGTCTCCTGCAATTCGTGATGAAGGTGCTGCGCACCTTCGGGCTCACCGATTTCGAGGCCGAGTTGGCCACGCGCCCCGAGAAGTTCGTCGGGGTCGCCGAGGAATGGGATCAGGCGACCGCGGCGCTGGCCGACGCCCTGGAGCGAGCGGGCATCCCCTACGTGGTGGCGGAGGGGGAGGGCGCCTTCTACGCGCCGAAGATCGATGTGCACGTCCGCGACGCCATCGGCCGACGCTGGCAGATGTCGACCCTCCAGGTCGATTTCCAGCTGCCGCAGCTGTTCGATCTCGAGTACACCTCGGCCGAGAACGTCCGTGAACGGCCCTACATGATTCACCGTGCCCTGTTCGGGTCGGTGGAGCGCTTCTTCGGCATCCTCACCGAGCACTACGCCGGCGCCTTCCCCACATGGCTCTCGCCCGTGCAGGTGCGAGTGCTCGCCGTGCGCGACGATCATGAGGACTACGCCGCAGGGGTGGTTGAACGCCTGATTGCGGTGGGCTTGCGCGTCGACCGGATCGAGGCCGACGACAAGTTGGGCAACCGCATTCGCCGGGCCAAGCTCGAGAAGATCCCCTGGGTTCTGGTCGTGGGTGATGACGATGTGGCAGGCGACACCGTCGGGGTCAACGGCCGCGAGGGCGACGTCGAACGAGGCGTCCCGGTTGCCGCGTTCATCGAGCGCATGGCCGACCAGACCGCAGCTCCGGTCTCCCCGTGAGCAATCCACCGGGCCTTGGCCACCTCTGGGCGGGGTGGCGAAACGAATACGTCAGCAGCGTGGCCGGAGGGAGCCCTCCTCAGAGCGAGCACGAATGTGTCTTCTGTCGGATCCTGGCCTCGGGGGAACCCGACGAGGTCACCTACGTGCTGTGGCGCGGTCGCTTCTCGGTTGCGGTCCTCAACGCCTACCCCTACAACAGTGGCCATCTGATGGTCATGCCCCTCCGCCACATCGGCGAGCTCGAGAGCCTCGAACCCGAGGAGTCCGCGGAGCTCTGGCAGGCCGTGACCACCGGAGTACGTGCCCTGAAGGCTGCCTATGAACCCGGTGGGGTGAACGTCGGCGCCAATCTGGGACGAGCCGCGGGGGCCGGGGTTCCCGATCATCTGCACGTCCACTGCCTGCCTCGTTGGGGCGGTGACACCAATTTCGTCACGACGCTTGCGGAGATCCGGGTGCTCCCCGAGTCGTTGCCCGTCACATGGGAGCGCCTGCGTGCGGCATGGCCCCGCTCGGACCGGGACGACTGATCGGGACCTCGAGCCGGCTCGCCACTACCCTTGTCGGTGATGACCGATCGAGACGACGAAGTCCGAGATTCCCTCCCGGCCGATTTGGACGCGACGGGTTACGTGGGGCCGTACACCTTCCCCGACAACTCCCGTCGCAGGATTCAGGGGTGGCTGTATCTCGCCGTCGCCGTCGCCTGCCTGGGTGTGTGGCTGTTCCTCGGTGACAACGTCATGGTCAACGACGGATTCCTCGTGCTGGCCGTCGGCCTCGGCGCGTTCGGCGCCTATTGCATGATCGCCGGCATGCCACTGGCCGTCGACGAGACCGATGCGCTCGTGGCTGTCACCAAGTTGGTGGGATTTCCGGTCGGCCATGCCTCGGCCCAGCTTGGATGGCGGGGTCTCGGCTCCCGCCCGACGTGGCGCATCCTGGTGTACTCGGCGGAAGAGCCGCCGGCCACCAGGGGTCTGGTTCTCATCGACGGTGTCGACGGCTCGGTGGTGGAGCACTTCGTCGAGGAGAACCCCGAGGATCCCGCCGACTGGGACGAGCTCGCCTCCTCGTGACCCCAGATCTGGAGCCCCGAGGTCGTGACCTCGAGGTCAACAGCCCCGAGGAGCGGTGGTCCCGATGCGCCCTGACGGCAATTGATGTCACAGCAGCCATGACCCTGGTACCGTCGTTCCATGCTTGACGGTCGCTGGAAGTCCGATATTGAGCAACGGCTGCAGCCGGTGGGCCGGGGTTTGCGCCGTGCCGGTCTGACCGCTGATCAGCTCACCGGGTTCGGCCTGTTGATGTCGATTGCCGCCTCGATTGCCATCGCGAACGGCGCGCTGCGCGGCGGAACGCTGCTCCTCCTCGCCACGGCGTTGCCCGACGCTCTCGACGGAGCCGTCGCGAAGGCCTCCGGGACATCCTCGCCTCGCGGAGCGTTCTTCGACTCGGTGGCGGACCGCGTGACCGACGTGGTGCTGCTGGGCGGCGTTTCCTGGTTTCTGACCGCTCGTCACGGGGGCCAGGCGGGGATGGTTGCCCTGGCCGTGATCGGTGCATCGGCACTGGTCTCCTATCAGCGGGCAAAGGCAGAGGCACTGGGTTTCGAGGCCAAGGGTGGGCTGATGGAGCGCGCCGAACGATTGATCCTGTTGGGCTTTGGGCTTCTCTTCGATTCGCTGCTGGTTCCGGTGCTGTGGATCATGCTGATCCTCACCCTGCTGACGGCGGCACAGCGATTCGCGAAGGTCTGGCGTCAGGCCGGCCGGCCGGTTCCGGCCTCGCCTTCCCCATCGCCACTTGCCGCTCGTTGGCGTGGGCGAAGGGTGCCCCGGACGACTGCACGAACCTGGCGCCGCCGCGATCGCCTGAACCGCTGACGCCGACACCGCGAAGCGCATGAACGCCGAGAAGGAGCTCAGCGCGGCCGACTCCATTGCCGCGAGGGCTCCGTACCTCGCCTACCGTGTCGGATCGGCCGTCGCCAGAACGTTGCCCGGCTCCGTCGTGTTCGGACTTGCACAGGCCCTGGCCGTTCTGGTTGCGAGACGCCCAGGGAAGCCGGGTTCCCGGCGTGACATGATCGAGCGTCATCTACGACGAGCCCACGGACACCGGGCGGACCACCGAGCGATGCGCCGCAGTGTGCGTGACGCGTACATCTCCTATGCCCGCTACTGGGTCGAGTCCTTTCGGCTGCCCGATCAAACTCCGGCCGATCTCGACGCCGGCCTGTCGTATGAGGGTTTGGGCAACCTCGAGGAGGCCGTGGCCGAGGGCAAGGGCGTCATCCTCTGTCTGCCGCATCTCGGGGGTTGGGACTACGGCGGCGCGTGGTTGGCGACGCATGGATACCCCATGAAGGTCGTGGTCGAGCCGGTTGAACCGCCCGAGCTGTTCGAGTGGTTTGGGAAGCTGCGCAACAACCTCGGTCTGACGGTGGTCCCATTGGGCCCTTCATCGGCGATGACGATTCTGAAGACGCTGCGCTCGGGGGGCATCGTCGCCTTGTTGAGTGATCGGGACCTGACCCGAGACGGTATCGAGGTGACCTTCTTCGGTGAGGAAACCACGCTGCCGGCCGGACCGATCACGTTGGCCCTGCGCACCGGCGCCGCGGTGCTGCCGACGACGATCTACTTCACCGGCGGCGGAGGACATCACGGCGTGATCCGACCTCCCCTCGTGCTCGATCGCTCGGAGTCGCTGCGTGACGACATCAAGCGTCACACCCAGACCTTGGCCGATGAGCTGGAAGGTCTCATTCGCGCCGCTCCCGAACAATGGCATCTCTTTCAGCCGAACTGGCCGTCGGACCCGGGGTATCGGGACTGATGGGCGAACCGGACCGGGTTGCGGACCCGGCCGGTCACCGAGCCGGGTCCCCCGGGGTGCTGCGGGCGCCCGCCCTGGCGCTGCTGGTCGCCCTGGCTGCCGCCGTGACCGCCCAGGGAGCGTTCTATCCGGCGGACCAACGTCTGATCGCGCTGCCACTGATCGTCTCGGTCGTCCTGACGCTCGTGAAGATCCGTGCGACCGTGATGCCCTGGTCGCTCTTGGTGTCCGGCGGGCTCCTTGGTGCGTGGGCGCTGCTCCTCGGCGACGAAACCGGCAACGGTGCGGGCATTGCCTTTCTGGTCGCCGGCGTGGTGGCGGTGGTCATGGTCGTGGCATCGATGGGCCAGGCCGAACGGGTTGCGCTGACCGGCGCGATCGTCGTGCTCGGCGTGGCGGTGGCATGCAGTGGTTGGTGGGGAGTCGCGTTTCACTCCACTGAGCTGGCGCTGCCCGGCCAAGGACTGTGGCGGGCCTCGACCACGCTGACCTATGCCAATGCGGCAGCGGGACTCCTGGGACCGGTTGCGCTCTTTGCGCTCGCCCGCCTGACCACGATGGTGAGCCGAGAACGACAGGTCTGGCTCCTCGCGTCGGTGGTGATCGTCGTCGGTCTCGGGGCGACACTCAGCCGCGCGGGACTCATCGCGTGGGGCTGTGGGGTCCTCGTGATCCTCTGGCGACAGGGATTTCAGCCGGTGTTCTCGGCCATGGCTCCGGTTCTGTTGGGCGCGGGGGTCGCGCTGATCGGCCTCGGTCCCTCCTTCGCCGAAGGAGGGGTCGCCAGGCCCATCTGGGCGGCCGTCGGACTGGTTGCCGGGATGGCGGCGACCCTCGCGGTGGCATCGTGGTCGCCGGGTCGTCTTGCCGCCGTCGTGGTGGCGGCTGGGCTGCTCGCCGGGGTGGCTGTCGTGGCCGGCATGGGGGGTGACACCCTCGGCCGGGTCGGTGACGCCCGACTGTCGTTCTCCTCCACGGATCGTTCGGAGATGTTCCACGCCGGGATTGACTCCATCAGCAACGATCCCTGGACCGGAGCAGGCCCCGGTCAAGGGCGCCTTCGGTACCACCAGGGAAACGGCAAGTTCGTCGAGGCCCGATTCGTGCACAACGAGTATCTCCAGATCGGGGTCGAACTGGGTGTCGTGGGTGTGGTGCTGCTCCTGGGGATGATCGGATCGCTCGCCTGGGGCGCCAGGAAGGGTTCCCGATTGTTGCCGGGGAATATTGCCTGTGGCGTTGGTGCCGCGCTCGTGGCGCTGGGTGTGCAGGCGGGATTCGACTTCCTGTGGCACATACCGGCGATTCCACTGGTGGGAGCAGTATTCGCAGGCGTTGCCTGGCCGCGAGGGTCGGGAACGTGACCGCATTCATCCGATGGCTGGGGAGAGCACGTGGAATCGAAGCATGCAGCAGACGTAACCGACGCGGCTCCTGCCGGCCGCCGGCTCAGGCCGGCAGCGGCCCTGATCGCCGGTGCAATCCTCGCCCTCGTGGCAAACTCGTCGATGTTGGTCGCCCTTTCCTCGCCGGTTTCCGATCAGTCACCCGTTGCCGGGCAGTCTCCGGTGGCCGACCAGTCTCCGGTGGCCGACCAGTCTCCGGTCGCCGAACAATCCCCGCCGTCAACGGTCCCGGCCTCCTCGACGACGACCACGGTTCCGACTGCCCCGGCCTCCTCGGCGACGACCACGGTTCCGACCGCCCCGGCCTCCTCGGCAGCGACCACTGCCTCGCCGGGGGAGCCGAGGGCGACGTTCGGGTCATCTGACCCGCAAGGTTCGCTTGACGTCTCCTCGATGGCCCCCGGCGGCCTTCGGGTCGCAGGTTGGGCGATCGACCCGGATGTGACGACTTCCATCGGTGTGCACGTCTATCTCGACGGTTCCTTCGTCACCGCAGTCAACGCCGAGGGTGATCGTCCGGACGTGGGAACTTCGGTGGCCGGGTTCGGGGACGCGCACGGCTTCGATGTGATGGTGCCCGCCGCACCCGGCCAACATGTCGTGTGCGTCTATGGCATCAACCAGGGTTCCGGCGCCAACTCGCTCCTTGGATGCCGTACCCTCATGCTCGGCGCCGATCCATTCGGATCCTTTGATATCGCCACCCTGGCGCCCGGCGGCACCAGGGTGGCAGGCTGGGCCATCGACCCTGGCATCGCCGGCTCGATCCCCCTTCATCTCTACGTGGACGGCGCCCTGGCGGGGGTCATCGAAGCCGACGCCAAGCGCTCGGATGTGGGTGCGGCGAACGCCGGATTCGGTGATGCTCACGGTTTCGACGGTCTGCTCGCTCCGGCGCCGGGCTTCCACACGGTGTGCGCCTACGGCATCAACCGAGGAGCGGGAACGAACTCGCTTCTCGGTTGTCGGTGGGTGCTCGTCGATCCCGACCCCATGGGTTCGCTCGACGTCGCCACGTGGGACGACGGCGGGCTCCAGGTGGGCGGTTGGGCGCTTGATCCCGACACGGCACACGCCGTGAAGGTGCACGTCTATGTTGATGACACGCTTGCTGCAGCCGTTGACGCCGTGCGTGATCGCTCCGACGTGGCCGCGGCGTTTCCAGGTTTCGGCAGCGCCCATGGCCTTGATGTGGTGATCCCTGCCTCATCCGGTCCGCACAAGGTGTGCGTCTACGGCATCAACCAGGGAGCGGGCGCGAACTCGCTGATCGGTTGTCGCACGGCCTGACCGGTCACTCACTCGGGCGGCAGGATGACCGCTGGTGATCGTGTCTGTGGTGCGCACTCGTCAAGGTGCACCGGGCTCGGACGGGAGCGTCAAAGAGGGTTGACGGCCTGTCGCGAACGACGTTAGGTTGCGCCTGCCTCATGCGGGGCAGCTGGGGTCGCAGGCATTCAATGCGGCGGTTCCACGCGTCCATTTCGACTCGTTGGGAGAGACCATGAAACCCTTGGATCCTTTGGCCGAAGAACGCCCCTTCGCCCGTCGTTGGCTTCGGCCCGCGGCAGCGCTGGTGGGTGGAGCATCGATTGCCATGCTCGTCGCGTCCTCGCCCGCCGTCGCAGGACACTCACCGGTGGCCGATCATTCACCCGTGGGTGGTGCGTCGCCGCCGGCGAGGAGTATCGAGATCGAGATCGAGGGTCCGGTGGTCAGGTCGGCGAGTGGCGCCGTGGTCAACCTGCCGGTCAAGGTTGTCTGCTCCGCAGGACCCGATGCGCAGCTCTGGGGCGACCTGACCCAGAGGGGGATCGCGGTCGTGCATACCGGCTACGGGCAGGCCACGGCGCCGTGTGACGACAAGGTCCATCTCGTCAAGCTGCCGATCGTCGCGAACCGAGTGGCATTCCGCCCCGGAAAGGCCTTCGCGCGGGTTCAGGCGTACCAGTTCGACTCGAACCTGAGCGACGCTGATCAGGAGGAAGTGAACATCCGCCTGCGCTGATCCGGGTGACGCGTGCCGACCCCCTCGATTCGGTTCCTGCCGGGTCGAGGGGGTCGTACCCGTTCTAGGCTGACGACATGTGCCGCAACATCACCGAGCTGCGAGGGCTCGATCCTCCGGCCACCGACGAGGAGATCGAGGCCGCCGCCCGCCAGTACCTTCGGAAGGTGTCGGGCGCAACCCGGCCCAGCGATGCCGTTGCCGGCGAGATGGAGGCGGCGGTCATCGAGGTGGCAGCGGTGACCCGGCGGTTCCTCGCCGGTCTGCCTCCGCGCCGTCGACCGCCCCCGACGGTCCCGCCGCTGCGACGGCCCGAGGTGCGCGAACGACTCGGCCTGGCGCCGTGACCCCCTGATCGTCCAACGGGTGTGGCCGGGATCGACAATTCCCCTACGCTCTCCGGGTGCGCATCGGCCTCGTTTGTCCCTACAGCCTGACACTCCCCGGTGGTGTGCAGGGTCAGGTGCTCGGGTTGGCCCGCGCACTGCGTGCCCGGGGCCACGAGGTTCGAGTGCTCGGTCCGAGCGACGGGCCTCCGCCCGACGCGGGTGTGACCCCACTCGGCAAGTCCATTCCCTTGGCCAGCAATGGCTCGATCGCCTCGATCGCCCCTGATCTACCCTGTGCCATTCGAACCATCCGGTCGCTTCGCAGCGAGTCCTTCGAGGTGGTTCATGTCCATGAGCCCTTGGTTCCTGGCCCCTGTCTGACCTCCACGCTGCTGAAGAGCGCGCCGCTGATCGGCACGTTTCATGCCGCCGGTGGCAACACCGCCTATCGCTGGGCGGCACCGGTTCTGCGATGGGTGGCGGATCGCCTCGATGTGCGCTGCGCCGTGTCGGATGATGCCCGCTCGCTGGCCGAGTCCCACCTGGGGGGCACCTACGAGATGGTCTTCAACGGCATCGAGGTGGAGCGGTTCTCCGGCGCCTCAGCATGGCCGAGTGACGGCAGGACCATCTTGTTCGTCGGACGACACGAGCAGCGAAAGGGTCTCGCGGTCCTCCTGAAGGCGGCGGAGTTCCTGTCGCCCGACGTGCGGCTGTGGATTGCCGGCGAAGGTCCGGAGACGGCACGACTGAGCGACCTGCACCGCCAGGACCATCGCATCGAGTGGCTCGGCCGCATCGATGACGTCGAGTTGGCTCAGCGTCTGCGTGGCGCGGACGTGTTCTGCGCCCCCTCGCTGCACGGGGAATCCTTCGGAGTCGTGCTGCTCGAGGCCATGGCGGCAGGCGTTGCGATCGTGGCGAGCGATCTCCCCGGCTATCGGCGGGTCGCCCGCCCGGACCGGGAGGGCGTGCTGGTGGCGCCCGGTGACGCGAAGGCGCTCGCTACGGCGCTCGCGGACGTGCTCGACCATACGGATCTGTCGGCGACGCTTGTGGCGGCGGGACGCGAGCGTGCTGCGACCTTTTCGATGGACGCGCTCGCCGGACGATACGTCGAGTTGTACACCGCTTTGTTGGAACGTCGATGACCACGGGTTGGCAGGGCGGGGGACTACAGTGGGTCAGATGACCCCGTTGATCGTGCTCGCCGTCGTGGTGGTCCTCGTGCTGGGCGCGGTCCTGATGTACAACGGCATGGTCAAGGCCCGGAACAATGTCGACAACGGCTGGTCCCAGATCGATGTGCAGCTCCACCGCCGCTACGACCTCATCCCGAACCTGGTCGAGACGGTGAAGGGTTACGCTGCCCACGAGAGCAAGACCTTCGAGGCGGTGACCGCTGCTCGCAATGCCGGCATGAGCGCGACCACCACCGCGGAGCAGACACAGGCCGACAACATGATGACCTCGGCACTGAAGTCGCTCTTTGCCGTTTCCGAGGCCTACCCCGAGTTGAAGGCCAACGAGAACTTCCTGAACCTCCAGGAGGAGCTGAGCGCCACCGAAGGCCGAATCGCCTATGCCCGTCAGTACTTCAACGACGCGGTCCTTCGATACAACACCAAGATTCAGTCCTTTCCCGCCGTGATGTTCGCCTCGGCATTCGGATTCAAGGTCCGGGAGTTCTTCGAGGCCGACGACACGACGAGAGGCCCGACGCGGGTGCAGTTCTAAGGCACCGTCCCCTCCCTTTCCGAAACAGAGTCCAAGCTGTACGAGCAGATCTCATCGAACAAGCGCCGGTCGGTGCTGCTGGTTGCCGGCTTCATCCTGGTTCTTCTCGCCATCGGCTGGGCGGTCGACCAGCTGTTGGGAATCGGCACGCCCGGGCTGATCATCGCGGTCATGGTCGCCGGGCTGAGCAGCTTCGCCGCGTACTGGAAAAGCGACGCCATCGCTCTTGCGATGAGTCGTGCCAAGCCCGCGGATCCGGTCGAGCACGCCCGGTTGCACAACCTCGTGGAGGGACTTTGCATCGCCGGGGGACTGCCCAAGCCGCGGGTCTACGTCGTCGAGGACGACGCCCCCAACGCGTTTGCCACGGGCCGGGACCCTCGGCATGCAGCGATCGCGGTGACCACGGGACTGCTGGCGAAGATGAACCGGGTCGAGCTGGAGGGCGTGCTCGCCCACGAGCTGAGTCACATCAAGAACTACGACATCCTCGTGTCGACCCTCGCCGTGACCATGGTGGGGGCGATCACGCTGCTGGCCGATTTCTCGATGCGGATGATGTGGTTCGGAGGCGGACGACGGAACAACGACGACAACCGCGGTGGCGGCAGCGGTCCGCTCATGATCGTCGGCCTGGTTCTCCTGATCGTCGCCCCGCTGGTTGCGAGGGTCATGCAATTTGCGATCAGTCGTCGGCGCGAGATGCTTGCCGATGTCTCGGGCGTCGGCCTCACGCGCTATCCACCGGGATTGATCAGCGCACTGGAGAAGCTTCGCGACGATTCAGCGGTCGTGACCTCCGCATCGCGGGCCACGGCCCATTTGTGGATAGAGTCCCCGCTCGAACGCGATGCTGCGGAGGGCCGTCACGTCTGGCTCAATCGCTTGTTCGACACCCATCCACCACTTGAGGAGCGCATCGAGGCGCTCCGGGAGCTCTGAGAATCCATGCAACGTGATCGGTCCCGTTTCCTGCTTCGACCCCTCCTCACCCTGGCGTCGCTGGCCCTGGTGGCAAGTGCGTGCGGTGGGGATGATGACAAGGAGCCCACGACCACCACCGTCAAGGTGACCACGACAACCACGGCGCCCCCCGTGGCAGCGCTGACCGGTCTGCCACTTGCCGATGCCGGTTTGCGCGGCCGTCCCGCTCTGGTCGTGAAGATCGACAACACGCCGAAGGCCCTTGGCAAGCAGGCGGGACTGAATGCCGCTGATCTGGTCTACGTGGAGCAGGTTGAAGGCGGGGCGACGCGCCTGGCCGCGGTGTTCCAGTCGAGCGATGCGGACGCGGTCGGACCGGTGCGATCCGCGCGGACCAGCGACTACGACATCGTCAAGAACCTCAACCGTCCTCTCTTCGCCTACTCCGGAGCAAACGGCGGGGTCGAGAAGGGCATCAAGGCAAGCCCGCTCATCAATGTCGGGGTGACGGCGAAGCAGTCGGCCTACTCCAAGCGAGGCAGCGGTGTGCTGCGATTCTTCGCGTCCACCCAAGAGCTGTACGACGGCGAGGAGGGGGCCGCGCCAGGTCCTCTGTTCACCTATCGTCCGATCGGGGCGCCGGTGACGACGCCGAGCGCGGAGGCGACGGGGGGCGTCGACATCTCCTATGGCGGAACGTCCAAGACGATGGTCAAATGGGTGATCGAGGGCGACGGATGGCTTCGCTCCCAGAGTGGCGTCGCGCACGCCGATGACGCGGGCAAGCGGGTCGAGCCCGCCAACGTGATCGTTCAGTTCGTCGACTACCGGCCCTCGGGCTACGTCGATGTGACCGGTAGCTCCTCGCCCGAGGCCGTGCTGGTCGGCGAGGGTGAGGTCTGGGTGTTCTCCGGCGCGAAGCTGGTTCGCGGCCGATGGTCGCGCCCCAGTCCCGAGTCGGTGACCGCCCTGAGCGATGCCTCCGGTCAGCCGATCACGCTTGCTCCCGGGCGCACCTGGGTCGAGCTCGCCCCCGTTGCCTCCGCTGCTGTCGTGCCGGCACCGGTGGCGGCGAGCTCCGGGGCCCCGGCGACGACCCCGGGGCCCGGCACAACGAGGAAACCATGACGCCCTGCATCTAGAATGACGGCCATGTCGGAGCCCTCCACCTCAACCCCCACCTCCATGACCGGAACGTTCCGGGTGAAGCGGGGGCTGGCCGAGATGCTCGCCGGCGGCGTCATCATGGATGTCGTCGACGCCGAGCAGGCCCGCATCGCCGAGGACTCGGGAGCCGTTGCGGTGATGGCGTTGGAGCGCGTGCCTTCCGACATCCGTCGTGACGGTGGGGTAGCCCGCATGAGCGATCCGGCCATGATCGAGGGCATCAAGGCGGCGGTGACCGTGCCGGTCATGGCCAAGGCCCGTATCGGACACTTCGCCGAGGCACAGGTGCTGGAGTCGCTCGGCGTCGACTTCATCGACGAGTCGGAAGTGCTGACGCCCGCCGACGAGGCCCACCACATCGACAAGTGGGCTTTCACCGCGCCATTTGTCTGCGGGGCGACCAATCTCGGCGAGGCCCTGCGGCGCATCAGCGAGGGCGCAGCGCTCATCCGCTCCAAGGGGGAGGCAGGCACCGGCAACATCGTCGAAGCGGTCCGGCACCTCAGGGCGATCATGGGCGACATGCGCAAGATCACCACCGCCGATGGTCCGGAGCTGTTCGATTGGGCCAAGCGCCTGCAGGCACCTCTTCCGCTCGTGCAGGAGATCGCCGAGACCGGCCGACTCCCGGTGCCGCTGTTCTGTGCCGGAGGCATCGCAACGCCTGCGGATGCGTCGCTGGTGATGCAACTCGGTGCGCAGTCGGTGTTCGTCGGTTCGGGCATCTTCAAGAGCGATGACCCCGCTCGTCGCGCACGCGCCATCGTGGAGGCCACCACCCATTTCCGTGACGCAGCGCTGGTGGCCAAGGTCAGTGCGGGCCTGGGTGCCGCCATGCCGGGGCTCGAGATCGGCTCGCTCGAGACCAAGCTCGCCGACCGGGGTTGGTAACGCCGTCGATGACGGCCGTCAAGGTCGGTGTGATCGCCCTGCAGGGCGCAACGCGACCCCATCTCGAGGCCCTGCGCGAGCTCGGCGCCCATGCCGTGGAGATCCGAACACCCGAGGAGCTCGCCGGTGTGGAGGCGGTGATCCTGCCCGGCGGCGAATCGACCACCATGTCGTTTCTGCTCGACAGCTCGGGCCTGCGCGGGCCGCTGCACGATCGAATCGTGAACGGGATGCCGGTGCTCGGAACCTGTGCGGGCATGATCCTGCTGGCCGACGAGGTGTTGGACGGCCGTGACGACCAACGCAGCCTTGGTGTCATCGACATCACCGTGCGGCGCAACGGCTTCGGCCGCCAACGTGAGTCGTTCGAAGCCGATCTCGTGGTGGAGGGGCTCGGCGGTGAGCCCTTCCGCGCCGTGTTCATTCGGGCGCCGGTCGTCGAGAGGGCCGGTTCGGATGTCGACGTGTTGGCCCGAATCGAGGGCGTTCCCGTAGTGTGCAGGTCGGGCAGGACGACGGTCTGCTCGTTTCATCCGGAGCTCGGTGACGATCTACGGATCCATGCGATGTTCCTCGAGAGCGTCCGCTGACAGTGGCGCTCCACCGGGCAACGTGGGTTGTTTTTCGCCGGATGGATACCGGTGAGGCAGGTTATGCAGGTACACCGAGGTCCCCAACCGCTGAACCTTCAGGAGTTGTAGATGTCTGGACATTCCAAGTGGGCAACGATCAAGCACCAAAAGGGAGCCAAGGACAAGGCCCGGGGCAAGCTCTTCGCCAAGCTGATCCGCCAGGTCGAGGTGGCAGCGCGTGAGGGCGGCGGTGACATGGAGAGCAACGCCACGCTGCGCACCATGTTCCACAAGGCTCGCGAGTCATCGGTGCCCATCGACACCATCGAGCGGGCCATCAAGCGCGGCACCGGCGAGCTCGAGGGCGTCCGATACGAGCCGGCGGCCTATGAGGGCTATGCGCCCTGTGGCGTGGCGGTCTACGTCGAGGTGTTGACCGACAACAAGAACCGCACGGGTCCCGACATCCGCTCCACCTTCTCGAAGCTCGGTGGCTCGCTTGCCGAGCCCGGAGCCGTCGCCTGGCAGTTCGAGCGCCGAGGCGTGATCACCGTTCCCGGCAGCGTCGACGAGGACGAGCTCATGGCCGTCGTGCTCGAAGCCGGAGGCGAGGACCTTGCCGCCGAGGGTGATGTGTGGCGGGTCACGTGCGACCCGCACGCGTTCACCGCGTTGCGGGCCGGCATCGAGGCGGCGGGAATCGCCATCGAGTCGGCGGACGTGACCATGGTGCCGACAACCTCGGTGGCGCTCGAGACCGCCGAGGACGCCAAGAAGGTGCTGCGCCTCATCGACGCCCTCGACGACCACGACGACGTGCAGGGCGTGTTCTCGAACTTCGACATCGCCGAGGAGATCCTCGCGACGGTGTCACTCGACTGACCCCTGCGCCGGGCCGGCGCCGTGCATCGAGCAGGGCAGACCAAAAGGGGGCTAGCCTTCATCAGGCACTCGCATGAGTGGAGGTGCCGATGCCAACGGATGATGACATGCCAGGATCGGTCTCGGGGCTCGCTGTCCTCCTGGTCGACTCGGTGCCTGATGGGGTGGTCGTTGTGGATGCGACCGGAGTGATATGTCACGTCAATCGCCGGATGGACCTCATGTTCGGCTACACGACCGGTGAGGTTCTCGGTCAGGACGTCGACCTGCTGGTTCCCGAGTGGATGACGACCGATCATCAAGACGTTCGGGGGCCTGACGGTGATGCGACCGTCAAGTCGCCAAGTGCGTCGCGACAGGTGGTCGCCCGCCGGAAGGACGGCACCAGGTTCCCGGTGGACATCTCCCGGGTGACCGTCGAGACGGGTGATGGCCCATTGGTGGTGGCGACCGTCCGGGAGATCCCTCCCCACGAGGTGGTAGCGGAGACGTTTGCGGGTGTCTTCGACGCTGCGCCCGATGCCATCGTTGCCGTGGACGCCGCCGGATTGATTCGCCTGGTGAATCGTCAGTCCGAAGCCCTGTTCGGCTACCCGCGCGACGAGCTGATCGGCCGGCCGATCGAGGTCCTTGTCCCGGAGCGGGTGCGGTCTCTTCATGCCGATCATCGGGCGTCCTATCTCGCCGATCCGATTCCCCGGGCGATGGGCCTGGGTCTCGATCCGGCGGGGAGACGTAAGGACGGCACGGAGTTTCCACTCGGTATTTCGCTGTCGTCCCTGGTGACCGACCAGGGCATACTCGCGCTGGCAGCGGTGCGCGACATCACCGACAGCAAGCGTATCGGCGAGGAGCGGGGCCGGCTCGAGGCGAGCGTGGTCAAGGTCGAGCGGGACGAGGAACGCGCATCGCTGGTAGGTCAGCTCCACCAGGCGCAGCGCTTGGAGAGCGTGGGCCAGCTTGCGGGTGGGATTGCTCATGACTTCAACAACCTGCTGGCCGGGATCATGAACTATGCCGGTCTCGTGTCCGAAAGTCTCCAGGACGAGATGGCTCGTCGTGGTCTCCTGGGCGACAAGGCGTTCGTGACCCTGGCCGAGGACATCAGCCAGATCAGCCACGTGGCGAGGCGAGCGGCAGCGTTGACCCGTCAGCTGTTGATCTTCAGTCGGAGAACAGTCGTGCAACCCGAAGTGTTGGATCTGAACACGGTCGTCGGCGACATGGAGGAGATGCTTCGCCGGACGATCGGTGAGAACGTCGACCATCTGCAAACGGTGTTCGCCGAGAACCTGCCGCTGATCAAGGCCGATCGAGGCCAGATCGACCAGGTCGTCATGAATCTGGCGCTCAACGCCCGCGATGCAATGCCCGGTGGCGGACGGCTCGACATCGAGACGGAGAGGTTGGAGATCGACAAGCGCTCCGCAAACCTCCGCGGGATCGAGCCGGGGACCTATGCGCGTCTGACGGTCTCGGACACCGGCACAGGAATGGGCCCGGAGGTGGTCGACCGGGCATTCGAGCCGTTCTTCACCACCAAGGGCAAGGGTGAGGGCACCGGCTTGGGTCTGGCAACGGTCTACGGGATCGCCCACCAGGCCGGTGGCGACGTGTCGATCGATTCCGAGCTCGGGAGGGGCACGACCATCCGGGTTGATCTCCCCGCGACGTCGGAATCAACGTCATCGTATCGGGCGACACAACTGGAGCCGGGCCTGTACGAGCAGGGGGAGACGGTGCTGCTCGTGGAGGACGAGGCGATCGTGCGCGACCCGGCGCAGCGGCTGCTGAGTAGACACGGCTACACGGTGCTGGCGGCTGCCAATGCAGCGGCGGCGATGACGATCGCAGCGAATCATCTGGGCACGATCGACCTGCTGCTCACCGACGTCGTCATGCCGGGACGTTCGGGCAAGGATCTCTCGGTTGATATCGTCGCGCTCCGTCCGGCGACCAAGGTGCTGTTCATGAGCGGCTACAGCTACGACGTCATCGTTCACCAGGGCGTGCTCGAGTCGGGGGTCAGTCTCATCGAGAAGCCTTTCTCCGCCGACGATCTGCTCCGCAAGGTCCGCCTCGTCCTTGACGGCGGTGTGTAGGTGGCAAACGGCGTCGTGGCGGCGTCGGCAATCAAGGTGTTGGTCGTCGACGACGAGGCCGACTTTCGTCACAGCACGGCCCGCACCCTTGCTCGCCACGGCTACGAATGTGTCGAAGCTGCCGCCGCCGACCAGGCGCGTCTCGCGCTCGACGCGGACGGGGACATCCGCTTGGTCCTGTGTGACATCTCGATGCCTGACGGGTCCGGCCTCGATCTGCTGACCGCTCTGACTACCGACTTCCCACATCTTGCCGTGGTGATGACCACGGGCGTCGATGACCCGATGGTCGCCGATGTGGCGTTCGGTCTCGGGGCATTCGGGTACGTCGTCAAGCCGTTTGAAGCCAACGAGCTTCTGATCAGCATGGCAGGGGCACTTCGACGCATGGACCTCGAGTCGTCAGAGCGCCGCCATGCACGGGCACTGGAGCGGACGATCAGTCGCACGAAGGCGTTGGGGGCTCTGGTCGAGACGATGGAGGACGGCGTTGATGCATCGCTGCGCAACGACAAGGAGGTCATGGAACGGTTGTCGCGTGCCGTGTCGCTGCGTGACGAGGAGACGGGTCGTCACATCGAGCGCATGAGCAGATACGCCGTGGTGCTCGCAAAGGCTGTGGGTTTCACGGGCTGTTCTCCCGACACCCTTCGCCTCGCGACCGCGATGCACGATGTGGGCAAGATCGGCATCCCCGATGGCATCCTGCTCAAGCCGGGCAAGCTGTCATCCGACGATCGAGCGACCATGCAACGCCACGCCCAGATCGGTCATCGACTGCTGGCCGACTCGAGCTCAGGTCTGTTGCGCGCTGCCGCCGACGTAGCGTTCACCCACCACGAATGGTGGGACGGCGGCGGCTACCCGCGCGGCCTCCATGGCGAGGAGATCCCGGAGGAGGCGAGGATCGCCGCCGTCGCCGACGTCTTCGACGCACTCACGAGCAACCGCGTCTACCGACCCGGGTTGTCCTTCGAGGAGGCAATCGCCATCATGTCCGACCTTCGAGGTCGACAGTTCGAGCCTCGCCTGCTCGACGCCTTCTTCGCGGCGATGGACGAGATCAGAGCGATCCGTGAGGTGTACCCCGATGAGGAGGACGGGCCGACGCGTATCAGCGTGCTCGTTGTGGACGACCACGAGATCTTCACGCAGAGTCTCGTCCGACTCCTCGGGAGCCGGCCGGAGATCAGGGTCGTCGGTGCGGCGGGCAGTGTCGCCGAGGCCGTCGCCGCGGCAGCCGCCTACCAACCCGATGTCATCCTCATGGACTTCGAGCTGCCTGACGGCAACGGGCCTCAGGCAACCGAGCAGATCAAGGCGCGCACTCCGGAGGTCAAGGTGATCATGCTCACCGCCCGCACCGACGAGGATGCCCTGATCCGGGCCATGGCAGCGGGTTGCTCGGGGTTCGTCAAGAAGGAGGAGGCTGTCGACACCTTGATCGCAGCGATCCTCGCGATCAACGACGGCGAGGTGATCACCGCTCCGAGTGAGCTGGCGCCGCTGATGGTTGGGCTTCGTCCAACCCACCGAGGCCTTGGTGTCGACCTCACGGCCCGCGAGCTGGATGTGTTGCGGCTGATGGCGTCGGGACTCCTCAACAAGCAGATCGCGCAGCGTCTCGGACTGCAGCTCAACACCGTGCGGAACCACGTGCAGAATCTCTCCAACAAGTTGCAGGTCCACTCCAAGCTCGAGGCAGTCGTGACCGCCGTGCGCGAGGGCATCATCGACTATCCGAGCGACACGGCGAGCGGGTAAGGCCAAGACGCTCCGGCTCGGGCGGATGGGGTCGAAATGGGACCGGGTGTCCGAGATGGCGACGCAGCACTGGCCTGCATCTGGCGCGAACGCGTCTGTTCGACGACCGATGCAGGAGCCGATCCTCAAGGTATGAGCCCGACCCCGACCGAACCATGCTCGACCGACGTCGAGCCGATCAGCCCGAATGCCGGCCTGCCGGGCGGGGTTCTCGGCATTGATGCCGAATCGCACCGGTTCACCCTCGACGGTCGCTTCCTTCACATGACGCCCAAGGAGTTCGACCTCTTGGCGTTCTTTGTCGCCCGGCCGCGGCGCACCTTCAGTCGAAGCCAGTTGCTGGAGAAGGTGTGGGCGTCATCGTCGGAATGGCAGGGTGCGGCAACGGTCACCGAGCACATCTACCGGTTGCGGGCAAAGATCGAGCCTCACGCAGAGACGCCGGTGCGTCTCGTCACCGTCAAGGGCGCCGGCTACCGTTTCGAGCCCGACGATGTGCCCACCTCCATGGAGGTGCCCTTCACCTCCATGCGGGGAGCGCATGGAGGGAGGCACCTCTCGGATGACGCGACCTTGGTGCTGGTCGACGGTACCGTACGGTTCGCGAGCCCCTGTGCGCTCGATCTCCTGGCGGTCAACGATCCGACAGCCATGATCGGGCGAACATTCCTCGACCTCCTCGCTCCCGCCTCGAAGGATGCGGGCATTGCCCACTGCGCCAGTGTCGCAATGGGGCGGTGGCCCTGTCCCGAGTCGATGTGGATCGTCCCCGACAACGGCAACCCGGTACGCGTCGACCTCGCATCGATGCCGGTGTTCTGGGAAGGCGAGCAGGCGAGCCAGGTGACGATGTGGGATCACGCCGCGGACGTGCCGAATTGTGACGAGATGGTGACTGCCGCTCGCCCGAGGATGGCCGCTGACTCCTTCACCACCGACCCTGAGCGACGAATCCTGGGCTTCAACCCTGCCCCGGATGGTCGGTCCGCCCGGCAAGTAGACCGGGTCATCGCCCTCATCGGCCGGGACAGGACCGCAGACACCGACAACGAGATGCTCCGCGGCATGCGCCGGGACGAGTTCACCGTTCACTACCAACCCGTCGTGGACATCGAGGACTCGAGCCGGAGAGGGGCGGAGGCGCTCGTGCGGTGGCAACACCCCACACGCGGCTTGCTGCTCCCGGGCGCCTTCATCGCCTCGGCCGAGCGCTGCGGGGCGATCGTCGGCCTCGGCGAGATGGTGCTCCAAGCAGCGTGTCGACAGGCGCAGGCGTGGAGGAATGCAGGCCAGGACCTGAACCTCTCGGTGAATCTGTCGGCGAGGCAGCTCACCGACGCTCACCTGCCCGAGCGGATTGCAGGGGTCATGGCAGCCACATCCATGCCCGCCGACAGGCTGTGGCTCGAGGTGACCGAGACCGCTCTCGTGAAGGACATCGCGCAGGCACGAACCGTGTTGCGTGCGATCGACGACCTCGGTGCGCGAATCTCGATCGACGACTTCGGCACGGGATGGGCCAGCCTCACCTATCTTCGCGAGTTCCCCGTCCGTCAGCTCAAGATCGACGGCAGCTTCGTGGCGGACCTCGACCGGTGCCCCCGATCGAGGACCATCGTGCAATCGATCATCTCTCTCGGTCGAGATCTCGGGCTCGAGGTGATCGCCGAGGGCATCGAAACCGACGAGCAACGGAGCGAGCTGATCCAACTCGGCTGCAGGCTCGGTCAGGGATTCCTTTTCGGGCGACCCCTGCCGCCGGAGGCATTCGACCGCCCGCTCGCCCTGCATCGTTGACCTCGACCCAGCCCCGGCAAACGTTGAGCTGACGTTGTTTCCAGTGTGACAGCGGGGGTGTCGTAGGGAGATTGACAGCGAAACGGCAAACCCGTTGAGAGGCGGGGACGCAATGCCACGGGGCCCCAACCGGGGGTCAGCCGGGCTACCGAGCAAAGCAGGTCGACGTCATGAGGCTCAGCCGTGGAATCAGGGTCACCGCGATCGTCGTCGGGTCCATCACCCTCACCATCCTCAACTACACCGGGGCGATCGTTCTGACCGGGCCCGCCTATACGGCCACCACCACCGTCGAGGACGCGGCGAGTCCTACGAGGGGTTCCCCACCGGTTCTATCGATGGACGACCGATTCAGGTCCTGAGATCGGGGTATCGATACCTCGGTGTCGATACCCCGATATAGTCGAACCTGTGTTCGTCTTGGGGATCGACCCTGGCTTGACCCGATGTGGTTACGGCGCTGTCCGTCGCGCCCGTGATGGTCTCCATGCGGTGGCGGCAGGGGTGTTGCGCACGGACCCTGTCACGCCGTTGCCCCTGAGGCTGGCGGAGCTCCAGGACGGTCTCCGCTCGTTGATGGGTGAGATCAAGCCCGACGTGGTCGCGGTCGAGCGGGTGTTCTTCCAGGTCAATGTGCGCACGGCCATGTCGGTGGGCCAGGCCAGTGGCCTGGCGATGGCCGAGGCGGTCAACGCCGGTTGCGAGGTCGTGCAGTACACGCCGAACGAGGTCAAGAAGGCTGTGACCGGTGCGGGCGGCGCCGACAAGGGCCAGGTCCAGCGCATGGTGTCGGCCCTGTTGGGACTGTCCGAGTTCGATGCACCGGCGGATGCCTTCGATGCGCTGGCGTTGGCACTGTGCCACCAGGCGGTCGCTCCGCTGCGTTCCCGGGTCCGGGCGGCCACGACCGCCCTCGGGGCCCAGCTATGATCGGGTTCCTGCCATGATCGGGTTCCTGCCATGATCGGGTTCCTGCGAGGTGTGTTGGTGGAACGTTCCACGAGCGGCGAGATCATGGTCGAGGTTGCAGGCGTTGGCTACCGAGTCCTGATGCCGGGCAGCGCCCGGTCGACCTTGCCCCCGAACGGTTCGCCTGTGTTGGTCCACACCCATCAACATGTGCGTGAGGATGCGCTCGCGCTGTACGGGTTTCTCTCCCGTGACGAGCGCGTGTGCTTCGAGGCGCTGCTCGGTGCCCACGGGGTCGGGCCGTCCCTGGCGCTTGCCATCCTTTCCTCACTGTCGCCCGATGTCCTGCGCACCACCGTTGCCAACGACGACGTCGATGCACTGTGTCTGGTGCCCGGCATCGGCAAGAAGACTGCAGCCCGCCTGCTCATCGAGTTGAAGGAGCGTCTCGATGTCATCGAGCTCGATGACATCGGCGCGGTGTCGAGCCCGGCCGGCGATCAAGGCTCCATCCGCCCGACGAGCTCCGTCAGGGGAGAGGTACGCGAGGCGCTGGCGTCACTCGGCTACGGGCCCGACGAGATTCGTGAGGCGACTCGGGTCCTGCCCGAGGACGTCGATGCGTCGGCCATGCTCAAACTCGCGCTCGCCCGGTTGACGCCCGCTCGATGATTGGCCGGCCGATGGGGGAGGGTGACGATGCGTGAGGAGCTCCTGATCTCCGAGGCCCTCACCGTCGAGGAGGAGAGCGCCGAGGTGAGCCTTCGTCCCCGTCGACTCGATGAGTTCGTCGGTCAGGCGGCGCTGAAGGACCATCTCTCGATCATTCTCGAAGCTGCCCGAGGGCGTGGTCAGGCCGCCGATCACCTCTTGTTCGCGGGCCCTCCCGGTCTCGGCAAGACGACCCTCGCCGGCATCGTCGCGGCCGAGATGGGCGTGTCGCTGCGGATCACCTCCGGGCCCGCGCTCACCCGCCCCGGCGACCTCGCTGCGATGCTCAACAACCTCGACGAGGGCGATGTGCTCTTCATCGACGAGATCCACCGGTTGGCCCGGACCATCGAGGAGGTCCTCTATCCGGCGATGGAGGACTTCCAGATCGATGTCGTGATCGGCCAGGGCCCTTCCGCCCGATCGATCCGTCTCGACCTGCCACGCTTCACCCTGATCGGCGCCACCACTCGCACCGGTCTCATCACGGGCCCGCTTCGTGATCGCTTCGGCCTCGTGGAGCGACTCGATCACTACCCGATCGAGGATCTCGAGATCATCGTTCGTCGAGCTGCGACGATCCTGGGGGTGGCGCTTGCCCCGGAGGGCGCAACCGAGATCGCCTCACGGTCACGGGGCACCCCCCGTATCGCCAACCGGTTGTTGCGCCGGGTTCGGGACTTCGCCGAGGTTCGGGGAGACGGCACGCTGACCCATGCAGCGGCACGGGAAGGGCTCCTGCTCTTCGGCGTGGATGAACGGGGACTCGACAAGGTCGACCGGGCCATTCTGACCGCGCTCTGCGGACACTTCGGCGGGGGACCGGTTGGCCTCTCGACCCTCGCCATCAGCGTGTCGGAACAAACCGAGACCATCGAAGAGGTCTACGAGCCCTTCCTGATCCAACAGGGCATGCTCATGCGGACCCCACGTGGCCGCGTCGCGACTCCGGCCGCCTATGCCCACCTCGGCATGGCCGTGCCGATCGGCACCCAGGGTTTGTTCGATTAACTCGAGACCGGTTCGAGCTCGCCGGTCTCGACATCGAAGATGAAACCGGCGAGGGCGAGATCGTGGGGGAGCAGCGGCGATGCGGCCAGGAGCGCCAGATCGTCACGGATGGCTTGTTTCTGATCACCCACCGGGTGCACATCGAGGTCGGTGACGACCGCAGGATCGACTCCCTTTTCGATCAACGTGGCTCGCACCGAATCGTTGGTGATCTTGGCCGTGGCGCAATCGGTGTGGCCGATGACGGCGATGGCCCTGACGCCCAACAGCTGCACCGACAGCACCAGTGATCGAAGGGCGTCGTCGTTGACCCGTCCACCAGCGTTGCGCAGGATGTGGGCGTCGCCTCGCTTGAGCCCCAGCTGACCGATCGGATCGATGCGGGTGTCCATGCAGGTGACGATCGCCAGGTGTCGAGCCGGCGTCCGCGACAGCCCGGCGCCGTCGTAGGAAGCTGCGCAGACCTTGTTGGTGGCGAGCAGGTCGTCGAAGATCGTGGTCATGGCCCACCATTGTGGACCATGACGAGGTCGTGGCTTACGTCCCGTGGAGATCGGGAGCTACGCCACCTCGTAGGTGGGAGCCCCACCGCTCGCTGCGGTGACGGTCACCTTCTGGCCGACGAGGCTTGTTCCGGCCAGCGAGGCCGCGAGCTCCGGGCTCGCAGCAGCGGCGACCACCCTGCGGCCGTCGGCGAAGCGGGCGAAGATCGGCGCAGAGGTCGGCCCCTGCACCCGGTCGTGCAGCACGGTCATGCCCTCCACCTCGGCCGCCCCGCTCACGTCGCCGACCACCTCGATGGCCGTTGCGTCGATGCGGGCCTGCTCCGCGGTCATGTCCGGGTGCTGCCAGCCGTTCGGTGGTGGCGTGGCCGAGTAGAGCCCCACGGCATGCTTGGTCACGTACCAACCGAGGCCGGTCACGAGTCCGATGTCGGCCGGGGTCTGACGACACAGGTCGACGGTTGTCGCGATGGAGTGGCTGACGTAGTTGTTGCCCGGGCCACCGAAGTAGGGGAGGCCACCGGTGACCGTCAGGCCTCGTGGGTCGAGACAGTCCAGCCCGAGCGCTTCGGCCGACATCTCGACGGCACACGGGAAACACGAGTACAGATCGATGGTGGCGAGGTCGCCGACTCCCACGCCCGCGGCTGCGAACACGGCGGCTCCGGCCGCGGCGATGGCGGGCGAGCGCGAGATGTCCGGGCGTTCGGCGGGCAGGAACACGTCGTTGCAGTCCGCCGATGCCCACGGAAAGACCCACCGATCACGGGCGACCCCGGCAGCATCGGCTGCCTCGGCCGATGCGACCAGGATCGCCGCGCCCTGGTCGACCTCGATGATGCTGTTGAGCAGCTTGGTGTACGGCTCGCCGACCAGGCGATTGTCGGCGGTGACGGTCGACAGCTCCTCGGGAGTGCGGGCGGTTGGGAACCAGGCCAGGTCGGGGTGCGTGGCAGCCACCTCGGTGAAGGGAGCCATCATCCTGCCGAGCCAGGCGCGTTGCTCGGCCGGCGAGCGCCCGGCGCGAGCGGCGAGTGCGCTCTCGAAGATGGGGTACACCATCACCGGTGCGAAGAGTCCCGCTGCCATCTCGGCCGGCCCGACGCCGTTGCGCTCCGTGCCGAGCGGGGTGTCGGGCCCAAGGCCCTCGACGCCGGTGACCTCCAGGTCGACGCCGAGCTTTCGGGCTCGCCGAGCGGACCCTCCTGCCTCGGCTCCGACGATCAGGACGGCGTCGACGGTGCCGGCAGCGATGGCGTCACATGCCTGGGCCACCAGGTACTGGGGGGTGTTGCCTCCGATGGCGGTGTAACGCCTCGCCCCGGCGGGAAGGCCGAGTCGAGAGGCCAGCGACCCTGCGGCAGTGGTGTACCCGTGTGAGAGCACATTGACCACGTCCACCGAGCCGATGCGCGAGGAGATGGTTCCCCCGGCGTCGGCGATGGCCAGGCGGGCAGCCTGTTCCATCAGGTCCAAGGGCTCGACGAGGCGGTCGGTGTTGTTGGTGGCCTGGCCAACTCCTACGACGACGGGGGTTCGGGCATCCATGACGATTCTCCTGGCTTCGGGTTCGGTTTGTCGGGGGTGAGCGATGGGATGGACGGCTCAGATCATGCGGGCTTCGCGCTGCCAGTATCGATCACGCAACAGGCGCTTGTAGAGCTTGCCGGTCGGGTGACGGGGCAACTCGTCCTCGAAGTCGACCGAACGAGGGCATTTGAAGTGTGCGATGTTGTTGCGGCAGTGCTCGATCAGCTCGGCTTCGAGCTCGGGTGACGGCTTGAAACCGGGGAGCAGCTCGACGGCAGCCTTGACCTCTTCGCCCCATTCCTCGTTCGGGATACCGAACACCGCGGCATCGGCGATGGCCGGATGGGTCGAGAGGGCCTGCTCGACCTCCGCCGGGTAGATGTTGACGCCCCCGGAGATGATCAGGTCCTTCTTGCGATCGGTGAGCCAGACATAGCCCTCCTCGTCGACGCGCCCGACATCGCCGAGGGTGAAGACTCCGGGCTCGAGATGTGCCTCCTTCGTCTTGGCCTCGTCCTTGTAGTACTCGAAGGTGTTGGGGCTCATCTTGGAGCGGAAGTACACCGTGCCCGTCTCGCCGACGGGCATCAGATCACCGTCGTCGCTGCGGATCTCGACGTCGAACATGACCGATGCCTTGCCGACCGATCCCTTGTGTTGGAGCCACTCCTCGGCCGTGATGGTGGTGATGCCACCCTCGGTCGCTCCGTAGTACTCGTTGATCACCGGGCCCCACCACTCGATCATCTGTTCCTTGGCCCACAACGGGCACGGGGCCGCGCCGTGGATCACCGCCTGCAGGTGCGAGGGGTCGAAGGCGGCCTTGACGTCGTCGGGGAGACGCAACAGGCGCACGAACATCGTGGGCACCAGGTGGGTGTTGGTGATCTTCCACCTGGTCATCAGCTCGAGGGTCTCCTCGGGCGTCCACCTGTCCATCATGATCAAGGTGTTGCCCTGGTTGAAGGCCATGGAGCTGAAGCCCAGGGGCGCAGCGTGATAGAGCGGCCCGGTCAGGAGGTGCGCGCCGCCTGGCTGCACGCCGAGCGGTTGGCCCATCATCGCCAGCATCGAGATGAGCCCCTCGACGGTTGCACCGGGAGGCGCCATCGACCGGTTCACGCCCTTGGGCCGCCCGGTCGTGCCCGAGGTGTACAGCATGAAGCCGCCCGGCTCGCGATCGAGTGGCAGGCGATCAGCCGAAGCCGCCGCAATGGCGGGCTCGTAGGCCAGGAAGGGCCCACGGGCCACGTCGCCGGTCACCACCTTGAGCCGAAGGGCCGGAATCGCTGCACAGTGCTCGCCGGCGGCGAGGTAGGCCTCATCGACGATCAGCGCCTTCGCGTCGCAGTTCTCCACGACGTAGGCGGCCTCTTCGCCGGTGAAGTGGTAGTTGACCGGGGTCATCTGCACCCCGAGCTTGATGGCGGCGCCCAGGACTTCGCTGAACTCGCTCCGGTTGCCCATCAACATGGCGATGTGATCACCACGGGCGATGCCCGCGTCGGCCAGGACATGGGCGATCCGGTTCACCCGCTCGTCGAACTGAGCCCAGGTCAGCTGGTGGCGCCTGTCGACGACCGCCAGGCCATCGGGTTGTTCGATGGCGAAATTGAAGAAGCCTGCGGTCATGACGAGAACCCCCCGGTTGTTCGACCCGGCCCGTGTCGGCCTTCTCGGGAGCGTATCGCGACGAGACACCGTGGGTCTCGTGTTGATGAAGACGAGACACCGTGGGTCTCGTGTTGCACGATCAACCTCGGTCGGACGAGAATGACCGAAGCATCGTTCGAAAGGGAGGGAATTCATGCCCGAAGTTGAGGTCATCGAGGACGCAGCGTCAGCGGCGATCCGCGCCGAGGCCGGCGCCTGGTTCGACAAGAACTGGGACCCGGATCTCACGCTGGGCGAGTGGTGGGAGCGCCTCGCCGAGTCCGGTTGGGGTCTTCCCACGTGGTCCGCGGAGTGGTTCGGCAAGGGATTCAACTCCGATCAGGCGGCGATCGTCGCCCAGGAGCGCAAGCGGGTTGGCGCCTACGGGCCCCCCAGCGGCATCGGCATCATGATGGCCGGGCCCACCATCATCAACCATGCCACCGATGAGCAGAAGCAACGCTTCCTTCCCTCCATGGTGTCGGGCAAAGAGGTGTGGTGTCAGCTCTTCAGTGAGCCCGGTTCGGGTTCCGATCTCGCCAGCCTTTCGACCCGGGCAGTGCGTGACGGCGACGAGTGGATCGTCAACGGCCAGAAGGTGTGGACCTCCGGCGCCCAGTTCTCGAAGTGGGGCATCCTCATCGCCCGCACCAACGTCGACGTGCCCAAGCACAAGGGCGTCACCTACTTCGTGATCGACATGGACCAGCCCGGCATCGAGGTGCGTCCGCTGAAGGAGATGACGGGCGGAGCGACCTTCAACGAGGTGTTCTTCACCGACGCACGGGTCCCCCACGCCAACATGATCGGCGACGAGGGCGAAGGCTGGGGCGTGGCGGTCACCACGTTGGCACACGAGCGCAACTCGCTCGGCGCCGGCTCGATGGGCGGCATGGGCGGCGGTGAGGTCATCGGCCTTCCCGACCTGAACGCCAAGCTGAGCGATCTCATGAAGGGTGGCGGCGGAGGCGAGATGGCCGGCATGGCAGCGGCCTTCGGCGGCGGCGGCGCATCGATGATCAAGATGCTGCCGGCCATGTTCAACAAGCAGAAGGATCCGCTTGTTCGCCAGGACATCATCCAGCTCTACACGATGATGGAGATCGCCCGTTACACCGGTCTACGTTCGCAGGCCGCCGCCGCTCGCGGTCAACGTCCCGGTCCCGAGGTGTCCACGGGCAAGCTCATGGCCTCGAACATGGTGCGCCACATGCGCGACGTCGGCCTTCGCATCGAGGGCGCCCAGGGCATGCTGCACGGCAAGGATGCTCCGCTCAACGGCATGATGCAGTTCCTCGCCCTGTTCTGCCCGGCCATCGCCATCGCAGGCGGTACCGACCAGGTGCAGCGCAACATCATCGGCGAACGAGTCCTCGGCCTTCCGTCCGAGCCGCGCGTCGACAAGGAGCTTCCCTTCAAGGATCTCAAGGTCGGAACCCAGCGCTGACCTTTTCCTGTCGGGAACGAACAGCGACAAGGCCCCCGGTCCGCCGGGGGCCTTGTCGCGTGACGTGCCTTGTCGCGTGACGGCCTTGTTGCATGCGGGCCTGGGTCATGGGGCCGATGACGCATGAGAGTCACCGGAGAGCGACGGCGGCCCAAGTAGGATGCAGCCGTGGCAATCGCTCGAAGACCGACCCGGGGTGACTGCGTCGGCATTGTGGGCGCGGGACAACTCGCCCGGATGACCTACCAGGCGGGCATCGCGTTGGGTCTCACCGTGCGCCTCCTTGCGGAGACTCCCGAGGACGCTGCAGCGCTGGTGGCCGCCGACGTCGAGACCGGTTCGGCGAGGTCGCTCGAGGTTCTGCGGCGCTTTGCCGCGTCGTGCGACGTGCTCACGTTCGAGCACGAGCTGATCGATCCCGCCCACCTGCGCGATCTGGAGTCCGCCGGCCACATCCTGCGGCCGAGCGCGGCGGTGGCGACGACGGTCTTCGACAAGCGTCGACAGCGTGAGGTCATGGTCAAGGAGGGTTTGCCCGTTCCCGCGTACAGCGATGCCGTGGAGGGAGCCGATGACATCGTGGCCTTCGGGGACCGTCAGGGCTGGCCGCTGGTGGTGAAGCTCGCGAACGGTGGTTACGACGGGCGTGGCGTCTTCGTGGTTCGCCACGCAGCCGAGGCCGAGCAGCTGTTCGTCGAGCTTGCCGGTCGTGCACTGCTGGTCGAGGCCTGGGTGCCGATCGAACAGGAGTTGGCGGTGATGGTCGCTCGCCGTCCATCGGGCGAGTGCGTGGTCTACCCGGTGGTCGAGACCGTGCAGCGTGACGGCATCTGTCACGAGGTGTTCGCACCGGCGCCCCTCAGCGCAGCTCTGGAGGCGCAGGCCAAGGCGATGGGACGTCGGATGGCCGAGGCGATGGACCTGGTGGGGATCCTGGCGGTCGAGCTGTTCGTCACCGCGGACGGCTTGGTCGTCAACGAGCTGGCGGCGCGTCCGCACAACTCCGGCCATCACACGATCGAGGGTTGTGTGACCTCACAGTTCGAGAACCACCTGCGGGCGGTGCTCGATCTTCCTCTGGGCGAGCCCGGGCTCGTCGGAACGGCGGTGGCGATGGCGAACGTGTTGGGCGCTGGGGACGGCGTCGAACCCCAGGCAGCGCTGGGAGCGGCGCTGGAGGTGCCCGGGGCACATGTGCACCTGTACGGCAAGCAGGCCCGGCCCGGTCGCAAGCTTGGCCACGTCACGGTGGTCGGCGATGATCTGGATGACGCCCGGGAACGGGCCCGTCGAGCCGCCGGCTTGTTGATGGGCGCTCGAGAGAGGGAGCCGGTGTGATCCGACGAAATCGACAGGAAGAACCGGAGCCGACACCCCTCGTCGGTGTCGTCATGGGCTCGGCATCCGATCTCCCGATCATGCAGCTCGCCGCAGACCTCCTCGGTGCGTTCGAGGTCGAGCACGAGGTTCGCGTGGTGTCGGCGCATCGCACCCCCATCGACATGCTCGGATACGCCCAGGCAGCCGCTGAGCGCGGCCTGAAGGTGATCATCGCCGGCGCGGGTGGTGCAGCGCACCTTCCCGGCATGTTGGCGGCAGCGACCCACCTCCCGGTGATCGGCGTGCCCATCCCCCTGGCCCACCTGGACGGCCTCGATTCGCTGCTCTCCATCGTGCAGATGCCTGCAGGCGTGCCGGTGGCCACGGTGGGTGTGGGAAACGCCCGAAATGCCGCGCTTCTTGCCGTCCGAATCCTGGCGACCGGCGACCCTGATCTGGTCGGGGCACTCGGCGAGTATCGAGACGAGGCAGCAGCGCAATCCCGGGCTCCATTGCCCTCACCCACGCGTTGAGGGAGCCCTCGACGGAAAGCTCGGCGTCCCCGGCTGTTGCGCAGGCCGTAGGTGTGCTGCGTGCCGGCGGACTGGTGGCCTTTCCGACCGAGACGGTCTACGGACTCGGCGCCGACGCGTCGAATGACGAGGCGCTTCGGCGGATCTTTGCCGTCAAGGGCCGCCCGAGCGACCATCCGCTCATCGTGCATCTCGGTGATGCCCACGAACTCGATACCTGGGCTCGGGAGATCCCATCGGATGCACGTCTGCTGGCTGCCGCATGCTGGCCCGGTCCGCTCACCTTGGTGCTGCGGCGCTCCTCCGTCGTGTCCGACGTCGTCACCGGGGGTCGTGACTCGGTCGGATTGCGGGTGCCGAGCCATCCGGTTGCCCTCGAGCTGTTGCGGGCATTCGGAGGGGGAGTGGCCGCGCCCTCGGCAAACCGTTTCGGACGGGTCAGTCCGACCACCGCCGCTCACGTCGTGGCTGATCTGGGCGACGACGTCGATGTGGTGCTCGACGGGGGAGCGTGTGGGGTCGGCGTGGAGTCGACCATCGTCGACCTCACCGGTGAGGCGCCGATGCTGTTGCGTCAAGGCAGTGTCTCGATCGAGACCATCGAAGGGGTCATCGGTCGCGCCGTCATCGCCACGCCCGAAGGCCCCGCTCGAGCACCGGGCATGTTGGCGGCACATTACGCACCCGCCGCTCGCGTTGAGCTCGTCGAGGCTCACCGACTCCAGGAGCGACTGCGGCTCGTGTCCAAGCCGCCCGAGACCATGCCTCCCGAGACCGTGCCTCCCGAGACCGTGCCGCACGGGGAAGCCGTGCGTGTGGGCGTGCTTGCACCGGAGATTCCAGCCGACCTCCCAGCCGACGTGGCCACGGAGGTGGTGCTGCTCGCCGGCGGAAGGGACGCGACCACCTACGCCCGCAACCTGTACGCCCGACTTCGTGAGGCGGACCTCGCGGGCGTGGGGATCCTTCTTGCGGTGCCTCCACCGAGCGCCCCTGATGGCAACGATGCGGGCCTCGCTGCCGCCGTGCGGGATCGCCTGAGCCGAGCGGCGGCGGCCGGAGCCCTGCGGACGACATCCGAAAGATGAGAGTCCGAAAAGATGAGAGTCAGAAAAATGAAAGACGGTCACCCGAAGGTGACCGTCTTTCGGGGTCGCAGGCGACCGGCTGATCAGGCGCTCTGCACTTCACCTTCGGCGAGGGCGAACATCTCGTACTCCTCGCCGGTGTCGGCCCAGTTCTCGAACTGGATGACGCCCAGCTCCTCGAACTTGTGACGCAGCCAGGCATCGCCGGCATCGAGAAGTCCGAGCTTCTTGCAGTTGGGGACGATCTTGGTGAAGAGCATCTTCTGGAACTCTGCCCGGTACGGCGACTGCTGGGACAGGGTCATCGCCGCCTTGGGGTCGACACCCATCCGGTCCCAGACCTCCTGCTGAAGGAAGCGGTCACGCATGCGCACCGCCGCCTCGTAGGCGAACTCCTGGCGAATGCGCAGCTCGCCGGCGCTCATGTTCTCGTAGACCTCCTGGAGGCTGAGCACGCCGAAGGCCACATGGCGGGCCTCGTCGCTCATCACGTAGCGCAGCAGTTGCTTGAGCAGTGGCTCGGTCGTCATCTGGTGCATGAAGCCGAAGGCGGCGAGGGCGAGGCCCTCAACCATGATCTGCATGCCGAGGTAGGTGATGTCCCAGCGGTCGTCCTCGATGATGTCGTCGAGCAGCATGCCGAGGTGAGCGTTGACGGGGTAGTGGTTCTCGAGCTTGTCGAGGTACTTGGCGAAGACCTCGACGTGGCGGGCCTCGTCCATGGCCTGGGTCGCGGCGTAGTACTTCGCGTCGATCCACGGCACGTTCTCGATGATGCGAGCCGTACAGATGAGCGCACCCTGCTCGCCGTGCATGAACTGACTCAGCGCCCACGCCTGGCTCTCGATGCCGAGCTGGAGGAACTCCTTCTCGCCCCACTTCTCGAACACCGTGCCACCGAGCTCGAGCTGTTGGAACCCGAAGGATTGCATCTGCAGTGCAGCGAGGGACTCGACGTCGATCTCGGTCTCCCAGGGAAGGTCGGTCTCGCCGTTCCACATGGAGTTCTTGGCCTTCTCGTAGAGGCGGTTCAGCTTGGGACGCTGACCCTTGTCGTAGTCCCACGTGAAGATCGTGTCGTAGTTGCTGCGCACCTCGTGCACGACGGCATCGACGTCCTTGTTGCTGATGGCGAGAATGGCGTCGAGGTCGTTGACCTCATCACGGCCGATCAGTTCCTGGTTGGTTGTCATGGTGATTCCCCTCGTAATGGATGTTGCTGGTTGCTGGTTGCTGGTTGGTGGTCGATGGTTGGTGGTCGTGGTCAAGCAGGCGCCGACGGACGTGCGAGCGCCATGATGCCCGGCATCACGAAGGTGTCGATGAGGTGGCGGACGGACGCCTCGTCGTTCGGATCGACGTGATCCGATGGACAGGATGCATAGGACAACACGACCCGTACGACCCGCTCGGCCGCTTCGTACGCCTGGGGACGATCGAACCAGGGCGACAGCTGGGCGGCCGTGAACACGGTGCCCGGCCGAACGAGGCCGTCCATCGAGGGCGTCGCGAGATGGACGGCGGGCGCATCGGGCTCATAGGTCAACAGGGCCTGCAGGGCGGGGTGGCCGATGAGCCGACGGAGCGCATGACCGACGCCCAGCACGAGACGATCCTCGAGGGTCGTGGACGCTCGGAGCTCGTCGGACAGAGCGGCGAAGAAGGTCGACGCCTCGGCGGTCGCGACGGCATGGATGAGACTGTCCTTGCCGCCGGGGAAAAGGCGGTACACCGTGGCCCGGCTGCAACCTGCCTCCCGGGCGACATCCTCCAGCGTGGTCTTGTTGATGCCCCAGCGCTCGACGCAGCGCAGGCAGGCGGTTCGGATGCGCGCATCGAGGTCGGTGCCCGACCCGGGTGAGGATGTCTCGGAGGTTGCGACCGCAGCCGTCATACTTCAAGACGATAACGAGTATCTGTCTTATCGTCAATAGTTCTCTTGTGTCATCGGTCGTACCTGTTCAAGGGTCGGCCTCGCCGGCGGCTCGACCTCTCGTGTGCTCAGATGGGGCCATGCCGTCGCAGCCCTCCTCGTCGTGTCCGGTCAAGCTTCATCGCGACCAGGTTGGGGAGGGCCCTACCGTGGTGTTGACCCATGGGGTCGGGGCATCCTCGGACACCTGGGCGGGCCAGATCCCGGCTCTTTCGGCGAGTTTCGCGGTCACCAGTTGGGATCTGCGTGGCCACGGGCGATCGGAGCGCCCGTCCGACCCGGCGTGTTACAGCCGTGACCTGGCACTCGACGATCTTCGCGACATCGTCGAATCGGCGGGCACGCCGGGGGAGCCCGCCGTCCTGATGGGCCATTCACTCGGCGGCTATCTCTCGATGGCCCTTGCCATCCGCCGGCCTTCCCTGGTGCGGGCGCTGGTGCTGATCGCAACCGGTCCAGGTTTTCGTGACCCGGAGGCCAGGGAGAAGTGGAACGCAGGCATGGACTCGATGGCTGCGTCCTTGGATCTGCCGAGCTTCGTGGCCGGCATCGCGACGCAGCCGGATGCGCTGGTGATGGACGGCCTGTCGACGATTGCGGCCCCGACGCTGTTGATCGTCGGTGAGCGCGACAAGCGCTATCACGGCGGCTGCGCCTACCTCGAGCGCAAGCTCGGCGCCACGCTGCTCATGATCGAGGGCGCCGGGCATCTCGTGCACGAGACCCACGCGGAGGAGGTCAACAGCGCCGTGGACACCTTCCTCAGCTCGCTCGTCTGACGCGCGGGCGGGCCGGGACGGTTGTGTGCTCGGTTGACTGGCCCACCGATCCTTGTCGATGATGCGGGGCACACGAATCGGACGAGCAGGGCCGATCCGACGGCCAAGGTGGATCGGACGTGGATGACCACGTGCCGGGAGGGACACAGGGGTGGAGCACATGCGTTTGGACAAGAAGGTTGCCTTCGTCACGGGGTCCTCGTCGGGGATCGGAGCGGCATGCGCGCAGCGCTTTGTCGCTGAGGGGGCCGTCGTGGTGGGTTTCGACCTCGGCGAGGCGCCCGATGCCGGCGCAAACCTCGCGGGCTTCCACGCAGGTGACGTGCGTGACGAGCCGGGCGTGGCCACGGCGGTGCAGGCGACGGTGGCGGAGCACGGTCGTATCGACATCCTGGTCAATGCCGCAGGCGTCGCCGGCGGGGCTCCCGTGCACCTGCTCGAGCAGGACGAGTGGGATCGCGTGCTCGACATCAACCTGAAGGGCACCTTTCTGGTGACCAAGCACGTCATCGCCTCGGCCATGCTCGCGCAGCGTTCGGGCAGCATCATCAACCTCGCCAGCATCGAGGGCGTCGAGGGCATGGACATCGCCAGCGCCTACAACGCCTCGAAGGGCGGCGTGGTGCTCCTGACCAGGCAGATCGCCGTCGACTACGGGCGCATCGGCATTCGCTCCAACTGCCTGTGCCCCGGATTCATCGAGACACCCATGACGGCCATGTTGCGCACGCCCGGGGTCGAGGCGATCACGCAGAAGATTGCGGAAGCCCATCTGCTGGGCCGCTTCGGACAGCCCGATGAGGTCGCGGCCGCAGCCTTGTTCCTCGCCTCCGACGACGCCTCGTTCGTCACGGGCCACGCGCTCCTCGTCGACGGTGGTCTGACGGCGGGACACAGCTTCGGCCTCGGCGCCATGTTCGGCCTGTGAGCTCGACCTCGGGCTCCGATGCCGCGGAGCCCGACACCCGCACGCCACTGGAGCGTCTCGGCGTGCTGGCCACCCAGCAGGTCGAGATCACCGAGACCCTGCACCATCTCGAGATGTTCACCATGGAGGGGCTGCTGACGGTGATGTGGCACGGGGCCCACGACGCCGAGGAGGTCGTCATCGCCTGTGGGGGGGCGATGGGCGGGCTGCTCGGCCCCGCCGACGGCCTCTACCACGATCTCGGCGTGGCGCTGATCGAGCACGACATCGCCATGTTGCGCATCGGTTATCGAAGGCCCAACGATCTGTCGGCCTGCACGCTCGACGTGGCTGCCGCAGCGGAGGTCTCCGCTCGCCAGGGCGGGCAGCGGATGGTGACCATGGGTCATTCGTTCGGGGGTGCCATCGCGGTGCGGGTCGGGGCGTTTCTGCCCGAGGTGGTGGTGGGGGTGGTGACCCTGGCGACCCAATCGGCAGGCTGTGAGGTCGCCGAGCATCTGGCGGGTCGACCCCTGCTCATGTTCCACGGCGACGCCGACGAGTTGTTGCCCGTGCAGGCCAGCGAGGTCGTCCGTCAGCTGGCGGGCGGCACCGGTGAGCTGGTGGTTCTCCCGGGCACCGGTCATTTGCTGACCCAGTCGAGTGACGCACTGCGTGAACGTCTGATGACGTGGATTCCCGAGACGCTCGCGACCCCATGATGGAGAGGGATCGCTGATCCCTCTACAGTTGGTTGTATGAGCCAACATCCTCGGACCGTCCTGTTCACCGGCCATGGGGGAGTGACCCTCACGGCAGACGTCTACGGCGACAAGGATGCCCCGCCCGTGGTGCTGCTCCACGGCGGCGGACAGACCCGACACGCGTGGGGGGGCACCGCAGCGCGATTGGCCGATGCCGGGTTCCAAGCCCTCACCCTTGACCTGCGGGGTCACGGTGAGAGCGACTGGGCGCCGGACGGGGACTATTCGATGGACGCCTTCATGGCCGATCTGATGGCCGTCGCGGCATCCTTCGAGACTCCTCCCTCCGTTGCGGGCGCATCGATGGGCGGGATGACGGCATTGCTGGCAGCCGGCGAAGGGTCGGACGCCGACCCGGCCATCTCGTCACTGATCCTGGTCGACGTCGCACCGACACTGGAGCCGGAGGGCGTTCTGCGCATTCTCGAGTTCATGACGGCCATGCCCGACGGCTTCTCCAGCCTCGAGGAGGTCGCCGATCTGGTCTCGGGCTACATGCCCCACCGGCCTCGTCCCAAGGACCTCAACGGGTTGCGCAAGAACCTCCGCCTCGGTGAGGACGGGCGCTATCGCTGGCACTGGGACCCGGCCTTCCTGTCCCCGGAACGCCACGCCTCCAATGCCGACCGCCCCACCAGACTGCTCGACGCCGCCCATGCGTTGACGATCCCGACCCTCCTGGTGCGCGGCCGGATGAGCGACGTCGTGAGCGAGGAGGGCGTTGCCGAGTTCCTCGCGGCCGCCCCCCACGCCGAGTTCGTCGACGTGGCCGATGCGGGTCACATGGTCGCGGGCGACCGCAACGACGTCTTCACCGATGCAGTGGTCGCCTTCCTGGAGCGACACGCGTCGGCTGACGTGTCCTGCTGAGGCCCGTGTCCCGCTGTCCTGCAGACCCGTGTCCTGCTGAGCTCAGGCAGGCGAGATGGAGACCGAGACACCCAGGAGGGGACGTTTCGCCGCCCGATCACGCAGTCGATCGCGGTACTCACGAGCGGTGTCGCCGAGGTCGAGCGTGAAGGTCAAGCTCCCGCCGGCATCGGCCATGATGTCCTGTTGCATGCGACGGTTGGCGATCCGGTAGGTCTTCCCCGGCTCGAATCGACCCGGCGTGGTCACGGTCACCTCGCCCTCGCCGGCGAATCGGAGCTCGTTGCCGTCGACGACCATGTCCGTGAAGGTCGGCTCGGACCAGCCCGCCGCGACCTTCCATCCCCAGACCGAAAAGGCCTGTTCGCCACTGCGATAGCGGAAGGTCGTGGGCACCGGCCGGTCCTGAGCCATCGCCTGGGTGAGCATCGGCAGCGAGCGCTCGAGCTGTCCTCGGAAGTACGGCCCGGTGTGCAGGCCCGGCCCGTAGAAGTCCGTCGTGACGGGCACGTCGAAGCGACGGAGCTGGTGCACGAAGCTCTTGCTCATCGCCCAGGTCCCGGCCTCCAGGGTGGTCACCAGGGACAGGCGTTCCTCGTCGAGCTCGTCCTTTCGTGGGATGCCGTTGCCCCCGCCCACCCGTAGCTCGACGTCGTCGAGGTTGGATGCAAGGTCGGCAGGGTTGTGGGCTCGCCAACGGACCTCACCTGCACCCTTGGGTCCCCAGACCGATGTCAGATCGATCGGGGCGGCGACCCCGGAGACGCCCGCGAGGGACTGGATGCCCAGCGGGTCGGCCATGCCGGTGTCGAGCGCACCGCTGATCGACGATGCGGCGGCGAACATGTCGGGATGGCGTGCGGCATAGGACATCGTGCCGAACCCGCCCATCGATGCCCCGGCGACGGCGTAACGGCCGTTGGCCTGATAGTCCTCCTCGAGGATGCGTCGCAGCTCGACGAGGTGATGGGTCTCATAGGCGGGTGCGCCGCCGTTGCCGTTGTTGTACCAGTCGGAGTAGAAGCCGGCCTCACCGCCGTCGGGCATGATGACCAACACGTCGTAGGGAGCGATGATCTCCTGCAGCCCGGGCTTGCTCGTCCAACTGCTCTCGTTGCCGTTCGCGCCGTGCAGGAGGTAGAGCACCGGCCGCGGGCGATCGGGATCCTGGTCCCAGCCGATCGGGACGAGAAGCCGAGCCTTGATCTGGCCGTCCATGGCCGGGGAGTCGATGGTGAGCTCGTGGAGACGGGGGCCGATCTCGACGTCCGAGACCAGCGTCGCCGCCGGCGCAGAGGCAGTAGAGGTGCAGAGGTAGCAGAGGCGGATGACTCCACGGTCGCGTTGGCGTGACCAATCGGAGCGAGCATTCCGAGTGTCACCAGGAGCGAGAGGATCATGATGGGGAGTGAGATGCGGCTGCGTTGCATGATCGAAGAATGTTGCATGACCCAAAGAGTAGGGGCCAGGAGTTTGCGTGACACAAGTCACGTTTGAAAACGTCTGATGAACGTTCACTTACCCCAGTTCAGCAACCTCCAGGTATCAAGGATGGCGATGTCGCCAAACGTGGTGAGCGTGTCGCCGGAAGTGCGCTTCCAGAGCCAGAGGTAGAGATCGCTCGCCGTTCCTTGCGCCGCCACGGTTGCCTTGGCATGTGTTCGTTCGACCCGGAGGGCTGAATCCTCCACGGCGATCACCCATTCGCCGGCATGGTCGGTTGCGTGGAGGTGCATCGTGCCACCGAGATCGAAGGGTTCGACAAGTTGCACCGCTCGGGGGGCGAAGACACCGAGCAACTCGTCGATGCCCTCGACGGCGAGGCCCGCCTCGATCGGCTCCGGCGGTGTCGTGGTCGCGGCCTGTGCGTCCCAGCGGTGGACGGCCGTTTCGAGAGCCTGGCGTCGGAGCCAGAACCAGGCCTGGTGATGGCCGGGGGAGAACGTCCACCGCGTTGCCAGGAGATCGGCTTTGGCCAGTGTGGCGAGCAGGGCCTCGAGCTCGCCGAGGTACCACGCCGGCGACACCTCCGCGGGCGCGGGCGGAAACCCGGCGGGGGCCGATCCCGAACCGTTGCCGACTGCTTCGGCCGCCCATCCGTGCACCCGGCCGAGATGACTCATCAGCCTCTCGACCGTCCACCCCGGACAGGAGGGAACCTCGGCATCGAGATTTCCCTCACATGCCCTGGCAAATGCCTCGCCCTCACGTCGCAGGGCAACGAAATAGTCATCACTCTCCATGAGTGGCGAGCCTACGTGGCCACCTCTGCCCGGTTACGCCGACTCGATCGGGAGCGTGGCGGCGAGCTCGGTGAACTGTGCCAGGGCTGCCTCGAGCTCGTCGACGATCTCGGCGGCGAGAACGGCGGGGGCGGGCAGATCGGCGGCATCGTCCAAGGTCTCGTCGCGCAGCCAGGTGATGTCGAGGTTGGCCTTGTCCCGGGCCATCAGCTCGTCGTAGGTGAAGCGACGGAAGCGCTGCGACTCGACCCGCTTGCTCCGATCCGAGGCCCGGTACGACTCGACGAAGTCCGCAAGGTCCTCGACGCGCAAGGGCTTGGTCTTGAGGGTGAAGTGCATGTTCGTGCGCAGGTCGTAGATCCAGGTGTTCTTGGTCCACGGGTCCGCGGCGGCGGCCTTGCGATCGAAGAACAACACGTTGGCCTTGACGCCCTGGGCGTAGAAGATGCCGGTCGGCAGGCGCAGGATCGTGTGCAGGTCGCATTCGCTCAACAACCGCCGCCGGATGGTCTCGCCTGCGCCTGCTTCGAACAGCACGTTGTCGGGCAGGACCACGGCCGCTCGGCCACCGATCTTGAGCATGGTCTTGATGTGTTGCAAGAAGTTGAGCTGCTTGTTCGACGTCGATGCCCAGAAGTCGTCGCGCACGATGACGAGCTCTTGTTTCTCGGCTTCGCCGGCCTCGTTGACCATGGTCATCGACGACTTGCGTCCGAACGGGGGGTTGGCGGCGATCACATCGAAACGCTCTCCCGTGTCGGCACGCAGCGAGTCGGCAACCGTGACCAGGCTCGGGCCATTCGGCGTGCCGATGCCGTGCAGCAGGAGGTTCATGGCACACAGCCGTGCCGTGCCGTCGACGATCTCCCAGCCGTGCAGGGCCTCGTCACGTAAGAAGCGCTTGTCGTCGGCATCCATCTGGGCGATGTGGTGTTCGACGACCCACTCATGGGCGGCGAGGAGGAAGCCCCCGGTGCCACAGGCCGGGTCCGCAATGACCTGGCCTGGCCCGGGTCGCAGGCAGGCGATCATCGCTCGGGTCAATGGTCGGGGCGTGAAGTACTGCCCGGCGCCCGACTTGGTGTCCTCGGCGCCCTTTTGGAGGAGGCCCTCGTAGGCATCGCCCTTGAGGTCGGCGTCGACTGCGGTCCAGAGCTCCTCGTTGATGAGGTTGACCACGAGACGGCGAAGCTTGGCCGGGTCTTGGATGCGGTTCTGGGCCTTGCGATAGATCGTGCCAAGCGTGCCCGGCAGCTTGCCGAGGTTCTCGAGAATGTGGCGGTAGTGCACCTCGAGCTCGTCACCGTCACGGTCGAGCAGCGACTGCCAATCGAGCCCGTGGGGAACCACCTCGCCAAGACCGGCCTTCTGGCGCTCGTCGGCCATCTTCAAGAACAACAGGTAGGTGAGCTGCTCCACGTACTCAATGGTCGAGACCCCGTCGTCCCGCAAGACGTTGCAGAAGTTCCACAACTTCTGGACCAGCTGGTTCGAACTGTTCACGGTTGTCGAGCTTATGGCCCCTTGAACGATGCAGTCA